>NZ_WBOF01000001.1:1870000-3070000 GCF_009569385.1 Streptomyces kaniharaensis
GGGCGCTTCGTTCTTTCGTGTTTCCAGCTTATCAGATGTTTTCCGCTCCGTTTTCCGGGGCTTCGTCATCCAACTCGCCGGTGTCTTCCAGGACTTGACGCCCCGTCCGACGTTTCAAACTCTAGCCGATCCCCGCTCCGAAAAGCGAATCCAGCCACAATCCCCATAAACACGCATGCCGAATACGCACCGAGCCGCGACAAGACGCGACCCAGCCCGAACCGGGAAGTGGTGTTTCGAAGGATTGGCCGCCCCGGGACCGTCCGCGCAGACGCGTGTCCGGTGCTCCCTGTCGAGCGACTAGAGAACACTACCCCTGTCCGGCGCCTCGGGCAAACCCGTCCCGGGGACGATCCGGGTGCAGAGCGGACGGCCGGCCTTCACGTACTCGCCGTTGGGGTGGTCGTTGCCGGTGACCCAGTGCCGGGCGGTGGTCTCGTCGCGGCCGCCGTTGCGGTGGCGGCGGAGCAGGCGCTCCTCGCGGAGGGCGTCGTCGGTGTCGACGTACCAGAGTTCTCGGAGCAGGCGGCGGGCGTCCGGCCAGGGGGTGTCGATGGACGCGAGGTAGTTGCCCTCGGTGATGACGAGGCGGGTGTGCGGGCGGATGACGTGGCTGGCGGCGACCGGTTCGTCGAGGGTCCGGTCGAAGTCGGGGACGTAGATGTCCTGGAAGCGGTCGGTGGCGATCCGGCGGAGCAGGGCGACGTAACCGTGGGCGTCGAAGGTCGTGGGGGCGCCCTTGCGGTGGGTCAGGCCGAGGCGATCGAGCTGGGCAGCCGAAAGGTGGAAGCCGTCCAGCGGGACGTAGGCCGCGCTGCCGGGGCCTTCGGACCGCTCGACCTCGGCGACCAGGTGCCGGGCCAGGGTGGACTTGCCGGCGCCGGGTGGGCCGGCAAGTCCGAGGATCGTGCGGGCGTTGCTGCCCGGGCCCCGGAGGAGGCCGAGGGCGAGGTCGGTGAGGCGGTCCTCGTTCATGGCCGCACCCTACTCACCTGGGCCCGTCCCCTCACCGGGCCGCGAGGGCCGGCACCTCCAGGGTGAGCGTGCCCGCGTCGGCGTCGAGCAGGGCGGGGACGCCGAGCGGAACGGTGAGCGTGGACGGGCTGTGGCCGAAGCCCAGCTCCCAGAGAACGGGTATGCCGAGCGGCCCGAGCCGGTCGCGCATGACGGCCTGCACCCGCTCGGGCCGTCCGCAGCCGTCCCAGGAACCGAGGGCGACACCCGTGGCGCCGCCGAACACTCCGGAGCGCAGCAGCTGGGTGAGGATGCGGTCGAGCTGGTACGGCTGCTCGTTGACGTCCTCCAGGATCAGGATGCTGCCCGCGTACGACGCCCGGGCGGCCGGGGTTCCGCGTTCGGCTGCGAGGACGGAGGCACAGCCGCCCGCCGTGACGCCGCGGGCGCGGCCCTGGACGAGCGGGGTGGCGGTGGGTGCGGTGAGCACGGTGGTGGCCGCGGGGTCGAAGAGGGTGCGACGCAGGTGGTCGGCGGTGGGGCCGTCGGCGATGAAGGAGGCGGCGGCGCTCATCGGCCCGTACAGCGTGGCGAGGCCGAGGCGCTGGGCGAAGGCCTCGTGCAGGGAGGTGGCGTCGCTGAAGCCGATGAAGGGCTTGGGCGGGGCTGCGGCCATCGCGTGCCAGTCGAGCAGGTCGACCATGCGGTGGACGCCGTAGCCGCCGCGGGCGCAGATGACGGCGTCGACGGTGGGGTCGATCCAGGCGGCCTGGAGGTCGGCGGCGCGGTCGGCGTCCGTGCCGGCGAGATAGCCGAGAGCAGGGTGGGTGTCGAGGACGTGCGGGGCGACGGTGACCCTCAGCCCCCAGGAGCGCAGGATCGCGCAGCCCGTGGTGAGCCGCTGTGGGTCGATGGGTCCGCTGGGGGCGACCACGGCGACGCGATCCCCGGGGCGCAGGTGCGGCGGGCGGGTCAGCCCTCGGCCGGGCGTGGTCGGGTGCTGGTCCATGGGCCGGGTCGCCTTTCCGGGGTGGCAGTGGGGGTACCTGGCGGCCTCGGTGCAGTCAAGGTGCTGTCGATGTGCAGTCGAGGCCGCTCGGTGACGATATGCCCTCGCGTCGACGGGCCGATGTCCGCGGACCGAGGATGCGAGGGAGGTTCTTCAGATCGACCCCATCACGGCCCTGACCTCGGCGAGGGTGGCGTCGGCGACGGCGTTGGCCCGCTCGGCGCCGTCACGCAGCACCTGCCGGAGGTAGCCGCGGTCGGTGGCGAGTTCGGCGCGACGGTCTCGCATCGGGCGGAGGAACTCGTTGACGGACTCGGTGACGGTGCGCTTGAGAACAGCGGAGCCGCCGTCGCCGAGTTCGGCGGCGATCTCCTCGGGTGTCCGGTCCTGGCAGAGCGCGGCGAGCAGGACGAGGCTGGCGACCTCGGGCCGGTTGACCGGGTCGTAGCCGATCCGGCGGTCGGTGTCGGTCTTGGCGCCGCGGATCAGCCGGGCGGTCTCGTCTTCGGTGGCGCCGAGGGAGACGGCGTTGCCACGGCTCTTGCTCATCTTTCCGCCGTCGGTGCCGAGGAGCAGCGGGGCGTCCGAGAGCAGGGCCTCGGGGCGGGGGAAGACGGCGCTGCCGTCGGCGTGCGGGTAGCGCTCGTTGAAGCGGCGGGCGACGGTGCGGGCGACTTCGAGGTGGGGCAGCTGGTCCTGTCCGACGGGGACGAGGTTGGCCTTGCAGAAGAGGATGTCGGCCGCCTGGTGGACGGGGTAGGTGAACATCAGTCCGTTGACGGCGGCTTGGCCGGAGTGGGCGATCTCGTCCTTGACGGTGGGGTTGCGGCTCAGCTCGGAGACGCTGACCAGGCTGAGGAAGGGCAGCAGCAGCTGGTTGAGGGCAGGGACTGCGCTGTGGGTGAAGATCGTGGCGCGGTCGGGGTCGAGACCGGCCGCGAGGTAGTCGAGGACGAGGTTCTCGGTGTGTTCGGCGAGCCGATCGGCGCTGTCCCGGTCGGTGATCACCTGGTAGTCGGCGATGACGACGAACATCTCGACGCCCTGGCGCTGGAGGCGGACCCGGTTCTGCAGGGTGCCGAAGTAGTGGCCGAGGTGGAGCGGGCCGGTGGGGCGGTCGCCGGTCAGGACGCGGTGGACGGTCGGATCTGCCGTGAATGCCGGGGCGGCGGTATGGGCGGTGGTCGCCGGGGCGGCGGGAATGGTCGCGGTGGTCATGCGGGGTTTCTCCTCGGTACGGCGGTGATGGTGACCGTCCGGGGTGCGGGCCCGTCCCGCGGAGAAACGCAGCAGGGCCGTCCATCCCGGACGGCCCTGGTCAGGCGCGTGTGGTGGCCGTCCTAGGACGGCCACCAGCTCAGGCCCACGAAGCGCTTCATGCGGCCGAGGATAGCGTCAGTCCCCCAGCGCCGTCAGCGCGTTTGTACCGGCCGGGCCGTGGCACCGCCTGCCGAGGGGAGGATGCGGGGAGATGACGCTTGGAGCTGATCGCGCGGTGCGGGAGGATCATCGGCACCGTTCCCCGAAGGGCCCGTGCCGATGACCTCGCTCCATCCCACCCCGACCGATCCTGCCGTGCGCTGCTCCATCGCGACGGCCGCAGACCCGAGCCCAGCCGGTGTGCCGGGAGGGCCGCCGATGCCCGGCGCAGCCGGCTTGGTGCCGCGCCCGCGCCGCGGCGCCGACGGTGACGGCGACTCGGCAGCGGAGGCCGGCTCCCCGGGCGACCGGACGGCGGCCCGGGTTCGGGCCGCGCTCGCCGAGCGGCTGCGGACCGCGTACGACCAGGGCCGCTCGATCGCCGAGCTGGCCGACGCCTGCCGACGGCCGGTGTCGGAGGTACGGACGCTGCTGGGCGAGAACACTCCGGCCGGGCAAGAGCTGGGGCTCCCGCGGTCGCCGGTACCGGCTGTACCCGCGGTACCGGTGCAGGGCATGCGGTCGGTGCCGATACTGCGGACCGCCCGCGAGGAGGTGCGGACCGTCGCGACCAGACGCCCCTCGCCGTCGCGCCGGTTGCGCCAGATGCACCCGCAGGCCGTCGTGACCGGACCGGATGCGGCCGAACGGGAGACGGCCGCACGGGCCGGGGCTACGCGGGACGGCGCTGCGTCGAGCAGGACGGTGCGTGCTTCGGCCGCCCGGGGTTCGGCCATGCTGTCCATGGCCGAACCGGCTGGATTCGCACGGTCGTTGACGGCTCGACAGCCGTCCGCAGACTCCGAGGCGGCACACGCCGACACACCACTCGGCATCCTGATCGGCGGCGGCCCGCACCCGACCGAGGCGGTCGGCCGCCCCGAGGAGCGGGCACCGGTCCGGGTGACCGCGGAGTCGGTGCGGATCGGGCGCGGCACCAGTCTGGTCGTGCTGCCCTCCTGGCGGCCCGCGATCGCCGTCTCGGTACCGACCGAGCAACTGCTGTCCGCCACCGGACTCGCCTTCGAGCAGCTGGCCGGCGCGCAGCTGACGGTGCTGATCAACCCCGGTGCGCTGCACGACCGGGAGCTGGACCTGCACGACTGGCAGGCCGGGCGCGGGCGGCGCAGCGGACGACCGTATCAACGGCCGTAGTGGCAACAGCCCAGGCGGACGTCAACGGGCCGCCGGCACGTTCGGGAGGTAGCCGAGGTTGACGGGCGTCGGTGTGCGGCCGTCGACGGCCCAGCCCGTCCGGACGTGGACGAGCAGTTCCGGCAGCCGGGGCGGCCAGAGCGCGTCGGCGTGCTCGTGGGCGAGGTCGGCCGGGGTCCACCAGCGCCAGTCGAGGATCCGGTCGACGGCGTGGACGGCGCTGACGTCGCCGACCGGGCCGCGGTGCGGTCCGCGGGTGAGGTAGATGTGCTCGTGCTGGCGCACCGGGGTGCCGTGCCAGGTGAAGTCGTGCTCCCAGGTGCAGAGCAGCGGCCCGGGTTCGAGATCGGTCCACCCGGTCTCCTCCCAGAGTTCGCGGCGGGCGCCGGTCCACGGGGTCTCGCCGGGCTCCAGCCCGCCGCCCGGCATGGTCCAGTGCACGCCGACCTCGGAGTTGTCCGAGCGGAGCAGGAACACCGAGTCGTCCTCGGCCAGGACCACCGTCCGGGCCGCCTGCCGGGGAACGCGTTTGCGAGGTCGAAGCAGTCGTCGCATCCGATCACTCTCGCAGCGCCTGGCCGGGGCCGTCGAGGCCTGCGGAGGGTGCAGTCCGCTCCGGTGCCGGGTGAGGCACGGAAAGCCGCTGCCCGGCACGGCTGGTGGCCGTACGCTGACGCCCATGCCCGTACCCGCGATCATCTTTCCTGCCGATCCGCTCAACCCGCGGCGGCCTGACCCGCACTTCGCCCGGGAGGCCCGGCTGCTGCGGGAGTTGGGCGGTGAGCACCACCTGGTCGACCACGACGCGCTGGTCGCCGGACAGGCCGAGGAGGCTGTCCGGCGGGTGCCGCAGGGCAGTGGTCCGCTCTGGTACCGGGGGTGGATGCTGCCGTCGGCGCGCTACGCGGATTTCGCCGCCGCGCTGGCCGGGCGCGGCGGGCAGCTGCTCACCACCCCGGCCGGCTACGCGGCGGCGCACGAACTGCCCGGCTGGTACGGCGTGTTCGACGGGGCGACGCCGCCGAGCGTGTGGATTCCGTCGGACGGAGCCGCGGCACCCGGGCCGCAGGAACTGACGGATGCCGTGGCCCGGTTGGGCGGGCACGGGCCGGCGATCGTCAAGGACTACGTGAAGTCCCGCAAGAACGAGTGGCACGAGGCCTGCTACATCCCGGAGTTGGCCGATCCGGCGGCTGTCGGGCAGGTGGTGGCGCGGTTCGTCGAGCTGCAGGGCGAGTTCCTGGCCGGCGGGGTGGTGCTGCGCCGGTACGAGGAGTTCGAGCGCGCTTCCGACAGGGCGGGCGAGGACGTACGGCCCGTGGAGGCCCGGGTGTGGTGGCTGGACGGCGAGCCGGTGCTGGTCGGGCCGCACCCGGACGCGCCGCACCACGAGGTCGACCCCGACCTGACCGGCGTCCGCTCGCTGGTGCGCAGGCTCGGCTGCCGGTTCGTCACCACCGACCTCGCCAGCCGGGCCGACGGCTCCGGCTGGCGGGTGGTCGAGGTCGGGGACGGGCAGGTGAGCGACCTGGCGAACGGGATCGACGCATCCGGGCTGCTGTCCTCGCTGATCGCCGCCTGACGAAGCCCGGTCGCGGCGGGCAGTCCGGGCTACTTGGCGGCCACGGCCTCCTCGCCCACCGGGTGCCCGTCCGCGATGAACGCGTGCCAGAGCCGGGCGTACGCCCCGCCCCGGGCGAGGAGTTCGGCGTGCGTACCGTCCTCGACGACCCGGCCGTGGTCCAGCACCACGACCCGGTCGGCGCGTTCGGCGGTGGTCAGGCGGTGGGCGATCACCAGGGTGGTGCGCCCGCCGCTGAGCCGGTCGGCGGCGTGGTTGACCGCAGCCTCGGTGGCCAGGTCGAGCGCCGCGGTGGCCTCGTCGAGGAGCAGGATGTCCGGGTCGACCAGCTCGGCCCGGGCCAGGGCGATCAGCTGGCGCTGGCCCGCTGAAAGGTTCCGCCCGCGGCCGGTGACCTCGTGGTCGTAGCCGCCCGACAGCCGGACGATCATGTCGTGCGCGCCGACCGCCAGGGCTGCCGCCTCCACCTCCGCCGCCGTGGCGTCGGGCCGGCCGTACGCGATCGCCTCGCGCACCGTGCCCGCGAACAGGTACGCCTCCTGCGGCACGACGCCGAGCCGGTGGCGGTACTGCGCGAGGTCGTACCGGGTGAGGTCGACCCCGTCCACCCGGACGGTGCCCTTCGTCGCGTCGTAGAACCGGGCGACCAACTTGACCAGCGTCGACTTGCCCGCCCCCGTCTCGCCGACCAGGGCGACCGTCTGGCCGGCGGGTATGTGCAGGTCCACGCCGGTGAGCACGTTCGGGGCGCCGTCCGCGCCGCCGTTGTAGGCGAAGCCGACGCCTTCGAAGGAGATCTCGCCGCGCAGCCCCTTCTCCACCGGCACCGGCTCGGCCGCCTCGGCGGTGGTGGTCGGGGTGCGCAGCAGCTCCCGGATCCGGCCGAGGCCGACCGCGGCCTGCTGGTAGCCGTCGAACACCTGGGAGAGCTGGTTCACCGGCGCGAAGAACAGATCGATGTAGAGCAGGTACGCGACCAGGGCGCCGACCGTCAGGGTGCCGGCGTCGACGCGGGCGGCGCCGACGATCAGCACCAGCGCGGCGGCCACGCTGGAGAGGAACTGGACGAACGGGAAGTACAGCGAGATGTACAGCTGGGCGCGGACCCGGGCCTCCCGGTAGGCGATGCCCCGGGCGACGAAGCGGTCGGTGTTGGCGTCCAGGCGGCGGAAGGCCTGGACGATCCGCATGCCGGCCACGTTCTCCTGGAGGTCGGCGTTGACGGTGCTGATGAGGTCGCGGGAGATCTCGTACTGGTCCCTGGACTTCTTGCGGAACACCAGGGTGGCGATCACCAGCAGCGGCAGCACCGCGAAGACCACCAGGGCCAGGCCGGCGTCGATGATCAGCAGGGCGGCGAAGATGCCGGCGAACGTCAGCAGGCTGACCACGGCGGTGACCACGCCGGTCTGCAGGAAGGACGTCAGCGAGTCCAGGTCGGTGGTCATCCGGGTCATGATCCGGCCGGACAGCTCGCGCTCGTAGTAGTCCAGGCCGAGCCGGTTGAGGTGGGCGAAGATCTTGAGCCGGAGCGTGTAGAGCACGCGCTCGCCGGTGCGTCCACTGACCCGGTTCTCCGCGCTCTGCACCAGCCAGTCCAGCAGGACGATCACCAGCGCGGCCAGCGCGGCCACGGCGACCCCGGACATCATGGCCTTGCTGACGCCCTCGTCGATGCCGTGCCGGATCAGGACCGGGAGCACCAGGCCGGCGCCCGCGTCCAGGGCGACCAGCAGCAGCGCGAGGGCGAGCGGGAGGCGGAAGGGTCGCAGCAGGCGGCGGAGGGTGAAGTCCGGGTCGCCCGCCTCGGCCTCGGCGCGGGCGACGGCCGGGGTGTCGGTGGCGGGCGGGAGGGCGGCGACCTTGACCAGCAGGTCGGGATCGGCGGTGCGGGCCGCCTTGACCAGGGCGCGGGTGGGGAGGTCAGGGGTCCGGGTCTCAGCCGTCTTCTCGGCTGCCGTCTCCGCGGCGGGCTGTGGGGCTGGCTCGGACTCCGGCTCGGGGCGACGGGGCGGCCGGCCGGCCTCCGGGTCGGTGATCAGCGCCCGGTACTGGGGGCACCGCGCCTCGAGTTCCTCGTGGGTACCGAGGTCCAGCAGCCGGCCGCGGTCCAGTACGGCGATCTTGTCGGCGAGCTGGAGCGTCGAACGGCGGTGGGCGATCAGCAGTGTGGTGCGGCCGGTCATGACGGAGCGCAGCGCGTCGTGGATCTCCGCCTCGATCTGCGGGTCCACGGCGGAGGTCGCGTCGTCCAGCAGCAGGATCCGGGGGTCGGTGAGGATCGCCCGGGCCAGGGCGATGCGCTGGCGCTGGCCGCCGGAAAGGGTCAGGCCCTGCTCGCCGACCTTGGTGTCGTAGCCGTCCGGCAGCTCGCGGACGAACTCGTCGGCCTGGGCGGCGCGGGCGGCCGCGACGATCTGCTCGTCGGTGGCGTCGGGCCGGCCGTACGCGATGTTGGTGCGGACGGTCTCGGAGAACAGGAAGCTCTCCTCGGGGACGATGCCGACGGCCGCGCGGACCGAGTCGAGGGTGAGGTCGCGCAGGTCGTGGCCGAAGAGGCGGACGGCGCCGGCGGCCGGGTCGTAGAACCGGGGCACCAGCTGCGCGACTGTCGACTTCCCGGAGCCGGAGGCGCCGACCAGGGCCAGGGTCTCGCCGGGGGCGAGGGTCAGGCTCAGACCGTGCAGGACGGGCGCGGGGTGGTCGGCGTCGTAGCGGAACTCAACCTGGTCGAACTCCAGGGCGACGTCGGGGGTGCGGGGGCCGACGACGGTCCCGGCAGGTGTCCCGGTCGTGCGGGTCGTACGGGTCGTCGGGTCGGAGGCGGCGTCGAGGGTGCGGTCGAGGGTCAGGTCGAGGATGGCCGCGTCCGGACGCTCCTGGACCAGCGGGCGCTCGTCGATCAGCTGGAGGACGCGCTCGACGCCCGCCCGCGCCTGCTGGCCGACGGTGATCACCATGGTGAGCATCCGCACCGGCCCGGTCATCTGGGCGACGTAGGTGGAGAAGGCGACAAATGTGCCGAGCGAGACCTGCCCGTCGACGGCCAGCCAGCCACCGAAGGCCAGCACCGCGACCTGGGCGAGCGCGGGGATCGCCTGCATCGCCGGGTTGTAGCGGGCGTTCAGCCGGATCGAGCGGAGGCGCGCGGCGAAGAGGTGCCGGGAGGCGCCCTCCAGCTTGTCCAGTTCCTGCGCCTCCTGGCCGAAGCCCTTGACGACGCGGACCCCACCGACGGCCTCGTCCACCACGCCCGCGACGGCGGCGGCCTCCTGCTGGGCGGCCCAGGTCGAGGGGAACAGGCGCTTGCGGCTGAGCACGGTGACCCACCACAGCGCCGGGGCCATCACCAGGGCGATCAGGGTGAGCGGCGGGGACAGCCAGACCATCACGGCCAACGACATGACGAACATCAGCAGGTAGCCGGTCATCATCGGCAGCATCGACAGCAGACCGTTGATCAGTTGGAGGTCGGACGTCGCCCGGCCGACCACCTGGCCGGTGTCCAACCGGTCCTGGCGGTGGCCGTCCAGCCGGCCGAGCGAACGGAACAGGTCGCTGCGCATGTCGTGCTGGACGTCGAGCGCGAGCTGGCCGCCGTAGTAGCGGCGCACCTGGGTGCAGCCGAAGACCACGGCGGCGGCGAGCAGCAGCACGACCGCCCAGGGGGCGAGCGGGCGGGTGTGGGTGGTGATGACGTCGTCGATGATCAGCTTGGTGACCAGCGGTACCAGCGCGGTGACGGCCATGCCGAGGAGCGAGGCGCCGAAGGCGAGCACCAGGCTGCGGCGCGAGTGCAGGCAGTAGCCGACCAGGCGGCGCAGCCAGCCGGCCGCCTCGGGGCTCGCGTCGGCCGCCCCCGGAGTCGCTTCGGGGGCTGGCTCCGGGCTCGCGTCGCGGGCCGGTGAGCCGCTCGGGGATTGCTCCACCGTGGATCCGTGAGTCTCAGGCATATTTAGGGATGCTAACCATTTCGTCGGGTCGCCGCCATGCCGTTTTCCGGCCGGGCCAGGCTGGGCGCAGGCACCGGCGGAGTGGCCAACAGCCCGAGGCCTGCGGTGATTCCCGATCGGGACGCACTCGCCGGCCCACCGACCCCGCCTGCCATCCAGGGTCGCCGACGGCAGCCCGGACGCCCACCGGCCACGGGGTAGGCGGGTGCGGTCCTTTGGACCTAGGCCCTGAGGTCAGTCACGGCCGGGAAGCGGCTCATGGACGCGGACAGGACGGGCTTAGGTGTGGGCGGACAGGACGGGCTTAGGTGTGGACAGATAAGGACTGCAGGAGAAGGCTCAGGCGCTCGCGGACGCCGCATCGGCCGCAGCCGAGAACGCGCCATGGGCAAGGCTGTGCAGCAGGGCGGCCATGCCGTCGCGCTGGAGGCCGGAGCGCTCACCGTGGGCCGGGTTCGGGCCGAGGCTGTGCGGGGTCGAGTTGATCAGGCCGAAGACGGCGTGCACGGCGGCCCGGGCGACCGGCTCGGCAGCGGGCCCGGCCAGCGGCGGGTACGCCTGCCGGACCACGTCCACCCACAGTTCGACGTAGCCGCGCTGGAGCCTGCGGACGGTGCGGCGGTCCTCCTCCTTGAGGTTCAGCAGCTCGCGGTCGTGCAGGGTGATCAGGTCGCGGTCGTCGAGAGCGAAGTCGACGTGGCCGCTGATCAGCGCGTCCAGCGCGGCGGCCGGACCGTCACCGCCGCCCGCCCGGCGCCGGCCCTCCTCCAGCAGGCGCTCGCTGATGCCGATCAGCAGATCGGCGAGCATCGCGTCCTTCCCGGCGAAGTGCCGGTAGAGGCCGGGGCCGCTGATGCCGACGGCCTTGCCGATCTCGTCCACGCCCACCCCGAGGAAGCCCCGGGCGGCAAAGAGCCGCGCGGCCTCCCGGCGGATCTGGTCGCGGCGTGGGAGCGCGGAGGCTTCGGGGACGTTCGGCATGCCGCCCATCGTAGACAGTCGGGTTATCGGCCGTTAACCTAGGCGCGTAAGTTAACGTTAATTAACGTGCTCGCGGGCGCGCCGGACCTGGCCGCCCGCCTACCTGGTGCCGAGGGCAAGGGAGCTCTTGGGAATGGTCATCTCAACCGCCGGCGCACCCACCGGCGTTCATGGCAGCGCAGCGGGCGGCACCACGACGCCGGGAGCCGTACCGCCGGGAGCCGCCGCTCCCGCGCCCCGGCTCGGCACGACCGTCGACCCAGCCTCCGAGGCCTACCGGTCCAACACGGAGGCACACCGGGGCCTGGTCGCCGAACTGCGCGAGAAGCTCGCCACGGCCGCCCTCGGCGGTGGCACCAAGGCCCGCGCCCGGCACACCGCGCGCGGCAAGCTCCTCCCCCGCGACCGCGTGGACACCCTGCTCGACCCGGCCTCGCCCTTCCTGGAGCTGGCCCCGCTGGCCGCCGACGGGATGTACGGCGACGCCGCGCCCGCGGCCGGCGTGATCGCGGGCATCGGCCGGGTCGCCGGGCGCGAGGTCGTCGTGGTCGCCAACGACGCCACCGTCAAGGGCGGCACGTACTACCCGATGACGGTGAAGAAGCACCTGCGCGCCCAGGAGGTCGCGCTGGAGAACCGGCTCCCCTGCATCTACCTGGTGGACTCCGGCGGCGCCTTCCTCCCGATGCAGGACGAGGTGTTCCCCGACCGGGACCACTTCGGCCGGATCTTCTACAACCAGGCCCGGCTCTCGGCCGCCGGCATCCCGCAGATCGCCGCCGTGCTCGGCTCGTGCACGGCCGGCGGCGCGTACGTCCCGGCGATGAGCGACCAGGCCGTCATCGTCCGCAACCAGGGCACGATCTTCCTGGGCGGGCCGCCGCTGGTGAAGGCCGCCACCGGCGAGGTGGTCACCGCCGAGGAACTGGGCGGCGGCGAGCTCCACTCCCGCACCTCGGGCGTGACGGACCACCTGGCCGAGGACGACGCCCACGCCCTCTCCATCGTCCGCAACATCGTGGCCGGGCTCGGCCCGCGCCCGGCCAGGCCGTGGCCGCTCACCCCGGTCGAGCCGCCGGCCGTGGACCCGGCCGGCCTGTACGGGGCCGTCCCGGTCGACCCGCGCACGCCCTACGACGTGCGCGAGGTGATCGCCCGACTGGTCGACGGCAGCCGGTTCGCCGAGTTCAAGGCCGAGTACGGCGCGACCCTGGTCACCGGCTTCGCCCGGATCCACGGCCACCCCGTCGGCATCGTCGCCAACAACGGCGTGCTGTTCTCCGAGTCGGCCCTCAAGGGCGCCCACTTCATCGAGTTGTGCGACCAGCGCGGCATCCCCCTCCTCTTCCTGCAGAACATCACCGGGTTCATGGTCGGCCGGCAGTACGAGGCGGGCGGCATCGCCAAGCACGGCGCCAAGATGGTCAACGCCGTGGCCTGCACCCGCGTCCCGAAGCTGACCGTGGTGATCGGCGGCTCGTACGGAGCCGGCAACTACTCGATGTGCGGCCGGGCCTACTCGCCTCGCTTCCTGTGGATGTGGCCGGGCGCCAAGATCTCCGTGATGGGCGGCGAGCAGGCGGCCTCCGTCCTCGCCACCGTCCGCCGCGACCAGTTGGAGGCGCACGGCGAGGAGTGGCCGGCCGAGGCGGAGGAGGAGTTCAAGCGCCCCGTCCGCGAGCAGTACGAGCGCCAGGGCAATGCCTACTACGCGACCGCTCGCCTCTGGGACGACGGCGTGATCGACCCGATGGACACCCGCACCGTGGTCGGCCTCGCCCTCACCGCCTGCGCCAACTCGCCGCTCCCGCCGCCCGGCCCGTACGGCGTGTTCCGGATGTGACCTCGCTCTTCCGGGTGTGACTCCTCTCCTGCATGCGTGACCTTGCACGTGTGACTCCCGCGGCGCCGACCCACCGTCCGATCCACCGTTCCGGGTCGGCGCCCTCTCACCCACCGCCACCTCCTTCGTACGGCCCCCTCGACCCGGAGGAACGCCTCCCATGTTCGACACAGTTCTGGTCGCCAATCGCGGCGAGATCGCCCTCCGGGTGATCCGCACCCTGCGGCGGCTCGGCGTGCGTTCGGTCGCCGTGTTCAGCGACGCGGACGCCGACGCCCCGCACGTCCGCGAGGCGGACGTCGCCGTGCGACTCGGCCCGGCCGACCATAGCGACAGCTCGGCCGCCGAGACCTACCTGCGGACCGACCAGATCCTCGCCGCCGCCCGCCGCACCGGCGCCCAGGCCGTTCACCCCGGTTACGGCTTCCTCGCCGAGAACGCCGGCTTCGCCCGCGCCTGCGCCGACGCCGGCCTCGTCTTCATCGGACCTCCTCCCGGTGCGGTCGAGCTGATGGGTGACAAGATCAACGCCAAGGAGGCCGTCCGGGCCGCCGGCGTCCCGGTGGTCCCCGGCAGCCAGGCCACCGCGCCCACCGACGACGATCTCGTCGCCGCCGCCGACGAGATCGGCTATCCCGTCCTGCTCAAGCCGTCCGCCGGAGGTGGCGGCAAGGGCATGCGTCTCGTGCGGGACCGGGCCGACCTGCCCACGGAGATCGCCGCCGCCCGCCGCGTCGCCCGGACCGCCTTCGGTGACGACACCCTGCTGCTGGAACGCTGGGTCGACCGTCCGCGCCACATCGAGGTGCAGGTGCTCGCCGACGCCCACGGCACCACCGTCCACCTCGGCGAGCGCGAGTGCAGCCTCCAGCGCCGCCATCAGAAACTGATCGAAGAGGCTCCCTCCGTTCTGCTCAACGCCGAGACGCGTGCCGCGATGGGCGCCGCGGCCGTCCGCGCCGCGGAGTCCTGCGGCTACACCGGGGCCGGCACCGTGGAGTTCATCGTCCCCGGCATCGACCCGGACTCGCCCGCCCCCGCCGAACGGGTACGGGACTTCTTCTTCATGGAGATGAACACCCGTCTCCAGGTGGAACACCCCGTCACCGAACTCGCCATCGCCGTCGACGACCCGGCCGGCGGCCGGCCCCGGCGGCTGGACCTGGTCGAGTGGCAGCTGCGGATCGCCGCGGGCGAGCGGCTCTCCTTCGGTCAGTCCGACATCTCCTTCCTGGGCCACGCCATCGAGGCCCGGATCTGCGCCGAGGACCCGGAACGGGACTTCCTGCCCACCGGCGGGCGCATCCTGCTCCTCGACGAGCCGCAGGGCGAGGACGTCCGGGTGGACTCCGGGGTCGCCCCCGGGACCGTCATCACCAGCGCCTACGACCCGATGCTCGCCAAGGTCATCGCGTACGGGCCCGACCGCCCGACCGCGCTCCGCCGCCTCCGCGCGGCGCTGGCCGACACCCGCATCCTGGGCGTCACCACCAACACCGGCTTCCTGCGACGGCTGCTCGCACACCCCGAGGTCGTCGCCGGCCGACTGGACACCGGCCTGGTGGAACAGACGGCCCAGCAGCAGCCGGCCCTGCTCGCCTCACCGCACTCGCCGGCCAACGCGGGCAACGCTGCCCCCGACGGCTCCGCGACACCTGCCCACCTCCTCTACTACGCTGCCGCGCTGGCACGGCACGCGGACCTCACCCCCGCCGCCGACCCCGGCGGCTGGACCGACCCGTTCTCCCTTCCCTCCGGCTGGCGCCTGGGCGGCGCACCCGCCTGGACCACCCACCGACTCCGGACCCCCGGCCAGGAGCCGGTCCCGGTGCGCATCCGTCCGATCACTGCGGGCAACGTAGCGGGCACCACCGACATTCCCTCAGATGTCACCCTTGAGGTGGAAATCGCACTCGATTCCGGACCGGTCCACCGGGCCCGGGCGGTCCGCACCGGCGACCGGCTCCACCTCACCGTCGACGGCCTGCAGACCACGTACGCGCTCGCCGTCGACGGCTCCCCCGGGCTCGCCGCCGGCCCGGTGACCTGGCTCGGCATCGAGGGCGACGCCTGGGCGCTGCACGCCTACGACCCGGTCGTCGAGAGCGCCGCCGCAGCCGGCGCGCACCACGGTGCCCTCACCGCCCCGATGCCCGGCACCGTCACCGTCGTCAAGACGACGGCGGGCGAGACGGTCCGCAAGGGCCAGCCCCTGCTCGTCCTGGAGGCCATGAAGATGGAACACGTGATCGCCGCCCCGCACGACGGCGTCGTGAGCGAACTGCGGGCCACCGCCGGCGCCACCGTCGCGATGGAGGAGCTGCTGGTCGTGGTCACCTCCGCGGACGACGGCGGCGCCGAACCGCCCGCGTCCGCAGACGCCCCCGTGGCGGCCGACGCGCCCGCCGCTAACCCGACCGAGGTGCGGTCGTGACCGCCGCCTCCGCCGCCCACGACCCCGACGCGCTCGACCTGGGCCTGCCCGACCCGGTCCGGGCACCCGGCCTGCCCGAGGAGGTCCGGATCCACGAGGTCGGGCCGCGCGACGGGCTGCAGAACGAGAGCGCCCTGGTACCCGTCGAGGTTAAGGCCGAGTTCATCGCCCGACTCGCCGCCGCCGGGCTGAAGACCGTCGAAGCGACCAGCTTCGTTCACCCGAAATGGGTACCCCAGCTGGCCGATGCCGAGGACCTGATGCCCCGGCTCGCCGGCCTGCCCGAGCGGCACCCCGCACTGCGGCTGCCGGTGCTGGTGCCCAACGAGCGTGGCCTCGACCGCGCCCTCGCCCATCACGCCGGCAACATCGCGGTCTTCGCGAGCGCCACGGAGACCTTCGCCCGCCGCAACCTCAACCGCTCGGCGGACGAGGCGATGGCGATGTTCCGCCCGGTCGTCGAGCGCGCCACCGAGGCTGGGGTCGCGGTCCGCGGCTACCTGTCGATGTGCTTCGGCGACCCGTGGGAGGGCCCAGTCCCCGTCTCCCAGGTGGTCCGCTTCGGCATGCAGCTGCTGGAGATGGGCTGCGCCGAGCTGAGCCTCGGCGACACCATCGGCGTGGCCACCCCGGGCCAGGTCGGCGCACTGCTCGCGGCCTTCGCCGAGGCGGGAGCGCCGGCCGAGCGGCTCGCCGTGCACTTCCACGACACCTACGGCCAGGCGCTCAGCAACACCCTGGCGGCGCTGCGCGAGGGGGTCACCACGGTGGACGCCTCGGCAGGCGGCCTGGGCGGCTGCCCGTACGCCAAGAGCGCCACCGGCAACCTGGCCACGGAGGACCTGGTCTGGATGCTGCATGGCCTCGGCATCCGGACCGGGGTCGATCTGCGCGCGCTGGTCGCCACCAGTGGCTGGATGGCCGGACAACTCGGCCGCCCCAGCCCGTCCCGTACCGTCCAGGCGCTGCTCGGCGCCGCCGGGGGCTGACCGCCCCGAGGCCGTGCCTCTCCGCGCGTTCTCTCACTTTCACATGACCACACCGTGCGACCGTCGGACCATCGGACGGGCGCCGGTCATCCCGCTCATTGCCCGCGGCCACCCCGGCCGGGCCCCAGGAGGATCACCGTGTTCGATCACCGGCTGAACAGCGAGTACGAGGAACTGCGGCGCACCGTCGCCGAGTTCGCCCAGGACGTGGTGGCGCCGAAGATCGGCGAGTTCTACGAGCGGGAGGAGTTCCCGTACGAGATCGTCCGTGAGATGGGGCGGATGGGCCTGTTCGGTCTGCCCTTCCCCGAGGAGTACGGCGGCATGGGCGGCGACTACTTCGCGCTCGGCCTCGCCCTGGAGGAGCTCGCCCGGGTCGACTCCTCGGTGGCGATCACCCTGGAGGCCGCGGTCTCGCTCGGCGCGATGCCGATCTACCGGTTCGGGACGGAGGAGCAGAAGCGCGAGTGGCTGCCCCGGCTCACCTCCGGCGAGCTCCTCGGCGCGTTCGGCCTGACCGAGCCCGAGGGCGGCTCGGACGCCGGCGCGACCCGCACGACGGCCCGTTACGACGAGGCCACCGACGAGTGGGTCATCAACGGGACGAAGTGCTTCATCACCAACTCCGGCACCGACATCACGGGTCTGGTCACCGTCACCGCCCTCACGGAACCGATCGCTCGTTCGAGTGAAGAGGGCGAATTCAGCTCGCCAACGCGTGAAATCTCTTCCATCATCGTGCCCACCGGGACACCGGGGTTCCAGGTGTCGAAGAAGTACTCGAAGGTCGGGTGGAACGCATCCGACACCCGCGAACTGTCCTTTACCGACTGCCGCGTTCCCGCGGCCAACCTGCTGGGCGAGCGTGGCCGAGGCTACGCCCAGTTCCTGCGGATCCTCGACGAGGGCCGCATCGCGATCGCAGCCCTGGCCACCGGCCTGGCCCAGGGGTGCGTCGACGAGTCCGTCGCGTACGCCGCCACGCGCCGGGCCTTCGGCCGGCCGATCGGTGCCAACCAGGCCATCCAGTTCAAGCTCGCCGACATGGAGATGCGCGCCCACACCTCCCGCCTGGCCTGGCGGGACGCCGCCTCCCGGCTGCTGCACGGTGAACCCTTCAAGAAGGAGGCCGCGATCGCGAAGCTGTACTCGTCGGAGGCCGCCGTCGACAACGCGCGCGAGGCGACCCAGATCCACGGCGGGTACGGCTTCATGAACGAGTTCCCGGTCGCACGCTTCTGGCGCGACTGCAAGATTCTCGAGATCGGGGAGGGCACGTCCGAGGTCCAGCGCATGCTCATCGCCCGGGAGTTGGGCGTCACGTCCTGAGCCACGCCCTGCGGGGGTAACGCCCACCCCCGCAGGGATGGTTGGGATGGGCGACAGTGAACTCGGAGCCAGTGGAACCGGGTTCAGACCCGGACTCAGATGCACACGCAGAATCAGATCCACGATCCGATCCACGATCGGATCCAGAATCAGATCCGTATCGGATTCAGGGAATGACGATCACTGGACGGTTGGCCCGGCGCGCCAGCCGCCCGGAGACCGAGCCGAAGATCTTGCCGAGCAGGCCGTGCGTCGTACCCACAACGATGGCGTCGGCGGCGTACTCGCGGCCGACCTCCTCGATCTCGTGGCAGATGTCGCCACCTCGCTCGACCAGGATCCATGGCACTCCGGCGAGGAAGTCGGCGCAGGCGAGCTCCAGGCCGAGGACCTCGGTCCGGTGGTCGGGGAGATCGACGAAGACGGGAGGCTCACAGCCCGCCCAGACCGTGGCGGGCAACCGGTTGGCGACGTGCACGATCACAAGGCCGCACTGCGAGCGGCGGGCCATGCCCACGGCGTAGGCGAGAGCGCGCTCGCTCGACAGCGAGCCGTCGAAGCCGACGACCACGCCGTGCTGGAAGACGGGGTCGCAGGGGTGGCACAGCTCGTCCCGGACAGTCGGCTCGGTGTGCGCGCCGGGAAGGCCGGACGCCCCCGGGCGGTCGGCGCCCGGGCCCAGGCGGCCCGTCACCGGGGGCTCCGTGCGGTCGGCCGCGGGCTCGCCGCGGCGCTGACGGGGACCGCCGGGGCGGCCACGGCGGGCGATGTTACGAAGTGTGCGCGCGAAGCCCTGGGCGCCGCCGTGCACGGGTTCGCCGACCTCTGCGGCGTGTTCGGGGCCACCGCTGCCGACGCCCGAACGGCCGGCGTCACCCTGGCCGTGGGCGCCGCCGTGCGGGGCCGCGTCACCTCCCGCCGCGGGACCCGAGCTGCGGGGCGCGTCCGGTTCAACCGGTCGGGAGTACTCAAAACCAGCCATGGCTCACGGCTCTTCGCGGGAGAGGGGCCGACAAGACGGGACAACGCTGCCCGGGGAGCAGGCCCGTCCACGGGATGACGTCGGTCTGCGCCGCCCAGCACCGTATGTGACCTGTTCCTTTCAGGGTACGACGGGGATGAGGCCCAGCCCAGCGGCGAAGCCCCGGGGCGCCGTTGTTCCCGCAAAAGAAGGATGCGCCCGCCGAGGCAGTGCGCCCTCCCCGCAGGCCGTCGCGCCCCCTCCGGAAAAGAGGTTCTCTGGAGCTTGACTGAGCGGACCGGGCGGCGCAACAGGCCCCCGGGACACCGTGACCGGACTGTCATTGATCGGCTACGATCCGTTGCGGCCCGTCGCGACCTGTCACGTATCGCCAGCCCCATCCACCTTGTCCCGCCTCACGGGCATACCGGGCGCTGCCACCCGTTTCAGCCAATTGGTACGGGTTCGCGACGCACTCTGGCATTTGCCAAGTGCATAGGCGCGAGCGCTGGCACCATGCTTGGCATGCCCCTGCTCCTGTTAGACCTCGACAACACGCTGCTCCCCAGGGACGCCGCATTCCGGTCCTGGGCGCAGGACTTCCTGTCCGAACGCGACCTGCCGCCCGGCGACGTCGAGTGGTTCGTCACCCTGGACGGTGGCGGCTACGTGCCGCGCAGCACCGTACTGTCCGCCGTCCGGCGCCGCTACGGGTTGGACATCTCCTCCGACGACCTGCTCGCCCACTACCGACACGGCATCAACTCGCACATCCACTGTCCGTCCCGCCACATCGACGCGCTGCGGGCGGCGCGGGCGGCCGGATGGACGCTCGGCATCGTCAGCAACGGCGGGACGGGGGCGCAGTTGGAGAAGATCCGCCGGACCGGGCTCGGCCCGCTCGTCGACGGCTGGGTCATCTCCGAGGAGGCCGCCTGCGTCAAACCGGATCCGCTGATCTTCGAGATCGCCGCCCAGCGGTGCGGCATAGCGCCGACCGGGGACTGGGCCGCACACACCTGGGTGATCGGCGACCACGCGCCGGCCGACATCGCCGGGGCCGAGTTGGCCGGCCTGCGCAGCGTCTGGCTGCACCACGGCCGGCCCTGGGCGGAGACCGGCTACCGGCCGACGCTGAAGGCGGCCGGACTGCCGGAAGCCGTCGGGCAGGTACTCGCCGCGCGCAGCGCACCGTCGCCCCGGTCGGGCATCCGCGCGGGCAGCCCGGCCCTGCGGAAGACGGCAGCCGCCCCGGCCCGTACAACAACGACTGCGGGCGCGGCGGCGGCGCGCGGGGTGGCGGGCGTGACGGCGCTCGTGGGCGCTCGGTCCGGCGCGCGTTCGACAGCGGCCGCCCCGGAGGGGTCGTACGCGCTTGTTCCCGCGAACGCCGGAACGGCCGGCGCCCCGGGGCCGGAAGCGGGTTCGGCTGTCCGAAACCGCTCCCGCGACCTTGCGGTCGCCGAACTTGCGGTCGTCGAGCTTGCGGGCGTCGAGCGCTCGGTCGCCGAACGCTCGGTCGCCGAGCTTGCAGCCGCTGAGGACCTGGCCGACGCGGGCGCGGGCACGAGCGGCACCGGTCCCGCCTCCGTCGGACGTCCAACGGCCGAGCGGACCAGGCGAGCTGTGGCGTCGGCCGGGTTCGGTGGGCGCCATGCCGTGGCGCTGGAGGTGGAACCCGTGGCTGCCGCCCAGTAGCGCCTCCGGGCCCGGATGTCAGCTCTCCGTGTCAGCTCTCCGTGTCAGCTCTCCGCCGAGGTGCGGGTCCACCAGCAGGTGCTCCTCTGCACGGAGAATCCGAGCTTGCGGTAGAGCGGTTCGCCGAGGGCGGTGGCGACCAGGGTGGCCGGACGGTCGGGTCGCGCCTGGGCCAGGGCGGTCTCCACCACGGCACGCGCCACACCCCGGCCACGGTGGGCGGGCAGGGTGGCGACCCAGTACAGCCCGGTGGCCTCACCGTTGTCATAGGTCAGGCACGCGCCCGCCGTGGTGCCGTCGATCCGGCCCAGCCAGGCACGGCAGCCGGGGTCGTCCAGCAGTCGTTCCGGGAGTGCGCCGCCGCGGGTCCAGGGCTGCCGTGCGGGCAGCGGGAAGCCGTCGACGATCGCGTGCTCGACCTCGGCGAAGGTGTCGCCGTCCCGCGCCTCATCGACCGTCAGGAGGCTGCGGTCCGGCCCTTCGGAGACGACGGGGAGAGCACGCGGCCCGCCCGTGACGGGGCCGGGCTCACGGGTCATCACCGGCATGACCGGCATGCGGGTGGCGCCGAAGCGGGTCAGGTCGAGGCCGCCGTACGGGTCCTCCAGCGTGAAGCGGACGGTCGACCAGGCGGCCAGGACATCGGCCAACTCCTCCTCCACCGCGCCCGGTTCGGCGTACGGACGGGTGACCAGCAGGCGGTGCGAATCATCCGGAGTCCGGGCGCAGTGGACGGCCGTGAACCCGGGGCGGGTGCGGGACTGCCAGCCGTGCGCGCGGGCCTGGGCGAGCCAGAAGGCGGCGGCGTTGTCGTTGGCCTGTTCGAGCCGGCGGTGGATGTTCACGGCAGGACCGTAACCCGGTACGGCGCAACGCTCCCGACCCGCCCCGGCCTTGGCCGGATGAAGCCAGGGAGGCGCACATTCCCACCTCGTGCGCCCTTGCGCGCACCGCCGATTTTCGGTCAATCTCAGACCGCCCCCTCCCCCTTGGGCATATCCGCAGCCCAGACCGGCCGACCGGGCGCCCCGAAGCCGGATGCCTCAGGACGGGCCCCGCAACAACCGGCCACCGTGACACCGGCCCTCTTCCCAGAAGGGTCGACGAGTGCCACGCTTCGTGATCGAATGCATCACGCCAAATTGCCATGTCGACATAGCGTCGGATGGTGAACTTGTCACAACGGCAACGGTCCACCCGATAGATTTCGATCTTGGCTAGCAGTGCCGCACCACCCACACCACACCACCGAGGGGGCTTGAGCGCCTTGAGCAGGGTGAGCAGGAGCGACGCGGGTCCTGACAGCGGCCAGGCGGTGGCCGGCACCGCGGGTCGTTCCGCGAGAAGCACTGGCACCTCCGCGATGGCCGCCACCGCCCGCACCGTCGGCGTCCCCGGCACCGCTTCGCACCCCTCCCACCCCGCAGTACCCACCGCGCCTTCCGCCCCCGCGGCCGCTCCCGGAGCCCCCTCCTACACCGTGGCCCCGGAGCACGGCGGACCGTATGGCTGGCCCAACAGTGGACCGCCCGTCAGCCGAGGCACCGTCAACCCGGGCCAGACCTACGGCGGCGACCACCCGGTCCACTCCGGCACCCCCGGCCTGCCCGTCGGCTCCGCCACTTCCGGCAACCCCGGCTTCCCCGGTGGCTCCACCGGCCCGCTCGCCGGCCTCGGCCTGGGCGTCGCCGCCGGGCACGGTCCAGTCGCGCACACCGGCGGGCACGGTGGCCCGCACATCGCCGGGCACGGCAGCACGCATGGCGCCGGCCCGGGCGCCAACGGCTCCGCGACCCCCGTGATGACCGCCGCACCCCGCAAGCTGTCCGGCCGGCGCCGCCGCGAGACCGTCGCGGTGCTCATCTTCGGCGGCGCCCCGATCTTCGAGAGCTCGATCCCGCTCTCCGTCTTCGGGGTCGACCGCCAGGACGCCGGAGTGCCGCGCTACCGCCTGCTGGTCTGCGCCGGCGAGGAGGGTCCGCTCGCCACCACCGGTGGCCTGACCCTCTCCGCCCCCTACGGCCTGGAGGCTTTGGCCCGGGCCGGCACGATCGTCGTACCGGCCTGGCGCTCGATCTCGCAGCCGCCGCCGGTCGAGGCGATCACCGCGCTGCGCAAGGCCCACCACGAGGGCGCGCGGATCATCGGGCTGTGCACCGGCGCCTTCGTGCTCGCCGCCGCCGGACTGCTGGACGGCCGCCCGGCGACCACCCACTGGATGTACGCGCCGACCCTGGCCAAGCGCTACCCGCGGGTCCACGTCGATCCGCGCGAGCTCTTCGTCGACGACGGCGACGTGCTGACCTCCGCCGGCACCGCCGCCGGCATCGACCTCTGCCTGCACGTCGTGCGCAGCGACCACGGCGCCGAGGCGGCCAACGCGCTCGCCCGCCGGCTGGTGGTGCCGAGCCGTCGCAGCGGCGGCGGACAGGCCCAGTACATCGATCAGTCTTTACCGGAGGAGATCGGCAACGACCCGTTGGCCGAGGTCGTCACCTGGGCGCTGGAGAACCTCAACCAGCAGTTCGACGTCGAGGTGCTGGCGGCCCGTGCCTACATGAGCCGGCGCACCTTCGACCGGCGGTTCCGCACGCTCACCGGCAGCGCGCCGCTGCAGTGGCTGATCACCCAGCGGGTGCTCCAGGCGCAGCGGCTGCTGGAGACGTCGGAGCTGTCGGTGGACGACGTCGCGCGCCGGTGCGGGTTCCGTTCGCCGGTGGCGCTGCGCGGGCACTTCCGCCGCCAGCTCGGGGTCTCGCCGGCCGCGTACCGGACCAGCTACCGGGCCCGCCGCCCCGGGCCGCCGTCGGCCGGCCCGGCCGGGGCACACGGCGGCGACCTCCGGCTGTCCGGCGCGCTCCCGCACGCTGCCGCCGCAGCAGCGGCCGCGACGGCGGCGGGCGGGGCGGTGTTCGGCGGGGCGCACGGCCCGCAGCCGGCGCACCCGTTCCCGGCCGCGTCCGGCGGACCGGTGCCGCCCGCCCAGCACGGCCAGGCGGCGGCACACGGCCAGCCCGGTGCGCACGGCCAGGCGGGTCCGCACGGCCAGCCCGGCTCGTTCGGTCCCGGTCCGGCCGGGTCGCAGGCCCAGCAGGCGTACCACGCCCGCGCCGGGCAGGCGTACCCGCACCAGCAAGCCGCCCAGCAGCCGTACCCCGGCCAGCACGGTGCGGCGCGCGGTCCGGCACGCCCGCCGCTGGTACCGCCGCAGGCGGGCCACGGAGCGGGCCGCCCGCCGCGCACCGCCGAGCACGCGGCGGCCGAGGACGGCCACCCGCAGCCGGGTGCGCGCGGCCAGGGCCAGGGCCACCGGAGCGCGGTCGAGCGGCCGGCGGACGAACCGGGCGGCGCCGGCGGGGCAGCACGCGGACACGGCACGGCCGCGGGCCGGGTGCCCGGACCGCCCGCGCCCGGCGCCGGCGAGGTCCGGGCGCGCCAGGCCAGGGTCCCGCAGGCCCGTCCACAGGGCGGACGTGCGGTGGCCGAGGGCGCCCGCGCGGCACGGGAGGACCGGACCGCACGGGACGGCCACCCCGTCCACCCGGACCGGGAGGACGACCACACGGACGGCCTCGGCCAGGACGAGCACTCCGCCGAGGCCTGCGCCCCGGCGCCCCGCTCGGCTCCACCGGTCCCCGCAGCGCGTGATCGCGCCGTAGGGTGAGTGGCGTGAATGACCGTTTGGTATGGATCGACTGTGAAATGACCGGCCTCGACCTCGACCGGGACGCCCTGGTCGAGGTCGCGGCGCTGGTGACCGACTCCGAGCTGAACATCCTCGGCGAGGGTGTCGACGTCATCATCCGCCCGCCCGCCGAGGCGCTGGCGAACATGCCCGAGGTGGTGCGCGCGATGCACACCGCCTCCGGCCTGCTCGACGAGCTCGAGCACGGTGTGACGCTGGCCGAGGCCGAGGAGCGGGTGCTCGCGTACGTGCGCCAGCACGTGCCGGAGCCCGGCCGGACGCCGCTGTGCGGGAACTCGGTGGCCACCGACCGGGGTTTCCTCGCGCGGGACATGCCCGCGCTGGAGGGGCATCTGCACTACCGGATCGTGGACGTCTCCTCGATCAAGGAGCTGGCCCGCCGCTGGTACCCGAAGGCGTACTACAACAGCCCGCAGAAGGGCGGCAACCACCGGGCGCTCGCCGACATCCGCGAGAGCATCGACGAACTGCGGTACTACCGCGAGGCGGTGTTCGTCCCGCAGCCCGGCCCGGACGGCGACACCGCGCGCGCCATCGCCGAGAAGTACCAGGCCGAGGCGGACTGACCGGCCGGGCACCCTCCGCGGGTCCCGCGGAGGGTGCCCGCGCTTGCCCGAACGAAACCCTGGCGCGAGCACCCTCTCGGATCCTGTAGAGTTCTTCCTGTCGGAACGGGAACGCGAAGAGCGGGAACGGGCCGTACAGATGGTGGGCGTAGCTCAGTTGGTAGAGCACCTGGTTGTGGTCCAGGTGGCCGCGGGTTCGAGTCCCGTCGCTCACCCCAGAGCCCGAGGGGCCGATCTCTTCAAGAGGTCGGCCCCTCGGGCGTTTTCGCGTTCCCTCACATCCCCATTCCGCCGGGCGGCTTCGGCGGCTTAAGGGCGGCATTTGCGGGTGGCACTTCCGGGCGGCTTCCGACTGTGGACCTGTCGGGCGGTGAAACCGCCGGCCGCAGGCCTGTCGCCAGAAGCTACCGAGCAGTAACATAGCCGCCATGACGACACCTTCGATCGGCGAGCTGCTCGACTCCACCGTGCCGATGGCGCGCACCCTCAAGCTCGAGTACCTGGAGACCACCCCGGACCGCGCCGTGCTCCGGCTGCCCGACCAGCCCGAATACCACAACCACGTCGGCGGGCCGCACGCCGGCGCGATGTTCACCCTCGCCGAGTCCGCCAGCGGCTGCATCGTGCTCGCCGCCTTCGGCGACCAGCTCTCGCGCGCCGTGCCGCTCGCCGTCAACGCCGAGATCGCCTACAAGAAGCTCGCCATGGGCGAGGTCACCGCCACCGCCGTGCTCGGTCGCCCGGCCGCCGAGGTCGTCGCCGAACTCGACGAGGGCGGGCGCCCCGAGTTCCCCGTCACCGTCGAGATCACCCGCGCCGACGGCGCCGTAACCGGTGTGATGACGGTCACCTGGACCCTGCGCCCCAACTCCTGACCGCGCGGCGGCCGGTGGCCCCGCGGGCGCCGACCCGGGGCCACCGGCGCGATGACTGTCCGTGACGACGGGCGTGACCTCACGCCCCGTCCGCTCGTTCTCAACTCACGTGCGAGCCAATCACGCGACGAAGCCCCAGGAACCCGTCCCTCGCGGCGTCACCGGCGCGCGCCACCAGGCTGGCCGGTGGCTCCCCCACACTGTCGCGGCCGGCGGGGCACTGCTCGCACAACTCTGGGGCATCGGCGCCCCCGGCGCGTACGCGGCGACCGCCGACCCGCTGCCGGTGCCGCCCTCGGCCACTGTCCGTCGCGCCCTGCACGGTGTGCCGGGACACGACGGCAAGTCAGCCGGGCACCCCATGCACACGCCCGCACCGCCGGCCGCGCCCGGACTGGTCGGCGACCTCGCCGGTCCCGGGCTCGCAGGCTCCGCGAGTCCCGTGAGTGCAAGCCTCAAGGACCGGATCCGGGCCGGCGGTCTGCCGCTGCCCGGCCAGCGGGCGGCCGTGCCCGACGCCTTCGCGCTCGCCTCCGGCCTGATCGGCACCCTGCCCGCCCGGACCGGCCCCACCGGGGCACGCGCCTCCCGCGAGGACGCGCCCACCGCGCCGCCGACCGCCCCCGACCAGGCCAGGAGCAGTGGCAGGGCCGGTAGCAGGGGGCACCCCACGAGCTCCGCAGCTGCCGGTCGTCAGACCGAGTCGCCCGCTGCTCCCCCGGCCCAGGAGGCGGTGGCGGGTTCGTCGGCCGCCGCCGGCTCGCCCGATGGTGGGCGCGGCGAGGCGACAGCCGCTCCCACACCCGGCGTACCCGGGGCACCGGAGGCCGTCGCGCTCGCCGACACCGCCACCGTGACGGCCAGCGCGGACGGTTCCGGCACGGCCACCGCCGTTCTCGCCCCCATCGCCGCCGGGCTCCTGCTCACCGGCGCAGCGATGTGGAAGCACCGCGGCCTCCCGAGCGGACACTGAACCGGGCTCAGCTCCCCTGGGGCAGCTCCAGTGCCAGCAAGGGGAGTTCACGACCGGGTATAGAGCCGGACGGCGTGAAACCGATCCGCTCCGCACCCATCGCGAGGAGGTAGAACGGCTCGGCGTTCGGGTCGGAGTCGATGGTGAGACGGCGACAACCCAGCTCCTCCGCGCGGCCACGGGCACGTGCGAAGAGTGCTCGGCCGACACCGCGGCCGATGACGTCCGGCTCCACGAACAGCATGTCCAGCTGCGCCTCCGGCGGCCCGCCGGTCACGGTCGCGAAGCCCACCACCCGCTCGCCGTCCTCGGCCACCACCGCCCACGCCTGCTCCATGGCGGCGGCGTCCAGCGTCAGTTCGTCGCGACAGGCGGCCATGAACGCGTCGGCGTAGCCCCAGTAGGCCTTGGACCGCAGCGCGATGCCGGAGAGCAGCTCGGCTTCCGCCGGCCGCGCGGACCTGATCTGCATGACGCGTTCCTCCGCTCGACGACCAGGTCCGCATTCCGGACGGACGGCGGCCATTCTCGGCCGGGAACGGCGCGGGCACCAGTGGTCATGGGGCGGAGGGTGGATGGTGCGCCGCACGAACGTGCCAAGGCCGTAGACGAGTTCGGCCGACCGGTCAGCTGAAGGCGGTGGGGGGTGGCAGCGGCGACGGGGTTGCGGTGGTGTCCGTCGCGGGGACGGCGCCGGCTGCGAAGTCGGTGAGGGGGCGGCCGTGTTCGACACGGGCGAGCGTGGGGTCGGTGGCGACGCGGCGGGTGAGGTCGGCGATGGGGAGAGGGGTGTGAGCGGCAGCCAGGATGAGGTTGCCGAAGCGTTTGCCGCGCAGGACGGCCGGGTCGGCGACGAGGCAGAGTTCGGGGAACACGGCGCCGAGGGTGGCGATCTGCGAGCGGGCGAACGGGAGGGCGGAGCCGTCGGCGATGTTGGCCGCGTACCAGCCGCCAGGCGCGAGCGCGCGGGCGGCGAGGGCGGCGAACTCGACGGTGGTGCAGTGGGCCGGGGTGCGCGCTCCGGAGAAGACGTCGGTGATCACCAGGTCGACGCTGCCCTCGGGGGTGCGCTCCAGCACACTGCGGGCGTCGGCGCCGCGGACCTTGATCTGCCAGCCGCGTTCCAGCGGGAGTTCGGTACGGATCAGCTCGGTGAGAGCGGTGTCGATCTCGGCGACCTGCTGCCGGGAGCGGGGCCGGGTGGCCGCGACGTAACGGGCCAGGGTGAGGGCTCCGCCACCGAGGTGCAGGACGGTGAGCGGGCGGCCGGGCGGAGCGGCGAGGTCGATCAGGTGGCCGAGCCTGCGCTGGTACTCGAAGCCGAGGTGGGAGGGGTCGGCGAGGTCGACCATGGACTGCGGGGCGCCGTCGATCAGCAGGGACCAGGCGGCGGGGCGGTCGCGGTCGGGGCGGAGCTCGGCCAGGCCGGAGCCGACGGGACGGCTGAGCGGGCCCTGGGCGTGCGTACGGCCGCCCGGTCCGGTGGCCGCGGGTTGCGGCTGTGCCGCCGTCCTGCCGCGGCCGGTGCCTCGATCGGCTCTGTTGCTTCGTCCCATGGCAGCCATTATCGGCGCAGACCCGGGGACGTCCGCGGGCGTGCCGGGTGGATCCGGCCGGAGTGACGGGCGGCGACAGGCGGCGACAGGCGGGATCCGCGCGGCACGCCCGCTAGAACGGGCCGAGGCCGCCTGCGGTCAGGGTGCAGGCGGCCTCGCAGAGGGCGGAGCGGAGGACCCACGCGTCGGTGGGGCGGGCGGTGCGGTCGGCGCCGGTGGGGGGCATCACCCAGCGCGGGTCGGTCGCGGGCAGCAGCAGGGCACCGGCCGTACAGGAACTGCCCGGCAGGTGCCAGGTATCACTGGTGCCGGCCGGGACGAAGAAGGAGAGGGTGCTGCCGTTGGGGCTCTGCAGCACGGCGCCGCAGGCGCGACGCAGCCGCAGGATGTCGACCGCTTCCAGGCCGTGGCGCAGGGCGACCGTCACGGTGTCGTAGGCGGTGAGCACGGTGCCCTCGTCGGGGCCGGGGCGGCGGCCGAGGCCCCGGCCGCCGCAGGAGGCGCGGCCGCCCTCGACCGGACCGCGGCCGGGGATCCGGTCGTCGGCGAGGTCGGGGATCAGAGCCGGGACGGCTCCGGCGAGCACGCCTCCGACGACCGGTCGGTACTGCGGGAGTCCGGTGGCCATCCTGGCCCTCCTGTCACCTCGTCGTTTCGAAGCCGAGGCCGCCCGGGGCGTCCCGAGAGGTCCCGAGAGGTCCCGGGACTCCCCGGGGTTGTCCCGGGAGACCGGGGCCGCCGGGGCGGGCGGCAGGCCGGGGCGCGGCCTGGGCTTCCACGTACCAGGACAACGCGGCATCCGCGCCTCAGGCCACGGGGCGCATTACAGCAAGGCATGGCATTTCATGGCAGATCTCTGCAACACCGCCCGTTTTGCCCTGAATTGACACCACATCGACCACGAACCCAGTGTGTCCGGTCGGTGACTCCGGGTACTGTCGGTGGCGGGCCGCGGTGATCCATTCGGACCGCCCCGGACACCACACCCGTACCACCACGGAGCGCACCATGGCAGCCACCCCGCCGGCCGAGCCGACCCGCCCGTCACCCAACACCGTGATGCGCGCACTGCGCGGCGACCGCTCACCAGGCGAGTTCGCCACCGCCGTGCGCCGGGCCGCTCGCGAGATCGGGGAGCACGTGTCCTGCGACGCCCGCTACGTCGGGCGGGTGGAGTCCGGCGAGATCCGCTGCCCCAACTACGCCTACGAGCGGGTGTTCCGGCACATGTGGCCGGGCCGTTCGCTCACCGACCTCGGTTTCTCCCCCAGGACCGCCGTGCGCCGCCGCCCGGCGGACGGCGACGGGAGCACCGGGGCACCTCCGCTCCACCAGACGTTCCCGACCCTGCCCGCCCCGCGCCCGCCACTCTCCACCCAACTCCCGTACGCCGCCTCGCCGTACGCGGATCCGCCCGCACCGGACGGCTCTCCGCGGCCGGGCGCCGTGGCGGTGCACCGGGGGCGCGCCGGATCGCACCATCTCGACGAGGAGAACGACGACGTGCGTCGCCGTACGTTCCTGGCCGGCGGCTCCGCCGCCCTGGCCACCGTGATCGGCATCGACCGGCCCGCCGGAGCCGCCACCGGTTCCGGCCCGGGCTCGGGCTCGGGCTCGGGCTCGGGCTCGGCCACCGCCCCGGGCCTGTTCGGCCCGGTCGCCGCCTTCGTACCCGGCCGACCCGGCCCGGTTCCGCCGCTGCGAAGGGTCGGCGCCGCCGAGGTGCTGGGCGTCGAGCAAGCCATCCGGGACATCCGGCTGGCCGACGACGCGCACGGCGGCGACGCGCTGTTCGAGCTGGCCGGGCAGTCGCTGAGAAACGCGTACGCGCTGCTCAACGAGGGCGAGTACAACGCCGAGACGGAGCGTCGGCTCCAGGCCGGGGCCGGTGAACTCGCCATCTCCGTCGGCTGGTTGGCGCACGACTCGAACCGGCTCGCGGACGCCCGCTCGCTCTACGCCGAGGCGCTCGCCACCGCCCGGATGGCCGGCGACTCCGCGCTGGAGGCACACGTCTTCTCCAACAGCGCCTTCCTCGCCCGCGACGCCGGCCGGCCGCGCGAGGCGCTGCGCGCCGCCCAGGCCGGGCAGGCAGCCGCCCGGTACCTGGACTCCGACCGGCTGCTCGCCCTGCTCGCGATGCGCGAGGCCGGCGGCTGGGCCATGCTCCAGGACCGCGCCTCCTGCGAACGGGCGCTCGTCCGGGCGTACACGCTGTTCGAGCGCGGCCCCTCCGAGGCCGACCCGGAGTGGATGTCCTTCTTCGGCGAGGCCGAGATCGCCGGGCTCCAGTCGCAGTGCTGGTCCGCGCTCGGCGACTGGGACCGGGCCGGCGAGCAGGCCATGCTGGCCATGGCGCTCCAGGAGCCGCACTTCGTCCGCAACCGGGTGCTCTACACCGCCGAGCTGGCCCACGACCGGCTCGGCCGCGGGGACTTGGCGGGCGCGGCGCACCACGGCTCGGCCGCCGTGGCACTGTTCGGCGAGGTCCGCTCCGCCCGGATCCGGAGCATGCTGGCGGACACGGCCGAACGGCTGCGCCCGCACGCCACGGTGCCCGAGGTCGGCGGCTTCCTGACCGCGTACGACCTCGCCACCGCCGCCTGAGCCGGCCGGGCATGGCCTGACCGGGTCGGGCCGGGTCGGCTCAGGCGATGTGACCGCGCGTCAGTGACCGGCGGTCAGGCCCTCCAGGTGGCCGAGGTCGTTCCAGACCTCCACCGCGGGCGCGCCGTACTCCCACGAGAGGACGCACAGCGCCGCCGTGCCGAGCTTGAACCGCTGCGCGAACTCGGGCGGCAGGCCGAGCCAGCGGGCGGTCAGGATGCGGAGCAGGTGCCCGTGCGCGAAGAGGATCACGTCCCGGTCGGCGCAGTGCATGACGGTGGTGTCCGGGTCCGGCACGCCGTGCTCGTCGTTGAGGTCGGCGAGGAAGGCGTCCACCCGGGCGGCCACCTCGGAGAGCTTCTCGCCGCCGGGCACGCCGTCGCGCCAGATGAGCCAGCCGGGGTGGTCGGTGGCCCGGATGTCCGTGCCGGTCCGGCCCTCGTACCGGCCGTAGTCCCACTCCATGAGTTCCGGGCGCTCCACCGCGCGGTCACCGAAGCCGGCCAGGGCGCAGGTCTCCTCGGCGCGGTCGAGCGGGCTGGTGTAGACGAGCGCGTCGGGCAGCCCGTTCCAGGGAGCCTTGGCCAGCCGGGCACCGAGCGCCCTGGCCATCGCGCGGCCCTCCTCGGTGAGCGGGATGTCGGTGCGGCCGGTGTGGCGGCCGGTGGCGGACCACTCGGTCTCGCCGTGGCGGACCAGCACGATTCGGGCGGGCATGGGGGCTCCTCGCAGGGGGCGGCGGCAACGGTCGGTCTCACCCTTGAGCACCGGGTCCCATGATCTCTCACCCGCACGACGGGCACGATGCGGGGCAGGAGAAGGAGCGGACGCGGGGTGGGAGCAGCAGCGGGAAGGGTACGGGCCGAGAAAGCTCCGGAACGGTCCGGAACGCGTCGGGCCGCGCCGAATTGTCGGACCCGGATGCGACACTGGGCCGCACCATGAACGTCTCGACGAACGCCCCGTCCCGCGCGCACTCCGAGCCGCTCGCCCAGCGGCTCGCCGAGCTGCGCGGTCCGGCGCCGCAGCGCAGTCTGAACGCCCGGTCCCTCGCCGCGCTGGCAGCCAATCCGGGCTGTCACCGCCGCGCCGTGCTCGACGCGGCCGGGGTGGACAAGTCCGCGCTGGCCTCCCGGCTGGGCCACCCGGCGCCGTTCGGGCAGTCCCCGTTCGCGATAGCCCGCGGCGTGATCTTCGAGTCCCGGCTGAAGGCGGACGGCTACGCGGCCCTGCTGGAACCGCTCCGCCGCCATCTCGGCGTCCCGGCGGACGGCGACGCCCCGCTGGTGGTGCCGGACCTGCTGCGCCGTTCCGGCCCCGCCGTCCGGGCGGACCGGACGGCCGAGGCGCTGGCCGCGGCCGCCGCCGACCCGGACGCCTGGACGCTGCTGGACCACCCGCTGCTGCGGCTCGACGTGGCCGGCAGCACCGCCTACCTGGAGCCGGACGCCGTCGTCGTCCACGGCGGGCGGTGCACGGTCGTCGAGATCAAGTCCTTCCCGGTGCTGGACGGCAGCGCGGACCCGGCCAAGGTCGGCGCCGCCGCCCGGCAGGCCGCCGTGTACGTGCTGGCGCTCCAGCACGCCGCCGCCGCGCTCGCCGGCGAGGCACTCGCGCCGGACCCGTACACCGAGCAGCGGTTGCCGGGCAGCCCCCGGCTGAGCGTGCTGCTGGTCTGCCCGAAGGACTTCAGCAACCGGCCGACCGCGGTCGCCGTCGACGTCCGCCGCGAGCTGGCCACCACCCGCCGCCAGCTGAGCCGGATGACCGGCATCGGCCGGCTGCTGGACGCGCTGCCGGCGGGTGCCGGCTTCGATCTGGCGGTGGACGAGGACGGCGGGCCGACCCGCTCCGCCGAGGAGCTGGCCGCATCGGTCGAGGCGGTGCCCGCCGCGTACAGCCCGGACTGCCTCTCGACCTGCGAGCTCGGCTTCCACTGCCGCGCCCGGGCCCGCTGCGGCGACCGGGTCGAGCAACTGGGCCGCGGCGTGCGCGGCGAACTGGGCAGCATCCGCACGGTGACGCAGGCACTGGCCGCCGCCACCGGCAGCGGCACCGACGAGGCGGCGGAGCGGCTCGCGTACGCCGCCGCCCTGCGCGCCGAGGCCCTCGGGTCCGGCCGATGAGCCTCCTCACCACCCTCGCCCGGCTGGAGGCCGTTCGCAGCGGGCGGGCCGAGCCGCTGGCCACCGTCCGGCACCGGCACCTCTCCGACCGCCCGATGGTGGTCGTCCCGCTGACCGCCGCCGGTGAGGCGGGCGCGCCGCTGGCCGTCCTGCTCGGCACCGACCGGGACGCGCCCCGGCTGCACGTGGTGCCGCAGCCGCTCAACCGCACTCTGCGCTTCGACTACCTGGCCGAGCTGGCCGCCGATCTGCTGCCCTACCTGGAGTCCTTCGGCACCGAGGTGGAGCAGATCGAGGGCTCCGAGAAGGATCCGGAGACCGGCGAGAAGACCCAGGTGTTCCACGAGCTGTGCGCCGACGCGCCGCAGCTGATCGTGCCGAACGGCGCGGGCGTGCACCACCTCGCGCTGCTCGGCCGCTCCACCCGGTTCCGACGCACCGTCGAGGACGACGAGCCGGGCCCGTACCCGGCGCCGGTGCGGGTGCCGCTGCTCGGCCGCTGGCTCACCCACCTCACCGACCGCGCCCAGGTGCCCGGCTCCAGCCTGCTGCTCCCGATGACCGGCCTGCTGGCCCGGCACTGGGCGACCGGCCAGAGCCACCTGGAGGACCAGCACCTGGCCGCCCGGCTGGCCTGGCACTTCCCGCCGGACGGCCTGACCGGCGCCGAGGCTGCCGAGCGCGCCGAGTCCGCCCGGGACGAGCGGGGCCAGCTGCTGCACCCGCCGGCCGGCCCGGCCACCGACCCGCGGTTCGACGAGGTCGTGCTCGGCCCGGCGATCGCCCGCTACGACGCCGCCGCCTCCGCCCTGCTGCACAGCACCGACCAGCGGGACGACGCGGGCGCCGCGCGCGCCCGGGAGGCCGTCCGGGACGCCGTCGAGCGGCTCCGCGAGGAACTGACCGCCGTCCTGCTGCCCACCTGGCACGACGTCTGGCGCGGCATCGACCTGCTTCGCACGCTGCCGCCGGCCGGACACCTGGCGGAGCGCTGGACCGGCGACCGCTGGTCGTACACCGGCCACCGGGACCGGCTGGCGGCCGGCGAGCCGCCGCAGCCCCGGCAGGACGACGCGGTGACGGCCGCCCGCAAGCTGGCCCAGCGCGAGCGCGAGCAGGCCCGGCTGGACGTCCAGGAGGCGCTGGACGACCCGCTGGCGATGGCCGAACACCGGCTGGCGGGCGAGGCGTTCGCCGGCGTGGTGACCGAGGTGGTGCCGGAGTACGACACCACCGGCCGCTCCCCCAAGCCGCGCCCGCTGGTCACCCTCCGGACCGCCGACCGCCCGCACGCCGACCTCGGCCGGGAGGCCCACCGGGTGTGGGCGTCCCCCCGGCCGGAGGCCGGCGCGGGGCCGTCCGCACAAAAGGCCGAGATCGTCGCGGTCGACCCGGCCGAGGGCACCGTCACGCTGCGGATCCTGTCCGGGATGGGCCGCCGGAAGGAGCCCGAGCCGGGCAGCGTGCCCGAGCCCGGCGAGGCGGTCCTGTTCACCCTGTTCGAGCTGACGGTCCGCCAGTCCGCGCCGCTGCCCGAGCCGGACGACACCCCGTGGACGCACGGCGGCCCGCCCGGCTCGGCGCCCGAGTCCGCCCCGTCCGCATCCGCCTTCGACGAGTGGGAGTGAGCCGCGACATGAGCACCGAGGAGGCCCCGGGCGCGGCGGCCGACGCCGCGGTGGCCCGGATCCTGGCGGCGACCGTCCGCCCGCCGGCCGGCGCCCCGCGCGGTGTGGTGGTGGACTCGCCGCCCGGCGCCGGCAAGTCGACGCTCGTGGTACGCGCAGCCCGGGAGCTCGTCGAGTCCGGCGAGCGGCTGATGATCGTCGCCCAGACCAACGGCCAGGTGGACGACCTGGTCGGTCGACTGGCCGAGAAGGCACCGGAGTTGACGATCGGCCGGCTGCACGCCGCGGACTCCCGGCCGGGCCCGGAGGTGCTGCGGCACGCCAACGTGACGCCCTCCGACAAGGTCGCGGAGCTGGTCGAGCACGACGTCGTGATCTCCACCTCCGCCAAGTGGCAGTGGGTGCGGGCCGAGGCGCCGTGGCGGCACGCGATCGTCGACGAGGCGTACCAGATGCGCTCGGACGCGCTGCTCGCGGTGGCCCGGCTGTTCGAACGGGCGCTGTTCGTCGGTGACCCGGGCCAGCTGGACCCGTTCACCGTGGTCGGCACCGAGCAGTGGGCGGGCCTGTCCTACGACCCGTCGAGCAGCGCCGTGGTCACCATGCTGGCGCACAACCCGCAGATCGAGCCGCACCGGCTGCCGGTCTCCTGGCGGCTGCCGGCCAGCGCGGCGCCGCTGATCTCGGACGCGTTCTACCCGTACACGCCGTTCCGCTCCGGCACCGGCCCGGACGAGCGCCGGCTCACCGCCGCCGTCCGGACGGACGGCTCGGCGCTGGACGCGGCGATCGACCGGGCGGCCGAGCACGGCTGGGCGCTGCTGGAGCTGCCCGCCCGGCACACCGTGCGGACCGACCCGCAGGCGGTGGCGGCCGTCGCGGCCACCGTCCGCCGGCTGCTGGAGCGCGGGTTGACCGCACACTCCGAGCAGGGCGAGGCCCCGCTCACCGCGGACCGGATCGCGGTCGGCACCGCCCACCGGGACCAGGCGGCCGCCGTGCGCGCGGCACTGCTCAAGGCGGGCGTCCCGGTGGACGGCGCGGCCGGCCCGGCGGTCACCGTGGACACCGCCAACCGGCTGCAGGGCCGGGAGTACGACGTCACCGTCGTCCTGCACCCGCTCTCCGGGCGGCCCGACGCCACCGCCTTCCACCTGGAGACGGGCCGGCTCTGCGTGCTCGCCTCCCGCCACCGGCACGCGTGCATCGTGGTGGCCCGGGCCGGGATCGCCGAGCTGCTGGACGAGCATCCGTCCACCGAGCCGGTGCAGTTGGGCGTCTCGGTCAGGTTCCCGGACGGCTGGGAGGCCAACCACCAGGTGCTGCACCACCTGACCGGGCACCGGGTGCACCTGCGCTGAGCGGGCCCCGGGGTCAGTCCCCCGGGCCCAGGCGTCAGCCCTCGGTCTCGCAGAGCGCGTAGGCCGTGACGACGCCGAGCTCGGCGCGGGCCGACCAGGTGCCGGGGTCGCTGGGGACCGGGGCGTTGACCAGGACGGTGTCGCCCGGGGCGGCCGGGGCGAAGGTGTAGCCGCCGCCGGTCAGGTGGGTGTGGGCGGGGCAGGTCGCGGTCGACCAGCCGCCGGGGGCGCTCCTCGCGCCGGTCACCACGACCGTGGTCTCGGCGGCGACGGCGGCGGGGGCCGCCACGAGAACGAGGGGCAGGGCAAGGGGCAGAGCGAGGGCCGGCAGGGCCTTCCGTGCGCGCATGGTTCTCCTTGGACTGCTGCCGGTAGCCGGCAGGGGACGGATCACCCGGGACAACGCCGCAGCCCGGGCCGCGATGACGCCGCGAGTCCGGGATCACCCGAAGGTGTCCGGGGTGCGCCGGGGGCGCGCCCCGGGGAATAGCGCCCGCACGTGCACCGTTCCGTCATCGGCGGCCGCCGCGCGACAATGGACGACGGCCCCGACCGGGCGGCGCGGCCCGGAGCAACCGCCGTCCGCCCCCTCATCGAGCACCCGGAGGTGTCCGTCCATGCCCGACTCCCACGCGATGGCGTCCGATCCCGGCGGTCCGTCCGCGTCCGCCCGGCGCCAGCGCCCGGCGCACCTGCTGTTCGAGCCGCAGGCCGCCGAGCCGGAGGCGGAGCGCTTCTTCGACCTGGAGTCGATCGACGACCCGGCCGAGCTGCTGCGCCGCTCGACCGAGCTGGCGCTGGCCTTCCGCGCCGCCGCCGAGCGGGCCACGGACTTCCAGGCGGTCGCCGCGGCGCAGCTCGCGGACCCCCGCCGGTTCGACGCGCTGTCGGACGCCGAGATCGCGGAGCGGGCGGACTGGACCCCCGACTACGCCGCCAAGATGATCGAGTACGGCCGCGGCCTGCTCCAGCCGCGCCGCCACGAGGACTGAACCGGCGAGAACAAGGCGGCGAAACAAGGCGGCGAGAACAGGCGGCGAAAACAGGCCTCTGGCATATGCGCGCGGGAAGGGTACGCCCTTCCCCGTCGCCGTGTCCGGCAAACGGCGTTTTCCCTCTCACCGGTCCCGCGCGCCGCGCACCCTGCTGTGCGTGGACATCTGGACGACGCATCAGTCGGTGGAGTACGTCACCGTCGCCGGGGAGGCCTGGCTGGCCTCCGCGAGCGAGTACCCGCGCAGCATGCGCGCCCTGTGGGAGTCGCGCCCGTGGGCGCCCTCGGTGCTGCCCTGCGGGCGGGTCTTCGACGTGATCAGCATGCCGTCCCTGTTCGGCCGCCGGGTGCTGGACGAGTTGTGGGCCTCCGGGCCGGGTTGCGGGCCGGTCGCCGTCTACCGGGGTCGGATCCTGCTGTTCGTCCAGCCCGGCGCGGCGGCCCGGCTGCGGCGGCTGCTGGCCTGGGAGGAGTGGGCCCGGGACGTGCCGCCGCTGCTGTGCCACGGCAGGGGGGACGCGGTGACGGTGCCGCCGGTGCAGCGGATGATGAACGGCCCGCAGTCGCCCGGTCTGGGTGCGGGCCGGTGGATCGTCGCGCCGGAGGACCGGGAGCCGTGGCTGCCGGGCGCCTCCGTGGTGCTGTGGGCGTGCGTCCGGGCGGCGCGCGAGCCCGTCGCGGCCGAATCCGCCGGGGCGGCGGCGGTGACCGGCGGGTGAACGCCGGGCGACCGGTATTCGATTTTGGTTCGGGCCGGGGACGCTGCTAGAGTCTTCCCCGTCAGCAGGCGCCGCTAGCTCAGTTGGTTAGAGCAGCTGACTCTTAATCAGCGGGTCCGGGGTTCGAGTCCCTGGCGGCGCACAGACAGCCGAGAGGCCCCTTGTGAAAGCGAGGGGCCTCTCGGCGTATTCCGGCGACGTATTCCGGCAGTGGCAGGCGTCTTCCGCGGCGGCCCCGAGAAGGCGGCACCCGAGAGCCGGGGCCGCCCGCCGAAAGGCGGACGGCCCCGGGCTCCCAGGGCTCAGCGGCCACGCAGCGCGCGGTAGCGGGCGACCAGCTCGGCGGTGGAGCTGTCCAGCCGCTCGGCGCCCTCGCCGGTGAGCAGCACCGGCTCGATCCGCTTGGCGAGCACCTTGCCCAGCTCGACGCCCCACTGGTCGAAGGAGTCGATGTTCCAGATCGCGCCCTGGACGAACACCTTGTGCTCGTACAGCGCGACCAGCTGACCGAGCACCGAGGGGGTCAGCTCGCCGGCCAGGATGGTGGTGGTCGGGTGGTTGCCCTTGAAGGTCTTGTGCGGGACGAGCTCGGCCGGCACGCCCTCGGCCGCGACCTCCTCCGCCGTCTTGCCGAAGGCGAGCGCCTGGGTCTGGGCGAAGAAGTTGGCGAGCAGCAGGTCGTGCTGGGCGACCAGGCCGGGCAGCAGGTCGGCGACGGGCTTGGCGAAGCCGATGAAGTCGGCCGGGATGACCTTGGTGCCCTGGTGCAGCAGCTGGTAGTAGGCGTGCTGGCCGTTGGTGCCGGGGGTGCCCCAGACCACCGGGCCGGTCTGCCAGTTCACCGGGTTGCCGGCGCGGTCCACCGACTTGCCGTTGGACTCCATGTCCAGCTGCTGGAGGTAGGCGGTGAACTTCGACAGGTAGTGCGAGTACGGCAGCACCGCGTGCGCCTGGGCGTCGAAGAACGCGCCGTACCAGACGCCCAGCAGGCCGAGCAGCAGCGGGACGTTCTGCTCCGGCGGGGCGGTGCGGAAGTGCTCGTCGACGAGGTGGAAGCCGTCCAGCATCTCGCGGAAGGCGTCCGGGCCGATGGCGATCATCAGCGAGAGGCCGATCGCCGAGTCGTAGGAGTAGCGGCCGCCGACCCAGTCCCAGAACTCGAACATGTTGGCCGTGTCGATGCCGAAGTCCTGCACGCCCCGGCCGTTGGTGGACAGCGCGACGAAGTGCTTCGCGACCGCCTCGGTGCCGGCGCCGAGGCCGGCCAGCAGCCAGTCGCGGGCGGAGACCGCGTTGGTGATGGTCTCGATGGTGGTGAAGGTCTTCGAGGCGACGATGAAGAGCGTCTCGGCCGGGTCCAGGTCGCGGACGGCCTCGTGCAGGTCGGCGCCGTCCACGTTGGAGACGAAGCGGACGTCGAGGTCGCGCTTGGTGTAGGAGCGGAGCACCTCGTAGGCCATGGCGGGGCCGAGGTCGGAGCCGCCGATGCCGATGTTGACGACGGTGCGGATCTGCTTGCCGGTGTGGCCGCGCCACTCGCCGCTGCGGACCCGGTCGGCGAAGGCGGCCATCTTGTCGAGGACGGCGTGCACGCCGGGCACGACGTTCTCGCCGTCGACCTCGACGACGGCCCCGCGCGGGGCGCGCAGCGCGGTGTGCAGGACGGCGCGCTGCTCGGTGTTGTTGATCTTCTCGCCGCGGAACATCGCGTCCCGCAGCTCGGCGACGCCGGTGGCGGCGGCCAGCTCGCGCAGCAGCTCCAGCGTCTCGTCGGTGACCAGCTGCTTGGCGTAGTCGACGTGCAGGTCGCCGACCTGGAGCGTGTAGCGGCGGCCGCGCTCCGGGTCGGCGGCGAACAGCTCGCGCAGGTGCGTGTCGCCCAGCTCGGCCCGGTGCTTGCCGAGGGCGGCCCACTGCGGGGTGCGGTCGAGCGGGGTGCGGGCGTCGGCGCGGGTCTCCGACATCGGTGTTCCTCGTTTCATCTGGGTGCAGATACCGGCAGGGCCAGGCGGTGAGGGATTCGCGAGGTCGTGCAGGTACTGGTGGTGCGCCGACTCCGTTGACGGCCTGCCCGGGGCCAGCCTATGCAACGTCCGACGGGACCGCGCACATTCCGTTCGGTCACGTCCGGAGTGACCGGGCCGGACGGCGCGTCATGTCCGTTCGGGCGCCGGCCGAGCCCGCACGGCACCTCATCGACGGGCTCGGGATCGGCGCCGGCCCCCGCCGTGGCCGGCGAGCATCTCTCGCCGGGGGTGACGATCGCGAATCTGACAAGGTGCCCATTTGTGGCGACACGTGGGCGGGGCTTGACCTCAAGGGCGCTTCAGGTCGAATGATCGAGAAGCAGCACGCCCGAATGATCGAGAAGCACTGCGCGCCGAGCGGACGGCGGCCCGGCTGGCCGAGCTGGTCGAGCTGTGGGAGGCGGGCGGGCTGCGGCTGGAGGTCGCCGGGACGTTCCCGCTGGAACGCGCCGCCGACGCCCACCGGATGGTCGGCACCGGGCACGTCCGGGGCACGGTCGTCCTGGCTCCGTGACGCTCCGCGCACGCCCGTCCGGGCCGATTGTGTGTTTCGGCCGCTGACCAGGTAATGTTCTCCACGTCAGCAGGCGCCGCTAGCTCAGTTGGTTAGAGCAGCTGACTCTTAATCAGCGGGTCCGGGGTTCGAGTCCCTGGCGGCGCACAGACAGCCGGAAGGCCCTTCGCGAGAGCGAGGGGCCTTCCGGCGTTTCGGCGCCCCGCGGGCCGCCCCGGTTGCCGGGTGTGACACCCCGTCGAAGGATGGAGAGGTGACCTCGCCCGGCTACCTCCGCTACCCCCACCTGCACGGCGACCTGCTCGCCTTCACCGCCGAGGACGACGTCTGGCTCGCCCCGCTGGAGCCCGGCCCCGAGGCCGGCCGGGCCTGGCGGGTCAGCTGCGACCGCACCCGGGTCAGCCACCCCCGGTTCTCCCCCGACGGCCACACCCTCGCCTGGACCAGCTGGCTCAGCCTGACCCCCGAGGTGTGGACCGCCCCCACCGCGGGCGGCGAGGCCCGGCGGCTCAGCTACTGGGGCAGCCAGGACACCCGGGTGCGCGGCTGGCTGCCGGACGGCGAGGTCCTGGCCGTCACCTCCTACCACGAGCCCTTCGGCCACTACACCTGGGCGCACGCCCTGCCGCCGGACGGCGCCCCCGACCGCCGGATGCCCTGGGGGCCCGTCGGCGACGCCCAGATGAGCCGCGAGCGCACCGTGCTGCTCACCGGCGCCGCCCCGCACGAGCCCGCGGCCTGGAAGCGCTACCGCGGCGGCGCCACCGGCCGGCTCTGGGTCGACGGCCTGCAGATCCTGGCCGGCCATCCCGGGCACCTCGCCTCACCCATGCCCGTCGGCGAACCCCCCGACGGGAGAATCGCCTTCCTCTCCGACCACGAGGGCATCGGCAACCTCTACTCCTGCCGCCCCGACGGTACCGATCTGCGCCGGCACACCGACCACGCCTCCTACTACGCCCGCGAGGCCGCCACCGACGGCACCCGGATCGTCTACCAGCACGGCGGCGACCTCTGGCTGCTGGAGAGCCTGGACGCCCCCGGGCCGCGGCGGCTGCACGTGCCGCTCGGCGGCTCACGGGCCGGCCGCCGCCCGTACCAGGTCAGCGCCGCCTCCCAGGTCAAGGACCTGGCCTGCGACCAGTCCGGCCGGGCCGGGGTGATCACCGTGCGCGGCAGCCAGTACTGGCTCACCCACAAGGACGGCCCGGCCCGCACGCTCGCCGACACCCCGGGCGTGCGCACCCGGCTGCCGGTCGTGCTCGGGCACACCGGCGAGGCCGCCTGGATCACCGACGCGGAGGGCGCCGACGCCGTCGAGGTGATGCCGCTGCCCGGGCACGAGGCCGGCCACGCGCTCGAGACCGGCGGGCGGCACCGCCACCGGGTGCTCGCCGCCGGACGGCTCGGGCGGGTCCTGGAGCTCACCGCCTCCCCCGACGGCGCCCACCTCGCCGTCGCCACGTCGGACGGGCGGCTGCTGCTGGTCGCCACCGCCGACGGCGAGGTGCGCGAACTCGCCGCCTCCGGCTACGGGCCCGTCTCCAGCGCCCGGTTCTCCCCCGACTCGCACTGGATCGCCTGGTCGCAGCCGGCCGCCGGGCGCTCGCTGCGCCGCATCCGGCTCACCCGCACCGAGGCGCCCGCGCCGATCACCGAGGTCACCAACGGGCGGTTCGAGGACGAGCAGCCGGTGTTCACCCGGGACGGCCGCTACCTGGCCTTCCTGTCCTGGCGCGGCTTCGACCCCGTCCACGACGTGCACACCGGCGACCTCTCCTTCCCGGTCGGCTGCCGCCCCTACCTCGTCCCGCTCACCGCCGACACCCCGTCCCCGTTCGCAGCGCCCGCCGAGGACGGCGCCCCGCACGGCGACGGCGGCGGCGACGGCACCGTGCGGGTCGACCCGCAGGGCATCGGCGAGCGGCTGCTGCAGTTCCCGGTGATCGCCTCCAAGTACTCGGCCACCGACGCGGTGCGCGGCGGCCTGGTCTGGCTGCGCTGGCCGATCTCCGGCACCCTCGGGCAGACCTTCGCCAGCCCCGAGGAAACCTCCGGCCGCCCCTCACTGGAGTACTTCGACCTGGCCCGGGGCACCCGCACCACCCTGGTCGACAAGCTGGACGGCTACGCCGTCTCCGGCGACGGCGGCTCGATCGCGGTCTACTCGGCCGGCACCCTGCGGATCCTCCCGGTCGGCGCCCCCTCCGCCGGCACCCCGGTGGACCTGCGCCGGATCACCCACACCGTGCACCCGGCCGCCGAGTGGCGCCACGCCTACCACGAGGCGGCCCGGATCGTCCGGGACCAGTTCTGGGACGCCGGGATGTCCGGCCTGGACTGGCCCGCCCTGGTCGCCCAGTACGAGCCGCTGCTCGACCGGATCGCCGGGCCGGACGACTTCGCCGACCTGCTGCGCGAGCTCCTCGGCGAACTCGGCACCTCGCACGCCTACGTCACTCCGTCCCGCCGCGGCGAGGGCCCCTCGCTCGCCCAGCAGCCGCTCGGCCTGCTCGGCGCCGGCGCGCACCGCGCCCCCGACGGCCGCTGGCTGGTCCACCGGATCCTGCCCGGCGAGTCCTCCGACCCGCGCGCCCGCGCCCCGCTGGCCGCCCAGGGCGTCCGGGACGGCGACGAACTGCTGGAGATCGGCGGCCGCCCGCTGGACCCGCTCCGCGGCCCGCTCCCGCTGCTGGCCGGCACCGGCGGCACCACCGTCGAACTGACCCTGCGCAGCGGCCCGGACGGCCCCGTGCGGCGGATCACCGTCACCCCGCTGACCGACGAGCGGCCCATCCGCTACCAGGACTGGGTGGTCAGACGCCGCTCCCTGGTACGGGAGTTCAGCGACGGCCGGTGCGGCTACCTGCACATCCCGGATCTCGGCGGCTCCGGCTGGGCGCAGTTCAACCGCGACGTGCGCCGCGAACTGGACAAGCCCGCGCTCGTCCTGGACGTGCGCGGCAACGCCGGGGGCAACGTCTCCGAACTCGTGCTGGAGAAGCTCACCCGGCAGGTCCTCGCCTGGGACTTCAGCCGGGACCGGCAGCCCGTGCGGTGGCCGCGCAACGCCCCGCGCGGCCCGGTGGTCGCGCTCGCCGACGAGGCGACCAGCTCGGACGGCGACGTGATCATCGCCGCGATCAAGCTGCTCGGGCTGGGGCCCGTGGTCGGCACCCGCACCTGGGGCGGGGTGGTCGGGATGACCGGGCGGCACACGCTCGGCGACGGCACCCAGATCTCGGTGCCGAAGAACGCGTCCTGGTTCACCGGCGGGCTCGGCTGGTCGGTGGAGAACCACGGCGTCGAACCGGACGTCCACGTGCTGCGGGCGCCCCAGGACTGGGCCCGGGGGCGGCACCCGGAGCTGGTCGCCGCCGTCCAGCTGGCGCTGGAGCTGCTGGAGGACGTCCCCGCCGCGGCGCCCCCGCCGGCCGACACCCCCCGGCCTGACCTGCGACGCCCGCCGCTGCCGCCGCGGGCCCGCTGAGCCCGGGGCGGCAGCGGCGTTCAGGGGGCGTTGCCGAGTTCGGTCGCCGCGTTCGATGGGTGTTGCCGAGGGGTCAGTCCCAGGGGTCGCCCTCTGCCGTCATGTCCTCGGCGGCGCGCCGGTCGGCCTCCGCCTGGACGCTCTGCGTCTCGCGCGTCTCACGGGTCCGCTCGACCTCGTCGCTGTACGCGTCAGCAGCCTCGTCGTGGGCGAGGGCGGCGCGCTCGGTGGCGTCCGGCCCGGCGGCCTCGTGCGCCTTGTGGCGGAACCTGTCGAAGATGCCCATGACTCCTCCTCCGGACGGATACCGGGCTGCCCCCACTCTCACACCGTGGCCAGGGCCGCGCACCTTGGGCCGTTGGTCCCGGCGGAAAGCGTCCAAGGACCGTGGCGGCCCGACCCGGAGCCGGCGGAGGGTGGATCCGTCAGCCAGTCCGACTTCGCCCAGGAGGCCTGCGGTGACTGCCGTCCACTCCGCTTCCCCCGCCCGACGAGCCGCAGCCGAGGAACCGCACGGCGGGCCGCGCCGCCTGGTCGGACCGCTCGCCGCGCTGGACGGGCGGCTGCCCGGCCCGCACGACCTCCTGCTGATGCAGTGCCCCAGCTCGCTGCGCCCGCTCGACGGCGGTGAACTCCCCGACTGGGCGCGGGCCGTGCTGCGGGCGCAGCCCTGGGTGACGGTAGGCCGGGCGCCCACCGTGGTCGGCTCCCCGACCGACACCCCGCACCCCGTGCGCTGCCCCCGGGACGTCACGGCGGCGCCCGAGCAGTGGATCCCGGTGACGGTACGCGGCCCGCAGCGGGGGCAGTTGCTGAACGCTCTGGCGCCCTGGGCGGCGGTGGCCCGCACCTTCCGGCCCGAGCAACTGGCCGCCCGGCGGGAGCTGCTGGCGCCCGAGCGGGTGGCGGCGGTCCCGGCGCTGGCCCTGCTGCCGGTGGTCGGCGCGCTGGTGGCGGAGCACCGGCTCACCTGGGGGCCGATCGGCGCGGTCGGCTTCGAGCTGGGCACGGGCGCGCCGGTGACCGGGCCGATGAGCCCGCTGCGGCTGGTGCTGCGCGCCCCGCAGCCGGTCAGCCGGCGGGACGCGCTCCAGCTGCGGCGCTCGCTGAGCAAGCTGCCCGTGCCGGTGCAGGCGGAGCTGGAGACCCGGCACGGCGCGGTGCTGCTGGCCGACTACGCGGCGGCGCCGATGACGCTCACCCTGCTGACGCCGTACGGGCCCCGGGAGGTCCACGATCCGTGGTTCCCCCGGGGCCCGTTCGTCTGACCGCGCCGCTCAGCCGCTGACGCTGGGCGCGCCGGTCTCCAGGTGTCCGGTGAACCGCTGCGACCAGCTGCCGTCGGCGTCCACGGTGACGGTGAAGTCGTACCAGCCGTTGGTGTAGGCCACCGCGTTGAAGTAGTCGCTCACGCTGCCGCCGGCGGGCACCTGGTACGTCCAGGGGCCGTCCGTGCGGTAGTTGTTCGACGCGATGGTGAAGGTCAGCGGGGTGCTGCCGGAGTTGGCGAGCTTGAAGTAGACGGCCGGCTTGCCGGTGCCCGGCTCGACCGCGTACGAGGCGGTGACCTTCGCGTTCTTGCCCGCCTTGGTGGCGTCGCCCTTGAAGCGGCGCAGGAAGCGGTTGGGGCCGACCACCGTGAGGTCGTACGGGCCGTTGCCGAAGCCGAGGCCGCAGTTGAAGAAGTCTCCGGTGCTGCCGCCGGGGTCGACGGTGTACTGCCACGGGCCGCCGCCGCGGTAGGCGTTGGCGTAGGCGGCGAAGTGCGCGGACTTGGTGGCGGCGGTGCCCTCGTTGGCCATCGTGATCCAGACCTTCATCACGCCCGCGGAGCCGAACTCCAGGTGGTCCAGGTTGGCGTTGGGCTGGTAGGGCAGCGCGCGGGCCGGCCGGGCACCGGACTCCTGTACCGGCAGCTGGTTGTTCACCGGGGCCGGGTTGGGCAGCGGGCCGCAGGCGGACAGGCCGATGGTCTGCGAGGTGTCGGGCAGCGCCGGGAGGCCGTAGACCGGGTTGGCGAAGTCGAACACGCTGGTCAGGTCGCCGCAGACGCGGCGGCGCCAGTCGGTGATGTTCGGACAGGGGGCGGGCGTGCCGAGGGCGGTCGTCCAGGTCTCCAGGAACCGCAGCACCGAGGTGTGGTCGAAGGTCTCGGAGTTGACCCAGCCGCCGCGGGTCCAGGGCGAGATCGCGATCAGCGGGACGCGGAAGCCGAGGCCGATGTTGGTGCCGTTGTAGAACTCGCCCGGGGTGCCGGCCGGGGCGACCGGCGGCGGGACGTGGTCGAAGAAGCCGTCGTTCTCGTCGTAGTTGAGGAACAGGATGGTGGAGTTGAAGACGTCCGGGTCGGCGCCCAGCGCGTCGATCACGTTGTGGACGAAGTGCGCGCCGTCGGCCGGGGTGGCGTACGGGTGCTCGGAGGAGGCCTGGTCGGGGACGATCCAGGAGACCTGCGGGAGGGTGCCGGCCAGCACGTCGGCCTTGATCGCGGCGACGATGTCGTCCGGGGTCCGTCCGGTGACGGCGGGCACCGAGCTCATGCCCTTGACGGCCAGCGGGCTGCCGGCCGGGGCGCCCGCGAACTGGGTGAAGTAGGCCAATGCGTTGTCGCCGTAGTTGTCGGCGGCGTTCTGGTAGACCTTCCAGCTGACGCCGGCGGTCTCCAGCGCCTCGGCGTAGGTCTGCCACCGCAGGCCCTTCTCGTCGCCGCCGTCGTAGGCCGGGCCGCCCGCGGTGCCGGCCGGGTCGATCTGGCCGGACCAGTGGTAGGTGCGGTTGGGCCCGGTCGCACTGAGCACCGAGCAGTGGTAGGCGTCGCAGATGGTCCAGTTCTCGGCCAGCGCGTAGTGGAACGGGATGTCCTGGCGGGTGAGGAAGCCGAGCGTGCGGACATTGCCCTTGGCGAGGACCCAGGAGTCCAGCTTCCCGCCGTTCCAGGCCGTGTGCTGGTCGGTCCAGCCGTGCGCGAGGTCGCCGTTGCACTGGGCGAGGCGCTCGGGGTCGGCGCCGCCGGCCGGCTTGGTGAGGCTGAACTGCCACGGGTACTGACGGCCGAACAGGAGGTTCGGCTGGTTGAACACGCTGTAGCCGCCGGCGATCTGGATCGCGCTGCGGTCGGCGAAGCCGCGCACGCCGCGCAGCATGCCGAAGTAGTGGTCGAAGCTGCGGTTCTCCTGCATCAGGATCACCACGTGCCGCGCGTCGGTGATGGTGCCGCTCTGCGGCAGCGCCGCGGTGGAGGCGGCGGTGGACGCCGCGCCCGACGCGCCCGGGACGGCTCCCGCACGTCCGGCCCCGGCCACGGCCAGACCCGCGGCGGCGGCGCCGGACAGCGTGACGAACTTCCTACGACTCAGCTCGGCCATCAGCCCGGCCCGTCCCTTCGCTGGCGGTGTTGTGTGCACAAGTCGGGGCTCATCGATCGCGCAGCAGTTTCCACCGGCGCCGGCCGGGCCACCAGATGCCCGCGGCAGGATTGGCGGACTGTTCGCCCGGCCGTCACCGAGCGACACGGGGCTGAACGGCCGAAACTCCTGGAAGGGACGGGCCGGAACGGGACGTCAGCGGTCCTTGACGGTGATCCCCAGCGCCTGGGCGAACTGCGGCGCGAGCTCCAGCAGTTGGGTGGAGCTGATGACCGCTCCGCGCAGACCCTGGTGTCCGTCGGGCAGATCGAGCCGGGCGGCGCCGCGCAGGTCGGTCTTGCTCAGGGTGGCGCCGCGCAGGCGGACCTCCTCCAGGGTCGAGCCGGGGAAGGACACCTCCGTCAGCTTCGCCTCGCCGAAGTCCACGTCGCGCAGCAGGCAGTCCTCGAAGACGACGTCCCGCAGGACGGCCGCCCGCAGGTTGACGGCCTCCAGCTTGCAGCCCCGGAACACCACCCGGCGCAGCGCCGAGCCGTGCGCGGCGATCCCGGCCAGCACACCGCCGGTGAACGCGCTGTCCTGCCACTCGCTGTCGCTCAGGTCGCAGGCCACCCAGCGGCCGGACTGCGCCCACACCTCGGTGAACCGGGCCTGGCGCAGCTTGACGCCGCTGAGCGCGACACCGGTGAAGGCGCACTCCAGGAACGTCGCCCCGGCGGCCGACTGCTCGGCGTACTCGCCGCCGTCGAAGTGCACGGTGTCGTACCGCTCGTCGCTGCGCAGCGGCCCGGAGTGCGGGCGCAGCAGTTCCGCGTAGGGCAGGTCGCCGAGTTCGTCGGGGGCGGAGTACGGCATGGCGGTGGCACCTCGCGGTCGGATGGTCGGTCTCGCCCGCATGCTCGCACGCGGCACTGACAGACCGGCGCGGTCCGGCCGCTGCGCTAGCGGCCGGACCGGTCGACGCGAAGCGGATCAGCCGTTCGCCCAGAGCGAGTTGACCCGGCTGCGCTCGGTGCTGTTCGGGTACGGGTTGGTGCAGGACGGGCCGGGGCCGCCGCCGGACATCAGCTCGCTGCAGGGGCCGGAGTAGTGGTCGGGCAGCCCGAGCACGTGGCCGGTCTCGTGCGCGGTGACGCGCACCGAGTTGTACTGACGGTTCTGCTGGTAGTCGAGGAAGATGTACCCGCGCCCGTGGCCGTCGGTGCTGGCGTACGAGCCGCGCGCGTCGTTGCCCTCGTAGTAGCGGAAGTCGGCGGCGGAGCCGGAGCGCAGCTGGACGTTGCGCACCGAGCCGTTCCAGATCTGCGCTGCCCGTGCTATCTGGGTGCGGAACGTCGGGGCCTTGCTGGCGTCGTAGGTGACGGTGACGGTCGTCAGGGTCGGGTCGGCGGCCTGCTTCGCCTTCGCGGAGGCCATCACCGCCTGGAAGAACGCCTGGTTGTCGGCGGCCTCGGCATCCGAGCCGGCGTACGTCGAGGCGCTGTAGCCCTGGACGGCCGGGCCGGCGGGCGCGGCGCTCGCGGTGGTGGGCAGGGCCGCGAGGCCGGCGGCGAGGGCCAGACCGAGCGCGGCGGACAGCACGGATCGCTTCATGTGGGGGCTCCGATTCCTGGGGTGCGTGGCCGGTGGGGGCCGGCCGTGGGGGGCACCTGGTGAACGGGTGTGTGTGTTCACCGAGCTTCGGACAGCGCGGCGGCGGGGCGGATGATGTCAACCGGCGATAGCACGGTCCAATACCCCTGGAATCGCCTACTTTTGAATCGACTTTGACTCGACTTGACCAGGGCCTTCCCCGGGGCATTCCGTTCCGCGGCCGGTCGGGCTCCGCCGCGGGGAAGCACCCGGACGGCGGGCCCGACCGATCGCGGCCGGACGGCCCGCTGCGCCCCGGTCGGGGCCTTCGGCTACGCCACGCCGTTCGCCCAGAGCGAGTTGACCCGGCTGCGCTCGGTGCTGTTCGGGTAGGGGTTGGTGCAGGACGGGCCGGGGCCGCCGCCGGACATCAGCTCGCTGCAGGGGCCGGAGTAGTGGTCGGGCAGGCCGAGCACGTGGCCGGTCTCGTGCGCGGTGACGCGCACCGAGTTGTACTGCTGGTTCTGCTGGTAGTCGAGGAAGATGTACCCGTGGCCGTGGCCGTCGGTGCTGGCGTACGAGCCGCGCGGGTCGTCGCCCTCGTAGTACGAGAAGTCGCCCTGACTGCTCTCCTGGAGCTGGACGTTGCGCACCGAGCTGTTCCAGATCCGGGCGGCCTCGGATATCTCGCCGCTGAAGGACGGCGCGTTGCCGGTGTCGTAGGTGACGGTGACGGTCGTCAGGGTCGGGTCGGCGGCCTGCTTGGCCTTCGCGGAGGCCATCACCGCCTGGAAGAACGCCTGGTTGTCGGCGGCCTCGGCGGCCGAACCGGCGTACGTCGAGGCGCTGTAGCCCTGGACGGCCGAGCCGGCGGGCGCGGCGCTCGCGGTGGTGGGCAGGGCCGCGAGGCCGGCGGCGAGGGCCAGACCGAGCGCGGCGGACAGCACGGATCGCTTCATGTGGGGGCTCCGATTCGCGGACGCGCCGGACCGCGCATGCCGGTGGGGGCCGGACGCGGCGACGGCGGGCGTGTGGGGGCTCCCGGTTGGGGCCGGGAGTGTGTGCGCTGCCCCAGAGCTTCGACCCGCCCGGACCCGTCGCGGATGATGTCAACCGGCGATAGGTCTGCCCAATACCGTGGGAGTGTCGCGTGTTGACGCCACGTCGGCCGGTGTCATGTCCTTGGCGAAGCGGGTCGGCGGCGTCTATGCTCCCGACGTGGAGCTCGACGTGAGACACCTACGGGTGCTGTGCGCGATCGCCGACACGGGCAGCCTCCGCAAGGCCGCGCTCCAGCTCGGCATGACCCAGCCCTCGCTCACCACCCAGCTGCACCGGATCGAACGGACCATCGGCGGCACCCTGTTCACCCGCGAGCAGACCGGCAGCCGGCCCACCGCGCTCGGCCACTCGGTGCTGTCCCGGGCCCGGCCGGTGATCGCCGAGATGGCGGCGCTGGTCGCCGCCGCGCGCCAGGAGGCCCGGGAGTCGACCGGCGCCGGGAGCCGGCGGCGGCTGCGGATCGGCAGCGTCGGCAGCCGGACGGTCGCGGCCTGGCTGCGCCGGGTCCACGAGCGGCTGCCGGACACCGACACGACCATCCACGTCGACGTCTCCGCCAGTGCGCTGCTGCGGATGGTCGCCGCCGACCAGCTGGACGTGGCCTTCGTGCACGAGAGCGAGGGCTTCCCGCTGCGGGTGCCGGCGGACGCCGAGCACCGGGTGCTGATGGCCCGCGAGCCGCAGTTCGTCGCGCTCGCCGCCGGCCACCCGGCCGCCGCCCGGCCGGTCGTCCACCTCGCCGACCTCGCCGAGGACACCTGGATGGTGGACCCGACCGCCGACCACGAGTACGCGGCGATGCGAAGGGTGTTCACCGAGGCCGGGCTCAACCCCCGGGTGGTGCAGGTGCGGGACAACACCACCGCCGCCGACCTGGTCGCCTCCGGCGAGGCGGTCCGCCCCTGCCAGCCGACCTCCTTACCCGGCCCCGGCACGGTGGTGCGCCCGGTGCACGGGGACCCGCTGGCCGTCCGGCTGCTGCTCGCCTGGCGGCCCCGCACGATCGGCCCGCACGCCCTGGACGCGCTGTACGGCGAACTGCGCGCCGCCTACCTGGATCTGGCCCGGGTCAACCCGGCCTACCTGGACTGGCTGGCCCGGCACGAGCCGCGGCTGCTCGGGCTGCGCCCGGACGGCGCTCAGCCCTCCCGGGCGTGCAGCGCCACGCCCACGGCCACGAGCAGCGCGCACACCAGGCCCGCGGCCAGGACCCCGGAACCGCCGAGCACCGTGCACGCCAGCACCAGCACCGCACCGCCCGGCGCCAGCGTCTGCACGATGCCGGTCTTGGTGTGCCGGGAGTGCAGCAGCCAGACCGTGAACAGGTAGAGCGCGGTGGGCACGGTGACCGTCGCGGTGGCGGCCGTCGCGGAGATCTCCGCCTGGTGCACGGCCGACTCCACCGCCACCTCCAGCCCGGCGCCGATCGCGGCCGCCGAGCCGAACACCACGTAGTGGCCGTAACCCCATGCGAACGCCTGCCGATTGGATCGCAGGTGTTCGTGCACCGGCCGGGCGAAGTAGATCCACCACGCCGTGAAGCAGATCAGCAGACCGCCGATCGCCACCGGCACCAGCCGGCCCACCTCGCCGTGCTCGTCCACCGCCGACTGCACCGCGACGGTCGCCGCCGCCACCGTCTCGCCGAGCACGATCAGGGTGAACAGTCCGTACCGCTCGGCGATGTGGTGGGGGTGCCAGCTGGTCTGCGTCCGCAGCTCGGCGACGACCGGCACGGCCAGCTCGGCCAGCACGCCGAGCGCGATGGCGAACGGCCGGGCGCCGTGCGGCAGTAGCAGCATCACCACCCAGCCGACCTGGCACACGGTGATCCCCGCCACGTACCGCAGGGCCACTTTTCGCGCCTCGCCCTGTTCGGACGCGGCCGCGCGCAGCCACTGGGTGACCATCGCGAGGCGCATCACCACGTAGCCGGCCACCGGCAGCGCCAGGTCCTGGGTGGCGAACAGCCGTGGCACACCGGCCGCGAGGATCAGCACCCCGGCGATCTGCACCAGCGTGGTGAGCCGGTAGGGCACGTCGTCGCAGTCGTACGCGGAGGCGAACCACGTGAAGTTCATCCAGGCCCACCAGATCGCGAAGAACGCCAGCACGTAGCCGCGCAGGCCCTCGCCGTAGTGCCCGGTCGCGAGGGCGTGGGCGAGTTCGCGCCCGGCCTGGCCGACGGCGACCACGAAGCAGAGGTCGAAGAACAGCTCCAGCGGCGTGGCGACCCGGTGCGGTTCGTTCCGGTCGCGCGGGACCATCCGGCGCACCGGGCGCAACTCAGCGGGATGCGGGCCGGGACGCGGGTGGCGTGCCGCGGAGTTGTCGCTGGTCATGGCGCTGCTCCGGAGTGCGGGACGGACGCTGGACTGTTCCGCGCATCCTGGCAGCGGACCGCGCGCGGCGCACGCACCGGCGCGACCGGCACCCGGTTCGCCGCACGACCGTTACCGCCAGCTTTGCCCGCTTTTCCCCTTTTCGTCAGCCGTAGTTGACGTTCCGGTGCGCGAACCGGGTGACAGCGCGGCGGGTTCCGGGCGCGCCCCGCGCCGTACCGCACGACCCGCCGGACCGCCCCGCTAGATTCGTCCCCGGTTGGAAGAGCGCGGGCCCCCCGGGGCCCCACGACACGGGTGGCCTGCGAGCAACGCGGAAGGTCAAGGCGGGTGGTGGGACAGCGGGGGCGGCGCAGCCGCCGACCGGTCCGTGTCCCCACCACCTGCCTCGTGATCACCGCGCTGCTCGCCAGCGCCTGCCACGGTGTCGGTCTCGCCGCGTCCGCGGCGGGGACTACTTCTCCCAGCCGATCTTGGTGTAGTCGGTCGTGGCCAGGCCGAACGCGCCGTAGTTGGCCAGGCCCTTGCGAACCGCCACCACGGTCGGCCGCTGGTAGAGCTCGACGGTGTGGCCGAGCTCCCAGATCCTGGCATCCGCCTGGTTGTAGTACTTCGCGGCCTCGACCGGGTCGATCGTCCCGGCGCCCTTCTTGAGCAGCGCGTCGATCTCGGGGGTGCCGAGCTTGGAGTAGTTGCCGAAGACGTTGTCCCCCACCGGCAGACGGAAGTTGAGCAGGCTGGTGGAGAGCGGGAACGAGTCGGTGTTGCGCCAGCTGGCGATGTCGAACTTGCCCGGGTCCACGTACTTGGTGAAGAAGTCGTTCTTGGGCACCTTGTCCAGGTCGACCTTCACCCCGGCCGCCAGCCACATCGCCGCGGCCGCGGTGGCCAGGTCGATCTGGGCCTGCGGGGTGGAGTCGTTGATCACGAAGTGCAGCTCCAGCTGCCCGCCGTCCTTGGTGCGCGGCTGGCCGCTGCCCGTGTCCTTCCAGCCGGCCTCGTCCAGCAGCTTCTTCGCCGCGGGCAGGTCGAACTTCCCCCACTCGCCCGAGTTGTCCTGGTAGCCCACCTGGTTGGGCATGAAGATGTGATTGCCGAGCGGCTTGAACTCCACCGGCACACCGTTGTTGGCGATCTTGATCAGCGCGGAACGGTCCAGCGCCTTGCCGAGCGCCTGGCGCACCTTCCGGTCCGCCAGCGGACCGCCGCTGCCGAAGGAGATGTGCACCTCGTCCCACGGGCTGGCACTGCGGATCACAGTGTCCTTGGCGTCCTTGAGCTGGCCGTACGCGGTCGCGGTGGCGGCCGCCGCGAGGTCGATCTCGTTGTTGAGGTACGACTGGGTCGTCGCCGACTGGGACATCACCCGGAAGGTGATCTTCGCCGCCTTGGGCCTGGTGCCCCGCCAGCTCTCGTCGGGGACGAGGGTGAGCGTCTGGGCGGTCTTGTCGGCGACGCCGATCTTCAACGGGCCCGCGGTGATCGGGATCCGTTCGACCCAGCCCTTGTTGAAGTCGTCGGCGGTGGCGATCCCGGCCGCCGGGATCAGCGGGCGGAACAGGTTCTGCCAGTCCGCGTACGGCTCGGCGAAGGTGACCTTGACCTCGGTCGGGTCGGCGCCCTGCTCCACGGAGGAGATCAGCTCGTAGCCGGCGGAGTCGGCGATGTTGTAGCCATCCTTCTTGCCGTTGCTGGCCTCCCAGTCGGCCTTGAAGTCCTGGAAGCCGAGCGGCTTTCCGTCCGACCACCTGGCCTTCGGGTTGAGCTTGTAGGTGATCACCTGCGGGGCGGTCGAGGTGACCCCGGCCTCCACCAGGTAGTCCGGGTTCGCCCGGAAGGTGCCGGAGGCGTCGGTGGTGAAGAGGTCCGGCTCCAGGGCCCGCATGATGTCCACGGCGTCGCCGTAGCGGCCGTCCACCTGGAACGGGTTCCACTGGGTGATCCACTGGTACAGCGGGAGGCGCACCTCGCCGCCGTCCTTCAGCTGGTCCAGCGGCTTGGGGTTGATGTCGTTCGCGTCCAGTCTCGGCGGCTCGCTCTTGGCGACGTCGCCGACGGACCCTCCGCCGGCCGAGGTGCACGACGTCACCGCCAGAGCAACGGCGACGGCGAGGGCGGTGGCCCGGCCGAGGCGGCGGACCGTGCTGGCAGCGTCCATGGGTGTCCCCCTGATGTGGTCGACAGGAACGGGAGCGGGAAGGGGAGTTGCGCCCCGCGAGGTGTGGCGGGGCTTGAGCGTGGGCAGCCAATTCGGCACCGGGCCAGCAGAACGTAACAGCCACTCAGTTCTACGACCAGAGGCAGGAGTTGACATCTGATCCAGACGTCATACGGCGCAACACTCCCGCAACGCCACGGCCGTACACCGCTGCAACACTCTGACCTGCTGCCTCCCAGACCGGCCCGCACCGGGCCACCGACCGAAGGCCACCACCCGATGCCCACCAGACGCGTCGGCCCCGCCCCCACCCCGGGCGGCCGTTGATGCTCCGCTACCTGGCGAAGCGGCTGAGCTACTACGCGGTGCTGCTGATCGCCGCCGTGTTCCTGGCGTACGCGATATCCGCGACCGCCCTCCAACCGCGCACCTACTTCGAGGCCAAGGTCCCCCGGCCCGCCGCCGAATCGGTCGAGCGTCAGCTCACCGACCTCAACCTGAACGACCACACCCCGGTGGTCGTCCGCTTCGGCCACTGGGCCGGCGGCATGCTCCACGGCGACCTCGGCCGGACCATCCACGACACCCCGGTGGCGGACGACTTCGGCCGGCGGGTGTGGGTCTCGCTGCGACTGCTGCTGATCGGCAGCCTGCTCGGCATGGTGCTCGGTGTCGCGGCCGGGGCCTGGAGCGCCGTGCGGCAGTACCGGATCTCCGACCGGCTGCTCACCCTGTTGTCCTTCGTCCTGCTCTCCACCCCGGTCTTCCTGGTCGCTCTCTTCCTCAAGAACGGCGCCATCGCCGCCAAGGACGCGGCCGGTCACGAGGTCGTCCCGTTCACCGGCTACGAGACCCCGGGGCTCGCCGGCGGCCTCGGCACCCACCTCGCCGACTGGGCGCTCCACCTGCTGCTGCCCACCATGTCGCTGGCACTGCACGGCCTCGCCACCTACAGCCGTTACCAGCGCGGCATCATGCTCGACGTGCTCGGCTCGGACTACCTGCGCACCGCCGAGGCCAAGGGCCTCACCCGCGGCCGCGCCCTGCTCAGGCACGGGCTGCGGACGGCCGTCATCCCGATGTCGACCATGTTCGCCTACAGCTTCCTCGGCATCTTCACGGGTGCGGTGTTCACCGAGACCATCTTCGGCTGGCACGGCATGGGCGAGTGGCTGATCCAGTCGATCAACGAACAGGACGTCAACTCCGTGGTGGCGGTCAACCTGTTCACCGCCGTCGTGGTGCTCGGCTCCGGCTTCCTCGCCGACACCCTCCACGCCGCCCTCGACCCGCGCGTGCGGTCCTGACCGGAGGTGACCTGACGTGACCACCATCGTCGCGGACGAACCCGTCACGGCGCCCCGGGCCACCGGGCGCGGCCGGCTCGTCCTCACCCGGCTGCTCGCCGCCCGCGCGGCCGTCACCGGGGCCGCCGTCGTCCTGCTGCTGTTCGCGCTCGCCTTCGGCGGCCCGTACCTGACGCCCTGGGACTACGCCACCCCGGACTTCACCGCGCTGCACCAACCGCCGTCCGCCCAGCACTGGTTCGGCACCAACGGGATCGGGCAGGACGTCTTCGCCCAGGTCGTCCGCGGGCTGCAGAAGTCGCTGATCATCGGTCTGCTGGTGGCGCTGTTCTCCACCGTGCTGGCCGGTCTGGTCGGCGCCTGTGCGGGCTACTTCGGCGGCTGGACCGACCGGGCGCTGGTGTTCCTGGTGGACCTGCTGCTGGTCTTCCCCAGCTTCCTGATCATCACCATCGTCTCGCCCCGGCTGAAGAGCACCGGCTGGCTCGCCTTCGTCCTACTGCTCGCCCTGTTCAACTGGATGATCACCGCCCGGGTGGTCCGCTCCATGACGATCTCGCTGCGCGAGCGCGAATTCGTCCGCGCCGCACGGTTCATGGGCGTCCGGCCGCTGCGGATCATCAGCCGGCACATCCTGCCGAACGTCGCCTCCTTCCTCATCATCGACGCCACCATCGCCGTCGGCGGCGCCGTGATGAGCGAGACCGCGCTCTCCTACTTCGGCTTCGGCGTCAAACCGCCGGACGTCTCGCTCGGCACCCTGCTCGCCGCCGGCACCAGCGAAGCCCCGGTGTTCCCCTGGCTGTTCTACTTCCCCGCCGGGCTGCTGGTGCTGTTCGTCCTCGCCGTCAACCTGATCGGCGACGGGCTGCGCGACGCCCTCGACCCCACCGCCGGGACGCCCCGCCGAGTCCGCAGGAAGAAGCCGTGACCACCACCACCGAAACCCCGCTGCTCGCCGTCCGCGACCTGCGGGTGGACTTCGCCGGGCCGCGCGGCCCGGTCCCCGCCGTCCGCGGGGTGGACCTCACCCTGCGGCGCGGCGAAACCCTCGGCATCGTCGGCGAGTCCGGCTCCGGCAAGTCCGTCACCGCGCTGTCCGTCCTCGGCCTGCTGCCCGGGACGGCGAGCATCCGCGGATCGGTGCGGCTGGACGGGCGGGAGCTGGTCGGGCTGCCCGGTCGGGAACTCGCCGCGATCCGCGGCCGGCGCGTCGCGATGGTCTTCCAGGACCCGCTCTCCGCCTTCACCCCGGTCTACCGGATCGGCGACCAGATCGCCGAGGCGATCCGCATCCACCAGCCGGTCGACAGGGCCACCGCCCGCCGCCGCGGCGCCGAACTCCTGGACCTGGTCGGCATCCCGGCCCCCGAGCAGGCCCTGGACAGGTTCCCGCACGAGTTCTCCGGCGGCATGCGCCAGCGCGCGATGATCGCCATGGCCGTCGCCAACGAGCCCGACATCCTGCTCGCCGACGAACCCACCACCGCGCTGGACGTCACCATCCAGGCCCAGGTGCTCGACGTGCTGCGCACCGCCCGGCGGGAGACCGGCGCGGCGCTGGTGCTGGTCAGCCACGACCTCGGGGTGATCGCCGGGACGGCCGACCGGGTCGCGGTGATGTACGCGGGCCGCGTGGTCGAGACGGCCGGGGTGGACGAACTGTTCGCGGCCCCCCGCCACCCGTACACGCTCGGCCTGATCGGTGCGGTACCCCGGCTGGACGGTCGCGGCGGCCCGCTCGTCCCGATCCCCGGCACGCCCGCGCAGCCCGCCGACCTGCCGCCCGGCTGCCCGTTCGCCGCGCGCTGCCCGCTCGCGGAGGCACGCTGCTCGGTGGCGGAGCCCCCACTGGTGGGGACACAGCCGGCGGGGACACGGCCGGCCGGGGACGGCGAACACCTGGCGGCCTGCGTGCGGGCGGCGGAGCTCGCCGAACGGCGGCCCGCGCCGACCGAGGTGTACCCCGTGCCGCGGGTGCCGCCCGCCGCCGTGACCGGGGACCGGGACGCACGGGCGCAGGTGCTCTCGGTCAGCGGGCTCGGCAGAACGTTTCCGCTCCTCAAGGGCACCGTGTTCAAGCGCAAGGTCGGCGAGGTGCACGCCGTGGACGGCGTCGACCTCGACATCCGGGAGGGCGAAACCCTGGGCCTGGTCGGCGAATCCGGCTCCGGCAAGTCCACGACGCTGTTCGAGCTGCTGAACCTCGCCGCTCTCGGCACCGGCCGGATCGAACTCCTCGGACACGACACCGCAACGCTCACCCGCGCCGAGGCCCACCGACTGCGGGCCCAACTGCAGATCGTCTTCCAGGACCCGATGGCGAGCCTGGACCCGCGAATGCCCGTCGGCGACATCGTCGCCGAGCCCCTGCGCGCCCAGCGCGCCGCCCGCGAGGAGATCGCCCGCCGGGTGCCCGAACTGCTGCGCCAGGTCGGCCTCGACCCGGAGCACGCCGCGAGGTACCCCCACCAGTTCTCCGGCGGGCAGCGCCAGCGCATCTCCATCGCACGCGCCCTGGCCGTGCGACCGAAGCTGCTGGTGCTGGACGAGCCGGTCTCCGCGCTGGACGTCTCCATCCAGGCCGGGGTGCTCAACCTGCTGCAGTCGCTCAAGGCCGAACTGGGCCTCTCCTACCTGTTCGTCTCGCACGACCTCTCGGTGATCCGGCACCTCGCCGACCGGGTCAGCGTCATGTACCTCGGACGGACCGTCGAACAGGGCGAGGTCTCGGCCGTCTTCGACCGCCCCCGCCACCCCTACACCCGCGCGCTGCTCTCCGCCGTCCCGATCCCCGACCCCGCCGCCGAACGCGCCCGGGACCGGATCCTCCTCGCCGGCGACCCGCCCTCCCCCACCCGGCGGCACGCCGGCTGCCCCTTCCGCACCCGCTGCCCGGTCTACGCGCGTCTGGCGGAGCCGGGATCACGGGCACGGTGCGAGCAGGAGAGGCCGGCGCTCGCGGGGGACGGCCACCAGGCGGCCTGCCACTTCCCAGAGCCTCTCGTCACGTAGGGTTATCACTCGAATGCGATTCGGCGGATCGCCCCGGCGCCGTGTAATGTCTTCCAGGTCAGCAGGCGCCGCTAGCTCAGTTGGTTAGAGCAGCTGACTCTTAATCAGCGGGTCCGGGGTTCGAGTCCCTGGCGGCGCACAGACAGCCGGAAGGCCCTTCGCGAGAGCGGGGGGCCTTCCGGTGTTTCCGGCTCCGCCCGGGCTCAGCGCGTGTCGAGGATCGCCGAGGCCACCGCGTCGGGCCGGTCGAACATCACCAGGTGCCCGGCCGGAGCGGTGGTGCGGAAGTCGGCACCGAGCAGGGCGGCGAGCTCCCGCTGGCCGGCGAGCCAGTCCTCGGTGCGGCGGGTCCGCAGGCCGTCGTCGGCGGCGAGCACGGTGACGGGCAGGCCTTCGGGCAGCGGCCGGGTGCGGCGCAGCACGTCGAGCTCGGCGGCGACGTCCAGGTAGCGCGCATTCTCCCGGAGCAGCGCGCGCAGGGCCCGGCCGGTGCGGTAGCAGTGCCGGACGAGCGGCGCCGGGGCGAGGTCCTCGCCGCGGACGGTGGAGAGCCGGGCGGTCAGCCGCCGGCCGAGCGGGCCGAACAGGTAGGGCACGGCGAGGGCGGTGGCGGCGCCCGCGGCCGTCCGCGCCGCGAGGTCGCGCAGCCCGGGGGCGGGCAGCGGCCGGGGCGCGGGTTCGACGCTGCCGTCGACGAGGACCAGGCCGGCCGCCCGGTCCGGGTGGAGCCGGGCGAACGCCTCCACGTGGAACCCGGCCAGCGAGTGGCCGGCGAGGGTGCACGGCTCGCGCATCCCGAGGGCGTCCAGCACGGCCCGGATGCGCTCGGCCTCGCCGGCCGCAGTCGGGGCGGGGCGGCCGGTGGCGGGCTCGGGTGCACTCAGCCCGTAGCCGGGCCGGTCGAAGCGGACGACGGTGCGGTAGGGGGTGAGGAAGGGGACGACGAGGTCCCAGTCGAACCAGCTGCTGCCGAGGCCGCCGGTGAGCAGGCACACCGGGCCGTCGCCTTCGGTGCGGACATGCAGCGGGATGCCGTCGATGCGCAGGAAGGCGGCCCGGACGGGCGTGGTGCCGGCCGCCGTCATACCGGCTCCCGGCCGGGGGCGAAGCGTCCGGCGGTGGGGCTTGGCACGTTTCCACCGTAACCGGCGGCGAAGTCGCCCCCAACCGGGAGGAAGCGGACACCTTCGGGGCAGCCGGCTCCACAGCGGCGCTCCGGGGTACGGGGCACCCCTCGGAAGCGTGTATTGTTTTCCAGGTCAGCAGGCGCCGCTAGCTCAGTTGGTTAGAGCAGCTGACTCTTAATCAGCGGGTCCGGGGTTCGAGTCCCTGGCGGCGCACAGACAGTGGGGAGTCTCTCGCGACAGCGAGGGGCTCCCCAACTTTTTTGCCCTGCGGCGTCCGTTTTGCGTGTGATGTCGGTCTCGATTGCCGCTCCGACGGAGTCGACCGGCCCGTACCGCTCGTCCTGGGCAGTAACCCGGAATCGGGACAAAGGCCACCAACCGCCTTGTCCCCGTCTGTGCAGGCTGGCCCGGTCCGGCCGCAGGAAAGGCCGCGCCTTGTCCAGAGATGCCCAGAGCGGCCGTCGTGTGCCATCGATCGGCCTCGGGCCGCTCAAGCGCCTGACGCGCACTGATTCCTCGCCCTCTGCGCCCTCTCCCTACGGGCCCGCGGCCGGTGGCGACAAGCCGCGCCGCCCGAAGCGCACCGGCTGGCGCCGGCTGATACCGACCTGGCGGATGACGCTGCTCGGTCTGGCCTGCGCGATCCTGCTCGGCGTCGGCCTCTTCGCGCTCGGCGTCGCGCTCGTGAAGGTCCCGGACGCACACGCCGCGGCGACCGCGCAGAGCAACACCTGGCTCTACGCCGATGGCTCGGTGATCACCCGCACCGGCCAGACCAACCGGCAGAACGTCGGCCTGGACAAGGTCTCCCCCGTCGCCCAGCACGCCGCGCTGGCCGCCGAGGACCGGAGCTTCTACCACGAGGGCGCCGTCGACGCGCAGGGCCTGGTCCGCGCCGCCCTCAACACCGCCACGGGCGAGGGCACCCAGGGCGGCTCCACCATCACCCAGCAGTACGTGAAGAACACGTACCTGAACCAGAAGCAGTCGATCACCCGCAAGGTGAAGGAACTCTTCATAGCGATCAAGGTGGACGCCACCGAGAGCAAGGACGACATCCTCTCCGGCTACCTCAACACCTCCTACTACGGCCGCGGCGCCTACGGCATCCAGGCCGCCGCCCAGGCCTACTTCGGCGTCGACGCCTCCGCGCTCGACCCGGCCCAGGGCGCCTACCTGGCCACCCTGCTGAACGCTCCCAGCGCCTACGACGTCGCCACCGCGACCCCGGCGGGCAAGCAGAACGCCGTCAACCGCTGGAACTACGTCATGGACGGCATGGTCAAGGAGGGCTGGCTGTCCGCCGACGTGCGGGCCAAGGCCTCCTTCCCCGAGGTCAAGGACCCGCAGCCCAACCCGGGTCTGTCCGGCCAGTCCGGCTACCTGGTGGACGCGGCGACCCAGTACCTCACCTCGACCGGGGTCATCAGCGAGACCGAACTGGCCAAGGGCGGCTACACGATCAAGCTGAGCATCGACCCGGCCCGCCAGCAGGCGCTGCAGGGCGCGGTGCAGACGCAGCTGCACGACACCCTGAACCCTGACAAGCGGAAGAAGGACGCGGCGGCCCAGGCCGGCGCCGTCTCGGTGGACCCGAAGACCGGCGCGGTCGTCGCCCTGTACGGCGGCGTCGACTACGTCAAGCACTTCGTCGACAACGCGACCCGGCGGGACTACCAGGCCGGTTCGACGTTCAAGGCGATCACGCTCGCCGCCGCGTTCGAGAACGACGCCAGGACCCAGGACGGCCGGACCGTCACCCCGCGCACGATCTACGACGGCACCAGCGGCCGCAAGGTCCGCGGCGGCACGGGCACCCCGTACGCGCCGCCGAACGAGGGCGACAGGAGCTACGGCCCGATCACCCTCCAGCAGGCCACCGACTGGTCGGTGAACTCCGCGTTCGCGCAGCTCGCCCAGGACACCGGGCTGCAGAAGGTCAAGGACACCGGGGTCGCGCTGGGTCTGCCCGGCAACACCCCGGGGTTCGACCCGGTGCCGTCGATCACGCTGGGCGCGGCCACCCCGAGCGTGCTGGACATGGCCGGCGTCTACGCCACGCTGGACAACGGGGGCAAGCAGATCACCCCGTGGCTGGTGCAGTCGGTGGACCGCGAGGGCGAGGCCGTGCAGCTGCCCGCGCACAAGACCACCCAGGCGATCGGCGCGGACACCGCGAACGAGGTCACCTCGATACTCCAGGGCGTGGTGAGCGACCCGGGCGGCACCGGCTGGCGTGCGAAGGCGCTGGGCCGCCCGGTGGCCGGCAAGACCGGTACGACGGACGACCAGAAGTCGGTCTGGTTCGTCGGCTACACCCCCGAGCTGGTCACCTCGGTGGCGCTGTTCGGTCAGGACCCGGCCAACGGCTCGCAGGTCAGCCTGAACGGCGTCGGCGGGATCGACGGCGCGGCGGGCGGCCAGTACCCGGCGCAGATCTGGACCGGCTACATGAAGGCCGCGCTCAAAGGCCTGCCGGTGAGCGACTTCCCGGCGCCGTCGAACGGCGACGGCTCCGGCGCCGCGGACGAGCCCGCCACCCCGTCCGCGCCGTCCACCGCCCCGTCGACGAGCACGCCCACGGGCGGCGCGAACCCCGGCGGCCCGACCACCCCGCCGAGCGGCTGGTCGGGCTCCGGCTGGTCGAACGGCGGCTCGAACTCGAACGGCTCGAACTCCGGTGGCTCGAACTCCGGTGGCCCGAACTCCGGTGGCTCGAACTCCGGCGGTGCGACCACCGCGCCGACCACGGAGCCGACGACGCAGCCGACCGCCCCGCCCACGTCGCAGCCGACCGGCCGGCCGACGTCGAAGCCCACGCCGACCCCGGAGCCGACGACGGCCCCGCCGGCGCAGCCCACCACCCAGCCCACGGGCGGGGCGAACGCCCTCATCGGGGCGGGGGCCGCGCCCGGGCAGTGACCCTGGCCCCGTGGGGTGGGTGAATACGCCGTTGCGTACAGTTCTGCGCAGGACCGAATAGCGAAATGGCGCCTTACCGGATCGCCGGTATGACTGTCACAATGCGTCGGTGCACCAATCAACGGCCACGCCCACCCGCCCCTCGGGCCGAACCCTCGGCCTCGGCCTCGCGCTGGCCTCCGCAGTCGCGTTCGGCGGCTCCGGCACCGCCGCGAAGCCGCTGATCGAGGCCGGCCTCTCGCCGCTCCACGTGGTCTGGCTACGGGTCACCGGCGCCGCCGTGGCGCTGCTGCCGATCGCCTACCGCCACCGCGGCGCCGTGCTCCGCCGGCCGGGACTGCTGCTCGGCTTCGGCCTGCTCGCCGTGGCCGGCGTCCAGGCCTGCTACTTCGCGGCGATCTCCCGGATCCCGGTCGGCGTGGCCCTGCTGATCGAGTACCTCGGGCCGCCGCTGCTCATCGGCTACGTCAGGTTCGTTCAGCGCAGGCCGATCAGCCGGGGCGCGGCGATCGGCGCCGGGGTCGCGGTGGCCGGGCTGGCCTGCGTGGTGGAGGTCTGGAACGGCCTGAGCTTCGACGCGCTCGGCGTGCTGTTCGCCCTCGGCGCGGCCTGCTGCCAGGTCGGCTACTTCGTGCTGGCCGACGCCGGCCGCCGGGGCGAACGCCCGGTCGACCCGATGGCGGTCAGCGCGTACGGCCTCCTGATCGGCTCGGTCGTGCTCACCGTGCTGACCCGGCCCTGGGAGGCCGACTGGAGCCCGCTGGGCGGGAACGTGCTGATGAACGGGCATTCGGTGCCCGCGCTCGTCCCGGCCGCCTGGATGGTGCTGGTCGCGACCGTCATCGCCTACCTGACCGGCGTGATCGCCGTCGGGCACCTCTCGCCCCCGGTCGCCGGCGTGGTGGCCAACCTGGAGGCCGTCGTCGCCACGGTGCTGGCCTGGGTCCTGCTCGGCGAGCACCTGGGCCTGCCGCAGCTGGCGGGCGGCCTGCTGGTGCTCGCCGGGGCGTTCGCGGCCCAGGCCGGCAAGCCGCCGGAGCAGGAGGTGGCCCCGGATGTCGCCGCGGCCACGCCGGAGCCCGTCGGATCGACGCTGGAAGCCCGGGAGCCGGTGGCCGCCGAGCGCACGGTCAGCGGCCGACCCAGCCGAACCAGTCGAGGTGGTTGAGCGGCCACACGACGGCCGACACCGGCCCGACCACGTCGTCCACCGGCACGGCGCCGCCGCCCGGGCCGCTCCGGTGGTAGCGGGAGTCGGCCGAGTCGCTGCGGTGGTCGCCCTCGACCCAGATGTGGCCCGCGGGCACCGTCACCGGCCCGAAGTTCAGGTGCGCGCAGGAGTCGTCCCCGGCGTGCAGGTACGGCTCGTCGACCTTCCTGCCGTCCACGGTCAGCGTGGTGCCGGTGCACTGCACGGTCTGGCCGCCGGTCGCGATGACCCGCTTGACGAGGTAGTTGTCCTTCGGCGGCACCAGCCCGACGAAGCTCAGCGCCGAGGTCATCGCGTGGGTGACCGGGTTGCCGTCGATGGGCTGCGGCGGCAGCCAGTCGCCCGGGTCCTTGAAGACCACCGGCTGCCCCGGCTCCGGCTTCCAGCCGGTCAGCGGCGCCAGCTTGTTCACCCCGACCCGGTCGCCGACCCGCAGCGTGTTCTCCATCGAGCCGGAGGGGATGGTGAACACCTGGAACAGGGAGGTCTTGATCAGCAGCGCGACCCCCAGGCCGACCGCCAGCATCGCCGGGACCTCGATCCACCACGGCCGGGACCTGTGTCCGGTGCGCCGGACCCCGCGGCCCCGCCCGCCGCGGGCACGGCGACGGGCCTCGGCACGGCCGCCGGGGGCGGGGGCCGGACCGGCCCCGGCCTCGCTGGGCGTTTCGGGCAGGTTCACCGCCATCGTCGCTGCTCCACCTCTCCGGCTGCGGAAATCTGCACGCTACGCCAACCGTGGAGCCTCGTGAAATCCGGCATTTAGCCCAACCCGACATCATCGGGTGCGGCCAGGGGCGCGGCCCCCTCAGGAGCGGGCGATCGCCTCGTGGTGCCGGATGACCTCGGCGATGATGAAGTTCAGGAACTTCTCGGCGAAGACCGGGTCCAGCTTGGCCCCGGCCGCGAGTTCGCGCAGCCGCCGGATCTGGTCCCGCTCCCGCGCCGGATCGGCCGGGGGCAGCTTGTGCTCGGCCTTCAGCCGGCCGACCCGCTGGGTCGCCTTGAAACGCTCGGCCAGCATGTGGACCACCGCGGCGTCGATGTTGTCGATGCTCTCGCGCAGGCTGGTCAGCTCGGCCCGTACGGCATCGTCGATCCCCTCGGGCAGGCCGACGTCGGGGGTCGTGGGGTGGTCCGTCATCGCGGCGGCTCCCGGAGGCTGGTGGTGGACACCCGGCCGTACGGCGGCCGGGCTCGGGCCCGGGTCAATCTAACAGGGCCCCCGGGGCGGACCCGCACCATTCGGTCCAACCGTCCACGATCCGGACGGCGTACGCACCGCCCGGCGCCCGCGGTGCACCGGAGCGCACCCGGGCCTGCCCGTAGGCTGGTGCGTGCATGACCGGAAGTGACGCATCACCAGTTCCTCAGCAACGGAGGTACCGATCGTGGCAACCACCCGCACCGCCCGCACCGCCTGGGAAGGCAACCTGGTCGACGGCAAGGGGCAGGTGACCTTCGCCTCGTCCGGCATCGGCGAGTTCCCCGTCTCCTGGCCGGCCCGCGCCGAGCAGCCGGGCGGCAAGACCAGCCCGGAGGAGCTGATCGCCGGCGCGCACTCCGCGTGCTTCTCGATGGCCCTGTCGAACGGTCTGGCCGGCGCCGGCACCCCGCCCACCAGGCTGGACACCCAGGCCGACGTCACCTTCCAGCCCGGCACCGGCATCACCGGCGTCCACCTCACCGTCACCGGTGAGGTCCCCGGTCTGGACGAGGCCGGCTTCGTCAAGGCCGCCGAGGACGCGAAGGCGAACTGCCCGGTCAGCAAGGCCCTGACCGGCACCACCATCACCCTGACGGCCAGGCTGGCCTGACGCTCCGGCGGCTCTCGGCGTTCTCCGTCGTCGCCGGCGTTCCTCCGCGCCCCGTTCCCACCCCCGGCGCGCAACCGGCGCCCGGGGGCGCAGGGTTGGCGCTCGCGCCCCTGGCGCACATCATGTGATGTGTACCGGGGGCGTCCGCATGTACCGCCACACTTGCTCCCAAAGAGGGTCGAATCACCCTGGCGGCGGTCACCGCGCGTTGCCACCGCGTCCTATGATCTGCCGCAGCGCCCTGTTCTTCACGCGGGTCTCCACGCGACAGCGCCCCCGCCGGGCGCCCCGCGCCGGACCGACTCCGAGGACCGCGACAGAGTGCGGAGCCGGCCGCCGCAGTCCCGGGTGACCGGGCGGACCAGCAGCAAGCGTCAGCAGCGGACGGGAGCATGCCGTGCCGGGCCAGAACGAGGGGGCCGACGCTCACCACCCAGGCGTGGTCCTGGACGAACCGCGCGAGCCCGACCCCGTCCCGGAGCCGGTCGCCGAGGTGGTCCACGAGGTGGTCGCCGAGGTGGTCCACGAGGTGGTCGCCGAGGTGGTCCGCTGCCCCACCTGCTCGGCGCCGCTGACCAACGGCGCGCACCGGGCCGGCGACGGCGAGTCCCGCTTCCGGGCCGCATTCTGCGACGCGGTCATCGGCATGGCGCTGATCGACCCCGACGACCGGATCATCGAGGTCAACCCCGCCTTCGCGGCGCTGATCGGACGCAGCGTCGGCGAGCTGGTCCGCACCCACCTGCACGACATCATCGACCCGGAGGGCATGCCGCTCCGGCTCTTCCCCGAACTCGTCGACGGCGGGCGCGAGCGGTTCCGGGTGGAGAAGCAGCTCAAGCACCGCGAGGGCCGCACGGTCTGGAGCAAGGTGACCGTCTCGCTGATCCGGGACGGCGCCGGGCGCCCGCTCTACACCCTCGCCCTGGTCGAGGACATCACCGAGCAGCGCCGGCTCGGCGACCGCCTGGAGTACCAGGCCCTGCACGACCCGCTGACCCGGCTGCCCAACCGCACCTACTTCTTCGAACGCCTCGACGCCGCCTGCCTCACCGAGGCCACGCCGACGGAGGGGCGCCGGGTGGGCCTGTGCTACCTGGACCTCGACGGCTTCGCCGCGATCAACGAGACCCTCGGCCACCACATCGGCGACCAGCTGCTGATCGCCGTCGCCGCCCGGCTGCGCCGCGGCTTCTCGGGCCACGACGCCCACCTGGTGGCCCGGATGGGCGGCGACGAGTTCGCCGTCCTGGTCACCGACAGCGCGGGCAGCGCGGAGCTGACCGACCTGGCCGCCCGCATCCTCGACGTGCTGGAACGTCCCTTCGACGTCGCCGGACACCGCCTGGCGATCACCGCCAGCGTCGGCGTCGTCGAGCGGTCCGTGCACGAGACCACCCCGATCGACCTGGTCAAGGACGCCGACGCCACGCTCTACTGGTCCAAGGCGGACGGCCGGGCCCGCTGGACCCTCTACGACCCGGACCGCGGCGCCCACCAGCTGACCCGCCAGCTGCTCGCCACCGCGCTGCGACCGGCCCTGGAGCGCGGCGAGTTCACCATCGAGTACCAGCCGCTGGTCGGTCTCGCCGACGGCGCGGTGCACGGCGCGGAGGCCCTGGTCCGCTGGCGCCACCCCCGGTACGGGACGCTCTCGCCGGACCGTTTCATCCCGCTCGCCGAGGAGTCCGGCGCGATCGTGCCGCTCGGCACGTGGGTGCTGGAGGAGTCCTGCCGCCAGGCCCGGCAGTGGCTCACCGAGTTCCCCGACACCGAGACCTTCGTCAGCGTCAACCTGGCTGCTCGCCAGATCTGGGACTCCGACGTCGTCGCCGACGTGGCCCGGGCGCTCGAACACACCGGCCTGCCCGCCCGGCTGCTCCAGCTGGAGATCACCGAGAGCGCGCTGCTGGGCCCCGGCGGCCGCCCGCTCCAGGCCCTCCAGGCGCTCGCCGACATGGGCGTGCGGATCGCGATCGACGACTTCGGCACCGGCTACTCGAACCTCGCGTACCTCTCCCGGCTGCCGGTGCACGTGCTCAAGCTGGACGGCATGTTCATCGAGGGCTTCCGCGACCCGGCACCGGCGGGCCGCCCGGAGCTCGCCGAGCCGGACGCGCGCCGCAGCGACGCCGACGAGCAGATCGTCGGCGCGATGGTGCGGCTCGCGCACGCCCTCGGCCTGACCGTCACGGCCGAGGGCATCGAGAACGCCGCGCAGGCCGAGCGGCTCCGGCTGACCGGCTGCGACACCGCCCAGGGCTGGTACTTCGCCCGGCCGGGCGGGGCCGACCTCGTCTCCGCCATGCTCCGCCAGGGCCGCCCCGGCCGGTAGCCGGGGCGGTCGGGAGCCGTCGGACGGCGGTCAGGAGGCCGCGGTCAGGCCGTACGCCTCGGCGATCAGGCCGTAGGAGCGCAGCCGGGCCTCGTGGCCGTGGATGTGCGAGGTGACCATCAGCTCGTCCACGCCGGTCCGCTTGCGCAGCGCCTCCAGCCCGTCCGCGACCTCGCCCGGGGCGCCCAGCACCACGTTGTCCAGCCAGCCGTCGACGAAGTCCGCCTCGGCCGGGCTGTACGGGTAGGCCTCGGCCTCCTCGGGCGTGGGGATCGGGCCGGGGTTGCCACGGCGCAGCCGGAGCATCCCGAGGGCGGCCGAGCGGGCCAGGCGGCGGGCGGAGTCCGCGTCGTCGGCGGCGACCGCGCTCACACCGATCAGCGCGTACGGCTCGGCGAGCACGGCGGAGGGGCGGAAGGACTCCCGGTAGAGGTCGAGCGCCGGGAGGGTGTTGGCGCTGCTGAAGTGGTGGGCGAAGGCGAACGGCAGACCGAGGCGGCCGGCCAGCTGCGCGCTGAAACCCGAGGAGCCGAGCAGCCAGACCGGCGGGCGCCCCTCGCCCTTGGGGACGGCGGTCAGCCGGGCGTAGGGGTGGCCGGCCGGGAAGTCGCCGTCGAGGAAGTGGGTCAGCTCGGCGAGCTGCTGCGGGAAGTCGTCGGCGCCCTCGGTGAGCCCGCGGCGCAGCGCCCGGGCGGTCGCCGGGTCGGTGCCCGGGGCGCGGCCGAGGCCGAGGTCGATCCGGCCGGGGTGCAGGGCCTCCAGCAGGCCGAACTGCTCGGCGACGGCCAGCGGGGCGTGGTTGGGGAGCATGACCCCGCCGGAGCCGAGCCGCAGGGTCGTGGTGTGCGCGCCGAGGTGGGCGAGGAGGACGGCCGGGGTGGAGCTGGCGATCCCGGGCATGCCGTGGTGCTCGGCCACCCAGAAGCGGTGGTAGCCCCACTGCTCGGCGCTGCGGGCCAGTGCGGTCGTGGCGGCCAGCGCCTCGGCGGGCGTGTAGCCGACACCGACGGTGGCCAGGTCGAGGATCGAGAGCGGGGCGGGCGCGGTGCCGCGGGCTGTGCCGCGGATCGCCGGGTGGGCGGGCGGCTCGGTGTCGTGTGCCTGCTGGTCCTCGGTGGTCATGCCGTCCGCCCTTCCGGTCGTGTCGGTCACTGCTGCCGATCGGCGTCAACCGTGCGTCCGGGTTCGCTGTTCCCGTCCGGGGGTGTGCCGCAGCACACCCCTGCGGGCGGACGTACGGCCGGCGTGCCGCCGACCGGCCGTTCGGCTGACGGAGAGCCAGCGGGTGAACACGGGTGGCGACTTCACGCCAGAGCGGGAAGTCGCCACCCGCAGGGCTCGCGATCGGCGGCCGGAGTCCGGCAGGCTGGTGACCAGGAGCGAGGCTCGATGGGATCCGCGCTCCGTCGACAAGGTCGTCGGGCTGGACCAGTGCCGATCGATCCATGCGAGCCCCCGGAGTGGCAACCCCGCTCCGGGGGCTCGTTCCATTCCACTTCCATTCCGCGCGGAGTGTGACACGGATCACGACCACCCCGGGTGCCGCCGGCGGCGGCGCGTTCGTCTCCTCACCGTGATCCCGCGCATACCCGGGGTGCTTCATGGCGTCAACAGTCGAGGCGCTAGCGTTGACCCCAGCAGCCACCTGCTCCCCCGGGCGGCGTGGAGGGAGTACGGGCCTTGAACTTCGTGGCGGCGATCGGATCCTCGTGGATCTGCGCCCTGGCGCTGTTCGCCGTACTCGGCGACGCCCTGCTCCCCTTCATCCCGAGCGGCACGCTGGTCATCCTGGCCGTGCTCAAGACGGCGCAGATCGACGGCGCCCCGGTGCTGCTCGGCCTCGGGGTGGCGGTGTCGTCGTTCCTCGGCGACCTCCTGATGCTGCACCTCGCCCGACGCGGCGCCCCGCTGCTCCAGCGGCGGCTCACCCGGCGCCCGCAGCTCGCGGCCAGCGTGTCCCGGGTCCAGCAGGCGCTGGTCGAACGGCCGCGCGGGGCGGCCGCCGCGATGGTGGTGATCGCCCGGTTCGTGCCGGGCGGGCGGACCGTCCTCGACCTGGCGATCGGCCACTCCTGCGCCCATCCGCACCGGTTCCTGCACTGGTCGGCGCTGGCGGCGCTGGTCTGGGCCGCGTACATCGTGACGCTGGGCTGGCTGAACAGCCACTGGTTCGACACCGCGTGGCTGAGCATGGGGGTCTCCTGCGCGGCCGCCACCACCGTCAGCACCGCCATCGCGCGAATAGTACGACGCAACCGGCGACTCGCCGCGCTCTGACCGGAGCTCTGACCGGCCCCGGTCGCCCGGCGGTACCGTACTGATCTGGCAGTGCGCGAAGGCGCCGAGCGTCACAGGACCGCAACAGAGCACGCGTTCCCGCAGCCGGGTCGGGTGCGGTCGGCGTGTTGACTCTCGTCGGACCGGCGACCTCGGCAGCCGTCGCGTCCGCATGCCAAGCAGCGCCGGAATACTTGTCAATTGCCCGATTCGACCGGTACCGCCCGGCGCTGCCCGCACCACCGGCCGTCGGCACCCAGGGGAGACCATGACCAGCATCTCGCGCAGAACCGTGCTCAGTGCCACCGCGGCGACCGCGGCTCTCGGCGCAGTCACGGCCTGCTCCAGCGGCGGGACCGGCTCGGGACCGGGCTCCTCACCCACCGGCGGCAACACCGAGCCCGTCCCGCCGGCCACCCCGGACCCGACCAAGGTCACGGTCCCCAAGGGCACGCCGATCGGTGACGGTTCGAACGCGGACACCGGCCCGCAGCCGAACCAGCCGAAGCCCGAGAAGCTCAAGCCGGGTGAGAAGCCGCCGCAGTTCGTCGTCTTCTCCTGGGACGGCGCGGGCGGCACCGACGACGGCCAGTTCCCCCGCTTCCTCAAGCTGGCGGAGCAGTACAAGGCCACGATGACCTTCTTCCTCTCCGGGATCTACGCCCTGCCCAAGGGCAAGGCCGACCTGTACCACCCGCCGAAGCACTCGGTCGGCGCCTCCGACATCCCGTTCCTGTCAGAGGGCGCGGTCAAGAGCACCCTCAAGCTGATCAGTCAGGCCTGGCTGGCCGGCCACGAGATCGGCACCCACTTCAACGGGCACTTCTGCTCCAGCCGCCCCGACAAGAACGGGGTCAACATGTGGACCCCGGAGGACTGGCAGAGCGAGATCGACCAGGCGATCGGGTTCGTGACGCAGTGGAAGACCAACACCGGCTTCACCGACGTCGATCCGCTCCCGTTCGACTACAAGAAGGAGCTCATCGGCGGCCGTACGCCGTGCCTGGAGGGGCAGAAGGCGCTTCTGCCGACCGCCGCGAAGCTGGGCTGGAAGTACGACGCCAGCTCCTCCGGCGGGCTGCAGATATGGCCGCAGAAGGTGCAGGACGGCAAGGTCTGGGACTTCCCGCTGCAGTCCATCCCCTTCCCCGGACACACCTTCCAGGTGCTGTCGATGGACTACAACATCCTGGCCAACCAGTCCGGCGGCAGCACCAAGGGCGACCCGGCCAAGTACAACGACTGGCGCACCCAGGCCCGGGACTCCTACCTGGCCGGCTTCGAGCGCGCCTACAACAGCAACCGGGCGCCGTTCTTCATCGGCAACCACTTCGAGCAGTGGAACGGCGGCATCTACATGGACGCCGTCGAGGAGACGCTCAAGGCCGTCGCCGCCAAGCCGGACGTGCGGCTGGTCTCCTTCAAGCAGCTGGTCGAGTGGCTGGAGGTGCAGGACCAGTCCACCCTGCGCAAGCTGCGCACGCTCAACGTCGGCCAGGCGCCGGCAGGCGGGTGGGAGGCGTTCCTGGGCACGGCCGGCTGACCGAGCCCGACTGATGCGAAGGCCGGACCTCCTCGGAGGTCCGGCCTTCGCATGTCCTTTCGACACCCGGGGCGCGCTCGGAGTGTTAAACCGGTGTCAATATCACCACCCGCCCCCAGGTTGGCTTAGAACCATAGTATCTTCATGCTTGCGTGCTGATCATTTCCAGTACCGGTTGCGATCTCCGGTGCCCTCAGCGAGAGTTGGGCATGTCCAGGATCTCGCGCACCCGGAGGGGAAGCTGGGAGTGCGCGGGATCCTGCATTTCGCAGCCACCGCACCGCCGCACAATTCAATCGATTGCCCACGCATTCACGCGCTGAACGGCCCGGAAACTGCCTGAAAGACCGCAGTTCGCCGGGCCGTGTTCTGCCCGGGCGACTCGACGGCACGGCACAGCAAGACCAAGCAGCACTCCGGGGGGAGTAGAACATGACGATGCCGTTCTCGCGCCAGCGAAACGCCGGGACGGCCCACGGACGAGACGGCGCAGAGGCCGACGGCGCCCTGGCCACCGTTCCCGTCCCCGAAGCCCCTTACGACTACGCCCACTTCAGCCGACTCGCCGGCGCGGCCGTCGACCCCGACGAAGGCGTCCACCCGAACGACGGCCCCACGAGCGGAGCGGACGGCGAACCGTACCGCGTCCGGTACCGCAGCCTGCTGCGCCGCGAGCCGCACCGGATCCGCGCGGCCCTGCTGCTGATGGCCGCCCCGGTGGTGGAGGCGGTGCTGCTCATCTGGCTGCTGTTACCGGAGCACTGGCCCGAGCGCCCCGGGGAGGAGCACGCCTGGGTGCTGGTCTGCGACAAGGTGATGATCGGGATCATCGCCGTCGTCGAGGTGTTCCGGCTGGTCAACGTCGTCTCCAACACCCACGCGACCCTCGTCGCCCGCGACCCGGTACCCGTCACGCCCGAACGGGGCACCCGGGTCGCGTTCCTGACCACCTGCGTGCCCGGCAAGGAGCCGCCGGAGATGGTCCGGGCCACCCTCTTCGCCGCGCGCAACGTGCGGCACGAAGGCCCGTACGACGTCTGGCTGTTGGACGAGGGGAACGATCCCACGATGCGCGCGCTCTGCGCCGAGCTGGGCGTCCGCCACTTCAGCCGCCTCGGCCGGCCGCACTGGAACCAGCCCAAGGGCCGGTTTCGCGCCAAGAGCAAGCACGGCAACTACAACGCCTGGCTCCAGGCGCACGGCGACGACTACGACTTCTGGGTCGCCGTCGACACCGACCACGTCCCGCTGCCGGACATCTGCGAACGCATGCTCGGCTACTTCCGGGATCCCGACGTGGCATTCGTGGTCGGACCCCAGGTGTACGGGAACTACCGGAGCTCCGGCTCGTCGGTCACCAAATTCTCCGAGAGCCAGCAGTACCTCTTCCACGCGCTCATCCAGCGCGCCGGAAACCGTTACGGCGCACCGATGTTCGTGGGCACCAACAACGCGGTACGAATCCGCGCGCTCCAGTCGATCGGCGGGTTGTCCGACTCCATCACGGAGGATATGGCGACCGGTCTGGAGTTCCACCACAGCCGAAACCCCGACAGCGGTGCACGCTGGAAGTCCGTCTACACCCCGGACGTTCTCGCCGTCGGCGAAGGCCCGTCCTCCTGGACCGACTTCTTCTCGCAGCAACTGCGCTGGAGCCGCGGCACCTACGAGACCCTGCTCACCCAGTACTGGCGGGTGCTCTGGAAGCTCTCGCCCGGGCGGCTGCTCAACTACACGCTGATGGTGTGCTTCTACCCGATGGCCGCGCTGACCTGGCTGCTCGGCGGCCTGTCCAGCGTGCTCTACCTGGTCTTCGGGGCCTCCGGCGTCCACGTCTCCTCCGAGATCTGGATGATGCTCTACAGCGACGCCGCCGCCCTCCAGGTCCTGCTCTACACCTGGAACCGCAAGCACAACGTGAGCCCGCACGAGCCGGCCGGCTCCTCCGGGGTCGCCGGCATGGTGATGTCGGCGCTCTGCGGCCCGGTCTACGCGGCCTCGCTGGTGCAGGCGGTGCTGCGGCGGCGCAGCCGCTTCGTCGTCACACCGAAGGGCGACGCGGCCAGCCCTGACCGGTTCGCCACCTTCCGGCTGCACCTGTTCTGGACGCTGGTGTTCGGCGGCGCGATCACCGCGTCCTTCTTCACCGGGTACGACCATGCGGCCATGCGCACCTGGGCGTTCATCGCCGTGTTCCTGACGGTGCTGCCGATGCTGGTGCTGGCCGCCGACGCCGTCCGCCGACGCCGCGCCCGGCCCACCGCCACCCTCACCGTCACCGGCGGCCACCCGGCGGCCCCGGTCGTCCGACTCGACCGTCACAACCGACGCGGCCGTCCCGACCGGCCGGGCCCGCTGGACTCGCCCACCGTCGAGCTCCGGAGGCCGGCGGCCCCGCTCGACCAGCCCACCGTCGAGCTCAGAAAGCCGCCGCTGCCCGGCACGCCCGAGCACGCCGCGCCCACCACCATCCGCTGAGCCCGCCTCACGAGGGGACCGACCACCGTGAAGATCCACAACGCCGGCCGGACCAGGCGCTACGCCCTCGGCAGCACGGTCGCACTGACCGTCGCCGGGATGAACGCGCCGGCCGTCCTCGGCTTCGCCACCGACCAGTACCACCAGTACGTGATCAACCGCGCCGAGTACAAGGCCGAGTACGGCCACTGGCAGACCCTCACCCTGCCCGCCGACTTCCGGGTCAACGCCGTCCACGCCTCGCTGCTGCGCACCGGCAAGGTGCTCATCGTGGCCGGCTCCGGCAACGACGAGAAGCACTTCAACGCGGGCACCTTCAAGAGCCTGCTCTGGGATCCTGCCGGCAACACCTACAAGCTGATACCCACCCCGGACGACATGTTCTGCGGCGGCCACACCTCGCTGCCCGACGGACGGCTGCTGGTCGCCGGCGGCACCCAGCGCTACGAGAAGCTCGACGGCGCGGTGAAGAAGGCCGCCGGCACCATGCGGGTGCGCAACGAGAGCCCCGACCGCGCCCGGACGTTCCCCAAGGGCACCGTCTTCGTCGCCTCGAACGGCCGCGAGTACGCCACCACCGCCCCGGTGACCGTCCCGGCCGCGGTCAAGACCGGTTCCGGCAGCCGGACCGTCGTCACGGCCAGCGAGCAGCACGTCTTCGTCGAGGCCGTCGGCGAGGGCGGGGACTACGTGACCGATGGCCGCGCCCAGTACCGGATCAAGGGCCTGACCTCCGTCGACGCCCACAACCTGTACGGCATGAGCGACAAGATGACCCTGGAGAAGCAGGAGTACCAGGGCATCCGCTCGGCGTTCGAGTTCAACCCGGACACCGAACTGTACGAGCAGGTCACCGACATGGCACACGCCCGGTGGTACCCGACCCTGACCGGGCTCGGTGACGGCCGGGTGGTCACCGTCTCCGGGCTGGACGACACCGGGCAGATCCTCAACGGCAACGACAACGAGATCTACGACCCGAAGAACAAGACCTGGGCCAAGGCCCCCGACCGGTACTTCCCCACCTACCCCTCGATCTTCCTGACCACCTCGGGCAAGCTCTTCTACTCCGGCTCCAACGCCGGCTACGGCCCGGCCGACAAGGGCCGCGAACCCGGCCTGTGGGACCTCGCGGACAACACCTTCCAGCCCGTCCCCGGCCTGCGCGACCCGGCCCTGACCGAGACCTCCTCCTCGGTGCTGCTGCCGCCCGCGCAGGCGCAGAAGGTCATGGTGCTCGGCGGCGGGGGCGTCGGCGAGTCGCCGCTGTCCACCGCCCGCACCGACATCGCCGACCTCTCCGCCGCCAAGCCCGCCTTCACCCCCGGCCCGGACCTGCCGGCCGGCGGCACCCGCTACCTCAACAGCGTGATCCTGCCGGACGACACCGTGTTCACCACGGGCGGCTCCAGCGGCTACCGCGGCAAGAGCGGCAGCGACCTGCTCAAGGCGCAGGTGTACCACCCGGACACCAACGCCTTCACCACCGCCGCCGAGCCGGCCGTCGGCCGCAACTACCACTCCGAGGCGCTGCTGCTCCCGGACGGCCGGGTCGCCGTCCTCGGCTCCAACCCGCTCTTCGCGGACGAGGCCAACACCACGCCGGGCGGCTTCGAGCAGCGGATCGAGATCTACACCCCGGCGTACCTGTTCCACGGTGACCGCCCGCAGCTCACCGCCGTCCCGGAGGGCGCGAAGCTCGGCAGCACCGTCCGGGTCGGCGCCGCGCGGCCGGAGGCGGTCGCCACCGCCAAGCTGATCCGGCCGAGTTCGGTCACCCACGTGACCGACGTCGACCAGCGCTCGGTGGCCCTGGACATCACCGGGCGCACGGCCGACGGCGTCTCGCTCACCCTGCCGGACAACCCCAATCTGCTGCCGCCCGGCTGGTACATGCTGTTCCTGACGGACGCCGCCGGGACGCCGTCGCTGGCGCGCTGGATCCAGGTCACCGGGTAGGCGTTCAGGGCGGCCCGTCGGCGTTGCTCAGCGGGCCGCCCTCGCCAGCCCCAGCGCGTACGGCAGCCAGAACTCGCCCGCCCGGGGCTCGCCGCGGCCGCACTCGCCGTCGGACTCGCCCGGATTCTTGATCCACAGGTAGGCGTCCACCCCGGGCCGGCCGGTGTCGGCGGTCGGCGGATCGCCGAGCGCACGGCCCGGCGGGTTGCACCAGGCGTCGCCGCCCAGCGGGCCGTTGCCGTTGCGGCTGGTGTCGATGACGAAGTGCTTCCCGCCCAGCGCGGCGGAGAGCCGGCCGCCGTACTCCGCGTCGCGGTCGGTGCCGTAGAAGTTCGAGACGTTCACCGCGAAGCCGTCCGCCGCGCCGATCCCGGACCTGCGCAACGCCTCCGCCATCGCCGAAGGATCCTGTGCCCAGCCGGGGTTGCCCGCGTCCAGGTAGACCCGCACCTGCGGACGCTTCTTCAACTCCTGGACGGCGAAGGCCAGCAGGCCGTACCGCTCGGCGGCGACGTCGCCCTTGACCCCGCAGGAGTCCAAGGTGTGCGCGACCGCGTCCGGCTCCAGGACCACCCAGGCCCTGCGGTCGCCGAGCGCCTCCGCGACGCCGGTGATCCAGGACCGGTAGGAGGCTGCGTCGGCCGCGCCGCCGGCCGAGTAGAGGCCGCAGTCGCGGTGCGGGATGTTGTAGGCGACGAAGACCGGCGTCCGGTCCGACTCGGCGGCTCGGCGGCTCACCTGCTCCGCGATGCCCCTGGCCGCCTCCTCGCCGAGCCACTGCGAGGAGGGCTGGGCGGCGATCCTGAGCAGCGCGTCCGCTTCCGCCGTCCGGCCCTGGCCGCGCAGATCCGCCAACTGGCGGGCGGCGGAGGTCCGGTCGGAGACGTAGAAGGCCTGGCCGGGGAGCTGCGCGAGGCCGGAGCCGTCGCCGTCCGCCGGGGTGGGCGTGGGCATCGGCATGGCGGCGCTCGGCGCGGCCGTCGCGCCGCCGGCCGATCCCCCCGTCGACCCGCCACAGCCCGCGGCACCCGCCAACAACCCCACCAGGGCCGCCCCCACGGCCCATCGGACACCCGCAATCCGCCCTACTCGGCGCACGATCCGCCCTCCCAGACCCCGTCCGGCGACAGGGTCGGGCACCAGCTAAGCACACCGCGCGCAGGCCGGCGGCCACCGTCGGTGAACAACGGATGACCACGAACGGACGGGTGACGCCCGCCCGTTCGCCCCGCCCGTCCCTCCGCCCGGTGCGCCGCGTGGTCAGCTCTGCTTGATGTTGGGCACCTGCCAGTCGATCGGCTCGACGCCGAACCCGTCCAGCGCCGCGTTGATCTGCGAGAACGGACGGCTGCCGAAGAACAGCTTGGCCGACAGCGGCGACGGGTGCGCGCCCTGCACCACCACGTGCTTGGACGTGTCGATCAGCGGCAGCTTCTTCTTCGCGTAGTTGCCCCACAGCACGAAGACCACCGGCTCGTCGCGCTCGCTCACCGCCTTGATCACGGCGTCGGTGAACTTCTCCCAGCCCTTCGCCTTGTGCGAGTTGGCCTCGTGCGCGCGCACCGTGAGCACCGCGTTGAGCAGCAGCACGCCCTGCTCGGCCCAGTGCATCAGGTAGCCGTTGTCCGGCGCCGGGATGCCGAGGTCGGCGTCCAGCTCCTTGAAGATGTTGCGCAGCGACGGCGGCGTCTTGGTGCCGGGCAGCACCGAGAAGCTCATGCCGTGGGCCTGGCCGTCGTCGTGGTACGGGTCCTGGCCGAGCACGAGCACGCGGACCTTCTCGTACGGCGTGGCCTCCAGCGCGGCGAACTCCTGGCCGCTCGGCGGGAACACCTGGTGCTCCGCGCGCTGGGCCGCCACGAAGGCCGCCAGCTCGGCGAAGTACGGCTTCTCCGTCTCGGCGCCCAGCACCGCGCGCCACGACTCGGGCAGCTCCAGCCCGCCGCCCGCGCCGGCCTCGACCACGCCCGCCTCGACCGTGTCCGTCACGACATCTACCTCCCACACCGCGGCCTTCGGGCCGCATGCCCTCTTTCACCCCGAACGCTACACAGGCCCACTGACACTGACGGTCGTAGGTGGGTTCGGTGGTAGTGGCCCACTCGACGGGGAACTCGGCGCGGAACTCGGTGCGGAACCGGACGAACGGGGCCCGCCCCGGCCATCGGCCGGAACGGGGCCCGTGACGGCAGCGCGGACGCTAGACCAGGTCGACCAGGTCCGCGACCGACTTGACCACCCGGGTCGGCCGGTACGGGAAGCGCTCCACGTCGGCGGCGGCGGTGAGGCCGGTGAGCACCAGGATGGTCTCCATGCCGGCCTCCATGCCCGCGACGATGTCGGTGTCCATCCGGTCGCCGATCATCACGGCGGACTCGGAGTGGGCGCCGGCGGTGTTCAGCGCCTCCCGCATCATCAGCGGGTTGGGCTTGCCCACGAAGTACGGCTCGACGCCGGTCGCCTTGGTGATCAGCGCCGCGACCGAGCCGGTGGCCGGCAGCACGCCCTCGGTGGACGGGCCGGTCTCGTCCGGGTTGGTGCAGATGAACCGGGCACCCTGGTTGATCAGGCGGATCGCCTTGGTCAGCGCTTCGAAGCTGTAGGTGCGGGTCTCGCCGAGGACGACGTAGTCCGGGTTGTTGTCGGTCAGCACGTAACCGGCCTGGTACAGCGCGGTGGTGAGGCCCGCCTCGCCGATCACGTACGCGGTGCCGCCCGGGCGCTGGCCCTTGAGGAACTTGGCGGTGGCCAGGGCCGAGGTCCAGATGCACTCCTCCGGCACCTCCAGGCCCATGCCGGCCAGGCGGGCGCTGAGGTCGCGCGGGGTGTAGATCGAGTTGTTGGTGAGGACCAGGAACGGCTTGCCGGACTCCCGCAGCCGACGCAGGAACTCCTCCGCGCCGGGGACGGGCGTGCCCTCGTGGATGAGGACCCCGTCCATGTCGGTCAGCCAGGACTCGATGGGCTTGCGCTCTGCCACGTGCGTGTCTCCCGAAGTGTTGCAACGTCTTGCGATGGCCCTGACGCGGCACAGCCTAATCCGCACGCCAGGCCGACGGCATCACGTCCCGCCCGCCGGAATACGGCCAGGCAGTTGCGCCTGGACCGCCCCGACCACGCGCAGGCCGTCTTCCCCGACCCCTCCGGTGAAACCGGGAGCAACCGGGCACCACGTGATTGAGTGGGCGCATGAGCCCCGAGACCCCCATCCGCGTCGGCCTGATCGGCTACGGCCTGGCCGGCTCCGCCTTCCACGCCCCGCTCATCGCCACCACGCCCGGGCTGCGGCTGGACGCCGTGGTGACGGCCAACCCGGAGCGCCGCGCCCAGCTGCACCGCGAACACCCCGACGCCCGCGCGGTCGACACCCCCGAGCAGCTGCTGGCCGATCCGGCCGCGCTCGACCTCGTCGTCATCGCCACCCCCAACCGCACCCACGCCCCGCTCGCCCGCGCCGCCCTGCGCGCCGGGCTGGCCACCGTCGTCGACAAGCCACTGGCCGGCACCGCCGACGAGGCGCTGGAGCTGTGCCGGCTCGCCGAGTCGCAGAACGTCCTGCTGTCGGTCTTCCAGAACCGGCGCTGGGACGGCGACTTCCTCACCGCCGCCCGGCTGGTCCGCGGCGGCGCGCTCGGCCGGGTGCACCGCTTCGAGTCCCGCTTCGAACGGTTCCGCCCCAAGCCCAAGCCCGGCTGGCGCGAGCTCGCCGACCCCGCCGAGGCCGGCGGCACCCTGTACGACCTGGGCAGCCACCTCGTCGACCAGGCGCTCACCCTGTTCGGGCCGGTCGAGTCGGTGTACGCGGAGATCGACGTCCTCCGGGACGGCGCGGTAGTCGACGACGACGCCTTCCTCGCCCTCACGCACGCCTCCGGCACCCGCTCACACCTGTGGACCAGCGCCCTCACCCCGCTGCTCGGCCCCCGGATGCGGGTGCTCGGCGACACCGCCGGCTACGTCAAGTCCGGCATGGACCCGCAGGAGTCCGACCTCCGCGCAGGCCTCCGCCCCGACGGCACCCACCCCTGGGGCGTCGACCAGCCCGTCCACTACGGCACCCTCGGCACCGACGAGTCCGCGATCACCCTCCCCACCGACCCCGGCGACTACCCCGCCTACTACGCCGCCATCGCCACCGCCCTGACCGCCCCCGGCACCCCGCCGCCCGTCGACCCGCGCGACGCGGTGGCCACCCTCACCATCCTCGAAGCCGCCCGCACCTCCGCCGCCACGGGCTCGACCGTCCGGCTGGCCTGAACGGAGGCGAGCGCGGCGGCGGCCGTCAGACGCCGATGATCTCCACCGCGGATCCCAGGCCCCGGAAGTCCGCCACGTTGCGGGTGTACAGCGGCAGGCCGTGCGCGGAGGCGACCGCGGCGATCATCAGGTCGATCCGGCGCGGCCGCGGCTGGCGGCCTGCCGCGATGGTGAGGGTGACGAGGGTGCCGTACCGGGCGGCGGCGGCCGCGTCGAACGGCAGCGGGTCGAAGTCGGCCATCGCCGCGCCCAGCACCTCCAGCCGGGACGCGCGGCTGACCGGGTCGCGGGCCATCGACACGCCCTGCTGCAGTTCGGCGAAGGTGATCGCGGTCAGCTCCGGCACGGCCGGCAGATCGGCCGGGCTGAGCAGCGCCAGGTCGATGTACACGCAGGTGTCGAGCACGCCGGCCGGCCGCCGCCGGGCCGACCGGCGACGCTCAGCCACGACGCCGCTCGAACGGGTCGTCGCCCTCGTCCCCCACCAGTTCCTCCGGGCCGAAGTACTCCTCGGCCTCCTTGCGCATCTGCTGGTAGTCCACCCGCGGCAGCTTCACGTGCCGCGCCACCAGTTCCTCCGCCGTCAGCCGGCGCCGTCCCGACACCGGGCGCAGCTCCGCGACCTCGACCCCGTTCCTGGTGATGTGGAAGGTCTCCCCCGCCTCCACCGCGTCCATCACCGCGGCGGAGTTGTTCCGGAACTCCCGCTGGGTAATCGTCTTCATCCCTCCACGGTAGCCCCGCGTAGCACACACGGCTACACCTCGCGTCCGCGCAACTCCGCCTCCCGGCCCCGATGTGTCCGATAGGTTCAGGCACAATCGTTCGATTTGAGGGGGGCCCTGCCGTGGCCGACACCAGCGAGAAGGACCAGAACCCCTGGCTGTACGGCCAGGACAGTCCACCGACAGCGGGACCGCTCGCCCCGCACCGCACCACCGGACCGTGGGCGGGCGCCGAGAGCTCGGGCGCCCCCGTCCTCGTACAGCCGGCGGTACTCCAGCAGGCCGCCAGCGAATCGCGCCGGCTGCGCGGCGAGCTGAAGAGCTCCGTCACCCGTGCCGAGCCGGACACGGCGGCAGCAGTCCAGGCGCTGGCGGACGGGTGGGCCGGCGGACCCGCCCTGTCGCAGGCGCTCACCTGGTGGAAGTCCCGCTGGACCAGCCTCGACAACCGGCTCGGCCTGGCCGCCGATCGTCTCGACGCCACTGCCCGGGGCTACCGTGCCGCCGACAACTCCGCCGCCACCTCGTTCAAGGGACCGTGAGCCCGTGGTGACCTTCGCCCAGCTCCGTCAAGCCTCCTTCGACTCCCTCGACCACGCGGGCGACACCTGGAGCGGCGTATCCGGCCACGTGGAACAGCTCGGTTCCCAGGTCCGGTCCGGCGTCCTCCACCCCTTGGCGGGCGGCGGCCCCTACTCCTCCCCGTCCGCTGCGAACCGGCCGTGGACCGGCGCGGCGGCCAACGAGGCGGTGCGTGAGATCGAGCTGCTGGCTGACGAGTTGCACGCCTTTCACTTCGAGGCGCTGGCCATCTCCGCCGCACTGCACCGCGCCAAGACGGCCTTCGCCGAAGCCAAGCAGAATCTGCTCCGGGCGATCGGCGACGCCGAGGCCCTGGGAGCGACCGTGGCCGAGGGCGGCGCGGTCACGCTGCCCGGATTGCCGCCAGAGGAGCGCAACGACCCCGAGGCGATCGCGTACCAGAAGCGGAAGTGGGACGAGGTCCAGCACCACGTCCAGGTCATGACCGCCGCCGTGGCCGCGGCCACCGAAGCGGACTCCGCGATGGCGACCGCCCTGCGCGCCCTCAACCCCGAGGAGGTCGATCCGGCGACGCATCCCGACGGCGTGCAGAACGCCAAGGACGATGTCATACGTGCGATCGGCATGCCCGGGGACCGCAAGGACGTGCCGGGCTGGTGGGCCGCCCTCGACCCCGCTGTTCGGGCGCAGCTCCTCGAAATGGACCCGAACGGACTGGTCGCGAAGGGGGTGCTCGATCCGACGTACCAGTGGAGGGCACCCAATGACGGCGCCGGGCCGTACCACGTCCGGGAGCCCGGCGCAGACGACCGGAAAGCCCAGCTGACGGCCTACGGGCTCGTCGCGGGCGGCACGTTCTCAGGGAACGAGGACGCGGCGCGGCACATGCTCCACTACCTCGACGGCAGCGGGCAGCCGCTGACCGTGGACGTGGACCGCATGATGCGCGACGACCCGAGATTTCGCGCGCACATCGAGGGTCTCCTGTCCGAGAAGGAGTCCGAGTGGCGGCAGACTGCCCTGGACGCCTACCAGAAGGCAGGCGGTTCGCCGGTCGCGATACCCGTGGAGACGGAGCGCAACCACGCGAACGACTTCACCTTCGACCCGGAGCAGCAGTCGAACTGGTTCAAGGCCATAGGCAGTCAGGCCTGTGTCGTCTCGGGCGTTGTCACGGTGAAGCCGGGACAGGACGGGAAACCGGTGGTTTCCACGCAGTACCAGGTCAACGTGTGGGACCGCTACAACTGGGATCCAGGGAAGTCGACGGACATCGCAGGTATGAACATCACGGATGCCGACATGGCGAAGCTTCACCAAACCGGTCTGGCTCAGGAGTACGACGTCAACGGGCGAAGCACCCCGTCGACCTGGACCGGCAGCGGCGGCTCGCCCGTCCAGCCCGCCGGCACCGGTGAGCGGAACGCGGACCGTGACGGAACGGTCTCGGATCCGGGGAGGCAGGCTCGGTGAGGACGGGTTCGCGGCAGCGGGGGCGTCGGTGGGTTCGCGTCCTCGTCGTGCTCTCGCTCACGGTGGTGGCGGTCGCAGGTGCATGCGTGGCGGTGTCGGTGTGGTTGTTCACCGATTCCACGCGGGGAACGGGCTGGAGCAGCGAAGGGCCGTCGTCCCAGGTCGTGGAGTTCACGCGGGTTCGGCCGCCCGGGTCGGCGAGCGAGTTGCGGTGGGCGTACCAGAAGGGGTTCCAGGACGACCTGGCCGTGCTCTCGTTCCGGTTGCCGCCGGGTGAGGAGGCGGGGTTCCTGGCCGGGCTGGGGATCACGGTGAGGCCTAGCGGCAAGCGGCCCCTCGACGACCTCCCGCGGCGAGGGTTCCAGCAGGCCGGGGCGCCGGATCCGGGTGGGGCCGGGGCGTTGCGGGACGGGTCGTTCCTCGCCGAGCCGCTGCCCGGTCACAGCAAGCGCCTCAGCGCCACGGTGTGGCTGGCGTCGGAGGCGGACGGCGGCACGCGCGCGTGGGTGTACGCGATGGATGCCCCGTGAGGGATTTACGGTTCGAAGGGGGAACCCGGCAGATCGTAGGATCGTCATCAACGTCCGGAACCCAATGAAGCCGGCAGAGACCGAGGAGGGAGCGCGTCATGGCGGTTGTCGCGATGCTGCTCGGCCTGCTCCGGGTGCTGACCGGGGAGATGTCTGCCGAAGGCGGGACGCTCGCGTCGGCGGCGGCGGTCGCGGCCGTGGTGCTGCTGGCCGGGGCCGTCGCGGGGACGCTGGCCGGGGCACGGTTGCTGGGGGCGCGGGCGCCCGCGGCGGTGCGCGACGGTGTGCTGCGGCGCCGGGCGTTCCGTACGGCCTTCCTGTCGCAGCGTGATCCGGACGCCCGGGGCCGGCGACGCCCCAGGGCACCGGGTGCGGCCCAGGCGGCCGCGTAGTCCTCAGTTCTTCCGCCGTCCTGCGCGGCCGCCCTCCGCCGATCACTCATTCCCGAGACCCCGGAGGGCTCGCTTCACCATGTCCGTTCTCGCCGTTCTCGACCCGGCCGTCGCCGTGGCGCACACCGTCGTCGCCGCGCTCGCCCACGTCGTCCCTACCGCGCTCGCGATCGTCCTGTTCACCGTCGCCGTCCGCCTCGCCCTGCACCCGCTGGCGCGGGCGGCGGCGCGCGGGGAGAAGGCGCGGGCGCGGCTCGCGCCGAAGATCGCCGAGCTGAACCGCAAGCACAAGAACCGCCCGGAGAAGCTCCGCGAGGCGCTGGCGGAGCTGCACCAGAAGGAGCAGGTGTCGCCGGCCGCGGGCTGTCTGCCGGCGCTGGTGCAGATCCCGTTCTTCTCGGTGATGTACCGCCTGTTCACCACCCCGAACGACCTGCTCGACCACACCCTGTTCGGCGCCCCGCTCGGCCTGCACGTCGGGAGCGCGCAGGGCGCCGGGCAGCTGGCGGTGTTCGGGGTGCTGTACGCCGGGCTGGCGGCCGTGGCGTACATCAACTTCCGGCGGGCCCGGCGTGCGGCGGCGGCGCAGCCGAGCGCGCAGGCGGGGACGGCGTTCCTGCCGTACCTGTCGTTCGGCACGGTGCTGTTCGCGGCGCTGGTGCCGCTGGCGGCGGCGCTGTACCTGCTGACCTCGGGGGTCTGGTCCGCCGCCGAGCGGGCGTGGCTGCACCGGGGCGGCGCGCCGGTGCCGTCCGTGGTGATGGCGTGATCACAGCACGGATGATCACAGCACAGACGATCAGCGCCGGAACGATCGGCGTCGGCACGGTCAGAGCTCGGACGGTAGGAGCACGGACGGTCAGCGCCCGGCCGTGAAGTCCCAGGCGTACACCACCTGCCGCGGCTCCGGATCGCCGCCGGCGGCGCGGTAGGTGGCCCGGGCGGCCGGGTTGTCCTCCTCGGTGACGGTCCACATGGCGTGGCAGCCGCGCTCGCGGGCGAGGTCGGCGAGCGCGGCGATCAGGGCGCGGCCGATGCCGTGGCCCCGGTGCGGTTCGTCGACGCCGAGCTCGTAGAGGAAGAGTTCGGTGCCCTTGTCGGGGTGGGTGGTCTCGACGCCGGTGACCATGCCCGCCGGTGTGCCGTCGTCGGTGTAGGCGATGAGCAGGTGGTGGCGGTCGTCGGCGAGGAAGCGGGCGGTCGCGTCGGGCAGCGGGGGCGCGTCGAAGAGGTGCCCGGCGGCGTGGACGTCGGCGGCGTCGGTGATGCGTCGGATCTCCATGCCACGATCCAAGGTCCGCGTGCGGAGGAGGTCAAGACAGGCCCTACCCTGTGTGATCGTTCCCGGTCGCCGCTCCACGGTGATCGTTTCGGGACGGGGATCAGGACAGGGTTCGGGACAGGTGGAGGGAATCGTCATGGTGGCTGCTCCGGCGCTTTCGGAACTGCGCGAGGTGTGCCAGCCGCAGGCCAAGCTGCAGAGTCGCAACGGTGAGCACTGGGCGGGCCGGCTGTACATGCGCCGCCTGTCGCTGCGGACGACCCGGCAGCTGGTGCGGACCTCGGTGTCGCCGAACACCCTCACCTGGGTCATGGTGGTCTGCGGGGTCGGCGGCGGGGCGGCTCTGCTGATACCCGGCCCGGCGGGGGCCGTACTGGCGGCGGTGCTGTTCCAGCTGTTCCTGCTGTTCGACTGTGTGGACGGCGAAGTGGCGCGCTGGAAGCGCCGGTTCAGCATGGCGGGGGTGTACGTCGACCGGCTCGGCGCCTACCTGGCGGACGCGGCGCTGATGATCGGCGCGGGTGTGCGGGCGGCCCGGGGCGGGTCGGAGCTGTGGGTGTCGGTGGGCCTGGCGGCGGCGCTGGGCGTGGTGCTGCTGAAGGCCTCGACGGACCTGGTGGACGTGGCCCGCGCCCGCAGCGGCATGCCGCCGGCCGACGAGGAGTCGACCCAGCCGCGCTCGCAGGGCATCGCGACGGCCCGTCGGCTCGCGTCCGTTCTGAAGATCCACCGGGTGACGAACGGCATCGAGGCCTCACTGGTGCTGCTCGCGGCGGCCGTCGCGGACGCCGCGGCCGGCGGCCTCGGGCCGACCCGGGCGGCGGTGGCGGGGATCACGGTGATCACGTGGGGGATGGTCGTGGCGCACCTCGCGTCGATCCTCTCGTCGTCGCGACTGCGCTGACGGTCCGACAGATCGGCAACGGCCGGAGCCCGTCACCCTTTCCGGGTGGCGGGCTCCGGCCTTTTCGACAATCAGGGGTGGCGCCAGGACTGGGCGACGCCGAGCCGCACTTCACCGTCACCCCACCCCCAAGATCCTTTGGACTGCATATGCAGGTTGGCGATATATATAGCCGTGCGACTTGGGGGGTGCTCCTCCGGGAGCCCGCCGTACAGGGAGGGGTCAAGTCCAGTGCCTCAGACGTCCGTACGCACAAGCCCGGCCACAACCACCGCAGCCGAGCCGCCACCACCGGCGGAACGGCCCACCGGAAGACGACCGGCCCGCCGCTGGTTCTGGCCGGGGGCCCTGCTCGCCGGGTACGCCGCCGAAGTCCTGTTCCGGCTCCACCTCGTGCGTCAGCTCAGCTACCCGTCCATCCACCCCGACGAGGAGTCCTACCTCGTCCTCGCCCGGGTCCTGGCCGGCCACCAGATCACCGAAATGCCCGTCGGCGTCGTCATCCCGGGCGGCTACCCGCTCCTGGTCTCCCCGGCCCTGCGGATCGCCGACGACCCCGTCACCGCCTACCACCTGGTGCTGGGCACCAACGCCCTGCTCAACGCGCTGATCCTGCCCATCGCCTGGCTCGGCCTGCGCCGCCTCGGCCTGGACCGGCCGCAGGCCTACGCGTTCGCCGCCGCCACCGCGCTGCTGCCACCGCTGATCTTCTACTCCGAGTTCGCGATGACGGACACCGTCATGCCAGTGCTGATCCTCGCGTGGCTGCTCTGCATGCACGGCTGGCTGAGCGACGGCTCGCTGCGGCGCCGCGCCTGGTACGCCGCCGGGACGGGCGCGACCGCCGCCTACGCGATGGCCACGCACGACCGCGGCGGAGTCGTCGTCGCCGTCACCGCAGTGGTGTTCGTCGGCGTCCTGCTGCTGCGCTGGGCGCCCTGGCGCACAGTCGTCGCGGGCCTCGGCGCGCTGGGCACGGGCCTCGCGGGCGGCAAACTGCTGAACGCGTGGCTGCACGCGCAGTTCACGGTGCCGGCCAGCGACGTCGGCGGCTTCCTGTGGAAGGGCCTGACGGACCCGGAGGCCACCCGGCGGACCCTGACCCGGACGGTCGGCCAGATCTGGTACTTCATCATCTCGACTTGGGGCATCGGCGGACTGGCCGTCGCCGTCTGCCTGTTCGCCGTCTTCAGCAAGCGCTTCCCGCGCCCGCACCGGATCACCGGCGGGGTCATGGTGGCACTGCTGGCCGGCACCGCGCTGGCCGCGGCGGCCGCACTGCCGGACGACAAGCGGATCGACGACTGGGTGTACGCCCGCTACGCGTCCTACCTCGTCCCGGCGGCCTTCACGGTCGGCGCCGCGGTGCTGTGCCGGTTCCGGCGCCGCACGCTGGGCGGGGCGCTGGCCGGAGCGGCCGGGCTCACGCTGGTGCTCGGCGAGGCGGTGATCCGGTCGGCCGGCTCGCTGCTCAGGACGCAGCTCTTCATCCCCTGGGGCATGCCCGACGCCCTGTTCCTCGCCGACGACTGGGGCGCACTGCGGATCATGCGGACGACCGCCGCGGCGTTCGCCGTGCTCGGCGTCGTGGTGCTGCTGCGACTGCTCGCCCGGCGCCGGGCGGTCTGGGCCGGTGTCGCGCTGGCGCTGTTCGCCGGGTACGCCACGGTCACCATCACCGAGCAGATCAGCTACCCGCACTCGAACTGGCGCAAGGGCACCGCCACCGGCTTCACCCGGAGCGCCGGGATCCGCCCGGACGACAGCGTGGTGTTCAGCTGGGACACCGACTGGGCGCTGCGCGGTACCCAGGCCTTCGAGGTCTACCGCGGCCGCGTCTGGTTCCGGGACCCGCTCACCCAGCCGATCCCCGCGGCAGCGACGGTGGTCGTCACCGCGCCCGCCCCGGAGGGCAAGGAGCCGGACTCCTCCTGGCCCGAGCGCCCCGCCGCGTGGTACGTCGAGCGGATCGACCGGCAGCAGGGGTGGATGATCTGGCGGAAGCACTGACATGAGGCATGCGCTGCACACATGAGGGTGTGGACATGACAAGATGAGGGTTCGTGGGCTCGCTATGGGGCCCGCCATCTTGAGGAGTGACGATCCTTATGCGACGCATGCGCACTCTCGCCGCCTCCGCGGCCTTCGCCGCCCTGCTCGGCGCCCCGCTCGCGTTCGGGCCAGTCGCGCAGGCTGCGGCTGCGCCCGCGGACGGGTGCGCCAAGGGCAACGTGTGCCTGTACTCGGCCAAGAACGCGCGGGGCACCATCGTCTGGCAGGCTCCGCTCTCGCAGATCCAGGGCTCCGACATCACCAACGTCAAGCCGACGGTGCAGGCGGCGTCGGTGCGCACGCCGCTGCCTGCCGGTGGCGACTGCTCGGTGGGCCTGTTCCCCGGATCCGGCCTCGGCGGCGACGCGAAGTGGGCCAACGGGCGCGCCACCAACCTGACCGACCCCGGCAGCAACGCGCCCATCGCGGTCGCCTCGATGTACGTGGACTGCGGCTGACCCAGACACCGGCAACAACTGCCGGAGGTAGCGATCACCTCCGATGGCATCTACATGCGCAGCAGCCTCCAGCCGGCTGCCGTCGCCCGACTCACCCCCCTCCGAATGGCGCGATCTCGTCGCTGCCATCAGGGCGGGCGAGTTCGACCACCAACTCCGGGGTAGCGAACCCATCATGAACACGACCATGCGAAACGTGCTGGTGACCGTTGCGACCGTGGCGGCCCTCGGTGCCGCCGCCGCCCCGGCTGCCGTCGCCGCTCCCTCCTCCGCCTCCACGCACGCCCAGACCCGTAACCCCAGCACCGTCAAGGCTGCCGCCTACAACCAGGCCCGCAGCATCCTCGCCCAGGCCGGCAGCCAGACCGCCGCCAAGTCCCACCCCGTCCACGGCAAGCCCGACGTCCCCGTCTCCTACGGCACGTCGCTCCTCGCCTCCGCCCGGGACGAGTTCCGTGCCGCGGACAAGAACCTCCCCCCGAAGGACAAGAAGTCCGACATGTCGATCGCCCACTACAACGCCATCCACAGCGCCGCCAAGACCATGGGCATCGACCGCTGGTAACTCTCACCGTTTCCCGGACGCCCGCGCCCTCCCCGGGTGCGGGCGTCTGCCTCCCCTGCCAATTCGGGCCCGAACGCGACCAAGGCCCGGGCGACGTTTGAGTCACCCGGGCCCCGCTTCCTACCGGCCGTACCCCTGTCACCGCCGGTAGAAGACACTCCTCGACCAGAAGAAGCCCACCAGCGTCAGCCCGGTGCACCAGGCCAGCGCGCTCCACGCGCTGTTCCCGATCTCCGTCCCCATCAACAACCCCCGCAGGGTCTCGATGATGGGCGTGAACGGCTGGTACTCGGCGAACCACCGCAGCGCGGTCGGCATCGAGTCCGGCGGCACGATCGCGCTGCCGATGAACGGCAGGAACGTCAGGGGCAGCGGCGTGTTGCTCGCGCTCTCCGGTGTCTTCGACACCAGGCCGATCCCCGCCGAGATCCAGGTCAGCGCCAGAATCACGAAGACCAGGAGCCCGATCGCCGCCAGCCACTCCACCGGACCGGCACTCGACCGGAACCCCATCGCGAAGGCCGCGCCGATCACCAGGGTCAGCGCGATGACCGTCTGTATCAGGCTCCCGACCACATGCCCCGTCAGGAACGCCGACCGCGAAATCGCCATCGTCCGGAACCGGTTGACGATCCCCTCGGTCATGTCGACGCACACGCCGACCGCCGTGGCCACCGACCCCGCCGTCGCCGCCATCAGCACGATCCCCGGCGTGACGTAGTCGATGTAGCTCCCGCCCCCGATCCCCGCTCCCAACGCGTCCCCGTAGGCGTAGTTGAAGAGCAGCAGGATCATCACGGGCATCAACACGACCGAGAACGTCATCGCCGGATACCGCAGCGCGTGCTTCAGGTTCCGCCGCAGCATGGTCAGCGAGTCGCTGACCACGTAGCTCATCGAAGCGCTCATCGCGCACCCTCCCCCGTCAGCGTGAGGAACACGTCGTCCAGGTCCGCCGTCTCCACGACCAGCGACTCCGCCCGCACCGACGCGTTGTCGAGCGCGTCCAGAACCGCCTTCACCGTGAGCACCGAGTTGTCGCCGGGAATATCCAGCCCCAGCGCCTCGGGATCCGCCGTCGCGTACCCGAACAGCGCTGCCGCCGCGTCGAGTTGGCCGGCGTCCGCGAACTGCACCCGGATCCGCCCGCCCGGGACGATCCGCTTGAGCTCCTCGGCCGTGCCCTCCGCGACGATCCGCCCGCCGTCCAGGACCGCGATCCGGTCGGCGAGTTGGTCCGCCTCCTCCAGGTACTGCGTGGTGAGGAAGATCGTCACCCCGTGGTCCGCGGCCAGCCCCCGGATGATCTCCCACATCGTCCGCCGGCTCCGCGGATCCAGGCCCGTCGTCGGCTCGTCCAGGAAGATCACCCGCGGATCGCCGACCAGCGTCATCGCCAGGTCGAGCTTGCGCCGCATCCCGCCCGAGAAGGTGGTGACCGGCTTGCGCGCCGCCTCCGTGAGATCGAACCGCCGCAGCAGTTCCTCCGCCCGCCTCCGCCCCTCCCGACGGCGAAGGTGGTTGAGGTCCGACATCAGCATCAGGTTCTCCTCGGCCGTCAACAGGTTGTCCACCGCCGAGAACTGCCCGGTGACCCCGATCGCCGCCCGTACCGCGTCCGCCTCGCGGACCACGTCGTGCCCGGCCACCCGGGCCGCCCCGCCGTCCGCCGGGATCAGCGTGGACAGGATCTCCACCGTCGTCGTCTTCCCCGCCCCGTTGGGCCCCAGCAGCGCGAACACGCTGCCCTCCGGGATCTCCAGGTCGACGCCCTTCAGCACCGCCTTGTCCCCGTACGCCTTGGTCAGTCCGACCGTCGAGATCGCCGCCATCACGAACGCCGGATCTCAATGTCGCCCAGCTCGGTGTGGCCGCGGACCTCGACGGTCTCCCGGGCCTCGCCCGGGCCGGCCGCCGCGCCCAGCTGGTTGCGCAGCCGGCCGACCTTGCTGTGGATGTCGAGCCAGGCCGCCGTACCCTCCGCGATGCCGACCTCCAGGTCCCCCAGGCTGGTCTGCAGCGTGACCTGGCCGCGCTCCACCCGGCCGATCCGGATCGGGCCGTTCGCCGTCTTGGCGTCCACCCCCGCGTGCGCGGTGCCGACCTCGATCCGGCCGAAGGAGGAGTTGACCTTGAGGTTTCCGTGGACCTCGGCGACCTCGGTGTCGCCGTTGCTGTTCTTGACCGTCAGCGTGCCCCCGACGGTGCCGATCTCGATCCGGCCGAGTCCGGAGACCTCGGCGTCCCCGTCGGACGACTCCAGCCGGACGTCCCCGTGGTCGGTCTTGAGCCACGCGTTCGCCGCGTGCTCCACCTGGATCCGGCCGAGCGAGGTCTTCAGCCGGCAGTCCCCGAGCGGACCCTCGGTGACGAAGTTCGCCAGCGGGGCGTCGCCGTGGACCTCCGAGCCGGCCGGCAGCTCGATCAGGACCTCGACGGAACCGACCCTGCCGAACACGTTGCGCTTGCGGGGGCCCTTCAGGGTGAGCCGCCCGCCGGCGAAGTCGACCTTGGTCTGCTGCGCGGCCTTGACGTCCAGCTCGACGTCGGCGGTGGCCGGCGCGACGTGGACGACGACGTCGGTGCGCTTGCTCGCGCTGACCCGCACCGAGGCGATGTCGAACTCGATGACGGCGGTGATCGGTCCGGTGGTCTCGTACGTAGGCATGGTAGTCCCGTCCTTGTGGCTCTGTGGTGGTTCTGAAGGGTGTTCCCGCTGGTCGGAGCGGGGGTGACGTCGTGGCGCGGAGAAGCGTTACTGGACCCAGCCGGTGTAGCCCTGCCCGCGGCCGCGCCGGGGCTGGGCGGCCGGCCTGGCGACCGGCTCACCGCCCTCCAGCGCGCCCGTCAGGGCCCGGACCAGCCAGGCGTTGAGCGAGAGGCCCTCCTGCCCGGCGGCCTCCTCGGCCCGGGCCTTGAGGTGGGCCGGGAGGCGGAGGTTGATGCGGGCGGTGCCGCCCTCCTCCGGCTCCGGCACTGCGGACGGCATCACGGGTGGCACCGCCGACACCATCGGTGGCACCACGGGCGGCACCTCATGGACGAACTGGTCGGCGCCGGGCGGCACGGTGACCACGAACTCGGGGTCGAGCCCGCGCAACCGCACGTCCACGGAGCCCGGCGCGAGCTCACGGGTGATCTCGCCCATGGCGGCCGAGAGCGCGTTGAGCAGGGTGAGCCGCACGGCCGACTCCAGCGGCAGCGTCAGCCGCTCGGCCAGCGCACGGGCTTCCTCCCCGCCCGCGCCCGCGGCCACCGCGAGCTCGTTCCGAAGGTTTTCGACGTACGGCGTGAGGTCCATGGCTCAAGCATGGCACGGCAGTGGCGCCATGTCGAGCCCTTTTGGCGCCACGATGGCGCCACTGCCTGAACGAGTGGTGCCGCACAACGGAGAACCGCCCTGCCGGCCGAGGCCGACAGGGCGGTTCACCAGGGAAAACGCGAGCAACTAGCTCTGCTGCCACCCGGCCAGGTACGTGTCGATCTCCCCGGTCAGCCGCTTCTTCCCGGCCGCGTCCAGGAAGGACGCCTCCACCGCGTTGCGCGCCAGCGCAGCCACCCCGGTCTCGTCCAGGCCCAGCAGCCGCGCCGCCACCGCGTACTCGGTGTTCAGGTCGGTGCCGAACATCGGCGGGTCGTCGCTGTTGACGGTGACCAGCACCCCGGCGTCCACCATCTGCTTGATCGGGTGGTCCTCGATCCGCTCCACGGCCCGGGTGGCGACGTTGGAGGTCGGGCACACCTCCAGCGGGATCCGGTGCTCGCCGAGGTGGTCGAGCAGCGCCCGGTCCTTGACGGCGTGCGTGCCGTGCCCGATCCGCTCGGCGCCCAGCACCCGCAGCGCGTCCCAGACCGTCTCCGGCCCCGTCGTCTCGCCGGCGTGCGGGACGGAGTGCAGTCCGATCGCGCGCGCCCGGTCGAAGTACGGCTTGAACTGCGGGCGCGGCACCCCGATCTCAGGGCCGCCGAGGCCGAAGCTGACGAGGCCCTCGGGGCCCAGCTCGGTGGCGAGCCGCGCGGTCACCTCGGCGGCCTCCAGGCCGGCCTCTCCCGGGATGTCGAAGCACCAGCGCAGCACGACGCCGAGCTCCTTCTCGGCGCGCACCCGGGCGTCCTCGATCGCCTCCATGAAGGCGACGTCCGGGATGCCCCGCTTGACCGAGGAGTACGGCGTGATGGTCAGCTCGGCGTAGCGGATGTTCTGCCGCGCCATGTCCTCGGCCACGCCGTAGGTGAGCGCACGGACGTCCTCGGCGTCGCGGATCAGGTCCACGACGCTCAGGTAGACCTCGATGAAGTGCGCGAAGTCGGTGAAGGTGAAGTACTCGGCGAGCGCCGCCGGGTCGGTCGGCACCTTCGACTGGCCCCGGTGCCGGGCGGCCAGTTCGGCGACGACACGCGGCGAGGCCGAGCCGACGTGGTGGACGTGCAGCTCCGCCTTGGGCATCCCGGCGATGAACGCCTCGATGCCGCCCTGGGCGGCGCCGCCCTGACCGCTGGGGTTTCCGATCCGACTTCCGTCCGGCTGGACCACGGTGGTTCCCTTCTTCCTTCAGCGCTTCTACGCGCGTATCGGCGTGCTGGCAAGGATATGCTCAGCCGCCGAGCGCGACGGCCACGGTGTGGATGAGCAGGCCGGCCATGGCGCCGACCACGGTGCCGTTGATCCGGATGAACTGCAGGTCACGGCCGACGTTGGCCTCGATCTTGCGGGAGGCGTCGTCGGCGTCCCAGCCCGCCACCGTCTCGGAGATCAGCGAGGTGATCTCGGCGCGGTAGGTCTCCACCAGGTACTGGGCGGCGTCCTGGAGCCAGCCGTCCACCTTGGCCTGGAGCTTGGGATCGGTGGCCAGGCGTGCGCCGAAGCTCCTCACGCCCTCGCGGATGCGCCGGCGCAGCTCGCTGTCCTCGTCCTCGGCCGCGTTCAGCACCAGGGTGCGCACGGCCGCCCAGGTGGAGGCGATCAGGTCCTGCACCTCGGGCCGGGCCAGCAGCTCCACCTTGGCCCGCTCGACGCGCGCGATGGTCTCCGGGTCGGTCTGCAGCTCGGTCGCGAAGTCGGCGAGGAAGTTGTCGATCGCGCCGCGAGCCGGGTGGTCGGGGTCGTCCCGGATGTCGGTGACGAACCGCATCAGCTCCTTGTAGACCCGCTCGCCGACCTGGTGGTCGATGAACTTGGGCGTCCAGCCGGGAGTCTTCTGGGAGACCCGCTGGACGACCTCCTCGTGGTTGGCGGTCAGCCAGCCGTGCGCCCGGACCGCGACCAGGTCGACCACGCCGTGGTGGCCGCCGTCCGCGACCACCTTGCCCAGCATCCGCCCCATCGGCTCGGCCACCGAGGTGGCCGCGGCCCGCCTGGTCACCGCCTCCCCGACGACCGCCTGCACGTCGTCGTCCCGGAGCACCGCGAGCACCCCGCGCAGCGCCGCCGAGGCCTCCTTGGTGACCCGCTCGGCACTGCCCGGCGCGGCCAGCCACTCCCCCAGCCGGCGGGCGATGCCGAGCGCGGCGAGCCGGCCGCGGACCACGTGGCCGGAGAGGAAGTTCTCCCCGACGAACTCGCCCAGCGTGCGCCCGAAGGCGTCCTTCTTGGTCGGGATGATCGCGGTGTGCGGGATCGGCAGGCCGAACGGGCGGCGGAACAGCGCCGTCACCGCGAACCAGTCGGCCAGCGCGCCGACCATGCCCGCCTCGGCTGCGGCCGCCACGTACCCGGCCCAGGCGCCCGCACCCGCCGCCTTGGCCCAGGTGGCGAGGGCGAAGACCAGGGTCGCGAAGGCCAGCAGGCCGGTCGCGATGGTCTTCATCCGGCGGACGCCGCGTCTCTTCTGCTCGTCGGCCGCGGTGAACCGGACCCCGGGGCCGGTCCCGCTGAAGGCTTCGTCACTCACCCCGCCAGTCTGCCCGCTGCCCGGCGCGAGCGGACGGCGTGCCCCGCAATCACGCGCCCTGCGGACTCCGGCTCGCACGCCCCGCGCTCCCGGCGATCGCGCGCGGGACCAACGCCTCCCTACGCCCCGCCCGGCTCCCGGTGCAGCTATCGCACCTCTGCGTGGTCCGCCTCTGGACGCCGCCGGGCGATGCAGCGTCAACTCGACCACCCGCCGGGGAGCCACACGTGCTCCCCGGCGGACGACGACAGCGGGACGAACGCCACGGCGCGCATGCTCAGCCGATCGCGACCTCCGTGTACATCCGGGCGATCACGTCCTCGATCGCCGGCTCGCGCACCGACAGGTCCACCAGCGGGTACCGCGCGGCCACCGCCGCCACGATCGGCGCGGCGCTCTCCTGCGCCGGGAAGGCCAGCCACTGCCTCGGCCCCTCGACCTTCACCACCCGGGCGCCGGGCACCACGATGGCCGCCCGTGACTCGGCGAGGTCGACGACCAGCGTCCGCTCGCTCTCGCCCGCCTCGTGCAGGCCGTCCAGCCCGCCGTCGTACACGACCCGGCCGTGGTCGATCACCATCACCCGGCCGCACAGCTGCTCGATGTCGGTCAGGTCGTGCGTGGTGAGCAGCACGGTGGTGCCGCGCTCGCGGTTCACCGCGCGCAGGAACTCGCGCACCCGGCCCTTGCTGACGACGTCCAGGCCGATGGTCGGCTCGTCCAGGTACAGCACCTGCGGGTCGTGCAGCAGCGCCGCCGCGAGGTCGCCGCGCATCCGCTGGCCGAGCGAGAGCTGCCGGACGGGCGTGTCCAACAACCCGTCGAGGTCGAGCAGCTCGACGCATCGGTCGAGGTTCTCGCGATATCGCCGGTCGGGGATGCGGTAGATCCGGCGGGCGAGTTCGAAGGAGTCGCGCAGCGGGAGGTCCCACCAGAGGGTGGTGCGCTGGCCGAAGACCACGCCGATCCGGCGGGCCAGCGCGACGCGTTCGCGGGCCGGGTCCACTCCGGCGACCCGCAGCCGGCCGCCGCTGGGGACGAGGATGCCGGTGAGCATCTTGATGGTGGTCGACTTGCCGGCGCCGTTCGGGCCGATGTAGCCGACGCACTCGCCGGCCTCGACGGTGAAGCTGAGCCCGTCCACCGCGCGCACCTCGCGCTTCTCCCGGCTGAACCGCCCGGTGCGGGCGCGGACGGTGAAGGTGCGGCGGACGTCTTCGAGTTCGATCAGTGCCATGGGAAGTGCTTTCTGTGGGAGGTGATTTCAGCTGCCGGTGCCCCGGTACGCCCGGAGACCGGTGCGCCAGGCGAGCCCGGCGGCGGCCGCGCAGAGCGCGGCGGCGAGCGGGGAGGCGTACTGGAAGGCGGTGGGCAGGCCGAGCGGGTCGGGACGGCCGAGGACGTGCAGCGCGGGCAGCCAGTTGACGAAGGCCAGCGGGACGCCGAAGACCACGCCGGCGACCAGTTCCTTGGCGAAGATCGTCGGCGGGTAGTGCAGCAGGGTGGCGCCGCCGTAGGTGACGGAGTTCTGGATCTCCTTGGCCTCGCCCCACCAGAACTGGACGGTCGCGGTGCCGATCCAGATCGCGCCGAAGATGACGCAGCCGCAGAGCAGCAGGGCGGGCACCAGCAGCACCCGGTCCCACGTCCACGTCACGTCCAGGGCGGCCAGCGACCAGACCAGCACGACCAGGGCCTGGATCGGGCGACCGAGCCGGCGCAGCGAGAAGCGTTCGGCGCACAGCTGGGAGAGGGCCGGCGCGGGCCGGATCAGCATGGTGTCCAGCGTCCCGTTGACGATCCGCGCGCCGAGGCCGTCGATCGAGCCGACCAGCAGGTTGGCGATGCCGAGGGCGAAGGTCGCGGTGGCGTAGAGGAAGGCCAGCTCGGGCAGGGTCCAGCCGCCGAGCCGGTCGGTGTGCTGGAACATCAGCACCAGCACGACGAAGTCCAGCGACTGCGTGACCAGGCTCGCGCCGAGGGTCAGCGCGAACGAGGCCCGGTAGGCCATCGTCGAGCGCATCCACATCGCGGCGCACAGCCGCCAGGACCGGACCGCCCAGCGGGTCCGGGCGATCAGGGGCTCAGCCACCCTGGACCACCACCCTGCGGGTCGCCAGCAGTTGGGCGGCCCGGCCGGCGCCGAGCAGCGCGACGGCCCAGGCGAGCTGGAAGCCGAGCGCCCCGAGCAGTCCGGCGCCGGTCCGGCGCTCCAGGAAGACGTCCGTCGGCACCTGCACCAGCGCGGCCCAGGGCAGCACCGGCGCGACGTCGCCGAGCAGGCCGGGGAAGAGCCCGATCGGCAGCAGCATCCCGGAGAAGAACATCGAGACCACGAGCATCACCGACCGCACCCCCTCCGAGTCGTGCAGCCAGAAGCCGGTGATCGAGACGAGGAAGCGCAGCCCGAAGCTGACGACGACCGCGAGCAGTACCGAGAGCAAAAAGAAGGCCCAGGTCAGCGGTTGTTCCGGCATCCGGGTGCGGAACACCAGCGCGCCGACCAGCAGCGGCACGGTGCCGCGGACCAGCAGCTGGAAGGCGGCCCGGCCGAGGTCGGTGGCCAGCCACCAGCCCTGGAAGTCGACCGGGCGGTAGAGGTCGACGGCGATGTCCCCGCTGCGGAAGCGGTCCTGGAGGTCGTCCTGGAAGCCGCCGCCCCACACGGCGACGGTGACCAGCAGCGCCTGGCTGACCCAGATGTAGGTGACGGCCTGGCTCTGGTCGTAGCCGCCGAGGTTCGGGCGGGCCTGCCAGAGGGCGAGGAAGGAGGAGGCCAGGATGATGCCGAAGACGGTGTTGGTGAAGGCGCCGGCCAGGGTGGCGGCGCGGTAGGTGGAGTAGCGGCGGAAGGCGCCGCGCGCGACGGCGGCGTAAAGCCCGGGCGCATTCGGCATATTGTCTCCTTATCGACAATTGCGGGCAGACGGGTGCCCGCTGGCATCCGCGCACGCCGCAGTAGCTCCGACCGGCCGAACCCGGGGGTGCCGGGCCGGACGGGCGGAGCTGCAAGAACTGGGTGCGCTATGTGGTTTGCACCTTTCACCGTACCGCCGGCCCCCGGCAGCCGCACCCGGTTTTCCCCGGCCCACACCACCCAACCGACCCTGAGCGCCGGTCAAATAGCACATAATCTCGCCATGACCGTGAGCACCCGACGCCAGGCCAAACGGGCCGCCCGCCGCGAGGCCCGCCGCGCCCTCCCGCTCTGGCGCCGGCTCCTGCCCACCTGGCGGGTCACCCTCGGCACCCTCACCGCGCTGCTGCTGCTCGCCGTCGGCGCCTTCGCCGTGCTCTACGTCATCGTCCCGGTGCCCGACCCCAACGCCCACGCCGTCGCCCAGAACAACATCTACCTCTACTCCGACGGCACCACCGAGATCGCCCATACCGGCGCCGTCAACCGCACCGACGTCACCATCGACCAGATCCCCCTCGACACCCAGCACGCCGTCGTCTCCGCCGAGGACCGCACCTTCTACCGCAACCGCGGCATCGACCTGAAGGGCATGGTCCGGGCCGGCTGGAACACCCTCATCGGCAAGGGCATGCAGGGCGGCTCCACCATCACCCAGCAGTACGTCAAGAACTACTACCTGACCCAGGACCAGACCATCTCCCGCAAGGGCCGCGAACTCTTCATCGCCCTCAAGGTCGACCAGCAGCGGGACAAGAAGGAGATCCTGGCCGGCTACCTCAACAGCAGCTACTTCGGCCGCGGCGCCTACGGCATCCAGAGCGCCGCCCACGCCTACTACGGCGTCGACGTCTCCGGGCTCACCGTCGCCCAGGGCGCCTACCTCGCCGCGCTGCTCCAGGCCCCCAGCGCCTACGACGTCAAGACCGCGAAGCCCGCCAACCGCGAGAAGGCCATCGCGCGCTGGAACTACGCCCTCGACGGCATGGTCCAACTCGGCTTCCTCAAGGCCGCCGACCGCGCCGCCACCACCTTCCCCGAGCCCATCGACCCCCAGCCCGCCACCGGCCTCGCCGGCCAGGCCGGCTACCTCGTCGGCGTCGCCGACGACTACCTCACCTCCACCGGCATCATCGACGCCCCCACCCTCAAAGCCGGCGGCTGGCGCATCACCACCACCTTCGACAAGCCCAGGCAGGACGCCTTCACCAAGGCCGTCCAGCAGGAACTCACCGGCGAACTCGACCCCAAGGCCCGCCCCACCACCGACACCGACGTCCGCGTCGCCGGCGCCTCCGTCGAACCCGCCACCGGCCGCGTCGTCGCCGTCTACGGCGGCGCCGACTACGCCAAGCAGCCCTACAACGACGCCCTGCGCCAGGACAACCAGATCGGATCCACCTTCAAGCCCATCGACCTCGCCGCCGGCCTCATCGCCCAACACACCCTCGACGGCCGCCCGATCACCCCCGAGACCCGCTACGACGGCACCAGTGAACGCCCCGTCACCGGCGGCCCCACCCCGTACGCGCCGCCCAACGAGGACAACGTCGACTACGGCAACATCACCCTGCGCTACGCCATGGTGAAGTCCGTCAACTCGGTGTACGCGCAGGAGGGCGTGGACGCCGGACTCGCCCGCGTCCGCGAGACCGCCGTCAAGCTCGGCATCCCCGACAACGTGCCCGGCATGGACCCGGCCAACACCTCGATGACCCTCGGCACCGCCACCCCCAGCGCCCTCGACCTGGCCGGCGCCTACGCCGCCATCGCCAACCACGGCCAGGCGCACACCCCCTGGTCCGTCCTCAAGCTCGAACGCGCCAACGCCGGCTCCGGCTCGATCGACGTCCCCAAGATGCCCGAGCACACCCCCACCGACGCCCTCGACCGGACCACCGCCGACACCGTCACCGACGTCCTGCGCGACGTCGTCAGCCCGCGCGGCACCGGCGCCGCCGCCCTCGACCTCGGCCGGCCCGCCGCCGGCAAGACCGGCACCACCGACTCCAACCTCTCCGCCTGGTTCGCCGGCTTCACCCCCGAACTCACCACCACCGTCGGCCTGTTCCGCGAGAACCCGAAGACCCACGCCAAGGAGCCGCTGGCCGGCACCGCCGGCCTCACCCGGATCAACGGCGGCACCTTCCCCACCAGGATCTGGACCGCCTACATGACCGACGCCCTCGACGGCACCGCGGTCCAGCAGTTCGACCTGCAGACCGGCCGCGGCAACGGCAGCCAGTACACCTGGCCGACCGGCAGCGCCTCCGCCTCCGCCACCCCCAGCGCGACCCCCGGCCCCACGGCCGGCAGCGCGCCGCCGAGCAGCGCCCCCGCACCCACCGGCCCCGCCCCGGCCAAGCCCACCGCCACCGGCGAGCCCACCCCCGCCCCGGTCGTCCCCAGCCCGCAGGCGCCGCTCCCGACCCCCACCCAGGACCAGCCGACCGCCACCGCCCGGCCCACCCCGACGCGCCCGCCCAAGCCGACCACCCAGCCCACCGCCACCGCACCGCCCGTCAGCGGCACGGCGACTCCGCCCGCGGTGCCGTGACGCCGGCAGCCCGGTGACCGGGGGCCGGGAGCCGAGGGGCCGGGAGCCGGGACCGCCCGCCGGGCTACTTCGCGACCAACTCCCGCTCCAGCGGCGTCCGGAACCGCGGCGTCACCCGCACCTCACCCAGCCAGCCCGCCAACCGCGCCGCCTCCCCCGCGATCGCGGCCTCGGCCTCCGCCCCGACACCGGCGAACAGCCGCCACACCACCTCACCGTCGGAGCGTTGCGCCCAGCCGCCCACCACCCGGCCGCACCACCACACCGTCGGCCCCGCATTGCCCGCCCGGTCGAACAGCGCCGGGACGTCCTCCGGCCGCAGGTACCAGTCCCGCCCGCGCCAGCCCATCACCGTCGGATCCAGCGCCGGCAGCAGCGCCGCCCACGGCTCCGGCTCGCCCACCGGCTCCGCGTCCCCCGGCAGCACCAGCGCGGCCGCCCCGCCCGTGAGCTCCACGCCGTCCGCGCCGACGTCCGCCAGCGCCTTGCGGGTGTCCCCCAGCGTCCAGCCCGTCCACCACTTCACGTCCTCGACGGTGGCCGGCCCGTACGACGCCAGCCAGCGCCGCACCACCTCCGCCTTAGCCTCCCGCACCGGCACGTCCGGCCACTGCGGCACCGGCGCCCACGGGTAGCTGCTGCTCAGCCACGACCCGCGCGGACGCCCCCGCCGCACGTGCCCGTCCGCGGCCAGCAGCCGCAGCAGCCGGCTGCCGACGCTCTGCTTGTTCTCGTACGGCTTGCCCGCCGACATCACCATCTGCTCGCGCAACTCCGGGACGTCGTCGCCGAGTTCCTTCGTCGTCGCCTCGCCTCGCCGCTCCAGCGCGGCCAGCACCGCGCGCTCGGCCGCCGCCAGCCGCTGCTCGTCCCAGCCCTCGGCGAGATCCCGCAGGTGCTTCAGCAGCGTCGCCCGCTCCTTCGCGGCGATCGCCCGCGCCGTCGACGAACTCACGTACGGCGCGAACTCCTCCGTCACCGCGAACATCGTCCGCCGCATCGCCAGCAGCTTCACCAGCGAGACGTCCTCGTACAGCGCCCGCTCCACCGCGGCCGCCGACGGCTCCGCCAGCCGCGCGCACGCCGACAGGTACACCGTCGCGGCGTCCGTCGCATGCAGCCCGACCACCGCGTCGGCCGCCTCCTCCACCCGCGCCACACGCCCGGACGGCACCAACAGGTGCCGCCGCCCCACCCGGGCCCGCCGCTCCTCGTCCCCGATCACCGGCACACGCCTGCTCATGCCCGGACCCTAACGCCCGCCACCGACAGGCGGGTGCTCTGCCAGGGCACCGGGGGCGACGGTCAGCCGCCTCAGCGGACCGGTAGGAACTCGTCCACGACCGTCCAGCCCGGGCCGAGCTCCCGGCGCAGCGCGTCCAGGGCGGCCCGGGCCCGGGTGTTGAAGCGGTCCTTCTCGTCCTGCGACCAGGGGGACGGGTCCGGCGGGTAGTCCCAGTCGATCGAGGACTGGAACCACGCGGACAGCTCGTCCAGCTCGGCCGCGAGCGCCGCGCTGACCGGCAGGCGCCCCGGCTCGGTCGGGTAGCCGTACGGGCTGTCCATGTCGAACGGCCACAGCGCCGTACCGACGACGCCCGGCTCAAAGAAGTACCGCAGCGGCTCCACGGTCAGAGGTAAAGCCCCGTCGAACCCTCGGTGTCGCCGAAGCGGGTCGCGGCGACGGCGTGCAGGTCGCGCTCGCGCAGCAGCACGTAGGTCGCGCCGCGGACCTCGACCTCCAGCTTGTCCTCCGGGTCGTACAGCACGCGGTCGCCCGGCTCCACCGCGCGCACGCTCTGGCCCACCGCGACGGCCTCGGCCCAGGCGCAGCGCTTCGACAGCTCCGCGGTGGCCGGAATGATGATCCCGCCCGTCGAGTGGCGCTCGCCCTCACCGGCGTCGATCTTCACCAGGACGCGGTCGTGCAGCATCCTGATCGGCAGCTTCTCGCCGAGACGGTCGTGCCGGGGCGCATCGGGGATCGGCTGTGCGGTCGGTTCGTCGTTCGTACTCACGGTCCCGAAGGTACCGCTCCGGGGCGCGGAGTGTGACGCTGGCCCGGCACGCGGAGGGCCGGGCGCGCACCGCGCCCGGCCCCGGTGGTCGTACCCGCTCAGCCCTTGCGCCGCTTGCGGGCGGAGGCGATCAGCAGCACCACGCCGACACCGACCAGCGCAGCCGGGACGATCCGCTCCGCGCGCGGCTGCCCCTTCTCGTCCACGAACTGCGCCCGCAGCTTCTCCACCGCGCCGTTGGCGGCCACGTACGCCTTGCCGGCCTTCTCCTCGACGGCGGCGACGGCCTTGGCCTTGACCTGGGCGCTGATGGTGGTCGGGTGCACGCGCATGGCCAGCTCGTCCAGGGTCTCCGCCAGCTGGGTGCGGGTCCGGACGATGTCCGCCTCGATCTGGGCGGTCGTCCGCGCCGACATGTCCTTGCTCGCCTCGCCCACTCGGGCCACCCCATTCACTTCACTGATGCTGTCCTGTGCGACTGACCCAGTCTGTCAGCTGCCTGGCACGGCCGCGCGGCCCCACCCACCAACGGAGGTAAGTTTGCCGTGGTACGACCCCGCCCCAGCAACAGGAGAGTCCGACCGTGAGTGAGCGTCTCCAGCCCGGCGACACCGCGCCCGCCTTCACCCTGCCCGACGCCGACGGCAACCAGGTGTCACTGGCCGACCACCGGGGCCGCAAGGTGATCGTCTACTTCTACCCCGCCGCACTCACCCCCGGCTGCACCAAGCAGGCCTGCGACTTCACCGACAACCTGCAGGCCTTCGCGGGCGCCGGCTACGACGTCATCGGCATCTCGCCGGACAAGCCGGAGAAGCTCGGCAAGTTCCGCGAGGCCGAGGACCTCAAGGTCACCCTGCTGTCCGACCCGGACAAGGAGGTGCTGGCGGCGTACGGCGCGTTCGGCGAGAAGAAGCTGTACGGCAAGACCGTCACCGGCGTCATCCGCTCCACGGTGATCGTGGACGAGCAGGGCAAGGTCGAGCACGCGCTGTACAACGTGAAGGCCACCGGCCACGTCGCCAAGCTGCTGCGCGACCTGAAGGTCGAAGCGGCGTAGATCCGTACGCACAACGCAACGGTGGCGGTGCACCCCTGACCAGGGTGCACCGCCACCGCGCCAATTGGCAGTCAACTCCCGAACACCCCGCGGGCCGTAACCAATCCGCTCGCCGGTCGTTCGCACACCGGGGGACGGGCGCACACCAGCCCGATGGGGGACGACATGCCGGTCAAGTACACCCGTGAACTGCTCACCTCGCTGGCGGCCGAGTCCAGCAGCGTGAACGACATGATGCGCAGGCTCGGCGTGCCGATGGCCGGTGGTACGCACAGCTACCTGAGCAAGCGGCTCAGGCACTACGGGATCGACACCTCGCACTTCAACGAGGGCCGACCCGACTACGGGCGCCGCCGCTACCCACGAGACGTTCTGGCCGAGGCCGCCGCGAACAGCGACAGCATCAACGCGATGATGGCCTACCTGGGCGTCACCCCGTACGACAGCCTCTACTTGTACCTGAAGAAGCGCCTGGCCGAGTTCGGCATCGACACGGCGCACTTCACGTTCAGGGGCGACGGCCGCATCAGGGCCCAAGCCCTCCCGGAGGAGGCACTGGCACGGGCCGTGGCCGCACACCGAAGCATCCGCGCCGTGATCCTGGCCCTCGGGATGACCGACTGCGGCAACTCGCGGACGCTGGTGCGGGAGGCCATCGACTTCCACCGGCTCGACACCAGCCACTTCACGGGACGGGCGCACAACAAAGGGCAGAGGACCGGGCCGCGGCGTACGGCCGAGGAGTTGCTGGTGCGACGCCCGCCGGGAAGCCAGCGCGTCCCGGGTGACCGGCTTCGCGCCATGCTCGTACGCATCGGGCATCCCGATGTCTGCGAGCTGTGCGGCACTCCACCGACCTGGCTCGGGCGTCCGATGACCCTGGAGGTCGACCACGTCAACGGCGACTGGCTCGACAACCGCCGGGAGAACCTCCGCCTGCTCTGCCCCAACTGTCACTCCATCACGCCGACCTACTGCGGTCGAAACAGGAACCGCACCGGCGCCCGGACCGATACCGCCGCGTAGCTGTTCCGACTTGGAAATGCGGCCGCGGCGGGAGTCTTCTACCGGTAGGCTTGCTACGGCGTGCGCCCGTACTCCAGCTGGCTAGAGAGGTACGGTTTAGGTCCGTATTGTCGTGGGTTCGAGTCCCACCGGGCGTACTAAGCGGATCGGCCCGCTGCCCTTCGAATCGAAGGGCAGCGGGCCATTGCCATTCCTGCGGATCGTCAGGCGACGAGGTCCTTCACGACCGGGGCGAGGGCGCGGAAGGCCTGGCCGCGGTGGCTGATGGCGTTCTTCTCGGCTGGGGTGAGTTCGGCGCAGGTGCGGGTTTCGCCGAGGGGCTGGAGGATCGGGTCGTAGCCGAAGCCGCCGTCGCCGGCGGGGGCGGTGCGCAGGGTGCCGAGGAGGCGGCCCTCGACGACGCGTTCGGTGCCGTCGGGGAGGGCGAGGGCGGCGGCGCAGTAGAAGTGGGCGCCGCGGTGCGCGGCGTCGATGTCGGCGAGCTGGGCGAGCAGCAGGTCGAGGTTGGCGCGGTCGTCGCCGTGCTTGCCGGACCAGCGGGCGGAGAAGATGCCGGGGGCGCCGTTGAGGACGTCGACGCAGAGGCCGGAGTCGTCGGCGACGGCGGGCAGGCCGGTGGCGCGCGCCAGCGCACGGGCCTTGAGGAGGGCGTTCTCGGCGAAGGTCACGCCGGTCTCGGGGACGTCCGGGATCTCCGGGTAGGCGTCGGCACCGACGAGTTCGACGTCCAGGCCGGCCTCGCCGAGGATGGCGCGGAGTTCGGCGACCTTGTGCTGGTTACGGGTGGCGAGGATCAATCGCGTGGACATATCGCCCACCCTATCCGCCGGTGGACGGCCGGCATCGGAAAGCCGGCAGTGGACGGCCGCCAGTGGTCGGCCGGCGGTGGACAGCCGTCAGCCGGTGCAGACGGAGGTGAGGTTCCCGGCCGCGTCGCCGAGCGGCTTGAGGTCGGGCACCTCCTTCTTGTCGACGGCCTGCTGGACCTTGTCGGCCTGGGTCTTCAAGTCGTTGACGGCCTTGACGACGTCGGTGTTCTTGGAGTTGCGGCCCAGCTGGTCGAGGTCGTTCTTCAGCTTCTGCAGGGCCTTGCCCGCGGTGGCCGAGTCGTTGCTCGCATTGCTGTAGGCGCTGGTGACGTCGGCGATGTCGCCGGTGACGCGGGCCGCGGTGGTGCCGCAGTCGAGGGCCTTCTGGGCGGCGGAGCAACTGACCGCGCTGAGCGGGAGGATGATGATCAGACCTGCCACGGCGAGCGCGGCGGGACGGGCGATGCTCGACGGCATCCGGTCCTCCTCGGGGCGCGGGTTCCGTGGGGAAGGACGCGCCCCGGTGGGGCACGGTTCCCGCAACGGGTGTGCTGCGGGAACCGTACGGGCTCCGGGCCCGGCCTGTACAGGAGGTGACAGGCGGCGGCGCGTCAGCCCTCCAGCGCCTTGCGCTGGATCGCGTCGAGTTCGGCGCAGCCGAGCGTGCCGAGGTCGAGCAGCTGGTCGAGCAGCGCACGGTCGAACGGGGCGCCCTCGGCGGTGCCCTGGACCTCGACGAAGCGGCCGTCGGAGGTGCAGACGATGTTCATGTCGGTCTCGGCCCGGACGTCCTCCTCGTACTGGAGGTCGAGCATCGGGACGCCGTCGATGATGCCGACGCTGACGGCGCTGACGCCGCCGGTGATCGGCTGGCCCTTGGCGCGCAGGAGCTTGCGGTCGCGGGCCCAGGCGACGGCGTCGACGAGGGCGACGTACGCGCCGGTGATGGCGGCGGTGCGGGTGCCGCCGTCGGCCTGGAGGACGTCGCAGTCGAGGACGATGGTGTTCTCGGCGAGGGCGCGGTGGTCGACGACGGCGCGCAGCGAGCGGCCGATGAGCCGGCTGATCTCGTGGGTGCGGCCGCCGATGCGGCCCTTGACGGCCTCGCGGTCGCCGCGGGTGTTGGTGGCGCGGGGGAGCATGGAGTACTCGGCGGTGACCCAGCCCTCGCCGCTGCCCTTGCGCCAGCGGGGGACGCCCTCGGTGACGCTGGCGGTGCACAGCACCTTCGTGTCGCCGTAGGAGATGAGGACGGAGCCTTCGGCGTGCTTGCTCCAGCCCCGTTCGATGGTGACGGGGCGGAGCTGGTCGGGGGTGCGGCCGTCGATGCGTGACATAGGCATCGAGCGTAGTCGCTCGGGAGGGGTGTTCCGGATGCGCCTCGGCCCGCCGCCCCGGGGTGGGTCGGCGGGCCCGGGTCGCGGTGGGCCGGATCGGCTCAGCTCACATCATGTCCTCGATGTCGGCGGCGATCGGGTCGGCGTCGGTGCCGATGACGACCTGGATCGCGGTGCCCATCTTGACGACGCCATGGGCGCCGGCGGCCTTGAGGGCGGCCTCGTCGACCAGGGCGGCGTCCTTGACCTCGGTGCGCAGGCGGGTGATGCAGCCCTCGACCTCTTCGATGTTGTCGATGCCGCCCAGACCGGCGACGATCTTCTCAGCCTTGCTGGCCATCTGGTTTCTCCTCTGTCTCGGCCTGCCGGCTGCTCTGCCGGTCGCCGTCCTGCGCTGTGCTGGGGGTTACCACCCGGCCGTTGGCCGGCGTGGTCGCCGCCGGTGCTGACGCGGGTTCAGCTGCCGTGGTGCTGCTGGGCAGCGCGACAAGCATCACCCGGGTCGGTCCGGTCTGCCACGTTAGTCCACGTTCGGCAGTCCACGTTCGGCCCAGTCCGGCGCGCAGTGTCCCGGACGGTCGCCCGAGGATGACGGGCAGCGGGACTTGCGCCTCGGCGTGCGGCCTGCGCCCCCCGAAGTGTGGTCTACACCAATATATGTGTACTCCGGTGAACGCGGAAAGGACCCCGGGCGCTCCTGAGGTGTGCTGGGCGGCATCCTGATCGGCCTGATGTCGGCCTGGTTGTGGGTCCGCTTCCACCGCACGAAGCTGGTCGACTGGCTCGGCTTCTTCAACGGCCGCCGCCTGGTGCCGATGATCACGGCACTGGTCGGCATGGTGGCCGCGGTCGTCGCGCTCTGGGTCTGGCCGCCGATCGGCCGCGGCCTCAACGACTTCTCCCAGACCCTGGCCGACCTCGGCGCGGGCGGCGCCGGCATCTTCGGCATCGTCAACCGCGTGCTGCTGCTGATCGGCATGCACCAGCTGCTGAACACCCCGTCTGGTTCCAGTTCGGGGAGTTCACCAAGCCGGACGGCACGATCGTGCACGGCGACATCCCGCGCTTCCTGGCCGGCGACCCGACGGCCGGGCAGTTCCAGTCAGGCTTCTTCCCGATCATGATGTTCGCACTGCCGGCCGCCGCACTGGCGATCGCCCACTCGGCCAGGCCGCACCGCCGCAAGGAGATCTACGGCCTGATGCTCTCGGTGGGTCTGACCTCCCTCGTCACCGGTGTCACCGAGCCGATCGAGTACTCCTTCGCCTACATCGCCCCGGCGCTGTACGGCGTGCACGCGCTGCTGACCGGCGCCTCGATGGCCGTCACATGGGGGCTCGGGGTGCACGACGGGTTCAGCTTCTCGGCCGGACTGATCGACTACGTGATCAACTGGGGGCTGGCCACCAAGCCGTGGCTGATCATCGTCATCGGACTCGGTTTCGCCGTCGTCTACTACGCGGTCTTCCGGTTCATCATCGTCGAATTCGACCTGGAAACGCCCGGCCGGGAGGCCGAGAGCGAAGTCGAGGACGTCACGAAGGCGTAGTGACGGAAACCTGGACCGAGCGTCACCCCGCAGCACCGGCAATGGCCCGGGTTCGGAGGCCGCCACCCCTTCCGAGCTGTGCCAACGCCCTGGCCCGCGCGACTTCGTGAAGCCGGGGTCTTTTTGTTGCGCAATTGGCCAAAATCCCGGTCGTGACAGCCGGGCATGATCGACGTCCGGTAAGTAGGTTTCGATTTCATAGCGCTTCCCGGCAGCGCCGCTTTCCAGGGTTCCTCCCCTTCTCCACCCGTGCTACAAAACTGGTCTACACCACGCGTGGTGTAGACCAGTTCGCGGTTCGGCCACCGTGCACCTCCCCTCGTCCGACCGCCATGCCGTTAGGAAGCCACCCCCATGAGTCAGTCTGCGCAGGCACCGGCGCCCGCCACGGCTCCGGCCACGCCAAGCCCCGCCAAGAAGTTCGGGCAGAACCTCCTCCAGGGTCTGCAGAAGATCGGCCGCAGCCTCCAGCTGCCCATCGCCGTACTCCCCGCCGCCGGTCTGCTGCTGCGCCTCGGCCAGGACGACGTCTTCGGCAAGGACGGTCTCGGCTGGGACAAGGTCGCCGCGGTGTTCAACACCGCCGGCAGTGGCGTCTTCGACAACCTCGCGCTGCTGTTCGCGGTGGGCATCGCGATCGGCTTCGCCAAGAAGGCGGACGGCTCGACCGCGCTCGCCGCGCTGGTCGGCTTCCTGGTGTACAAGAACGTGCTCACCGCGTTCCCGATCACCGAGGGGCACATCGCCGACGGCAAGTGGGTGGCCCCGACCTACCAGAACCCGGGTGTGCTCGGCGGCATCGTGATCGGCCTGCTGGCCGCCGTGCTCTGGCAGAAGTACCACCGCACCAGGCTGGTCGACTGGCTCGGCTTCTTCAACGGCCGCCGCCTGGTGCCGATCCTCATGGCCTTCGTCGGCACCGCCGTCGGTGTCTTCTTCGCCCTGACCTGGGGCCCGATCGGCGACGCCATCAAGAGCCTCAACGACACCCTGATCGGCGCCGGCGCGTTCGGTGCGGGCGCGTTCGGCCTGGTCAACCGCGGTCTGCTGCCGGTCGGCATGCACCAGTTCGTGAACTCCTTCGCCTGGTTCCAAACCGGTGACTTCACCAAGCCGGACGGCACCGTCGTCCACGGCGACCTGACCCGCTTCTTCGCCGGCGACCCGACCGCCGGACAGTTCATGTCGGGCTTCTACCCGATCATGATGTTCGCGCTGCCCGCCGCCGCGCTGGCCATCGCCCACGCCGCCAAGCCGCACCGCCGCAAGGCCGTCCTCGGCATGATGATGTCGCTGGCCCTGACCTCGTTCGTCACCGGCGTCACCGAGCCGATCGAGTTCGCGTTCGTCTTCATCGCCCCGGCCCTGTACGTCATCCACGCGCTGCTCACCGCCGTCTCGATGGCCGTCACCTGGACGCTCGGCGTGCACGACGGCTTCACCTTCTCCGGCGGCCTGATCGACTACGTGCTGGCCTGGAACAAGGCCACCGACCCGTGGATGATCATCCCGATCGGCCTCGCCTTCGCCGCGCTGTACTACTTCCTCTTCCGCTTCGCGATCACCAGGTTCGACCTCAAGACCCCCGGTCGCGAGGACGACGAGGAGATCGAGGACGTGACCAAGGCCTGACGCCCCGCCCGTCCGCACCCCACGGCCCCGCCCCGCCGCTCCTCCCCCGAGAGCGGCGGGGCGGGGCCTTGCGCGTTCCTCACCCCGGGCCCGGGGCCGGTGGCCGGACACGCGTCCGCCCGGCCCCGGCCGTGGAGCAGGGCCGGACCACGGACGGTGCCCCGAACGCGTCAGTTGGCGCGGCGGCGCCGGATCAGGGCGAAGGTCGCGACACCCGCGCCGGCCAGCAGCGCGGTGGCGCCGGCGAGGAGGCCGGTGCGGTCGCCGTCGGCCCCCGTGGTGGCGAGCTGACCGGCCGGAGCCGGGGCGGCGTTGACGAGGTCGTCAGCGTGGACACCGCCATCGGCGGCGGGCACCGGGGCGTCGGCCTTCGGCGAGGCGGTGGCGGTCGGCGCGGCCGGGGCGCTGGTGACGTCGTCGGCCGGCTCGGGCGCGGGGGCGGCCGGGGTGGTGGACTCCACCGGCCCGCCCGCGGCACCGACCCCGGCCGGCGGCTGGACGGCGAGGGTGAGCGGAGCGGCGTCGGCGAACGCCGGGGGGGCGGTCACGGCGCCACCTGCGAGCAGTGCGGCCGTGAGCGCGACCGCCGGGACGACGGCACGGACCTGGCGCAGGGCGCGGTTGATCTGGCGCATGAATACCCCCCTGGGTTTCCACCCGGGCCGACGGGATCGGTTTCCGGGCAGCACGAAGAAAGCCTGACGAGTGAGGCTGATGGTGACCGCACCCGACGGGCCGGCCGTTCCGAGCGGCTCCCCCGCCGCTCACTTACATGGACGTGCGGGGCCCGAGGAGGTTGCAGGTGTTCCGAGAATATTTTTTCGACGCCCGGCGAACACCCTCTGACCAGGTCAGATCTCGTACACCGCGCCGGGCCGGGCGAGCTCGACCGGTCCGGCGTACGCGGCGGCGGCGTCGCGGCGGTTGCGCTCGGCGTCGGTCCACGGCGGGATGTGGGTGAGGACGAGCCGGCGGGCGCGGGCGGCGGCGGCGTGCTCGCCGGCCTCCCGCCCGTTGAGGTGGACGGCCCGGTAGGTGTCGCGGCCGTCGAGGTAGGCGGCCTCGCAGAGGAAGAGGTCGGCGTCCCGGGCGAGTTCGACGAGTTCGGCGCTCTCCCCGGTGTCGCCGGAGTAGACCAGCGAGCGACCGCCGTATTCGAGCCGGAAGGCGAAGGCGTCCACGGGGTGGTTGACCTGGGCGACGCCGACTCTGAACGGGCCGAGGTCGAAGCCGCCCGGGGTGAGGGTGCGGAAGTCGAAGACCTCCTTCATCCCCGGGTTCTCCGGCATGTCGTAGGCGCGGGCGAGCCGCTCGGCGGTGCCGGCCGGGCCGTAGACGGGCATCGGGTCGGGGCAGCCCTCGGCGCGGTAGTTGCGGGCGACCCAGTAGGCGCACAGGTCGATGCAGTGGTCGGCGTGCAGGTGGCTGAGCAGCACGGCGTCGACCTCGTAGAGGCTGGTGTACTTCTGCAGGGTGCCGAGCGCGCCGTTGCCGAGGTCGAGCACGACCCGGTAGCCGTCGGCCTCGACGAGGTAGCTGGAGCAGGGCGAGTCGGCGGACGGGAAGCTCCCCGAGCACCCCACCACGGTCAGTTTCATCCGAGCCCCTCCGCCCCGACACGTCCTGGCTGCTGCTGGAAAAAGGCAGGGCAGGCCGGTGGACCGGCCGGTAGCACTGCGTTCGCGTTGTCGAGGGTAAGGGCCGAGCGGCACTTTGCCCCCGTCCCCGTGCCGGGCTGTGGCTGGAATCACCAGAACGCGTGGGGCGCTGCGCCCGAGCTCGCGACTTGTCGTTCCGTGACCAACCGGGGGCCATTGACGGACGCGTACTCAACTGTCACAGCACCCACAGTGGTGGGGTTCACCATGGGCCCGGTACGGTTCGCCGCATGACTGGCATCTGGGTGGTCCTGGTGGTGGCTGCCGTCGTGGTCCTGGTGGCCGTCGGGACGGCGCTGTCGAGGCGGACCCGTCCGGCGTCACGCCCGGCCCCGCGCCCGGCCGGGCCGACCGGTCCTCGGCCGCGCCCGGCGACGAAGGGCGGCCCGGGGCCGGCGCCGCGGGAGATCTGGTGGGCCGAGGTGCCGTTCGAGGACGGCCCGGGGTCGAAGGACCGCCCGTGCCTGGTGCTGCGGGTGCACGGCCGCACCGCCACCGTCGCGAAGATCACCAGCAAGCACCACGCCGACCGTCCGGGCGTGCTGCCGCTGCCGCCGGGCTCGGTGGGCGACCGGCAGGGCCGGACCAGCTGGCTGGAGACCGACGAGCTGCGCCAGGTGCCGCTGTCGGCCTTCCGCCGCCGGGCCGGCACGGTGGACCGGCAGGTCTGGGCCCGGACGCAGCAGGTGCTGAGCTAGGGCCGGCTAGGCCCAGAGCTGGCCGTGGAGCGCCTCGACGGCCGCTTCGGTGGATTCCGCGGTGTAGATGCCGGTGGACAGGTACTTCCACCCGCCGTCCGCGACGACGAAGACGATGTCGGCGCGCTCGCCCGCCGCTGCGGCCTTGCGGCCGACGCCGATCGCGGCGTGCAGGATGGCGCCGGTGGAGACGCCCGCGAAGATGCCTTCCTGCTGGAGGAGTTCGCGGGTGCGGCGGACGGCGTCCGCGGAGCCGACGGAGAAGCGGGTGGTGAGCACCGAGGCGTCGTATAGCTCGGGGACGAAGCCCTCGTCGAGGTTGCGCAGCCCGTACACCAGGTCGTCGTAGCGCGGTTCGGCGGCGACGATCCGCACGCCGGGGACCTTCTCGCGCAGGTAGCGGCCGACGCCCATGAGGGTGCCGGTGGTGCCGAGGCCGGCCACGAAGTGGGTGACGGTGGGCAGGTCGGCGAGGATCTCGGGGCCGGTGGTGGCGTAGTGGGCGCCCGCGTTGTCGGGGTTGCCGTACTGGTAGAGCATGACCCAGTCGGGGTGCTCGGCGGCGGTCTCCTTGGCGATCCGGACGGCGGTGTTGGAGCCGCCGGCGGCCGGGGAGGAGATGATCTCGGCGCCCCACATGCGGAGCAGTTCGCGCCGTTCCTCGCTGGTGTTCTCCGGCATCACGCAGACCATCCGGTAGCCCTTGAGCTTGGCGGCCATGGCGAGGGAGATGCCGGTGTTGCCGCTGGTGGGCTCCAGGATGGTGCAGCCGGGGGTGAGCCGGCCGTCGGCCTCGGCGCGCTCGATCATGTGCAGCGCCGGGCGGTCCTTGATGGACCCGGTGGGGTTGCGGTCCTCCAGCTTGGCCCAGAGGCTGACCAGGCCCTCGGAGTTGCCGGGGACGGCGGCGGACAGCCGCGGCAGGCGGACCAGCGGGGTGTTGCCGACGGCTTCGAGCGGGCTGTCGTAACGCAAGGGAGGCCTCCGGCCACGGCGGTGTGGATGGGGAAGGTCGCCCTCCCGTCCGTCCTTCCCGGAGCGGGGCGCGGACGGGAGGGCGTGAGGTCAGCGGGCGCCGCCGGCCACGGCGGGCAGGATGGTGATGCTGTCGCCGTCGGCGACGGCGGTCGAGATGCCCTCCAGGAACCGGACGTCCTCGTCGTTCAGGTAGACGTTGACGAAGCGGCGCAGCTCGCCGCCCTCCACGAGCCGGGCGGCGATGCCCGGGTGGCGGGCGTCGAGGTCGGTGAAGAGCTCACCGAGGTTGCTGCCGGTGCCCTCGACGGCCTTGGCGCCGTCGGTGTAGGTGCGGAGGATGGTCGGGATGCGGACCTCGATGGCCATGGGTGCGCTCCTGTGCGAGTCGTGAGGTGGGTGGGCCGCAGCGGGCGCGGCAGGGCGGACGGTTCCGGGTCGCGGCACGGCGTGCGGCGGCGGGCCCGGGTGGGGCGTGGGTGGCTCAGCGCGAGCGCGCGGGCGTGCCGGGACAGATCGCACTGGCGAGCCGGCACAGGTCGATGTGCAGGCGCGCCACGAGGCGGGTGCCCGGGGCCTGAGTACTCACATCGACGGAACGCATGGGCTCATCGTATAGATTCCCAGGCCCGCTCCGACATGACCGTCTCGGGATCCGGATGTTTTCGTCCCTGGTGCTGAGACAACGCCGGCCTGCCGGCCGTTCGCGGACGGTCGGCGGGCCGCGCCCAGGGGGGTGCTGGTCAGGCCGGGTAGGCCTCGACGACCTGGACGTCTTCCTCCGTGATCTCGCCGTCCACGATGCGGAACGAGCGGAACTGGTAGGGGTCGCCCTCGCCGTTGCCCTCGGCGGTGGAGACCAGGACGTAGTGGGCGAACGGCTCGGAGGCGTAGCTCACGTCGGTGCGCGAGGGGTAGGCCTCGGTGGCGGTGTGCGAGTGGTAGACGATCACGGGCTCCTCGTCGAGGTCGTCCATCTCGCGGTAGAGCTTGAGCAGGTCGCCCGAGTCGAACTCGTAGAAGGTGGGCGAGCGGGCGGCGTTGAGCATCGGGATGAACCGCTCGGGCCGGCCGCTGCCGGCCGGTCCGGCGACCACGCCGCAGGCCTCGTCCGGGTGGTCGGCGCGGGCGTGGGCGACGATCCGGTCGCGCAGTTCTCGGGTGATGGTCAGCATGCGGTCAGGATAGCCACGCCCCGGCGGGTGTCCGCCGGGGCGTCCGAGGGCCGGTCAGCGGGTGGCGTCCTCGCCGGCCGGGGCGTGCGGGTGGTCGTGGGCGGGCGCGTGAACGGCCTCCGGGCTGCGGCGCTTGAGCACCTGGTAGCCGGCCGCCAGCAGCACGGCCCAGACCGGGAAGACGTACAGCGAGATCCGGTTGTCCTCGTCCAGGCCGATCAGCACCACGACCAGGGCGAGGAAGCCGAGCGCGGCCCAGCTGACCCAGGTGCCGCCGGGCGCCTTGAAGGCGGGTGCCGGCAGCCGGCCGCCCTTCCAGGCCTTGCGGTAGCGGATCTGGCAGATGAGGATCACCGCCCAGGTCCACAGGCCGCAGACGGTGGCGACCGAGGTGATGTACTGGAACGCCTCTTCCGGGATGCGGTAGTTGAGCACCACGCCGGCGCCCATCAGCAGGCAGGAGACGGTGATGGCGAAGGCGGGGGTGCGGCGGGAGTTCAGCTTGGTGAGCCGCGCCGGGGCCTGGCCGCGCAGCGCGAGGTCGCGCAGCATGCGGCCGGTGGAGTACATGCCGGAGTTGCAGGAGGACAGCGCGGCGGTGAGCACCACGAAGTTGATGATCCCGGCCGCGGCGGGGATGCCGATCCTGCCGAAGGCGGCGACGAACGGGCTGACGCCGGGCTGGAATTCGGTCCACGGCACGAGCGCGAGGATGACCACCAGGGCGCCGATGTAGAACAGCGCGATGCGCCAGGGCAGGGTGTTGATGGCGCGCGGCAGCGTCTTCTCGGGGTTCTCGCTCTCGCCCGCGGTGACGCCGACGAGTTCGACGCCCAGGTAGGCGAACATGACGATCTGCAGGGTCATCACGGTGGCGCCGATGCCCTTGGGGAAGAAGCCGCCGTCCTGCCAGAGGTGGGTGATCGACGCGGTGTCACCGGCCTTGCTGAAGCCGAGGGTCAGCACCCCGACGCCGATCAGGATCATGCCGATGATGGCGGTGACCTTGACCATCGAGAACCAGAACTCGATCTCGCCGAACAGCTTCACCGAGATCAGGTTGGCCGCGTAGAGGACCACCAGGAAGGTCAACGCGCTGAGCCACTGCGGGATTCCGGGCGCCCAGAACTTCACGTACACGGCGGCGGCGGTGGTCTCCGCCATGCCGGTGACGACCCAGAACAGCCAGTACGTCCAGCCGGTGACGTAGCCGGCGAAGGGGCCGAGGAACTCCCGCGCGTACTCGGCGAAGCTGCCGGAGACCGGGCGGTAGGTGAGGAGTTCGCCGAGGGCCCGCATGATCGCGAAGATCGCCACGCCGGCGACGGCGTAGGACAGGATCAGGCTCGGGCCGGACTTGGAGATCGCCGTCCCTGCGCCGAGGAACAGGCCGGTGCCGATGGCGCCGCCGATCGCGATCATCTGGATCTGGCGACCGCCGAGTCCTCGCTCGTAGCCCTCGTCGCCCTCCTCGTCCGGTCCGGTGTCGACCAGTTCGTGGGACGACTGCTCGGCGTTCAACTGCTCGGCCATGATGCACCGTTCTGGCTGGGTCTCGTGGGGTGGAGCAGTCGTACCACGCAGCGTCCGGATACCGGTGATCATCTGAGCGTTATTTGAGCATGGCCTGGCATGGTTCGTCCGATTTCGAACAGAAATGCCCAGGCCATCCGTCCACATGCTGGACGAAACGGCCGAGGCCTGCCCGTAACCGGGCAGGATCGACACAGGAAAGCGGACGAAAGCGGGCGGAATCAGTCCGCGATCGCCTCCAGCAGCGACTCCTGAAGAGCGCCCAGCCACAGGTACGCCATCACCAGGGGCTTGCGCTCGTCACTGTCCGGCAGGTCGTAGAGGCCCTGCTCGTCCTCCTCGGTGACCTCCAGTCGGACACCCAGGGTCAACCGCAGGTCGTTCAGCGCGCCCAGCCAGCGCAGGCAGTCGGGGGCGGTCAGCTTGAGCACGCCGCCGTCGCCGAGGCCGTCCAGCGTCCGGACGACGAGCAGCGCGTCCTCGCGCTTGCGGGCCCGCAGGTCGAGCTCGGTGTAGCGACGGAACTCGCCGGAGGCGGCCCGGGCCTCGGGGTCGTCCAGCTCGGTCGGGTCCCCGTAGGCGTCCGGGAAGAGCCGGGCCAGCGCCGGGTCGGCGGGCGCCTCCGTCGGCCCCTCGGCGAACAGCGCCGCCAGCGGGTCACCGCCGTTCCCGCCCGGGCCGGGGCCGATCAGCTCCAGCATCTGCACTTCCAGCGATCGCAGGATGGAGGCCTCCACCTCGTCCAGCGCGATCGCCGCGTTCCCGCCGCCGGTGCTCTCGAACAACCCAGCCATCTGTATCGGTCAGCCCGTCTTCGTCGTCTTCGGTCGTGCGGCCGTCGCCGTCCCGCGGTCAGTCGTGCTGCAGCGTGGCCCAGAGGCCGTAGCCGTGCATCGCCTGGACGTCCCGCTCCATCTCCTCGCGGGAACCGCTGGAGACCACCGCCCGGCCCCTGGTGTGCACGTCCATCATCAGCTTCCGGGCCTTGTCCTTCGGGTACCCGAAGTAGGCCTGGAAAACGTACTGGACGTAGCTCATCAGATTGACCGGGTCGTTGTGCACGATGGTCACCCAGGGGGTGTCGGGCTCCGCCACCGGAAGTCCCTCGACCTCCGGGCGCTCGATCTCCACGGGCGCGACACTCACCGCTGGGTCCTCCTCGCCGCGCTCTCCACGCGTGTCGTCAGCTGTCCCTACAGCCCCCATGCTGCCATCCGAGGGACCCCCAGGCGATTTCGCCCCACCCCTCGCCATGAGAAATCGTCACTCTGACGCTAAGTGGTAGTAGCATCATCCGCATGGACGCCACTTCCGTGCCCGCGGCCGGCTCGACCGCGCTGCTCACCGACCGCTACGAGCTCACCATGCTGCAGGCCGCCCTGCGCAGCGGGGCCGCGCACCGCCGCTCCGCCTTCGAGGTGTTCACCCGGCGCCTGCCGAGCGGGCGCCGCTACGGCGTGATGGCCGGCACCGGCCGGGTGCTCGACGCGGTCGAGAACTTCCGCTTCACCCGCGCCCAGCTGGACTGGCTGGCCGACCAGGGCGTGGTCGAGGACGACACCCTGCGCTACCTCGCCGACTACCGCTTCACCGGCGACATCCACGGCTACCCCGAGGGCGAGGTCTACTTCCCTGGCTCGCCGCTGCTCACCGCCGAGGGCACCTTCGCCGAGGCGGTGATCCTGGAGACGGTGATCCTCTCGATCCTCAACCACGACTCGGCGATCGCCGCGGCCGCCTCCCGGATGACCGCCGCCGCCGGTGGCCGCCCGGTCATCGAGATGGGCGCCCGCCGAGCCCACGAGCGGGCCGCCGTGTCCGCCGCCCGGGCCGCCTACGTGGCCGGATTCGCCGCCACCTCCGACCTGGAGGCCGGCTTCACCCACGGCATTCCCACCACCGGCACCGCCGCGCACGCCTTCACCCTCGTCCACGACAGCGAACGCGACGCCTTCCGCGCGCAGATCGCCTCGATGGGCAAGGGCACCACGCTGCTGGTCGACACCTTCGACCTGCGCGAGGCCGTCCGCACCGCGGTCGAGGTGGCCGGCCCCGAACTGGGCGCGGTCCGGATCGACTCCGGCGACCTCACCCTGCTCGCCCACCGGGTCCGCCGCCAGCTCGACGAGCTCGGCGCGGAGCGGACCCGGATCATCGTCACCTCCGACCTGGACGAGTACGCGATCGCCGCGCTCGCCGCCGCCCCGGTCGACGGCTACGGCGTCGGCACCCAGCTGGTCACCGGCAGCGGCCACCCGACCTGCGCGATGGTCTACAAGCTGGTCGCCCGCGCCGAGAGCGCGGACGGACCGCTGGTGCCGGTCGCCAAGCGCGCGGCCGGCGGCAAGACCAGCATCGGCGGACGCAAGTGGGCGGCCCGCCGGCCCGACGCGGACGGCGTGGCCGAGGCCGAGGTGGTCGGCACCGGGCCGGTCCCGGCCGAGCTGGAGCCGTACCTGATGCAGGTGCCGCTCGTCCGGGCCGGCGAGACGGTCGGCCGCGAGTCACTGAGCGCCGCCCGCGAGCGGCACGTCCGGGCGCGGGCCGCGCTTCCGCTGTCGGCCACTCAGCTCTCCAAGGGCGACCCGGTCCTCCCCACCGAGCTGATCATCTGACCCGACGGGAGCGGCGCGCGGACCGGCGGCAGGCCACAGGCCTTCCGCCTCCGCGCGCCTGTCCCTAGAGTCAGCCGTAGAGTTCCCGTGGGCCCCGGAACTCCCGAGAGCAGAGAACTCCCGAGGGCCCCACCACCGGGGCACACCGCCCCCACACACGAGGATGCGAGCCATGCACCGGGCACTGATCGTCGTCGACGTGCAGAACGACTTCTGCGAGGGCGGCAGCCTGGCCGTCGCCGGCGGCGCCGAGGTGGCCGCCGCCATCACCGACCTGATCGCCGAGTCCTCCCCCGGCTACCGGCACATCCTCGCCACCCGCGACCACCACATCGACCCCGGCGACCACTTCTCCGACGACCCCGACTACGTCACCACCTGGCCGGCGCACTGCGTGGCCGGCACCGAGGGCGTGGGCTTCCACCCCAACTTCGCGCCGTCCGTCATCTCCGGCGCGGTCGAGGCGGTCTTCGACAAGGGCGCCCACTCGGCGGCGTACAGCGGGTTCGAGGGGCTGGACGAGAACAACCGCGGGCCGGTGGAGTGGCTGCGCGAACGGCAGGTGGACGAGGTCGACGTGGTCGGCATCGCCACCGACCACTGCGTCCGGGCCACCGCGCTGGACGCGGCCCGGGCCGGCTTCACCACCCGCGTCCTGCTGGACCTCACCGCCGGGGTAGCGGCCGACACCACCGCGGCCGCGCTGGAGGAGCTCCGGGCGGCCGGGGTCGAGCTGGTCGGCACGCCCGTGGTGCGCGACTGAAGCACTGTCGCGGCACTAGGCCATCAGGAGTTCCACGACGTCCGTCCCGCCCTCCCGGAAGGCCTCGCGCAGCTCGCCGCCGACCGCCTCCGGGTCGGCGGCGAGCCGCGCTCCGTCGACGTAGACCACCCGAATCCCCAGGTACTCCATCCGGTGCTGGCCGCCGCGCACCCAGGCGGCCTCGCCCTCGCTGACGCAGCGCAGGTCGGAGTCCACCTCCACCGCGACACCCCGCTCCGGCCAGTACAGGTCCGGAACGGCGATGTAGGTGCCGCCGCGCATCCGCAGCTCCGGGCCCGCCAGCGGGACGGGCAGCAGCCACTCGTCCACCAGCTGGCCGAGCCGGTCCAGCACCGAGTCCCGTTCGGCAGCGAGCAGTTCGTCCAGCGCGGCCCGCACTCGGGGCTCGGCGGTCAGCCCGGACTCGGTCAGCTCGGTCGCCAACTCCCGTACCGTGCACCGGCCCTCGGGCCGCAGGACGGCCTCGCGCAGCACCTCCCGGACGGGCGCCGGGGCCTCCCCCGCGGCCGTCCACTCGCAGAGCGCGTCGGCCACCGCCCGGGCGACCGGCGCGCAGGCCAGGCCCTGCACCGAGCGCGCCACCAACTCCCGTTCGGTGCGCCGGATCCGCACCTCGCCGGCGTCCTTCAGACGGCGCTGGCGGGGCACCAGGACGTCCACCCCGGTGAGGGCGGGAAGCCGGGGGACGGCGGCGAAGCCGTACAGGGCGAGCGCGGCCGTCCCGGTGATCACCGCACCCTCGCGGCGGCCCTCCTCGCGGCCGTTCTGCGCCGCGTACAGCAGGGCGGCCCACATCCGCTGCTCCGGCGTGGGCTCCCCGGCCTGCAGCAGGTAGACCCGGGGAAGCAGCCGCTGCCAGGGGCCTCCCCGCCGACAGTGCTCGGTGATGACCCTGGCGGGCACGCCGCGGGCGCGCAGCTGGCTCGCGGTGACGACGTTCTGCTGACGCCTCGCCAGTTCCTCCAGCGACGGCGGCGGTGAGGGAATCCGGTAGCTCATGCCGACACCATCCCCAACCCCCCGGACCGGCGACCGATTGCCTGACGCACTGTTACACAACCGTCGCGAAACCGGGATCAGCCTGCACTAAAGTCCCCATACCCTCACCCTTTTGGAGCAATAGACGCCAATACGCTTTTCGTATCTGATCGAAAGCGATCGTCGACCAGGCCGTCTGACCGAGGGTGACCAAGGGCATACGCCGAGATATCCTCCGGACGTCACTCCCGCCCGTGGGATTGCCTAGGCTTACGTCATGTCACGTGACGAGACCGCAGGCCTCCGCGCGGCCCAGCTCCGCCTCGGCCGCCTGCCCGGATACGTCCGCCGCCCGGACCCGGCCCGCCGCAGCGGCGATCAGGGCCATACGTACAAGAAGGGTTGGGAGGTCCGCTTCACGGCACGCAGCGAAGCCGAGATAGCGGAGATCCGCGACCTCGTGGTCGCCGCCGGATTCGCTCCCGCCAGACCCTTCTTCAAGGGCCACCAGCTCATCCAGCCGGTCTACGGCATGGCCGCCGTCCAGGCCTACCTGGCCGCGAGACAGGCGGCCGAGGAACACGCCGCCCGCACCGCCCTCGGCCGCCGGCGGCGCGGCGCCCCGGCCGGACGCGGCACCGGCGCGGGGCACGGCACGAACGCGGGGCACGGCACGAGCGCGCGTCCGGCCCGCTCGTGCGAGGAGAACGCCGCCGCGACGGCAGTCGGTGCCCCCGGCGCCCCCGGCACCACCGCCTCCTCCGCCGCCGCGACGACCACGGCGGCGCAACCCGCCCGGCGGAGAACCGTCGACGCCTTCCCCTCGCAGGTCGAACGCAATACCGCCACGGCCGACCGGATCTCCTCCATGGAGGCCCACCCACACCACTGACGAGTCGTCAACCAATCCACGCCCCGGGCAGCATGCCGCCAGGGGCGTGGTCGACTCGGCGCACTCCGCATGTCACCCTCGCGGGCGCCATGGTCGTACGAGTGGTTGTGCGCACGGGACTTCGCGCCCTGGGCGTGGACGTGAGCCGCCACAAGGCCTACGGTGGCACATCAACTGCCGCGCGACCGACTCCGCTCCACGCTCTGACCAGCCCCGACACGCTCACCCGCGCGTCCCCCGCAGCACTGCGCACCATCCTCCCGCCGACCGCCCATGCACCGAGCCGCACCGGCCGACACCGGAACCGGCCGAGCGGCGACGGGATCCGGGCATTCAATCCGATTGGTCACCCAGCGCACCGAGGGCCTACCGTAGAGTGAGCACAGATGATCGACCATCAGAAATCCATCTCCCTTTCCGAGAAGCCGAGATGACCGACCGCAACCCGCGCTCCGCCGAGCCGCCCCCGAGGCCCGGCGAACCGGCCGACCTGCCGCCGGACGTCCCGGTGGAGTTCGCCGCGTTCTGCGAACTCCACCGTCCGCGGTACCTCAGCTACGCCCGCGTCTGGCTGCCCGAACGCGCCGAGGCGGCCGCCGCCGTCCAGCAGGCCTTCGCCGAAATCGCCGTCCACTGGCGCGAGTTGCTGGGCAGTTCCAACCCGACCGCGCACGCCTGGCAGATCCTGCGCGGCACCGTCGCCGAACGCACCCGGCATCCCGTGCCCGCCGCCCCGGATCGCCACCCCGCCGACGACGACCTGGCGATCCTGCACTACGTCGTCGGCCTCGCCGCACCCGAGATCGCCGACGTCATCGGCACCGACACCGCCAGCGTGGCCGGCCGGCTGCGACGCACCATGCTGCGCGAGGCCTCCGGCTGGTGATCCCGGCCCCCGGCCCTCAGACCTTCGCGCCGGTCACGTCGTACAGGTGGTGCACCGGGTCGTGGATCAGGTAGCGGGAGAACGACTCCACCGTGAACCGCGCCCCGTCGCTGCGGTTGCCGGTCCGCTGCCACTGCTCGCCCGCCACCCGCTCGAACGCCGCCGCCAACGTGTCCGCCGCCTGCGCCAGTTCCTCGGCCACCACCGACCGCCACTGCTCCCCGTAGCGCTCGGCGACGGCAGTCTCGTCCTGGTCCCAGTTCGGGAACAGCGGGTCGTCCTGGTCCAGCATCAGGTTCAGCCGGACGTGGAACAGCCGGAACACGTCCCGGACGTGGCACGCGTACTCCAGGCCGGACCACACCTCCGGGCTCGGACGGCGGCGCAGCCCGTCCTCGTCCCCCGCCAGCACGGCCAGCCAACTCGCCGCGTTCGCACGGACCATGGCGGCGACGTCCTCGCGGACGACGGACGGCGTGTCCAGACCGCAGTCCGGGCAGGCGCGCTCCAGCACCCAGGTCCAGTCCTTGCTGTCCGGGACGATCGCGTCGGCGGGGCTCGTGGCAGTGGCGTTCTCAGGAGTGCTCATGCGCCCAGAATGGCGCCCGGCGCACCTCGCCCACCAGCGGCATTGACGCCAGCCACCGCCGAAATGCTGCCAGCCCCCGCCTCCTGACGTCCGTCCGCCGGGTGCTCGGTCAGTTCGTGGCCGTCCTCGTGGAGAGGGCGTCGGCGAGGGCGCGGCGGCAGAGGTGGTCGGCGTGGCGGGTGGTTTCGGGGAGGCGGTAGCGGCGGGCGAGGTGGAGGGTGGTGCGGACGGCGGTGTCGAGGCCGATGCGGTGGCCGACGGAGACGAAGACGGGCTTGATGCCGGGCTGGGTGCGGACGGTGCGGCCGACCTCCTCGCCGGTGGCCGGGTCGGTGAGGGGGGTGGTGGAGCCGCGCGGGGTGTCGGGCTGGTGGTGGTCGAACGTGAAGGGGGTCTTGGCAACGCCGAGGGTGCGCAGACCGGTGAGGACGCCCAGGTGGCTGGCGAGGCCGAGGCGGCGGGGGTGCGCGAGGCCGTAGCCGTCGCAGACGACGAGGTCGGGGGTGCGGGTCAGGGCGGCGAGGGCGTCGAGGACGGCGGGGAGTTCGCGGAAGGCGAGGAGCCCGGGGACGTAGGGGAAGGGGATGTGCCCGACGGCGGTGGCCTGCTCGACGACGGCGAGGGTGTCGACGTCGAGCAGGACGGCGGCCGCGACGACGAGGTCGTGGTCGTCGTCGTAGGCGACGTCGACGCCGGCGACGAGCTGTGCGGCGGGCTGGTCGGGGTCGTCGTGGGGCTGGACGAGGGGCCGGAGGCGTTCCTGCTCGGCGAGGGCCTGGGCTTCGGTGGTGGGCCAGTGGGCGGGGACGGGCACGGGCGGTTCCCTCCGGGGCGTTCGACGGTCGGATCCCCGCCACGGTACCTAGCGGGGCGGACGACCTCGGGGTGAGCCCGTGCGCCCCCTGCGCCCCGGACCCGGGAGGTTAGTCTGGACCTGTCGAACTCCCTTGCCGGGTAAGGATCCTGGAACCGGCACCATTCCCGCCCGTTTCCCCCGACGTGCGAAGGAGCCCCGCCATGCCGCGTCCATCCGCTGCTCAGTTGTGCCTCGGCACGTTCACCGTCGTCGCGTCCGCCGTGGCGCTGCTGGCCGTTTCGGGCGCCGAGGGCGTCCTGGAGGTCGGGGTGCTGGTGGTGTTCGCGCTGGCGCTCGGCACGCTGGTGACGGTGCTCTCGTCCGTCTCGGCCCGGTCCTCACGGGTGCCTGCTCCGGCGTCGCCCGGGCACGAGTACGCCCGGCAGCGCTGATCCGCTGCCGGGCGTCGCGGCGCCGCCCCGGTCAGGCCGTGGTGACCACGACGGTCTTCGCCGCCTTGTCGTGGATGCACTGCCGGTAGGGCTTGTCGAAGACACCGAAGAACCCGTCGGCGAGCCACCAGAAGCCGGCGCAGCAGAGCACGGCGGGCAGGACGAAGACCGCGGCGCGGGTCCAGGCGGCGGACTGGGTGGGCGAGTTGCCGTCGCTGAGCATGGCGACGCGGACCTTCATCGCCTTCTTGCCGAGGGTCTGGCCGTCCCGGCTGAGCATGAGGCCTTCGTAGACCAGGTAGAGGGCGCCGGCGAGCCAGAACGCGCCGGCAGAGCCGGAGCGGTCACCGAGGCTGGCGAAGGGCAGCACGATGAGGACGGCGACGACCTGGACCAGGGCGTAGTCGATGAGCCGGGCGAGGATCCGGTTGGGCCAGCTGCCGAGGGGCGGCATCCCGGGGACGGGTCCGCCGCCGGGGGTGCCGTATCCGGTGGTGTCCTGGCCGTACGGGCTCTGACCGTACGGCGCCTGGCCGTAGGACGGTCCACCGTAGGTGCCGCCGTACGCGCCGGGGCGCTCGTGGGAGCCGTCGGCCGGCGGGTGCCCGTACGGCTCGGACGGCCGGTCTTCCGGCGTGCCGCCACCCGGTTGCGGGGGCTGCTTGTCGAAGGAGGGCTGCTCGCCGCCCCCCTCCGGCTGGGGGCCCGAGGGGTCGTGGGTACTCATGCCTTTGAGTAGAACATCACACATTCATAGGGTTCGGGACATTCGGTCCGTTTTGCCGGGCGAGGGCCGAAACGGGCCGTGGCCGGGCGTTCAGACCCGGACGACCCGGGTGCGCGCCGCCCGGTCGTGCCAGCCGCGCCGGGCCGGGCGGTCGACCAGCGGCCAGAACAAGCCGATCGGGAACAGGACGGCCAGCTGTCCGACGAGCCATCGGAGCAGGGAGCGGCCGAGGCTCAGCCGGGTGCGGACCGCGGCGCGGGGGGAGGCGGCGTCGGCCACCCTGATCCCGGCGAGTCGCTTGCCGAAGGTCTGGCCGGTGCGGGCCGTCGGCAGCACCTCGTAGAGGAGACCGACGAAGACGAGGATGCCGATCAGGACGGCGATCTTGCCGACCACGACGTCGTCGACCAGCCACACCTGGACCTGGCGGCGGCTGAGGGCGCTGGCCATCCGGGCCTGGTCGAGTTTCTGCCGGACGTGGTCGGCCGCCGCGTGGCCGAGCGGGATCGCGGCCGCGGCGGCGACGACCACCAGGACGGCCGTGTCGACGGCCCGCGCGGCGAGCCGGCGGCCGAGCCCCGCGGGGACGGCGGGGGCGGGACGCTTCCGGGCGGCGGACTGGCGCGGCCGAGCGGCGGGGGCCGGGGCGAGCGCGGGGACGGGCTCAGCAGGCTCAGTGGTGCGCGCATCGGGCTCGGCCGGCCGGGCGGGCTCGGCCCGCTTGGGCACCTCCACCGCCACGGCAACGGCCTGTGCCACGACCACCGGAGCAGGCGCCGACGCGACCGCGGACACCTCCGCGGCAATCGGAGCGCGGTTCTCGTCCGCGCGCCCCTCCTCTGGCTCGGGCGCCCCCGGCAGCACCCCCCACGAAACCCAGCGCGGCGCCTCGCCCGTCTCCATCAGCCCCCGCTGCGCCCCCGGATCCGCCTGCCACCCGGACGCGTCGGACATCTCCGGGGCCGCGGGCACCGGCGCCTGCGATCCGAGCACACCAGGCCCGGGCACCTCGGGCTCCGGAACCTCGGAGGCCCCCGCTCCCGCCTCCCGGAACACGGGCCCGAGCACGAACGACGCCCCGCCCTCCATCTGGTCCAGGTACACCGGCCCGGTGTCGTCGGAACCATCGGCCCCGCCACCCCCGTCGGCCGGAGCCGCCGGCACCGGAGCCGGCGGGGGCACGTACCGCGCCCCCGCCCCCACCCCGGGCGCAGGCCCGGGCCGCCGGGCCGCGAAGCGGGGCGGCTCCAGCACCTCCCCCTCGGCCGGCGCGGGCCGGGTGGTGCCCGGTACCCAGGCCGAACCGCCCCAGTAGCGGACGAAGCCGGGGATCGAGGGGTCGGGGTAGTAGCCAGGCGTGGGCCCGACGGCCGTCTCCGCGCCGCCGGCGAAGGGCCGGTCCGTCATGGGGGTCCTCTTTCCTCGGCAGGTCCTGGCGGGGCCGCCGCGGTGCGCCCGCCCGGCGGTCCCACGGGCGGCCCGGGGCGAGACGGGCGGCCAGGGGCTCGGCGGGGGCATCACCGGCTGGGTGGACGGTCGCCGGGCAGTCACAAAGGGTAGTACCTCGGCGGGTCGGTGACGGGAAGTTGGCCAATCCCCGGACAGCGAGGGGCCGCCCGGGGTATGGGAGCTCGCGGTGCGCGGACGGCGCCGCCCGGCGCACGGGACCGCCCGCACGCCCCGCCCCGACCGTCCACCCTCTCTCGCCGCTCCTCCTCGCCCCTCGACGACGTGCCCGAAGAAATTTCCGGAAACACGAGTAAGAGCCGGTACCGACCGCGCTCTCAAAGGTCACAGGGTCCGGAACCGGGCACGAAACCGACGACAGAGAGGAAGACGATCATGGAGCAGCCCGTCAGCGTGGTCGAGCACGAGCTGGAGCTCAACCTGGTGCTCTCCCCGGAGCACAGCGTCCCCGTCCAGGCGCGGCTGTCCTACGGCAGCCACGACCCGTACGCGGTGCACATCACCTTCCACCTGGACACCGGCTCGCCGGTGACCTGGGTGTTCGCCCGCGAGCTGCTGGTCGAGGGCACCTTCCGCCCGTGCGGCCAGGGCGACGTGCGGATCTGGCCGACCGTCCCCCAGCCTTCCGCCGGGGGTGCCTCCAAGGGCCGGCGCAGCGTGCTGTGCCTGGCACTGAGCTCCCCGGCCGGGGACGCGCTGCTGGAGGCGCCGCTGCCGGCCGTCGCGGCCTGGCTGGAGCGGGCGCACCGGCTCGTCCCGCCGGGCAGCGAGATGGCGGCGCTGGACATGGACGGCTCGCTCGCCCAGCTGCTCGCATGAGCGGCCGCCCCGGAGAGCGACTGGGGAGCGGGAGCGGCGCCCCCGCCGACTCAGCGGGCCGCGGGGGCCTGCTGACGCCGGCGCGCGGCGCCGGTGCCGCCGCCGTCACGCTGCCCGGGCAGCAGGACGACCGGCGCACCGCCGGCCTTGCGCCGGGCCTGGATCCGGATCGCGGCGGCGAGCAGGAAGCAGAGCCCGACCCACGGGTACACGGACGTCGGCAGCTGGCGCATCGCTGACATGTGGAGGACGGCCGGGCCGTGCGGCTTGGCGGCCCACATGGCGAAGGAGAAGAAGGCGAGCAGCGTGGCCCAGAAGACGGCCCGCCAGCGGACCCTGCGGACGGCCGCCGGGCGGGCGTGCTCGACCGAGGCCTCGGCGGCGAGCAGCACGAGCACCGGGACGCACCACACCCAGTGGTGGGTCCAGCTGATCGGCGAGATCAGCACCGCCGTGATGGCGGCGCAGCAGACGCCCCAGGCCTCGGCGCGGGGCAGCCAGCGGGAGCTGCGGGCGGCCCAGGCGGCGATGAAGAGCCCGGCGACGGCGGTGAGGCCGGCCGCGACCGTGGCGACGGTGCCGGGGTCGGCGGTGTGCAGGAGGCGGGCGACGGCGCCGCGTAGCGACTGGTTGTCGACGATCTCGGTCTTGCCGACCCGGGAGGAGTCGTAGAGGTACGTGGTCCAGAAGCCCCAGGTGGCGTCGGGCAGGGTGACCGCGCCGATCAGGAAGGTGGCGAGGAAGGTGAGGCCGGCCACGAAGGCGGCCCGGATCCGGCCGGTGATCAGCAGGTAGACGGCGAACAGGCCGGGCGTGAGCTTGATGCCGGCGGCGATGCCGATCGCCATGCCCTTGCTGCGCAGCGCGTCCGACCGGGTCAGGTCCCAGAGGATCAGGCAGGCGAGCGCGAGGTTGATCTGGCCGTACCGGAGCGTGGTGAAGACGGGTTCGAGCCAGACCCCGCAGCCGGTCACCAGGACCACGCCGATCGGCCGTAGTTCGCGGCGCGGCCAGCCGACGAGCTTGAAGGACAGGTGGGCGAACACCGCAAGCAGCCCGAGGTTGCCGAGAGTGATCGCCACGCGCAGGAACGGGACCGCGAACCAGGTGGTCGGGACGAACAGCATGGCCGCGAACGGAGGGTAGGTCGCGGGCAGGTTCCACTCGGTGACGCGCAGCCCGTAGAGGTCGCCGCCGTCGGCGACGGCGCCGCCCTCGGCCCGGTAGACGATCATGTCCACCATCGAGGTGTGGACGAAGTGCCGGACCACCGCATAGACGAGCAGGGAGAACAACGCCAGGGCCGACGCGGCCAGCAGCGGCCGGCGGGGGGCCTCACGAAGGGCGCGGACGGGTGCGCCGATCGTGTGCTTCAGCCGGTCCGACAGGGGCGCGGGCGAGGGGTCGGGTGCGATCCGCACCGGGCTGCGCTCGTCTTGCACCGCTGTCACCGCTCACTCCGTCCACCGCTCGGCCAACCAGCGACGATACCGGATGCCCGCCCACCCGGCCCGGGGACGACCGATCACGCGGAGTGACGAACAGCCCCGGCCGGCCGTGCTCCGTCGTGGATCGGAGCACGGCCGGCCGGGGCGTGGGGGCGGGAAGGGGTCCGTACGGACCACCCGGTCAGCCGGTGTAGGCGCCGAGGGTCCGGGTGAAGTCCAGCGGCTGCTGGACGATGCTGCTGCAGGTGGCGTCGGCGTAGGCCTTGGCACCGCCGGCGCAGGCCTTGTCGCGGGTGCCGGACCACATGGCCAGCCAGGCCAGGTGCTTGCCGGCCGCGAAGTCGGCGAGCTGCTTGGCGTCGGCGACGGTGAAGACCTCGGTGGCGACGTCGTTGACGCCGATCATCGGGGTGACGGCGACCTTGCGCCAGGCCGCCGCGTCGTCCACCCCGAGCACGCTCTTGACCTGGGCCTGGGTGGCGGTGGCCGCGGCGATCGCGTACGTGCCCATCCGGCCCTGCGGGTTCGGGGCGACGCCGTCGCCGTAGTCCATCGCCATGATGTTGACCGCACCGATCGCGACGCCGCCCCGCTTGGCGTCGGCGACCAGGTTGACGCCGTCCTGGGTCAGGCCGGAGGGCAGCGCGGGCAGGGTGAAGGAGACGTCGAGGGCCTTGCCCTTGGCGGCGGCGTTCTTCTGGAGCTGGGCGATGGCCTGGGCGCGGCGGGTGTTGGCCGCGCTGTCGGCGATCGCGCCGCCCTCGACGTCGAAGTCGAGCTTGGTGAGGCCGTAGGCGTCGACGGCCTTCTGGTAGACGGCGGCCAGGTCGGCGGCCGAGGAGCAGGCGACGGCCAGTTCGGTGCCGTTGGCGCCGCCGAAGGAGACCCGGACGTCGCCGCCGATCGCCCGCAGCGCGCCGATCTGGACGGCCACCGCGTCGGTGGAGAGGTCGCTGACTCCGCCCCACTTGGGGGTGCAGCCGCCGCCGGACACCACGAAGGCGAGGGTGAAGTGCTTGACGCCGGTGGCCTCGGCGGTGGCGACCAGGTCGTAGGGCGGGTAGAGCGAGGTGTCGACGTACGGGGCGAAGCCGGCCCCGGCGCCGGCCGGGGGTACGGGCACACCGGTCGCCGTGGGGGTGGCGGTCGGGGTGGGCGTGAGGGTCGGCGCCGGGCTGGTCGGGTCGGGCTTGGTCGTGACGGTGGCCGTCGCGGTCGGGCTGGGCTTGGTGGTGGCGGTGGCCGTCCCGGTGGGCGCCTTGGTCGGGGTCGGCGCGCCGGTGGCCGTCGCGGTGGCGGTCGGGCGGCCCGAGGGGGTGGGCACGGTGCCGTCGCCGCCCTTGCAGGACACGCTGTTGATCAGGCAGTTGACCGGCTCGGTCTGGGAGGCGCCGGCGCCCCGCGCGACGAAGCCGACCACCACGCTTCTGCCGGGCTCCAGCCGCTTGCTCCACGACTCCGGCCGGACGGTGATGTGCTGGCCGGCGGCGGTGTAGGTGGCGTTCCAGAGCGAGTCGATCCTCGCCCCGGCCGGGAGGTCGAAGGAGAGCGTCCAGTCGTCGATCGCCTTGGCGTCCGGGTTGGTGACCAGGTACTGGCCGGTGTAGCCGGAGTCCCAGGTGCTGGTCCGGCTGTAGACGGCGCCGAGCGAGGCTGCGCTGGCCGAGGAGGCGAGGGCGACGACACCGCCCGCGACCAGTGCGGCGGCGACCGCCGAGGCTCCGATGAGGGCGCCCCTGCGGCTGCGCCTGTGGTGGCCGGAACGGCGATCGGGCTGGGTCGTCATGGGTGCGCTACCTCCGCGGGTGCCTACGGGGAGACCGGCGGCCGACGCGGGTCCGTGCGGACGTCCGGGCGGCCGGGCCGGCTCGGTCGGGTGACCGGCGGGACCGACGCTAGCGGCGCCGGAGGGCCGGAACGGGCCTGCTGAGGGAGGGGTGAAGCTCCCTTAGGACGCCGTTAAGGAAGATCCCTCCGAACTCCCCACCCGCACCGGTCATCTCCGGAACAGCGCGCCCCGGTTGCGGCGCCGGCCCGCGCGCGGGGCCCCGCCGTCCGGGCGGGTCCGCAGCCGGAGCCGGATCTCGGCGCCGCCGAGCACGGCGGAGCGGCCGAGCCCGAGGTCGCCGCCGGTGGCCTCGGCGAACTTGCGGACGATGTCCAGGCCGAGGCCGGTGGAGCCCTCCCCGCCGTGGCCCTCGCCGCGCTTGAGGGCCACGGCCGGGTCGCTGAAGCCCGGCCCGGCGTCGCCGACCAGCACGATCACCGAGGAGCCGGTGGCCAGCACGTCGACGGAGAAGGCGGTGCCGACGGCGGTGTGCCGGAACACGTTGCCGAGCAGCGCGTCCACGGCGGCGGCCAGGTCGCCGCGCTGGACCGGGACGGGCGTGGCCCGCTCGGCCCCGGCCAGCTGCCAGGGCCGGCCCTCGTCCTCGGCCAGCGCGGACCAGAAGCCGACCCGCTCCCGGATCACCTCGGCGGCGTCGCAGCCGACGGCGACGGCGGGCGCGTCCTCGGGCGCGCGGCGGGCCGAGCGGATGATCTGGTCGACCTCGCGCTCCAGTTGGGAGACGGCGTGCCGGGTGGCGTCGGCGGCGTCGCCCTCGCCGAGCGACTCGGCGTTGAGCCGCAGCACGGTCAGCGGGGTGCGCAGCCGGTGGGACAGGTCGGCGGCCAGTTCCCGTTCGGCGGCGAGCAGTTGGACCACCCGGTCGGCCATGGTGTTGAACGCGTGGGCGGCTTCGCGCAGTTCCTCGGGGCTGCCGGCGGCCGCCCGGCCGTCGACCGGCACCCGGACGGCGAGGTCGCCGGCGCCGAGCGAGCGGGCGGCGGCGGCGAGCCGGCGGGCGGAGGCGACGATCCGGGTGCCCATCCGGTCGGCGACCAGCACCGAGATGGCGACCAGGGCGAGCGCGACCGCGGAGAGCACCAGCCAGGCGGTGGAGACGCCCCGGGTGAGGTCGCCGTCGGCCACGAACACCTCGACGACGGCGGTCCGGCCGGTGTCCACGGCGACCGGCTGGAGCAGCGTGTAGCCGCCGGGCACCTCGACGGTGAAGGAGCGGCCCTGCCCGCTCGCGGTGGCGACGTCGGCGGCGGCCGCGCGGGCCACGCCGATGGTCGGCCCGCCGGCGCCGCCCGCGCCGGGCTCGGTCGCGGATGCCGCCGGCACGGGCAGGTGGACCGCCATCCGGTTCTGCGCGCCCGCGTCGGTGCTGGCCAGGGCGCGGTTGACGGCGTCCTGGTCGGTGGTGATGGCGAGGGCCGGCCCGAGCGCCGCGGCCTGCCGTTCGGCCGCGGTGAACGCCCGGTCCCGGGCCGTCTGCTGGACCATCAGGCCGAGCGGGATGAGGAAGGCCAGCGCGACCATGGTGGTCCCGGCGACGGCGGCCTTGATCAGGGCCCAGCGCAGCGAGTGCCCGAACCGCCTCACGTCCGGTGCTCCGCCGCACCCCCGGGGGCCTCCAGGCGCACCCCGACGCCGCGCACGGTGTGCAGGTAGCGGGGGCTGGAGGCGGTCTCGCCGAGCTTGCGGCGCAGCCAGGAGAGGTGGACGTCGATGGTCTGGTCGCCGCCGTAGGTCTGCCGCCAGACCTCGGCGAGGATCTCCTTGCGCGGCACCACCACGCCGGGGCGGGCGGCGAGGAAGGCCAGCAGGTCGAACTCACGGCGGGTCAGGTCGAGCAGTCGCCCGTCCAGGACGGCCTCGCGGCGCTGGAGGTCGATGGCCAGCCCGCCGACCCGGAGCACCTGGGCGGCGGGCGCGGCGCCGCCGCCGAGCCGGCGCAGGACGGCGGCCATCCGGGCGCTGAGGTGCTCTCCGGAGAAAGGTTTCACCAGGTAGTCGTCGGCGCCCGCGTTGAGCAGCCGGACGATCTCGGCCTCGTCGTCGCGGGCGGTGGAGATGATCACCGGCACGTCGGTCAGCCCTCTGATCATCTTGAGCGCCTCGCCGCCGTCCAGGTCGGGCAGGCCCAGGTCGAGGATCACCAGGTCGCAGCCGACCTGGGCGACCTCGCGCAGCGCCTCCAGTGCCGTGCCCACACTGCGGACGGCGTGACCGGTGTCGGTCAGGTGCCGGATGAGCGCGGACCGTACGAAGGGGTCGTCCTCGACCACGAGCACTGTTGCCATGGGCCTGCACGGTACGCCATCGGCGGGCAGTGGTCTGTACCTCGGGTGGCTCCGGGCATCGCGCAACTCCCCTGGCCGGCAACGGGGGTGCCGGCCCGCCGGCGTCCGGAGTACGGCAGGATGTGCGCACATGCGGAACGGACTGGTACAGCTCGGCGCCTGGGCGGCGGCCACCGGGGCGGCGGTGGCGCTGGCTTGGTTCGGCGTGCACGCGGTGCTGACCGGCGCCGCGTTCGAGCAGCCCGCCGCGCTGCCGCTGCCCTCCCCGGCCGCCGACGGCGCACCGCGGACACCGTCCGCGACCCCGCCCCCGGAGAGCACCCGGGCGGAGGCGTCCACCCAGCCGGCCTCCCCGACCACCGCCACCCCCCACACGCCCACCGCCACTCCGTCGACCTCCCGCCGTCCGGCGCCCGAGCCCACCGGCACGACCTCCTCGGTGAAGAGCTACCCGGTGCCCGGTGGCCGCGTCGCCCTGGACATCCGCCAGGACAGGGCCTCGCTCGTCTCCGCCACCCCGGACCCGGGCTGGCAGATGCAGGTGTGGAACGGCGACCAGTGGATGCGGGTGGACTTCACCAGGGGCACCCAGGCCAACTCGGTGTTCGTCTACTGGAACGGCCACCCGCCGATCGTCGAGACCGCCGTCCGGTAGCGCGCCCTCACCACCGCTCGCATGGCACGCACCCGCCGGTGCGGGGCCGGGCACACCTGGCGCCGGGCCGACCACCGCGCAACCGTTCCGCCTCCTCCTGGTCAAGGTGTGCACCGGGGCGGGAGAATCGATGGCACAGCTGTACAGAATGCCCACCGGAGGACGGAGCCGCGATGCCCCCCGCCCACTCCCCGAGCTCCCCCGGCTCGCCCAACTCCCCCGCCCCACACGGCGGTTCCGGCACCGCCACGGCCGCCGGCGGGAACGACACGATCGACGCGCTGGACGGCCGGCTGATCCGGCTGCTCACCGAGGAGCCCCGGATCGGCGTGCTGGAGTGCTCACGCCGCCTCCAGGTGGCCCGGGGCACCGTGCAGGCCCGGCTGGACCGGCTCCAGGCCAAGGGGGTGATCGGCGGCTTCGGCCCGGAGGTCGACCCGGCCGCGCTGGGCTACCCGGTGACGGCCTTCGCCACCCTGGAGATCTCCCAGGGCCAGGGCGCCGACGTGCGGGCCCACCTGGCGAGCGTGCCGGAGGTGCTGGAGCTGCACACGATCACCGGGGCCGGGGACATGATGGTGCGGATCGTGGCCCGCTCCAACGCCGACCTGCAACGGGTGATCGACCGGGTGGTGGGCTTCGACGGGATCGTCCGCTCGTCGACGGCGATCGCCCTGGAGAACCCGGTGCCGTACCGCATCCTGCCGCTGGTGGACCAGGCCGCCGCCGAATAGGGCCCGGGGCGGACGCTCACCGCTCGACGAGTCCAGGTCCCGCTCAGCAGGAGGGGACGCTGCCGCCGCTCTTCAGCGCATCCAGCGCCGAGACCGCGTCGCCGAGCGTGCCCACCGGCACCAGCCGCAGCGACGCGGGCTTGTTCACCTTGGCGTCCGTGCACTCGCCCCTGGGCACCAGGAACACCGTCGCACCGTCCCGGGCGGCCGCCTGCGTCTTCAGCGGGACGCCGCCCACCGCGCCGATGGTGCCCTGGTCGTCGATGGTGCCGGTGCCCGCGATCTTCATCCCGCCGGTGAGGTCGCCGCCCTTGCCGTCGCCGGCGAGCTTTTCGACGATGCCCAGCGCCAGCATCTGGCCGGCGCTCGGGCCGCCCACGTCCCCGAGGTCGACCTTCACCTTCACCTGGTCCGGCGACAGGTGGAGGTAGCCGAGCGCGGCGGTGGTCGCGCTGTTCTGCGACTCGGCCATCTGCTGCGCCGTGACCTCCTCGGCCTTGGCCGGGTTGCTCTGCGGGTACACCGACTCGGTCGGGCGCACCGCCTCGTCGGTGTCGAACCAGGCCTGCAGGGAGCGCCAGAAGGTCGTCCGCTCTCCCGGGTTGGTGGCCGAGATGGTGACCATCCGCAGCTCGCCCCGGGTGGTGCGCAGCGGCGCCCCGGTGATGGTGAGGACCGGCTTGTCCTGGTAGGTGCCGAGGGTGTCCGCGGTCAGGCCGGGCCAGGTCAGCGTGTACGGCAGCGGGACGAACGCGGCCACGGCGAACAGCGCGACGACCAGCGCCCCGCAGAGCGCGAGCGCACGGGTCCGCGGGGAGGTCAGGGCCTTGGGCAGCTTGGTGTCGTACACAGGGGAAATCCAAACACACCGGACGCGGGACGCGGGCACTACCGCAGGGCGTCGGCCACCTCGGTCGCCGCCTCCACCACCCGGGGGCCGACCCGTTCGGGTACCAGCCCGTTCAGCATCACCACGCCGACGCTGCCCTCGATGCCGCTCAGCCCGAGCAGCGCGGCGGCGGCGCCGCAGGCCCCGGACTGCTCCTCCGCCCGGGCGATGACGAAGCCCTGCTCGGGCCGCCGCTGGCTGGGGAAGGTGCGCGCCTCCAGGATCGCCCGGCCGGCGGCGCTCTCGGTGAGCGGGTGGCGCAGCCCGGTGCGGTAGGCGACGTGGAAGTCCGTCCAGCTCGGTTCGACCACGGCGACGGCGAGCGCCTCGTTGCCGTCCACCAGGGTCAGGTGGGCGGTGGCGCCGAGGTCCTCGGCCAGGCTCCGCAGGGCCGGCAGGGCGGCCTCGCGCAGCAGCGGGTGCACCCGGTGGGCCAGCCGCAGCACGCCGAGGCCCACCCGGGCCCGGCCGCCGATGTCGCGGCGGACCAGCCCGTGCTGTTCCAGGGTGGCCAGCAGCCGGTAGACGACCGTCCGGTTGACGGCCAGCCGGGCAGCCAGTTCGGTGACGGTGAGGCCCCGCTCGGAGTCGGCGAGGAGTTTGAGCACCCGGACGCCACGGTCCAGGGTCTGGGAGGTCTCGGCTGTCACGACGGGCATTCCTTTCCGCGGCGCTCGCGGACCGGGCGACGCCGGTCAGGGGTCCGTGTCGCACGCAGGTGGGGGGTGGCCGCACTCGGGCGCCACGCGGTGTCGCCCTCGACGGCCGTGCGGTCCCTGCGGCGCCCGTCTCGCGGGGGTCACCCGGCGGAAGAGCGTGTGGGAAAGGTAGTGAAGGAAATGTCGCTGCGGAAGTGGTTGTCCAAAATTCGGTCGTGATCGATTGCATGACCGGGAGCAAATCGGGGCAAATAGCCACATTCCCACGGGTCAACCCGGGCGCAAGTTCGAACACAGTCCGAAGTCCGGACGCTTCGGGCCGGAGGGGGGTCAGCCGTCGCAAGCCGTGCGGGCCTTACCGGCGGCACACACGGCCGCCCGCCCCTCACCAGAGATTGCGCACGACCGTCCAGGCCACGGCCGTGCCCAGCAGCACCGCCGTGCCGCGCCGCCCGAGCGGCGGGCGCCAGCTCCGCCCGGCCAGCCCCTCGCGCAGCCAGGTCAGGTACAGCAGCACGACCAGCGGCAGCGAGATGAGCAGCAGCGCGTTGTCGTGGAAGGCCGCCGCCAGGTCGCCGTGCATCAGGTCGTACGCCATCCGGGTGCCGCCGCAGCCGGGGCACTGAAGGCCGGTGATCCGCCGCCAGGGGCAGAACGGCAGTGCCTGCCCGGCCAGGTGGGGGTTGCGCGACCACAGGTAGACCGAGCCGGCCAGGCCGCCGGCGAGCACCGCCAGCGGCGGGCCCGCGATGCGCAGGCGCGCGGGCACGGCGAAGCCGCCCCGGCCGGAGCCGGGGCGGCGTGCCGCGCTTGGCGTGCGCAAGGTCAGCCGCGCAGCAGACGGCCCTGGGCGTCCGTGCGGTCGTTGCTGACCAGGAACATGATGCCGTCGATCAGGGCCCAGAAGCCGAAACCACCGCAGGTCAGGAGCTGGGCGATGCCCATGCCGATGTGACCGGTGTAGAAGCGGCCGATGCCGAACCCGCCGAGGAAAAGCTGCAGGATGCCCGCGACGATCTTCGACTTGTCGGAGTACTCCGGCTGGCCCGGGTACGGCTGGCCGGGGTACGGCTGGCCCGGGTACGGCTGCTGGCCGGGCTGAGGGGGGTACGACACGTTCGCTGTGCTCCTTGTGTGACAGGTCCGGCGGCGACGGTCGGTCGGGCCGGGTGTTGAGGTCGCCTGCCGTCCCACCGATGCCGGCGGCCGGCCCGGGAGGGTCGGCGCGCGGCACGGGCGGTCCGATGGCGGCGCGGCACGCGGAACACTAGCGGATGATCACATCGGACGTCTCAACAATTCCCGCATGTATACCGGAATGTCATATCACGTTACTGCATCCCGGATTACCCTTACCGGCCGGAGGAATCCACTGACATACCGTTACTTCGCCCATTCCCGGATTCGGGCGATCCGCGCCTTCAGCTGATTCACGGTCGCCTGCGCGGTGAGCGGACCGCCGCACTGCCGGCGCAGCTCGTTGTGGATGGTGCCGTGCGGCTGGCTGGTGCGGTGGTGCCACGCGGCCACCAGCGCGTTCAACTCCTTGCGCAGCTCGCGCAGTTCCTGGTGGGTGACGACCGGGCGCTGCTCGGCCGGAAGCTCCAGCAGGTCGGCCTCGTCGGCGGGCCGGCCCTTGCTGCGCTGGATCTGCCGGTGCTGACGCTTCTGCAGCAGCATCTGCACCTGGTCCGGCTCCAACAGGCCCGGGATGCCGAGGTAGTCCTCCTCCTCCTCGCTCCCCGGGTGGGCCTGCATGCCGAATTCCATGGCGTTGTACAGCACCCGGTCGAAGACCGCGTCGGAGCCGAGCGCCTCGTAGGAGAACTCCTCGCCGCCCGTGCCGTCCGGGCCGTCGTTGGCCCGCTCGGCCTCGGCGAGCAGCCGGTCCTCCTCGTCGAACAGGCCCTCGCCCTCCTTCTTGGGGCGGTCCAGGACGTGGTCCCGCTGCAGTTCCATCTCGTTGGCGAAGCCCAGCAGCATCGGGATGGTCGGCAGGAACACGGAGGCCGTCTCGCCGCGCTTGCGGGCGCGCACGAAGCGGCCGACGGCCTGGGCGAAGAACAACGGGGTGGAGATCGAGGTCGCGTACACCCCGACACACAGCCGCGGCACGTCGACGCCCTCGGACACCATCCGGACAGCGACCATCCAGCGGGAAGTGCCCTCCGAGTACTCGGAGATGCGCTTGGACGCCTCGGCCTCGTCGGAGAGGACGAGGGTGACCTTCTCGCCGCTGATCTCGCGCAGCATCTTGGCGTACGCGCGGGCCACGGTCTGGTCGGTGGCGATGACCAGCCCGCCGGCGTCCGGGATGGCCTTGCGGACCTCGGTCAGCCGGCGGTCGGCGGCCTGCAGCACGGCCGGGATCCACTCGCCCTGCGGGGCCAGCGCGGTGCGCCAGGCCTGGGCGATGAGGTCCTTGGTCATCGGCTCGCCGAGCCGGGCCTCCAGTTCGTCCCCGGACTTGGTGCGCCAGCGCATGTTGCCGCTGTAGCTGAGGAAGATCACCGGCCGGACGACGTGGTCGGCGAGCGCGTTACCGTAACCGTAGGTGTAGTCGGCGACGGACTTGCGGATGCCGTCGCTGCCCGCCTCGTACTGGACGAACGGGATCGGGTTGGTGTCCGAGCGGAACGGTGTTCCGGTCAGCGCCAGCCGGCGGGTGGCCGGCTCGAAGGCCTCGAAGCAGGCCTCGCCCCAGGACTTCGAGTCACCGGCGTGGTGGATCTCGTCCATGATGACGAGGGTCTTGCGGGACTCGGTCCGGTTGCGGTGCAGCATCGGGTTGACCCCGACGCCCGCGTAGGTGATCGCGATGCCGTGGTACTCACGGGAGAGCGGGCCCGAGGAGTACGCCGGGTCCAGCTTGATGCCTATCCGCGCGGCGGCCTCGGCCCACTGCTTCTTCAGGTGCTCGGTCGGCGCGACGACGGTCACCTGCTGCACCAGGTGGTTGTGCAGCAGGTACGAGGCCAGGGTCAGCGCGAAGGTCGTCTTGCCTGCGCCCGGGGTGGCGACCGCGAGGAAGTCGCGCGGCTGCGTCTCGATGTACCTGTCCAGCGCACCCTGCTGCCAGGCCCGGAGCTTGCCCGCGGTACCCCACGGGGCACGGCCGGGGAAGGCCGGCGAGAGGTGGTGCGAGGAGGTGGGTGCGGCGTGGCCGGCGGCCCGGTTGGGCGCGTGCGGCTCGGGCGCGTCGGAGAAGAGCGGCATCGAGGAAGCGGCGGCGGTACTCACGGGCTCCGAAGGGGATCGTCGCAGGTCAGAGGCGGTTTGGCGGCCCCGTCCCGCGGTCGGGCGGCGATCGGACAACCCGCCCAGCCTACCGGTCCGGCCGCCCCTCGGACGCTCCGACCCGGCCCCGCGCGGGGCCGCCACGGCCGGAAATCGATGCGATGTGGGTCACACCGGATACCCGTCGAAACCGGGCAGTCGCGGACCGGCGACCGTCCGGGCCGGGCCCCGCCGACCGCGTGGCGTCAGCCCGACAGCCGGCGCATCAGCCGGACGCCCTGGGCGGCCGTCAGGTGCGGCAGATAGGCCTTGCCGATGGCCCTCGTGATGCCGGGCAGCGCGGCGGGGTCGGGGTACGCCATGTACATCGGCCGGTACTCCGGCTGGAACTTCGCCTTGAACGCGAGCAACGACCGGAAGCCGTACACCGGCTCCAGCACCCGGCCCATCCAGTCCAGCATCCGCTGGAGCCCGGTGGGCTCCTCGTCCTGGCCCGAACGGGCCAGCGGCGCGCCGGACAGCGACAGGAAGCGCGCCCCCTCCTCCTTGAAGCCCAGCGCGGCCGAGGCGATCAGGAACTCGTTCACCCCGCGGAAGCCGTCCGAGCGCCGGCGCATGAAGTCCAGCGTCCAGCCGACCGGCACGCCGTCCTCGTACACCGGCATCCAGCTGGTCAGCCCGTGTACGACGCGCTGCTCGTCCACCGCGACCAGCACCCGCACGTCCGGGTCGTCCAGCTCCTCCAGCCCGCCGAGGGTGAAGCCCATCTCGGGCAGGCCCTTCTCGGAGACCCATTCCTCCGAGATCGAGCGGATCTGGTCCTTCAGCGCGAGCGGCGCCTCGTGGTGGGCCCACCACTCGGCGGTGATGCCCTGCCGGCCCGCCTTGTTCAGGGCCGTCCGGATGTCCTGCCACTTGCGGCCGGTGAAGGCCAGTTCGGGCAACGCGACCACGGTGTCCTCGGCGACCTGCACCGAGCGCCAGCCGAGCTGCGCGGCGGCGGCCCGGGTGTCCCGGGAGACGCTGTAGAAGCACGGCGTCCAGCCACGCGCGTCGCAGTAGTGGGCGAAGCCGGCCACCGCCCGGGCGCGGGCCGCCGGTTCACCGAACGGGTCGCCGGTGGTCAGCGCCACCGTGCCCAGCACCCGGTAGGCGACCGCCGCCCGGCCCTCCTCGTCGAACCAGTAGTGGTTGCCGTCCCAGGTGGTGATGAAGGACAGCGTCCCGCCGCCGTGGGCGGTGAGCAGCGCCCGGGCCCGGGCCGCGGCCGCGGCGTCGGTGTGCACCACCGGCCGCCGGAAGGCCAGCAGCAGCGCGCTGAGCGCGACCGCCCAGAACGCCAGCCCGCTGTACGTCTCCAGGAAGCGGGCCACCGGGCCGACCGCGATCGGGTAGTCCGGCAGCAGGTCGTTGTAGGCGGGCGGCAGGAACTGCGCGGGCAGCCCGTGCAGCAGCCCGCGGAAGGTCGCCCCCGGCTCGAACTGGTCGGCGGCGAGCACCCCGAGGCCGGCGTACGCGGCGGAGGCCGCCACCGCGGCTCCGCCCAGGACGGCCGCCAGCCGGCGGACCGTCCGGCCGGGCAGCCGCAGCCGGAACCGCTGCCGGGTGACCAGCAGCAGGCACGTGGTGAGCAGCGGCAGCAGCAGCGCCTCGACGAAGTACTGGATCACGTCCCCGGAGACCGGCCCGGCGTCGTTGTACAGCCACACCAGCAGCGCCACCCAGAGCAGTTCGGCGCCGACGGTGATCCGCCACGCGAACCGCAGCCCGCGGCGCAGCCCCTCGGCCAGCACCAGCAGCAGCGCCGGGAACAGTGCCGCCATCAGCCGGCCGGGGGTGTCGAAGATCCGCTCGACGGCGTGCGCGCGGGCGCAGTCGTGCGCCGACATCGCGCAGAACTCGGCGACCTCGTCCGGGCTGAGCCGGTGCGAGAAGTACAGCTCGGAGAAGGTGTTGAACGGCCCCGTCGCGTTGTCGTAGAAGGAGGCGATCAGCGGGCCGAACGCGGCGGCGACCAGGCACAGCGCCACCAGCACCCGGGTCTCGGTGTGCGAGGAGCGGCGGGTGCGCAGGTGCAGCCGGCCGCGCGAGAGCAGCGCGCCCACGCCCAGCCCGAGCAGCGCGGCGGCGCACCGCTGGACGCTCTGCAGGTGCCCGACGTACAGCGTCATGAGCAGCGGGACGAGCAGCACCAGCAGGTGCAGCCGGCGGCGCCAGAGCACGGTGAGCCGGTAGCCGAGCACCCCGGCCAGGGCGAACAGGCCGACGCCGGGGCCGATCGCGACCTGGTCGGCCACCGACTCGGTCCACTGCTCGCCGGCCCGGGAGCCGGCCGCGACCAGCCCGGTGCCGAGCAGGGTGCCCGCCAGCTGCCCGACGACCAGCACCGCGAGGGTCCGCCGGCGGCCGAGCCGGCGCTCCGCGGCCGGGCCGACCAGGAGCAGCAGCAGGGTGGTGAACACGTACGCGCCGGGCCCGGAGCACCAGAACAGCGAGGTGAACGGCGTCCACCAGCGGCCCTCGGCGAGCGTCGGCACGCCGACCCCGGCCCGGTCGAGCAGCCGCTCGGACGGGCCGGACAGGCTGCCGCTGGCCGCGCCGACGCCCCACAGGAGGACGAGCAGGAGCAGCGTCAGCGGCGCGGACCGCAGCCACGCGCCGACGAGCCGGGCCGTCCGCCGGGCCCGCTGCGGCCCGGGTTCGGGCGTGCGGGTGACCGGCGCGCGGTCGGCGCCGCGGTCCCGCTCCCGTTCCCGCTGGCCGATCAGGGCGGGCGCGGTGTCGGCCCGTATCACCTGATCAGTCCGGTCTGCTGGGCCAGCCACGGTATCTGCGCGGCGATGCCGGGGCGGAACACGACCCAGCCGTGGCCACCCGGCATCAGGTCGAACTTGGCCTTCATCCCTGCCGCCTGGACGGCCTGGAACACCTTCTCCATCTGCGGCCGGAACTCGCCGTCGCCCTGGCCGACGACGATCGCCGCGGCGGTGTCCGGGAAGCGCCTGCGGGCCATCACCTGGAGCGGGTCGACGGCGTCGAACTTCGCCCCGTCACCGCCGAAGGCGGCCTTGACGGTCTGTTCTCGGGTACCCAGGGTGGGTTCCTCCTGCCCGGACATGTCGAGGACGGTGCCGAAGACGTCGGGGGCGTTGACGGCGAGCTGGAGGGCGCAGGTGCCGCCCATCGAGGCGCCGCCGACCGCCCAGGAGCCGCGCCCCCTGGCGGTCTGCAGGTTCTGGTGGATCCAGTTGGGGACGTCGACCGCCAGGTAGGTCTGCGCCTTGGCGATCTTCGAGTCCAGGCAGAGCGTGTTGCGCCAGGTCGAGCCCAGCTGATCGGGCATCACCACGATCGGCGCGAGGCCGCCGTGCTCGGCCGCGAAGGCGTCCAGCGCCTCGTTGACCTGGCCGGCGAGCACCCAGTCCCCCGGGTTGCCGGGCTGACCGGTGATCAGGACGACGACCGGCAGCAGCGGACGCGGGTTGGCCTGGTAGGCGGGCGGCAGGTAGACGTACGCGTCGCGGGCCGCGAAGCCGGACTTCACGCCGCGGATCGGCACCACCGACACGGTGCCCTTGGCCGGCAGGTCGGCCGGCGGCGCCCAGACCTCCGAGAGCGCCTTGTCCGGCGGCGTGCTCGCCGTCCGGCTGGCCTTCGGGGCTATCAGCGCATCGGTCTTGGTCAGCCAGGGCGCGAGCATGACCCGGCCGCTCGGGAACTGGCCGAAGCCCCTGTTCACCTGCGAGGCCGCCATCAGCAGGACGAGCGCGCCCAGGCCGACCGCGAGCCCCCTGCGCCGCCACGACAGCCGGCCGAACCGGTAGCCGACCAGGCTGAAGCCCAGCAGGGCGACGGCTGTCCACCAGGTGACGTACCGTGGCGTGCCCTCGGGGAAGGGGTGCCACCAACCGTCGACGACCGCGTCGAGCAGCAGGCTGAGCGCCGCGGCGGTGAGCAGCGCGGCCGGCAGCCGGAAGCGCCACCAGGAGCGGCCCCGGCCGATCGCGAGCGCGAGCAGCGCGCCCCAGCCGGCGGCGAGCACGGCGTACGGGATCGGGCCGGTGGTGAGCGGCCAGTCGATCGGGTTCCAGTGGGTGGCGAGCGTGATGGGGGTCATGCGGCTTTCCCCGGCCGGGTGGTGTCGGCCAGGAAGCCGTAGGCCACGACGTTGCCCTCGTAGCCGTGTTCCTCGCTGTACGTGCCGCCGCAGGTGATCACCCGCAGCTGCGCGTCGGCGGCCTGACGGTAGACCCGGTCGTCCGGGAAGTCCTTTCGGTCGTGCACTTCGATGGCGTAGAGCTGGTAGACGGCGGTGGCGCCGTCCGCGCGGGCGATCTCGATCCGGTCGCCGCGGTGGAGCGCCCCCAGGTGGTAGAAGACGGCCGGGCCGCTCCTGTTGTCCACGTGGCCCGCGATGATAGCGGTCCCGCGTTGCCCCGGGGTGGCGCCGCCGCGGTACCAGCCGGCGAGGTTCCGGTCGGTGGCGGGTGGCGCCTGGAGGTGGCCGTCGGCGTCGAGGCCGAGGCCGGTGACGGGGGCGTCGAGTTTCACGGCGGGGATGCGGATCCGGGTCGGGGCGGACGGGCCGAGCGGCGGGACGACCGAGACCGGGGCGAACCCGGACAGGCCCTGCCCGGCTCCGGGGAGGGGCGGCAGCTCTCCGGGCCCGCCGTCGTGCAGCAGCCAGGCGCCGAGGACGAGCGCGGCTCCGGCCGCGAGGGTGCCCGGCCACGGGCTCCTGCTCTGCTGGGCGCCCACGGGCGCTCCCCTCTGCTGACGACTTCCCGGTTCCTGGGAGTTTCCTGGGAACAATTCAATCGGACCGGACCCTAGGGCACGTCAATACGATGGTCATACCAATCCCCCCCAATCGGCAGGGCCGCAGCCGCCTTCCCTGCGCCGAGTGGGTCCCCGGTCACGGAGCGCGAGAGCCGGAAACCACGCACCGGCATTGCCTGTCCGGCTCCGCACGACCATCGACGACAGCCGTCACCGGTCCGGTTGCACCAAACGGGCGATCGCCTGCGACCGTCCGTGGTGGATCACCGACCGAACGCGTTCGCGGTGCCATGCTGACCCGACCACGGGTTCTGTCCCCCCACTGGTCCGACCGGGCTTTCGCATGCCCGCACGCCGCGCCTGCCCGCCTGCCGGACGCCTCCTGAACGGAATGACCATGGACGCTCTCCCCCGCCGCACCCTGCTGGCCGCCGGCGCGGCCACCGCGGCCGCCCTGGCGGCCGGCTGCGGCAGCAAGGCCCGCAGCGGCGGGGAGCAGGCGGCCGGTGGCGCCACCCCGGCCGGCGGCAGCGCCCGCGAGCCGACCGCCACCCCGGCGCCGCCGGCCCCCGCGCCGCAGGTCGTCCTGATCGGCGACGGTTCCACCTCCGACACCGGCACCCAGCCCCGCCAGCCCGCCCCCGAGCGGCTGGGGCCCGGCCAACGCCCGCCGCAGTTCGTGGTCTTCTCCTGGGACGGCGCCGGCGAGCTCGACAACGGCCTGTTCGCCCGGTTCCGACGGCTGGCCCAGGAGCACGACGCGTCGATGACCTTCTTCCTCAGCGGCCTCTACCTGCTGCCCGAGTCCAAGAAGGACCAGTACCGCCCGCCACAGCACAAGGCCGGCGCCTCCGACATCGGCTACCTCAGCGACCAGCACATCCGCGACACCCTGGAGAACGTGCACGCCGCCTGGCTGGAGGGCCACGAGATCGGCACCCACTTCAACGGCCACTTCTGCGGCGCCACCGGCGTCGGCAAGTGGTCCCCGGAGGAGTGGGACAGCGAGATCGAGCAGGCGATGGAGTTCGTGACGAACTGGCGCACCAACACCGGCTACACCGACCTGCCGGCGCTGCCCTTCGACTACCGCAAGGAGCTGATCGGCAGCCGCACCCCGTGCCTGGAGGGCCAGCGCAACCTGCTGCCCACCGCCGTCAAGCGCGGCTGGCGCTACGACAGCAGCGGCAACGGCACCCAGGTGTGGCCGCAGAAGATCCAGGGCGGCGCGCTGTGGGACCTGCCGCTGCAGTCCATCCCCTTCCCCGGGCACACGTTCCAGGTGCTGTCGATGGACTACAACATCATGTACAACCAGTGCGGCCCCAACACCAAGGCCGACCCGGCGCTCCACCCGGGCTTCCAGACCCAGGCCCGGGACGCCTACCTGATGGGCTTCGACCGCACCTACAACAGCAACCGGGCGCCGTACATCATCGGCAACCACTTCGAGGAGTGGAACGGCGGCATCTACATGAACGCCGTCGAGGACGCGTTCAGGGCCATCGCGGGCAAGCCGGAGGTCCGGCTGGTCTCGTTCCGCCAGCTGGTGGACTGGCTGGACGGGCAGGACCCGGCGGTGCTGCGCAAGCTCCAGAGCCTCGGCCCGGGGCAGGCCCCGGCCGGCGGCTGGGAGAGCTTCCTCGCCACCCCGGCCGCGGCGCCGGTGCCGTCCCAGGCCGCCGCCGCCGGCTGACCGTCAGGCCTTGCGGACCCGGCCGGAGACCAGCGCTCCCAGCAGGGCCACCCCGGTCATGGTCAGGAAGATCACCGCGAACGCGGCGGGCGAGCCGGCGGCCTCGGCACCCTCGTGGGCGGCGGCCGGCGAGCCGCCGCCCAGCGCCGAGAACAGCACCCCGGCGAGGCCGACCAGCAGCACGTTCCCCAGCGCGTCGCTCATCTGCAGCGAGGCCGAGTTGGCCCCGGCGTCCTCCGGCGCGGACAGCTTCATCATCAGCACGCTGAGGCTCGCCACCGACAGCCCCATCCCGATGCCGCCGACCGCCCAGGCCGCCGCCGCCACCCAGGCCGGCACCGCCGGGACCAGCACCAGCGCCGCCCCCGCGATCGCCACCGCGGTCAGCACGAACCCGCCCCGGATCATCGCCTCGCGGTAGCGCTCCGCCCCCGGCCGGCCCTGCAGCGTCGAGCCCAGCGCCCAGGACAGACCGCCACTGGTCAGCGTGAGCCCGGCCAGCGTCGGCGAGAGACCGCGCTGGGTGACCATCATCAGCGGGATGAACGCCTCCGCCGCGAAGAACGCCCCCGCGGCCACCCCGCGCAGCAGGATCACCGTCGGCAGCCCGCGCCCGGCCCGCAGCGTCCCGGCGGGCAGCAACCCCAGCACGGCGGGCAGCAGCAGCGCCGCCCCGGCCACCGCCGGGAGCAGCCCGACCAGGTCCCGCCGCTGGCCCGCGTACTGCAGCAGGCCCGCGCCGAGCGCCGCCCCCGCGGCCAGCACCGTCCGCCGCCGGTCGATGTCCGCGCCCCTGAGCACCGGGTGCTCCCGCTCGGACCTGGCCAGCGCCGGGCCCATCACCGCCAGCGGCAGCAGTATCAGCACCGGCACGGCCAGGAACACCCAGCGCCAGCCCAGGTGCTGGGTGACCGCCCCGGAGACCAGCGGGCCGACGATCGAGGGCAGCACCCACGCCGAGGAGAAGGCGGCGAACACGGAGGGACGCAGCCGCTGCGGATAGGCCCGGCCGACCACCACGTACAGCGCGACGATGACCAGCCCGCCGCCCAGGCCCTGGATCGCGCGCCCGGCCACGAAGAGCCACATCCCCGGCGCCGTCCCGGCCACCACCAGGCCCGCGCCGAACACGACGATGCCGGTGAACAGCGGTTGCAGCGGGCCGCGCCGGTCGCACCACTGGCCGGAGACGACCAGCGCGAACAGCGTGGTCGTGAAGTAGCCGGAGAAGGCGAAGGCGTAGAGCCCGATGCCGTTCAGCTGGCGGGCCGCCACCGGCATCGCGGTGTTGACGGCCGTCGCCTCGAAGGCGAGCAGCAGGACCACCGAGACGATCCCCAGCGTCAGCGCGCGGTAGCGGCCGCTGAGCACCCCGCCGCCGGGATCGTTCTCACGAGGTGGCGGAGCGGAGTCGACCGAGGTGGGGGAGGCAGTGGTCATACGTAACATCGTAAGAGCCGTAAGACGTCATGGCCCCTGACCAGGGTCGGTGGCCCGATCGGTCGCGAGACCTAGGACCGGGGTCGGTGCCGGCTGCCATACGGAATTTACAAAAGGAACGTTGACGCCCCCTCGCCGCCATGAATTCACCGGAGCCACTGGGGCAACCAAAAGTCATCGGCCGTGCGCCCGAGTGGCTTAGGGAACCGTATGCAAAACGGTGCGCACGGGTTCGATTCGCGTCATGGCCTCCACACGCGAGCCGACGGGAAATGGCGAAGTGACACGCCGTTACCCAGACGCTGTGACGGCTTGTAGTGGCATGTCTACGTGCAGCTGAAGGAGGTGGCGCAATTGGCCGTCACAGGGCCAGACTTGGAGGGAGCCTGAAAATCCAACTCGGAAGGGAGTAGCAGAAAGTAGCGGGTCGTCGCTCAGAAGGGAAAATTCATCATGCGCCGACTCATCTCCGTCCTCCTATCGGCGTTCTTCGGGCTCGTGCTGGCCACTACAGCGGTGTTCGCCGACAGCCCGAACTTCCACTTCGCCAATTCCAGCGTGAGTAGCACCACCGGTGCGCTCAGCGTCTCCTTCAAGGAGACCGGCCTGGGGACCACCGTCTCCACCGAGACGATCACCCTCAACGTGGCCTCCGCAAGCGCCGTCTACCAGTGCTTCAACAACGGCAACAACCACCCCGCGGCCGCCAACAAGACGGGGCCGGGAGTGCTCACCACCACCGGTACCTTCCCGGTGCGCAACGGACAGACCACCGGCACCATTTCCGGGGGCCCGCCCACATCGACTCTCAAGTGCCCCAACGGACAGACTCGGTTCCTGGTCGCGGTCTCCTATGACGGAATCTCGCTGACGGGTGCGGCCGGCGACACCATCAACGCCACCCCGTTCAACATCGACCTCACTGGCCTCAAGATCCAGGCCTGATCAGTGGGAACACTGACCCGTGACCGGTCCCCGGACCGCTCGCGGGTTTCCCTTGTCCGCGGTCGGCTCCAGGACTGTCGGCGGCCGACCAGTCCTGGGGCAGACCTGCGGCACGATGACTCTCCGTATCGATCCGGGGGCCGCCCGGCCGTCACATCGCGATGGCGTCCTCCGGCCGGATCGGCAGCCGGCCCACCGGCAGGCCGGTGGCGGCCCGGACGGCGGCGGCGACGGCCGCCGGGGCGACCACGGCGGGGACGGCGCTGACCGCCTTGGCGCCGAAGGTGGCGACCACGTCCCGCTCCTCCAGCAGGGCCGCGATCCGCACCTCCGGGGTGTCCAGCGCGGTCGGCAGCCGGTAGCCGGTGAGCGACGTGTTCTGCAGCACCCCGCCCTCGGTGCGGAGGTCCTCCAGCAGCGCCAGGCCGACGCCCTGGGCCACGCCCGCCTCGATCCGGTCCTCGATCTGCCGCGGGTTCAGCGCCCGGCCGACGTCCTGGGCGACGGTCATCTCGACCACCCGGACCGCGCCCAGCTCGATGTCCACGTCCACCACCGCGCGCATCGCGCAGAACGCGATGGAGACGAAGGCGTCGCCCTGCCCGGCGTCGTCCAGCGGCTCGGTGGGGTGCGGGCGGCACTGCGCGGTGGCCCAGAGCTCCTTGCCCTCCAGCGCCTCGGCGACCGGCATGCCGAGCACGCCGTCGTAGGAGGTGATCTTGCCGTCGGAGATCTGCAGCAGCTCCACCGACATCCCGAAGTTGGCGGCGATCGGCTGGAGCAGCTGGTGACGGACCATCAGCGCGGCCCGCTCGACCGCACCGCCGGAGACCCAGGTGTGCCGCCCGCGGGCGGACGGCCCGGCGATCGACTGGTCACTGTCGGCCGGCGCGATGTAGACCTCGTCGACGCCCAGCACCGACTGCACGATCTGCCGGGCCAGCGTGGCGAAGCCCTGGCCGGAGTCGACGGCCGCGCAGATCACCGTGGCGTGGCCGCCGCTGACCCGCACGGTCGCGGTGGAGACCTCGTCCTCGCCCTCGGCGCCGAGCATGTGCACCATGCCGACGGCGTAGCCGATCCCGCGCCGCACCGCGGCCGGGTCACCGGCGCCACCGGGCCCGCCCGGCAGCAGCCACTCGGCGTCCGGGTCGTCCACCGGCAGCGCGGGCAGCGGCTCGGCGGCGACGGCCTCCAGCAGCGCGCCCACCGGCGCCGGGCAGGTGACGGCCTGTCCGGTGGGCAGCGGGTCGCCGGTGGCCATCGCGTTGCGGCGGCGGATCTCCATCGGGTCCACGCCCACCCGGGCGGCCAGCTGGTCCATCTGCGACTCGTAGGCGAAGCAGGCCTGCAGCGCGCCCTCGCCGCGCATCCGCCCGGCCGGCGGGTTGTTGGTGCGCACCGCCCAGGCGTCCACGAAGACGTTCGGGCAGACGTACGGGCCCGCCGAGAACGCGGTCGCGGCGGCCAGCGCCTCGGCGGAGACGTCCGCGTACGCACCGCCGTCCAGCAGGATCTGTGCCTCGACCTTCACCAACGTGCCCTCGGCGTCGGCGTGGTGGCGGTAGCGCAGGAGTGCCGGGTGGCGCGAGGTGTGGGTGTGGAAGGACTCCTCGCGGGTGAGGGTCATCTTCACCGGGCGGCCGGTGCGCAGCGCCAGCAGCGCCAGGGTGACCTGGAAGGACAGGTCCTCGCGGTCCGAGGTGGCGCCGGGCACGCCGGTGACCACCAGCCGCACCCGGTCCGGCTCCAGGCCGAGGCAGGCCGCGGTGCGGTCGCGGTCGCCGTGCGGGTCGGTCGAGGACAGGTGCAGTTCGACTCCGCCGTCCGGGCGCGGCACGGCCAGCCCGGCCTCGGTGCCGAGCGGGGCTGGGTCCTGCCGGCCGACCTGGTAAAGGCCCTCGACGACGATCTCGCCGACCGCCTCCGGATCCCCGCTGCGCAGCGGCAGGTGGCGGAAGAGGTTGCCGTCCGGGTGCAGCTCCGGGGCGGTGAAGGACTGCTCGGGGTCGGTGACGGCCTCCAACGGCTCGTACTCGACGGTGATCAGCCCGACCGCGAGCCGCGCGGTGTCCGGGTGGTCGGCGGCCACCGCGGCGACCGGCTCGCCGTGGTGGCGCACCACGCCCGCGGCCAGCACCGGCCGGTCGGCGACGATCGGCCCGGCCGGGGCGCCGTCGGGGGTGCCGTCCGGGCCGGGCGGCAGGTCGGCGGCGGTGACCACGGCGTGCACGCCTGGCAGGGCGAGCGCGGCGGAGGTGTCGATGTTCCTGATCCGGGCGTGCGGGTGCGGCGAGCGCAGCACCGCGCCCCACAGCAGCCCCTCGGCCCACAGGTCGGCGGCGTACGGGTAGATGCCGAGCGCCTTCGGCAGGGCGTCACTGCGCAGCGGTGAACTGCCCAGACCGAACGGCTCCGGTGCTTCGCCCGCGTCGCCGTCCTGCTGGGGTGCTGCGCCGATGTCGGTAGGCGACGTCATGATGCGTGGTCGTCCTCGGGGAGCCGGATGCCGTGGGCGGGGGTGGCGCCGTACGGGACACCGGCCGGGGCGCTGCCCTCGGCCGGGACACCGTGCGGGGGCGTGGGGACGTACGGCGTGCCGTGCGCGGGCGTGCCGTCGAAGGCGGCGCCGGGCAGTGGCGTGCCGTGGGCGGGGGTGGGCTCGTAGACCGGGGCGTCGTAACCGCCGTCGTGGCCGGGCTGCTGCGGGTAGCCGTCGTAGCCGGTGCCGGGCAGGTAGGTGCCGTGCGCGGGGGTGGCCTGGTACGACTGTTCGGGGTAGCCCTGCGGCGGGTAGTAGACCTGGTCGTCGGCCACCTGGGCGGGGATGCCCGGAGCCTGCTGGAGGGCTCCGGTGTCGTACATCCCGGTGTCGTAGCCGCCGTGGCCGTCGGCGCCGTACGGCAGGCCGAGGCCGGTGCCGGCGGTGGTCGGGGCCTGCTCGGCGGGCGGCTGCGGGACGTGTTCGATCCAGGCGTCGGCGTCGGTGTAGACCGGCGGCTCGGCGATCGGCGCGGGCTCCTCGACGGGCTGCGCGGCCGGCGGCACGGTGGCCTGCTCGGCCGCCGGGGCGGCGACCTCCTCGGCGAGGGCTGCCTCCTCGGCCTCCAGGGCGCGCGCGTCGGCGACGCTCTGGACGGCGGCCAGCACCCCGCGGTAGCCGGTGCAGCGGCAGAGGTTGCCGCAGAGGGCCTGCCGGGCCTCGACCTCGGTGGGCCGGTGGTTGCGCTGGAGCAGGTCGTGCACGGCCATCGCCATGCCGGGGGTGCAGTAGCCGCACTGCACCGCGCCGGACTCGGCCAGCGCCTGCTGGACGTCGCTCGCGCCGCCCGCCGACGACAGGCCCTCGACGGTGTTGATCTCGCTGTCCGCGGCCAGTGCGGCGGGCACCAGGCAGCCGGCCACCAGCTGGCCGTCCACCTGCACCGAGCAGGCCCCGCACTCGCCCTGCTCGCAGCCGTCCTTGGCCCCGGCCAGGCCGAGCCGCTCGCGCAGCACGTAGAGCAGGCTCTCGCCGATCCAGGCGTCGGTGACGGGCCGTTCGAAACCGTTGACCCGCAGGGTGTAGGAGGCGCAGGGGCGCAGCTCGCGGCTGACCTGCGGGGCGAGGCCGAGCGGGTCGGCGTCGAGGGTCTCGATGGGGTCTGTGGTCACTTCAGCGCCCTTCCCAGTGCCCGTCGGGCCAGCACCGATACGGTACGCCGTAGCCGGAGGGCGGCCGCGCTCGGCCCCTCGGTCACGGCCTCCCAGGCGCCCTCGGCGCCGTAGCCGTCGGGGACGCAGGCGGCGGCGACGTACTCGCCGAAGGCGGCGGCCGCGGCGGGGTCGATCTCCCGGCTGCCGTCCCAGTCGATGCAGCCGGCCACCCAGGCCTCGGCCTCCAGCGGTCTCAGCGGCACCGGAGCGACGGCGCCGACGGCGCAGCGCACGGCCCGCCGGGCGGGGTCGAGGACGAGGGCGACGGAGGCGATGGCGCGGGCCGGTCCGCTGCGGCCGGTGGCCTTGAGGAAGACCTGCGGCGCGTGCAGCAGCGGGACGCGCACCCAGGTGAGCAGTTCGCCGGGGCGCACCGGGTCGAGGCCGGTGAGCAGGTGGCTGACCGGCACCTCCCGGGTGGCGCCGGCCCGGGCGAGGGTGACGCTGGCCTCCAGGGCGGCGAGCACCGGGAGGGTGTCGCCGGCCGGGGCGGCGGTGACGATGTTCCCGCCGAGGGTGCCGACGTTGCGGACCTGCGGAGGGCCGGCGGTGCGGGCGGCGTCGGCGAGGGCGGGGATCAGCGCGGCGAAGTCGGGACGGTCCATCCGGGCGTGGGTGAGCCCGGCGCCGAGCACGGCGGTGCCGCCGTCCTCGTAGCGCCAGCCGCGCAGTTCGGTGATCCGGCCGAGGCCGATCAGGGCGGCGGGGCGCAGCCGTCCGGCGTTGACGGCCTCCATCAGGTCGGTGGCGCCGGCCACGGGTACCGCGGCCGGGGCGGCGGCCAGCGCGTCGACGGCCTCGTCGAGCGAGGCCGGCAGCATGATCGTCCGGTTCACCTGGGTCCCACCGTGCTCCACTTGCTCATCGATCGCGGCCGCCCGCGGCCTTCGGCCGTGGTGTCCGCGTCAGCAGCCCGGCCTGGCCCGTAGGGTACGGGCGATCGGGCCGGGTTGGGCAACTCTGGCACACAATGCTCGATGATCATTTCGGACCGGTGAACGGGACTGCCCGATTGGGACTGATACCGGGCGGTATCTGCCCCGACTCGAAACGGGCCGGGGCAGATGTTCATCAGTTCTTGACGTCCGACGACCACTCAGAAGTTCCCGCGGACCGCGCGCGACCGCGGCCGTCACGGCGCCGACGGCGGCCCGGGCCGGGCGACGGCGCGACCGGGACGGGACCACCGCGGAGACGCGGCGCCGGGCGAACGGCGTCGCGCGGAACGCCGCGGACTACTTGTCGCCGTCCCCGCCCTGCGGCTTGCCGATGCCGTCGTAGATCTCCTTGCACATCGGGCAGACCGGGTACTTCTTCGGGTCGCGTCCGGGCACCCACACCTTGCCGCAGAGCGCCACCACGGGGGATCCGGAGAGCGCGCTCTCCATGATCTTGTCCTTCTGGACGTAGTGCGCGAAGCGCTCGTGGTCGCCGTCCCCGTTGGACACCTGCGGGACGGGCTCGACCAGGGTGCCGGTGCCGAGGCCGCGCTCGGGCTCAAGAGTGCTCATGGGTGCCAAGTCTATGGGCGCCCCGGGAAACCGGGCCAGTGTCGCACCGGCGGCCCGCCCGTCAGTTCAGTGTCGGGTCGTCCGGGTAGGTCGCCAGCAGCGCGAGCGGGCCGCGCTGGCGGCGCAGCACCGAGCGCCAGAGCCGTTCCGGTTCCGGGCTGGAGATGTCCCCGGGTTCGCAGTCCACCAGGTACCAGGCGCCGCTCTCGATCTCCGCCTCCAGCTGCCCGGGCGACCAGCCCGCGTACCCGGCGAAGATCCGCAGCGCGCCCAGTTCGCCGGCCAGCACCTCGGGCGGCGCCTCCAGGTCCACCAGCCCGATCGCGCCGTGCACCCGCCGCCAGCCGATCGGCTCGCCGGTGCCCTCCCCCGGCGCCACCGCGAGGCCGAGCGCCGAGTCCAGCGCCACCGGCCCGCCCTGGAACACCACGGCCGGCTGCCCGACCAGCCGGCCCCAGCCGTCCAGCACGCTGCCCACCTCGACCGGCGTCGGCCGGTTCAGCACGACGCCGAGCGCCCCCTCGACGTCGTGGTCGAGGAGGAGCACCACCGCCCGGGCGAAGTTCGGATCGGTGAGCATGGGCGTCGCGACGAGTAGACGGCCGGTGTGGGACCGGCCTCCGTGCGATTGGGCCGCCGTCATGCCACACATGATCCCGCAGAACGGCCGGGCGCGGACACCGCAACACACGAAACCTCGCCACGCCGCGCGAACACCCGTACGGCCGCACCGGCGGGCGCGTCTCCACCCCGAGAGAGCACCATCACGGGAGAGGCGCGAAGGAACCGACGACGCGCCTATTACCATCTACGGATGGTGGACGCCCTTACACGGTGCCGACTCGGTTTCGCCGGGGGCCCGACGCGCCCGTACGACTGCTCCACCAGCGGCTCTCCCGGAGCCCTTCCCCTTTTCCTCTGGCACCCCGGATTGCGAGAACGATGACCGACGACGTCCTGCTGGTCCACGGCGGAAACCCGCTCGAAGGCGAGGTCCGGGTCCGCGGTGCGAAGAACCTGGTCCCCAAGGCCATGGTCGCAGCCCTGCTCGGGCAGGGCCCCAGCAGACTGCGCAACGTCCCGGACATCCGCGACGTCAAGGTGGTCCGCGGGCTGCTCCAGTTGCACGGCGTGACCGTGCGCACCGGCGACGAGGACGGCGAGCTGATCCTCGACCCGTCACACGTGGAGAGCGCCAACGTCGCCGACATCGACGCGCACGCCGGCTCCTCGCGCATCCCGATCCTGTTCTGCGGCCCGCTGCTGCACCGCATCGGCCACGCCTTCATCCCGGGCCTCGGCGGCTGCGACATCGGCGGCCGGCCGGTCGACTTCCACTTCGAGGTGCTGCGCCAGTTCGGCGCCACCATCGAGAAGCACCCGCAGGGCACCTACCTGGTCGCCCAGCAGCGCCTGCGCGGCACCAAGATCGAGCTGCCCTACCCGTCGGTCGGCGCCACCGAGCAGGTCCTGCTGACCGCCGTGCTCGCCGAGGGCGTCACCGAGCTGCGCAACGCCGCCATCGAGCCCGAGATCGTCGACCTGATCTGCGTGCTGCAGAAGATGGGCGCGATCATCGCGATGGGCACCGACCGGACCATCCTGATCACCGGCGTCGACGAGCTGGGCGGCTACACCCACCGCGCGCTGCCGGACCGGCTGGAGGCCGCCTCCTGGGCCTGCGCGGCGCTCGCCACCAAGGGCGACATCTACGTCCGCGGCGCCCGCCAGCTGGAGATGATGACCTTCCTCAACACCTTCCGGAAGGTCGGTGGCGCCTTCGAGGTGGACGACGAGGGCATCCGCTTCTGGCACCCGGGCGGCGAGCTCAAGGCGATCGCCCTGGAGACCGACGTGCACCCGGGCTTCCAGACCGACTGGCAGCAGCCGCTGGTGGTCGCACTGACCCAGGCGACCGGCCTGTCCATCGTCCACGAGACGGTGTACGAGTCGCGGCTCGGCTTCACCGGCGCGCTCAACCAGATGGGCGCCCACATCCAGCTCTACCGCGAGTGCCTGGGCGCCACCCCGTGCCGCTTCGGCGCGCGCAACTTCCTGCACTCCGCGGTCGTCTCCGGCCCGTCGAAGCTGATCGGCGCCGAGCTGGTCATCCCGGACCTGCGCGGCGGCTTCTCGTACCTGATCGCGGCGCTGGCGGCCGAGGGCACCTCGACCGTGCACGGCATCGACCTGATCAACCGCGGCTACGAGAACTTCATGGAGAAGCTGCGCGACCTCGGCGCCCACGTCGAGCTGCCCAGCGAGCAGCTGGTCCGCGCCTGACCAGGTCGCCGGTTTCTCCGGCGACCGAAAAACGGCGAGAGGCCGGGCTCCCCGCGGGGAGCCCGGCCTCTCGGGCGTTCAAGGGGTGGCTCAGGCAGCGCCCTTGGCGGCTTCCTTCAGCTTGGAGCCGGCGCTGACCTTGGCGCTGTAGCCGGCCGCGATCTGGATCGGCTCGCCGGTCTGCGGGTTGCGGGCGGTGCGGGCAGCGCGGTGGGTGCGCTCGAAGGTCAGGAAACCGGGGATGGTGACCTTCTCGTCGCCCTTGGCGACGACCTCGCCGACGATCTCGGCGAAGGCGGCCAGAACGGCGTCGGCGTCCTTGCGGGTCACCTCGGCGCGCTCGGACAGCGCGGCCACCAGCTCACTGCGGTTCATGTGTACTCCTGTGGTCTGTTCGCTTGCGGTGTGCGGGGGCCCATCGGTGCTCCCACCGGGGGCACCCCGGATGGGCCGCAGGTCCGCACACTGTGCTCATGCAGGCAATGCGTGGTCGCAGGCCGGGTCCGCACCCTGTGCCGCGCGCCGGAACCCTCGAAAGGCCCGCCCGCCTGCCTGGATACGAATCCTGCCCCGACCGGCCCCGAGAAAGCCAATCGGGCCTCGGCCGAGCCAGCCCGAACATCGCCCGCCCGTTGGAGGTGTGACGCTCCGTCGGCTCCGGCTGACCGGGCGCGGGCGGCGGTCGGGACGACACGCCGGAAGACCAGGGGGACGTTCCGTACTTGTCGGACACGCCTGCCCCGTGCAGGGCTACCGTACGCCCTAGCCCCGACAAGCCCAAACACGCCCCTCGCCCTTGTGTCGCAAGGGTTCGGGGCGAGCTTGGGCGGGTACGGGGCACTATCCGGTCATTTGACCGATCCGCGACACGGCCGCGGGCCCCCCGGTCAGAGCTTGACGGTGGGGAAGGACGCCGTGTCGAGCGTGCCGACGATGCCCGGAGTCGGACGGGCCGGCGCGGGGGCCGACTGGGCGCCGGCCAGGGCCGCCTCGCGCACGGCCGCGGCCACCGTCTTGGCCACGTCCTTGTGGAAGACGCTCGGGATGATGTAGTTCGCGTTCAGCTCGTCGTCGGCGACGGTGGTGGCCAGCGCCCGGGCGGCGGCGATCATCATCTCGGTGTTGACGGTCCGGCTCTGCGCGTCCAGCAGGCCGCGGAAGACGCCCGGGAAGACCAGCACGTTGTTGATCTGGTTCGGGAAGTCGCTGCGGCCGGTGGCCACCACGGCGGCGGTCTGCCGGGCGATGGCCGGGTCGACCTCCGGGTCCGGGTTGGCCAGCGCGAAGACGATCGCGTTGTCGGCCATGGTGGCCAGGTCGTCGCCGTCCAGGACGTTCGGGGCCGAGACGCCGATGAAGACGTCCGCGTCCGCCACGGCCTCCTTGAGGCTGCCGGTGCGGCCCGAGCGGTTGGTGTGGTCGGCGATCCAGCGCAGGTTGTCGTTGAGGTCGTCCCGGCCCTGGTGGACCACGCCGCGCACGTCCGCCACGGTGGCGTGCTCGACACCGGCGGCCATCAGCAGCTTGAGGATCGCGGTACCGGCCGCGCCGGCGCCCGACATCACCACGCGGATGTCGCTGATCTCCTTGCCGACCACCTTCAGCGCGTTGGTAAGGGCGGCCAGCACCACGATCGCGGTGCCGTGCTGGTCGTCGTGGAAGACCGGGATGTCCAGGGCCTCGCGCAGCCGGGCCTCGATCTCGAAGCAGCGCGGCGCGGAGATGTCCTCCAGGTTGATGCCGGCGAAGCCGGGGGCGATCGCCTTGACGATGGCCACGATCTCGTCGGTGTCCTGGGTGTCCAGGCAGATCGGCCAGGCGTCGATGCCGGCGAAGCGCTTGAACAGGGCCGCCTTGCCCTCCATGACGGGCAGCGCGGCGGCCGGGCCGATGTTGCCCAGGCCCAGCACCGCCGAGCCGTCGGTGACCACGGCGACGCTGTTGCGCTTGATGGTGAGGCGGCGGGCGTCCTCGGGGTTCTCGGCGATCGCCATGCAGACCCGGGCGACCCCCGGGGTGTAGATCATGCTGAGGTCGTCACGGTTGCGGATCGGCAGCTTGGACGACATCTCGATCTTGCCGCCGAGGTGCATCAGGAAGGTGCGGTCCGAGACCTTGCCGATCGACACGCCGTCGATCGCCCGCAGCTTCTCGACGATCTCCTCGCCGTGCGCCACCGAGGCGGCGGCCACGGTCACGTCGATCCGCAGGGCCTCCAGACCGGAGGCGGTGACGTCGAGGCCGGTCACCGAGCCGCCGGAGGACTCGACGGCCGTGGTGATCGCGCTGACCGCGTTGCCCCGGGCCGGGACCTCCAGCCGTACCGTGATCGAGTTGGAGACACTGGGCACCGTCGCCATCGACGCTTCCTTCTTCCCTCTTCCGGCAGGCTCAACATTTTGTTGAAGGCATCGCCTGCGCATGCTAGACCTCGATCGTCGCACCTTCCAAGGGATAGCCAGAAATATCGTTCATAGAGTGTGCGAATCCGACAACCGGGCCGACGGCGGCGTCACGGACTTCTTGCCTCCCGGGACCGATGCGTTACATTGGACGGGACACCGGCTCGATCCAAGCCCCCGGGCCCAACCTTCGTCCCTTCGAGGGACCACTTGCCGCGAGGCGAGCATGGCGGGTCGGTGTCGCCAACGTCTGAAGGCCCCTCACCATCCGGTGAGGGGCCTTCTTCGTGCGTCGAACGCAGCGGACCGACCGTCAGCCGTGCAGCAGTGCGGGCACGCCCGCCGCGTCCGGCAGGTCGTCCGGGCCGGACAGCACGGTCAGCCGCTGGGTCGCCCGGGTCAGCGCGACGTACAGCACCCGCAGGCCCGCCTCCGACTCACCGGCGATGCCGGTCGGATCGGCCACCACGGTCGCGTCGTACTCCAGACCCTTGGCCTCCAGGCTGCCCAGCGCCACCACGCGCTCGCCCAGGCCCTCGGCCCAGCCCGCAGCCTCCTCCCGGCGGTCCATCGGCACCACCACCGCCACGGTGCCGTCCACCTCGGTCAGCAGCCGCTCCAGCTCGGCCCGGGCCGCCGCACCGAAGGCCTCGGGCGACGGGTCGCCCACGGCCGCGAAGCGCGGCTCCACCCCGACGTGGCGCACCGCGCTCGGCGACGGCGTGCCCGGCGCGGCCAGCGCCAGCACCTTGGCCGCCACCTCGGCGATCTCGGCCGGGTTGCGGTAGTTGACGGTCAGCGTGAAGCGGCGGCGCTGCTTGCCGGACAGCACCTCGTCCAACGTGGCCTGCGCCTCCTGCGGGAACGGCCAGGAGGACTGCGCCGGGTCCCCGACGATCGTCCAGGTGGCCATCCGGGCCCGGCGGCCGATCATCCGCCACTGCATCGGGGTGAGGTCCTGCGCCTCGTCCACGATCACGTGCGCGTACTCGGTCCGCTCGACCGGCTGACGCTCGCGCTGGCGGGCGGAGCGGTCGGCGAAGGTGGTGACCTCCTCCAGGCCGCTCAGCAGGTCCACCGCGTCCACCTCGCGGACCTTCGGCCGGACCGGCTCGCCCAGCAGCACCTGCAGCTCGTCCACCAGCGCCACGTCGTGCGCGGACAGCGCGCCCTCGCCCTCCCGGGACAGGTGGCGCCAGGAGGCGGCCAGCAGCTTCGCCTCGTCCGGGGTGATCGCGCGGCGGGCGATCCGGTTGGTGTGCCGGGGCTGCTTGAGCGTGCCGAGCACCCGGCGCGGGGTCACGGCCGGCCACCAGGCGTCCAGGAAGTCCAGGAAGGGCGCCTCGTCCGAGACGTACTCGTCGAAGGACTCCTTCTCCTCCTGGCGCTGCTCACGGGCGTAGTGGTCGGTGGGCTTGGGCAGGTGCCTGGTGGCCTCCTGCCACAGGGCGTCCAGCAGCAGCCGGCGGGCGCGCGGGCGCAGCAGGTTCAGCGGGGTGCCGCCGGAGCCCACCACGTTGGCCCGGACGGCCTTGAGCCGGCCCGCGTCCAGCCGGAGCACCTCGCCGCGGGCGACCACCTTGAGCTCCTGCGGCGCGCCCAGCTCCAGCGCCGCCCGGGCGGCCCGGCGCAGCAGCTGCACCATCCGGGCCGAGCCCTTGACCCGGGCCGCCTCCGGGGTGTCGTAGGTGCCCGCCTCGATGCCGTCCACCAGCGAGCCGACCGCGCGGATGGCGACCTGCCCCTCCTCGCCGAGCGAGGGCAGCACGCCCTCGGTGTAGGAGACCAGCAGCGGGGTCGGCGAGACCACCAGGATGCCCCCGGCGTAGCGGCGGCGGTCCTGGTACAGCAGGTACGCGGCGCGGTGCAGGGCGACGGCGGTCTTGCCGGTGCCGGGGCCGCCGGTGACGAGGGTGGCGCCGCCCGCGGCGGCGCGGATCACCTCGTCCTGCTCCTTCTGGATGGACGAGACGATGTCGCGCATCGAGTGGCTGCGGGCGCGGCCGAGCGAGGCCATCAGCGCGCCGTCGCCGACCACCGCCAGCTCGCGGCCGTCCAGGGTGGGGGTGAGGTCGGGGCGCAGCAGGTCGTCCTCGACGCCGATCACCTTGCGGCCCTTGGAGCGGATCACCCGGCGGCGGATCACCCGGCCCGGCTCGACCGGGGTGGCACGGTAGAACGGCGCGGCGGCGGGCGCCCGCCAGTCGATCACCAGCGGGCCGTACTCGGCGTCCAGCACGCCGAGCCGGCCGATGTGCAGGGTCTCGGCCACCGCCGGGTCCGCCGGGTCGAGCGGGGTGTTGGACGGGATGCCGTGCTCCTCCGGGGCGTCCGCCTGCTGGAGGTCGATCCGGCCGAACAGGAAGTCCTCGAACTCGTTGTTGAGGCGCTGGAGGTGCGCGCCGGCCCGGTAGACCTGGGCGTCGCGCTCGGCGAGGGCGCCGGGGGTGCCGACCTGGACCCGCTTGGCGGCGTCCTCCAGGATGTACTCGGCCTCGGCGAGCTTCTCCTCCAGCCGGTGGTAGACGGTGTCGAGGTGCTGCTGCTCACCGGCGATCTCGCGTTCGCGGACGGTCTCGTGGTCGGTGGCGGCGGTGGTGTCCGTGTTGCTCTGCATGGCCTCGGTGGTTGCGGCGGAATCCGGCTCCGGAAAACGAGCGGACAGATGATCCTACGCCCCGGCGGCGCGGCTGCGGAGCACCGGGAGCGGGAAAGCCGAAGGCCGCCCTCCGCGGAGCGGTGGACGGCCTTCGGTATGAACATGGGGTGGTGGAGATGCCGGGAATCGAACCCGGGTCCAGTGGAGTTAATTCAGGGCTTCTCCGAGCGCAGTCCGCTGTGCTTTTCTCGGCCCTGGCGGTCACACGGACAAGCCGCCAACAGGCCCAGCTGCTGTTTGATTTCCCATCCACCCTCGCAGCCCGGGCGGACGGTTGAGTTCCCTAGATTATGCCAGGGTCCGGGTCGGGAACCCCCCGGTCTGACACCCAAGCGCTATCGGTGCTTATTAGGCAGCGAGAGCGAACTGCTGGGAATCGCGCTTAGAGTTGGCGATTATTTTTTTGCGACACGTGGTTAACGAGATCATTGCCGCGTTCCTCGGCTCGCTTCCCCTGTTTCAACATCCCCTGTCGAAACCGATCATCCCCATGTTTTGTTGAGAAACAGCTCGGACGGTGACCGTCCGTGTTGCTGGCGCCATAGTACGCGAGGCGACGGGCGAGGGTCCAGCGGATTAACCCTGGCGCCGCCGGGCCGCCGCCACCGCGCGCGCCGTCTCGCGGGTGTCCTGCTTCTCGCGCAGCGTCTGCCGCTTGTCGTACAGCTTCTTGCCGACGGCGAGCGCGAGTTCGAGCTTCACCCGGCCGTCCTTGAAGTACAGCGAGAGCGGGACCAGGGTGTGGCCCGCGTCGCGGACCTTGGTCTCGATCTTGCGGATCTCCAGCTTGTGCAGCAGCAGCTTGCGCTTGCGGCGCGCGGCGTGGTTGGTCCACGTCCCCTGGCTGTACTCGGGGATGAAGACGTTGTCGATCCAGGCCTCGTGGTTCTGGATGTAGGCGTAGCCGTCGACCAGGTTGGCCCGCCCCTCGCGCAGCGACTTCACCTCGGTGCCGGTGAGCACGAGGCCGCACTCGTAGGTGTCGAGGATCGTGTACTCGTGTCGCGCCTTCTTGTTCTGCGCGATCAGCTTCTGTCCGGTTTCCTTTGCCATAGCGCGGTCATTGTCGCACTTCGGGGCGGGCGGGGCAGCCCCTTTAGGCGCGCGTGCCGAGGCCCGCGAGCACACGCAGTGCGAGCGCGCCGGCGTCCTCGGCAGCAGCCGCGGGGACGTCCGGGGTGAGGCCGGTGCCGTCCGGGGAGCGGCCGGCCGGGGTGTAGTAGCGGCCGACGGTCATCTCCAGCACGGCGCCGTCGGCGAGCCGGCTGGGCTGCTGGACGGTGCCCTTGCCGAAGGTGCGGGAGCCCACGACGACGGCGCGGCTGCGGTCCTGGAGCGCGCCGGTGAGCAGTTCGGCGGCACTCATCGTGCCGCCGTCCACCAGCACCACCAGGGGCGTCCGCTGGTCGCCGCCGGGCGGGGCGGTCAACTCCCTGGTCCCGCCGCGCTCCTGGTACGAGCCGACGGAACCGCCGTCCAGGAAGATCCCGGCGGTGCCGGTGGCCTCCTCGACCAACCCGCCGGAGTTGCCGCGCAGATCGAGCACCACGCCGGTGTGCGGGGCGCGCAGCGCGGCGCGCACCTGTTCGGCCACGCCGCTGGTGAAGGCCCGCACGGTGATCCGCAGCACGCCCGTGTCCAGGTGCTCCACGGTGACCTGCTGGCTGTCCAGCAGGGCGCGACGCAGCCGCAGTTCGCGCACCGCGCCGTCGCCGCGCTGGACGGCGAGGGTGACCTCGGAGCCGACCCTGCGCTCGCCGTCGCGGCCGCGCAGCCGGGCGACGACCTCGGTGACCGGCAGGTGGTCGGTCTGGTCCTGGTCGATCCGCAGCAGCCGGTCGCCGGGGGCGATCCCGGCCTCGGCGGCCGGCCCGGCGGGCGCGACCTGGGAGACCGCGGTGGCGCCGTCCTCGCCGCGGCCGACCGAGAGGCCCACACCGAGGTAGCGGCCGCCCAGGCCCTGGCTGAACTCGGCGTACTCCTGGGCGCTGTAGTAGGCGCCCCAGCGGTCGCCGTTGGCGCCGAGCAGGTGCTCGGCCTGCTGCTCGGAGAGTGCGCTGCCGGCCGGGTCCGCGCTGACCCCGGCGGCGACGGCCCTCGGCGGGGCCGCTTCGGTGGACGGGCGGCGCGGCGGATCGCTGGGGTCGCCCCAGGCGCCGGTGGCGGCCCCGGCCAGCACCACGGCGCCGAACACCAGGCTGAGGGTGGCCACCTGACGTGCCCTGCGCGGAGTTTCTGGCATGGCATCGGAGTGTAGACACCGGACGCGCCGCGGCGGGCCGGAACGCGAGTGCGAAACGGCGACGGCCCCGGACGGCGCAGTGCCGTCCGGGGCCGTCCGGGTCGTTGGTGACCGCTGGACCCTGCGGGGTCAGACCTTGAGGTACTTGCGCAGCGTGAAGAACGCCGCGACACCGGCCATGCCCATACCGACCACGACCAGCAGCGGTATGACCGCGAGCACCGAGCTGAGCCCGATGAAGTGGATGAACTGCACCCGGTCGGCCAGCCAGTTCTGGACGAAGAAGTGCCCGCCGAGCAGCAGGCCCGAGGCCATGACGGCGCCGAGCAGCGCGGAGAACGCGGCCTCGGCGATGAACGGCATCTGCACGTAGAAGTTCGAGGCGCCGACCAGGCGCATGATCCCGGTCTCACGCCGTCGGCTGTACGCCGACACGCGGACCGTGTTGACGATCAGCAGCAGTGCGACGAACAGCATCAGCACCATGATGACGAAGGCCGCGGTCTGCAGACCGTTCAGCAGGCCGAACAGGTTCTCGAGGATCTTCCGCTGGTCCTCGACCGACTTGACGCCCGGCTTGCCGGCGAAGGCGCTCTGGATGACGTCGTACTTGGTCGGGTCCTTGAGCTTCACCCGCCAGGACTGCGGCATCGCGTCCGGGCCCAGGACGGAGATGAGCGGGTTGTCCGGGTTCATCTCCTTCCAGTGCTTGTAGGCCTCGGGCGAGCTCTCGAAGGTCGCCGACTGGACCACCGAGTCCATCTTGTCCAGGGAGTCCTTGATGTCCTTGACCTGCTGGTCGGTGGCCGCGCCCTTGTCGCACTGCGGCGAGTTGCGGGCGTCGGACTTCGTGCAGAAGTAGATGCTCACCTCGACCTTGTCGTACCAGTACCCCTTCATGGAGTTCACCTGGTCGCGGACCAGGAGCGAGGAACCGGCGAGGGCGAGGGAGAGCGCGACACTGACGACGACCGCGATGGTCATCGTCAGGTTGCGGCGGAGACCCACACCGATCTCCGACAGGACGAACTGGGCGCGCATGCGTGTAACAACTCCAGGGTCGGTACTGCTGGTCGGACGGCTCGGGCCGGCGGGCCCTACGGTTCAGCGCCGGTGGATCAGTGCTGGTATCCGTAGACGCCGCGGGCCTGGTCGCGGACCAGCAGCCCCTTGTCGAGTTCGATGACGCGCTTGCGCATCTGGTCGACGATGGCCTGGTCGTGGGTGGCCATCAGCACCGTGGTACCGGTGCGGTTGATGCGGTCGAGCAGCTTCATGATGCCGACCGAGTTCTGCGGGTCGAGGTTACCGGTGGGCTCGTCCGCGATCAGCAGCATCGGACGGTTCACGAACGCCCGGGCGATCGCCACGCGCTGCTGCTCACCGCCGGAGAGCTCGCCCGGCATGCGGTCCTCCTTGCCGCCGAGGCCGACCAGCTCCAGCACCTCGGGCACCACCTTGTTGATGGCGCTCTTGGGCTTGCCGATCACCTCTAGCGCGAAGGCGACGTTCTGCGCGACGGTCTTGTTGGGCAGCAGGCGGAAGTCCTGGAAGACGGTGCCCAGCTGGCGGCGCATGTGCGGCACCTTCCAGTTGGACAGCTTGCCCAGGTCCTTGCCCAGCACGTGCACCTCGCCCGTCGAGGGGCGCTCCTCGCGCAGGCACAGGCGCAGGAAGGTGGACTTGCCCGAGCCGGACGAGCCGACCAGGAAGACGAACTCACCCTTCTCGATCTCCAGCGAGACGTTGTCCAGGGCGGGACGGTTCTGCTTGGGATAGGTCTTGGAGACGTTGTCGAATCTGATCACGGCTGCATCACGGAGGCCATCCTAGGCGGCGCCAGTCCTCGGTCGATCCGCCCCGGCGGCCCGGGTCCGGGGGCGGGCGAAAGGAGCGGAAAGGGCGCTCCCGGCTTGGGACCATACGCGAATCCGCCGACGGCCTGCAGGGCCGGGCCGCGACATCGGCCGGGAGTTGGGGGAGAATGCCCGGTTATGCCCTGAAAATTTTGGGGCTTCTCACAGCGCGGGAGCCGGAACGTTCAGAACCTGGCAGAGTGGAGGAAGCGACCGCGTTCCGGCCGCTCCCCCGCACAGGGCAAGAAGTGGAACCAAAGCCCCGTCCGGTGCGTTGGCTCAGCAGCGAGGAGGAGATCGCATGACCTGCGACCATCTGGTGTGCGCCAACTGCAACGGCCGCGTGAGCGATGGCCGTTGCCCGGTGTGCCGAGCCAACCGGGCCCGGCTGCAGGAGCAGCACGGTCCGTTCGCCGCGCTCTCGCCCGCGATGCTGCTGGCCCTGCTCGCCGGACTGCTCGCAGTGGCGCTGATCGCCCGGCAGGCGCTGGCCTGAGGCCCGAGGACGACCCCGGGAGCACCCCGGGACACTCCGAGACATACGAGAAGGCCCCCGACCGCTTCGGTCGGGGGCCTTCTTCGTCTTCGGTGCTCAGTCTTCGGTGCTCACCGTGCTCACTGCGCGGCGGTTTCCCGCTGCTCGCGCCGGCGGATGCCGGCCTCGATGCCGTGCTTGATCGTCATCGAGGCCGGCGTCCTCACGCCTGGTTCGCGGTTTCCCGCTGCTTCCTCCACCGGATACCGGCCTCGATGAAGCCGTCGATGTCGCCGTCCAGGACGGCCTGCGGGTTGCCGGCCTCGAACGCGGTGCGGACGTCCTTGACCATCTGGTACGGGTGCAGCACGTAGGAGCGCATCTGGTTGCCCCAAGAGCTGCCGCTGTCCTTGAGCGCGTCCATCGCCGCCTTCTCCTCCTGGCGGCGCCGCTCCAGCAGCTTGGCCTGGAGGACGTTCATCGCGGACGCCTTGTTCTGGATCTGCGAGCGCTCGTTCTGGCAGGAGACCACGATGCCGGTCGGGAGGTGCGTGATGCGCACCGCCGAGTCGGTGGTGTTGACGCCCTGGCCGCCGGGGCCGGAGGCGCGGTAGACGTCCACCCGCAGGTCGCCCTCGTCGATGTCGACGTGGTCGGACTGCTCGACGACCGGGAGCACCTCGACACCGGCGAAGGAGGTCTGCCGGCGCCCCTGGTTGTCGAACGGCGAGATGCGGACCAGGCGGTGGGTGCCCTGCTCGACCGAGAGCGTGCCGTAGGCGTACGGCGCCTTGACGGTGAAGGTCGCGGACTTGATGCCGGCCTCTTCGGCGTACGAGGTGTCGTACACCTCGGTGGGGTAGCCGTGCCGCTCGGCCCAGCGCAGGTACATGCGCATCAGCTGCTCGGCGAAGTCGGCGGCGTCGACGCCACCGGCCTCGGCGCGGATGTTGATCAGCGCCTCGCGGGCGTCGTACTCGCCGGACAGGAGGGTGCGGACCTCCAGCTCCTCGACGGCCTTCTGGAGGGCGACGAGCTCGGTCTCGGCCTCGGCGCGGGTGTCCGCGTCGTCCTCGGCCTCGGCCAGCTCGAACAGCACGCCCAGGTCGTCGATGCGGCCGCGCAGGCCCTCGACGCGGCGCAGTTCGCCCTGGAGGAAGGAGAGCCGGCTGGTCACCTTCTGCGCGTTCGCGACGTCGTCCCACAGGGTGGGGGCGGCTGCCTCCTCCTCCAGGACCGCGATGTCGGCCCGGATCTTGTCCAGGTCGAGGACGGCCTCGATCGACCCCATGGTCGTATCGAGGTTCTTGAGCTCTTCGGAAGGATCGACGGCTGCCACGCCCCCCAGGGTAATGGTTCCGGGGGTGGTCCTGACGACACCGGGGTCTTCCGGCCTCTCGCCCCGCTCCGATCCGGCGCTACGGCGCCCGTGGGGCGGTGCTGTGCACGGCCGGGCGGGCCGGGTGACCGGCGTCCGGGGCGGCGGCCGCGAAGGCCGTCCAGGCCGCGGCGGCACCCGCCAGCAGCAGGACGGTGGCGAGCACGACGGCGAGCAGCCGGCGGCGGCGCAGCAGGACCTGCCGGTCTCGGCGGTGGGCGGTGCCGGGGGCGGTGCGCTGGGCGCGGGACTCCGCGGCGTACGCGGCCAGCTCGTCCGCGGAGGGGCGGCGCAGACTGGTGTGGGTGTCCCGGGTGGAGTCCGGGACGGCGCCGGGCACCAGCGGGACGGCCGGGCCGCGGCGGCGCTTGTGGACGCCGGGCCCGGCGTCCACCTCGGCGTAGACGGCCTCGCCGGGGGTGAGCGCCTCCTCGGCCGGGGCGCGGCCCTGGGAGGGGACGGCGATCACCGGCAGGCCGGCCAGCGCGGGCAGCTGCTCGCGCAGCCGGGCGGCCAGTTCGGCGGCCCGCAGCCGGGAGGCGGGGGCCTTGGCCAGGCACTCGGAGATGATCCGCCACAGGCCGTCCGGCAGGCCGGGGATCGGCGGCACCTGCTCGGTGACGTGGCGGCGCAGCACGGCGCCGGTGTGGCCGCCGCCGAAGGGGGTGAAGCCGGCCAGCAGCTCGTAGAGCACCGTGGCGAGGGCGTAGATGTCGACGGCGGCGCGCGGCTCCAGGCCCTCGATGATCTCGGGGGCGAGGTAGTCGGGGGTGCCGATGATCCGGGTGGCCCGGGTGCGGCGCGGGGCGTCGACCAGGCGGGCCACGCCGAAGTCGGTGAGCTTGGCGCGCGGGGCGCCGCCGGGGCCGGGCGCGGCGGCGAGGTCGAGCAGGACGTTCTCCGGCTTGACGTCGCGGTGGACGATGCCGGCCGCGTGCGCGGCGGCCAGGCCGTCGGCGACGTCGGCGATGATCGAGGCGGCGGTCTGCGGGGGCAGGGCGCCGTCGCGTTCGAGCCGGGAGCGCAGGTCGGTGCCCTGGACGAGTTCCATGACGAGGGCGAGGTCGCTGCCGTCGACGACCATGTCGCGGACGCCGACCACCCGGGGGTGGTCGAGGCTGGTCAGCGCGGCGCGTTCCTGCACGAAGCGGCCGACCAGCACCTGGTCGGAGGCCAGGTCCTCGCGCAGCAGCTTGACCGCCACCGGGCCGTCCGGTCCCTCACCGCGCCAGACCGTCCCGGCCGAACCCCGGCCGATCACCTGGTGGACGGTGTACCGGCTGCCGATCTTGCGTGCCAATGCTGCTCCGTGGGCGGCGCGGGAGCGCTCCGGGGGTTCCGGCGCGCTCGGTGGGGCGGGACAACAGCGACCAACCTACGCGCCCCGGCCCCCCTCGCGGGCCGCCTGACGGCCCTCGACCGGCACTCTCGGGCGAGAAATCTTCGAAATTGTCGACAAAGCGTCAATCCTGCATTCCGGGTGGCCGTCCGGGGAACGGACGGCCGCCCGGCGCGGCGTCACTTCTTCGCGCTGGCGAACATGCTGGTCACCCAGTCGCTCGCGGTGTGGTACCAGCTCTGCACGTTGTCCCAGTAGTGCGGCAGCGGCGTGAAGTTCCACAGCGCCACGGCGGCGACGGCCAGCACCAGCAGCACCATCAGGCAGCCCTTGAGGCAGCCGAGCCCCGGGATGTACATCCGGTTGCGGCTGCGCGGGCGGCGCTCGCGCGGCGGGGCCGGCTCACGGCGGGGCGGCGCGGGCTCGCGGCGAGGCGGTGCGGGCTCGCGGCGAGGCGGTGCGGGCGGCTCCTCGCGGCGCTGCGGGGGCTCCCGGCGCTGCGGCGCGGGCGGCTCGGCCCGGCGCGGCACCGGGGTGGGCGGGGGCGGCGGCGGGTAGCCGGCCTGCGACTGCCCGTAGCCGGCGGGGGCCTGCCGGTAACCGCCCGGCGGCTGCGGACGGCCGCCGCCCTGGGCCCCCTGCCCGACCTGGCCGCTCTGCCCGACCTGGAAGGGCGGCGGGGCGACCGGCGGGCGCTGGGCGTAGCCGGGCGGCGGGGCCTGGCGGTAGCCGCCGGGGGGCTGCGGCTGGTAGCCCCCCGGCCCGTGCTGCCCCCCCTGTCCGGCCTGGAAGGGCGGCGGGGCGACCTGCGGGTCCTCGAAGTCCTCCGGCCCGAAGTAGCCGACCTGGGTCTGCTGGTTGCGGTCCCGGGCGGCGCGCAGCTGCGTCTGCCAGGGGTGCGGCGCCTGCTCCTGCGGCGGGCCGGGCGGGGGCGGGGGCACCGCGGTGGGCGGCATCACCCGGGTGCGGTCCGCGGCGCCGTACGGGGCGGCCGGCGGCGGCTGGGTGCCCATCATCTGGGTCGCCGCGGCCGGGTCGTACTGCGGGCCGCCCTGGCCGGCCGGGAGCACCTGGGTGCGGTCCTCGCTCGCCGCCGGCGCGGCCGGGGCGGTGCCCGGCACCGACGCCGGCTGCGGGTCCGGCAGCAGCAGCGCGCCGACGGCGAGCGCCGCGTCCACCGCCGCCGGGGAGGCGTGCACGCCGACGCCGCCCGCGACCACCCGCAGCGCCTGCGCCAGCGAGGTGGCGCTCGGCCGCTGCGCGGGGTCCTTGCGCAGGCAGCGCTCGATCACCGTCCAGAGCGGCTCGGGCATGGTGCTGGGCCGCTGCGGCTCCTGCGCCATGTGCGCCTGGAGGATCGCGAGCGCGCCGTCGCCCTGGAACGGCTGGCGGCCGGTGACCAGCTCGTACAACATGATCCCGGCGCCGTACACGTCCACCGCGGAGGTCTGCGCCCGGCCTTCGGCGGACTCCGGGGCCACGTAGGCCGGGGTGCCGACGAACTCGTGGGTGCGGGTGATGCCCGGGGAGTCGGCGAGGCGGGCGATGCCGAAGTCGGTCAGCAGCGGGTGCATCTGCTCGGTGCCGTCCACCAGGGTGGAGGCGAGCAGGACGTTGGCCGGCTTGAGGTCGCGGTGGACGATCCCGTCCGCGTGGCTGGCCGCGAGCGCGTCCGCGACCTGGGCCATCAGGAGGGCGCCCGCGATCGGGCTGAACGGGCCGTTGGCGCGCAGGTAGTGGGCCAGGTCGGGGCCCTCGACGAGGTCCATCACCAGGGCCAGCAGCTCGCCCTCGACCACCAGGTCGCGGACCCGGACGATGTTGGGGTGGGTGAGCCGCAGCAGCAGGGCGCGCTCGCGCAGGAAGCGCATCACGACGTCCGGGTCGGCCGCCAGTTCCTCGCGCAGCACCTTGATCGCCACGAGCTGCCCGGGCTCGCTGCCGGGCAGCTCGACATCGGGGCGCACCCGACCGCGCCAGACGGTGCCGGTGGCCCCCCGTCCGAGGGTCTCCTCAAGCAGATACTTGCTGCCGACTGGCCGCACCTGTCGCACTCCTCGCCGTGCCGCCCGCGCGGGGCGCTCCTCCGCCGGTGCGGTGAGCCTGCCGGGCCCCTGTTTGCGGCCACTCTAACGGTGCCGGTGCCCGTTTCAGAGGCGACCGGCAGGCCGTCTGCACGGTCTGGGGGACGGGTTGGGGGAGATCCCCTAGGGATGCGTCGAAGGGGCCTTCGGGGGCGCCGGTTGACCTGACTGTCCGTCGCCTCCAACATGGCGATGATCGCAAGATCGTCAAATCCGGTACGGTGCGCGGACCGTCCGTGACGGATGGCAGGATGGACACTCGCCACTCTTACAAGAGGGCCGCAGCCGCATGGCTGCAGCGGTACCAGGCTTCACATCAGCAGAAGGGACCCGCGGGCGAGATGCAGATCCGGCTGACCGTCCTCCGACCGCGCAGCGGCCCGACCGCCGCCGGCACCGCCATCCCCTACGTGGACGTACTGGTCACCGCGCCCGTCGGCACCACGCTCGGCGCCCTCGCCGGGGCCCTCGCCGGAGCCGTCGGCGTGCGCGGACCCCGGTCCGCCACCCACGTGCACCTCTATGCCGGGGCGCACCGCGTCGACGAGCACACCCTGCTCGGCCATCCCCCGCTGCTCGACGGCGCCGTGCTCAGCCTGAACGAGCCCGACCCGACCGCCGACGACCCCGACGACGCCCCCGCGGCCGCCGAACTGCGCGTGGTCGGCGGGCCCGACGCCGGCGGCGTGCACCGGCTGCACGGCCGGGAGATCCGGATCGGCCGCTCCGGCGAGGCCGACGTCCCGCTCGACGACCCGGACGTCTCCCGGCTGCACCTGTCCCTGCACCTCGCCGACGACGGCCGGGTCGGCGTCCGCGACCTCGGCTCCACCAACGGCACCACCCTGGACGGCCGGATCGTCCCGCCCGGCCCCGCGGAAGAGGCCGTCCCGCTCGACCCCGGCGCGCTGGTGCGGATCGGCGAGTCCACCCTGCTGCTCGCCACCCCCGAGCCCGCCGCCGAGCCCGCCCGGGCCGCCCTGCCCGACGGCCACGGCCACCTCCAGCTCTCCGCCCCCGGCCCGGTCCGGCCCGCGCCGCCCGTCGTCGAGCCGCCCGCCGCCCCCGAGCCCGCCACCGGCCGCAGAGGCGGGCTGCTCTCGCTGCGGCTCGGCCGCACCGCCGAACCGCCCGGCCAGGAGAGCGCCGAGCGCCACCACGCCGCCGTCCGGATCCGCCAGGCCGCCGCCCAGCGCGAGCGCTGGCCCGACCTCGCCACCCTGCTGCTCAACGCGATCGGCCCCGGCCCCCGGCTCTGGGAGCGCGGCCCCGGCCACCCCGACGCGCTCACCCTGCGGCTGGGCACCGCCGACCTCCCCGCCGGCCCCGGCACCACGCCCGGCACGCTGCTGCCCGCCGTCCCCGTCACCCTCGACCTGCAGACCGCCGGCAGCCTCGGCCTCTGCGGCCCGCGCGAGCGGCTGGACGCGCTCACCCGCGCCGTCGTCGCCCAGCTCGCCGCCCTGCACCCGCCGAGCGGCCTCAGCCTCGTCGTCGTCGACGCCGACCCCGCGCGCAGCGCACAGGACCGCGCCGACACCTGGGCCTGGGCACTCTGGCTGCCCCACCTGCGCCCCACCGAGAGCCAGGACTGCCGCCTCCTGCTCGGCCTCGACGACGACCAGGCCACCGCCCGGCTCACCGAGCTCACCAGCCGGCTCAGCGGCCCGATCGGCCTCGGCGGCCACCCCGCCACCGTCGTCGTGGTCGACGGCCGCCCGGCCGCCGACGCCGCCCGGCAGGCGCTCGACCTGCTGCTGCGCCAGGGCCCGGCGGTCGGCATCTTCCCGATCTGCCTCGCCGAGCAGCCCGAACTGCTCCCCCGCGGCCTCGGCGCCACCGCCCTGATCACCGGCGAGGTCGGCACCCACCTCTCCCTCAACCGCCCCGGCGCCCGGGGCCGCGACAGCCTGCACGAGATCTCGCTGGACGCCGTCTCCGACGCCTGGGCCGAACGGCTGGCCCGCGTCCTCGCCCCGCTGCGCGAGGCCGCCCCCACCACCCGCGGCCCGTTGCCCGACGCCCTGCGGCTGCTCGACCTGCTCCAGCTCGACACCGTCACCCCGGCCAAGCTGTCCGCCCGCTGGGACGCCCACGCCGGCGGCATCGGCGCCGCCACCGCACTGCTCGGCACCACCCGCGACGAGCTCTGCACGCTCGACCTCGCCGACCCCGAACTCACCCTCCCCTCCCCCGACCCGGGCGGCCCGCACCTGCTGATCGGCGGCGCGCGCGGCTCCGGCAAGACGGAGCTGCTGCGCACCCTGGTCGCCTCGCTCGCCGTCTCCGAGCGGCCCGAACGGCTGGCCGTCACGATCATCGAGGGCCGGGCCACCGAGGAAGGGCTGGACGGCTGCACCGAGCTGCCGCACGTCACCGGGCGGGTCAACGCCGCCACCGACCCGCGCCAGGCGCTGCTCACCGCGGAGGCCCTGGAGGACGAACTCGCGCTGCGCGAGCGGCTGTTCGACGGCCTGGACTTCGCCTCCTGGCACGCCGCCCGCATCCTGGACGCGGGCGTCGACGCCGACCGCCCACAGATGCCGGTGCCCGCCACCGTCGGAGCCGCATCGGCCCTGGCGCGCCGGGTCGTCCCGCAGCGCAGCGCTGAGGAACCCCGGCCGGGCGGCGCCCCCGCCGCTCCCGTCCCCGCCCGCCTGATCGTCGTCGTCGACGACTACGACGCCCTGCTCGCCCCCACATCCCCGGCCGGCCGCCCTCTCGCCCGCGCCCTCGCAGCCGTCGCCCGCCGCGGCGGGCCGCTCGGCGTCCACCTCGCGGTCACCACCGGCCGGCCGGAGGACAGTGCCGGCACCGTGGTCGACGAGGCCGCCCTGCTCCGGATCGCCCTGCGCACCGAGGACCCGGCCGACTCCGACCTGCTGATCCACCTCGGCGACGCCGCCGCCCTCCCCGAGGACACCCCCGGCCGCGGCTACCTGCGCCTGCCGGACGGCGGCGTGTCCGCCTTCCAGGCCGCCCGGATCAGCGGCCGCATCCCCCGCACCGCGACCCTGCGCCCGACCGTGGTCGCGATAGACCCGCTCCAGCTCGGCGCCCCGCCCGCCCGCCGCCCGGTCCGCGAACTCGGCAACGGCCCCACCGACCTCGCCCTCCTCGCCAGCGCCCTCCAACGCGCGGCCCGCTCGTAGAGCCCGGGGCAAAGACCCGGGCGGCACGGCCGCTGTCGGCCGTGCCGCCCGGAAACACGCCGCCCGGCGGGTTTCTCAGCGGGAGTAGTGGTACCGAGCCTGGTGAATCCCCGGCCTGCCCTCACCCCTGCACTCCCCGGCGGCGATCCTCCGTAGCCGTCTCCAACGCAAACTCCCACCCGCGCGTGAAGAAACCCCGCCGGCCGCCCACCCCGAGTGCGCCCGCTGCCACGATCCGGTGCCCCAACCGGGAATCTGCCGCCCCTGCGCAGGACTTGGCAGCAGAACCCTCATGGTCGGCACGGGTGCCGCCGCCACCCCCAGCGGCGTCGCCCGCGCCCGCGCGGCCCTGCGCGGGCGCGCCCTCCCCGTGGTCCCCGGCTGCTGATGCGCAGCCTCACCCTCCCGCAACTTCCCCCGCAGTCGCCAGGCTGATCCCCGGCCAGCACCCGGGCCATGTCGACAACTCCACACCCCCGCCTGTCCGCGACCCGGCCGAAGTTCCCGATCGGTCCAACCTGTTGACAGCACGAACGCGGCGGGCCCGCGTCCGGGATGGACGCGGGCCCGCCGTTGAAGAGCCGTCGGCTGAGGAGCCGTCCGCTCAGCGCATCGAACCGGTGCGCAGCAGCGTGCGGATGACCCGCATCGCGACCGAGAGGCTGGACAGCTCGTAGTTGTCCGAACCCCTTATGTCGTCGAGGGTGCTCTTGGCGCGGTTCAGCAGGGTGGCGTTGAGGTCCGCCCAGGCGTTGTAGCGCTCCTCCGGGGTGGCTCCCTCCGGGCCGCAGGCCAGGATGTCGGCGGTCAGCGCCGCGTGCGCCGCGAAGAGGTCCTCGCGGATCGCGGCCCGGGCCATCGACGACCAGCGGTCGGTCCGGGGCAGCTCGATGATGCGGTCGAGCAGGTGGGTGATCTGCAGGCGGTCGGCGAGGTCGTAGTAGAGCTCGGCGACGTCCGCGACGTCCTTGCCGGAGCGGTCCGCGACCTCGGTGATGTCCAGGGTCGGGAAGACCGAGGACAGGCCCGCGATCCGGGTGGCCAGCTCCTCCGGCACGCCCGCCGCGGCGAGCTCGCCGTAGACGGACTCGAACCAGGTCAGGTCCTCGCCGCGCAGCGGCTTGGGCAGCGAGCCCCAGACCTGGTTGACCCGGTCGTGGAAGAACTCGATGGTGCCGGCGATGTCGAGCGGCTGGCGGCGGTTGTTGAGCATCCACCGGGTGGCGCGCTCGACCAGGCGCCGCGAGTGCAGCCGCATCTTGGTCTGGCCGCGGGCCGGGACCTTGTTGTCCAGGCCCTCGATCTCGGACCAGATCTCCTCCAGGCCGAACACGGCCCGCGCGGCGGTGTGCGTCCGGGCGATCTCCTCGTAGGTCGCGCCGGTCTCCTCCTTCAGGCGGAAGGCGAAGGTGCAGCCACCACGGTTGATCGTGTCGTTGACGATCAGCGTGGTGATGATCTCGCGGCGCAGCGCGTGGCTGTCGATCGCGTCGGCGAACCGGGCCCGCAGTGCGCTCGGGAAGTACTCGTGCAGCGCGGTGCGGAAGTACGGGTCGTCGGGCAGGTCGGTGGCGAGCAGCTCGTCGGCCAGCGTGATCTTGGTGTACGCGAGCAGGACGGACAGCTCGGGCTGCGAGAGCCCGCGACCGTTCTGCTGGCGCTCGCGGATCTGGCGCTCGGTGGGCAGGAACTCCAGGGCCCGGTCGAGCTGGCCGGCCGCCTCCAGCCGGTTGATCATCCGCGAGTGGACGTTGACCATGCTGTGCGCCTGGGCGACGGCGTTGGCCAGCACCACGTTCTGCGCGTAGTTGTTGCGCAGCACCAGGTGGCCGACCTCGTCGGTCATCTCGGCCAGCAGGACGTTGCGCTGCTTCACCGTCATGTCGCCCTCGGCGACGATCTGGTTGAGCAGGATCTTGATGTTGACCTCGTGGTCCGAGGTGTCCACACCGGCGGAGTTGTCGATCGCGTCGGTGTTGATCCAGCCACCGGTGGCCTCGGGGCCACCGGACGCGGCGTACTCGATCCGGCCGAGCTGGGTGCAGCCGAGGTTGCCGCCCTCGCCGATGACCCGGGCGCGGACCTGCTCGCCGTTGACGCGGATGGCGTCGTTGGCCTTGTCGCCGACCTCGGCGTTGGTCTCGGCCGAGGCCTTGACGTAGGTGCCGATGCCGCCGTTCCAGAACAGGTCGACCGGCGCCTGGAGGATCGCCTTCATCAGCTCGGCCGGGGTGACACGGGTCACCTCGATGCCGAGGGCGGCCCGGACCTGCGCGCTGAGCTGGATCGACTTGGCGCTGCGCGGGAACACGCCGCCGCCCGCCGAGATCAGCGACTTGTCGTAGTCGTCCCAGGAGCTGCGCGGCAGCTCGAAGAGGCGGCGGCGCTCGGCGTACGAGACGGCCGCGTCCGGGTTCGGGTCGAGGAAGATGTGGCGGTGGTCGAAGGCGGCGACCAGCCGGATGTGCTCGCTGAGCAGCATGCCGTTGCCGAAGACGTCGCCGGACATGTCGCCGATGCCGATGACGGTGAAGTCCTCGGTCTGGGTGTCGACGCCGAGCTCGCGGAAGTTGCGCTTGACCGACTCCCAGGCGCCGCGGGCGGTGATGCCCATGCCCTTGTGGTCGTAGCCGGCCGAGCCGCCGGAGGCGAACGCGTCGCCCAACCAGAAGCCGTACGACTCGGCGACGCCGTTGGCGATGTCGGAGAAGGTCGCGGTGCCCTTGTCGGCGGCGACGACGAGGTAGGTGTCGTCCTCGTCGTGGCGGACGACGTCGGCCGGGTGGACGACCTCGCCGCCGACTAGGTTGTCGGTGATGTCCAGCAGCGCCGAGATGAAGGTCTTGTACGAGGAGACGCCCTCGGCCAGCCAGGCGTCGCGGTCCACCGACGGGTCCGGCAGCTGCTTGGCGACGAAGCCGCCCTTGGCGCCGACCGGCACGATGACGGTGTTCTTCACCATCTGCGCCTTGACGAGGCCGAGGATCTCGGTGCGGAAGTCCTCACGCCGGTCGGACCAGCGCAGACCGCCGCGGGCGACCTTGCCGAAGCGCAGGTGCACGCCCTCGACCTGCGGCGAGTAGACCCAGATCTCGAACGCCGGGCGCGGGGCCGGCAGGTCCGGGATGGCCTTCGGGTCGAACTTCATCGACACGTAGGAGTGCCACGCGCCGGAGCCGTCGTGCTGGAAGAAGTTGGTCCGCAGGGTGGCCTTGATGAGGTGCAGGAAGGAGCGCAGGATGCGGTCCTCGTCCAGCGAGACGACCTCGTCCAGCGCGCCGGACAGCTCCTCCAGGATGGCGTCGGTCAGCTCGCCGGCGCCCTGCTGGTGGCTCGGGCTCAGCCGGGCCTCGAACAGGTTGACCAGCAGGCGGGTGGTGTGGGTGTTGTTGCGGAGCGCGTCCTCCATGTAGTCCTGGGAGAACGTGGAGCCCGCCTGGCGCTGGTACTTGGCGTACGCGCGCAGCATCATCGCCTGCCGCCAGGTCAGCCCGGCGGTGAGCACCAGCTCGTTGAAGCCGTCGTTCTCGGCCTTGCCGGTCCAGGTGGCGGCGAAGGTCTCCTGGAAGCGCTCGCGCGCCTCGTCGGTGAGCTCGGTGGCCTCGCGCAGCTTCAGGCCGAAGTCGTACACCCACGCGGTGGTGCCGTCGGAGCGGCGCAGCGCGTAGGGGTGCTCGTCCAGCACCTCGACGCCCAGGCGCTGGAGCACCGGCAGGACCTCGGTGAGCGAGATCGGGCCGCCGACCCGGTAGATCTTGAAGCGGCGCTCGTCGTCGCCGGCGCCGACCGGCTGGTACAGGTTGAGGCGGAAGTCGCCCTCGCCGTGCAGCGACTCGATCTGCTTGAGGTCGGAGACGGCGGTGCGCGGCGGGAAGTCGGCGCGGTAGCCGTCGGGGAAGGCGTTGGCGTACTTGTGGCCGAGCTCGGCGGCCTTCTCCTCGCCCAGCTCGATGTGCAGCTGGTCGTGGAAGCCGTCCATCCAGAACCGGGCGGCCTCGGCCAGGCGGTTCTCGATCCGCTCGATGTCGGTGTCGCTGAGCTGCGGCAGCTCGGTGCCGGGGGCGACCCGGACGACGAAGTGCAGGCGGGTCAGCACCGACTCGGTGGCGTACACCGTGTAGTCGATGGCGTCGCCGTTCAGCTCTTCCTTGAGGATGTCGGTGAGCAGCAGCCGGATGCGGGTGGTGTACCGGTCGCGCGGCAGGTAGATGAACGCCGAGTAGTAGCGCCCGTACTCGTCCTGGCGCAGGAACAGGCGCAGCTTACGGCGCTCCTGCAGGTAGAGCACGCTGGTGGCGATGGAGAGCAGTTCGGAGGCCGCCGTCTGGAACATCTCGTCCCGGGGGAAGGTCTCCATGATCTGCAGCAGGTCGCGGCCGTCGTGGCTCTCGGTGGAGAAGCCGGACCCGTCCAGGACGGCCTGGACCTTGCGGCGCACGACCGGGATCCGGGTGACGGACTCGGTGTACGCGGCGGAGGAGAACAGGCCGAGGAAGCGGCGCTCGCCGACCGGCTCGCCGGCGGCGTTGAACTTCTTCACGCCGACGTAGTCCAGGTAGGCCGGGCGGTGCACGGTGGCGCGGCTGTTGGCCTTGGTGAGGACGAGCAGCTTCTTCTCATGGGCCTTGGCGCGCACCGGTGCGGAGAGCCGGCCGAAGGCCTCGCTGACCGAGTGGTGGCGGTCGTCGTGGCTGCGCGGGTCGGCGCGCAGGATGCCGAGGCCGGTGCCGGCGACGGCCTTCAGGACCTCCTCGCCCTCGTGCTCGACCAGGTCGTACTCGCGGTAGCCGAGGAAGGTGAAGTGGTCGTCGGCGAGCCAGCGCATCAGCTCCCAGGCCTCGCCGACCTCCTGCTCGGGCAGGCCGGTCGGGGGCTCCTCGGCCAGCTCGTCGGCCAGGCGCAGCGCGCTCTCGCGCATCTTGCCCCAGTCCTCGACGACCTCGCGGACGTCGCCGAGCACCCGGCGCAGGTCGGTCTCGATCGCGCGCAGGTCCTCGCGGTCGGTCTCGCGGTCGATCTCGATGTGCATCCACGACTCGACGGTCGCGTCGGCGGGCCACTCGGCGCCGGCGGCCTGGCTGCGCGAGCAGGCGTCGACGTCCAGGATCTCCAGCAGCTTGCCGGTGATGTCACGGCGGACGGCCAGCTGGGGGTGGATGACGATGTGGATCGCGCGGTCCTGGCGGGACAGCTCGTTGGTGACGGAGTCGACCAGGAAGGGCATGTCGTCAGTGACGACCTCGACCACGGTGTGGCCGCAGGACCAGCCGTTCTCCTCGACCGAGGGGGTGTGGACCCGCACCTCGGCGGTGCCCTGCGGGCGCTTGAGGCCCAGCCGGTAGTGGGAGGCCGCCGCGCCGTAGACGTCGACCGGATCGAGGTCGACGAGGTCCTCGGGCGCGGTGTGGAGGTAGTAGTGGTGCAGGTACGCGGTCAGAGCGCCGTTGCTCAGACCCTCCCCCGGCGCCGCTCCCCCCACCTGGCTGTTCTCAGCGGCTGCGGCTGCCTTCTTGAGCAGGTCGGCCTTGGCTGCGTCCAGCTTGGTCTGCATGACTTCTTGGCTCCTGTCGCGCGCCGTTGCGTGACTCGGTGGTGTGTGGATGTACACCGACGGGTCACACGCAATCCTGCCGCACCATCCGATTGAAAGGGCCTCATGGCAAGCATGAAAGTCCTTCGCAGCGGGTAGGACGAGTCATTCGGCCTGCGAAGCCACCCGACGACGCCAGCCAGCCTAACCGGATCAATCGAAGGTGGACAGGGACAGGGAGGCACAAACCTGCAGGAAGACGGGTCGGTCCTGGACACCATGTCCAAACCGGACCCCGATGTTCGCCATCAGCCCATGTGCGGGTAACCGTGCTGGGTCGGTGGGACGAACGTCTCCTTGATCGAACGGGCCGAGGTCCAGCGGAGCAGGTTCTGTGCGGCGCCCGCCTTGTCGTTGGTCCCGGACGCCCGGCCGCCGCCGAAGGGCTGCTGGCCGACCATCGCGCCGGTCGGTTTGTCGTTGATGTAGAAGTTTCCGGCGGCGAAGCGCAGTTCCTCCACGGCCTGGGCGATCGCGTAACGATCCTGTGCGACGACGGAGCCGGTCAGGCCGTACGGGGCGCCGGAGTCGACCCGGCCGAGCACGTCCTCCCAGCGGGCGTCCTCGTAGACGTGGACGGCGAGGATCGGGCCGAAGTACTCGGTGCGGAAGATCTCGCCCCGGTGGGCGGAGGAGACCAGCACGGTCGGGCGGACGAACCAGCCGATGGCGTCGTCGTACTGGCCGCCGGCCGCCAGCTCGACGCCCGGCTCGCGCTTGGCCCGCTCGATGGCGTCCCGGTTCTTCTGGAAGGCCCGCCGGTCGATGAGGGCGCCCATGAAGTTCGAGAGGTCGGTGACGTCGCCGACCGCGAGGGCGTCCACCTCGGCCAGGAACTCGTCCTTGATCTTCTGCCAGAGGCTGCGCGGCAGGTAAGCGCGGGAGAGCGCCGAGCACTTCTGGCCCTGGTACTCGAAGGCGCCGCGGATCAGCGCCGTCCGCAGGATCTCCGGGTCGGCCGAGGGGTGGGCGAGCAGGAAGTCCTTGCCCCCGGTCTCGCCGACGATCCGCGGGTACGTCCGGTAGGTGCCGATGTTGGCGCCGATGGTCTGCCAGAGCGACTGGAAGGTGGCGGTGGAGCCGGTGAAGTGCAGCCCGGCCAGCGCCGGATCGGCGAGCGCGACCGCGGACAGCTGGAGGCCGTCGCCGGTGACCAGGTTGATCACCCCGGGCGGCAGGCCGGCCGCCTCCAGCAGCCGCATCAGGTGGTGGGCGGCCAGGGTCTGGGTCGGCGCGGGCTTCCAGACCACGGTGTTGCCCATCAGCGCGGGGGCGGTGGGCAGGTTCCCGGCGATCGAGGTGAAGTTGAACGGGGTGATCGCACAGACGAAACCTTCCAGCGGGCGGTGGTCGGTCCGGTTCCACACGCCCGGCGAGGAGATCGGCTGGTCGGCCAGGATCTGCCGGGCGAACTGGACGTTGAACCGCCAGAAGTCGATCAGCTCGCAGGCCGAGTCGATCTCCGCCTGTTGGACGGTCTTCGACTGGCCCAGCATGGTGGCCGCGTTGAGGGTCTCCCGCCAGGGCCCGGCCAGCAGGTCCGCGGCGCGCAGGAAGACCGCCGCCCGGTCGTCGAAGGAGAGCGAACGCCACTGCCGCCCGGCGGCCAGCGCCGCGTCCACCGCCGCCTGGGCGTCCTCCCGGGTGGCGTTGCCGAGCACGCCCAGCTTGGCGGCGTGGTGGTGCGGCTGGACGACGTCGATCCGGTCGCCGCCGCCGAACCGCTGCTCGCCGCCGATGGTCATCGGCAGCGGGATCTGCTCGGCCGCCAGCTCGTCCAGCCGCCGCACCAGGCACTGCCGCTCCGGACTGCCGGGCGCATAGGCCCGCACCGGCTCGTTGACCGGGGTCGGCACCCGGGTGACTGCGTCGATGGGCATGGCGACTCCGTCCGCTGGCTGTCCGCTGTCAGTCCAGCCTGACCAGCAACCGGCGGATCCGCCCGTTCGGACACGCCGTCCGCGCACGTGGCGCCCGCCACGTGCGCGGAATCGGCGCAGCTCAGCCCGCTATCCGCCCGGCCAGCTCGACGGCCTCGGCGAGGCTGTCCACGACCGGCACGCCGACCGGCTCCAGCTTCTCCCGGGTGTGCGAGCCGCCGGTGTACAGCACGGCGTGCGCACCCACGCTCAGCGCTGCCAGGGCGTCGTCCGCGGCGTCCCCGATCAGGACCGTGCGGGCCGGGTCCACGCGCTCGCCGAGGGCGGTCAGGTGCGCGGCCAGCAGGTCCGCCTTCTGGCCGCCGGACGGGCCGTCGCGCCCGTCCACCCGCAGGAACTGGCCGGTCAGGCCGAAGGCCTCGACCAGCGGGACCAGCTTGTCGTGCACGTACATCGACAGCAGGGACTGGCTGTGCCCGTCCTCCCGCCAGCCGTCCAGCAGCTCGCGCACGCCCTCGGTGAGCCCGCAGGCCGGGCTCAGCTCGCGGTAGCGGTCGTGGAAGGCGTCGTCCAGCAGCAGCCACTCGGCCTCGGACGGCATCCGGCCGAGCAGGCGCTGGTAGAAGCGGGGGATCGGGATCTCGTACTGCTCGCGGTACTCCTGCATGGTCATCGGCCCGATGCCGACGGTCGCGAACGCGGCGTTGCTCGCCCCGAGCACCGCCTCCATGTCCTGGAAGAGCGTGCCGTTCCAGTCCCACACGATGTGATTACGCACGCAAGGAACGGTAACTCGGGGCGCCGACAGGCCGGTAGGACGGAGCTCACGGGCCCGTCCCGCCCCTGTGCTACGCGAGTAGCGTCGGGATCTCCTGGGTGGCGAACCAGAGCAGGTCATGGTCCTCGGCGCCGTCCACGGTGAACTGGGCATCCTGGTCGCCCGCGTCGGCGGCGGCCACCGCGGCCACGGCCGCCGTCACGTCCGCGACCACGTCGTCGTCGGCGACGTCCGCGTGCACCGACGCCGCCTTGGCCAGCTTCACCGGGCCGGCCAGCACCACCCGGCCCAGCGAGGCCTGGTCCTGGTACTCGTCGCCGAGGAAGGGCCGGACCGCGGAGTCGGCCACGTCCAGCGCAACCACGACCCGGCGGCGCGGCGCGTCCGGGTCGGCGGCCAGCAGCCGCAGGGAGGACTGGGCGGCCCGGTTCAGCGCCGCGTACTCCAGCTCCTCGATGTCGTCGCTGACGTACCACTCGCGCAGCGCGGGCGTCACCGCGTAGGCCGCGGACTGCTCCAGGGCGCCGCCCGGGTGCGCCGCCGCCAGGCCGTTCAGGGTGGTGGGCACGTACACGCGCATCGGTGGCACTCTCCGGTTCGTCCTGCGGGGGTTCGTCCAGCGGCACAGCTTCCAGCGCCCCCAAGAATAAGCGCCGGACGGCCGGCCGTGATCACGCCCGCCAGGATCAGCGGGCCGCCGCCAGGGCCTCCCGGCTGGTGCGCAGGGCGCTCTCCAGCACCGCGCCCCGGCGGGCCGGGTCCATCATGTTCGGGCCCATCGCGGCCAGGTCCGCGAGCGTCGGCGCGAGCAGCCGCACCCGGACGCCCTCGGCGCGCAGCAGCGCGGCCTCGCGCAGCAGCTGCCGGGTCACCGCCCGGCGGTAGCGGCTGACCAGCTGGGCCAGCACCCCGCGCGGGCGGTCCCGGGCACGCCACTCGCGCAGCGCGGCGACGCTGCCGCGCTCGGCCCGCTCGGCGCGGGGATGCAGCCGCAGGGCCATCGGGGCGAGCACGTACACCTCGTCCAGGCCGCGGCCGAGCAGGAGGTCGGCGTTGGTGGCCGACCAGCAGCCGCCGTCCACGTACGCCGAACCGTTCAGGCGGACGGGCGCGAACCAGCCCGGGATCGCGCAGGAGGCCATCACGGCCTCCGCGACGTCAGCCGCCGGGGCGTCCGGGTCGCCGAAGACCACCCGGCGGCCGCTGCGGTAGTCCACCGCCGCCACCCGCAGCGCGGAGCCCTCCGGCCAGCCGTCGGCGCCCAGCAGGCCGCGGACCAGCTCACCGACCGGGGCCAGCGAGCCGCGGCCGTGCGGTGCCACCGCCGACACCATGGTCAGCAACGGGTACTCGCGCGGGTGCCGCACGGCGTCCCGCAGCAGCCCGGGCGAGCCGATCCCGGCCCGCGGGCGCGGCGGCAGGGCGCCGCCGACGGCCGTGTCGTAGTCGAAGGCCACCTCGGCCAGCGGGCCGTCGGTGATCGGCAGGCCGCGCTGGTGGTCGCGCAACTGCTCGGCACGCGCCCCGGCGGCCAGCAACGCGCCGAGGATCGAGCCCGCCGAGGTCCCGAGCAGCACCTCGGCGTCGCCCGGCGGCCGACCGGTCGCCTCCTCGACGGCGCACAGCGCGCCGACCGTCCAGGCCGCGCCGAGCATTCCTCCGCCGCCCAGCACCAGGCCGCGCCGGGGCGTGCCCGGGGCTGCGCCCGCCTCGGCCGGGGCCTGCGCCGCGGCCACCCGTGTCGTCATACCGGCCGCCTGTCGTCGTGGGGCGTCGCGCCCGCTCCTGCGGTTCCCGGTCAGGATCCGATCCTGCGCGCCGACGGCCGACCAGCGCAACGCCTGCCCGGGCCGACACCACCCGGTCCGCCGAACCGGACCGTCCCCTTTCGGACTCTCCGGCCCGTCCCCACACGTCAACCGCGCGCCTCGGCGACCGGCCGGACACCCGGCGCCACACCGGCCAATTCACCCGGATAGGTGAACTTCCCGCGCCTTCCCGGCCGCCGCCCAAAGCCCTTGCCGCCCGACGTGCGCCGCCGCTAGCAAAGGACCCGTCCGTACCCGCACCACCGCCCCGAGGAGGCACCCGTGACCACGCCCGAGTCACTCACCGCCCGCCCGCACAGCCGGCCCGAGGCGGCCCGGACCGCCCCTGCCCGCCCGCACGGCCACCTGCGCGGAACCGCCCCGCATCCGGTGGTGCGAAGGCCCCATCCGTACCACCGCGCCGAGGAGAGCCCCGGCCTCGCCCCGCTCACCGCCCGCCCGCACCGCCACCTGAGCAACACCGCCCCGCACCCCGCCGGGCGCAGCCCCCGGCAGCCGCGGGCCGCCTGCACCGCCGCGCAGACCGGGCACGACTCCCGCGCCCTGGCGGCCCGATTCGCACACCGGCTGGTCGAGGTGCTCACCGGCGCGCGGCCGTCCGGCCAGCTGATGCGGCACACCAGCCTCGACGGCTACGGCCAGCTCGCCTCCCTGGTCCGGTCCGGCGCGCTGCGCCGCGGCGGAGCGACCGTGCGGCCGCGGCTCGGCCCGGTGCACGACCGCTCGCCCTCGCCGGACGCCGTCGAGGCCTGCGTCCGCGTCGACCTCGGGCGGCGGCACCACATGGTGGCCTTCCGGCTGGAGCAGCGCGGCCCGGCCGGGCAGTGGCAGTGCACCGCCGTGGAGGCCCGATGACGCCCCCGGGCCACGCAACGGCGCAGGGCGCCGCCCCCGTCGGGGAACGGCGCCCTGTGCGGCGTGCTGCGAGCGGTCGCTCAGCTCTTGCGGCGGCGGCCCTTGGCCGACTTGGCGGCCTTGCGGCGCTCGGCGCGGGTCAGGCCGTCGCCCTCGTCCTCCGGCGCGAGGTCGTCGAAGTCGCCCTCGACCACACCGCCGCCGACCTCGTCCGAGGGGGCCGTGTAGTGCAGCCGCTGCGGCTTCGGGGCCTCCAGGCCCTTGGCCTTGATCTCCGGGCGGGCGGCGTCCTTCTCCAGCTTGTCGAGCACCACCTCGGCGTCCTCGACCGGGACCTCCTCGACCTGCTGCTCGACCTGGACCTCCAGGTTGAACAGGTAGCCGACGGACTCCTCCTTGATGCCCTCCATCATCGCGGTGAACATGTCGAAGCCCTCGCGCTGGTACTCGACCAGCGGGTCGCGCTGCGCCATGGCCCGCAGGCCGATGCCCTCCTGGAGGTAGTCCATCTCGTAGAGGTGCTCGCGCCAGCGGCGGTCCAGCACCGACAGGACGACCCGGCGCTCCAGCTCACGCATGATCTCGGCGCCGAGCTGGTCCTCGCGGGCGCCGTACTGGGCCTGGATGTCCTCCTGGATGACCTTGATCAGGAAGTCGGGGGTCATGCCGCCGGGACCGCCGGCCTCCTCCTCCAGGTCCTCCAGGTCCACGGTGATCGGGTAGAGCTGCTTGAACGCGGACCAGAGCTTCTCCAGGTCCCAGTCGTCCTCGTAGCCCTCACCGGTGGCCGCCCGGACGTAGGCCTCGACGGTGTCGTCCATGAAGTGGCCGACCTGCTCCTGCAGGTCCTCGCCCTCCAGGACGCGGCGGCGCTCGCCGTAGATGACCTCGCGCTGGCGGTTCAGCACCTCGTCGTACTTGAGGACGTTCTTGCGGATCTCGAAGTTCTGCTGCTCGACCTGGGTCTGCGCGGAGGCGATCGCGCGGGTGACCATCTTGGACTCGATCGGCACGTCCTCGGGCACGTTGGCCATCGAGAGCACGCGCTCGACCATGCCGGCCTTGAACAGGCGCATCAGGTCGTCGCCCAGCGACAGGTAGAAGCGGGACTCGCCCGGGTCGCCCTGACGGCCGGAGCGGCCGCGCAGCTGGTTGTCGATCCGGCGGGACTCGTGCCGCTCGGTGCCGAGGACGTAGAGGCCACCGGCCTCCTTGACCTCGTCCTGCTCGGCCTTCACCGAGGCCTTGGCCTTCTCCAGCGCGGCCGGGAAGGCGGCCTCGTACTCCTCCGGGGTGTCCGTCGGGGTGAGCCCGCGCTGGGCCAGCTCGGCGGCGGCCAAGTGGTCGGCGTTGCCGCCCAGCATGATGTCGGTGCCGCGGCCCGCCATGTTGGTGGCGACGGTGACGGCGCCCTTGCGGCCGGCCTGCGCGACGATCTGCGCCTCGCGCTCGTGGTGCTTGGCGTTCAGCACCTCGTGCGGGATGCCGCGCTTGCGCAGCTCCTGCGACAGGTACTCGGACTTCTCGACCGACACGGTGCCGACCAGCACCGGCTGGCCCTTCTCGTGCTTCTCGGCGATGTCCTCGACCACGGCGGCGAACTTGGCCGGCTCCGACTTGTAGATCAGGTCGGGCTGGTCGATGCGCAGCGGCGTCTTGTTGGTCGGGATCGGCACGACGCCGAGCTTGTAGATCTGGTGGAACTCGGCGGCCTCGGTGGTGCCGGTACCGGTCATGCCGGCGAGCTTGCTGTAGAGACGGAAGAAGTTCTGCAGGGTGATCGTGGCCAGGGTCTGGTTCTCGTTCTGGACCTCCACCCCCTCCTTCGCCTCGATCGCCTGGTGCATGCCCTCGTTGTAGCGGCGCCCGGCCAGGATGCGGCCGGTGTGTTCGTCGACGATCATGACTTCGCCGTTCATGACGACGTAGTCCTTGTCCGCCTTGTACAGCTCCTTGGCCTTGATGGCGTTGTTCAGGAAGCCGACCAGCGGGGTGTTCACCGACTCGTAGAGGTTGTCGATGCCGAGGTAGTCCTCGACCCGGGTGACGCCCTCCTCCAGGATGCCGACGGTGCGCTTCTTCTCGTCGACCTCGTAGTCGCGGTCGATCTTCAGGCGCAGCACCAGCTTGGCGAAGTCGGCGTACCACTTGGTCGCCTGGTCGGCCGGGCCGGAGATGATGAGCGGGGTGCGGGCCTCGTCGATGAGGATCGAGTCGACCTCGTCGACGACCGCGAAGTTGTGGCCGCGCTGGACGAGTTCGTCCTTCGACCAGGCCATGTTGTCGCGCAGGTAGTCGAAGCCGAACTCGTTGTTGGTGCCGTACGTGATGTCCATCGCGTACTGGTGCTTGCGCTCGGCGGGCGTCATGTTGCCGAGGATCACGCCGACTTCGAGGCCGAGGAAGCGGTGCACCCGGCCCATCCACTCCGAGTCGCGCTCGGCGAGGTAGTCGTTGACGGTGATCAGGTGAACGCCCTTGCCGGTGAGCGCGTTCAGGTACGCGGGCAGGGTACCGACGAGGGTCTTGCCCTCACCGGTGCGCATCTCGGCGACGTAGCCCAAGTGCAGCGCCGCGCCACCCATGAGCTGGACGTCGTAGTGCCGCTGGCCGAGCACGCGCTTGGCGGCCTCGCGGACGGTGGCGAACGCCTCGGGGAGGATGTCGTCCAGGGTCTCGCCGTCGGCGAGCCGCTGCTTGTACTCGTCGGTCAGCGCGCGCAGCTCGGCGTCGGTGAGGTTGACGAAGTCCTCTTCGATGGAGTTGACCTGGGCAGCAATCCGCTGCAGCTTGCGAAGGATCTTCCCTTCGCCGGCGCGCAGGATCTTGTCGAAGACGGACACTTGAGCGGGCTCCTTGCCTGTATTGGCACTGGACGACTGCACGGCAGGTCCACCCCACCGCACGGGCCATCGTATGCGAGGAGTCCAATGCCCCGGGAGGTGCGTCAGCGCGGTATTCCCGTGTCACCCGTGCGGGCACATGACCCGATAGCACCGCTCACCGGGGCAAATCGCTCCCCGACCCGGGGAGTTGGCACGCTAATCGGATGCCCGGCCTCTTCTTCGCCCGGAATAATCCGGGCATGGAAGAACCCTTCACCCAGCCCCCCACCCTCACGACCGAGCGCCTCCTCCTGCGGGCTCCGCAGGAGTCGGACATCGACGCGATCTTCGCCGCCTGCCAGGACCCGGAGATCCAGCGCTGGACGGTGGTGCCGGTTCCGTACCGGCGCGAGGACGCGGAGTTCTTCGTCCGCACACTGGCCCCGGAGGGGCTGCGCAAGGGCACCGAGTTCATCTGGTGCGTCACCGAGCGCGCGACCGGGCAGCTGGTCGGCACCCAGGCCGTCACCCGCTTCGCCGCGGACCCGACGGCCGCGTCCGTCGGCTGGTGGACGGTGAAGGAGAAGCGCGGCCGCGGCCACACCGTCGAGGCGGCCCGCGAGGTCGCCCGCTGGGCCCTCACCGACCTGGGGATCCGCCGTCTCCAGTGGCTGGCGTACGTCGGCAACGACGGCTCGCGCGCGGTCGCCGAGCGGGTCGGCTACCGCTTCGAGGGCACCCTGCGCTCGTACGCCGAGCAGCGCGGCGTCTTCCGCGACTCCTGGGTCGCCTCCCTGCTGCCGTCCGACCTGGGCTGATCCCGCGCTCAGTGACCGCGCTCAGCGACCGCTCTCAGGGACCACTGTCAGTGCCCGCGGCTACGCTCGCCGGCATGACCGCCGTGCCTGCCGACAGCTCCCCCGCGCCGTCCCCCGTCACCGTCCTCGGCGCCGACGACGCCCGCCGGATCGCCCTGCGCGCGCAGGGCCTGCTCGGCGCGCCGGACCGCCGGGCCGGGGTGCGCGGGGTGCTGCGGCACCTGGGCGCCGTCCAGCTGGACACCATCTCGGTGCTGGCCCGCTCGCACGAACTGGTCCCGTACGCCCGGCTCGGCGCGGTCGGCCGCCCGGCGATCGAGGCGGCCTACTGGGGCCACGGCACCAGCTTCGAGTACTGGTCGCACGCGGCCTGCATCCTGCCGGTCGAGGAGTGGCCGCTGTTCGCCTTCCGGCGCCGCCGGTACCGCGACCGCGGCCACCTCTGGGGGCACCAGGTCTCGCCGGAGACGTACCGGCACGTGCTCGACAAGCTGCGCGCCGAGGGGCCGTTGACCTCCACCGAGCTGGGCGGCGCCAAGAAGACCGCCGAGTGGTGGGACTGGTCCGACACCAAGATCGCGGTCGAACGGGCGCTGGCCTTCGGTGACGTGGTCTGCACCGAGCGCCGGAGCTGGAAGCGCGTCTACGCACTGGCCGAACAGGCCGTCCCGGACGCCCTGTTCGGCCAGGACCGGTCCGGCGAGGAGTGCGTGCGCACACTGGTCTCCCAGGCCGGCGCCGCCCTCGGCGTCGCCACCCGGGCCGACCTGCTCGACTACCACCGGCTGCGCGCCGAGGAGTTGGACCCGGTGCTGGCCGACTCCGGCCTGGTGCCGGTCGAGGTCGCCGGCTGGGGCCCGGACGGCACCGCGGCACCGGCCTGGGCCGACCCGGCCGCCCTCGCCGCGCCCCCGCGCGGGCGCCACCGCACCACGCTGCTCTCGCCGTTCGACTCGCTGATCTGGGACCGCCCGCGCACCGAGCGGATCTTCGGCATGACGCACCGGCTGGAGGCCTACACGCCCAGGCACAAGCGGGTGCACGGCTACTTCGCGATGCCGCTGCTCACCGGCGGCAGGCTGGTCGGCCGGGTCGACCCGGCCCGCGAGGGGCGCACCCTGGTCGCCCGTCAGGTCTCGCTGGACTCCGTCAGGCACGTCGAGGCGCTGGCGACGGCGCTGCGCGAGGCGGCCGCGTGGGTGGGCTGTGACGGTGTCCGGGTCGAGGCGCTGCACGACGAGCGGCTGCGCCCGGCCCTGGAGAAGCTGCTCGCGGACTGACGCGCGGCGTCGGTCACCCTATTTCGAGGATCTTCTCGCGCATCGCGTACACCACGGCCTCCATCCGGGAGTGCAGTTGGAGCTTCTCCAGGATGTTGCGCACGTGGTTCTTCACGGTGTTCTCGCTGATGAACAGCTCCTTGGCGATCTCCCGGTTGTTCATCCCGGTGGCCACCAGCTTGAGCACCTCCAACTCCCGGTCGGTGAGCCGGGGTGCGGGCACCAGGTCCCGGTCGTCGGAGCGGCGCTGGATCATCGACTTGAACTCGGTGAGCAGCTTGGACGCCATCGACGGGCTGATCTGCGACTGCCCGTCGGCGACGGCGCGGATCGCGGTGGCGACCTCGTCGGTGGAGATCTCCTTCAGCAGGTAGCCGGTGGCACCCGCCTTGATCGCCTCGTAGAGGTCGGCCTCCTCGTCGCTTATCGTCAGCATGATGATCTTGGTGCTGGGCGCCACGTCCTTGATCGCCGTGCACGCCTCGATGCCGCTGCGGCGCGGCATCCGGACGTCCATCAGGATGATGTCGGGCAGCAGGTCGGCGGCCTTGAGCACGGCCTCGGCGCCGTCCCCCGCCTCGCCGACGACCTTGATGTCCGGCTCCTCCGCGAGCACGATCTCCAGCCCGCGGCGGAACAGCGCGTGGTCGTCCACCACCAGCACGCGGATCGGCTCACCCCGGCGCGGCTCGTACGCGGGCTCCTCCCCCGGCCCCGGCGACAGTCCGGAAACCGGCCCCGTACCGGGCCCCAGCCCGAAGTGATCCCCCATCCGCTCCTCCCCCTTCGCGGGACGTCGTGCGCCAATCATTCCACGCCCCGGCTCCGCCACGGTCACCCTCCGACGCCGAATCCCCCGCAACGGGTGATCTCTCGGCCACGGCCCGCCACCGCGACCGGCCCGGGTTCGGGCACGGACGGCCCCCGAAAACGGTGACCCCGGCGGCAACGGCCGCCGGGGTCACCGACTTTCACTGCTCTGACGGTCAGTCCTCGTCGTCCGGCCCGCCGATCGCACCGCCCGCACCACTGCCCGCACCGGCGGCAGCGTCGGTCTGCAGGTGGATGACACCGTAGTGGTAGCCGTGCCGGCGGTAGACGACACTCGGCAGGCCGCTGTCCTTCTCCACGAAGAGGTAGAAGTCGTGGCCGACCAGCTCCATCTCGTAGAGCGCCTGGTCCAACGCCATGGGGGCGGCCGGGTGCGTCTTCTCCCGGACCACCAGCGGGCCTTCGCCCTCCACTTCCAGGGATCCCATCATGGTCTTGCGGACGGACCCGTTGGTCTCACCCTCCCGCTCCGCCGGCTCCTGCAGCCCGGCCAGGGCCGCGGTCGCCGCGGCGACGCTGATGGGGGTGCGGCCGTTGCCGCCCTTGTGTACCCGGCGCCGGTCCGCGGACTTGCGCAACTGCGCGTCGAGCTTCGCCGAGGCCAGGTCGAGCGCCGCGTACGGGTCGGCGGCGGCGGCCTCGGCCCGGATCACCGGACCACGGGTACGGAGAGTGATCTCCACGCGGTCGGACCGGTCGGCCTGCCGCGGGTTGTGTTCCTTGGACACCTCGACATCAAGGCTGATCGCCTTGGTGTCGAACTTCTGGACCTTCTCCAGCTTCTCGGCCACGTGATCCCGGAACCTCTTGGGCACCTCGGTCTTGCGGCCCTTGACGACGATGTCCACGCAGAACTCCGATCCCTCGTGCTGACGCCGATCCGGGTGCTACCGGATCGGGCTGAGACCCAGCTGGACCAGCCCATCCACTGCCGGCCCCCCGCCCCCGCCGCCAGCGGCAGGAAACGGCTGGCCCTCACCTCACTTCCTCCCCACCAGGGACGGTTGAAACCCCCTGGAGCCTTATCGAACACCTCACGCGGGGTTTTCGCCTCCCCGGGCAGGGACGTGGGTATGACCCGGTGCTGTGGGCGAACGGTCAAGCTGTTGCACCCTGTCTACCCTCCTAGGAGTGAAGCACGGGTGAATACCTGGACAACACCCCCCGTACGGCGCATCCTTTGCTCACTCTTCGTGCCTGCCGCCGCCAGGAGCAGCCGTGCCGCCCACCAGCGACCCCGTCCGTCCGCCCTGCGCCCAAGGGCCCTTCGGCCACGCACTGGCCGATCTGCTGGATGTCCTGCTGCCCGCCCGGTGCGCCGGCTGCGGCACCGACCGCACCCAGCTCTGCCCGGCGTGCCGGCACACCCTCGCCACCGCCCGGCCCGGCCCCACCGTGCTGCCGTGGGCGCACGCCGCCGCTCCTTACACCGACCCGGTGCGGCAGTTGCTGCTCGCCCACAAGGAGCGGGGCGCCCTGCGGCTGGCCGGCCCCCTCGGCGAGGCGCTCGGCCGGGCGGTCCGCTCCGCGCTGGGACCGCGCGCCGCGCTCACGCCGCTCCTGCTGGTCCCGATGCCCTCGACCCCGGCCGCCGTCCGCGCCCGCGGCCACGATCCGACGCTCCGGCTGGCCGCGGCCGCCGTCCGCTCACTGCGCCGGGCCGGCCTGGACGCCCGGGCCGCGGCGCTGCTGCGGCACACCCGGCCCGTCGCCGACCAGGCCGGACTGACCGCGGCCGAGCGCCGCCGCAACCTGCACGGCGCGCTCACCGTCCTGCCGCGCGCACGACGCGGCCTGGCCGGCCGTCAGGCGGTCCTGGTGGACGACCTGGTGACCACCGGCGCCAGCCTCGCCGAGGCCGCCCGGGCGCTGGCCGCGGCCGGCCTGCCGGTCAGGGCGGCGGCCACCGTCGCGGCGGCCGGCCCGCTCCGGAGCGGCTGAAACCGGCTCAGCCGGGGTAGAAGAACGCGCTGGCCCGGTCCGCCAGCGTGACTTCACGCCACTGACCGCCGGTCAGCCGGTAGAGCTTGCCGTCCGACGCCTGGATCGCGAGCACCGGCGAAGCCTGGGCCAGTACGTCCCCGCGGGCCTCCGAGGCGGCGATGGCGGCCATGCCCTCACCGACCTGGAGCGGGGCGTCGGTGCTCTGGGTGCCGTCGGTGCTGATGTAGTGCAGCTGGTGGGGCCGGTCGGCCTCCTTGCCCAGCACGAGCAGCTGGTCGGCCTCCGCCCAGGACAGCGAGGACACGTCGGCGAGCGCCGGGGCGGTCCGGCGCAACCCCACGATCCGGGCCGTCGGCGCCTCCGGGGTGCCTCCGTGCACGATCAGGCCGAACATCAGCGACTGGTTGGGGCTGCCCGGGCCCTTCGCCACCAACGCGACCCGGGCGCCGTCCGAGGAGACCTTGAGCATCTGCACGCTCTGCCCGCCCAGGTCGTCGACCGGGACGGTGTAGCTCTTGTTGCCGCGGACCATCACCACGCGCGGGGCGTCCGGGTTGCGGTCCACCACCCAGAGGTCGCCGCGGCCGTCCCAGCTGGGCGAGGTAAGCCCGTCGTCCCCGGAGCGGGCCGCCGAGGTGAGCACCGGATCGGGCATCGCGACCGCGCTGTCGGACAGCGGCACCGAGAAGAGCTGGTGGCCGTCCCGGCTGATCGCGGCGGCCTGCGCGCCGTCCCGGCGGACCGCGATGGTGCCGAGCGGAAGCCGGCCGGCCGGCTGCGGCTTGCCGAGCACGCCGTGGACGGTGTTGTTCGACGTGTCGTTGATCTCCATCAGGACGCCGTTGTCGGCGCGCTGGAAGTACTGCTGCCCACCCTCCGACCCGGCCAGGGCACCGGGGCCGATGAACGGCGTGTCGCTGCGGCTGACGTTGCAGCTGCCGCGCTGTCCCTTCAGCTCCAGCCTCTCGACCTGGCCCTTGCCCTGGTCGGCGAGGGTGTAGAAGAGCTGGGTCGCCATCCGCCGGCAGGACGTCGCCTCGGTGAGGTCGGTGCCGGAGAGCTGCACGTGCGCGCCCCGGCTGTCGTCGACGGTGACCTTGTCGACGTTCACGCCGTTCGGGAAGGCGGTCTGGACGACCGGTGCGAGCCAGCTCGACGGCCCGCCGACCAGGGCCTTCGCGGCAGAGGTCAGCGGGTCTATTCGCCGCCGCAAGTAGATCGGGTCGGCGATCAGCGCCGACTGCGCGACGGCCCCGCCGGCGGCCGACGGGTCCTTCGCGGTGTAGAAGAACCGGTCCACCTGCCGGTAGCTGTTGCGGAAGCTGGTCTCGTTCATGATCAGACCGGGGGGCAGCTTGTCGATCCGCCACTCCCCGTCCTTGCGCCGGACGAAGGTGAAGACCGGCGAGATCGTGTGCTGCCCCTCCTCCAGGCGGTACGAGTGCTGCTCGTCGACCGTGGCGACCACCTGCCCGGTGACGGACGCCGACACCGTGGTGTCCGTGTCCGAGACGTCCTGGCCGGCCTGCATGGAGGTGGCGGAGAGCACCTGGATCTTCGCGTCCGGGTTCCAGGCCGCGGCGGCCTCCTCGGTGAGGTACTTCCGCGCGGTGTCGTAGCCCTCGTCGGCGGTCACCGCGTCTAGGAACCCGGCCAGCAGGTCGCGCGGTCTGGCGCCCTTGGCCGGCGCCACGGGGAAGACCCGCACCTGGAGGTTCTTGTCGGACGACCCCTGCGACAGCTCGACCCTGCTGACACCGCCGGAGTCCGGCATGGCCGCGCAGCCGCTGACCAGCAGGGCGCCGAGCACCCCGCCGGCCACCGTCGCGACCCGCGGATCAGTCCTGGTCGTCCTTCGCACGCTGCGACCCCTCCGTGTCCGTGCCGCCCGTCAGGTCGGGCTCCGCCGTGCGCTGTGCCACCGACGGCCGTCCGGGCGTCGGGTCCACCATGACCTGGGCCCCGGTGGCACCGTACCCGGCGCCCGCGGTACGCACGTCCGACGGGTCCGCGCGCGGGCCCTCGGGCAGCCGCGCCTTGCCGAGGCCGGGACCGATGTTCAGCACCCCGCCGAGGCCGCTGCCGAAGCCGTTGCCGGCGCTCTCCGGCGTCTCGGCCTGCTCCTCGGCGACGGACAGCGCGGTCGCGCCGGCCGGGCTGATCGCCCGCCGGTACGGCATGCCGTAGGTGCCGAGGCCCCGGTTGTTGCGCGAGTCCTCCGGCTCCAGCCGGAACGGCGCCCGGCTGATCTCGCCGCCGCGGGTGCGCGGCAGGGTGAGCCGGAAGTGCGAGCCGCCGCCGGGCTCGCCCCAGGCCTGGAGCCAGCCGCCGTGCAGGTGCGCGTCCTCGACCGCGATGGACAGGCCGAGGCCGGTCCCGCCGGTGGTCCGCACCCGGGACGGGTCGGCCCGCCAGAAGCGGTGGAACACCCGGGACGCCTCGCCCGGCTTGAGGCCGATGCCGTAGTCGCGCACGCCGACCGCGACCGCGCCGTCGGCCGAACCGAGCCGGACCACGACGTCGCGGCCCTCGCCGTGCTCCAGCGCGTTGACCACCAGGTTGCGCAGGATGCGCTCGATCCGGCGGGAGTCCACCTCGGCCAGCACCGGCTCGCCGTCGCCGCGGATCACCACGGTGCTGCCCTTGGCCTGGGCCAGCGGGTCGGCGGCCTCCACCACGCGGCCGACGATCTCGCGCAGGTCCACCGGCTCGGCGTCCAGGATCGCGGCGCCGGCGTCGAAGCGGCTGATCTCCAGCAGGTCGGCGAGCAGCGACTCGAAGCGGTCCAGCTGGCCCTGGAGCAGCTCGGCCGAGCGGGCCGCCATCGGGTCCAGGTCCTCGCGGCTGTCGTAGATCAGGTCGGCGGCCATCCGGACCGTCGTCAACGGGGTCCGCAGCTCGTGCGAGACGTCCGAGACGAAGCGCCGCTGCACCCGGGACAGCTCCTCCAGCTGGCGGATCTGCGCCTGGAGCGCGTTGGCCATCCGGTTGAACGATTCGCCGAGGCGGGCGATGTCGTCGGTGCCGGTGACCTTCATCCGCTCTTCGAGGTGCCCGTCGGCCAGCCGCTCGGAGATGCCGGCGGCCATCCGGACCGGGGTGACCACCTGACGCACCACGACCCAGGCGATGCCGCCCATCAGGATCACCACGAACACGCCGGCTGTCGCCAGGGTGCCGGTGACCAGGTTGAGGGTATCCGTCTCCTGGCCGAAGGAGAACAGGTAGAACAGCTGGTAGCTGGTGCCGGCCGGGCCGACGAACTGCATGCCGAGGGCCAGCCCGGGTTCGGTGTGCCCGCCGCTCTCGGCGGAGCGGTGGATCCGGGTCGGCTGGTCGAACATCTGGCCGGGCTCGGCGTACAGCTTGGCCCGCAGGCTGTCGGGGACGCTGTTGGGCAGGATGTCGCCCGAGTAGCGCGGGCCGAAGCCGACCGCGTCGGGCATCACGGTCTGGCCGGTGCCGGGCATCATCGCGATCACCGAGTAGACCGTCTGCCCGCTCGCCGCCAGGTCGTTGACCTGCCGCAGCAGCCAGGTGCCGATCTCCTCGGTGCTCGGGTCCGCCGTGGCGCCGACCCGCAACCGCTGGTCCTTGGCCTCGTCGATCTTCTTCAGCTCGGCCTGGAAGCCGATCCTGGCCTGCTCGCGCGCGGAGGCCATCTTGGTGTCCAGCAGGCCGGTGCGCACCTGCGCCACCACGACCACGCCGAGCACCAGCACGACCGCGATGGACGCCAGCAGGGAGACCGCGACCACGCGCAGCTGGATCGAGCGGCGGTACAGCGCCGTCACCCGGTGCGTGGGCCGACGCAGCTGACGGGCCGCCAGCGTGGTCACGGCCGCGAGCCCGCGCCGGCGGCGGGTGGTCGAACTCAGCACGTCCCCGCGCACGGCGCCCGCCCCGTCGGTCGCGGAACCCGACGGGGAGTCGTCAGCCCGGTGCGTCACGTCAGCTGGGTCCGGCCTTGTAGCCGACGCCGCGGACGGTCACCACGATCTCGGGGCGCTCCGGGTCCTTCTCGATCTTGGACCGCAGGCGCTGCACGTGGACGTTGACGAGCCGGGTGTCCGCCGCGTGGCGGTAGCCCCAGACCTGCTCCAGCAGCACCTCGCGGGTGAACACCTGCCAGGGCTTGCGGGCCAGCGCGACCAGCAGGTCGAACTCCAGCGGGGTCAGCGGGATGCCCCGGCCGTCCCGCTTCACCGAGTGGCCGGCCACGTCGATCACCAGATCGCCGATGGTCAGCTGCTCCGGAGTCGGCTCCTCGGCGCGGCGTAGCCGGGCGCGCACCCGGGCCACCAGTTCCTTGGGCTTGAACGGCTTGGTGACGTAGTCGTCGGCACCCGACTCCAGGCCCACCACGACGTCGACCGTGTCGGTCTTCGCGGTCAGCATGACGATCGGAATGCCGGACTCGGCCCGGATCTGGCGGCAGACGTCGATGCCGTCCCGGCCGGGCAGCATCAGGTCCAGCAGGACCAGGTCGGGCTTGGTCTCCCGGAACGCGGCTAGCGCCTTGTCCCCATCCGCGACGAAAAACGGCTCAAAACCCTCACCACGCAGCACGATGCCGAGCATCTCGGCCAGTGCGGAGTCGTCATCAACGACGAGGACGCGTCCCTTCATGCGTCCATCTTCTCATTACCGGATTGTGACCTGCCGCACAGCAGTGCCTTTGCTCCACAACGGCCAACTCAACTCCCCGGCGAATTCAGGCCATACCGGGCGAATGCTCCCCGACGGAACGCCCCGAACCGTCCCGGAGCCACCCCCCGACCCCCGTGACACCCCTGTTTCCGTTCAGGAACCGGATACCCCTGGGGCCTGTCCGCGCCCCATGGCACGATGGGCGCTGCGTGCGGGTGAAAGATCACCCGGAACCGCGCCCCAGGACGCCCTCCGAGGAGCAGTGATGACCGACACTCCGGGCTGGGCCTCGCCCAGCTCGTCCGAGCCGCCCCGCGACGACACCCGGCCCCCGGCCGACGCGTCCGCCGCCGTGCCCGGGCAGTCGGCACCGCCACAGGGCGCCCCCGTCCCACCCCCGGGGTGGGGCGGCCCGCACGTCCCGCCCGCCCAGCCCGGCTGGGGCGGCCCGCAGGGCCCGTACGGACCGTACGGCCAGCCCCCGTACGGCTGGGGCCCGCCGCCGAGCCCCAAGCCCGGCATCATCCCGCTGCGCCCGCTCGGCCTCGGCGAACTCCTCGACGGCTCCGTCGCCACCATCCGCAAGCACTGGCGCACCGCGCTCAGCCTCTCGCTGGGCATCGCCGTGCTCCAGCAGGCCGGCGGCATCGGCGCCGAACTGCTGGTCGGCGGCAAGACCGGCGACTTCACCTCGGTCCTGGTCTCGCTGGTCAGCCTGCCCGTCGACCTGCTGCTCGGCGTCATCGCGACCGCGCTGCTGACCGTGGTCGTCAGCCGCGCCATCCTCGGGCAGTCCGTGACCATACGGGAGGCCTGGCGCGACGCCCGCCCCCGCATGCTCCAGCTGCTCGGGCTGACGCTGCTCACCGCGCTGATCGTCGGCGGCGTCACCCTGCTCGGCTTCGCCCCGCTGATCGGCTACGCCGTGGCCGGCGCGGCCCAGCCGGCGATCATCGGCCTGCTGGTGATCGTCGGCCTGCTGAGCCTCCCGGCCGCCGTCTGGCTCTGGATCCGGCTCAGCCTCGCCGCGCCCGCCCTGATGCTGGAGAAGCAGGGCGTCATGACGGCGCTGTCCCGCTCCCGCCGGCTGGTCCGCGGCGAGTGGTGGCGGATCTTCGGCATCACCCTGCTCAGCCAGCTGATCGCCTTCGTCGTCTCGTGCGTCATCGCCATCCCGTTCACGACGGTCGGCCTGGTGCTCGGCCTCGGCGACCTCCAGCGGCAGGTCGCGAGCGGCGGTGCTGGGCTGCCCATGGCGATGCTGATCACCACGGCGATCGCCGGGGTCATCTCCGCCACCCTCACCATCCCCTTCACCGCCGGCATCGGCGTGCTGCTCTACGTCGACCAGCGCATCCGCCGCGAGGCCCTGGACATCGAGCTCGCCCGCGCCGCCGGGCTGCCCGAATACGGCGGCACCGGCTGGAGCGGCCAGTCCGGCCCCAACCCGACGAAGCTCTGAGCCGCATGCCTATCTGGGGGGACAGGCTTCTCGCCGCGGGCGGCGCCCCGGTCACCGTCCCACGTGACCCGGCGCGCGACGCCGCCCGCGACGAGCTGCTCAACGCCGACTACCACCGGCACGACCCGAGCCTCCTGCAACGGGTCCTCGACTGGGTGAACCAGCACCTCACCGACGCGCTCAGCACCCTCTCCGGCGGCGGCACCAGCGGCACCACCGGCCTGATCTTCTTCCTGGTCGTGGCCGTCCTGATCGCCGCCGGAGTCTGGTGGCGCCTCGGCGCGCCCAAGCGGGCCGCCCGCACCGTCCTCGGCGTCTACGGCACCGACGGACCGCGCACCGCCGACCAGCACCGCGCCGACGCCGACCGGCACGCCGCCGCCGGCCGCTGGGCCGACGCCGTCCGCGAACAGATGCGCGCGCTGGTCCGCGCCCTGGAGGAACGCACCCTGCTCGACGTCCGCCCCGGCCGCACCGCAGACGAGGCCGCCGCCGAGGCCGGCCGGGCCCTGCCCGAGCACGCCACCGCGCTGGCCGCCGCCGCCCGCACCTTCGACGACATCGCCTTCGGCGAGCGCACCGCCGACCAGGCCGCGTACGAGTCGCTGCGCGACCTCGACCGGGCCCTGGAACGCACCCGCCCGACCCTCGCTCCGGCCCCGGGAGGCGCGGCATGACCAGCACCGCCCCCGCCCCCGCCGTCGACCGGGCCCCCTCGGGCATCGTCAGCCCCAGCAGCCTGGCGCCCACCGGGCGCAGCCTCTGGCGCCGCGCCCGCTGGTACCTGCTCGCCGTCGCGTTCCTCCTGCTCGGCGCCGTCGTCGTGGCCGGCCTCAGCCAGGAGCACCGCTACCCGCCGCTCGACCCGCGCTCATACGACCAGGACGGCGCCCACGCCGTCATCGCGCTGCTCGAACAGCGCGGCGTCACCACCAGCCTCACCACCGACGCCACCGGCCGTCCCACCGGCGCCGACACCCTGGTCATCCCCGAGCCCGACCTGCTCAGCGCCGCCGAACTGCGCGCCGTCGCCGCCGCCCGGCACACCCGGCTGGTCCTCGTCGCCCCCGGCCCGGCCGCCCTCAGCGCGCTCGCTCCCGGCATCCGCCCCGCCGACGAGCACCCCGCCTCGTCGTACGCCTCCGTCCGCAGCACCGCCCCGCAGTGCTCGCTCGCCGAAGCCACCCGGGCCGGCAGCGCCCACCTCGGCGGGCAGCTCTACACCAGCGGCAGCCGCGGCGAGGGCTGCTACCCGCACAACCACGGCTTCTCGCTGGTCAGCACCCGCACCCAGGGCGGCGACGTGATCGTGCTCGGCAGCGGCGACCTCCTCCAGAACCAGCTGCTCGCCAAGGACGGCAACGCCTCCCTCGCCCTCGGCCTGCTCGGCTCCCAGCCCCACCTCACCTGGCACCTGCCCGACTACGGCTCGCCGATCGCCGAGAACACCCACCGCAAGAACCCCACCGACTACATCCCGGCCGGCTGGCGCTGGGCCACCCTCCAACTCGCGATCGCCGCCGCCCTGGCCGCCCTCTGGCGCGGCCGCCGCCTCGGCCCGGTGATCAGCGAGAACCTGCCCGTCGTGGTCCGCGCCGCCGAGACCACCGAAGGCCGCGCCCGGCTCTACCACCGCGCCAAGGCCCGCGGCCGCGCCGCCCAGGCCCTGCGCCGCGCCACCGCCCACCGCCTCGCCCCCGCCCTGGGCGTCCCGCTCAGGGCGGGAGCAGCCGACCCCGACGCACTCTGCGCAGCCGTCGCCGACCGCCTCGCCGCGCGCCCCGCCGCGGACGTACGGGCCCTCCTGTACGGCCCCGACCCGACCGACGACGCCGCGCTGCTGCGGCTCGCCGACGACCTCGACGCCCTCGAAAGGCAGGTACGGAAGCCGTGACCGAACAGGCCACCGCCCCGCTCCACACCACCCCCGGCACGGCACCCGCCACCCCCGGCACCACCACCGACCCGCGCGAGGCGCTCACCGCCCTGCGCGCGGAGATCGGCAAGGCCGTGGTCGGCCAGGACGCCGCCGTCACCGGCGTCGTCGTGGCCCTGCTCTGCGGCGGCCACGTGCTGCTGGAGGGCGTTCCCGGCGTCGCCAAGACCCTGCTGATCCGCACCCTCTCCACCGCGCTCAGCCTGGAGACCAAGCGCATCCAGTTCACCCCCGACCTGATGCCCGGCGACGTCACCGGCTCCCTCGTCTACGACGCCCGCACCGCCGAGTTCTCCTTCCAGCCCGGCCCGGTCTTCACCAACCTGCTGCTCGCCGACGAGATCAACCGCACCCCGCCGAAGACCCAGGCCTCCCTGCTGGAGGCCATGGAGGAGCGCCAGGTCACCGTCGACGGCGAGCCGCGCGCGCTGCCCGTCCCCTTCCTGGTCGCCGCCACCCAGAACCCCGTCGAGTACGAGGGCACCTACCCGCTGCCCGAGGCCCAGCTCGACCGCTTCCTGCTCAAGCTGATCCTGCCGCTGCCCGACCGCGACCAGGAGTTCCAGGTCCTCTCCCGGCACGCCGCCGGCTTCGACCCCCGCGACCTCACCGCCGCCGGCGTCCGCCCCGTCGCCGGGCCCGAGCACATCGCCGCCGCCCGCGAGCAGATCGCCGCGCTGACCGTCTCCCCCGAGGTCCTCGCCTACATCGTCGACCTCTGCCGGGCCACCCGGCAGTCCCCGTCGCTGTCCATCGGCGTCTCCCCGCGCGGCGCCACCGCCCTGCTCGCCGCCTCCCGCGCGTGGGCCTGGCTGGCCGGCCGCGACTACGTCACCCCGGACGACGTCAAGGCGCTCGCCCTGCCGACCCTGCGGCACCGCGTCGCGCTGCGCGCCGAGGCCGAGATGGAGGGCGTCACCGCCGACTCCGTCATCCAGGCCGTGCTCGCCCAGACGCCCGCCCCCCGCTGACCCACCGCACCCGTCCCGGGTACCCGAAGGAGCGCACCACATGGCCCTCACCGGGCGAACCGCCCTGATCGCCGCGCTCGGCGCGCTCGTCGTGGGCCTGCTGCTGCCGTCCTGGGCCGGGATCGGCACCGTCACCGGCGCCGTCCTGCTCGCCGTCGTCGTCGACCTGGTGCTCGCCGCCCCCGTCCGCGGCCTCGCGCTCGGCCGGGGCGGCGCCACCACCGTCCGGCTCGGGGAGCCCGCGACCGTCGAACTGACCGTCACCAACCCCTCCGGACGCCTCCTCCGCGCCCAACTCCGAGACGCCTGGGCCCCGTCCGCCTGGCGACCCGGCACCGCCACCGCCGCCTCCCGGCACACCCTGCGCATCCCCGGGGGCGAACGACGCCGCGCCACCACCGTCCTCGCCCCGACCCGCCGCGGCGACCACCACGCCCACCAGGTGACGATCCGTTCCCTCGGCCCGCTCGGCCTGGCCGGCCGTCAGGGCTCCCACCTCGCCCCCTGGACGGTCCGCGCGCTGCCCCCTTTCGCCAGCCGCAAGCACCTGCCCTCCCGGCTCGCCCGGCTGCGCGAACTCGACGGCCGCACCTCGGTGCTGACCCGCGGCCAGGGCACCGAGTTCGACTCCCTGCGCGAGTACCTGCCCGGCGACGACGTCCGCTCCATCGACTGGCGCGCCAGCGCCCGCCGGCACACCGTCGCCGTCCGCACCTGGCGGCCCGAACGCGACCGGCACATCCTCATCGTCCTCGACACCGGCCGCACCTCCGCCGGCCGAGTCGGCGACGCACCCCGCCTCGACGCCGCACTCGACGCCGCCCTGCTGCTCACCGCCCTCGCCACCCGCGCCGGCGACCGCGTCGACCTGCTCGCCCACGACCTCCGCCAGCGCGCCTCGGTAGCGGGCCGCTCCCCCAGCGAGATCCTGCCCGCCTTCACCAACGCGATGGCCCTCCTGGAGCCCGCGCTCCACGAGACCGACATGCGCTCGCTGGTCGCCACCGCCCTGAAGATGGCGCCGCACCGCTCCCTGATCGTCCTGCTCACCGGTCTCGACGCGGGCCCCGTCGAAGAGGGCCTGCTCCCGCTGCTCCCGCAGCTCGTCAAGCGTCACGAGGTCGTCCTGGCCTCCGTCGCCGATCCGCACCTCGACGTTCTCGCCGCCGGCCGCGGCACCGTCGAGGCCGTCTACGGCGCCGCCGCAGCCGAGCAGACCCGCGCCGACCGTCGCCACACCGCCGACCGCCTCACCGGCTGCGGCGTCACCGTCCTCGACGCCCCACCCGCGAAGCTCGCCCCCGCTCTTGCCGACACCTACCTCGCCCTCAAGGCCGCCGGCCGCCTCTGAGCTCCCCTGAAAGACGAAAGGGCACCTCATGTGAGGTGCCCTTACACCGCCGACCGCCTCACCGGCTGCGGCGTCACCGTCCTCGACGCCCCACCCGCGAAGCTCGCCCCCGCTCTTGCCGACACCTACCTCGCCCTCAAGGCCGCCGGCCGCCTCTGAGCTCCCCTGAAAGACGAAAGGGCACCTCATGTGAGGTGCCCTTTGTCGTGGCGTGAAACGCTCCTGAGGAGCTGCGGGAATCAGGCCTGCACCCCCCCTCCCCAGCCCTGTTCGGACGTCGGAGAGGGGCCCTGTAGGCCCTTCTCAGGGCCCTGTAATTCACCCGTCCTCGCGACATGCTGACGCACGGCAGCATGTCGCACAGCAGGAAACGCGAAGAACCCCCATCCGGAATCGGATGGGGGTTCTTCTGAATAATTGTTCGGCGGCGTCCTACTCTCCCACAGGGTCCCCCCTGCAGTACCATCGGCGCTGTAAGGCTTAGCTTCCGGGTTCGGAATGTAACCGGGCGTTTCCCTCACGCTATGACCACCGAAACACTATGAAACTATTCGACCCGCCGACAGGGCAGTCGTTGTTTCAGAACAACACAGTGGACGCGAGCAACTGAGGACAAGCCCTCGGCCTATTAGTACCGGTCAACTCCACCCCTCACAGGGCTTCCATATCCGGCCTATCAACCCAGTCGTCTACTGGGAGCCTTACCCTCTCAAGGAGGTGGGAGTGCTCATCTCGAAGCAGGCTTCCCGCTTAGATGCTTTCAGCGGTTATCCCTCCCGAACGTAGCCAACCAGCCATGCCCTTGGCAGAACAACTGGCACACCAGAGGTTCGTCCGTCCCGGTCCTCTCGTACTAGGGACAGCCCTTCTCAACACTCCTACGCGCACAGCGGATAGGGACCGAACTGTCTCACGACGTTCTAAACCCAGCTCGCGTACCGCTTTAATGGGCGAACAGCCCAACCCTTGGGACCTACTCCAGCCCCAGGATGCGACGAGCCGACATCGAGGTGCCAAACCATCCCGTCGATATGGACTCTTGGGGAAGATCAGCCTGTTATCCCCGGGGTACCTTTTATCCGTTGAGCGACGGCGCTTCCACAAGCCACCGCCGGATCACTAGTCCCTACTTTCGTACCTGCTCGACCCGTCAGTCTCACAGTCAAGCTCCCTTGTGCACTTACACTCAACACCTGATTGCCAACCAGGCTGAGGGAACCTTTGGGCGCCTCCGTTACCCTTTAGGAGGCAACCGCCCCAGTTAAACTACCCACCAGACACTGTCCCTGATCCGGATCACGGACCCAGGTTAGACATCCAGCACGACCAGAGTGGTATTTCAACGACGACTCCACAACAACTGGCGTTGCCGCTTCACAGTCTCCCACCTATCCTACACAAGCCGAACCGAACACCAATATCAAGCTATAGTAAAGGTCCCGGGGTCTTTCCGTCCTGCTGCGCGAAACGAGCATCTTTACTCGTAATGCAATTTCACCGGGCCTATGGTTGAGACAGTCGAGAAGTCGTTACGCCATTCGTGCAGGTCGGAACTTACCCGACAAGGAATTTCGCTACCTTAGGATGGTTATAGTTACCACCGCCGTTTACTGGCGCTTAAGTTCTCAGCTTCGCCCCACCGAAATGGAGCTAACCGGTCCCCTTAACGTTCCAGCACCGGGCAGGCGTCAGTCCGTATACATCGCCTTACGGCTTCGCACGGACCTGTGTTTTTAGTAAACAGTCGCTTCTCGCTGGTCTCTGCGGCCACCCCCAGCTCAAGCAGCAAGTGCTATCACCAGGAATGGCCCCCCTTCTCCCGAAGTTACGGGGGCATTTTGCCGAGTTCCTTAACCATAGTTCACCCGAACGCCTCGGTATTCTCTACCTGACCACCTGAGTCGGTTTGGGGTACGGGCCGCCATGAAACTCGCTAGAGGCTTTTCTCGACAGCATAGGATCATCCACTTCACCACAATCGGCTCGGCATCAGGTCTCAGGCTACGTGTTGCGCGGATTTGCCTACGCAACGCCCTACACCCTTACCCCGGGACAACCACCGCCCGGGCTGGACTACCTTCCTGCGTCACCCCATCGCTCACCTACTACAGACTTGGATCAGCGGCTCCACCACTCCCCTTCACCCGAAGGATCCAGGACGGCTTCACGGCCTTAGCATCACCTGGTTCAGCGTTGGCGCTTCAAAGCGGGTACGGGAATATCAACCCGTTGTCCATCGACTACGCCTGTCGGCCTCGCCTTAGGTCCCGACTTACCCTGGGCAGATCAGCTTGACCCAGGAACCCTTGGTCAATCGGCGCAAGAGTTTCCCACTCTTGTATCGCTACTCATGCCTGCATTCTCACTCGTATACCGTCCACGACTGGTTTCCACCGCCGCTTCACCCGGCACACGACGCTCCCCTACCCATCACAGCAGGCGTTGGCCCTTATGCTGCAATGACACGACTTCGGTGATGTGCTTGAGCCCCGCTACATTGTCGGCGCGGAATCACTTGACCAGTGAGCTATTACGCACTCTTTCAAGGGTGGCTGCTTCTAAGCCAACCTCCTGGTTGTCTCTGCGACTCCACATCCTTTCCCACTTAGCACACGCTTAGGGACCTTAGTCGGTGTTCTGGGCTGTTTCCCTCTCGACCATGGAGCTTATCCCCCACAGTCTCACTGCCACGCTCTCACTTACCGGCATTCGGAGTTTGGCTAAGGTCAGTAACCCGGTAAGGCCCATCGCCTATCCAGTGCTCTACCTCCGGCAAGAAACACGTGACGCTGCACCTAAATGCATTTCGGGGAGAACCAGCTATCACGGAGTTTGATTGGCCTTTCACCCCTAACCACAGGTCATCCCCCAGGTTTTCAACCCTGGTGGGTTCGGTCCTCCACACGGTCTTACCCGCGCTTCAACCTGCCCATGGCTAGATCACTCCGCTTCGGGTCTTGGGCATGCAACTCAAACGCCCTATTCGGACTCGCTTTCGCTACGGCTACCCCACACGGGTTAACCTCGCTACACACCGCAAACTCGCAGGCTCATTCTTCAAAAGGCACGCAGTCACGGCCCACCAGCAAGCTGATGAACGACGCTCCCACGGCTTGTAGGCACACGGTTTCAGGTACTATTTCACTCCGCTCCCGCGGTACTTTTCACCATTCCCTCACGGTACTATCCGCTATCGGTCACTAGGGAATATTTAGGCTTAGCGGGTGGTCCCGCCAGATTCACACGGGATTTCTCGGGCCCCGTGCTACTTGGGAGATGAGCAAGCAAGCCGTACAGATTTCGTCTACGGGGGTCTTACCCTCTACGCCGGACCTTTCGCATGTCCTTCGACTACCCATACGGTTTCTGACTCGCCCAGCCGCCGGCAGACGACTGAAGCTCATTCCCACAACCCCGCATTGGCAACCCCTGCCGGGTCTCACACCAAAACGGTTTAGCCTCATCCAGTTTCGCTCGCCACTACTCCCGGAATCACGGTTGTTTTCTCTTCCTGCGGGTACTGAGATGTTTCACTTCCCCGCGTTCCCTCCACACTGCCTATGTGTTCAGCAGCGGGTGACAGCCCATGACGACTGCCGGGTTTCCCCATTCGGACACCCCCGGATCAAAGCTCGGTTGACAGCTCCCCGGGGCCTATCGCGGCCTCCCACGTCCTTCATCGGTTCCTAGTGCCAAGGCATCCACCGTGCGCCCTTAAAAACTTGGCCACAGATGCTCGCGTCCACTGTGCAGTTCTCAAACAACGACCAGTCACCCACCCTCAACAACCCAACCGGGCTGCCTCAAGTGAGGCCGGCAACCACTGAGACAACGTTTCCGTTCCCTCAGGACCCAACAACGTGCCCGACACAGCCGATCCCGGACCGCGTTCCACGCCCGAAGGCAGTACTAACGTCCAATCTCTCACTGTGCCGAATAGTCAACGTTCCACCCATGAGCAACCGTGCAGGACACTCGCCTGCAACCGGCATAAATGCTCCTTAGAAAGGAGGTGATCCAGCCGCACCTTCCGGTACGGCTACCTTGTTACGACTTCGTCCCAATCGCTGGTCCCACCTTCGACGGCTCCTCCCCTTACGGGTTAGGCCACCGGCTTCGGGTGTTACCGACTTTCGTGACGTGACGGGCGGTGTGTACAAGGCCCGGGAACGTATTCACCGCAGCATGCTGATCTGCGATTACTAGCAACTCCAACTTCATGGGGTCGAGTTGCAGACCCCAATCCGAACTGAGGCCGGCTTTTTGGGATTCGCTCCGCCTCACGGCATCGCAGCCCTTTGTACCGACCATTGTAGCACGTGTGCAGCCCAAGACATAAGGGGCATGATGATTTGACGTCGTCCCCACCTTCCTCCGAGTTGACCCCGGCAGTCTCCTGTGAGTCCCCATCACCCCGAAAGGCATGCTGGCAACACAGAACAAGGGTTGCGCTCGTTGCGGGACTTAACCCAACATCTCACGACACGAGCTGACGACAACCATGCACCACCTGTATACCGACCACAAGGGGGACCGTGTCTCCACGGTTTTCCGGCATATGTCAAGCCTTGGTAAGGTTCTTCGCGTTGCGTCGAATTAAGCCACATGCTCCGCTGCTTGTGCGGGCCCCCGTCAATTCCTTTGAGTTTTAGCCTTGCGGCCGTACTCCCCAGGCGGGGAACTTAATGCGTTAGCTGCGGCACCGACGACGTGGAATGTCGCCAACACCTAGTTCCCAACGTTTACGGCGTGGACTACCAGGGTATCTAATCCTGTTCGCTCCCCACGCTTTCGCTCCTCAGCGTCAGTAATGGCCCAGAGATCCGCCTTCGCCACCGGTGTTCCTCCTGATATCTGCGCATTTCACCGCTACACCAGGAATTCCGATCTCCCCTACCACACTCTAGCCTGCCCGTATCGAATGCAGACCCGGGGTTAAGCCCCGGGCTTTCACATCCGACGCGACAGGCCGCCTACGAGCTCTTTACGCCCAATAATTCCGGACAACGCTCGCACCCTACGTATTACCGCGGCTGCTGGCACGTAGTTAGCCGGTGCTTCTTCTGCAGGTACCGTCACTTGCGCTTCTTCCCTGCTGAAAGAGGTTTACAACCCGAAGGCCGTCATCCCTCACGCGGCGTCGCTGCATCAGGCTTTCGCCCATTGTGCAATATTCCCCACTGCTGCCTCCCGTAGGAGTCTGGGCCGTGTCTCAGTCCCAGTGTGGCCGGTCGCCCTCTCAGGCCGGCTACCCGTCGTCGCCTTGGTAGGCCATTACCCCACCAACAAGCTGATAGGCCGCGGGCTCATCCTGCACCGCCGGAGCTTTCCACCAACCCCCATGCGGAGGAAGGTCATATCCGGTATTAGACCCCGTTTCCAGGGCTTGTCCCAGAGTGCAGGGCAGATTGCCCACGTGTTACTCACCCGTTCGCCACTGATCCACCCCGAAGGGCTTCACCGTTCGACTTGCATGTGTTAAGCACGCCGCCAGCGTTCGTCCTGAGCCAGGATCAAACTCTCCGTGAATGTTTACCCACAGCGCTCAATTAAAAGCGCCGGGTCGACACCCGCGTTGAGCGGCACGGCAACCACCGGAATAGGGCGGCCCCGCGCACTGCGTCCTCGCTAGTGTTTATTTCAAAAGGAATCTCCAACCCCGATCAGATGACCGAGGCCGGGGATGTCAACATATCTGGCGTTGACTTTTGGCACGCTGTTGAGTTCTCAAGGAACGGACACTTCCTTCAGGCCGCCTTCCAGCGGGCCCTCCGGGCGCTTCGTTCTTTCGTGTTTCCAGCTTATCAGATCTTCGCGGCCGTTCTTACCGGCTTTGTTTCTCCGAATTTCCCGCTGGCGGGATTTCCTGCGACTTCGCCACGAAGCTTATCAAAGCTTTCGTTGTGCTCGTTCCGCGGGATTCGCTTCGTCGGAGGGCGCACATTTCGTGAAACGCGCTCGCCTCGATTCGGCGGTGTCGTAGACACTAACGCCAGGGCCCGACCGTTGTCCAGTCAGTCCCAACCGTTCAAACCTACTAGCCCGCCCCCACCACGTCAATGGTTTGGCCGGGATGCGAGAAGAGTAGCAGGTCAGGGGCCTGTTGATCACATCGGCTCAGGCGGCGACGGGCTGGAGGTCCTCCCGGTCGACCGCGTCCAGGTCGCCGGTCTCGCCGTCCCCGGCGGCCTTGCGGCCCAGCACCAGCGCGTAGAGCAGGAACGCGACCTCTGCCCCGACGCCGATCGAGATGCGTGCCCAGGTGGGCAGGCCCGACGGGGTCACGAAGGCTTCGAGGATGCCGGAGACGGCGAGCACCGTCGCCAGGCCGATGGCCATGCCGATGATGGACCGGCCCTGTTCCGCCAGAGCCGTGGCGCGAGTCCTCGGACCGGGGTCGATGATCGTCCAGCCGAGGCGCAGGCCGAGGCCGCCGGCCACGAAGACGGCGGTGAGCTCCAGCAGGCCGTGCGGGATCAGCAGGCCGAGGAAGACGTCGAGCCGCCCGGCGGAGGCCATCAGGCCGACGCCCACGCCGAGGTTGAGGACGTTCGTCCACATCACGAAGAGCACCGGAATGCCCAGGGCTATCCCGTACAGCAGGCACTGCGCGGCGATCCAGGCGTTGTTCGTCCAGACCTGCGCCGCGAAGGAGCTGGCCGGGCGGTCCGAGTAGTAGGCCTCGTACTCGCCGCCGGGCCGGGTCATCTCCCGCAGCGCCTGCGGCGTGGCCAGGCTGTTGCGGACCTCGGGGTGGGTGGCGATCCACCAGGCGACGATCACGGTGGCGATCAGCGAGACGACCGCGACCGGCAGCCACCACCGGCGCGACCGGTACAGCGCGGCCGGGAAGCTCACCACGTAGTAGCGCGCGACGTCCTGCCAGCCGCTGCTGCGGGAGCCGGTGACCGCCGCGCGAGCCCGTGAGACCAGCGCGGTCAGCCGGCCCACCAGCGTCGGGTCGGGTGCGGCGGCCTGCACCTTGGCGAGGTGGCCGGTGGCCCGCTGGTAGAGGGTGACCAGTTCGTCCGCCTCCTCCCCGCCGAGCCGGCGCTTCCGGGCGAGGGCGTCCAGCCGGTTCCACTCCCCCTGGTGGGTCGCGACGAAGACGTCCAGGTCCATTCGGCGGCTCCATGGTCGGCGCGGGGCGCGGAGCGCGCACGCGCGGGCTGGCGGGTACGTACGGACACGTGCGGGCCCAGCATGCCAGGAAGGACCGACGCCCCGGCCGTCGGGATCTCACTTCCCGTGCGAGCACTGGGCCCCGTATGTTGGCGACTGCGGATCGGACTGCACAGAGCGGGTCGCGGGGGGCCGGTCCGGGATGCGTCCCAGCACGACGTCAACGACCCCGGCGACCTCGACGAGCGGGAACGGACGGCTGTCTTGAGCGACCTGGTGACGGGCGAGGCGGTCGTCCTCGGCCTGCGCACGGCGAAGCTTCCGAGCCGGGCGCTGGCGATCGCGCTCGACCTCGCCGTGGAGTTCGCCGCTCTGCTGGTGACCACGCTGGTCCTGAGCGTCACCCTGATCGACCTCGACGGCGCGGCGATGACCGCCATCATGCTCGGCCTGACCGTCTTCTTCCTGGTCGGCGTGCCGGTGATGGTCGAGACCCTGAGTCACGGGCGTTCGCTCGGCAAGGCCGCGCTCGGTCTGCGGGTGGTGCGCGGCGACGGCGGTCCGGTCCGGTTCCGGCACTCGCTGGTGCGCGGGCTGACCGGCTTCTTCGAGCTGATCGCGCTGAGCGGCGCGCCCGCGGTGATCTGCTCGGTGGTGTCCTCGGAGGGCAAGCGGCTGGGCGACATCTTCGCCGGGACGCTGGTCGTCCGCGAGCGCGCTCCGGGCGGTAGCGGGACCGCGGTCGCGTTGCCGCCGGTGCACCCGCAGCTGCTCCAGGCGATGGGCCACGAGCTGGTCGCGCTGGACCTGTCGGCCGTCCCGGAGCCGCTCTGGCTGGCCATCCGCCAACTGCTCGGCAGGATCACGCAGTTGGACCAGGCCGTGGCCCACCAGCTGTCCACCCGGCTGGCCGCCGACCTCGCCGCCCGGACCGGCCACCCGGTGCCGGCCGGACTGCACCCGGCGGCGTACCTCGGCGCGGTGCTCACCGAGCGCCAGCGGCGCGAGTGGACGCGGGCCCAGGGGTACCTGCAGACAGCCACCCCGCAGCTGCCCGTCCAGCCGGCGCCCGTCCACCCGATGGCCGCCCCTGGCCCGACGCCGACGGCCCCGCCCACCCCGGCCCCGGCTCCTCCGACTCTGGCCACCTCGACCCCGACCGCGCCGCCCGCACCTCCCACGCCGCCCGCCGACCAGCGGCCGTCCGACATGGGCTTCGCCCCGCCCGCCTAGACCGGCCCCAGGACGGACCTAGCCCCCGAACTCCACCGGCCAGGGGTTCGGCGGCGACTCCAGTTCCTCCAGCTCGATCCCGTCGGCCGCCAGCACCACGTCCCCCGCGAGGTGCACCACCTGCTGCTCGCCGGTCTCCAGGTCCGCCACCTGGTAGCGCTCGACCACCAGCGGCCCCGAATCCGTCTGGTGCGTGTCGACGCCCTCCAGCAGCCACCCTTGGTCGAACGTGCGCGGCGCCAGCACGGGCTCGGTGAAGGCGACCAGCCGCACCCGCGCGCTCGCGCCCTCCCGCAGCCGCAGCAGCCGGGCGGTGGCGACCAGGAAGGCCGGCGAGCGGCCTGTGAACCCGTGGGCGCGGTCGTGCCCCTCCACCGCGTGCTCGCCGCCCGGGTCGGCCGCGTCCGTCCGCACCCACGCCACGCCGTCCACCGCACCCCCGCGGACCTGCCAGCCGCCCGCGCGCAGTTCCATGCGCAGCGGGCGGGCGCGCGAGTCCAGCGTGAGGTCGACGGTGCCGATCACCCGGCCGTCCGGGGCGTAGGTCTTCGAGACGTACCGCCAGCCGGCCGGCCCGGGCGCACAGCTGAAGCGTTCCTCGCCGAGCAGTTCGTGGTCGTGGCCAAGAGGGGTCGTACCTGTGTGGAGCGAGTACCGGCCGTTGGGCATGCCCGAAGCCTACGTGGACGGCCCTCACAACTCGCATGCAACGTTAGGGCCGGGTGCCCGCATTAGGGGGGTGGACGGCGCGGGAGATGCGCCGTCGAGACGACGAGAGGGGGTGCAGATGGCGAAGCAGACACGCGACGCGGAGTTCACGGAATTCGTGGCCTCCAGGAGCGGCTGGCTGCGGAAGGTCGCCTATCTGCTGTGCGGGGACTGGCACCGGGCCGACGACCTGGTCCAGGAGACGATCACCAGGCTGTACGTGAACTGGTCCAGGGCCGCAAGGATGGAGAACCTCGACGGCTACGCCCGCCGGACGCTGGTCAACGTGTTCCTGGGCGAGCAGCGCACCTCCTGGTGGCGCCGGACCGTCCGCACCGGCACCGAACCGGACGTCGCCGAGGTCACCGGCACCGACCTGGACACCTCCCTCGACCTGCGCCGCGCCCTGGCCACCCTGCCGCCGCGCCAGCGCGCCACCGTCGTGCTGCGCTACTACTGCGACCTGACGGTCGAACAGGCCGCTGAGGCTCTGGGCTGCTCCTCCGGCAACGTGAAGAGCCAGAGCTCCCGTGCCCTGGACTCCCTGCGCAGCAGGCTCACCCCCCGTCCCGCCGCCGCAGAGAGGACGCCATGACCACCAACGATCACGACCTCGCCGCCCGGCTGGCGGCTCTCGCCGACGAGTCGGCGCCGCCGCCCCGCTTCACCACCGCCACGTCCATCACCGAGGGCACCACCCGGCTGCGCCGCCGCAAGCGCGCCACGGTCGGGGCCATCGCCGCCGTGACGGTCGCGGTGGTGGCGACCACCGCCCTGCTGGCCCCCGGGGGCACTTCCGCGACCCCCGCACCGCCCGCCGCACCCACGGCGACCACCTCACCGTCCCCGTCCGCCACCCCCACCCCGACCCGGGCCGGAATCGACCCGCTGACCACCGAGGTCCACTTCGGCTGGCTGCCCGACTGGGCGGGCGGCGAGAAGGGGGTCGGTTACATCGAGAGCTACCACGGCCACGAGGCGCAGGCCCGCGCAGTCGGCCGCGACAACCCTTCGCGCATCATCGTCCGGCAGTACCCGGCCGGCTCCGAGCCGCCGATGACCACGACGGCCAACGGGAAGCTCGTCAAGGTCGATGCCGACCCGATCGACGGTCGGACGGCCTACTGGGTGGTCCCCGACGGATCCTGGCACTCCCAGCCCACGCTGCGCTGGCAGACGGCGTCGGGTCGCTGGGCCGAGATCACCGGCTACGGCAGCGATCCCGAGGACGTCACCCAGGAGGTCCTCCACAAGGCGGCCGCCGACGTGCACTTCGGTCAGTGGAACGTCCCCCTGCCGGTGCAGATCACCGGCCTGCCCGAGGCGTTCAAGGTCACCGACGCGGAGTTCACACGGCCGGACACGAACGGGTCGAACGGCTGGAGCCTGTGGCTGATGTTGCGGGACGGCGACAAGACCGTCTCGGTCGGCGTGCAGTTCGACGGGTCCCTCCCCACCCCCACCTACACCGACACGGCTGGGTCCCCCTACATCGACCCGCACCCGCCGCTGACCACCGTCCAGAACGGGCTGAACATCTCCGTCGGCGCTGGTTCCGGCGTGCCCGCCAGTCTGGAACAGCTCGGCGGCCTCCCCTGGCTGCTCTCCCACATCAAGTCCCTCGGCCCGGACGACGCCAACTGGACGACGAACGTCGTCGTCCCCTGAGTCACCCGACTCACCCGAACGCGCCGGTGGCCGGCACCCACGGGGGGTGCCGGCCACCGGCGTTCGCCTGTCACCGCATCAGTAGCGGTACTGCTCCGGCTTGTACGGGCCCTCGACCGCCACGCCGATGTAGTCGGCCTGGTCCTGGGTCAGCGTGGTCAGCTTCACGCCCAGCGCGTCCAGGTGCAGACGGGCGACCTTCTCGTCCAGGTGCTTCGGCAGCACGTACACGCCGATCGGGTACTGCTCGGTCTTCGTGAACAGCTCGATCTGCGCGATCGTCTGGTTCGCGAACGAGTTCGACATCACGAACGACGGGTGGCCGGTCGCGTTGCCCAGATTCAGCAGACGACCCTCCGACAGCACGATGATCGTGCGGCCGTCGGCCTTGCGCCACTCGTGCACCTGCGGCTTGACCTCGGTCTTCACCACACCCGGCAGCTTCGCCAGACCGGCCATGTCGATCTCGTTGTCGAAGTGGCCGATGTTGCCCACGATCGCCTGGTGCTTCATCCGCTCCATGTGGGAGGCCAGGATGATGTCCTTGTTGCCCGTGGTGGTGATGAAGATGTCGGCGGTCTCGACGACCTCCTCCAGGGTGGTGACCTGGTAACCGTCCATCGCCGCCTGCAGCGCGCAGATCGGGTCGATCTCGGTGACGATCACGCGCGCGCCCTGGCCGCGCAGCGACTCCGCGCAGCCCTTGCCCACGTCACCGTAGCCGCAGACGACCGCGACCTTGCCGCCGATCAGCACGTCGGTGGCGCGGTTGATGCCGTCGATCAGCGAGTGCCGGCAGCCGTACTTGTTGTCGAACTTCGACTTGGTCACCGAGTCGTTGACGTTGATCGCCGGGAACAGCAGCTTGCCGTCACGGTGCATCTCGTACAGGCGGTGGACACCGGTGGTGGTCTCCTCGGTCACGCCCTTGATGGTGGCGGCGACCTCGGTCCACTTGTTCGGCGTGTCCTTCAGGGTGCGGTTCAGCAGCTCCAGGATGATCCGGAACTCGTCGTTGTCCGCGGTCGACGGGTCCGGCGCGGCGCCGGCCTTCTCGAACTCGACGCCCTTGTGGATCAGCAGCGTGGCGTCACCGCCGTCGTCCAGGATCATGTTCGGGGTCTTGCCGTCCGGCCAGGTCAGCGCCTGCTCGGTGCACCACCAGTACTCCTCCAGCGTCTCGCCCTTCCAGGCGAACACCGGCACACCCTGCGGGTTCTCCGGGGTGCCCTCCGGACCGACCGCGATCGCCGCGGCCGCGTGGTCCTGGGTCGAGAAGATGTTGCACGAGCACCAGCGGACCTCGGCGCCCAGCGCCGTCAGGGTCTCGATCAGCACCGCGGTCTGCACGGTCATGTGCAGCGAGCCGGTGATCCGGGCGCCGGCCAGCGGCTGCGACTGCGCGTACTCGGCGCGGATCGACATGAGGCCGGGCATCTCGTGCTCGGCCAGCTGGATCTCCTTGCGGCCGAACGGCGCCAGGGAAAGGTCGGCGACCTTGAAGTCACCGGTGATGTCGGTCGACATGCGTCTGCTCCTCGCTGATGGGGTGGGGCACGGCCAAGGTCCTGGATGTGCGTCGCAGCGCGGCGGCGCCGTACGGGTGGACGACTACGCCGGGGCTACCAGGCCCGTAGCGGACCAGGCTCCCTGTGCTCGGCACAAACCGTCGGAGGACCTCTCTCCCTCGACCGGAGCACACCCTACGGGTGCGGACCGCCGATCGACCGCCATCAGCAGCGACGTTCTGGCTCTGTGACGAATCTACACCGATGGCCCATCCGCCGGTCCCTAACGGGGGTTTTCGGGCCCGGGCCCGCCCGGGGTGGCCGCCGGGTCCTCGCCGGCCGCCGCCTTCTCGGCGCTGTAGACGTCCGGCTCCAGGTAGATCGCCCGGGCGATCGGGACGGCCGCCCGCACCCGGACCTCCGCCGCGTCGATCGCCGCCGCAACCCGGGCCGCGCTGTCCTCCGCGTTGACGGCGATCTTGGCGGCGATCAGCAGTTCCTCCGGGCCCAGGTGCAGGGTGCGCATGTGGATCACGCCGGTGACGGCGTCCCCGTCGACCAGGGCCTCGCGGATCCGCCGCACCGACTCGCGGTCGGCGGACTCGCCGAGCAGCAGCGACTTGGTCTCCAGCGCGAGCACCACGGCGATCACCACCAGCAGGACCCCGATGCACAGGGTGGCGACCCCGTCCCAGACGCCGTCGCCGGTGATGACGGTCAGTGAGACGCCGAGCAGCGCGAGCACCAGGCCGATCAGCGCGCCGGTGTCCTCCAGCAGCACCACCGGCAGTTCGGGCGCCTTCGCGGTACGGATGAACTGCACCCAGCCCTGACCGCCCTTCTCCTTCGCCGACTCGCGCATCGCGGTGAGGAAGGACCAGCCCTCCATCACGATCGCGAACAGCAGCACGCCGACCGCCCAGTACCAGGAGTCGAGCTTCTCCGGGTGGCTGACCTTGTGCCAGCCCTCGTAGATCGCGAACAGGCCGCCGACGCTGAACAGCACGATGGCCACCAGAAAGCCGTAGACGTAGCGCTCGCGGCCGTACCCGAAGGGGTGCTCCTCGTCGGCCGCCCGGCGCGCCCGCTTGCCGCCGACCAGCAGCAGCACCTGGTTGCCGGAGTCGGCGACCGAGTGCACCCCCTCGGCCAGCATCGACGAGGACCCGGTGAACCCGAAGGCGGTGAACTTGGCCGCCGCGATCGCGAGATTCGCGGACAGGGCCGCGACCAGGGCTTTGGTACCGCCTTCAGCGCTCATGGCCACACCGTAGCGGCCCCGCACACCCCGGCACACATTCCGCCTCAGGGCCCTCGGGGCCTCGGAACCGGGGGCCTCAGGACTGGGCGGCGGCGAGCCCCAGGTAGACGGCGGCGAAGTCGGTCAGCGCGACCAGGTCGGCCAGCGCGTGCAGCGGGTCGGGCCGCGCGCTGGCGTACTCGGTGAGCCGGACGTCGTGGGCGGCGGCGAGCCGGTGCGCCCGGGCGGCGCCGAAGCTGCGCGGGCCCTCGTCGCCCTCCGGCACCTCGGCCGGGCCCTGGTCCTCGTCGAGGGGGCCGCCGGCCGTGCCCGGGGTGTGCCGCAGCAGGAGCACCTGGAGGTGCAGCGGGTCCGGCTCCTCGACGCGGTCGCGGAAGAAGTCGTCCGGGTCCGCGCCCGCGCCCAGTTGGCCGGTGAACATGCCGCGGTGCGCGGTGAGCGCCTGCGGCAGCAGCCCGGCCAGCGCCGGGCGGCCCGCCCGGTCGGCGAGCTGGGCGGCGAAGCGGGCGGCGACGGCCCCGGCGACCGGCCCCTCGGCCCACAGCAGCGGGACGGTCCCGGCCAGCCGGGCGGCCAGGCCCTTGGCCGGGTTGGTGTACGCGGCGGCGTCGGGGCGGCAGCGGACGGCGCTCGCGTCCAGCAGGTCGGCGGTGGCCGGCAACGCGTCGTACGGCAGCTGGGTGAGGCCGATCTTCTGGGCGAGCGCCAGCAGCGGGGCGAGGTGGGACCAGAGCGCGGCCGGGTCCTCGGCGGGCAGGTCCGGTTCGGCGGCGGCGGCCGGTGCCTCGCCCTCGGGCAGCGCGGACGACACGTACGGCAGCGGCAACGCCCGCACCTGGAGGGCGGCATCGGCGAGCGCGCTGCCCGCAGGAGCGGTCACGACGATGGGGCAGCCGCGCGCGTAGGCCTGCTCGGCGAGGCCGATCAGGCCCCGCTCGTCGCCGTCGGCGGAGCTGATCACCAGCAGGTCGAGCGGGCCGGCCCAGCCGGGCAGCTGCCAGCCGAGCCCGGCGGTGAAGGCGGGTGGCATGCCGGCCCGGTCGGCGTGCGGGGCGGTGGCCTCGGTGGGCGGCAGCGGCGTGACCAGGCTGCCCGTGCCGGCCAGCGCGGCGAGGATGTCGCCCGCCGTCAGCGCGCTGCCGTGCCCGGCGACCAGGACGGCGCGCGGACGGCCGTCCGGGCGCAGCCGGTCGAGGCCGGCCGCGTCGGCGAGCCGCAGCGCGGTGCGGACCCGGGCGCCGGAGCCGGCCAGGGAGAGCAGGGCGCGGTCGCGGTCGGCGCGCTGGAGGGCGGCCGGGTCGTCGAGCAGGGTGTCGTCGAGCATGCGGCGGGCCTCCGACGGCTGTCCGGGGAGCGCTGGGCTGGCGGGTGGGGCTTCGCCCCCAGGGATGTGGGGCTTTGCCCCAAGGATCAGGCCGGGCGGCGGGCCTCGTCCACCAGAAGGACCGGAATGCCGTCGCGGACAGGGTACGCGAGGCCGCAGTCCGTGCCGGTGCAGACCAGCTCGGGCCGCTCCTCGCTGCCGCCCTCGGTGAGCGCGGCCCGGCACTGCGGGCAGACCAGGATCTCCAGCAGGAAGGATTCGAGCTTCATGGCGGACTCCAGACGTCGGGGGTGGCACGGCGGTGCCCCGGCCGATAGGCAACCCTACCGGCCGGGGCACCGGCCGTTCCGTTCAGGCGCGGACGGCCGCTCAGGCGCGGACGATCGCGAGGACGCCGTCGCGCAGCTCGGCCATCTTCGCCGGGTCCTTGGCCTCGACGTTGAGGCGCAGCAGCGGCTCGGTGTTGGAGGCGCGCAGGTTGAACCACCAGTCCGAGCCGGCCACGGTGAGGCCGTCCAGCTCGTCGACGGCGGCGCCCTCCAGGCCGGCGTAGGCGGCGCGGACGGCGGCGGTGCGGTCGGCCTGGTCGGCGACGGTGCTGTTGATCTCGCCGGAGGCGGCATAGCGGTCGTACTCGGCGGTGAGCTCGGACAGCGCGCCCGGCTGCCCGCCGAGGGCGGCCAGCACGTGCAGGGCGGCGAGCATGCCGGTGTCGGCGCGCCAGAAGTCGCGGAAGTAGTAGTGGGCGGAGTGCTCGCCGCCGAAGACGGCGTCGGTTACGGCCATCTCCTGCTTGATGAAGGAGTGGCCGACCCGGGTGCGCACCGGGGTGCCGCCGAGCTCGCGGACCACCTCGGGGACGGTCCAGGAGGTGATCAGGTTGTGGATGATGGTCGGCTCGGCCTCGCCGGCGGCCCGGGCGCGGGCGATCTCGCGGGCGGCGACCAGGGCGGTGATGGCGGACGGGGAGACGGGCTCGCCGCGCTCGTCGACGACGAAGCAGCGGTCGGCGTCGCCGTCGAAGGCGAGGCCGAGGTCGGCGCCGACCTCGCGGACCTTGGCCTGCAGGTCGACGATGTTCTTCGGGTCGAGCGGGTTGGCCTCGTGGTTGGGGAAGGTGCCGTCCAGCTCGAAGTACATCGGGACGAGCTCGATCGGCAGGCCGGCGAAGACGGTCGGCACGGTGTGGCCGCCCATGCCGTTGCCGGCGTCGACGGCGACCTTGAGCGGGCGGATCGCGGAGAGGTCGACCAGGCCCAGCAGGTGGTCGGCGTAGCCGCGCAGGGTGTCCTGGACGGACAGCTCGCCGGGCTTCACGTCCTTAGCGGGGACGGTGACGGTGTCGTCCTCGGCGGTCCAGGACTCGACCAGCTCGCGGATCTCGGCGAGGCCGGTGTCCTGGCCGACCGGGGCGGCACCGGCCCGGCACAGCTTGATGCCGTTGTACTGGGCCGGGTTGTGGCTGGCGGTGAACATCGCGCCGGGCAGGTCGAGCTTGCCGCTGGCGTAGTAGAGCTGGTCGGTCGAGCAGAGGCCGATCAGGACCACGTCGGCGCCGTAGGCCGCGGCGCCCTCGGCGAAGGCCCGGCTGAGCGACGGGGAGGAGGGGCGCATGTCATGGCCGACCACGATCGCGGACGCGCCGGTGACCTGCACGAACGCGGCGCCGAAGGCCCGGGACAGGCTCTCGTCCCACTGGTCCGGGACGACGCCTCGGACGTCGTACGCCTTCACGAGCTGCTTGAGGTCGCGCACTGCGGCTCCACCCTGGTCTCTGTACTGATCGGTGTGCGTGTGATCGGCGGCTGTCCGCCCCCGGTCACGATACGTCGGGTCACCACCCGTCCGGTCGACGGTGTGCGGTGACGGCCGACGGGCAGCGTACCCGGGCCGGGGAAACGTCCTGCGCCGGGTGAGGCGTCAGTTGTCGGGCGAGCGGAGGACCCGGAGGTGGCCGCGGCGGCCGCCCTCGGTGGACTCGCCCTCGGGGGCGCGGCCCTGACGGGGCGTCTGCGGGCGGGCGGCCTCGCGGACGGCGTTGGCCAGGGCCTCCAGGTCGTCGCTGCTGCGGCGCAGCGGTCCGGCCTCGGCGGCGAGCCGGACGACCTCCCAGCCGCGCGGCGCGGTGAGGCGCTCGGCGTGCTCGGCGCACAGGTCGTAGCAGTGCGGCTCGGCGTAGGTGGCGAGCGGGCCCAGGACGGCGGTGGAGTCCGCGTAGACGTACGTCAGCGTCGCGACGGCCGGCCGGCCGCACGCGGTCCGCGAACAACGACGTACAGAGCTCACGAGGGTGGACGGTACCGCACTCCTCGCCGGGGAGCGAAGACCGCCTGCCCGGCGGGTGTGCCGTGTCGCCGTCCGCGCGCTCCTGACACCGTCCTTCGCCGCACCCGGCGGGCGCTTCGCGAGGCGCGCCCCGCTCTGCTCCGGTCGCTCGGGTGCGCCCCTGCCGCCCCGGGTGATTCCCCACCGGAATGGTCCACTTCCCACCGTCCAAGGACTACCCTCGGCAGTGATATGGACAGCTCTGCACCGCAGTCATCGACGGGACCCTCGCGCCGTCCCCGGCACCGCGACCGGCACGGCAGGGGCCTGCGCGGCCCGCTGGCGCCGCCCCAGGTGCCGATCTCGCTCACCCGCTCCGAACTGTTCGACGACTACGTGCGCGAGTCGGTGGAGCGCCTCGAGCGGCGCTGGCCGCAGCTGATCGAGGTGGAGTTCGCCGTCCAGGAGGTGCCGCTGCACGAGCCGGACGGCGCGCGCAGCGAGGACGGGGTGCCGCTGGGCCGGGTGTCGCCGGGCAAGCAGGGGCGCAAGAGCCAGATCGTGGTGTACCGGCGGCCGGTGGAGATCCGGGCGAAGACCCGGGAGGACCGGGCGGCGCTGGTGCACGAGATCCTGATCGAGCAGGTGGCGGAGCTGCTGGGGCTGTCGCCGGACGCCATCGACCCGCGCTACGACGAGGACTGACGCCGTGCCGGGATGCGGCACCCGGGCCTCCGGGTGCCGCCTCCCACGGCCGGTCAGCGCTGGACGACGCCCGGGTCCTGGGCGGCCCGCGGCACCTTGACGCTGCTGTGGTCGTCGCGCAGCGCCTGGACGGTGAACATCGGCACGTCCTTGGTGGTGACGGCGAGCATCCGGGCGGCCACCACCGGGCCGCCGGAGACGGTCTCCACGGTGAGCGCGAAGCTGCCGTTCAGCCCGCCGGGCTCGGGCGCCGGGAGGGCGACCGTGGCGCCGGCCGGCACCTGGACCTCCTTGGTCACCGGCGTGCCGCCGCCGGTGCCCGCCGAGGCGGTGACCTTGACACTCGCGGCGTCGCCGGTGGAGGTCAGGAACAGGGTGGACGCGCCGGCCCGGTTGTCGGCCACGGTGGCGCGGGTGCCGACCGGCGCGCTGCCGGTGAGCCAGGCCGCGTCGCTCTTGCCGTTCGACCCGGCCCGGTCGACCCGCAGGCCGGCGACGACCGGGGTGGCGTGCTTGTCGTCGCTGGGTGACAGCCGCAGCCCCGCGACCTCGTCGCGGGTGATCTTGCCGAGGTCGACGGCGGCCACCAGGCCCGCCTTGACGTGGATGGACTCGTTGCCGGCCGGGGTGAACCAGCCGTTCTTGCCGGCGAGCTGGATCTTCAGGTCGGCGTCGTCCTCCGGCGGCGCCCACACCACCAGCCGGGCGGCCGAGGTGTCGGCGGGCAGACCGGGCAGCACCTGGGTGGGGGCGGGCTCGACGGAGGCCGGGACCCAGTCGGCTCCCTTGTTGCCGTCGGCGGCGTGCAGGGCGGCGCCGAGCCGTCCGCTGCGGGCGACGACGTGCACGGCGAGGTCGGTGACGGCGCCCTTGGTGAGGGTCGACAACAGGACGGACTGGGAGCTGCCGGGCGCGACGGTGATGCCGTTGGCGGCGTCGTTCTCGATCAGGCCCTTGTCGCCGTACAGCTTGATGTCGACCACGGCGGCGGAGGACTCGGTGTTCACCAGGCTGAGGTAGTCGACCCGGTCGCCGGCGGTGCTGGCACCGGCGAACCAGAAGCTGGTGCCGGCCGGGGTGCAGGTGAGGCCGGACATGCCGAGGCCGCGCTGCTCGGTGACGACGGTGGTCTGGGTGACGGTGAAGCCGGGGGCGAGCGCGCCGTTGGCAACGGCGCCGGTGCCGGGCGCGGTATCGCCGTTGGCGGCGGGGGCGGTCACCGGGGTGCCGGGCTTGGCCACGGTCAGCCGGGCGTCGGCGGGCGCAGCGCCCTTGTCCGTGCCCTTGCCGGGGGCGGCCGAGCCGGTAGGCGCCGGGGTGGCGGACGCGGTCGGGGCCGGGGTGGCCGAAGGAGCCGTGGTCGGGGGCGTCGCGGGCGCGGCGGCGTCGGAGAGCCAGCCGGCACCGCCGGTGGGAGTGCCGGCACCGGGCGGGGTGTAGGCGGTGAGGCTGGTCGAGCCGGTCAGGCCCTGGAGCGGCTGCGGGCAGACCGCCGCCGTCCGCTCGACCTGCGCGACGGTCGCCGCGGCGCCCTGCTCGCCGGTGGCCGGGGCGGCCGGCGGGCGGACCTCGGCGATCCCGAACACCACCGCGAGCACGGCGACGGCGGCCAGCAGGGACTTCGTGGGCCGGCTGCCGCCGGAGCGCGCGGCGGGCCCTGCCGCTGCGAGCGGTTCGGCCGGGGCGTACCCGGTCTCCTCGGCCTCGTAGGCCTCGGTCGGCTCGAAGGCCTCGGGCGCGGACTTCTTCCTGAAAGCGGGCTTCTTCATCGCGGGTCAGCTCCCCGATCCGTGGTGGTGCGGGTACCGGCCCGTCCCGTTGGGGTCGTTGGGGTCGTAGTAGGGCTCGGCCTGCGGCTGCCCCGGCGCCCACGGCTGCTGGTGCTCCGTCTGCTGGTAGGCGCCGTAGCCGTACTGCGGGTCCTGCGGGTACTGCTGGTCGTAGTCCTGCTGGGGGTACGCCTGTTGGTAGCCGTCGTAACCCTGGCCGCCGTAGGGCTCGGTCGTCGGCGCCTGCTGCGGGTACCCGCCCCCAGCCTGGCGGCCGGGAGGTGCCCCCAGGCCGAAGCCCGAGGAAGCGTCGTAGCTGTACGGGTCGGCCTGCTGATACGTCTGGTATGGGTCGGCGTACGGCTCGGCCTCCTGGACGGCGGCCGCCGCCTCGACGGCCCCGGTCGCCGGCTCGCCGGCCGGCTGCGGCGGGATCGCGCCCGGCCGCCCCTCGTACACTCCGGCCTCCTCGGCGCCCGGCTCTCCGCCCTCGCCGCGCTCGGCCATCCGGCGCGCCCGGCGGCTGCCGGGGGCGGGGGCCTGGGCCGCGGCGACCTGCGCGGCGGCCACCACCTCCTCGGGCAGGTCGTCGTCCTTGTGGCTGCGGCGGCCGGGCAGGGCGAGCACCAGGATGGTGAGGCCGAGCAGCGCCTGCGCCCAGATCCAGCCGGTGTGCACCAGGCTGCCCTCGCGGGTGACGGCCAGCTTGCCGCCGCTCGACGGGAGCTTGAAGCCCTGCGCCCAGCCGTCCACGGTGGTCGGCTCCAGCGCGGTGCCGTCCAGGGTGGCCTTCCACTGGGGGGCGGCGGGCTCGGCGAGCCGCAGCACCCGGCCGTCGGCACCGGCCGGGACGGTCGTGTCGAGGTCGCGGACGCCGGACGGGACGACCACCGGGGTGGCGCCCGGGGCGGTGATCACCGCGCGGACCGCGGGGGTGCCGTTGACCTGCCACAGCGCGGCCGCACCGTCCTGGTTGGCCTTGACCAGGCCGGGGGTGGTGTCCAGGACGTCCTTGAACGTGGCGATCACCGGCTGCTCGACCACCACGTAGGCGATGCCGTAACCGGACAGCGCACCGGCCTGGTCCGCGCCCGAACCGGCCAGCAGGCTGCCGACCACCTTGTTCAGGCCGTCCTCGGTGCCGGTCGCCGGGTCGACGGTGGACTCGGCCTGGCCGAGCGTCAGACCGGCGCCGCGGACGACGGTGTAGCGGACCGCGCCGCCGCTCGCCTGACCGGTGACGACCAGGGTGCGGGCGCGGTCGGTCGTCCCGGCCTCCTCGGCAATGAACGCGGGCACCTGGCCCATCTGGCCACGGTGCAGCGGCCCGTCCGCGCCGGTGACGGCCCACCAGAGGCCGGTGCCCAGCGGGGCGAGCACCGCGGCGGCCACCACCAGGGCGGCGACCGGCTGGCGCCAGCCGAAGGCGATGCCGGCCACGCGGGCGTTGGCGCCGTCGGCGCCGATCGCGGCGGCGGCCAGCAGGGCGATCCCGCCGATCAGGGAGGCCGGGCCGGCCCAGGCGGGCACGGTCGGGCCGCCCGAGGCGGGGGTGACGGAGGTGCCGGCGACGACGACGGCGAAGACCATGCCCGCGCCGGCCGCGCCCCAGGCGGCGAGCACCGCGCGGCGACGGTCGGCGCGCAGCAGCGCGGCGAGCGCGGCGAGCACCACACCGGCCGACAGCCAGACCGGCGGCACCCCGGCGCCGCCCGGGTTGACCAGGACGAGGCCGAGCGCACTCGCGCCGCCGCCGTTCAGGCCCGGCAGACCGGCCTCCAGCAGCAGCGACTGCGGGTGCGACAACACCTTCAGCGACCACGGCGCGAGCACCGCGACCGGCACCGCGAGGACCACCAGGACGCGCAGGCCGAGCCCTCGCAGCGCCGCGCCGCCGGAGCCGAAGGCCCCGCCGCGGACGACCGCGACGACCAGCGTCGCCAGGCAGAGCGGCACGGCGAGCGCCCAGGTCAGCGGGACGAAGGCGGTGGCCAGGGCGAGCAGCAGGACGGTCATCCAGACCGGCCGCCAGCCGGGCCGGGCGCCCTTGGCGGCGCTCTCGTCGCGGATGCCGAGGCCTGCGGTGATCGCGGCGGCACGGGCCAGCGGTGGCAGCAGGACGGCGAGTACGGCCGTGCCGATCCGGCCTTGGGCGAGCGCGCCGGTCGCGGCGGGCAGCAGCGCGTAGGTGGCGCTGGCCCAGGCACGGACCAGCTTGGAGTCCAGCAGCGGCCGGGAGACCAGGTAGGCGCTGACCGCGGAGAGCGGCACCGTCAGGACGAGCAGCAGGGTGATCGCCAGGTCGGCGTGGTCGAACAACATCCAGGACAGGACGGCGAGCACGCCGAGGTAGGGCGGTCCGGCGGCGGTCGAGCCGGTGCCGACCGGGTGCCAGGCGTCGGCGTACATCGACCAGAGGCCGCGGGCGCCGTCGGCGGCCGGCAGCAGGGCGCCGCCGAACAGCTCGCCGCTGCCGAGCAGGCTGCGGCAGGCGACCAGCGCGAACACCAGCAGGGCCGCGAACAGGACGGGCGCCGGGCGCCGGGCCAGCTTCTTGACCAGCGCGAACTGCTCGACGACCAGGTCCTCGGAGTCCTCGTCGCCGCCGGCCTCGGCCGAACCGTGCCGGCCGCCGGAGTCGTCCCCGCCGCCTATGCCCAGCGAGCTGACGACGCCCTCGACGGCGAGCCGGGTGGTGGCGCCGGGCGCCGGGAAGAGCGAGCGGTCGTCCAGGGCGTCGGCGGCCCGGGTGCGGGCGCGTCGTTTGCGCGCGAGCAGCAGCCGGGGGAAGCGGACGAGTTCGTGGCCGAGGCCGGCGAGTTCGTCGAAGGCCTGCCGCGGGTCCTTGCCCAGCAGGTTGATGAGGGCACGCAGCAGGGTGCCGAGCACCAGGCGCAGCAGGACGTACGGGAAGAGCGCGCCCTTGCAGTTGGCGAGCAGGGTGTAGACGGCGCCGGCCTTGTCCACCCGGTGCGGGTGGGAGGAGCCGCAGTCGATGGCGCGGCGCTCGCGGCTGGCCGCCTCGGCGTGCCGCAGCACGGCGTCGGGGGCGATCACCACGCGGTGGCCGGCGGCGTTGACCCGCCAGCAGAAGTCGGCGTCGTCGCGCATCAGCGGCAGCGCCTTGTCGAAGCCGCCGAGCTCCTCGAAGACGTCCCGGCGCACCAGCATGCCCGCGGACGAGACCGCGAGGACCGGGCGGACCTGGTCGTGCTGGCCCTGGTCCTGCTCCCGTCGGTCCAGCCCGGTCCAGCGGCGGCCGGAGCGCGCGATGGTGACGCCGACCTCCAGCAGCTGTCGGCGGTCGTACCAGCTGCGCAGCTTGGGGCCGACGACGGCGGCGCTGGGGGTGGAGTCGGCGACCTGGAGCAGCCGGCGCAGTGCGTCGGTCTGCGGCTCGCAGTCGTCGTGCAGCAGCCACAGCCACTCGACCGGCTGGGTCTCGCGCGGGCCGCCGCGGACGAGGTCGTCCTCCTGGGCGAGCGGGTCGCCGAAGTCGTCCCAGCCGCCGGTGACCGGGTCGTAGCCGGAGGGGTCGAGCCGGTAGGGCAGGTCCTCGGCACGCAGCGGCGGGCTGTTGAGGACGGCCTCGGCGACGGCGGTGCCGAAGCCCGCCCGGCGGCCGAGGATCAGCGGGCCGCTGTCGGGCAGCCAGTCGGCGAGGGTGTCGGCGAGCAGCTGGGGGGAGTCGTCGGTGGATCCGGTGTCGACGGCGAGCACCCGCTGGACCTGGCGGTCCTGACCGAGCAGGCCGGCCATGGCCTGCGGCAGCCAGCGGGCGCCGTCGTGCGAGACGATCACGGCGGTGACCAGATGGCGCGGATAGGCGGGCGGCCTGGCAGCGGTGAAGCCGCTCTGGTGGCTGTAGACGGTCATCGAGTGCGCGGGCCCCAGTTCTCGGTGGACACAGCCGGTGAACGGCAACCGGATGGCGCACCACACTAACGGCTCCGGGTGGCGCCTTCGTCCGCGGAGTCCGCGCGGGGCCGGTGAGCGCGTGCAGAACCGGTGAAGAGGGGCCGGGAGCGCGAAAGCGCCCCACCACCGCGGTGAGGCGCCCGTACAGCTGTGTGGTTGTCCGTCCGTGGTCGTCCGTCGCTGCCGGAGGGTCAGCGGGGATCGGGGGCCACTGTCAGACCGCGCTCTTCTTGAGCCGACGGCGCTCGCGTTCGGAGAGGCCGCCCCAGATCCCGAAGCGCTCGTCGTTGGCGAGGGCGTATTCCAGGCACTCTGAGCGGACCTCGCAGGCGAGGCAGACCTTCTTGGCCTCGCGGGTGGAGCCGCCCTTCTCGGGGAAGAAGGACTCGGGGTCGGTCTGGGCGCACAACGCGCGCTCCTGCCAGCCGAGTTCCTCCTCGTCCTCCGCGATGCCGTCACCGATCAACAGCTCAAAGAGCTCGCTCATGTGGCGCGCCTCCTCTGCCCCGTACTTGGCGTCCCCGTGGGTGTCGTCGCCTCGTGCAGCCGACGACACGAGTGAAATTACAGTTGCGTCACTCTGGCTCAGTCAAGCCGAGCTCTGGTATTGGGGCCAGGATTCACTCCTCGGCACCAAGCCGTTACGAATAGTGTACATATCCGGACACATCGGACTTTTCGCCCGGATGCATCGGACAGCGTCGAACCATCCGCAACCATCGGCCGTGTGACGCTCGATCACTGTCACAGGCCGGTCATCGCCGTCCCTTCCCGGCGATCTTCTCATCGAAACATAGAGCGTGATTAATCACCCCATCCGGTACTTCTGGATCTAACCCACCCGAATGCCGCATCTCCTGGTTTGACACCGCCCCCACCGATGCGTTCTCCTTTCACCCATGTCAGAGTTCGCCAGCCCCCGGAGCGGTTCCGCGCTCCGCCGTGCCGCGAACTCCTGTTGTCGCCTCTGTTCCTGCTGTATCTAGGCGCCCGCGTCCCACCGCGCGCCGCCCCAAGGAAGCACAGAGGCCGCCCGCGAGTCCCGCCCCAGGACATCCCGGATCCGGCTGATCCCCTGACGAACCAGCCTCCACTCCGAGGACGACTCCCGTGCGCATGACCCGCATCCGCAAGCGGAACCGCGACCGCAACAAGCTCGCCCGCCGTGCAGGTACCTCCCAGCCGCAAGGCCTGGGGAGCCTCACAACCGCCACCGCCCGCACCGGCGGCTGGGCCGACGGCCTCAGCGACGTCTCCATCGCCGGCGACCCGCTCGCCTTCCCGCACCTCGCCCGCACCGACCTGCCCGGCCACCCCACCACCGTCGCCGACTACGCCCGGCTGGTCCGCGAGATCGCCGCCGACCGCGCCCGCTGGGAGCCGCTCGTCCGCTACGACGCGCTGACCCGCTGGTACGCCCGGCTGGAGACCGGCCCCGGCTACGAGGTCTGGCTGCTCAGCTGGCTGCCCGGCCAGAGCAGCGGCTTCCACGACCACGGCGCCTCCTCCGGCGTGATGACCGTCGTCCAGGGTGAACTCATCGAGCGCTCCCTCACCGGCGCGGGCGAGTCCTCCCGAATCCTGCGCTCGGGGGGCACGGGGGTCCCCCAGGCCGGAGGCTGGGGGAGGGTCTTCTCCCCCGGCTACCTGCACGAGATGGTCAACGGCACGCTGGAGCCCGCCGTCTCCATCCACCTCTACAGCCCGGGCCTCACCGAGATGAACCAGTACGGCGGCGCCGTCGCCGTCCCCGAGCAGCACCCGCACGACCGCGCCCGGACGCACTGAGCGCACACCCGTCATCCGGCCGTCACGCGGTTGACGGCCGGGCTGACGGGCAGTCGGACCGTGGCAGGATGGGCGTATGCGCATCGTGGCACTGGCAGGCGGAATCGGCGGAGCGCGCTTCCTGCGCGGACTCCTCGCGGCGGTCGGCCCGCAGGACGAGATCACCGTCATCGGCAACACCGGCGACGACATCCACCTCTACGGCCTGAAGGTCTGCCCCGACCTCGACACCGTGATGTACACCCTCGGCGGCGGCATCCACGAGGAACAGGGCTGGGGCCGGGCCGACGAGACCTGGTCGATCAAGGCCGAGATGAAGGAGTACGGCATCGGCCCCGAGTGGTTCGGGCTGGGCGACCGCGACTTCGCCACCCACCTCGTCCGCAGCCAGATGCTCACCGCCGGGTACACCCTCAGCCAGGTCACCGAGGCACTGTGCGTGCGCTGGAAGCCCGGCGTGCGGCTGCTGCCGATGAGTGACGACCGGGTCGAGACCCACGTGCGGATCACCGACGAACAGGGCAGCCGGGCGATCCACTTCCAGGAGTACTGGGTCAAGCTGCACGCCGCCGTCGACGCCGAGGCGATCATCCCGATCGGCGCCGACACCGCCAAGCCCGCGCCCGGCGTGCTGGAGGCCCTCGCCGGGGCCGACGTCATCCTCTTCCCGCCGTCCAACCCGGTCGTCTCGATCGGCACCATCCTCGCCGTGCCCGGCATCCGGGAGGCCGTCGCCGCCGCCCCCGCGCCGGTCGTCGGGCTCTCCCCGATCATCGGCGGGGCGCCGGTGCGGGGCATGGCCGACAAGGTGCTCGCCGCCGTCGGCGTCGAGGCCACCGCCGAGGCGGTCGCGCTCCACTACGGAAACAGGACAGCGCTGCGAAGCAGCTCGGGCAACGGTGGTGGTGGGCGACAGGAGGGCTTGCTGGACGGGTGGCTGGTCGACACGGCGGACGAGGGCGCCGTCGCCGCCGTCGAGGCCGCCGGGATCGCCTGCCGGGCCGTCCCACTGCTGATGACCGACGTCGAGGCCACCGCCGAGATGGCGCGGGCCGCGCTCTCCCTGGCGGAGCAGGTACGGAAGTGACGCTGCACATCCTGCCGGTGGAGGGGCTGCCGGAGATCGACGCCGGGGACGACCTCGCCGCGCTGCTCGCCAAGGCGGGCAGCTACGAGGACGGCGACATCCTGCTCGTCACCTCGAAGATCGTCAGCAAGGCCGAGGGCCGGCTGCTGCACGCCGCCGACCGCGAGGCCGCGATCGACGCCGAGACCGTCCGGGTCGTCGCCCGGCGCGGCCCCGCCCGGATCGTCGAGAACCGAAACGGCTTCGTCATGGCCGCCGCCGGCGTCGACGCCTCCAACACCGCCCCCGGCACCGTCCTGCTGCTGCCCGAGGACCCCGACGCCTCCGCCCGCGCCCTGCGCGCCCGGCTCCAGCGGCTCACCGGGCGGCGGCTCGCCGTCGTCGTCACCGACACCTTCGGCCGGCCGTGGCGCAACGGGCTCACCGACGTCGCCATCGGCGCGGCCGGGCTCCCCGCCCTGGCGGACCACCGGGGCCGCACCGACAGCCACGGCAACGGACTCGCCCTCACCGTCACCGCCACCGCCGACGAACTCGCCGCCGCCGCCGACTTGGTGAAGGGCAAGACCACCGGAGTGCCGGTCGCCGTCGTGCGCGGCCTCGGCCACCTCGTCACCACCGAGGACGGCGAGGGCACCCGGCCGCTGGTCCGCCCCGCCGCCGACGACATGTTCCGGCTCGGCACCTCGGAGGCCCTCCGGCAGGCCGTCACCCTGCGGCGCACCGTCCGCTCCTTCACGGCCGAACCCGTCGACCCCGGCGCCGTCCGCCGCGCCGTCGCCGCCGCCGTCACCGCGCCCGCCCCGCACCACACCACGCCCTGGCGGTTCGTCCTGCTCGAATCCGCCGACACGCGTATCCGGCTGCTCGACGCGATGCTCGCCGCCTGGCAGCGCGACCTGCGCGAACTCGACGGCTGGGACGAGCAGCGGATCGCCCGCCGCACCGCCCGCGGCAACGTCCTGCGGGACGCCCCCTACCTGGTCGTGCCCTGCCTGGTGATGGACGGGTCGCACCAGTACCCCGACCCCCGGCGCGCCACCGCCGAACGGGAGATGTTCACTGTCGCCGCCGGCGCCGCCGTGCAGAACCTGCTGGTCGCCCTCACCGGCGAGGGCTACGGCTCGGCGTGGGTGTCGTCCACCATGTTCTGCCGCGACACCGTCCGCGCCGCGCTGGACCTCCCGGAGACCTGGGACCCGATGGGCGCCATCGCCGTCGGCCGCCCCGCCGAACCGCCGCGGGAGCGCCCGGAACGCGACGCGGACGCCTTCATCGAGGTGCGGTAGGGATCAGCGGTAGGGATCAGCCGTCGAGGTCGTCCGGCAGGAGCCGGAAAGCCCCGTGGTTGGTCAGCGGCCTGATCGCACGGAAGTGGCGCCGGTCGACGGTCAGCACGGCGTCGGTCCTGAACTCCGCGGCCAGCGCGACGTTGATGGCGTCCGTCAGACCGATGTTCAGGTCCGGGTACTGACGCATGACCGCCCGCGCGGTGGCGAGGTGCGCACCCACCTCGGGCACCTCGAAACGGCCGATCGCACACCGGTCGATGATGTCGTCCAGGATGCGCATCGCCATCGTGGCTCCGAGCGACTGGCGCGCCAGGTAGTCGAGTTCGGCCAGCACCAGGGGTGAGATGACCAGATGGCCGACCGTGCGCAGGGCCTTCAGGCAGGCGTCATGGTCGGGTTCCTCACCGGCGTACGCGGCGAGCAGCGCGCCGGTGTCACCGACCACCGCGACAGCGGTCACCTGCCGAACCCTTCCATGTGCCGGTCGAGGTCGGCCAGAATGCGCCCGCCACCGCCGGGGATGACCGGCATGTCGTCGAGCTCGTCCCCCATCGGATCGGTCCGGAAGGGGTAGACGGGCTCGGCCAGGCTCGGCGGCAGGATGGTGGCCACGTGCCGGCCGTCCTTGGTGACGGTGACCGTCTCGCCCCGCTCGACGGCTCCTATCACCTTGGCCGTCTGCTGGTTCAGCTCCCGCATGGTGGCTTCCATGCACTCAATGTACTACGGCGTAGTTCACCGCGCTCGGTGGTCGTTGGGGGTCATGCGGGGGCCGTAGCGGGGGGCGCGGGCGCCGGTGGCCATGAGGAGGCGGCAGACGCGGTGGCGGTGGGGGCGGTAGGGCTCCAGGAGGGCGAGCATCTGGGTGTCGTCGCTGCGGGGGCGGCCGGCCAGGGCCCAGCCGACCAGGTTCGGCAGGTGGAAGTCGCCGACCGAGACCGCGTCCGGGTCGCCGTTGCTGCGCTGCAGGGTCTCGGCGGCCGTCCAGATCCCGATGCCCGGCACGGCCGTCAGGCGGTCGAAGGCCTCGGTGTGGCCCATCGCGGAGGCCTCCTCCAGGCGGGGGGCGAGCCGGACCGCACGCATGATCGTCGCCGAGCGCTTCGGGTCGACACCCGCCCGGTGCCACTCCCAGCTCGGCACCAGCGCCCACTCGCGGGCCGACGGCGCCACCCACATGCCCGGCGCCGGGCCCGGCGCCGGGGTGCCGAAGTCCCGCAGCAGGGTGCGCCAGGCGCGGTACGCCTCGTCCGTGGTCACCTTCTGCTCCAGGATCGCCGGGACGAGCGACTCCATGACCAGGCCGGTCCGGGTGAGGCGGACCCCGGCGGTACGGCGCTGGGCGTCCCGCAGCGGGCCCGGCGGCAGCACGAGGCCTTCCGGGTCGTCCGCCGAGCCCAGCAGCACGGGCAGCCGGTCCAGCAGCCAGTCGGCGCCCGGGCCCCAGGCGCGCGCCTCCACGTCGCCGGCCCCCGGGTGGGACAGCACCCGCAGCGTGCCGACCCCCGACGGTGTCCGGGACGCCCGCCAGATCGCGCCGTCGCCCGTCGTCCGGTACGACGGATCCGCCGGACCGCGGCGCAGTGGCAGCAGGGTGTGGGCCGCGTCGAGCGGAAAGCCCGGCCGCCAGCGCCGCACCGCCTCGCCCGTCACCGCCCCGCGCCTCCTCCGCTGTCCGCCGCCACCGCCTTCGCCGACCATGGGGATATGAACGATACGCGGCTGCCGGAGCTGCCCTCCGGGGACGAGAGCGCGGTGCGGACGCTCCACCAGCGGGTGCTGGAGGGCTGGAACCGGCGCGACGGCTCGGCGTTCGCCGGGCCCTTCGCCGAGGACGGCGAGGTGATCGGCTTCGACGGGACGCGCTACCGCGGGCGTTCGGTGATCGCCGCCGAACTCGGGCGGATCTTCGCCGACCACGCGACGCCGGAGTACGTGGCCAAGGTCCGGCGGGTGCGGGGGCTCGGGGCGGGGGTCGCGCAGCTGGACGCCGTCGCGGGGCTGGTGCCGGCGGGTGCGGGCGGCCTGAACCCGGCGCTCAACTCGGTGCAGACGGTGATCGCGGTGAACGCCGGGGCCGGGTGGCGGATCGCGCTGATGCAGACGACTCCGGCGAGGTACGACCTCCGGCCGGATCTGGCGGCGGCGCTCACCGCTGAACTGCGGGAGCTGGTGGGGCCGGCGCGTCGCACGATGTGAGGCCGACTCCTGTTCTTCTGCCAGCAGTTACCAAGGTCGTGTCAACACCGTGACAGGGACGGGTGGTTGGCGCCGCCCGCGGTCGGCAACGGACGTCACGACGACTGCAGGCGTGCCGCCACCGCGCGCAGGGCCGGGAGTTGGGCGTAGAGGGCGGTGCCGGGGCATTCGGTGTTGAAGGCGTCGCGGTGGCCGGAGATGGCGTCGAAGTCGACGACGGTGCCCTTGGGGAAGCGGCTGCCGTCGGAGGTGGAGACGAGCTGGGTGCGGCCGTCGGCGGGGCGGGCGGCGAGGCCGAGCTTCCAGGCGGAGACGACGGCGAGGCCGTCGAGGAGGGGCTGGGGCGGGGCGTCGCCGCCATAGGTGCCGATCGCGGCGACGCCGGCGGAGTCGGTGTTGAAGCCGAGGGTGTGGGCGCCGTGGACGGGCTGGTCGACGCCGCCCGCGCGACCCTCGTAGACGGTGCCGCAGCGGTCCACCAGGAAGTTGTAGCCGATGTCCCGCCAGCCGTTGCTCTGGACGTGGTACTGGTACATCGCCCGGATGACCCGCGGCGCGTCGGCGCAGGCGTAGTCGGTGGCGGTGGCGGTGTGGTGGACGAAGACCGCGCGGACCGGGCCGGTGTACTCGAAGGACTGCTCGCGCAGGGATTCGTCGGCGCCCCAGCCGGCCCGGGTGACGATGCCGGGGCGAGGAGCCTGGCGGCCGCCGTCGGGGCTGGCGGGGGTGGCGGGCAGCGTCCGGGCACTGGAGGGGGCGGCGCCCGCGCCGGGGTCGACGAGTTCGAGGCGCAGGCCGCGCGGCTGCCCGGCCGGGCCGGGACGCACCTCGACCGCGACGCCGTCGCTGCGGCCGGTCCACAGTGGGGCGGTGGCGCCGTGCGCGGCGCCGGTGCGGCCGTCGGGCCCGTCCTCGGTGTCCGTCTCCAGCACGTGCCAGTCGCCCCAGCGGCCGGTGGCCGCGTCGCGGGTGCGGACCCGGACGGTGCCGCCCGTGAGCGCGTCCGGAGGGCCGTCCCAGCCGACGCCGAGGAGTTCGAACGGCCGGGTGGTGCGCGGGGCGAGGCCGCGACCCCCGCGCAGCGGCAGCGAGGTGACCGAGCCGCCGCCGGCGGAGGTGCGGCGCTGCGCGGTCGGGCCGGCCGGGTCGGTCGGCGAGGCCGGTAAGGCGGTGGCGGCGGGCTGGAGGAGCAGGGCGGCGGTGCAGCCGGCGAGGATCGCGGCCGGGAGTGAAACCGGGAGTGAAAGGCGCATAAACCGGATGGTGACCGCAAACACCGGCGTTCGCCACGCCGCCCGGGCCGGGTCCGCCGCCCCTCCCGGTGCCCCGTCCGAAGGCCGTAGGCTGGGGCGCACCATGACTGCGCCTTTCGCTGCCGATGCCCGCACCCCCGTCGAGCTGCTGCACGCATACCTGCGAGGTGGCACCCCTTCGGTCGATCCCGCGGCCCCGTTGGTCACCTTCTACGACGACGCCACCGGCGAACGGGTGGAACTGTCCGCCCGGACCTTCGACAACTGGGTGGCCAAGACCGCCAACCTCCTCCAGGACGAGCTGAACGCCGGCCCGGACGACCGCGCCGCCCTCCTCCTGCCCGCCCACTGGCAGAGCGCCGTCTGGCTGCTCGCCTGCTGGTCGGTCGGGGTGACGGCGGTGCCGGGCGGCGACCCGGCCGCCGCCGACCTGGTGGTCAGCGGCCCGGACGGCCTGGACGCCGCCCAGGCCTGCGAGGGCGAGCGGGTGGCGCTCGCCCTGCGCCCGCTCGGCGGCAGGTTCCCGCACCGCCCGGACGGCTTCCTCGACTACGCCGCCGAGGTGCCCGGCCAGGGCGACCGCTTCGCGCCGTACTCCCCGGTCACCCCGGACGCGCCCGCGCTGGAGACCTTCGTGGACGGGCTGCCGCTGAAGCTGACGGGCGAGCAGACCGTCGCGCTGGCCCGGGAGGGGGCGGCCCGGCTCGGGCTGAACCCCGGCGACCGGGTGATGTCCACCCTGTCGTACGACGACTGGGCGGGCCTGGAGGCCGGTCTGCTGGCTCCGCTGGCGGCCGGGGCCTCCGTGGTGCTGTGCCGCCACTCGGACGGCCTCGACCCCGAGCAGTGGGAGAAGCGGGCCGAATCCGAACGGGTGACACTGCGCCTCGGGTAACCCCCGGATCCGACTCGGCGGGTAGGGATCCCTGCCATGGCCGAGGACGACGCTGTGGACCGCCCGACGGGCACTCCCCCGACCGGCACTCCCCCGACTGCACCGAGACGCCCCCGCAGGCGCCGGCGGTGGCTGATGATCACCGCCGGCGTCGTCGCGTTCCTGCTCGTCGCGGCCGGAGCCCTGCTCTGGATCGCCTACCGCAAGCTCGACGGCAACATCCGCACCGACACCACCACCGACCGGCTGCTCGCCCGGCTGGAGGCCGAGCGGCCCAGCCGGACCGCCGGGGCCAAGGGCGCCGAGAACATCCTGCTGATCGGCAGCGACGACCGCTCCGGCGCGAACGCCACGTACGGCGGCGAGGCCGGCAACCAGCGCTCGGACACCACGATCCTGCTGCACCTCGCGGCGGACCGGAAGCACGCGACGGCGGTCTCCGTCCCGCGCGACGTCATGGTCACCGTCCCCGCCTGCGAGAAGCCGGACGGCACCCGGAGCAAGTCCGGGCTGATGCAGTTCAACTGGGCGTTCGAGATCGGCGGGCCGGCCTGCTCGATCCGGACCGTCGAGCAGCTGAGCGGCATCCGGATCGACCACTACGTGATCCTCGACTTCAGCGGTTTCAAGACCGTGGTCGACGCGATCGGCGGCGTCGAGGTGTGCGTCCCGCAGCCGATCCACGACAAGGACGCCAGGCTCGACCTGCCGGCCGGGCGGCAGACCCTCCACGGCGAGCAGGCGCTCGGCTACGTCCGCGCCCGGGAGAGCCTGGGCGACGGCAGCGACACCCAGCGGATGGGACGTCAGCAGCAGTTCCTGGCCGCCCTGATCCGCAAGGTGCAGTCGCAGGGCGTGCTGCTGAACCCGACCAAGCTGTGGCCGGTGCTGGACGCGGCGACCTCCTCCATCCGGGCGGACAGCGGCCTGTCCTCGCTCGGCGCGCTCTACGACCTCACCCAGGACCTGCGCGGCATCCCCTCGTCGGACGTGGTGTTCCTGACCGCGCCGCGCCGCGCCTACCGGTACGACTCGGACCGGGACGAGTTCGTGCAGCCGCAGACCACCCAGCTGTTCACCGCGCTGCGCGACGACCAGCGGATCGCCGTCCGCCCGCCCGGCTCGACGCCGTCGCCGACGGCCGGCGCGAGCCCGAGCGCGGGCCTGAGTCAGGGTCCGCCGACCGGGGCGGACGTAGCCGCGGGGGCGTCGGCCTCACCGACGGCCGGGGCCTCGCCCGCCTTCGAGGGGCGCACCGCCGACGTGGACGCCTGCGCGCAGCACTGACCGGCGGGCTTCGCCGCAGGTCGGCGCGGGTTCCCCGGAGAAACACGATCGAATCTCGCTTTACCGTTCGATTAACACACCATGGCAGACATCACACCCGGAACAATTCCCGCCTTCGGCTCGTCTAGTGTGTCCGGATCGGCCCGTCGTCCGCGCGGGCCGGGCCCCGTCACCGGTCGGAGGTAGGGAACCGCCGTGCAGCAGGACAATCCGGAGGTCGACCCCGCCGACCAGTGGGTGCACGACCCGGAAACCGGGCGGTACCGGCTGGACCCGGCCCCGGGAATTGCGCCCCAGCGCCGCCGGGTCGCGGCGCCACCGTCCGCCGAGGGCCGGCGGACCGCCCAGCGCCGGGCGGCGGCCGCCAAGCGGACCCGCCGCCGCCGGGTACTCGCGTGGACGGCCGGGGCCGGTGCGCTGGTGATGGTCGTCGGGTGCGGCGGCGCGTACTACCTGTACCAGCACTTCAACAACAACCTGACCTCCGTCGACGTCCAGTTGGGCGACGAGGCCGAACGGCCCAAGCCGGCCGGGGACGCGCTGAACGTCCTGGTGCTCGGCACCGACAGCCGGCAGGGCCTCGGGCGCGAGTACGGCGACGAGGGCAGTACCGGGCACGCCGACACCACCCTGCTGTTCCACATCGCCAAGGACCGCTCCAACGCGACGGTGATCAGCATCCCGCGCGACCTGATGGTGCCGATCCCGGAGTGCCGGACCGCCGACGGGAAGAAGGTCCCCGGCTCGACGCGGGACATGTTCAACAACAGCCTCGGCCAGGAGGGGCGCGACCCGGGCTGCACCTGGAAGACCGTCGAGAAGGTCACCGGCATCCGGGTCGACCACTTCGTCCAGGTCAACTTCGAGGCGGTGAAGACCCTTTCCACCGCCGTCGGCGGGGTCGAGGTGTGCGCGGCCAAGGACATCAACGACCCGGACTCGCACCTGCGGATGAGCAAGGGCCGGCACGTGGTCCAGGGCGACGACGCGCTGGCCTTCGTCCGCACCCGGCACGCGGTCGGGTTCGGCGGCGACCTCACCCGGATCCCGCTCCAGCAGCAGTTCATCAGCTCGATGATCCGCAAGATCAAGAGCGGCGACACCCTGACCAGCCCCACCAAGCTCTACAAGCTCGCCGACGCCGCCACCAAGGCGCTCACGGTCGACTCCGGCATCGGCAGCGTCGACAGGCTGAAGGACCTGGCGCTGGACATCAGCAAGGTCGACACCAAGAACATCACCTTCGCCACCGTGCCCGTCCTGGACGATCCGAAGGACGAGAACCGGCTGGTGCTCAAACAGCCGGACGCCGGGCATCTGTTCTCGATGATCGCCGGCGACCGCTCGCTCACCGGGGCCCCGACCGCCCCGGCCACGCCGGAGGCCACCGGCGCCGCCGGCACACCCGCCGCCCCGGCGGTGGATTCGAAGAGCGTCCGGGTGACGGTCCGCAACGGCAGCGGGACGGGCGGGCAGGCGCAGCAGGCCGTGGACCGGCTGCGGGCCAAGGGCTTCGCCAAGGCCGCGACGGGCCCCAACGCGCCTGCCACGGCGACCAGTTCGGTCTCCTACCCGGCCGGCCACGATGCCGAGGCGGCGGCCCTGGCGACCGCCCTCGGCCTGCCGGGCGACGCCGTCCGGCCGGACCCGAAGGCCGATCCGAAGGGCCCGCTGGTGCTGGTGCTCGGCAAGGACGTCCTCACCGCGCCCACGCCGTCGACGGCGGCGACCGAGGCGCCCAAGGACCTCCAGCGGGTGCAGGCGGACGACACCGACGTGTGCGCGAAGTAGCCCACAGCGCAAAACAGCGGGCCCGCCCTCAACTGCCGCCGCGCGGAACGGCCTTGGCGTCGAGGGCGGGCCCGCGGAAGTCGGGTCAGCCGGCCTCGGAGAGCACGTTCGCCGGGGTGGGCGCGGTGCTGCCGATCACCTTGCGGGCCAGCGAGCGCGGCGAGGTGAGGAAGCCGAAGCCCCAGCTGAGGTGCATGGTGGCGAGGGCCACCGGGAGCAGCGCCTTCGCCTTGACGGACAGGCCGCGGCCCTCGACGACCGAGCCGCCGAGGATGCCGAGCAGGTACGCGCCGGGCGCGGCGAGGAAGACGGGGTGGAGGGCGGCGCCGAGCACCAGTCCGAGCACGCAGCCCAGGAAGGCGGTCGGCGGGGCCAGGTAGCGGAGGTTGACCGAGCCACGGTGGTAGCGGGTGACCACGCGGCGCCAGCGGCCGTAGTCCTTGTACTGCTTGGCGAGCGCCTTGACGGACGGGCGGGGCCGGTAGGTGACCTTGAGCTGCGGGGTGAACCAGATCAGTCCGCCGTCCTGGCGGATGCGGTAGTTGAGCTCCCAGTCCTGGGCGCGGATGAACTCCTCGTTGTAGCCGCCGAGCTTCTCCAGCACCTCGCGCCGGAACACCCCGAGGTAGACGGTGTCCGCCGGGCCGGCCAGGCCGCCGGTGTGGAAGGCGGCGTTGCCGACGCCGATCTTGGAGGTCATCGCGGCGGCGACGGCGTTCTCCCACTCGGTCTCGCCCTCGGCGTGCATGATGCCGCCGACGTTGGCCGCCTCCATCTCGTCCAGCAGCCGGACGGCGGTGCCGATGTAGCCGGGGGTCAGCAGGCCGTGCCCGTCGACCCGCACGACTATGGGGTGGCGGGAGCCGCGGATCGCCGCGTTGAGCCCGGCGGGGGTGCGGCCGGTGGGGTTGTCCACGGTCCGCACCCGCGGGTCCTCGGCGGTCAGTTCGGCGGCGATCTCGGCGGTGCGGTCGGTCGACGGACCGAGCGCGATCACCACCTCCATCGGCCCGGCGTAGTCCTGTTCCAGGATGTGCCGGACGGCCGTGCGCAGGTGTCTTTCCTCGTTGAGCACCGGCATGATCACGGAGACCGCCGGCAGCTCCTCAGCAGCCTTGGTGTTCATCGACGCCAACCGTACCGGTCACAGGAGGTGGTGGACGACAGTGAAGGCCGCGAAGCCGGCCAGCGAGAGCCGGTTCAGGGCGTGCTGCGGGCTGCCCAGCCGGTCCGGCAGCGGCTGCGTGGGCCGCAGGTCGGGGCGGTGGGCGGCGGTGGCGACGGTCCGGGCCAGCTCGGCCGGGTCGTAGTGGTCGCCGAAGTGGCCGGCCAGCCAGGCGGCCGGGCGGCTGCCGACGGTGATCTCCTCGCCGGAGCGCAGCTGGATGGTGAGCAGGTTGCGGTGCACGGCGGCGGCGTTGATCTCCTGCCACCGGAAGCTGCGGCCGCGCAGCGCGGTGGCCACCCGCAGGCCGTCCCGGTCGGCGACCAGCTGCCAGGACAGCGTCCGGCCGCAGGCGAGGATCGCGATGCTGCCGATCCAGAGCGGGCGCACCAGCCCGTCCCACCAGCCGTCACCGCCGAGGAGGACGACCGCGACGAGCAGGACGGCGGAGACCGGGCCCGCGGCGGCCCGCAGGCCGAGCGGCGTCTCCCAGCGGCGGGCGGGCACCGGCCGGGCGTCCGGCCCGGGTTCGGGCGCGGCGGCCACCGTCTCGGCGGTCAGTGCGGCCACCGCGAGCGCGCGCTCGTGGTAGCGCTGCCCGTCCCGGCCGGCGCGCGGGGCGCGGGCGGCGGGGGCGACCACGGCGGCCAGCCAGCGCGGGTCGCGCTCCAGCAGGCCCGGGCGGACGAGGAGTTGCCGTTCCGGGCCGTCGGGGCCGTGGTAGAGGACGGCGTCGACGGTCTGCCCGGCGTGGGCGAGACGGGCGGCGGCCACGGCGGGCGGGAGGGTCTGGTGGGCGGGGTCCTCGGTCTCGTCGTCCGCGCGGTCCTCGTGGTCCTCGTGGTCGTCGAACACGGGGTGCGGGTGGAGGAAGTCGTCCCCGTCGTCCGCGCCGGTCTCCAGCCACTCGGGCACCCAGCCCGGGCCGGTGCCGTCCGGGGCGCCGTGCCGGGCCCAGCGGTAGCGGTCGCGCTCGACCAGCCGCCAGATCGCGGGCCCGTCGGACGGGCCGTCGAACGGCTGGACCAGCAGGTCGCCCTTGGCGTCCACCCGGACCCGGACGGCGAGGGCGGGCGCGGAGCCGGCGAAGGGGGGCCGGCGAAGGCGGGCGGAGGCCTTGGAGGCGGAGGCGAGCAGGAGCAGGCCGGGCAGGGCGATCAGGCCGGCGCCGGAGACGTCGTCCAGCACGTCGTACTCGTCGCCGACGGCGCCCGCCCAGTCGCCGTCCACCAGCAGGGGCACGCGCTCGCCGGGCCGGGGCTGCCGGGCCCAGGTGGCGTCGAGGTCGACGGTGCGCTCGGGGCCGCCGTCGCGCGGGCGGTAGCGGACGGTCAGGACGCCGTCCTGGTCGGTGGTGCCCGCGGTGCCGGTCACGGTGGTGGCGCGGGCGCGGTGGTCGGCGTCCCCGGCCTCCTGCCAGAGCCCGTGCAGCGGGATCGCCAGGGCGACGGCGAGCAGCAGGCCGCCGAGCACGCGTCGCACCACGGGCGGGCGGCCGGGGTCCACGGGCGAGGGCCCTCCGGCGGCCGTCCACGGGAACGGGACGGGCGGGGCCATCAGCTCGTCGAGCTGCTGACGGGCGCGGTGGCGGCCGAGTTCGGCGCGGATCAGCACGGTGGCGAGCAGGACGTGCACCAGGACGGCCGTCCAGCGGCCGGCGGTGGTGACCAGGCCGTCCGGGGTGTACCAGAGCACCGCCAGGACGGCCGGCGGGATCAGCGCCCGGACGCGGACCTTGGCGGCGAGCAGGATCGTCTCGGCCAGCACCGACCAGGCGCCCAGGTCGTCGCCCCAGGTGTTCCGGCAGACGCCGTAGGTGTTGCAGTGGGTGCCGCTCGGTTCGACGGCGGTGGCGAAGGCCGTGAAGGCGAGCGGGAGCAGGGCCAGCCAGCGGCTGTCCAGGCGCCAGACGCCGCGGGCGGCGCGCCAGCGGTCGGCGGCGGCCGCGGTGAGGGGTGCGGCGCTGGGCAGGGGCGGGGCGTCCGGGACGAACATCGGACGATCATCTCAGCCGGTGATGGCCCGGGGACGCCGCAGGGGCCGGGTGCTTGTCCGCACCCGGCCCCTGCGCCCCCGTTCCCCCCGGCTCGTGGTTCAGTCCGTCGCGATGGCCGCGAGGACGTTCAGTCGTCCGGCCCGGAAGGCCGGGACGAGAGCGGCGACCAGACCGATGACCACCGAGGCGATCAGGGTGACGACGATCGTGCCGGTCGGGACGGACAGCGACTCCAACCCGTGGTCCTTGAGGACCTGCTGGGCGGTCACGCCCCAGGCGAGGCCCAGACCCGCGCCGAGGATCGCGCCGAACAGGGCGATGACCACGGACTCCAGCCGGATCATCCGGCGCAGCTGGCGACGGGAGAGCCCGATCGCCCGCAGCAGGCCGATCTCGCGGGTCCGCTCGACCACCGACAGCGCCAGGGTGTTGACCACGCCGAGCACCGCGACCACGATCGCCACGCCGAGCAGGCCGTAGATCAGGTAGAGCAGGGTGTTGATCTGGCCCTTGACGAGCTCCTTGTAGCCGGCCTTGTCCACGACCTCGACCTGCGGGTACTGCTTGACCGAGTCCTGCAGGGCGGTGAGCGTCTTCGCCGCGTCCGCGCCGGCGGCGGCCTTGACGTACAGCCGCTCGGGCAGCGGCCGGTCGGCCGCCGGGACGGCCTTGGTCATGGTGTCGAGACCGACGAACGGGACGCCGCTGAAGAGCGAGTTGCCCTTGCCGATGACCAGCCCGACCGGCAGCGACTGGGTGTGGCCCTTGCCGTAGTCGACGGCGACCTGGTCGCCGACCTTGACGTGGTGGTCCTTGGCGAAGTCCTCGCCGACCGCCAGGCCGCCCTGCTTCAGCGTGTCGGGCGTACCGGCGCTGGCCGGGATCGTGAAGTCGTCGGCGAAGGTGGCGCCCACGGCCGCGACGAAGGTCCGGTCGGTCGAGCCGTCCGGCGCCGTGAGGGTGACCTTCAGGGCGGTCTCCTCGGTGACGTGCGACAGGCCCGGGGTCGCCTTGATCGCGGCGAGGATGTCGGGGCTGAGGCTGGCACGGCCGGCCGAGACGGTGTAGTCGGCGCCGACGTTCTTGTCGATCTGCTTGTTGGTGGACTCGGTCGCCGAGGAGGTGAAGACCGAGGCCCCGATGACGAGCGCCAGGCCGATCATCAGGGCGGCGGCGGTGGCGCCGGTGCGACGCGGGTTGCGCGTCGCGTTGCGCTGGGCGAGCTTGCCGGACGGGCCGAACAGGGCCGGCAGCGCCGCGCCGAGCACCCGGACCACGGTGGTGGCCAGCAGCGGGCCGAGCACCACGAAGCCGACCAGGGTGAGCAGCACGCCCAGGCCCAGGTACTGCCCGCCGGTGGCCGCCTTCTCGGCCTCGGCGGCGAGCACCAGCAGGCCGGCGCCGCCCGCCGTCAGGACGAGGCCGATGATCGTGCGGACGATGTTGGAGCGGGCCTCGGCCGGCGTGCCGTGGTCGCGCAGGGCCGCGATCGGGGCGATCCTGCTCGCCCGGCGGGCCGGGATCCAGGCGGCGGCCACGGTGATCAGGATGCCGACCGCGTAGGCGGCGATCGGTACGTTCGTACCGATCTGCAGGTCGCCCGCGTTCAGGTCCATCCCGACCGCGTTCATCAGCTTGATCAGGCCCACCGCCAGGCCGACGCCCGCCCCGATGCCCAGCGTCGAGCCGAGCACGCCGAGGATCAGCGCCTCGACCAGCACCGAGCCGTTCACCTGGCCGCGGCTGCCGCCGACGGCGCGCAGCAGGCCGATCTCACGGGTGCGCTGGGCGACCAGCATCGAGAACGTGTTGATGATCAGGAAGCCGCCGACCAGCAGCGAGATGCCGGCGAAGCCGAGCATCGCGTACTTCATGAAGTCGAGGCCGCTGCCGACGCTCTTGTTGTTCTCGGCCTTCTGCTCGGCCGCGGTCTTGACCTGGTAGCCGGCGCCCACCTTGGCCAGGGCGTCGGCCTTGAGCTGGTCGTCACCCCGGCTGCCGTCGCCGAACGCCTCGACGGAGGTGAACGCCTGCTCGCCGAGCAGCACCTGCTGCGAGGTCGCGGTGTCCAGGAAGGCGAGCGCCGCGCCCGGGTTGGTGGTGGAGAAGGAGGCGATGCCCGCGATCGTGAACTCGTGCTTGCCGCCGGCGTTGTCGACCCGCAGCCGGTCGCCGAGCCCGAGCTTGGCCTTCTTCGCGGTGTCCGCGTCCAGCACCAACTCGCCCGCGCCCTGCGGCACATGGCCGGAGGTGATGTGCATCGGGTTGCGCGGGGTGTCGGTCCAGTTGCCGACCAGGGTCGGCGCGCCGCTGGTCGGGCCGACCAGCTTGCTGGTGGCCGGGTTGACCAGGATCGCGTTGCCGACCATGACCTGGCCGACGGCCGTCTTCACGCCGGGCACCGCGGCGACCTGCTGGGCGAGCGCGACCGGGACGGTCGGCAGTTTGTCGCCGGGCTGCTGCTCGCCGTCGTCGGCCGGCTTCTGCGGCTGGACCGAGACGTCCGAGGCGGTCGCGGCGAAGAGCTTGTCGAAGGTGCTGGTCGCGGTGTTGGAGAAGACCAGGGTGCCGGACACGAACGCGACCGACAGCACGACGGCTATCAGGGAGAGCGCCATCCGGCCCTTGTGGGCGAAGAAGCTCCGCAGTGACGTCTTGAGGATCATGATGTGTCGTCCCGCCCGGTCAGCTGGTGCGCTTGCCGTCGAAGCGGCGCATGCGTTCGAGGACGGAGTCGGCGGTGGGCGCGTGCATCTCGTCGACGATCACGCCGTCGGCGAGGAAGAGCACGCGGTCCGCGTAGCCGGCGGCGACGGGGTCGTGGGTGACCATGACGATGGTCTGGCCGAGTTCGTCCACCGAGCGGCGCAGGAAGGTCAGCACCTCCGCGCCGGCCCGGGAGTCGAGGTTCCCGGTGGGCTCGTCGCCGAAGATGATCTCGGGGCGGGCGGCCAGCGCCCGGGCCACCGCGACGCGCTGCTGCTGGCCGCCGGAGAGCTGGGTCGGGCGGTGCTTGAGCCGGCCGGCCAGGCCGACGGTCTCCACCACCTGGTCCAGCCAGGCCTGGTCGGGCTTGCGGCCGGCGATGTCCATCGGCAGCGTGATGTTCTCCAGCGCGTTCAGGGTCGGCAGCAGGTTGAACGCCTGGAAGATGAAGCCGATCTTGTCCCGGCGCAATCTGGTGAGCTGTTTGTCCTTGAGGCCGGTGATCTCGGTGCCGCCGATCCGGATCCGCCCGCTGCTGACCGTGTCCAGGCCGGCCAGGCAGTGCATCAGGGTCGACTTGCCGGAGCCCGAGGGGCCCATGATCGCGGTGAACCGGCCGCGCTGGATGTCGACGTCGACCGCGTCGAGCGCGGTGACCTTGGTCTCGCCGGCGCCGTACGCCTTGGTGACCTGGCGGGCCGAAGCGGCGACGGCGGACTCTCCGCCGGGAAGCTGGGGGTCGTACACGGCTGTTGCCGTCGTCACTGGAGTCTCCTAAGAAGTGGGCCCACCCGTTGGCCCCAGCCTCACGGGCTCCACCCGTCCCGCGACATGGTGAAGGCCGTAGTTCTCGACCGGGAGTTATCCCCACCCTCTCGGTGGACCGGGCTGCCGGCCCGACAGAACCGGACCGCTTTCCGACGGGTGGGGATGTGTGAACCACGTTAGGAGCGGGCGGCGGAACCTTCGTCATCCGCCGGTAGGAAGCGGCCCGACGGGAGTTGTACGGGGTGCGACGCCCCTCCCCCTAGGGGGTGCCGCGACCCGTCTCGGGGTCGCCCCGTACGGGGCCCGGGCGACGGTTCGTCAGCCGGTCAGCACCGGTGGCGCCGTACGCTCCAGGGCCGTCGCGAAGGACTGCACGACCGGGGCGAGCAGGGCCTCGGTCTCCCGCTCGATCACGGTGGCGCCGTCCTCCCGGGCGGTGATGTGGCGGTCGAGCACGAACCAGCCCTGGGTGATGTGACCGGCGCCCATCGAGCTGAGCACCGGGCGCAGCGCGTAGTCCACCGCGAGGACGTGTGCGGGCGACCCGCCGGTGGCGAGCGGCAGCACGGCCTTGCCGGCCAGCGCGTACTGCGGGAGCACGTCGAGCAGGACCTTCAACAGGCCGGAGTACGCGGCCTTGTAGACGGGGGTGCCGATGACGACACCGTCGGCCCGGGCGAACAGCTCGGTGGCGGCGGCGATCTCGGGGTGGTCGACGTCGGCCGAGAGCAGCGCGTGCGCGGGCAGGCTGCGCGCCTCGAACGGGATCACGTGGTGGCCGCGCGCTTCGAGCTGGGCGTCGACGTGGCGCAGCAGGCGGGTGGTGCGGGAGGTCGCGGACGGGGAGCCGGAAACGGACAGGACGGTGGCCATGGGTTCACCTCTGCGGGAAGCGGGGACGGCGCTGCGCGGCGGCCCGGGGGAGGGGAGAGCCGCTGCTAAGGGGAGTCGGGAGAGGGTTTCGAGGGGCGCGCGTCAGCCACGACAGAGCGAACAGGACACACGCCTGAGGTCGACGTGCCGCCGACGCGTGAGAGTCCGTCGCTGATCCATGCCGACGATGCAAACACGCGGTGTTCGAGCCGGTCAAGAATCGTTCCAGCTGGTGAACACGGGTGATGCGGATCACGCCGGGCGCTCCGGTGCCCCACCGTGGCACGTCCGCGCGGAAGTTGCGCCGGAACGATCCGACCCGTGCATCAAAACTGCTACAAGAGGCCCGGTGCGGCACCCCGGGGGGAGTCACCGCGGCCGGCGTCGGGCATCCTCGACCACATGAACACGTGGCAGGAGGGCCGCCCGAGCGGCGGCGGGAACCCGTACAACGGCGGGAACCCGTACGGCAGCGGCAACGGTGGCGGCGGCGCGTACGGGCCCGGCGCAGGCGCTGCGGCGGCCGAGCCGCCGCTGCCGGCCGGGCTGAACCCGCGCGGGCCGGGCGCTCCGGCGCCGCGGCAGCCTGAGCCGACCCGCCTCGGCGGCGTCCCGCCGCAGGGCCCGGGCGGGCCCGGGCGCCCGGGTGGACCGGGTGGACCGGGTGGACCGGGTGGACCGGGTGGACCGGACGGTCCGGGCGGTTTCGGCGCTCCCGGCAGCACCCAGCCGCCCGCCGCCGCCCGCGGTCGCTGGCCGAAGGGGCGGATCGCCAAGTGGACGGCCTTCGGCCTGCTGAGCGCGATCATGGTGACGGCCGTCTCCACCTGGTTCTGGGCCGACTCCAAGCTCAACCACGAGAACGTGCTCGCCGACTACCCCGGCCGCCCGGCCGCAGGAAAGGGCACCAACTGGCTGATCGTGGGCTCGGACAGCCGGCAGGGCCTCACCGAGTCCCAGCAGGACGACCTGCACACCGGCCACGACGAGGGCAAGCGCAGCGACTCGATGATGATCCTGCACGTCGGGGACGGCGGGAACACCCTGATGAGCATCCCGCGCGACTCCTGGGTGCCGATCCCCGAGCACCAGGGCAGCAACGGGAAGGCCGTCAAGGGCACCACCGCGAAGATCAACTCGGCCTTCGGCAACGGCGGCGGCCGGCTGCTCGTCCAGACCGTCGAGCTGAACACCGGCATCCACATCGACCACTACGCCGAGATCGGCTTCGCCGGGTTCGTCGGCATCGTCGACGCGGTCGGCGGCGTGCAGATGCACATCGACCAGGACATCAAGGACAAGGACTCCGGCCTCGACCTCAAGGCCGGCGACCAGACCCTCAACGGCACCCAGGCCCTCGCCTTCGTCCGCCAGCGCCACCAGATGGCCGACCAGGACCTCGGCCGGATGCGCAACCAGCAGAAGTTCCTCGGCGCGCTGGCCCACCAGGCCGCCTCCCCCGGCACCGTGCTCGACCCGTTCACGTTCTACCCGCTGGTCGACGCCGGCCTCGGCACCCTGATCGTCGACGAGGACGCCGGGCTGTCCGACCTCGGCTCGCTCTTCCTCGCGATGAAGGACGTCAACGGCGGCGGCGGCAAGTCCCTGACCATCCCGATCGCCAACCCGGACTACCGGACCAAGACCGGGGAGTCGGCGGTCCTGTGGGACACCAACAAGTCCAAGCAGCTCTTCGACGCCTTCAAGAACGACACCGCGGTCCCCGACATCAAGTGACGACCATCGCGACTTCCGGTAGCGAAGTCGACACAATGGGTGGATGTCTCTCGTCACCGCACTGATCTACCGCCGACGCCACCGCCTCCTGGGCCGCCTGGTCCAGGAGGCGCTCGCCCTCTACGGGGTGGAGGTGCCGGCAGCCTGCGAGATCGGGCCCGGGCTGACGGTGTTCCACCGCGGCTTCGGCACCGTGCTGCACCCGTACACGACGCTCGGCGCCGGCGTGACGCTGTACAACGGCGTGACGATCGGGCGGGCCGACCCGTGGGTGCCGCAGGAGCGCAGCGCGATGCGGCGGGTGGTGGTCGAGGACGGCGCGGTGCTGTGCGCGGGCGCCAAGGTGGTGTGCAAGGACGGCGTGCTGACCGTCGGCGCGGGGACGATCGTCGGCGCCAACGCCGTCCTCACCCGCTCGACCGGGCCGGGCGAGATCTGGGCCGGTGTCCCCGCCCGCAAGGTGGGCATGCGGGAGGGGGCCTGGGTCCCGGCGCCTAACTCGGGTGCGGCAGCAGCCCGGTGACGTACTCGGGGAAGCGCACCAGCCAGTCCCCCTCGCCGCCGTCGGCGTCCTCGGCCTCGGTGGCGCCCGCGTAGCCGTAGTGGATCTCCCGCCCCCCGCCGCCGTCCATCCACCGGGCGTCCGCGAGGTGCACGGTGAGGGCGGCCGGGTGGTGCGGGTCGGGGCGCTCCAGGACGAGTTCGTGCTCGGTCTCGCCGGGCCGGAAGGCGATCACGGTCTCGCTGGTCCGCCGCTGCGGGCGCCCGTCCGCCTGGTACGTCCAGTACGCGGCGACGGTGACGGTCAGCGTGCCGTCCGGGCGGCCCGGGGCCGGGCGGACGTACTCCTCGTCGGGGACCCAGCGAGCGTGGTGGCGGATGTCGTCCGGGCCCCAACGCTCGTCCCAGCGCACCCAGTAGCCGGCCACGCGCTTGACCATCATGCTCTCGCGGAAGACCCGGACCGCGACGTGTACCGGGCCGGCCGGTTCGCCCTCCGCCAGGGAGAGGACGACGACCTGCTCGTACGTCACCTCGGCGTCGTCGGTGCCCGGTTCCATGGGTTTCATCGGCTCCATCGGTGAACCACCTTGGCGGAGAGTGGAGTTGGCCGCGGCTCCGGCCGCATGATGGAAAGCCTAGAGCGATCGGACGGCCACCCGGGGTGATTGTGTGATTCCGACCCGGACCGATCGGGCGCGGCGCTACCCTGCCCCGCGTGACGGAACCGAACGGGGTGGGGCCGCTGCTGGGCAGCGGACGGACGGCGGACGTGTTCGCCCTCGACGGGCGGCGGGTGCTGCGGCGGTACCGGGACGGCAGCGACACCGGCGGCGAACTCGCCGTGATGACGCACCTCGCGGAGCACGGCTACCCGGTGCCCGCCGCGTGGACCGGGGCCGCACCCGGCGAGCTGGTCCTGGAACGGCTGGCCGGCCCCACCCTGCGGGACGCCCTGGTGGCGGGCGACATCACGCCCGAGGCTGCCGGCGAGCTGCTGGCGGGCCTGCTGCACCGGCTGCACGCCGTGCCCGCCGCGGTCGGCGCCGATCCTGCGCACCGGATCCTGCACCTGGACCTGCACCCCGAAAACGTCCTGCTGACCCCGCGCGGGCCCGTGGTGATCGACTGGGCCACCGCCGACGAGGGCCCGCCGGGCCTGGACGCGGGCATGTCCGTGCTGATCCTGGCCGAGGCGGTGTTCAGCCTGCCGGAGGGGCTCGCCGAAGCGGCCCGGGCCGTGCTGGCGTCCCTGGTGCGGCACCTCGGCGGCCCGGGCGACCTCGCCGCCGCCCGTGCCCGCCGGGCCGCCAACCCGACGCTGGGTGCGGCGGAGGTCCGGCGGCTCGACGCGGCGGTGGCGCTAGGGAGCAGGTCGTCGAGCGGGTGAAGTGGGACTCGGGCGAGGTGGTCTGCCACCAGTACGTCGGCCCGAAGTCGGCGAGCGCGTAAGGGGCGTTGGTCCAGCCGGTACTGCGGCCTGCCGTCCATCAGGACGTCGAGTATGTGGTCCTGCTCCCCCGGCCCGGCGCAGGAAGTCGGACGGGCCGACCTCCTGCGCCGGGCCGGGGCCTAGCCGGCCGCGTAGCGGTAGACCTTCGAGTCCCGGGCCTGGAATCCGGCGCGCTCGTAGAGGCGGTTGGCGGCCTCCCGGGACGGCCGGGAGGTCAGGTCGACGGTCCGGGCGCCCGCGTCCTTCGCCAGCCGCAGCGCCTCCTCGGTCAGGGCCGCGCCTACGCCCTTGCCGCGCGTCGCGGAGTCCACGACCACGTCCTCGATCCGCGCCCGCAGACCGGACGGCAGTGGGGAGAGCACCAGGGTCAGCGTGCCGACGATCACCCCGTCGAGCCGGGCGACCAGCAGCCGGTTGGTGGTGGCGGCCAGCAGCCGGTCGATCGCCTCGCCGTCCAGGGGCTCGGCCGAGGAGGAGAGTTGCGGGAGCAGGCCGGCGAACGCGGCCACCAGTTCGTCGGTCGCCCCGTGGACGACCTCAACGTCAAGGCTCATGGCGCCGGACCCTAGCGGGGCCGTGCGGCCTCCGCGCCCGTTTCCCGCGATGCCCGGGCGAACTGGCCGAATTCCGTTGCCGCATCGGCAAGTTGATCACCGTGCGCGGGCGGCCACCCGAAGCCGGTCCGGCCTGCGAAGCCCCCGAAACGCCACCGCCCCGGAGTGGGAAGTCGGCAGGTCCGGCTCTCCACGGCGGGGCGGTACGCGTTACCGGACCGGTGGGTCCGGCGGCTACTGGGCTGACTACTCGACGATGCCGGACTTGGCGATGGTGACCTTCGCCGAGGTGCGGCCGCTCGGCGAGCCCTTGGACTCGATGAGCTTCACGATGTCCATGCCCTCGACGACCTCGCCGAAGACGACGTGCTTGCCGTCCAGCCAGTCGGTCGGGATGGTGGTGATGAAGAACTGCGAACCGTTGGTGTTGCGGCCGGCGTTGGCCATCGACAGCAGGCCCGCGCGGGTGTGCTTGATCGCGAAGCTCTCGTCGGCGAACTTCTCGCCGTAGATGCTCTTGCCGCCGGTGCCGTTGTGGTTGGTGAAGTCACCGCCCTGCAGCATGAACTGCGGGATCACGCGGTGGAAGCCGGAGCCTTCGTAGCCGAAGCCGTTCTGGCCGGTGGCGAGCTCGCGGAAGTTGCGGGCGGTCAGCGGGACGACGTCGTCGTACAGCTTGAAGACGATCCGGCCGGCCGGCTGGTCGTCGATCGTGATGTCGAAGAAAACGTTGGAAGCCATGCAGGGATCATGGCACGACCGGCCCGTCACCGCTCGCCACCCCCGGCCGGGCGCCGCGTGGCGCCGCTGTGTTATCCGGCGCCGTCCCGGCTCGAACCGCCCGGCGCGGTCAGCGGGTGAACACCAGCGAGACGTTGTGCCCGCCGAAGCCGAACGCGTTGGTGAGCGCGGCCGGTACGGCGCCGGTGCGCGGGGCTCCGGCGACGACGTCGAGCTTCACCGCCGGGTCCAGCCGTTCCAGGTTGGCGGTGGCCGGCACGATGCCGTCCCGGACGGCGAGGACGGTGGCGAGGGCGCCGACCGCTCCGGCCGCGCCGAAGAGGTGCCCGGTGAGCGACTTGGTGGCGGTGACGGCCGGGTGGAGGCCGATCGCCTCGCTCACCGACTCGGCCTCGGCGAGGTCGCCGATCTGGGTGGAGGTGGCGTGGGCGTGCACCAGCGCGATGTCCTGCGGGGCGAGCCCGGACTCGGCGATCGCCCGCCGCATCGCCCGGACCTGGCCCTCGGCCGCGGCGGCGGTGATGTGGTACGCGTCGGACGTGACCGCGGCGCCGACGAGCGCGGCGTGGGTGCGGGCGCCCCGGGCGGCGGCGAAGTCGGCGCGTTCCAGCACGACGACGGCGGCGCCCTCGCCGATCACGAACCCGTCCCGGTCGACGTCGAACGGCCGGGAGGCCCGGGCGGGTTCGTCGTTGCGGGTGGAGTGGGCCTTGGCCTGGGCGAACCCGGCGATCGGCAGCGGGCAGACACAGGCCTCGGCGCCGCCGGCGACGACGACGTCGGCGCGGCCGAGCCGGATCAGGTCGAGACCGAGAGCGATCGCCTCGGCGCCGGAGGCACAGGCGCTGACCGGGGTGTGGGCGCCGGCCCGGGCGCCGAGTTCGATGCTGACCATGGCGGCCGGGCCGTTGGCCATCAGCATGGGCACGGTGTGCGGGGACACCTTGCGGACGCCGGAGGCCTCCAGCACGTCGTCCTGGGCGAGCATGGTGACGGCTCCGCCGGTGCCGGTGCCGATGACGACGGCGAGGCGTTCCGGGTCGACGTCGGGCGTGCCCGCGTCGGCCCAGGCCTGCCGGGCGGCGATCAGCGCGACCTGTTCGCAACGGTCCGTCCGCCTGACCTGCACGCGGTCGAGGACCTCGGACGGCTCGACCTTGAGCCGGCCCGCGATGCGCACCGGAAGGGACGCCGCCCACTCCTCCTCGATGGCCGTGATGCCGGACTGCCCGGCCAGCATCGCGGCCCAGGTCGAGGTGACGTCCCCACCGAGCGGCGTGGTCGCCCCGAGGCCGGTCACGACCACGCGGTGGCTGTCGACATTCATGGACTGTTTCCTCCTGGGTTTATCGAGAGATCACAAACGGGACCACTCCCGGTGTTCGATAGATCCGGGAAGCGGTCGAGCCATGTGCCACTCTGCCAGGGGGATGACAGACCATCAGGCCGGGAAGAACACCGATTCACCCGCCGCAGCCTTGTAGGTTTCCTCCAGTTTGCGGCGCGGGTCGCCGGGCCGGCGGAAGGTCGCGTGGAAACGCCGGAGCCCCCGGCCGATCGGAATCGGCCGGGGGCTCCGGTGCGTCAGGGGCCCGGACTGTCCGGGTTACGGCAGGTTGCGGGCCATGACGATGCGCTGCACCTGGTTGGTGCCCTCGTAGATCTGCGTGATCTTCGCGTCCCGCATCATCCGCTCCACCGGGTAGTCCCGCGTGTACCCGTACCCGCCGAGCAGCTGCACCGCGTCCGTGGTGATCTCCATCGCCGCGTCCGACGCGAAGCACTTCGCCGCCGCACCGAAGAACGTCAGATCCGCGTCCCCGCGCTGCGACTTCGCCGCCGCCGCGTACGTCAGCTGCCGCGCCGCCTCCAGCTTCATCGCCATGTCCGCCAGCATGAACTGGACGCCCTGGAACTCCGCGATCGCCTTCCCGAACTGCTTGCGCTCCTGGACATACCCCTTCGCGTAGTCCAGCGCACCCTGCGCGATACCGATCGCCTGCGCCGCGATCGTCACCCGCGTGTGGTCCAGCGTCCGCATCGCCGTCGCGAAACCGGTGCCCTCCGCCCCGATCATCCGATCCGCCGGAATCCGCACGTTGTCGAAGTACACCTCACGCGTCGGCGACCCCTTGATCCCCAGCTTCTTCTCCGGAGCACCGAACGACACACCCTCGTCGCCCTTCTCCACCACGAACGCCGAGATCCCCTTCGAGCGCATCGAAGGATCCGTCACCGCCATCACCGTGTAGAACTCCGACACACCCGCATTGGTGATCCAGCGCTTCACACCGTTCAGCACCCAGAAGTCCCCGTCCCGCACCGCCCGGGTCTTCATCCCCGCCGCGTCCGAGCCCGCCTCCGGCTCCGACAGGCAGTACGAGAACATCCCCTCCCCGCGCGCCAGAGCCCCCAGGTACTTCGCCTTCAGCTCCTCCGAGCCCGACAGCTGCACCGGCAGCGACCCCAGCTTGTTCACCGCCGGGATCAGCGACGAGGACGCACACACCCGCGCGACCTCCTCGATCACGATCACCGTCGCCAGCGCGTCCGCCCCCGCACCGCCGTACTCCTCCGGCACGTGCACCGCGTGCAGGTCGTTGCCCTGCAGCGCGTCCAGCGCCTCCTGCGGGAACCGCCCCTGCTCGTCCACCTCCGCCGCGAACGGAGCGATCTTCGCCTCGGCCAGCCCGCGCACCGCCTCACGGAGCATCTCGTGCTCCTCGGAGACACGGAAGAGATCGAAGTCAGCCGCCCCTGCGCTGCCCGCCATGATGCCCGCCTCGTTCAGTGATCGAAGTGATCGAATCGGTCCGGGTTGGTTACCGGGTTAACTACCGTTAAGTAGAGATCCTAGGGCTCCGACCTGCGACTGCCTAGCGTTTCCGGGCGCCCGGGCGGCCTCGGGGGCCGGTCCGCCGGGCGGATAGCATCAGGGCACCCAGTACTGGTCGAGGTACTGGTCGAGCCCGCACAAAGGGGAACCCGTGACCCTCCGCATCTCCGTGATCGGCACCGGCTACCTCGGCGCCACCCACGCGGCCGCCATGGCCGAGTTCGGCTTCGAGGTGCTGGGTCTGGACATCGACCCCGAGAAGATCGCCACGCTGACCGCCGGCCGCGTCCCGATGTACGAGCCGGGGCTGTCCGAGCTGCTGGTCAAGCACGTGGCCGGGCACGAAGGGTCCACCGGCCGGCTGCGCTTCACCACCTCCGTGAAGGAGGCCGCGGAGTTCGGCGACGTGCTGTTCATCTGCGTCAACACCCCGCAGCGCAAGGGCGAGTTCGCGGCTGACATGTCGTACGTGGACGCCGCCATCGACGATCTCGCGCCGCACCTGACCCGCCCGGCGCTGGTGGTCGGCAAGTCCACCGTGCCGGTGGGCTCGGCGAGCCGGCTGGCCGAGCGGCTGGCCTCGCTGGCGCCGGTCGGCGCGGACGCCGAGCTCGCCTGGAACCCGGAGTTCCTGCGCGAGGGCTTCGCCGTCCAGGACACCCTGCGCCCGGACCGGATCGTGGTCGGTGCGCACAGCGAGCGCGCCGAGCGACTGCTGCGCGAGGTGTACGCGGAGCCGATCGCGGCCGGGGTGCCGTTCCTGGTCACCGACTACGCGACCGCCGAGTTGGTGAAGGCCGCCGCCAACTCCTTCCTGGCCACCAAGATCTCCTTCATCAACGCGATGGCCGAGGTGTGCGAGGCGGCCGGAGCCGACGTCACCCAGCTCAGCGCCGCGCTCGCCCACGACGAGCGGATCGGCGGCAAGTTCCTCAACTCCGGCCTCGGCTTCGGCGGCGGCTGCCTGCCCAAGGACATCCGGGCGTTCATGGCCCGGGCCGGCGAACTCGGCGCGGACCAGGCGCTGACCTTCCTGCGCGAGGTGGACTCGATCAACATGCGGCGCCGCTCCCGGATGGTCGAGCTGGCCCGCGAGCAGTGCGCCGGCGGCTTCCTGGGCCGCCGGGTCGCCGTGCTCGGCGCCGCCTTCAAGCCCAACTCGGACGACATCCGGGACTCCCCCGCGCTCAACGTCGCCGCCCAGATCCAGCTCCAGGGCGCCCAGGTCACCGTCTACGACCCGAAGGCGATGGACAACGCCCGCAAGATGTTCCCGGGCCTGGCCTACGCCGACTCCGCCCTGGAGGCCGCCGAGGGCGCCCACGTGGTGCTCCACCTCACCGAGTGGCAGGAGTTCCGCACGCTCGACCCGGCCGAGCTGGGCGCGGTGGTCGCCGAGCGCCGCCTGCTCGACGGCCGCAACGTCCTCGACGCGGACGCCTGGCGGGCCGCCGGCTGGACGTACCGCGCCCTGGGCCGCCCGAGCTGAACCCGGGCGGCTCCGCTCCATCAGGCTCTGCTGCGTCCGATCGATCCGGCGTGCGGGCCTGGCATGTCGGACCGGCATCGCCGACCGGCTCCAGGAGCATCGCGGGTACCCGGCACGCCGCCGTGGAGGCCGTGCCCGAGAGCAGGGAGCCCGCCCGGATGACGAAGTACCTCGTTCTCTACTGGTCGACGCAGTCGGCCCGTGATCGCATGGCCCAGGCAACTCCGGAGGAGACCAAGGCCGGTATGGACGCCTGGATGCGCTGGGCCCGGGAGGCGGGCTCCGCCGTCGTCGACCTCGGCTCGCCCCTGGGCCCGCTGAAGGGCAGGGGCAGCGAGGAGGGAGCCAACCAGATCAGCGGGTTCTCGGTGCTCCAGGCCGAGTCCGACGAGGCCCTGGACGCGGTGTTGGCCGATCACCCCCACCTGTCCTTCGGCGGAACCATCCTGGCGCTGGAGTTCCTGCCCGTGCCGGGCATGTAGCTCCGGCGCGAAGGCCCGCCGGCCGCCGCGCGGTCGGCGGGCGACCGGCGGGCGACCGGCGGACGGGAATCGCGCACCAGCGGGCTTCGTTGGGACCGGCATGACGAGCTACGGCGACGACACCACGGTCCGCGACATCCTGACCGGCACGGGCGACACCTGGGCGGTGGTCGGCCTCTCCACCAACACCGCCCGCGCCGCCCACGGCGTGGCGCAGGTCCTCCAGCGCTACGGCAAGCGGATCGTCCCCGTCCATCCCAGGGCCGAGACGGTCCTCGGCGAGCCCGGGTACCGCACGCTCTCCGAGATCCCGTTCCCGGTCGACGTCGTCGACGTGTTCGTGAACAGCTCGCTGGCCGGCGAGGTGGCCGACCAGGCGGTGGCGATCGGTGCGAAGGCCGTCTGGTTCCAGCTCGGCGTGATCGACGAGGCCGCCTGCGAGCGGACCCGGGCCGCCGGGGTCTCGATGGTGATGGACAGGTGCCCCGCCATCGAGATCCCCCGGCTCGGCTGAGCCGCGCTACCGGACCGGCACGGCGACGTCGCAGATCGGCTCGTTCGGGTCGGGCCCGGTGTGGTGGCCGAAGTAGATCTCGCGGGCGGAGCCGATGACCCCCAGGCCCTCCTCCTCGGCGGCCCGGTGGACCGCCTCGTAGGCGCCCAGGATGTGCGGGTACTCCATCTGGGCCCGGGTCAGCCGGGTGTCCTCCACGCCGGTCGGGCTCCCGTCTGCCCCAAGGGGAGGGTCAACAGGAGACGTGTCGACGGCCGGACTCGCCCCGCGCGCCGTCCAGCTGCGCGATGGTCGCGATGGACGGACGCCGGCTCGCCCGCAGGCCCGCGGCGATGGACTCGGCGTCGCGCAGCACGCGGACGGCGTTGTGCCACGTGAGCTTGGCCAGGTCGGCCTCGGACCAGTGGCGGCGCAGGAGTTCGGCGATCAGGTTGGGGTAGCCGGCCACCGAGCCGAGGCCGTCGGGGAGGAAGGCGGTCCCGTCGAAGTCGCCGCCGATGCCGATGTGGTCGATCCCGGCGACCTCGCGCATGTGGTCGAGGTGGTCGGCGACGGTGGCCGGGGTTGCGATCGGGCGCGGGTGCTCCGCCTCGAAGGCGCGCTGCCGGGCCATCCCGGCGGGGGTGGTGTCGAGCGGGTGGAGGCCGTGGGCGCGCATGTTCTCGTCGGCCCGGGCCGTCCACTCGATGGCGGCGGGCAGGATGAACTTGGGCACGAAGGTGGCCATCGCCACGCCGCCGTTGGCGGGCAGCTGGGCGAGCACGTCGTCCGGGATGTTGCGCGGATGGTCGCAGACCGCGCGGGCGGAGGAGTGCGAGAAGACCACCGGCGCCTCGGTGACCCGCAGGGCGTCGCGCATGGTGTCGGCGGAGACGTGCGAGAGGTCGACCAGCATGCCGAGCCGGTTCATCTCCCGGACGACCTCCTCGCCGAACCGGGTGAGCCCGCCGGCCGCCGGCTCGTCGGTCGCGGAGTCGGCCCACGGCACGTTGTCGTTGTGGGTGAGCGTCAGGTAGCGGACGCCGAGCTCGTACAGGGCGCGCAGGGTCGCGAGCGAGCAGTCGATGGAGTGGCCGCCCTCGGCGCCCATCAGGGAGGCGATCCGCCCCTCGGCGCGGGCGGTCTCCATGTCGTCGGCGGTGCGGGCGAGCCGGAGCCGGTCGGGGTAGCGCTCGGCGAGGGCGTGGACGAAGTCGATCTGCTCCAGGGTGGCGCTGACCGCGTGGTCCCCGGCCAGCCGGGTGGGCACGTAGACGGACCAGAACTGCGCGCCGACCCCGCCCTCCGCGAGGCGGGCGAGGTCGGTGTGCAGGCGGTCGCTCTGGTCGCGGGCGAGGTCGAGCGCGCCGAGGTCGTAGCCGGCCTGTTCGCGCATCGCCCACGGGAGGTCGTTGTGGCCGTCCACCACGGGGGCGGTGCGCAGCAGGGCCCGGGCGCGGTCCAGCGGGGTCGGGGAGTCCAGCTCAGAGGTCATGCGACCTGTTCTACCCGAACCCCGCCGCGGGCCCCTCGACCGGCTACTTGCCGAAGCCGAAGGAGCCGGAGCCGGCCACCTTGGCGCGGAGCTTCCGGCCCTTCTCGGTGGCCTGGTTGTTCAGCTCGGTCTGGAAGTCGGTCATCCGCTCGGTGAGTTCGGGGTCGAACGCGGCCAGCATGCGCACGGCGAGCAGGCCCGCGTTGCGCGCGCCGGCCACCGAGACGGTCGCGACCGGCACCCCGGCCGGCATCTGGACGATCGACAGCAGGCTGTCCATGCCGTCCAGGTAGCGCAGCGGCACCGGCACGCCGATGACCGGCAGCGGGGTGACGGAGGCGAGCATGCCCGGCAGGTGGGCGGCGCCGCCAGCGCCCGCGATGATCGCCTTCAGGCCGCGCCGGTGCGCGTTCTCGCCGTACTCGACCATCTCGCGCGGCATCCGGTGGGCCGAGACGACGTCGACCTCGTAGGAGATCTCGAACTCGTCGAGGGCCTGCGCGGCGGCCTCCATGACGGGCCAGTCGGAGTCCGAGCCCATGACGATGCCGACAAGAGGAGAAGTCATTCGGTGATCGTTCCTCGCAGGTAGGCGGCCGCGTGACGGGCGCGCTCGCGGACGTCGTCGAGGTCGTCCCCGAAGACGTTGACGTGGCCGACCTTGCGGCCGGGCTTCACGTCCTTCCCGTACATGTGGATGCGCAGGCCCGGGTCGCGGGCCATGCAGTGCAGGAAGGCGTGGTACATGTCCGGGTAGTCGCCGCCGAGGACGTTGACCATCACCGTCCACCCGGCGCGCGGCCGGGGGTCGCCGAGCGGGAGGTCCAGCACGGCCCGCAGGTGGTTCTCGAACTGCGAGGTGACCGCGCCGTCCTGGGTCCAGTGCCCGGAGTTGTGCGGGCGCATGGCCAGCTCGTTGACCAGGATCCGGCCGTCCCGGGTCTGGAACAGCTCGACGGCGAGGTGGCCGGTGATGTCGAGCTCGCCGGCGATGCGCAGGGCGAGCTGCTGGGCCTCGTCGGAGAGGGCCGGGTCGAGGTCGGGGGCCGGGGCGATGACCTCGGCGCAGATGCCGTCCTCCTGGACGCTCTCCACGACCGGGTAGGCGACGGCCTGGCCGCTGGGCGAGCGGACCACGTTGGCGGCCAGCTCGCGGACGTAGTCGACCTTCTCCTCGGCCAGTACCGGGACGCCGGCCAGGAAGGGGGCCTGCGCCTCCTGCTCGTCCTTCACGACCCAGACGCCCTTGCCGTCGTAGCCGCCGCGGACGGTCTTCAGCACGACCGGGTATCCCGCGCCCTCGCCGGCGAACGCGGTGACGTCGGCCGGGTCGGCGACGATCCGGTGCCGGGGGCAGGGCGCGCCGATGGAGTCGAGCCTGGCCCGCATCACGCCCTTGTCCTGGGCGTTGACCAGCGCGTCCGGGCCGGGCCGGACGGCGATGCCGTCGGCCTGCAGGGCCCGCAGGTGCTCGGTCGGGACGTGCTCGTGGTCGAAGGTGATCACGTCGCAGTCGGCCGCGAAGCGGCGCAGCGTGTCGAGGTCGCGGTAGTCGCCGAGCACCACCTCGGAGACGACCTGTGCCGCAGAGTCCTGGGGCGTGTCGGCGAGGAGCTTGAACCTGACCCCGAGCGGGATACCCGCCTGGTGTGCCATGCGGGCCAACTGCCCGCCGCCGATCATGCCCACCACTGGAAAATTCGCGTTGCCCGGGGAAGTCACCCCGCCAGGATATCCGGGCCGGTCGGGCACTTTGGAGCCGCGGGTGGGCCGTGAGTAGTGGACGCGCGTAGATGTCAACTTGGGCCCTGGCGGCTGAGCCGTTCGGTGGAAACCGGTAGCCTGGACGGCCAGGTCCTGGTCTACGCAGTCCGATCATGTGCGTGCACGCAGGGCACAAGGGGCGGGCAACGTACCCCGCGCACCGCCCTTTCGACCGCAGGCACATGGAGGCAGCCCGGTATGGCGAAGTCCGCAGCTTCAAGCACCCCGCTGGCGCAGAAACTGCGCGGGCTCACGGGAGAAGCCGTGAAGTTCGGCATCGTCGGCCTGGGCGGCGTGGTGGTCAACTTCGTCGTGTTCTGGGTCTGCATCAACGGCCTGCATCTGGCCACGCTGCGCTCGAACATCGCCGCCACGCTGATCGCCATCGCCACCAACTACCTCGGCTACCGCTACTGGCTCTACCGGGACCGCGACGCCGCCTCCCGCAAGCGGGAGATCACGCTGTTCCTGGTGTTCAGCGGCATCGGCATGCTGATCGAGACCGGGCTGCTCGGCTTCTCGGTGTACGTGCTCGGCCTGGACTCGCACCTCGAGCAGGTCGCCGCCAAGGTCGTCGGCCTCGGGCTGGGCACGGTGTTCCGCTTCATCTCGTACCGCACCTGGGTGTTCAAGGCCCTGCCCGAGACCCCCGGGACTGGGGCGGCGGCTGCGGCCACCGGCGGCGAACTGGCCGCCCAGGCCGAGCTGATGCTGGCCGCCGAGGAGATCCGGTACGCCAAGGCCGAGTAGGGCCCGCACACCTCGACGCGGGGCCCGTGAGCACGTGCTCACGGGCCCCGCGCATTCCCCGAGTTGCCCGGCCCGCATCCCGGAAGGACAGTGGTTACCGGAGGCGGGCACGGCCGGCGAACGATCGAGGCCAGGGGGGTTTCCCAGGAGGGCTCGCCATGGCGTTCGTCCAGATCATCGACTGCAAGACCGACAAGCTCGACGACCTCAACCGGCTCATGGACACCTGGGCCGAGACGACCAAGGGCAAGCGAACCGCCTCTCACGCGGTGGTCGCCACCGACCGTGCCGACACCAAGCACGTGGTGGAGATCGTCGAATTCCCCTCCTACGAGGAGGCGATGAGGAACTCGAACCTGCCCGAGACGGACCGGATCTTCCGCGAGATGGTGGCGCTCTGCGACGCGCCGCCCACCTTCACCGATCTCGACGTGGTCCGCGACTCCCAGTTCAACAAGACCACCGCGAACCGGGTCTTCGACGAGATCGCCAAGGGCAACCTCGACGTGATCGACGAGTGCATGGCCGACGACTACCGCGACCACGACTTCGGCAGCGAGGGGGACGCTGTCGGCATAGCGGCGTTCCGGGACCGCTGCGGCGGCTACATGGGCGCCTTCGACTTCACCTTCTCGATCGAGAGCCAGATCTCCGAGGGCGACGAGGTCGCCACCCGGTGGACCTGGCACGCCACGCAGAAGGCCGACTTCATGGGCGTGCCGAACACCGGCAAGTCCGTCACCGGGCGCGGGACGACGACCTTCAAGTTCAAGGACGGGAAGATCAAGGAAGGCTGGTGGCAGTGGGACGTCATGGGCCTGATGCGCCAGCTCGGGGTGATGCCCGGCTGACGACCGGGCACCGGTGCCCAGTCCTCGCCCCGGCCGCTAGTCCTCGCCCTGGCTGCGGCCGAGGAAGAGGGCGAACACCGGTGGCTTCAGCGAGAGCAGTTCGAGCCGGCCGCCGTCCGCCTCCGCGAGGTCGCGGGCGACGGCCAGCCCGATCCCCGTCGAGTTGCGGCCGCTGACCGCGCGTTCGAAGACCCGGTTGCCCAGCTCCGGAGGCACCCCGGCGCCCTGGTCCTGCACCTCGACGACGACCGAGGTGCCGGAGGGCCGCACCCGCAGGGTGATCGCCCCGGCGCCGTGCATCAGCGAGTTCTCGATCAGGGTGGCGAGCACCTGGGCGACCGTGCCCGGGGTGCCGACCGCGACGACGCCGCGCAGGCCCTCCAGGGTGAGCACCCGGCCGGTCTCGCGCAGGGACGGGCCCCACTCCTCCACCTGCTGCTTGATGACCTCGTCCAGGTCGAAGGCGACCGCGGTGGGGCTGCGCGGGTCGCGCTGGGTGGTGAGCAGCCGCTGGACGACGTCGGTGAGCCGCTCGACCTGCTGGAGGGCGATGGTCGCCTCCTCCTTGACGGTCTCCGGGTCCTCGGCGAGGGCGGTGATCTCCTCCAGCCGCATGGACAGCGCGGTGAGCGGGGTGCGCAGCTGGTGCGAGGCGTCGGCGGCGAGCCGGCGTTCGGCGGTGAGCATCCGGGCGATCCGCTCGGCGCTGACGTCCAGCACCTCGGCGACCCGGTCGAGTTCGGGCACGCCGTAGCGGCGGTCGCGCGGGCGCGGGTCGCCGGAGCCGAGCCGTTCGGCGGTCTCGGCGAGGTCGGTGAGCGGGCGGGCGAGCCGCTTGGCCTGCCAGACGGCGAGGGCGACGGCGGCCTGGACGGCGAGCAACGCGACCACGCCGAGGAGCAGCAGCATGTTGGCGATCTCGTGGTCGACGCCCTCGCGGGACTGCTCGACGGTGACCGTCTCGCCGCTGTTGCCGTGCTCCACGGCCTTCAGCAGGTGGTTCCCGGCCGGGCGCTCACCGGCCGAGACGACCGCCTGGCCGGGGATCTGCACCTCGATGTAGCTGCCCTCGGTGACCTGGCTCTCGAAGGCCCGCCCGGTGACCCCCTCGTTGGCCGCGATCCGGTTCTCCACCAGCGCGAGCACCCGAACCGCGGCCGCGTCCACCCGGTCCTGGGCCGAGCTGACGATGGTGCGCTTCTCGACCAGGGCCAGCGGCACGCAGAACACCACGACCACCACCAGGACGACGCACAGCAGCGAGTTGATCATCCGGCGTTTCACGCTGCCGCTCCCCGTGGTGTTCCTCTTCATGGGCCGGGCTCCGGCCACGCTCCGCGTACGGGGCTAATTCTTCTCGAACCGGAAACCGACTCCGCGCACGGTGGCGATGTAGCGCGGGTTGGCGGCATCGTCGCCGAGCTTCTTGCGCAGCCAGGAGATGTGCATGTCGAGGGTCTTGGTCGAGGTCCACCAGGTGGTGTCCCAGACCTGCCGCATGATCTCCTCGCGGGTGACCACCCGGCCGGCGTCCCGGACGAGCACGCGCAGCAGCTCGAACTCCTTGGCGGAGAGGGTGAGCTCCTCCTCGCCGAGCCAGGCGCGGTGGGACTCGATGTCGATCTTCACGCCGTGCGCGCCGGTGGTGAGCTGGTCGACGTTGCCGCGCCGCAGCAGCGCCCGGACGCGGGCGAGCAGCTCGGCCAGGCGGAACGGCTTGGTGACGTAGTCGTCGGCGCCGGCGTCGAGGCCGACGACGGTGTCCACCTCGTCGGCGCGGGCGGTGAGCACCAGGACGGGGCAGCTCTTGCCGTCGGCGCGCAGTCGGCGGCAGACCTCCAGGCCGTCCATCTCGGGCAGGCCGAGGTCGAGGACGACGAGGTCGACCTCCTCGGTCAGGCCGGCGGCGAGCGCGGTGGGGCCGTCCTCGCGGACGAGCACCTCGTAGCCCTCGCGGCGCAGGGCCCGGGCCAGCGGTTCGGAGATCGCCGGATCGTCCTCGGCGAGCAGCACACAGGTCATGTGGTGATGGTAGTCCGCCGGGGTATGGCCGATCGCCCTGTGAAGTAGTTCACAGAGCGTGATCGTTATATAAGGCTTTGCGTCCGCTCAACGAACAGCTGCCGACCGGCTGTTTGCTGAAGATTCCGCCTTTGGATCTTGCAACCGAAGGAAGAGATGGGCATTTACCATGGATCAATCAGGTCGATCTTCTGCGATCTTGATCATTCCCCCACCTGATTCATGGTTTTTGTCATCTGATAACGCCCAATATCGCCACGTAGAGTGTTTCCGTCCACGTCCGCCGCCACCCCCTCAGGCGGACGCTGTCAGGCAAGGAACCCCTACTCATGGCGTCTACGACCCTGGACTCCGGCCTCAAGTCGGCCTCCCCCAGCGGCAAGACCTTCCTCGGTCACCCCCGAGGCCTCGCCACTCTCTTCATGAGCGAGATGTGGGAGCGCTTCAGCTACTACGGCATGCGTGCCCTGCTGGTGCTCTACATGACCGCCTCCATCGCGGACGGCGGCCTCGGCATGAAGACGGCCGTTGCCGCCGCCGTGTACAGCGTGTACACGGCGATGGTCTACCTGCTGGCCCTCCCGGGCGGGTGGATCGCCGACCGATTCCTCGGCGCTCGCAAGACCGTCGCGGTCGGCGGCACGATCATCATGATCGGCCACTTCCTGCTGGCCGTTCCGTTCAGCGCCTCGTTCTTCGTCGGCCTCGCGTTCATCGCGGTCGGCTCGGGCCTGCTGAAGGCCAACATCTCCACGATGGTCGGCCACCTCTACGACGGCCCCAACGACCCGCGCCGCGACGGTGGCTTCACCGTCTTCTACATGGGCATCAACCTCGGTGCCTTCGCGGCCCCGCTGGTCATCGGCACCGTCGGCCAGAGCGTCAACTGGCACCTCGGCTTCGCCCTGGCCGGCCTCGGCATGGCGCTCGGCCTGCTCCAGTTCCTGCTGGGCACCCGCCACCTGAGCCCGAAGAGCGACGTCGTCACCTCGCCGATCAGCCCGGCCGAGAAGCGCTCGGTCTTCATGAAGGCCGGCATCTGGCTGGGCGTCGCGGCGGTCATCTACGCCGCGCTGGCGCTGAGCGGCTCCTTCACCATCGACTGGGTGCTCTGGCCGCTGTCCATCGCGGGCATCGCCATCCCGGTGATCGTCTTCGCCAAGGTGAAGCGCGACAAGGACCTCGACTCCGCCGAGCAGTCCAAGATGAGCGGCTACATCTGGTTCTTCGTCGCCGCCGCCGTGTTCTGGATGATCTACGACCAGTCCGGCTCGACGCTGAGCATCTTCGCCGACGAGCACACCGCGTCCACGCTGCTCGGGGTCGACTTCCCGTCCAGCTGGTTCCAGTCGCTCAACCCGCTGTTCATCATGGCGCTGGCCCCGGTCTTCGCCTGGTTCTGGGTCGCCCTGGCCCGCCGGTCGAAGAACCCCAGCACCACCATGAAGTTCGCCTTCGGTCTGCTGATGATCGGCGCCTCCTTCATCGTCATGATGCTGGCGATGGCCGCCGCCTCGGGCGACACCAAGGTCACCCCGCTGTGGCTGACCATGGTCTACCTGGTCCAGACCATCGGTGAGCTCACCCTCTCCCCGGTCGGCCTGTCCGTCACCACCAAGCTGGCGCCCACCAAGTACGCCAGCCAGATGATGGGCGTCTGGTTCCTCGCCGTCACCGCGGGCGACTGCGTCGCCGCCATCTTCCAGCTCGTGCTGGGCGACGACGTGGTCGGCAGCACCTGGTACTTCGCGGTCCAGGGCGTGATGGCCCTCATCGCGGGTGTGGGTCTGGCGATGTACCGCAAGAAGGTCGTCGCGCTCATGGGCGACGTCCACTGACGCAGGCCTCCTGCGCGACACCGCCTCCGGGGCCGGTGCGGATTCCTGAGATCCGCACCGGCCCCGGTCGTTCTTCCCGGCGTGGCCCGCCAACGCCGTGCGAAGGTGACGGGATGCCGACCGACACCCTGCCCCGCCAGCTCGCCCGCACCCGGCGCTTCGCCCTGGGCACCCCCGCCCACCCGGCCGTCACCGCCGACGGCGGCACCGTCCTGTTCCTGCGCAGCCGGGGCGGCACCGACCCGCTCACCTGTCTGTGGGAGCTCGACACCGCCACCGGCGCGGAACGGCTGCTCGTCGACCCGTCCACCCTCGCCGCCGACACCGAGCTCCCCGAGGTCGAACGCGTCCGCCGTGAACGCGCCCGGGTCGCCGCCACCGGCATCACCGCGTACGGCACCGACGCCACCGGCCGGCTCGCCGTCTTCGCCCTCGGCGGCGGACTCTGGCTCGCCGACACCACCGACGGCACCGTCCGCCGGATCCCCACCGCCACCGAGGTGTACGACCCGCGCCTCGACCCGGCCGGCCACCGGATCGCCTACGTCGGCGGCGGCGCCCTCCGCGTGGTCGGGGCCGACGGCAGCGGCGACCGGGCGCTCGCCGAACCCGAGGCCGGGGACGTGACGTACGGCGTCGCCGACCACGTCGCCGGCGAGTCGATGCACCGCAGCCGCGCCCACTGGTGGTCACCGGACGGCACCGCACTGCTCGTCGCCCGCGTCGACAACCGCCCGGTCGCCCGCCTCTACCTCGCCGACCCGGCCGATCCGCAGCGGCGGCCGCGCGTCGTCCGGTACCCGTCGGCCGGCACCGCCAACGCCGACGTGTCGCTCTGGCTGCTGGGCCTGGACACTGATCACACCGGGAATGGGGGCCGCACCGAAGTCCGCTGGGACCGGGCCGGCTTCGAGTACCTCACCGCCGCCGGCTGGGACGGCCACGGCCCGTACGCCGCCGTGCAGACCCGCGACCAGCGCACCGTCCGCACCCTGGCGATCGAGCCCGACGGCAGCACCCGGCTGCTCGCCGAGCGGCGCGACGAGCACTGGGTCGAACTCGTCCCCGGCCTGCCGGTGCGCACCGCCTCCGGCGCCCTCGTCGACTCCGCCGACCACGGCGACACCCGGCACCTCACCGTCGACGGCAAGCCCGTCACCCCCGCCGGCCTCCAGCTGCGCGAGGTGCTCGGGACGGAGGGCGGGCAGGTGCTGTTCACCGCCCTCGACGACCCCACCGAGACCCACCTCTGGCTGTACGAACCCGACCTCGGCATACGGAGGCTGAGCGACGGCCCAGGCGTCCACACCGGTGTTCGGCACGGCGGCACGCTGGTCCTCACCACCCGCTCCGAGCGCTTCCCGGCCGGCCGGACCACCGTCCACCGCGACGGCGCCCCGGCGCTCCCGCTGACCTCGCACGCCCAGCCGCCCGTCCTGACCGCGCGCCCCGAACTGCTCCGCCTCGGCCCGCGAGAACTGCGCGCCGCGCTCTTCCTCCCCGCCGGACACCGCCCCGAGGACGGCCCGCTGCCCGTCCTGCTCGACCCGTACGGCGGGCCCGCGATGAACATCGTCACCACCGGCGGCGGCTGGTGGGACCTGGTCTCGCAGTGGTTCGCCGACCAGGGCTTCGCCGTGCTCGTCATCGACGGCCGCGGCACGCCGGGGCGCGGTCCCCGCTGGGACAAGACGATCTTCGCGGACCGGGCCACCCCCGCCCTGGAGGACCAGGTCGAGGGCCTCCACGAGCTCGCCCGGCTGCGGCCCGGGCTGCTCGACCTCGGCCGGGTCGGCATCCGCGGCTGGTCCTACGGCGGCTACCTCGCCGCGCTCGCCGTCCTACGGCGCCCGGACCTCTTCCACGCCGCCTCCGCCGGGGGCGCCCCCACCGACCAGCGGCTCTACGACACCCACTGGGTGGAGCGCTTCCTCGGCCACCCCGACGAGCACCCCGAGCGCTACGAGATCAGCTCGCTGATCGCCGACGCACCGAACCTGCGCCGCCCGCTGCTGCTGATCCACGGCCTGGCCGACGACAACGTGTTCCCCGTCCACGTCCTGCGGCTCTCCAGCGCCCTCCTCGCCGCCGGCCGCCCCCACGAGGTCCTCCCGCTCAGCAACACCGGCCACTCCCCCACCGACGAGACGGTGGCCGAGAACCTGCTGCTGCACGAACTGTCCTTCCTGAAGCGCTCCTTGGGCATCGGACAGCCGGGCATCGGATAGCCGCGGCATCGGATCGACGAAGGCCCCCGCGCCCGCCACCCCGGGGGCGCGGGGGCCTCCCGCCGTCCGGGTCTCAGACTTCCCGGACGCCTGCCCGCCAGACGGCCGCGGTGAGCGGCACACCCGGGCGGTACGCGAGGTGCACGTGTGAGGGCGCGTCCAACAGCAGCAGGTCCGCGCGCGAGCCGACCGCGATCGTGCCCACGTCGCTGCGCCGCAGGGCGTGGGCGCCGCCCGCCGTCGCCGCCCAGACCGCCTCGTCCGGCGTCATGCCCATCTCCCGCACCGCCACCGCGATGCAGAACGCCATCGAACTGGTGAAGCTGGAGCCCGGGTTGCAGTCGGTGGACAGCGCCACCACCGCGCCCGCGTCCAGCAGCCGACGGCCGCTCGGGTACTCGGCGCGGGTGGAGAACTCCGCCCCCGGCAGCAGGGTCGCGACCGTCGCCGAACCCGCCAGCGCCGCCACGTCCTCGTCCGTCAGGTGGGTGCAATGGTCCGCCGAGGCGGCCCCCAGCTCGACGGCGAGCTGCACGCCCGGCCCGTACGTGAGCTGGTTGGCGTGCACCCGGGGGGTGAGGCCGCGCTCGATGCCCGCCGTCAGGACGGCCCGCGCCTGGTCGCCGTCGAAGGCGCCCTTCTCGCAGAACACGTCCACCCAACGGGCGTGCGGAGCGCAGGCGTCCAGCATCTCGCCGGTGACCAGGTCGACGTAGCCAGCCGGGTCCTCGGCGTACTCGGGGGCCACGATGTGCGCCCCCAGGTAGGTGGTCTCCGGGGTGTGCTTCGCGGCGATCCGCAGCGCCCGGGCCTCGTCGGCCACGGTCAGCCCGTAGCCGGACTTGCACTCGATGGTGGTGGTGCCCTGGCGCAGCGCCTCCCGGACGAACCCGGCCAGGTTCGCGTCCAGTTCGGCGTCGCTCGCGGCCCGGGTGGCGGCCACCGTGGTCCGGATCCCGCCGGCGGTGTACGACTGGCCGGACATCCGGGCGTTGAACTCGGCGGTGCGGTCCCCCGCGAACACCAGGTGGGCGTGCGAGTCGACGAAGCCGGGCAGCAGCGCCCGGCCCTCGGCGTCGACGCGCTCGTCCGCCGCCGGGGCCTGGGCGGCCGGGCCGACCCAGGCGACGCGGTCGCCGTCGATCACCACGGCCGCGTCGGTCAGCAGGCCGAGCGGGCCGGTGCCCTGCCCGGGGTCGTTGGTGACCAGGCTGCCGATGCCCGTGATCAAGGTGGTCCTGGTACTCAAGACAACGCCTTCCGAAGGGAGTTGGACAAGAACGTTCAGCAGTCCAGCGCGCCGATCGCGGAGCGCAGCGCCCCCGGCACGTCGGCCACCAGCTGGTGCACGCCGTCCCGGACGACGTGCCGCCCGCCGACCACGACGTGCCGCACGTCCGCCGCCGAGGCCGCGAAGACCGCGATCTCGGCGCCGAGCCGGGGCGGCGGCCCGGCGGTGCGCACCGAGTCGAGGGCGATCACGGTGAAGTCGGCGAGCGCGCCGGCCTCGATCCGCCCGGCCTCCGGCCAGCCGAGCGAGGCATGCCCGTCCTCGGTGCCGGCCCGCAGCAGAGCGTTCGCCGTCCAGTGCCCGCGGGTGCGGGTGCGCAGCCGCTCGTCCAGCTCCAGCGCGCGCGCCTCCTCGAACGGGTCGATGATCGCGTGGCTGTCGCTGCCGAGGGTGACCGGGCAGCCGGCCGAGGCGAGCCGGCGGGCCGGGCCGATGCCGTCCGCGAGGTCCCGCTCGGTGGTGGGGCACATGCAGATGGTGGTGGAGCTGTCGGTGAGGAGCTTGACGTCCTCGTCGGTGAGGTGGGTGGCGTGGACGGCCGAGGTGCGCGGCCCGAGCGCGCCGTGGTCGGCGAGCAGCCGGGTCGGGGTGACGCCGTGTGCGGTGAGGCACGCGTCGTTCTCGGCGGTCTGCTCGGACAGGTGGACGTGCAGCGGCGCCTTGCGCATGGCGGCCCAGTGGGCGACGGTGCCGAGCTGCTCGGCGGGGACGGCCCGCACCGAGTGGATTGCGGCGCCGATCCGGGCGTGTTCGCGCGGCTTGAGCGCGTCGGCCCGCTCGGCCCAGGCGTCGGCGTCGCCGTCGCTGAAGCGCAGCTGCGGCCGGGTCGGTTCGGCGCCGAAGCCGGAGGACAGGTAGCAGGTGTCGAGCAGGGTGATCCGGATGCCGGCCCGGGCGGCGGCCTCGATCAGCGCCTCGCCCATCGCGTTGGGGTCGCCGTAGCGGGCGCCGCCAGGCGCGTGGTGCAGGTAGTGGAACTCGCCGACGGCGGTGATCCCGGCGAGCGCCATCTCGGCGTAGACGGCGGTGGCGAGTTCCAGGTAGCCGTCCGGGTCGAGCGCGCCGGCGAACCGGTACATGGTGTCGCGCCAGGTCCAGAACGTCCCGGAGCCGACCTGGACGTGCCCGCGCAGCGCCCGGTGGAAGGCGTGCGAGTGGGCGTTGGCCTGGCCGGGCACCAGCAGTCCGTCGAGGCGGACGGCGTCGGGCGGGCAGGGTCCGCTGTCCGGCTCCACCTGGGCGATCTTCCCGTCGGGGCCGGTGGTGATCAGCACGTCCTGCTCGACCACCGGCCCGTTGGGGTGCGGCAGCCATGCGTACTGCGCCCAGTAGGCCACGGAGGTCGATGAGGTCACTGACACGCCAGGTCCTCCAGTACGTCGGCCAGGGCGGCGACCCCGGCGAGGCAGTCGGCCTCCTCGGCGTGTTCGGCCGGGGAGTGGGAGACACCGCTCGGGTTTCGTACGAACAGCATGGCGGTCGGGATCGCGGACGCCAGGATCCCGGCGTCGTGTCCCGCGCCGGTGGGCAGCACCGGGGCGGCCAGCAGCTTGGCGAGGCGGTCGCGCAGCGGGCCGTCGAAGTCCACCACCGGGGTGTAGGACTCGCGGGTCAGCTCGACCCGGACGCCGTCGCGCTCGCCGCGCTCGGCGGCGGCCCGCTCGATCTCGGCGACCAGCTCGGTGAGGGTGCGCTCGTCGGCGGCCCGGGAGTCCAGCCAGCCACGGACCAGCGAGGCGATCGCGTTGGTGCCGTTGGGCTCGACCGCGACCTTGCCGAAGGTGGCCAGCGCGCCCGCCAGCTTCGCCTTCTTCCGCGCGGAGAGCACGGTATTGGCGTAGGTGAGCATCGGGTCGCGGCGGTCCTCGATCCGCGTGGTGCCGGCGTGGTTGGCCTCGCCGTGGAAGTCGAACCGCCAGCGGCCGTGCGGCCAGATCGCGCTGGCCACGCCGACCGGCTGGTCCTCGGCGAGGTACCGGCCCTGCTCGACGTGGAGTTCGACGAAGGCGCCGATCCGGGCCAGCCGGTCGCCGTCCGCGCCGATCGCGGTCGGGTCGTAGCCGGCCCGCTCCATCGCGTCGGGCAGCCGGACGCCGTCGGCGTCGCGCAGCTCGTACGCGGCCTCGCGGCTGAGCACCCCGGCGCTGAGCCGGGAGCCGATGCAGGCCACGCCGAACCGGGCGCCCTCCTCGTCACCGAAGTTGACGATCGCCAGCGGCCGGGTGAACTCCACTCCCCTCAGGCGGAGTTCGTCCAGCGCGGCGAAGGAGGACACCACGCCGAGCGGGCCGTCGAAGGCGCCGCCGTCGGGGACGGAGTCCAGGTGCGAGCCGGTGACGACGGCGCCGCCGGCGTTCGGATCGCCCAGCCAGGCCCACTGGTTGCCGTTGCGGTCCAGCTCGTAGGTCAGGCCGCGGTTGCGGGCCTGCTGCTCGAACCAGGCCCGGCACTCGGCGTCGGCGGAGTTCCAGGCGAAGCGGCGGTAGCCGCCGGAGGAGGCGGAGCGGCCCACGGGGAGCAGCTCCGCCCACATCTGGTGAAAGCTCACAGCTCACCCATCGGGACGCGAACCCCGCGCTCGGCGGCGACCTCGGTGGCCCGGTCGTAGCCGGCGTCCACGTGGCGGATGACGCCCATGCCCGGGTCGTTGGTGAGCACCCGGCGGATCTTCTCGCCGGCCAGCGCGGTGCCGTCGGCGACGGTGACCTGCCCGGCGTGGATCGAGCGGCCGATGCCGACGCCGCCGCCGTGGTGGATGGAGACCCAGGACGCACCGGAGGCGACGTTGACCATGGCGTTGAGCAGCGGCCAGTCGGCGATCGCGTCCGAGCCGTCCAGCATCGCCTCGGTCTCCCGGTAGGGGGAGGCGACCGAGCCGCAGTCCAGGTGGTCGCGGCCGATGACGATCGGCGCGGACAGCTCGCCGGAGGCGACCATGTCGTTGAACCGCTCGCCGGCCTTGTCGCGCTCGCCGTAGCCGAGCCAGCAGATGCGCGCCGGGAGGCCCTGGAAGTGGACCTTCTCCTGGGCCATCTTGATCCAGCGGGCCAGCGACTCGTTCTCCGGGAAGAGGTCGAGGACGGCCTTGTCGGTCTTGTGGATGTCCTGCGGGTCGCCGGACAGGGCCGCCCAGCGGAACGGGCCCTTGCCCTCGCAGAACAGCGGGCGGATGTACGCGGGGACGAAGCCGGGGAAGGCGAACGCCCGGTCGTAGCCGGCCAGCTGGGCCTCGCCGCGGATCGAGTTGCCGTAGTCGAAGACCTCGGCGCCGCGGTCCTGGAAGCCGACCATCGCCTCGACGTGCCGGGCCATCGACTCGCGGGCCCGCTGGGTGAACTCGGCGGGCTTGGCCGCGGCCATGTCGGCCATGTCGTCGAAGGCGACGCCGACCGGCAGGTAGCTCAGCGGGTCGTGGGCGCTGGTCTGGTCGGTGACGATGTCGATCGGCGCGTCCATCGCGAGCAGCTGCGGGACGAGCTCGGCGGCGTTGCCGAGCACGCCGATGGAGAGCGGCTGCTTCTTGTCGCGGGCCGCGGTGGCGAGCTCCAGCGCGTGGGCGAGGTCCTTGGCCTCGACGTCCAGGTAGCGGTGCTCGATCCGGCGGGCGATCCGGGACGGGTCGCAGTCGATGCAGATCGCCACGCCGCCGTTCATGGTGACGGCCAGCGGCTGGGCGCCGCCCATCCCGCCGAGGCCGGCGGTGAGGGTGATGGTGCCCTCGAGGGTCCCGTTGAAGCGCTTGTTGGCGACGGCGGCGAAGGTCTCGTAGGTGCCCTGGAGGATGCCCTGGGTACCGATGTAGATCCACGAGCCGGCGGTCATCTGGCCGTACATGGTGAGCCCGAGACTCTCCAGCCTGCGGAACTCCTCCCAGTTGGCCCAGTCGCCGACCAGGTTGGAGTTGGCGATCAGCACGCGCGGCGCCCACTCGTGGGTCTGCATGACGCCGACCGGCCGGCCGGACTGGACCAGCATGGTCTCGTCCTGCTTGAGCCCCTGGAGGGTCTTCACCATGGCGTCGAAGGAGCGCCAGTCGCGCGCAGCCTTGCCGGTGCCGCCGTACACCACCAGCTTCGACGGGTGCTCGGCGACCTCGGGGTCGAGGTTGTTCATGAGCATCCGCAGGGCGGCCTCCTGCTGCCACCCCTGCGTCGTGAGTCCCGTCCCACGCGCCGCGCGCACCTCGCGCGGCCCGCTCGTCTGCTGCTGCACCATGTCCCGGCCTCCCTGCGGATGAATTCATTCAGGCTTGGTTCGACTGAATATATCCAAACATTCAGCCCGCGACCAGACCCGAAATCCATCGCAACAGCACCGGCGTGAACCGGCCACCGGGCACGCCGAAGCGCCCGCCCGGCAGGTGCCGGAACGGGGGCCTCAGGCGGCGGCGTCACCGTCCCAGTCGATGCCGATCTCGGCCAGCCAGCGGCGGTCGTCGGCGTCGGGTGAGGCGGGAGCGGCGGGCGCCGGCGGGCGCGGGATGTCCTGGACCGGGCCGAGGCCGTACTTCTCGGCGGCCGCGGCGGCCCGGCCGTCCGGTTCGATGACGCCGACGTGGACGGCGGACTCGTCGCCCGGGTCGAGGACGGTCAGTTCGGGATCGGGCAGGCGCCGCAGGGTGACGCGGCGTCCGCAGGCGGGGCAGGACCATTCGTCGGCGCCCGAGGCCAGCCGGGCGACGAACTTCATCTCGTGGATCACGCGCATGGGCGGCACCCCCTGCAGTAGGGGATGCCCGGGTTTGTGACGACTACTCCAAACCGCGCCCACTCCAGACTGTGTCCGGTTACTCCAGGAACAGGCCACGCGCGGCCGCCGAATGCTCGATGGCCTCCAACCTGGCCTCGGCACCCGGGAGTTCGTCGCACATGGTCTGCAGCAACACCCGACCGAGCATCATCGGCGCGCACGCCGTGTCGAAGACCAGCCCGGTGCCGACGGCCGCGGGCAGCATCAGGTCGGAGAGCTTGGCGACCGGCGCGAACGCGCTGTCGGCGACCGTCAGCACCGTCAACCCGCACTCCCGGGCCACCGCCAGAGCGTCCATCAGCTCCCGCGGGTAGCGCGGCAGCGCGAAGCAGAGCAGCGCGGTGGCGCCGGCCGCGGCGGCCTGCTCCAGCCGGTCGGCGAGCATGCTGCCGCCCTCGTCGAGCAGCCGGATGTCCGGGTGCACCTTGGCGGCGAAGTACGCGAAGCCGCGCGCCTGCGCGGAGGCGGCCCGCAGGCCGAGCACCGGCAGCGGGCGGGAGGCGGCGAGCAGCCGGGCCGCGCGGATGATCGGCTCGGGGTCGGCGAGCAGGTCGGCGAGGTGGCGCAGGTGCTCGATCTCGGCGAGCACGGCCTGCTGGTGCTCGTTGCGCACGGCGTCGTCCGGCGTCTCCGGGGCGGGCGGCTCGCCCGCGCCGAGCCTCTCGCGCAGCTGCCTGCGCAGCGCCGGGTAGCCGTCGTAACCGAGGGCCACCGCGAAGCGGGTGACGGACGGCTGGCTGACCCCCGCGAGTTCGGCGACCTCCACGCTGGACAGGAACGGCGCCTCGTTGGCGTGCCGGACCAGCGAGTGCGCGATCCGCCGCTGGGTCGGCGTCAGCCGGTGCCCCTCGAAGAGCTGGAGCAGCCGCGCGGAGGGACCGACCGTGCCGGTCTCATCGATGGCGGTCATCAGCGGTACCTCCGGATGCGAGCAACTCAGACGACGACTGTGCAGCAGCGCGCCGCACCTGGCAAAGACGTCTCGTACGGCGGGACGCCCGGTGAGACGTCCCGGTTGGCGGACAGGCTCGGGGTAACCCTGATTTGTCCCTGAGCCCGCCCGGATTACCCCCGCGAACGGATGGACCCGGCCCCGTCGCGGGCCCACGCTGGTGCCCATGGACACTCGCCAGGACGAACTGCGGCGCGACCTCGACGCCACCCTGCAGGCCCGCAAGGAACTCGGCAAGGAGTACGAGTCGGAGCTGGTCGACTCGTTCCTGACCCGGCTCGAGTCCCGCCTGGACGCCCGGCTGGACAGCAGGGTCGCGCACCGGGTGGCCGAGCACCTCGACGAGTACGAGCCCGCCCGCCGGCACCGTCCGCGCCGCTCCGGCTGGTCCGGCCGCCCGGGTTCGCGGCTAGCCGTGATCTCGCTGGCGCTCGGCATCCCGCTCACCGCGATCGCCAGCAGCCCCGAGAGCGGCGGGCTGGTCGGCCTGTTCGCCTGCTGGGCGGGCATCGTCGGGGTCAACTTCGCCGCCGCGTTCGGCGACCGCCGGGACCGCGAGGACCGCCCGGACCGGTCGCGGGGCGACTGGGACTGAGCCCGGCCGCCCCGCACCCGGCCGGTCAGGCCAGCGGGCCGGTGACCTTCTCGACCGCCCGCACCAGCTCCCCGGAGGCGACCAGCGCGGCGGCGGCCTCCAGGTCCGGCGACAGGAAGCGGTCGCGGCCGGCACCGCCGACCCCCGCCTCCCGGGCCACGGCCAGCGCGGCGGCGGTGGCCGGAGCGATCCGGCCGGCCGCGTCCGCCTGCTGACGGATCTCCAGCGCGCGGGCGGCGGCGGTGAGCTCGACGGCCAGGATCCGACCCAGGTTCTCGACCGCCTGGCGCAGCTTGCGGGCGGCCGACCAGCCCATCGACACGTGGTCCTCCTGCATCGCGGAGGACGGGATCGAGTCGACCGACGCCGGGACGGCGAGCCGCTTGTTCTCGCTGACCAGCGCCGCCTGGGTGTACTGGGCGATCATCAGACCGGAGTCCACGCCCGGGTCGTCGGCCAGGAAGGCCGGCAGGCCGTGCGAACGGGCCTTGTCCAGCAGCCGGTCGGTGCGCCGCTCGGAGATCGAGCCGAGGTCGGCGGCCGCGATGGCGAGGAAGTCCAGCACGTACGCCACCGGCGCACCGTGGAAGTTGCCGTTGGACTCCACCCGGCCGTCCGGCAGCACCACCGGGTTGTCCACCGAGGCGGCCAGCTCGCGCGAGGCGACCAGCCGGGCGTGCGCGACGGTGTCCCGGCCCGCGCCGGCCACCTGCGGGGCGCAGCGGATCGAGTAGGCGTCCTGCACCCGCGGCGCGTCGTCCTGGTGGTGGCCGGTGAGGCCGGAGTCCTTGAGGACGGCCAGCATGTTGGCCGCGCTCAGCGCCTGGCCCGGGTGCGGGCGGATCGGGGCGTGCAGCTCGGGGGCGAGCACCTTGTCGGAGCCGAGCAGAGCCTCCAGGCTCATCGCGGCGGTGATGTCGGCGGTGGTGAACAGCCGCTGGAGGTCGGCGATGGCCATCACCAGCATGCCGAGCATGCCGTCGGTGCCGTTGATGAGGGCCAGGCCCTCCTTCTCCAGCAGCTCCACCGGCTCGATCCCGGCCGCGGCGAGCAGCTCGCCGGCGGGCTTCTCCACGCCGTCCGGGCCGGTGGCCACGCCCTCGCCCATCAGGACCAGCGCGCAGTGCGAGAGCGGCGCGAGGTCACCGGAGCAGCCGAGCGAACCGAACTCCCGGACCACCGGGGTGATGCCCGCGTTGAGCAGGGCGGCCATGGTCTCGGCGACCAGCGGGCGCACGCCGGTGCGGCCGGAGGCCAGCGTCTTCATCCGCAGGAACATCAGCGCCCGGACCACCTCGCGCTCCACGACCGGGCCCATCCCGGCCGCGTGCGAGCGCACCAGCGAGCGCTGGAGCTGCGCGCGCAGTTCGGGGCTGATGTGGCGGACGGCGAGCGCACCGAAACCGGTGGACACGCCGTAGACGGGACGCGGCTCGGCCGCGAGAGCATCGATCCGCGCCCGGGCCGCCGCCATCTCGGCGAGCGCGTCGGGACCGATCTCGACCCGGGCGTTACCCCGGGCAACGGCCAGCACGTCCTCGGCGCTGACGTCGGCCTTGCCGACCTGGACGAGGGACGCGTCGGGGGCCGCAGCACTGTGCATATCCATATACACCATCACATCAGGTGAATGAGAATATGACAACAGGTACTCGCCATTCGGATTCTCCGCCGCCCCACGCGGCGCCGCACTCCGGCCGCCACATGCGGGTGCGAGTCCGAGGATGGGGCCGGTGATGGCCATCGGTCCCGGCATGCCGCACGCTGGTGGGGCACGGATACGTACGGAGGTGGCGGGGCGATGACGCGGGCGACGGCGCGGCGGCGAGTGGTACGGCTGCGGGGAGACGGGCGCGGGGTGCGACCGGACGCGCTGGCGGCCGAGGAGCCGCTGGAGATCCGGGTCGGCGGCGAGCCGCTGACCGTCACCATGCGCACGCCCGGGCAGGACTTCGACCTGGTGGCCGGCTTCCTGGTCGGCGAGGGCCTCGTCCACGCCGCGGAGGAGCTGGCCGCCCTGCGGTACTGCGCCGGGACGGACGAGGCGGGCGCCAACACCTACAACGTCGTCGACGCCACCCTGCGCGGCGCGGCCCGCGCACTGCCGCTCTCCGCCCACCGCAACCTGCTCACCACCAGCGCCTGCGGCCTCTGCGGCCGGGACACCGTCGACGCGGTCCGCACCCACGTGCGGCACCCGGTCGCCGAGGACCCGCTCAGCGTCGAGCCGTCCCTGCTGTACGGCCTGCCGGACCGCCTACGCGCCGCCCAGCGCACCTTCGAGTCCACCGGCGGCCTGCACGCAGCCGGCCTGTTCGACGCGGCGACCGGCGAGCTGCTGTGCGCCCGCGAGGACGTCGGGCGGCACAACGCGGTGGACAAGGTGGTCGGCTGGGCGCTGCGCGAGGGCCGGCTGCCGCTGACCGGGCACGTCCTGCTGGTCAGCGGCCGGGCCTCGTTCGAGCTGACCCAGAAGGCCGCGCTGGCCGGGGTCCCGCTGCTCGCGGCCGTCTCGGCGCCCTCCTCGCTCGCGGTGGATCTGGCGGAGGAGCTGGGCCTGACACTGGTCGGCTTCCTGCGCGGGGAGAGCGCGAACGTCTACACCCGGCCGGACCGGATCGCCGAGCCCGCGCTCACTCGCGCCCCCTGAGCCGGGGCCCTGTCGCGCGCCCTCAAGTCCGCTTGCGGCGGCTGACCACGACCAGCACGACGATCAGTGCGGTGACCAGCAGCAGGATCATGAAGAACCCGAACACCCGGCCGACCGCCCAGCCGAACGCCCGCCCGACGACACTGCGCTTCTTCCGCTTGTAGCGCGACGACGCCACCTCGGTGACGTGGTGCGACCCGACCACCACGTGCGCCGGCACCGGCACCCCGGGCACCCCGGCGACCGTCCGCACCACCGGCACCGCCTGCGCCGGCCCGGCCATCGCCACCGCGCCCCCGAAGGCCAGCACCCCCGCGACCGCCACACTCACCAACCGTCTGCCCACGGCCCCATCCCTGTTCCTCGGCACGCCCCCGCCGCCCGCCACCATCCCACCGCCCCGGATCCGCCCGACACCCCCAACCCCACAACCGCGACCCACCCGCGACACCGCAGTCACCGAACCGGTACATCCGCGGACGGCCCGGGCAGGACGGCCGAGCCCCACGCCCCGTGTCGAGCAACTACGCGGACCGGTACCCGCTCACATCGCGGGCGGGGAGGCCGGGCCCGCCAGGGCCACGGCCACCAGGGCACGCATGGCGCCGGCGGCCTGACCCAACGGCAGGGTGGCGTCGTCGGCGAAGAGTTCCACGAGCCAACCACCCGCGGCGTTCTGGCCTCCGGCCGCGACCATGCCGCGGTAGCCGGAGACGAGCAGCATGGCTTCCTCGGCCGGGTCGTTGCCGGCGGCGCCGGCACGCAGGGCGAAGGCGCCACCGCGGACGGCACGGCGGGTCATGGGGTAGTGGCTGAGGTCGAAGACGGCGTCGGGGGCCTCGATCCGGGCGCGCTGGGTCTCCGCGCGGGTGCTGCTCGGGCCGCTGGTCATGCGGTAGACGGCGTGCTGGGCGGTGTGCATCAGCTGGGAGCCGGGCGGCACGTAGGAGACCCACCAGCCGACGGCATCGAGCAGCCGGGCGGCCGTCTCGGCGACGACGACGAGCTTGCCGAGGGTGTCGGCGGCGTGGACGGCCCGGGTGGCGCCGCGCTGGTCGAGCGAGGAGAGGACGGCGGTGAGCAGCTGCCCGGGGTCGGCGCTGTGGGCGGCGCCGCGGATGCGCCGGCGGTCCCCGGCCCCGGCCCGCCCGGTGGGGCGGCCGCGGCCGTCGGCGCGGTGGTGGGGGTCGGCGGCGTCGGCGAGCAGCACGGTGGGGTCGGGCGCGAAGCCGGGGCCGTGGCTGCGGCCGGCGACGACGGGGTGGGCGGCGCGGGCGGCCTTGGCGCGGTACTGGGCGGCGTCGGCGAGCCGGAAGAGCCGGTCGGGGGTCGTGACGGGGCCGATGGAGTCGCCCGTCGACGCCACGCCGCATGCGACGCCCTCGCCTTCGGACAGCGCCAGTGCCCGCGCGCACAGCTCCTCGGCGACGGCCACGACCTCGTCGGCCTTCTGCCCCTCCGCCAGCAGGCAGAACTCGTCCCCTCCGAGCCGCGCCGCCAGGCTGCCGGCCAGTTTGGCGGCGGCCAGCGACAACTGGTGGGCGAACCGTTCCAGCAGCCGGTCGCCCATCTCGTGGCCGAGCTGGTCGTTGACCCGCTTGAGCCCGTTCACGTCGCAGACGACCAGCGAGACCACGGTGTTGTCGCGGTTGTGCGCCTCCAGGGCGCTCTCCAGCCGGGCGTCCACCGCGCGCCGGTTCGCGAGGCCGGTGAGCGGGTCGGAGAAGGCGAGTTTGCGCAGGTCCGCGAGGCGTTCGGTCTGGGCGAGGCCGGCCGAGATCTGGGCGGCGAGCAGGGTGGCGTAGTCGGCGTCGGCCTCGGTGAACCGGGGCATGCCGACGGACCGGGCGACGTACAGCTCGCCCCAGGCCTGCCCGTGCAGGACGATCGGCGCGACCACACAGCAGGCCCGTCCGCGCCGGCGCAGCGCCGCGGCGCGTTCCTGGCAGTAGGCGCCGGCGGTGGGGTGTTTGTGCCCGGCGTGCGGTTCGGTGCCCTCCGCGGTCTGGAGCCAGGCGCGCGGCAGCCGCCCGGTGGTCCAGCGCTCCTCCAGGTAGGTGACGATCTCGGGGAAGTCGGCCACCGGGTAGGACTCGTCCTCGGGCAGTTCCTCCTCGCCGGGGGCGAGGTCGCCGTGGTTGACGAGCACCCGGAGCCGGCCGGATTCGCGGTCCCAGACGGACACGGCGGACATGGTGGCGTCGAGCGCCTCGGTGGCCCGGACGGCGGCGGCCCGGACGGCCTCCAGCGGGGTGAGCGCCCCGGCCATGTCCTGGGCGAGCTCGACCACGGACCGCAGCCGCAGGTCCGGCAGGGCGGCGGTCGGCTGCTGCGAAGGGTCACCGTCGCAGCCGCGCTCCGTCGTGATCGCCTCACTGCTCACCGGCTCGCCTCGCTTCCGTGCTCGGTCCTGCCAGTCCGCGCTCGGCCGTGGTGGTCCGTGCCCGGTCCTGCCAGATCCCCGAAGCGGCCGCACCCGTCCGGCCGCTCGCACCAAGACTATGGCGATTTCGTTCGGTTATGCCCCGTTTGTCGGGACGGACCCGCACCGACCGTACGGGCTTCAACCGTTCGGCACCCGCAGCGCGACACGCGGGACTACTCCGCCTTGAGCCGGCGCGACAGCAGCCACGGCTCGACCAGGCCGAGCCCGCGCACCGGGCGGCGCCACATCGGCTGGAGGTTGAAGCGGTGCCCGGCGTCCGGGCCCGGCACCGGCAGGCCGGAGGCCGGCATCCCGGCGGCGGCCGAGAGCGCCTCGGCGAGGCCGGGCCCGTCCGTGTCGGCGGGCGCGACGCTGCCGTTCTGCTCCAGCGCGGCAGCGAACTCGCCGTCGATCAGCACGGCGTCCTTGGGGGCGATCGAGGTGAGCCGGCTGGCCAGGTTGACGGTGGTGCCGAAGACGTCGCCCATCCGCGAGGTGACGGTGCCGAAGGCCATGCCGACCCGCAGCGCGGGGATGGTGTCGTCCTCGGCCAGCGCCTCGATCAGGCTGAGCGCGATCTCGGCGGCGGTCGCCGGGTCCTCGGAGACGTAGAGGATCTCGTCGCCGAGGGTCTTGATGACCCGGCCGCCCTGCCCGACGATCAGGTCGGAGCAGGTGTTCTCGAAGGTCTCGACGAGTTCGCCGAGTTCCTCCTCCTCCAGCCGGCGGGAGAGCCGGGTGAAGCCCACCAGGTCGGCGAAGCCGACGGCGAGCCGGCCGCTGGTCATCTCGTGGTCCTCGGCGGCCTGGACGACCCGGCCGGTGACGGCGGCGAGCTGGCGCCGCCAGACGTAGACGAGGAACTGCTCGAGCTCGGGCAGCAGCAGTTCGACCAGCGGGTAGGCGACGTCGGCGCGGGTCAGGCCGGGTTCGACGGACTGGGTGAGGTTCTCCAGGAACGTGTCCATCTGCCAGCCGGCCAGCCGCGCGGTGGTCTGTCCGGTGGAGCGGGCCACCTGGATCGCCATCGACTCGCTGAGCAGGCCGGACTCGACCAGGCCGGCGAGCCTGCGCAGCGCGATCACGTCACCGTCGGTGAGCGCCCGGGACTGCCCGATGTCGGGGAAGCCCATGGCCCGCCAGAACCGGGTGGCCAGCTCCATCGGGACGTCGGCGGCGCGCGCGGCCTGGTACGGGGTGTAGCGGCGTGGCGCGTCCAGGATCAGGCGTTCGAGTTCGAGCGCGACCGTCTGGTCGTGGGTGCCCGCCGTCCCGCCGCTGCTGCCGTCCTCTGCCACCGGTCCGTCCCCGTGCGGTTGCCGCACTTGCCTCGTGTCCTGCCTGTTCGGGCGCGCCCGCCACCCGGCGGGCAGTGGCGCGCCTCACACCGCTGCCAGGTGGAATGTTCGCACGGAATCGCGTGATCCGGAGCATCCGCCCGAGTCAAAGGGAGGTGAAGACTGCCGTTTCAGCGGGCTTCGGGGCGCACGTGGACGACGTCTCCCGCGCCCACCGCGCGCCGTGCGCCGTCGGGGGTGCGCACCACCAGGCGCCCGTCGCCGTCGACGGCCACCGCCTCGCCGGTGAGCTCGCGGTCGCCCGGGAGGTGCACCCTGACCTGGCGGCCGAGCGTGGTGCAGCGGTCCACGTAGGCGGGGAGCAGTTCGCTGGCGTGCGGGTCGCCGGCGGTGGCCGTCCAGTCGGCGTACAGGTCGGCGAACTCGCGCAGCAGGGCGCGCAGCAGTATGGCCCGGTCCGTGACCGTGGCGCCGGCCAGCGCGAGGGAGGCGGCGGTGGGGACGGGCAGTTCGGCGTCGCGCAGCGAGACGTTGATGCCGAGACCGACGACGACCGCGCCGCCGCTCAGCTCGGTGAGGATGCCGCCGAGCTTGCGTTCCACGCCGTCGATCTCCACCTGGAGGTCGTTGGGCCACTTCAGCCCGACCTCCACCCCGGCGACCCGGCTCAGCGTGCTGGCGGCGGCCACGCCGACCAGGATCGGCAGCCAGCCGTACCGCTCGACCGGTACCTCCTCGGGACGCAGCAGGACGGAGAGGAACAGCCCGGACCGAGCCGGCGCCGTCCACTGCCGCTCCAGCCGCCCACGCCCGGCGCTCTGCGCCTCGGCCACCAGGACGGCCCCCTGCGGCGCGCCGGCCCGGGCCCGGGCCGCGAGGTCGTTGTTGGTGGAGCCGGTCTCGGTGACGACGTCGAGCGAGGTCCAGAGCCCGCCGGGGAGCACCAGGTCGCGGCGCAGCGCCTCCTCGTCCAGCGGCGGCCGGTCCAGGTCGGTCCACGGCGACGGCCCGACATGGCCGAGGCCGCGCAGTCCACTGCGGCGGGGGGATTCGGGTGCGGTCATGGCCAGAAGACTAGAGGCGTAGGCCGCCCGATTGTCCCGCAGAACGGGCGTTAACAACACTGTGTCGCTGACCATAACGGCTGGACATTACGTTGGCCCTCCGTGCTGGCTACGCTACTCAACGGTAGTTCGCAGCGCCGCCCTGCCCTCCTGCGCGAGCCCCGTTCCGGCCCGCGCGCAACCGAACAGGTCGCGGCCGATGATCAGGGAGAGCCACCGGATGACCGAGGCGCCGTACGACCCCCACACCACCGCCGGCAAGCTCGCCGACCTTCGGCGCAGGATCGACGAGGCGGTGCACTCCGGCTCCGCAAAGGCCGTGGAGAAGCAGCACGCCAAGGGCAAGCTGACGGCCCGGGAGCGGGTCGTGGAGCTGCTGGACGAGGACTCGTTCGTCGAGTTCGACGAGTTCGCCCGGCACCGCTCGACCAACTTCGGGCAGGAGAAGAACCGCCCGTACGGCGACGGCGTGGTCACCGGCTACGGCACCGTGGACGGCCGCCAGGTCGCCGTGTTCGCGCAGGACTTCACGGTGTTCGGCGGCTCGCTCGGCGAGGTCTTCGGCGAGAAGATCGTCAAGGTGATGGACTTCGCGCTGAAGACCGGCTGCCCGGTCATCGGCATCAACGACTCCGGTGGCGCCCGGATCCAGGAGGGCGTGGTCTCGCTCGGCCTGTACGGCGAGATCTTCCGCCGCAACGTGCACGCCTCCGGGGTGATCCCGCAGATCTCGCTGATCATGGGCCCCTGCGCGGGCGGCGCGGTGTACTCCCCCGCGATCACCGACTTCGTGGTGATGGCCGACCAGACCTCGCACATGTTCATCACCGGCCCCGACGTGATCAAGACCGTCACCGGCGAGGACGTCGGCATGGAGGAGCTGGGCGGCGCCCGCACCCACAACACCAAGTCCGGCAACGCGCACTACCTGGCCACGGACGAGAAGGAGGCGATCGAGTACGTCAAGAGCCTGCTCTCGTACCTGCCCTCCAACAACCTGAGTGACCCGCCGTCCTACCCCGACCAGTCGTACGGCCTCTCGCTCACCGAGGTCACTGCCGAGGACCTCGAACTCGACACCATCGTGCCGGACTCGGCGAACCAGCCGTACGACATGCACAAGGTGATCGAGCACGTCGTCGACGACGGCGAGTTCCTGGAGACCCAGCCGCTGTTCGCCGGCAACATCATCACCGGCTTCGGCCGGGTCGAGGGCCACCCGGTCGGCATCGTCGGCAGCCAGCCGATGGACCTGGCCGGCTGCCTGGACATCAACGCCAGCGAGAAGGCCGCGCGGTTCATCCGGACCTGCGACAGCTTCAACATCCCGGTGCTGACCTTCGTCGACGTGCCCGGCTTCCTGCCCGGCACCGAGCAGGAGTGGGACGGCATCATCCGCCGCGGCGCCAAGCTGATCTACGCCTACGCCGAGGCCACCGTCCCGCTGATCACCGTGATCACCCGAAAGGCCTTCGGCGGCGCCTACGACGTCATGGGCTCCAAGCACCTGGGCGCCGACCTCAACCTGGCCTGGCCCACCGCGCAGATCGCCGTGATGGGCGCGCAGGGCGCGGTCAACATCCTGCACCGGCGGGAGATCGCCGAGGCCGAGGCGGCCGGCACCGCCGAGGAGAAGCGGGCCGAGCTGATCGCCTCGTACGAGGACACCCTGCTCAACCCCTACCTGGCGGCCGAGCGCGGCTACGTGGACGCGGTCATCCCGCCGAGCGAGACCCGCCGGCACATCGTCCGCGGCCTGCGGGCGCTGCGCGGCAAGCGTGAGGTGCTGCCGCCGAAGAAGCACGGCAACATCCCCCTGTAGGCCCCTGCCCCGAACACGGCCGTCGCGAGAGGATTGAGCCATGGCCCCGATCCACGTGCTGCACGGGCAGCCGACCCCCGAGGAGCTGGCCACCGTCCTGGCGGTGGTCCAGGCCCGGGCCGCCGCCGCGCAGGCCGCCGCCGAGGCGGCGCGCCGGGCCGGCGTCGGCCCGGCCTCCCCGTGGAACGACCGCGCCCGCCTGCTCCGTCCGGCGATCCGCCCCGGCGTCAACGCCTGGCGGACGTCCGGCTGGGCGAACTGAGCGCACACCGGAACACCCCGCGGAGTGGGAAGTCGGCCGGGCCGCCTTCCCACTCCGTGCACGTACCGGCGCCTGCGCCCGGATCACCGGAAACCTGAGTACGGATACTCAGGCGCCCCACCCACCGCGCGACGCACCCTGGACAGGTGCTCTGGTCAGACCCCCGCGACGAGCCGTCCCCGGAAGCCCGCCGCGTGCAGGAGAAGATGCGCCGCGCCGGCCGGGTGCTCGCCGCCTTCGCCCTCGTGATCGCCGTCCTGCTCTTACTGGCCACCAAGTTGTGACCCCGAGCGCGCGCCCTCACCCGAACGGCGGACACCGGCACACCCCCTACGCTGGTGGGCATGACCGACCCGCGCACCCTCGTCCTCGCCTCCGCCTCCCCCGCCCGCCTCGGGCTGCTGCGCCAGGCGGGCCTCGACCCGCGCGTGGTGGTCAGCGGCGTCGACGAGGACGCGATCAGCGCGGCCACCCCGGGCGAGCTCGCGCTCGTCCTCGCCGAGGCCAAGGCCAAGGCCGTCGCCGCGGAGCTCACCGACGGCGAGCTGGTGATCGGCTGCGACTCCGTCCTGGAGCTGGACGGCCGGGCCCTCGGCAAGCCCGCCGACGCCGCCGACGCGCTCGCCCGCTGGCAGTCCATGCGCGGCCGCTCCGGCGTGCTGCGCACCGGCCACTGCGTGATCGACACCGTGACCGGCGAGCAGTCCTCGGCCACCGCCTCCACCACCGTCCGCTTCGGCACCCCGGACGACGCCGAGATCGCCGCCTACATCGCCACCGGCGAACCGCTGTACGTGGCAGGGGCGTTCACCCTGGACGGCCGCTCGGCGCCGTTCGTCGAGGGCATCGACGGCGACCCGGGCAACGTCATCGGCCTCTCGCTGCCGCTGCTGCGCACCCTGCTCGCCGACCTGGGCGTGCGCATCACCGATCTCTGGGCGAAGTAGCCCAGCCGCCAACTTCCCTTTCCCGAACGCCATTTGACGCACAACCAGCATCAACTCAGGCGCCATCGATGGTCGCGGCAGGCACCCCCCGCTAGGCTGTCCGCCGTTTCGAACGGGAGGGGACGCACCGATGACCGACAGCGTGCTCAACGTGGTGCTGGGACTGGTGGCCAGCGCGATCAGCGCGGGGCTCGGCTGGCTCGCCCAGGCCCTGCGGCGGCGCCGCAAGGTCGAGCGGGTCCGGGCGTTCTTCGGGCTGCCCGCCGGCGGCGAGTGCCTGATAGTGGTGAACCAGCATCCCGTCTCCCCCAGCGCGAAGAGTGTCTCGCGCAACGACGTGTACGCGCTGATGGAGCTGGCCGCCCTCGTCAAGGAGTGCGGGGCGCAGGCCGAGCTGGTCCCGCACGACGACGTCCGCCAAGGCCTCGGCAACAAGGCCGAGTTCTGCATCGGCGGCCCGGTCAGCAACGAGCGGACGGCGGCGCACCTGGCGTCCTGGCTGCCCGGAGCGAGCTATGCGCAGGACCCGGACGGCCAGGTGTCGGTCCTGACGGTCGGCACCGAGGAGTACCGGTACGGGAAGGAGACCGAGCCCACCGGCGGCCACTCCTTCGTGCTGCTCGCCCGGCTGCATCCGACGCCTGGCAGCCGGCCGGCCTTCCTCATCGCGGGCCAGACCGCCGTCGCCAACCACGCCGCCGTCCGCTACCTGGTCGCCAACCACCGCAGGCTCGCCCGCCGGCACGCCCAGGCCGGGACCTTCGTGCTCGTCCTCAAGGTCGTCAATCCCAAGGCTTACGGCCCCGACGTCGTCGAGCTCGCCGCCGACGTGACGGCCGACGCCCTGCGCCGCACCCCGGTGTCCAGTGCCGCTTGAGTGTGGCTAAGGCCACCGCCGCGCCACGCCGCCGCGTCGGCAGGCCCCGTCCCGCGGCCCGATCCGGCCGCACGGACCCCTACCTGCGACGTCGTCCGCCGAGCCCTCCAGAGGGCCGCCGGATACATCACGGTCCGTGTGGGATAGTTCACAACCTGGGGCTACTCGCCGGTACCGCCCAGGAATCCATAGACTCGACCAGGTTCAAGAAGGGAGCCACAGTGCGCAAGGTGCTCATCGCCAACCGCGGGGAAATCGCCGTCCGCGTCGCCCGGGCCTGCTCGGACGCCGGTATCGCCAGCGTCGCCGTCTACGCCGAGCCGGACCGGGATGCGCTGCACGTCCGCGCGGCCGACGAGGCTTACGCGCTGGGCGGTGACACCCCCGGCACCAGTTACCTGGACATCGCCAAGGTCCTGAAGGCCGCCGCGGACTCGGGGGCCGACGCCGTCCACCCCGGCTACGGCTTTCTGTCGGAGAACGCCGACTTCGCCCAGGCCGTCATCGACGCGGGCCTGACCTGGATCGGCCCGCCGCCGCAGGCGATCCGTGACCTCGGTGACAAGGTCACCGCCCGGCACGTGGCGCAGCGCGCCGGTGCCCCGCTGGTGGCCGGCACCCCGGACCCTGTCTCGGGCGCCGACGAGGTGGTCACGTTCGCGCGGGAGCACGGCCTTCCGGTCGCCATCAAGGCGGCGTTCGGCGGCGGCGGTCGCGGCCTGAAGGTCGCCCGCACGCTGGAGGAGATCCCGGAGCTGTACGAGTCCGCGGTGCGCGAGGCGGTCGCCGCCTTCGGTCGCGGCGAGTGCTTCGTCGAGCGCTACCTGGACAACCCGCGCCACGTCGAGACCCAGTGCCTCGCCGACAAGCACGGCAACGTCGTGGTCGTCTCGACCCGTGACTGCTCGCTGCAGCGCCGGCACCAGAAGCTGGTCGAGGAGGCGCCCGCGCCGTTCCTGACCGACGAGCAGAACGCCGAGCTGTACCGCGCCTCCAAGGCCATCCTGAAGGAGGCCGGCTACGTCGGTGCCGGCACCTGCGAGTTCCTCGTCGCCCTGGACGGCACGATCTCCTTCCTGGAGGTCAACACCCGTCTCCAGGTCGAGCACCCGGTGACCGAGGAGGTCACCGGCATCGACCTGGTCCGCGAGATGTTCCGCGTCGCCGACGGCGAGGAGCTGGGCTACGGCGACCCTGAGGTCCGCGGCCACTCCTTCGAGTTCCGCATCAACGGCGAGGACCCGGGCCGGGGCTTCCTGCCCGCGCCCGGCACCGTCACGCTGTTCGCCGCGCCGTCCGGCCCGGGTGTCCGTCTGGACTCCGGCGTCGAGACCGGCTCGGTCATCGGCCCCGCCTGGGACTCGCTGCTGGCCAAGCTGATCGTCACCGGCCGCGACCGCAAGCAGGCCCTGGAGCGCGCCAAGCGCGCCCTTTCCGAGTTCAAGGTCGAGGGCATGGCCACGGCCATCCCGTTCCACCAGGCCGTCGTCGTCGACCCGGCGTTCGCGCCCGAGGTCCACGGCAGCGACGAGCCGTTCAAGGTCTACACCCGGTGGATCGAGACCGAGTTCGACAACACCATCCCCGCGTTCGCCGGCGCCCCCGGTGAGGGCGAGGAGGCCGAGGGCCGCGAGACCGTCGTGGTCGAGGTCGGCGGCAAGCGGATCGAGGTCTCGCTGCCGTCCTCCCTGGGCGTCTCGGCGGCCCCGGCGGCGGGCGCGGCGGGTGCCGCGAAGGCCAAGCGCCGGGTGGGTGCCAAGAAGGCCGGTTCAGCCGTCAGCGGCGACACGCTGGCCTCGCCGATGCAGGGCACCATCGTCAAGGTCGCCGTCGAGGAGGGCCAGGTCGTCGCCGAGGGCGAGCTGATCGTGGTCCTGGAGGCGATGAAGATGGAGCAGCCGCTGAACGCGCACAAGGCGGGCACCGTGGTCGGCCTGAAGGCCGAGGTGGGCGCGAGCGTCAGCAGCGGCGCGGCGCTCTGCGAGATCAAGGACTGACGCGTCCCTCCGGGGACTGACGGACGTCACCGGCCGGTCCGTGCACCTTCGGGTGTGCGGACCGGCCGCGTTTCCGGCTTCGGGCGCCGGGCTCACCGCCCGCGCGGGACGCCCAGTTCGGCCAGCCGCACCGACATGCCGGCCGGGCCGCCGTGCGCGCCGGGGCGGCGCTGGCCGGGCAGCGGGGTGCCGCCGGGGGGCAGGGCCGCCCGGCGCGCCAGCGGGCCGGGCTGGGTCTGGTGGACGGGGCCGCTGCCGGTGCCGTGCACCGGGGCGTCCCCGGCCGGGGCGGCGCCGAGCGGCGCGAGGTCGATCTGCACCCCGCGGTCGGCGAGGGCGTCCAGTTCGCGGGCGGTGGAGTCGTCGGCGGTCGCGTGCTCGTCGGTGACCAGCCGCGTGATGGCCTCGGAGGCGACCGTCTGGAACATGCTGTCCGCGCCGAGCTTGGTGTGGTCGGCGAGGACGATGACCTCGGCGGCCGACTGCACCAACGCCCGGTCCACGCTCGCGGACAGCATGTTCGCGGTCGAGAGCCCGCGCTCGGCGGTGAGGCCGCTGCCGGAGATGAAGGCCTTGGAGACCCGCAGCCCGTGCAGGGACTGCTCGGCACCGCTGCCGACCAGCGCGTAGTTGGAGCCCCGCAGGGTGCCGCCGGTCATCACCACCTCCACCCGGTTGGCGTGCGCCAGCGCCTGGGCGACGAGCAGCGAGTTGGTGACCACGGTGAGGCCGGGCACCCGGGCGAGCCGGCGGGCCAGCTCCTGGGTGGTGGTGCCGGCGCCGACGACCACCTGGTCGCCCTCCTCCACCAGGCCGGCGGCGAGGTCCGCGATGGCGCTCTTCTCGGCCGCGGAGAGGTGGGTCTTCTGCGGATAACCGGGTTCGCGGCTGAAGCCGCCGGGGAGCACCGCGCCGCCGTGCCGGCGGTCGAGGAGCCCTTCTGCCTCCAGGGCCCGTACGTCCCGGCGCACGGTCACTTCGGAGGTCTGGACGACGCGGGCCAACTCGCGGAGCGACACGGCTCCGTTGGCGCGCACCATTTCGAGGATCAACTGGCGACGTTCTGCTGCAAACACAGAACCGACGGTAACCTGCGTGACCGTCTGCTTTCAGGCGTTTGCAGCTGGTAGCCGGAAATGCTCGCGCACGAGCGGCGCATGACCGTACAATACGCGCCGTCAGCAATCCGGAACTGCGCCCGCCGTCCGGGTGACGACCGGTCATGCGCGAAGGGCGGCCACCGATCGGTGACCGCCCTCAACTGTGCCCCGAATGCTCAGGATTCGCCCTCGGACCGCTTGCGGATGTGCAGCTGCCGGGCAGCCTCGGCGGTCGAGCCGGAGACGGACGGGTAGACGGTGAAGGCGCTGGCCACCTGTTCGACCGTCAGATTGGCGTCCACCGCGAGCGAGATCGAGTGGATCAGCTCGCTGGCGCGCGGGGCGACCACGACGCCGCCGACGACGATGCCGGTGCCCGGGCGGCAGAACAGCTTCACGAAGCCGTCCCGGATGCCCTGCATCTTGGCCCGCGGGTTGCCGCGCAGCGGCAGCTTGACCTCGACCGCGTCCATCTTGCCGGCCTGCACGTCGGCCGCGGTGTAGCCGACGGTGGCGATCTCCGGATCGGTGAAGACGTTGGAGGCGACGGTCTTCAGGTTCAGCGGCTGCACCGCGTCGCCGAGCGCGTGGTACATCGCGATCCGGCCCTGCATGGCGGCCACCGAGGCGAGCATGAAGACGCCGGTGCAGTCGCCGGCCGCGTACACGCCCGGGGCGCCGGTGCGGGAGACCCGGTCGACCTGGATCTGGCCCCAGTCGTTGAGCTTGACCCCGGCCTCCTCCAGGCCCATGTCCGCGGTGTTGGGGATCGAGCCGACCGCCATCAGGCAGTGCGTGCCCTCGATCACCGTGCCGTCGGAGAGGGTGACCTCGACCTTGTCGCCGATGCGCTTGGCGCTCTCGGCGCGCGAGCGGCTCATCACGTTCATCCCGCGGCGGCGGAAGACGTCCTCCAGCACCTCGGCGGCGTCCGGGTCCTCGCCGGGCAGCACCCGGTCGCGCGAGGAGACCAGGGTGACCTTCGAGCCGAGTGCCTGGTAGGCGCCGGCGAACTCGGCGCCGGTGACGCCGGAGCCGACCACGATCAGCTCGCGGGGCAGCTCCTCCAGGTCGTACACCTGGGTCCAGGTGAGGATCCGCTCGCCATCCGGCTGGGCGTCCGGCAGCTCGCGCGGGTGGGCACCGGTCGCGATCAGCACGGCGTCGGCGCGCAGCGACTGCACGGTGCCGTCGGGCGCGTCCACCAGCACCTCGCGGGAGCCGTCCACGGCCTGCCCGCCGGCGCCGAGCCGGCCCCGGCCGCGCAGCACGGTGACGCCGGCCCGGGTGACGGACTGGGTGATGTCGTGGGACTGCGCGATCGCCAGGCGCTTCACACGGCGGTTGACCTTGCCGAGGTCCACGCCGATGACCCGGGCGGCCTGCTCGTTCGGGGGCGTGTCGTCCGCGACGATGATGCCCAGTTCCTCGTACGAGCTGTCGAAGGTGGTCATCACCTCCGCGGTCGCGATCAGCGTCTTCGACGGCACGCAGTCCGTGAGCACCGCCGATCCGCCCAGACCGTCGCGGTCGACGACGGTCACCTCCGCGCCGAGCTGTGCGGCCACCAGAGCCGCCTCGTAGCCGCCGGGTCCGCCACCGATGATCACGATCCGAGTCACGTGCACCATTGTCCCGCACGCCCGGAGCGCTGCCACGCCGGGGTACGGGCTTCTGTGCGATCGCCCAGTCGCCGTAGTCTGGCCCGCATGCCCCTCTACGCCGCGTATGCCACCAACCTCGATGCCCGGCAGATGACCCGCCGCGCCCCGCACTCGCCGCTGCGCGGAACCGGGTGGCTGGACGGCTGGCGGCTCACCTTCGGCGGCGAACAGCTGGGCTGGGAGGGCTCGTTGGCCACCGTCGTCGAGGACGAGAAGGACCAGGTGTTCGTCTCGCTCTACGACGTCGCGCCGATGGACGAGGAGGGCCTGGACCGCTGGCAGGGCGTCCAGCTCGGCATCTACCGCAAGACCAGGCTGCGCGCGCAGACTCTGGACGGCGACATCCCGGTCTGGACGTACGTGCTCAACGACTACGAGGGCGGCCTGCCCGCGGCCCGCTACCTGGGCCTGATCGCCGACGCCGCCGAGAGCGCCGGCGCCCCCCACGACTACGTGATGGACCTGCGCCGCCGCCCCTGCTAGGGACCGTCACACCGGCCACCACCGACCCGCCACGCCGGCTCGACACACCGCGCCGGACGGCCCCGAGCCGCCGGCCGGAACTGTGGATACCGACGAAACCCGCCGCCCGAAAAGCGCCACCGAGCTGTGCTTTCGGGTCAACCGGGTAACGATCCGGCACGCCGAACAGGATTTTCTACGCGCGTAGCCGATTCCCGTCTATCCTCGGACGTGTGAACGCAACTCCTCAGTCGGTCGTCTCCGCCGACCCCTACGCCGCCGCCCAGGCCGCCGCCGAGCGCCTGCGCGAGCTGACCGGTGCCGAGCGCCACGACGTCGCCCTGGTGATGGGCTCCGGCTGGGTGCCGGCCGCCGACGCCCTGGGCGAGACCGTGGCCGAGTTCCCGGTCACCGAGATCCCGGGCTTCCCCGCCCCCGCCGTCGCCGGCCACGCCGGCAAGATCCGCTCGGTGAAGATCGGCGACAAGCGCGCCCTGATCTTCCTCGGCCGCAACCACTACTACGAGGGCCACGGCGTGGCCACCGTCGTCCACGGCGTGCGCACCGCCGCCGCGGCCGGCTGTGGCATCGTCGTGCTCACCAACGGCTGCGGCGGTCTGCGCCAGGGCTGGGTCCCCGGCCAGCCGGTCCTGATCAGTGACCACATCAACCTGACCGCGGACTCCCCGATCGTCGGCGCCAACTTCGTCGACCTCACCGACCTCTACTCCAAGCGCCTGCGCACGCTGTGCCGCGAGGTCGACCCGACCCTCGACGAGGCCGTCTACGTGCAGTTCCGCGGCCCGCACTACGAGACCCCGGCCGAGGTCAACATGGCCCGGGTGATCGGCGGCGAGCTGGTCGGCATGTCCACCACCCTGGAGGCCATCGCCGCCCGCGAGGCCGGCGCCGAGGTGCTCGGCATCTCCCTGGTCACCAACCTGGCCGCCGGCATGACCGGCGAGCCGCTCAACCACGAAGAGGTCCTGGAGGCCGGCAAGGCCTCCGCCGAGCGCATGGGTGAGCTTCTGGCGAAGGTCCTTGAGCGGATCTGACCCCGATCCGGCGCACAATCATGAGCGACGGGGCCCACGGGCGGCCGTGATCGGCTGATCACACCCGCCCGCGGGCCCCGTCCGCATGTGCACCCCGTTTTGCGGAACTTCCGGCCGACCAACCGACGCACTTCCGATGGAGCAGGCAGCATGACGCAGGCACCCACCACCGACCTCCTCGCCCGGGCCCGGGCCTGGCTGGCCGAGGACCCCGACCCGCAGACCCGCGAGGAGCTGACCGCGCTGCTGGCCCGGGCCGAGAGCCCGGAGGGCGCGGAGGACAGCAACCTCGCCTGGGCGGAGCTCACCGAGCGCTTCTCCGACCGGCTCCAGTTCGGCACCGCCGGCCTGCGCGGCGAACTCGGCGCGGGCCCGATGCGGATGAACCGCGCCGTGGTGATCCGGGCCGCCGCCGGCCTGGTCGCGTACGTGAAGAAGCAGGGCCTCGGCGACCTCGTCGTCATCGGCTACGACGCCCGCCACAAGTCGTACGACTTCGCCCGGGACACCGCCGCCGTGGTGGTCGGCGCCGGCCTGCGCGCCGCGCTGCTGCCCCGCCCGCTGCCCACCCCGGTCCTCGCCTTCGCCGTCCGCCACCTGGGCGCGGCCGCCGGCGTCACCGTCACCGCCAGCCACAACCCGCCGCAGGACAACGGCTACAAGGTCTACCTGGGCGACGGCTCGCAGATCGTCCCGCCGGCCGACGCCGGGATCGCCGCCGAGATCGACGCGATCGGCTCGCTCGCCGAGGTCCCGCTGGCCGAGGAGGGCTGGGAGGTGCTCGGCGAGGACGTCGTCGACGCCTACCTGACCCGGGCCGTCTCGATCGTCGACGAGCACAGCCCGCGCGACCTCGACGTCGTCTACACCCCGATGCACGGCGTCGGCCGGGACGTCCTGGTCGCCGCGTTCAAGCGGGCCGGCTTCCCGGCGCCCACCGTGGTCGCCGAGCAGGCCGAGCCCGACCCGGACTTCCCGACCGTGGCCTTCCCCAACCCGGAGGAGCCGGGGGCGATGGACCTCGCCTTCCGCACCGCCGCGTCGGTCGGCCCGGACATCGTCATCGCCAACGACCCGGACGCCGACCGCTGCGCGGTGGCCGTCCCCGCCAACAGCAACGCGGCCGGCAGCGGCAACGGCACCTCCGGCTGGCGGATGCTCCGCGGCGACGAGGTCGGCGCGCTGCTCGGCTCGGCCCTGGTCGCCAAGAAGGTCGAGGGCACCTTCGCCACCACCATCGTCTCCGCCACCCTGCTCGGCCGGATCGCCGAGGCCGCCGGCCTCGGCTACGCCGAGACGCTGACCGGCTTCAAGTGGATCTCCCGCGCCGACGGCCTGCGCTACGGCTACGAGGAGGCGCTCGGCTACTGCGTCGACCCGCAGGGCGTCCGGGACAAGGACGGCGTCACCGCCGCCCTGCTGGTCGCCGAACTGGCCGCCACCCTCAAGAAGTCCGGCCGCACCCTGACCGACCTGCTGGACGACCTGGCGCTGGAGCACGGCCTGCACGCCACCGACCAGCTGTCCGTCCGGGTCCAGGACCTCTCGCTGATCGGCGCCGCGATGCGCCGCCTGCGCGAGCAGCCGCCGACCGTCCTGGCCGGCCTGACCGTCACCCGGGCCGACGACCTGACCGCCGGCTCCGCCGACCTGCCGCCCACCGACGGCCTGCGCTACTACCTGGCCGGCGAGGCCGTCCGCTCGGCGCGGATCGTCGTCCGGCCGTCCGGCACCGAGCCCAAGCTCAAGTGCTACCTGGAGGTCGTCCTGCCGGTCGCCTCCGCGGCCGAGCTCGTCGGCACCCGCGAGCGGGCCGCCGAACTGCTCGACGCGATCAAGCGCGACCTGGCGGTGGCCGCGGGCATCTGATCGCCGCCCCGACACGGAAGGGGCCCGCCGATCGCGTACTCGCGTACCGGCGGGCCCCTTCGTTCGTCCGTGTCCTCAGACCGTGATCACCGTGATCAGCGCGGCCAGGCCGACCAGCGTCGGCACGATCACCCACCAGCACCAGCGGACCACGACCGACCCGGCGGCGTCCGGACGGCCCGCGTTGCGCTCGGCCATCTCCTGGAGCACCCCGGTCACCTGGTCGGACCAGGCCCGCGTCGGGTCCGAGGAGCCCAGCACCTCCGGGACGGCGGGCATGGTGCCGCGCCCGAAGACCGTCCCCAGCCGGGAGCTGTGCTCCGCCCCGCCGCGCAGTGCGGCCCGGTTGGCCCGCTTGCGCTGGCGCAGTGACACCGGGACGGCCCACACCTGGAACTTCCTGCCGTCGGCGAGCAGTTCGACCGAGTACCCGGCGCGCAGCGCGTCCACCGCCGCCCACGGCGCGGTGATCGTCCGCCACGGGTTGCGCACCACCAGCCGCCGGTCGTTGGCCAGCACCGCCGGGCGCAGCGTGTAGGCGATCACCGGGAAGGCGAACACGGGCACCGCCGCGAGGGAGACGTACGGCGTCTTCCCCGTCCCGTTCAGCGCCGCGTCGCCGATCAGCCAGGCGGCCACGGCCAGCAGCAACACGCCGGAGATCACTCCGGGAACGGAGCGGTACACGCGGTCCGCGTACACCGGCTCCCCGTCGGGGGCGGCGGAGCCCTTTTGGGGCTTGCCGTCGGAATCGCTCATGTCGACGATTCTGCCCCATGCCTGCGCGGATGAGGTCTCGATGCAGCATCGAAATACCGCCTCCGAACCGGCCTCGCCAGGCCTCGTCCGACCCCCTCCTCCCTGCCCCCGCTCCCCGATCCACGCGCGCCCCAACCCCGCCCCTCCACCCCACCCCAGATCTCGTTCCGGCCACGAAAGGTGGGCCCTCTAGCGGTCGGCTACGCGCGTAGATATGCTGGTCTGGTGACTATGTCCACTGTTGCAGCCAATGCCCCCGGCGTTGCGGGCAGCGGCCTTGCGGACGTTGCGGCGTCCGAGGCCTCGCTCCGCCGCTTCTTGCACGGCCTGCCCGGCGTCGACCAGGTCGGCCTGGAGGCGCGTGCCGCCACCCTCGGAACCCGCTCGATCAAGACCGCGGCGAAGGCCTACGCCATCGACCTGGCGATCTCGATGATCGACCTGACCACGCTGGAGGGCGCGGACACGGTCGGCAAGGTGCGCGCCCTGTGCACCAAGGGCAGGACCCCCGACCCGACCGACCCGACCACCCCCCGCGTCGCCGCCATCTGTGTCTATCCGGACATGGTCGCCACCGCGAAGGCCGCCCTGCGGGGCACCGACATCCAGGTCGCCTCCGTCGCCACCGCCTTCCCCGCCGGCCGCGCCGCCCTCCCGGTGAAGCTCGCCGACACCGCCGACGCGGTCGCCGCGGGCGCCGACGAGATCGACATGGTGATCGACCGCGGTGCCTTCCTCTCCGGCCGTTACCTCGACGTCTTCAACGAGATCGTCGCCGTCAAGGAGGCGTGCAAGCGCCCGGACGGCAGCTACGCCCACCTCAAGGTGATCTTCGAGACCGGCGAGCTGCAGACGTACGACAACGTGCGCCGCGTCTCCTGGCTGGCGATGCTGGCCGGTGCCGACTTCATCAAGACCTCCACCGGCAAGGTCGCCGTCAACGCGACCCCGCCGGTCACCCTGCTGATGCTGGAGGCGGTCCGCGACTTCCGCGCACAGACCGGCGTCCAGGTCGGCGTGAAGCCCGCCGGCGGAATCAAGACCACCAAGGACGCCATGAAGTACCTGGTGATGGTCAACGAGACCCTCGGCGACGACTGGCTGACCCCGCACTGGTTCCGCTTCGGCGCCTCCAGCCTGCTCAACGACCTGCTGATGCAGCGCCAGAAGCTCACCACCGGACGCTACTCCGGCCCCGACTACGTGACGGTGGACTGATCACCATGGCCAAGAAGAAGAACATCGAGGAGCCGGTGAAGGCCTCCGGCCTCTTCACCTACGCCCCGGCCCCCGAGTCCCCCGCCGCCGCGGGCGACATCGCCACCTCCTACGGCCACTTCATCGGCGGCGAGTTCGTCGACTCCTCCGGCAGCGAGGCCCTGAAGACGGTCAACCCGGCCACCGAGCAGGTGCTCGCCGAGTTCGCCCAGGGCACCGACGAGGACGTGGACCGCGCGGTCGCGGCCGCGCGCAAGGCCTTCGCCGACTGGTCGGCACTGCCGGGCAGCGAGCGCGCCAAGTACCTGTTCCGGATCGCCCGGATCGTCCAGGAGCGCAGCCGCGAGCTGGCCGTGCTGGAGTCGATCGACAACGGCAAGCCGATCCGCGAGACCCGCGACGTCGACCTGCCGCTGGTCGCCGCGCACTTCTTCTACTACGCGGGCTGGGCGGACAAGCTGGACTACGCCGGCTTCGGCCCGAGCCCGAAGCCGCTCGGCGTGGCCGGTCAGGTCATCCCGTGGAACTTCCCGCTGCTGATGCTGGCGTGGAAGATCGCGCCCGCGCTGGCGACCGGCAACACGGTCGTCCTCAAGCCGGCCGAGACCACCCCGCTGACGGCTCTGCGCTTCGCCGAGATCTGCCGCCAGGCCGGTCTGCCGAAGGGCGTCGTCAACATCGTCACCGGCGACGGCCGCACCGGCGCCGCGCTCACCGCGCACCCGGACGTCAACAAGGTGGCCTTCACCGGCTCCACCCCGGTCGGCCGGGCGATCGCCAAGCAGCTGGCGGGCACCCGCAAGAAGCTGTCGCTGGAGCTCGGCGGCAAGGCCGCGAACATCGTCTTCGACGACGCGCCGATCGACCAGGCGGTCGAGGGCATCGTCAACGGCATCTTCTTCAACCAGGGCCACGTCTGCTGCGCGGGCTCGCGCCTGCTGGTCCAGGAGTCGGTCCAGGACGAGCTGCTGGACGCCCTGAAGCGCCGGATGGCCACCCTGCGGGTCGGCGACCCGCTGGACAAGAACACCGACATCGGCGCGATCAACTCCGCCGAGCAGCTGGCCCGGATCACCGCGCTGACCGACGCCGGCGAGGCCGAGGGCGCCGAGCGCTGGTCGCCGACCTGCGAACTGCCGGGCACCGGCTTCTGGTTCAGGCCGACCCTGTTCACCGGCGTCAGCCAGGCCCACCGGATCGCCCAGGAGGAGATCTTCGGCCCGGTGCTGTCGGTGCTGACCTTCCGCACCCCCGCGGAGGCGGTCGAGAAGGCCAACAACACCCCGTACGGCCTCTCCGCCGGCATCTGGACGGAGAAGGGCTCGCGCATCCTCTGGATGGCCAACAGGCTCAAGGCCGGCGTGGTCTGGGCCAACACCTTCAACAAGTTCGACCCGACCTCGCCGTTCGGCGGCTACAAGGAGTCGGGCTACGGCCGCGAGGGTGGCCGCCACGGTCTGGAGGCCTACCTCGATGTCTGACACGACCTTCGCGCGTCTTGACGTCCTCAAGACCTACAAGCTGTACGTCGGCGGGAAGTTCCCGCGGTCCGAGAGCGGGCGGGTGTACGAGGTGACCAAGGCGACATCAGCCGCTGACGCGGCGGGCAAGCGCGAGTGGCTCGCGAACGCCCCGCTGGGCACCCGCAAGGACGCCCGCGACGCCGTGCTGGCCGCCCGTGCGGCGGTCAAGGGCTGGGCCGGCACCACCGCGTACAACCGCGGCCAGGTGCTGTACCGGGTCGCCGAGATGCTGCAGGGCCGGCGCGAGCAGTTCGCCGCCGAGGTGGCCGTCTCCGAGGGCATCGGCCCGAAGAAGGCCGCCGCGCTGGTGGACGCCGCGATCGACCGCTGGGTCTGGTACGCGGGCTGGACGGACAAGGTCGCCCAGATCGCGGGCGGCGCCAACCCGGTCGCCGGGCCGTTCTTCAACCTCTCCACCCCGGAGCCGACCGGCGTGGTCGGGATCGTCGCCCCGCAGGCCGGGTACGGGCACTCGCTGCTCGGCCTGGTGTCGGTGATCGCCCCGGCGATCGCCACCGGCAACACCGTCGTGGTCGCCGCCGCCGCGGACGCCCCGCTGCCCGCCCTGTCGCTGGGCGAGGTGCTGGCCACCTCGGACGTCCCGGGCGGTGTGGTGAACATCATCTCGGGCCGGACCGCGGACATCGCGCCCACCCTGGCCTCGCACCAGGACGTCAACGCGCTGGACCTCACCGGTGCCATCGCGGCCGACGGTCCCGGCGCGGCGCCCGCCCTGGAGGCCGCCGCCGCGGATACCCTGAAGCGGGTGGTTCGTCCGGAGCTGGACCCGTTCGCCCGGGACTGGACCGACGCGCCCGGTACGGACCGGCTACTCTCGTTCCTGGAGACGAAGACGGTCTGGCACCCGATGGGGATCTGACCTCCCGTCGCCACCGAGTAGTACAACTCCACAGACTGGCCGTCCCCAGTGCCCTCTCCCCCCCAGGGCCCGGACGGTCATTGGACGGACCCGCGCCTCTCCCCCCTGGCGCGGGTCCGTCGACTTTCGAAGGTCCGATCCGGCCGGTTTCGGCATCGGGCCCGGATGCGTCAGACTGGTGTCCCGTGAGTGACGCCCCGCTGAACCCTGTGACGACGACCCATGCCCGGGTGGTCCTGCTGTCCGGCCCCTCCGGATCCGGGAAGTCCTCGCTCGCCGAGCGCAGCGGCCTGCCGGTGCTCCAGCTCGACGACTTCTACAAGGACGGGGACGACCCCACCCTCCCGCGGCTGCCCGACGGCGCGGTCGACTGGGACTCCCCGCTCGCCTGGCACCGCGACCAGGCCGTCGCCGCCATCCGCGCCCTGTACGGGACCGGCCGCGCCGACGTCCCGGTGTACTCGATCCCGGACAACGGCCGGGTCGCCACCCGGGAGCTGGACCTGGCCGGCGCCCCCGCGTTCATCGCCGAGGGCATCTTCGCCGCCGAGATCACCGCCGAGTGCGCGGCGGAGGGCCTGCTCGGCGACGCCCTGTGCCTGCGCAACGGCGCGCTGACCACGGCCTGGCGCCGGCTGCGCCGGGACGTCCGCGAGGGCCGCAAGTCGTTGCCGGTGCTGCTGCGCCGCGGCTGGCGGCTGATGCGTGCCGAGCGGTCCATCGTCGACCGCCAGGTCGCCCTCGGCGCCCGTCCCTGCGCCGGGCCGGAGGCCGCCCGCCGGATCACCGCGGCGGCCGGGCGGCGGCAGCTCTCGTCGGTCTGATCCCCACGGTCCGATCCACCGCACGAGAACGGCGGGCCCGGTGCGTCTCCCCCGCACCGGGCCCGCCGCTTTCCGGACGGTCCTCGGGCTCCCCCGTGAACACCGCTCCCCCGAGCCGGCGTCCGCAGTCCGTGACCGTCCGCTACCCGTCCCCCGACGGGAGTCCCATTCCTTCTCAGGCGACCAGCTCGCCGAACGCCCGGACGGTGTCGCCCGACTTGTTCAGGTGCTCGTCGTCGCGCAGCCGGCGCAGCGCGCGCCAGATGCTGCTCTTGACCGTGCCGACGCTGATCCCCAGCACGTCGGCGATCTCCGGGTCGGTCTTGCCCTCGTAGTACCGCAGCACCAGCATGGTCCGCTGGTTCTCCGGCAGCTTCGCCAGCGCCTGCCAGAGCACGGTGCGCAGCTCGGTGCCGCCCATCGCGTCGGTGTCGCCGGCCGTCTCCGGCAGCTCCTCGGTCGGGTACTCGTTGACCTTGCGGCGCCGCCAGGCGGAGATGTGCAGGTTGGTCATGGTGCGGCGGAGGTAGCCCCCCACCGCGGCCTTGTCGGTGATCCGGCCCCAGGCGCGGTAGGTGCTGAAGAGCGCGCTCTGCAGCAGGTCCTCGGCCTCGTAGCGGTCACCGGTGAGGTGGTACGCCGTGGCGTACAGGGAGGCGCGGCGCTCGCGCACGTACGCGGTGAACTCCGTGATGTGGTCCTCCGCGCCGGCCGAGTGCTCCCCCTGCGCGCCTCCCCGTCCCGCCTCGGTGGTGCGGGCCGCGGCGGGGTTCAGCCGCAGCAGCGTCGCACCGGCGGCCTCGCGGCCGGCCGATTCCCCCGAACCGACCGTCCGCAGACCGGTCCCCCCGATCCCCCGCTGGCCCCGGTTCCCCCCCGGGGCGTCCTCGCCCTCCACGCGGACGGGGAGGATCCCCCGCAGCGTGAGGGTGTTGGCGGAGTCGGCCGCACTCCCCATCCGGCCGATCCCGAACAGCTCCCCCGTCCTGCCGCCGCCGCTCACCCGGCGGGCGACAGGGTTTCCTCCGGTGCTGTGCGCGCACCCCCGTACGGTCACGGCACCGGAGTTCTCGTCGGTCCTGATCTCGTACCGGGTCCGGTGGGTGGCTGACGAACGCGCGGTGCGGACAGCCGGGTTGGTCCGGGTCTGAAGCATGGCGTTCATCGTGCGCCCCCTTGGTCGGTTCGAGCGGTTCCGGTGCCGCCCTCCAGCCGGCCGGTTGGCCCGCTGTCCTGCGGCGACATGGAAAATCCTGCCCGGCGGTTGTGATGGCGCTGTCCGCCGACTGTCACAGGGATGTCACAGGGGCGACGTGTTCGACCCGGTCCGCCTCCTGTCGTTCCGGACGCCGTTGGCGCTCATTCCGGTTCCCGTACGGGGAGTAACCGGCACCGGGGGGTGATTCGGCGCTTCCGGTGGGCCAAAATGGGGCCGTGCCTTTCCTCCTATTGATCGAGGACGACGACGCCATCCGGACCGGCCTCGAACTCGCCCTCACCCGCCAGGGCCACCGCGTGGCCACCGCCGCGTCCGGCGAGGACGGTCTGAGGCTCTTCAAGGAGCAGCGGCCCGATCTGATCGTCCTGGACGTGATGCTGCCCGGCATCGACGGCTTCGAGGTGTGCCGCCGGATCCGCCGCACCGACCAGCTGCCGATCATCCTGCTCACCGCCCGCTCGGACGACATCGACGTGGTGGTCGGCCTGGAGTCCGGCGCGGACGACTACGTGGTCAAGCCGGTGCAGCCCCGCGTCCTGGACGCCCGGATCCGGGCCGTGCTGCGGCGCGGCGAGCGGGAGAGCTCCGACTCCTCCGCGTACGGCAGCGTGGTGATCGACCGGGCGGCGATGACCGTCACCAAGGACGGGATGGACCTCCAGCTCACCCCGACCGAACTGCGGCTGCTGCTGGAGCTCAGCCGCCGCCCCGGGCAGGCGCTCTCCCGGCAGCAACTGCTGCGGCTGGTCTGGGAGCACGACTACCTGGGCGACTCCCGCCTGGTGGACGCCTGCGTGCAGCGGCTGCGGGCGAAGGTCGAGGACGTGCCGTCCGCGCCGACCCTGATCCGCACGGTGCGCGGCGTCGGCTACCGGCTGGACCCGCCGGCCTGACCGCTCCTCCGTTCTCGTGCCCTTGTCCCGCTGAACTCTCGTACGACGACAGGCTCCTGTGACTGACCATCAGACGACGACCCGGTGCTTCGCCACGGGCCGGTGGCGGAAGCTGCGCTCGCTGCGGGTGCGACTGATCGCGGTGTTCGCCGCGGTCGCGCTGCTCGCCGCCGTCTCGGCCTCCGGCATCGCCTACTGGCTGAACCGCGACGCCGTGCTCAAGCGCGCCCAGGACACCGCGCTCAACGACTTCCGGGTCTCGCTCAGCCGCAACGTCTCCGAGCTGCCGCTGAACGCGACCTGCCCGGAGCTGGCCGCGCTCGCCTCGAACGTCGCCAGCTCCGGGCTGAACTACGACGTCGTGGTGGTCGACCCGGCTCACCCCGAGTGCGCGGCCTCCTCCGACCCGACGCACTTCACGCTCGCCGACGTGCCGGGCACGCTGCAGTCCACCGTCGCCCGGCCCCGCAACGTCACCGAGAGCAACCCGTACCCGTACCACCTGTACTGGCTGCGGCAGAACATGGAGGGCCGGCCGTTCGTGATCGGCGGCACCAAGGTGGTGCCGAGCGGCCCGACGGCGTACATGTTCAAGTCGCTGGAGAACGAGCGGGCCGACCTCAACACGCTGGGCTGGTCGCTGGCCATCGCCACCCTGCTCGCGCTGATCGGCTCGGCGCTGCTCGCCCAGGCCGCGTCGGCGACCGTGCTGCGGCCGGTCAAGCGGCTCGGCGACGCCGCCCGGCGGCTCGGCGAGGGGCACCTGGACACCAGGCTCGAAGTCGACGGCTCCGACGAACTCGCCGACCTGGCGCGGACGTTCAACCGGGCCGCGGAGCAACTGCACGAGCAGGTCGAGGAGTTGAGCGCCCGCGAGGCGCAGAGCCGGCGGTTCGTCGCCGACATGTCGCACGAGCTGCGCACGCCGCTGACCGCGATGACCGCCGTCACCGACATCCTGGAGGACGAGGCCGAGTCGCTGGACCCGATGATCGAGCCGGCCGTCCGGCTCGTCGTCAGCGAGACCAGGCGGCTGTCCGACCTCGTCGAGAACCTGATGGAGGTGACCCGCTTCGACGCCGGCACCGCCAAGCTGGTCGCCGACGAGGTGGACATAGCCGACCTGATCATGTCCTGCATCGACGGCCGGGCCTGGTACGACGCCGTCGAACTGGACGCCCCGCGCGGCATCCTGGCCGTGGTCGATCCGCGCCGCCTCGACGTCGTCTTCGCCAACCTGATAGGCAACGCGCTCAAGCACGGCGGCTCGCCGGTGCGCGTCAAGGTCCGGGAGACCGACGGCTCGGTCGTGGTCGAGGTCTCCGACAGCGGCCCGGGCATTCCGGAGAACGTGCTGCCGCACGTCTTCGACCGCTTCTACAAGGCCGACCGGGGGCGGGCGCGCTCGGAGGGCAGCGGCCTCGGGCTCTCCATCGCGATGGCCAACGCCCAGATCCACGGGGGGACGATCACGGCGGCGAACGGGGAGGTCGGCGCGGTGTTCACCCTCACGCTGCCGCTGACCCCGCCGCCTCCGCCGTCCGCGGGCGGGACCGGCGACGGCCTCGCCGGCGACGCCGCCGAGCACAAGGACTCCCAGTGACCGCCCCCTGCACCACCACGCCCCGCTCCACCGCCCTGCGCCGCGGCTCCGGGGTGCTGCTCCTGCTCGCGCTGGCCTCCGGCTGCGGGATCCGCCCGACCGCCGTCCCGGTGGACGGGGGCGCCCCGGCCAGCCGGACGGCCTGCCCGACCGCCCCGCACGTACCGACCGCCCCGGCCACGCCGACACCGGCCGGGACCCTGCCCTCGTCCCACGCCGCCAAGTCCGGCCCGAGCCCGTCCCCGGCGCCGACCACCTCGGCGACGCCGTTGCCGGGCAACGCGTTCAGCGCCGTGCCCACGGCCGCCGCCAACGCCTGCAAGTAGGACCGCGGCCCTGCCCTCCACCGGGGGGGAGGGCGCGCGGCGGAATGTTCACGCCCGGCGTGGAACCACCGCGCCACGGCTCACGTCCTTCCCCCCGTGCAGCGAGATGGCACCAGGACAGGCGACGAGCGTTCCGGCGTACGGACCGACACCCGGCCCGCGGCGGCGGTCCACCGTTCCCTCCGGCAGGTCGGCGTGGCGGGCCTCGCCGTCCACCTGACGCTGGTGCTCTGGCTGGTGCTCAGACCCCTGCCGGTGGCCTGGGTCTACGACGCCAACCTGACGCCGCTCGCCTCCCTCCGCTCCTCGACCGTCTGGCAGGTCGTCGGCGAGCTGCTCCTGCTGGCGCCGCTCGGCGTCTTGCTCCCGCTGGCCGGCGGACGGCTTCGGGCCCGCTGGCTGCCGTCCTTCCTCCGCACCACCGGTGCCTCCGCCCTGCTGGCAACGGGCCTGGAGTTCCTCTCCTCGTGGACGCCCGGGCACGTCCTCAACGTCGACCACATCCTGTTCGCCGTGATCGGCGTCGCCGTCGCCCACATCGCCTTCGTCCCCGCCATGCGGGCGCTGCTGCGGGACCGGCGGCCCCGGGTCCGGGCGCCCAAGGTGACCACCCGCGTGACCCCTCCGGTCGCCGCCGTCGCCTCCGCCCGCGTCTACGCCGAGCCGACGTCGCCCACCCCCTGAGCGGCCTCCCGGACCACCCGGCCGCCGACCTCGATCAGCCCGCCCGGGCGCGGCCCGGTCAGGATCCGCGAGCCGCGCCCCTGGGTGACGGTCAGCGCCCGCCCGAGCCTCGCGGTCAGCAGCAGCGCCGCCGCGCCCGTCGCCTCGTCCTCGTCGATCCCGTCGTCGCGGCCCGGGAAGGCCCGTGCCCGGACCGTTCCGGCCGCCTCGTCCTGCCACGCCCACGCGTAGATCCACTCGCCCGGCGGCGGCACCTCCAGGGCGTCCACCTCGGCTGCCGCCCCGTACTGCCGCAGCGTGCGCGGCGGTGCCCACCCGGCGCGCGCCTCGATCAGCGTCAGCCCGCCCTCCCGCCGCACGCCCACCACGCCTGCGGGCGTGACCAGCCGGTCCACCCCGAGCAGCCACCCGGCACCCACGCAGGGGTGGCCGGCGAAGGGCAGCCGGAGCGTCGGGGTGTAGATGTCGATCTCCCCGCGCACCGGGTCGTCGACGAACACCGTCTCGCTGAAGCCGAGCTCCCGGGCGAGCGCCTGGCGCTCCGCCCGCCCCGGCACGGCCGCGCCGTCCCGGACCACCCCGAGTTCGTTCCCGTACTCGCCGCCGGGCCCGCAGAAGACCCGCAGCACCTCGTGATCAGTCATCTCCCCACCCTTTCAGAACCCTTTCTGGGCGTGCCCGGCGGAGCGCAACGAGTCTGTGCTGAAAGGCCGCGACGGATGCCGGCGGGCTCCGGGGCGAGGCGCCGCAGGCCTCCGGGTGGACCCTGAGGCGGACCCCGACGTGCGGGTACGCCTCGCCGGTGAGGTAGCCGGCGGGCGGATCGGCTCGTGGGCGGAGGATTTCGACGGGGCGGCGGCGGAGCATGGAATCACGCCCGCCGGAGAGGCCGGACCGGGCGCCACGACACGGAGACCGCCATGAGCCCGCGCCTTGCCCGCCCCCGTCACAACCGCGTCATCGCCGGCGTCTGCGCCGGCATCGCCCAGCGCTTCGGCCTGTCGGCCTGGACGGTCCGGCTGATCTTCCTCGCCTCCTGCCTGCTGCCCGGCCCGCAGTTCCTGATCTACCTCGCCCTCTGGCTGCTGCTCCCCCAGGAGCCGTGAACGGCGACGGGCCGCCCGCCCCGGGGTCTCCGGGGTGGGCGGCCCGTCGCCGTGCCGGCGGCTTGCTCAGACGGTGAGGCCCGGCAGCGGCAGCGCCGTGGTCAGCCCGCCGACGGAGGCCTTGTCGACGCCGGGGACGTTCGGCAGGTCGGTGCGGTCGGTGACACCGGCGATCCGCGTCTCGGCGCCGGGCGCGGCCTGGCCGGCGGTCGGGGCGAGGGTGCCGAGCGTGCCCGTGACCTTGTCGCTGCTGGGCAGCTTGGCGGTGGTGTCGGCGACCGTGCCGGTGACCGCGGGGTTCGTCAGTGTGCCGCCGGGCAGCGCGACGCCGACGGGCGCCTGGGCGTCGGCGGACGCGGTACCGGCGCCAACCGCCGCGATGGCGATGCCGAGCGCCGCGGTGCCGGCGGCCTTGAGAGCCTGCTTCATGAGTTCGTCCCCTTGAGTCCTCGTCGGTGGCCGACGCGGCACGCGGGACGGACGGCCGACCGTCGCCACGGCCCGTCGGCGATGACTGCCACACCGTAGTGAGCGGGTCGCGCGAGGATCAAAGGGCGTTCACTCGGCGGAGTGAGTAGTCGGATGAACGCCAACTCCCTTGCCGGAAACCGGCGTTCATCCGATCACCCGTACGAGGCCGGCGGTGCTCAGTTACCGCCGGTGCCCGCGCTGAACAGCCACTCCGCCTTGAGCTCGGCGTAGCCCGGCTTGATCACGTCATTGATCATCGCCAGCCGCTCGTCGAACGGCAGGAACGCCGACTTCATCGCGTTGACCGTGAACCACTCCATGTCCCCGAGCGTGTAGCCGAAGGCCTCCACCAGGTGCGCGAACTCCTGGCTCATGCTGGTGCCGCTCATCAGGCGGTTGTCGGTGTTCACGGTGACCCGGAACTTCAGCCGGCTGAGCAGCCCGATCGGGTGCTCGGCGTACGAGGTCGCCGCCGCCGTCTGGAGGTTGGAGGTCGGGCACATCTCCAGCGGGATGCGCTTGTCGCGCACGTACGCGGCCAGGCGGCCGAGCTCCACGCTGCCGTCCTCGTTCACGGTGATGTCGTCGACGATCCGCACGCCGTGGCCGAGCCGGTCGGCGCCGCAGCACTGCAGGGCCTCCCAGATCGACGGCAGACCGAAGGCCTCGCCCGCGTGGATGGTGAAGTGGTTGTTCTCGCCCTTGAGGTAGTCGAAGGCGGCCTGGTGGCGGGTGGGGGGGTAGCCGGCCTCGGCGCCGGCGATGTCGAAGCCGACGACACCCTGGTCGCGGTGGCGGTTGGCCAGCTCCGCGATCTCCTGCGAGCGGGCGGCGTGCCGCATCGCGGTGATCAGGGTGCCGATGCGGATGCGGTGGCCGGCCTTGCGGGCGTTGGCCTCGCCGAGGCGGAAGCCCTCCTGGACGGCCTCGACGACCTCGTCCAGGGTCAGGCCGGCCTCCAGGTGCTGCTCGGGGGCGTACCGGACCTCGGCGTAGACGACGCCGTCGGCGGCCAGGTCCTCGGCGCAGTCGGCGGCGACCTTGATCAGGCCCTCGCGGGTCTGCATGACGGCGCAGGTGTGCGCGAAGGTCTCCAGGTAGCGGACCAGCGAGCCGGAGTCGGCGGCCTCGCGGAACCACTCGCCGAGTTCCTTGACGTCGGTGGTCGGGAGGCCTTCGTAGCCGACCGCGGCGGCCAGCTCGACGACGGTCTCCGGGCGCAGACCGCCGTCGAGGTGGTCGTGCAGGAGCACCTTCGGCGCGCGGCGGATCTGCTCGGGGGTCGGGATGCGCGGGCCGGTGCCCGCGGCGGTGACAGGGATCTGCTTCTCCATTGCGAAAATATAGCCCCTACGCGCGTAGACCCACCACTGCCAACACGGCCGGTTCGTCGAAAGTCCACCGTGAATTCCACCGACCGGGCCAGCCGCGTCACCCGCACGCCCGCCGGCCGTCCCGATCAGTCGTGCTGGAGCAGCCGCCCCCGCCGCGACAGCACGAAGTCCCGGAACGCCCGCACCGGTGGGGTGAGCGGCCGTCCCGCCGCCCAGGCCAGCCCGATCGCCCGCCGGGTGCGCGGCGCCGTCACCTCCAGCTCCACCACCCCCGGCCGCGGCACCAGGGCCGGCGGCAGCAGCGCCACGCCCAGACCGGCCGCGACCAGCCCGCGCAGCGTCTCCGCCTCCTCCCCCTCGAACGCCAGCCGCGGCACGAACCCGGCCTCCGCGCAGAACCCGTCCGTGATCGCCCGCAGTCCGTACCCGCGCTCCAGCCCGACGAACGGCTCCTCCGCCACCTCCCGCAGCCGGATCCGCCGCCGCCCGGCCAGCCGGTGGTCCGCCGGGACGACCAGGTGCAGCCGCTGCTCGTCCAGCGAGCGGGCGACGAAGGCCGGATCGTCCGGCAGCGGCGACACCAGGCAGAGGTCCAGCTCGCCGTCCTGCAGCCGCTCCAGCATCGCGGCGACGTAGTCCTGCACCAGCTGGAAGCGGACCTGCGGATGCGCCGCCCGGAACCCGCGCAGCAGCGCCGGCACCGTGTCCGTCCCCATCGTGTGCAGGAAACCGAACGCCACTCGCCCGACCGCCGGATCCGCCTCCGCCCGGGCCGCCTCCGCGCCGCGCTCGACCTCGGCCAGCGCCCGCTCCACCGAGGCCAGCAGCAGCCGGCCGGCCCTGGTCAGCCGAACCGTCCGGCCCTGACGGGCCAGCAGATCCACCCCCAGCTCCTCCTCCAGCCGGGCCACCGCGCGCGACAGCGTCGGCTGCGGCATGCCGAGCAGCGCCGCCGCCTGCGTCACGTGCTCCAGCCGGGCCACGGCGGCGAACTGGGCCAGCCGGGGTGCCAGTTGAACAGCCGGCAGATCCGGCCCCAACTCGGCCGGCCGGTACCTCGACTGCTCCGTGCCGTCCGCCGCTTCGTCCACGGTCATCCCGCCACCACCTCGACTCATACGCCAGTGCATCAATCATCCACGCTTCATGCATTGGACGCATCAACGCGACACGCCTACCGTCGAGGACATGCAGCCCTCGGATACCAGGGCATCCGTGCTGACCCCGGATGCCCCCGCCGCCGTCCCCACCCACCGCGACGACCGCCACCGCCCCGGCCAGCGCGCGTTCCGCCGCGCCAACCTCGCCCTGTTCGCCGCCGGTGTCGCCACGTTCGTCCTGCTCTACTCCACCCAGGGCCTGCTGCCGGTCCTCTCCGCCGACCTCGACCTCACCCCGGGCCAGGCCAGTTGGACCGCCTCCGCCGCCACCCTCGGACTCGCCCTCGCCCTGCTCCCGGCCAGCGCCCTGTCCGACCGGTACGGCCGCACCGCCGTGATGACGGCCTCCACCCTCGCCGCCGCCGCGCTCGGCCTGGCCCTGCCGTTCGCGCCCGACCTCACCACCCTCGTCGTGCTGCGCGTCCTCCAGGGCGCCGCCCTCGCGGGGCTGCCCGCCACCGCGATGGCCTACCTCGCCGAGGAGGTCCACCCGAGCGCCCTGGCCTCGGCGATGGGCCTGTACGTGGCCGGCAACAGCATCGGCGGCATGGGCGGCCGGCTGCTCTCCGGCTGGACCGCCGCCGCCCTCGGCTGGCGCTGGGGCCTCGCCGCGTCCGCCGCACTCGCCCTGCTGGCCGCGCTCGCCTTCCGGCTGCTGATCCCCGCCGCCCGGCACTTCACCCCGGCCCCGGTGGACGCCCGCGCCCTCGCCCGCACGGTCGGACGGCACCTGCGCAACCCGCTGCTGGTGCGGCTGTACGCGCTCGGGCTGCTGTTCATGGCGGTGTTCGGCGCGGTCTACAACACCGTCGGCTACCGGCTGATCGCCGCGCCCTTCCACCTTCCGGAGTCGGTCGCCGCCTCGATCTTCGTGGTCTACCTGGTCGGCACCGGCACCTCCGCCGCGGCCGGGAGCCTCTGCGCCCGCCTCGGCCGCCGCGGCACCCTCTACGTCTCCATCGGCGTGACGGCCGCCGGGCTCCTGCTCTCCCTCACCGACTCCCTGGCCTGCGCCCTGCCCGGCCTGGTCCTGATCACCGCCGGCTTCTTCGCGGGCCACGCCACCGCGTCCTCCGCCGTCGGCCGCACCGCCACCGAGGGCCGCGCCCAGGCCTCCGCCCTCTACCTGATCGCCTACTACCTGGGCAACAGCCTCGGCGGGACGCTCGGCGCCGACGCCTACCACGCCACCGGCTGGCCCGGCGCCGCCGCCGTCGGCCTCACCGCCATGACCCTCGCCGCCGCCGTCACCCTCTACGCCACCCACCAGGCCCACTCGGCCCGGCAGTCAACACCTGCCGTCCGGGCCTGAGTGCGCGAAAGGGGCTCGCACCTGGTCCTCAGGTACGAGCCCCTCATCGACATTCAGGCAGCCGGTGGGCGGAAGCGGACGACAGCCTCGACTACGCGATGCGGTCGAGGATGATCGGGGTCGGGGTGAACTCGGTGCCCGCGGGGGCGACCTCGACACCGCCGGCCAGGGCCTCGATGGCGTAGTCGTAGCGCTCGGGGGTGTCGGTGTGCAGGGTCAGCAGAGGCTGGCCGGCCACGACGGTGTCGCCGGGCTTGGCGTGCATCTCGACGCCGGCGCCGGCCTGCACCGGGTCCTCCTTGCGGGCGCGGCCGGCGCCGAGGCGCCAGGCGCAGACGCCGACGGCGTAGGCGTCGAGCGCGGTGAGCACGCCGGAGGCGGGAGCGGGGATGACGTGCTGCTCGCGGGCCACCGGGAGCGGAGCGTCGACGTCGCCGCCCTGGGCGGCGATCATGCGGCGCCAGTGGTCCATCGCGGAGCCGTCGCGCAGCGCCTCGGCCGGGTCCTTGCCGTGCACGCCGGCCGCGGCGAGCATCTCGCGGGCGAGGGCGACGGTGAGCTCGACGACGTCGGCGGGGCCGCCGCCGGCCAGCACCTCCAGGGACTCGCGGACCTCCAGCGCGTTGCCGGCGGTGAGGCCGAGCGGGGTGGACATGTCGGTGAGCAGGGCGACGGTGTTGACCCCGGCGGTGGTGCCCAGGCCGACCATGGTGCGGGCGAGTTCACGGGCGTCGTCGAGGTTCTTCATGAACGCGCCGGAGCCGACCTTGACGTCCAGCACGAGCGAACCGGTGCCCTCGGCGATCTTCTTGGACATGATCGAGGAGGCGATCAGCGGGATGGCCTCGACGGTGCCGGTGACGTCGCGCAGCGCGTAGAGCTTCTTGTCGGCGGGGGCGAGGCCGTCGCCGGCGGCGCAGATCACCGCGCCGGTGTTGCGGAGCACGTCCAGCATCTCCTCGTTGGAGAGCAGCGCGCGCCAGCCGGGGATGGACTCCAGCTTGTCGAGGGTGCCGCCGGTGTGGCCGAGGCCGCGGCCGGAGAGCTGCGGGACGGCGGCGCCGCAGGCGGCGACGAGCGGGGCGAGCGGGAGGGTGATCTTGTCGCCGACGCCGCCGGTGGAGTGCTTGTCGCTGGTGGGCAGCGGCAGCGAGGAGAAGTCCATCCGGACGCCGGAGCGGATCATGGCGTCGGTCCAGCGGCTGATCTCGCGCAGGTTCATGCCGTTCAGCAGGATCGCCATGGCCAGGGCGGACATCTGCTCGTCGGCGACCTCGCCGCGGGTGTAGGCGTCGATGACCCAGTCGATCTGAGCGTCGCTCAGCTCTCCGCGGTCACGCTTGGTCCTTATGACGGAGATGGCGTCCATTCGTGCTCCAAGTGGGGTTCAAAAGCGAAGAGTGTCGCGAGATGACCGGGTTTCGGCCCACTCACGACACTCTACGCGCGTAACAATTGCAGATGCTAGAGCCGCTCCGGCCCGAACGCGTCGGGCAGGACCTCACTCATCGGGCGTACGCCCGAGGGCAGCTCGATCAGCAGCTCCGGACCGCCGTGCTCGTACAGCAGCTGGCGGCAGCGCCCGCACGGCATCAGCAGCTCGCCGGCGCCGTCCACGCAGGTGAAGGCGACCAGTCGGCCGCCCCCGCCGGCGTGCAGCGCGGACACCAGCCCGCACTCCGCGCACAGCCCGAGCCCGTACGAGGCGTTCTCGACGTTGCAGCCGGTGACCAGCCGCCCGTCGTCCACCAGGGCCGCCGCGCCGACCGGGAACTTGCTGTACGGGGCGTACGCGTGGCTCATCGCCTCGCGCGCCGCCGCGCGCAGCCGCTCCCAGTCGACCACGGGGGCCGTCACTTGCCCTGGCCCTTGCGGTAGATCTGGCCGTCCGCCTTCGGCATCCGCAGGCGCTGCGAGGCCAGCGAGAGCACCACCAGGGTGATCAGGTACGGCGTGGCCACGATCAGCGGGCGCTGCACCTGGTCGGTCAGGGCGTACCAGGCGCCCAGACCGCCGGAGACCACCAGCGAGATCACCGTGGCGGTGAACTTGCGGCGGTACAGCTGCCAGACCGCAAGCAGTGCCATCGCGATGGAGACGGTGAGGATCAGCACGTGCACCGACTCCGGGTCACGCAGCTGGAGGCTGTCGGTGAAGCCGAAGAGACCGGCGCCCATGGCGAGCCCGCCCGGCATCCAGTTACCGAAGATCATCGCCGCGAGGCCGATGAAGCCTCGGCCGAGGGTCTGGCCGTCCTTGTAGAAGTGCGCCGCGACCAGCGAGAGGTACGCACCGCCGAGGCCCGCGAAGGCGCCGGAGGCGATGACCGCGAGGTACTTGTACTTGTAGACGTTGACGCCCAGCGACTCGGCCGCGGTCGGGTTCTCACCGCAGGAGCGCAGCCGCAGGCCGAAGACCGTGCGCCACAGCACGAAGTAGCTGACCACGATCAGGGCGGCGGCGAGCAGCACGACCACCGAGATGTTGGTGACCATGCCGCCGAGCACGCCGGCCACGTCCGAGATGAAGAACCAGTGGTGCTTCTCGATGTCGGCCAGCCAGGACGACAGCCCCGGGATGGTCATGTACGGCAGCGGATCGGCCGGCGGGGACTGGTTCGCGCCGGCACCGGCGGAGATGTAGTCCTTGTAGTAGATCCGGTTGACGTACGCGCAGATGCCGGGGATCAGCAGGTTGATACCGACACCGGACACGATGTGGTCGACGCCGAAGGTGACGGTGATGATCGCGTGCAGCAGACCGCCCGCGGCACCGCCGACCATGCCGGCCACCAGACCGACCCACGGGTTGACCAGGTACCCGGCCCAGGCACCGCAGAAGGTGCCGGCGACCATCATGCCTTCGAGGCCGATGTTGACCACGCCGGCCCGCTCGGACCAGAGACCACCCAGACCGGCCATGCCGATCGGCACGGCGGCGCTGAGCGCGGCGGTGATCTGACCGGAGGAGGTCAGCGAGTGGTTGCCGGTGGCCATGCCCACGGCGGAGAACAGGGCGAGGGCGCCCGCGATCAGCAGGAGCACCACCGGCCAGGACAGCTTGTGCTTCTTGGCAGGCGCGCCGGGCGCCTTCGGACGAGCAGCGGTAGCCGTGCTCATGCGGACACCTCCTTCTTCTCAGTGGCCGCGAGCTGGGCGGCGAGCTGCGCGCCGACCTTCTGCTGCTGGCGCTTCAGGCCGTAGCGGCGCACCAGTTCGTACGCGACGACGACGCAGATGACGATGGTGCCCTGCATGACGGCGACGATCTCGAACGGGAAACCGCCGTTCTTCGGCAGCGGCAGCTGGGAGCCGGTGGAGTCCAGGAACGCGAACAGCAGCGCCGCGAAGGCCATGCCGATCGGGCTGTTCCGGCCGAGCAGGGCGACCGAGATGCCGAGGAAGCCGAGGCCGCTCTGGAAGCTCTGGCCGAAGTAGTACGAGTTCTGCAGCAGCTCGGGCAGACCGATCAGACCGGCCAGACCGCCGGAGACGGCCATCGAGATCATGACCATCTTCCGGACGTTCACACCCGACGCGGTGGCGGCGCTCTCCGAGCGGCCGGTGGCGCGCAGATCGAAGCCGAAGCGGGTGCGGGTCAGCACGAACTGGAAGGCCACGCCGACCAGGATGGCGATGAACAGGAAGCCCCAGAGGGTGCCACCGGCCGTGCTGATCGAGAAGAAGTGGCTGGACTGAGAGACCGGGTTGGTCTGGATCGAGTTGCTGGTGGCGCCCACCTTCGGGGCGAAGATGCCCGGGACCAGCAGCAGACCGACGATCGCGATCGAGATGGCGTTCAGCATGATGGTCGAGATGACCTCGCTGACGCCGCGGTAGACCTTCAGCGCACCGGCGATGGCGGCGTACAGGCCACCGGCCAGCATGGCGGTGATCAGCAGCAGCGGGATCTGGATGACGGCCGGCAGGTCGATCTGGCTGCCGATGTACGCCGTGAACAGCGCCGCGACCCGGTACTGGCCCTCGACGCCGATGTTGAACAGGTTCATCCGGAACCCGAACGCGGCGGCCGCGGCGGCCAGGTAGTAGGTGGTGGCCCGGTTGAGGATCGCCACCTGGCCGTCCGACTTGGTGGCGTACGTGATCATCACGTTCCACGCGTCGAACGGGTTCTTGCCGGAGCTCGCCAGCAGGATCGAGCAGATCGTCACCGAGAGCACGACCGCGAGCACCGGCGCCGCCAGTGCGAGCACGATCCGCTCACCGTTGATCCGCTGCGCCAGGCCGCGCTTGGCGGCGGGGGGGTTGGGACTGGTCATGTGGTTACTCCCCCGCCTGGGCGTCGTCGGCGGTGTCGGTGTGCGGTTGCTCGGCCTCGGTGCCCTCGGCGGCCACGGTCTGGGCCTCGGCGACGGCCTCCGGCTCGGACTCGATGTGGCCGCGGGCCGCACCGGTCATCGCGGTGCCCAGGTCCTCGGCGGTGACGGTGGCCGGGTCGGCGTCGGCGACCAGGCGGCCGCGGTAGATGACCCGGATGGTGTCGGAGAGGCCGATGAGCTCGTCCAGGTCCGCGGAGATCAGCAGCACGGCCAGGCCGTTGCGCTGGGCGACCCGGATGTGCTCCCAGATCTGCGCCTGCGCGCCGACGTCCACACCGCGGGTGGGGTGGGCGGCGATCAGGAGCTTGGGATCGTGGGCCATCTCGCGGCCGATGATCAGCTTCTGCTGGTTGCCGCCGGAGAGGGAGGCCGCGGTGACCTCGATGCCCGGGGTACGGACGTCGAACTCCCGGACGATCCGCCAGGTGTCCTCGCGGGCGGAGGTCGGGTCGAGCAGCGGGCCGTTGGAGTTCGGCTTCTCGGTGACGTGGCCGAGGATCCGGTTCTCCCAGAGCGGGGCCTCCAGCAGCAGGCCGTGCCGGTGGCGGTCCTCGGGGATGTAGCCGATGCCGGCCTCGCGGCGGGCCCGGGTGAGGCTGCCGGAGAGGTCCTTGCCATCGAGGGTGACGGTGCCGGCGTCCAGCGGGAGCATGCCCATGATGGCCTCGACCAGTTCGGCCTGGCCGTTGCCCTCGACGCCGGCGATGCCAAGGATCTCGCCCTTGCGGATGGTGAGCGAGATGTCGTCGAGCACGACGCGCTCGATGCCCTCGGCGTCGGTCTTGGCGATCCGCAGGCCCTGGACGTCGAGCATCTCGGTGCTGGTGACGGTCGACTCGCGGCTCTCCGGGGAGGGCAGCTCGGCGCCGACCATCATCTCGGCGAGCTGGCGGGCGGTGACGGTCTTCGGGTCGGCGTCGCCGACCGTGGTGCCGCGCCGGATCACGCTGATCGCGTCGGCGACCGCCAGCACCTCGTGCAGCTTGTGCGAGATGAAGATGACGGTGACGCCCTCGGACTTGAGGTCGCGCAGGTTGTCGAACAGTGCGTCGACCTCCTGCGGGACGAGCACGGCCGTCGGCTCGTCGAGGATCAGGATCTTGGCGCCGCGGTACAGCACCTTGAGGATCTCGACGCGCTGGCGGTCGGCGACACCGAGGTCCTCGACCAGGACGTCCGGGCGCACGCCCAGGCCGTACTGGTCGGAGATCTCCTTGATCTTCGCCTTCGCCTTGGCGCCGATGCCGTACAGGTGCTCGCCGCCGAGGACGACGTTCTCCCACACCGTGAGGTTGTCGGCGAGCATGAAGTGCTGGTGCACCATGCCGATGCCGCGGGCGATGGCGTCGCCCGGGGTGTGGAACTCGCACTGCTCGCCGTTGATGGCGATGGTGCCCTCGTCCGGCTTCTGCATGCCGTAGAGGATCTTCATCAGCGTCGACTTGCCGGCGCCGTTCTCGCCCATGAGGGCGTGCACGGTGCCGCTGCGGACGGTGAGGTTGATGTCGTGGTTGGCCACGACGCCGGGGAAGCGCTTGGTGATGCCGCGCAGTTCGACGGCCGATGTCGCTGTCCCCGCGGTGGGGTTACCGTCCTTGCGCAGGGGGACGGGATCGGATGCGGTGATGGCGATCTCCTGGTGGTCTGGAGGCGCGGCATTGCGCTGGGAGGGCCAAGGGGAAACGGGGGGACGGAAGGGGCCCGGGGGTACGCGGTTTCCTGCGCACCCTGCCGGGCCCCTCCCGTGATGCTGTGTCAATCATCGCGCTGCCGGGCAGGCGGCAGTCGCAGCAACGTCCGGGACGCGCGCGCCTTACTGGGCCGGCGCGGTCGGAACCGTGGTGGCGCCGGTCTTGATCGCGTTGGCGGCAGCGTCCAGCTGGGACTTGATGTCGTCGATCTTGCCACCGGTGGTGGCGAGCTGGACACCCTCGGCCTTCAGGTCGAACAGCTTGACGCCGGTGAGCGGCTGGTTCTTCTTGACCGAGTCGATGTAGGAGAAGACGGCGTTGTCGACGTTCTTCACCATCGAGGTCAGGATGCTGTTCTTGTACTTCGACAGAGCCGGCTGCGAGGCCTGGTCGGAGTCGACACCGATGGCCAGGGCGCCCTGCTTGTTGGCGACGGCCTCGATGGCGCCGTTGCCGGAGGAACCGGCGGCGGAGTAGATGACGTCCGCGCCCTTGTCGAGCTGACCCTGGGCGGCCTCCTTGCCCTTGTCGGGCGAGGCGAAGCCGGAGAAGTCCGGAGGCGTGGTGAGGTAGGTGGTCTCGACCGTGATGTTCGGGTCGATGGACTTCACGCCGGCCTTGTAACCGGCCTCGAACTTCTTGATCAGCTCGGTCTGCACACCACCGATGAAGCCGACGTGCTTGTTGTGCGACTTCAGGGCGGCGGCGACGCCGGCGAGGTAGGAACCCTCCTGCTCGGCGAAGACCAGCGAGGTGACGTTGGCCGGCTGGGCGTCGTCGTGAGAGTCGATGATCGCGAACTTGACGTCCGGGTTGTCCTTGGCGACCTTGTCGACCGCCTGCTGGTACACGAAGCCGACCGCGATGACGGTCTTGTAGCCGCCGTCGATCAGGTTCTTGAGGCGGGTCTCCTTGTCGGCCTCGGCCTCGCCGGCCTTGGCCTCGGCCTCGGTGACCGACACACCGAGGTCGGACTTGGCCTTGTCGAGACCGCGGGCGGCGGAGTCGTTGAACGACTGGTCGCCACGGCCGCCGATGTCGTAGGCCATACCGACCTTGAGCGAGCCCTCGGAGGAGGAACCGGAGGAAGTGTTGTCAGTGCTCTTTGCGCCGCAAGCGGCGAGCGAGGCCATGCCCAGGGAACCCGAGAGCACAACCGCGGCGAGCTTCATTGAACGGCGCAAGGGAGTATCTCCTTCTCACACGCACCCGTTTAGCGTGGTCGGACGCCACCGTAACGCGCGTAGAACACGGTTGTGTTACGGGCTGCGGGAGCATTCGGGTTGTTATCAAACCGTGGTCTGACGTCGTCCCGACGCTCTTTCCTCCCGTGCGCGGACGGAGATCCGGAACTGGCGACCCCCAGTTTACGGAACCGCGCATAAAGCTCGGATATCGACAAACCGGCCACGCGTCGGCTGCACGTCCCGGGCCCGGGTCAGCTCCCCTACGCCTCCAGGGCCAGCGCCGCGAACAGCTCCACACCGATCCCGATCGCCCGCTCGTCCACGTCGAAACCGCCCTGGTGCAGGTCACGGACCGCGGTGTCGCCGGGGGCGCGGACGCCGAGCCGGGCCAGCGCGCCCGGGGCGTGCTCCAGGTACCAGGAGAAGTCCTCGCCGCCCAGGCTCTGCTCGGTGCCCTCCACCACCTGCTTGCCGGCGCGGCCGAACCGGGCGGTCATCGCCGCGTCCAGCAAGTCGACCGATACCGCCTCGTTCACCACTGGCGGCACACCGCGGTGGTAGTCGAGCGACCACTTGGCTCGGTAGGTCTCGGCGAGCTTGGCGATCAGCTCGTGCAGCAGGTCCGGCGCCTCGCGCCAGCCGTCCAGCTCCAGGCAGCGGACGGTGCCCTCCAGCTCGGCGTGCTGCGGGATGACGTTGGGAGCCGAGCCGGAGGCGATCCGGCCCCAGACCAGGCTGACGCCCCAGCGCGGATCCATCCGGCGGGCCAGCGCGCCCGGCAGGTCGGCGGCCATCCGGGCGATCGCGGTGACCAGGTCGGTGGTCAGGTGCGGGCGGGCGGTGTGCCCGCCGGGGCCGTCCAGGTGGAGCACCAGGCGGTCGCAGGCGGAGGTGATCGCCCCGGTGCGCAGCGCGATCCGGCCCACCTCGACCTTCGGGTCGCAGTGCACCGCGAAGATCCGGCCGACGCCGTCCATGCCGCCGGCCTTGATGACGTCCAGGGCGCCGCCGGGCATGACCTCCTCGGCCGGCTGGAAGACCAGCCGCACGGGGCGGCGCAGCTCTCCGGTGCGGGCGGCGTCGGCGAGCACCAGGCCGGTGCCGAGCACGACCGAGGTGTGCACGTCGTGGCCGCAGGCGTGGGCCCGGCCGGGGACGCTCGAGCGGTACGGCACGTCGGTCTTGGCGTCGTCGATCGGCAGCGCGTCGATGTCGGCGCGGAAGGCCAGGAACTCGGCGCCGGGAGCCGTCCCGTCCGGGACGATGTCGACGATCAGGCCGGTGCCGCCGGGCAGCACCCGCGGCTCCAGCCCGGCCGCCACCAGCCGGTCGCGGAGCAGGCCGGTGGTGCGGAACTCCTGGCGGCCCAGCTCCGGGTGCCGGTGCAGATCACGGCGGAAGGCGATCAGCTCGGACTCCAGCCCGCCCACCCGGCCGCGCAGTTCGGCGGCGGGGCGGGCAGCGGCGAGAGTGGTGCCCGGCTGAGCGGGCTCAGGACGGTTCATCTCCCCAAGAGTAGGCCTGTTGGGGGGATTTGGCCCGACTTCCGGAAAAGTAGTCCCCGATTGGGCGCATACCGGCCGGACAGGTGGGTATGACATCTCGTTTCAGCCGCCTTCCCCGGGTTGCTTGCCCTGTGCAACGATCACCCGGTCCAGCGGTCACGGCCGTCGACTCCTTGACGCGCCCTCAGAACCGTTCCACCGGCTCGTACGTTCCCCACACCTCGCGCAGCGCATCGCACACCTCGCCGACGGTGGCGCGGGCGGCCAGCGCCTCCTTCATCGGATACAGCACGTTCGCCTCGCCCTCGGCGGCCCGGCGCAGCCCGTTCAGCGCCCGGTCCACCGCCGAGGCGTCGCGCTCCGCGCGCAGCCGGGACAGCCGCTCGGCCTGCTGCCGCTCGATCGCCGGGTCCACCCGCAGGGGCTGGTACGGCTCCTCGGTGTCCAGCTGGAAGCGGTTGACGCCGACCACCGTGCGCTCGCCGGCGTCGGTCTCCTGCTGGATGCGGTAGGCGGTGCGCTCGATCGCCGTTTTCTGGTAGCCGCGTTCGATCGCGGCCACCGCGCCGCCCTGCTCCTCCACCCGGGCCATCAGGGCGAGCGCGGCGGCCTCCACCTCGTCGGTCAGCGCCTCGACCACGTACGAGCCGGCGAACGGGTCGACGGTGGCGGTCACGTCGGTCTCGTACGCGAGCACCTGCTGGGTGCGCAGGGCGAGCCGGGCGGCTTTCTCGGTAGGCAGCGCGATCGCCTCGTCGAAACTGTTGGTGTGGAGCGACTGGGTGCCGCCGAGCACCGCGGCGAGCGCCTGCACCGAGACCCGCACCAGGTTGACCTCGGGCTGCTGGGCGGTCAGCTGCACCCCGGCGGTCTGGGTGTGGAAGCGCAGCATCTGCGAGCGCGGGTCCTTCGCGCCGAACTCCTCGCGCATCAGCCGGGCCCAGATGCGGCGCGCGGCACGGAACTTGGCGACTTCTTCGAGCAGCGTGGTGCGGGCCACGAAGAAGAAGGAGAGCCGGGGGGCGAACTCGTCCACGGCCATCCCGGCGGCGAGCGCGGTGCGCACGTAGGCGATGCCGTTGGCCAGCGTGAAGGCGATCTCCTGCGCCGGATCCGCTCCGGCCTCGGCCATGTGGTAGCCGGAGATGGAGATGGTGTTCCAGCGAGGGATCTCCGCCCGGCAGTACCGGAACACGTCCGCGACCAGCCGCAACGAGGGCGCCGGCGGGAAGATGTAGGTGCCGCGGGCGATGTACTCCTTCAGCACGTCATTCTGGATCGTGCCGGTGAGCTCGGCCGGCGCCACCCCCTGGGCTTCGCCGACCAGTTGGTAGAGGAGCAGCAGCAGGCCGGCCGGTGCGTTGATGGTCATCGAGGTGGACACCGCGCCCAGCGGGATGCCGTCGAACAGCACCGCCATGTCCTCGACGCTGTCGACGGCCACCCCGACCTTGCCGACCTCCCCGGCCGCGAGCGGCGCGTCCGAGTCGTAGCCCATCTGGGTGGGCAGGTCGAAGGCCACCGAGAGGCCGGTGCCGCCGCCGGCGATCAGCTGCCGGTAGCGGGCGTTGGACTCGGCGGCGGTGCCGAAGCCCGCGTACTGGCGCATCGTCCACGGCCGGCCGGTGTACATCGACGGGTAGACGCCCCGGGTGTACGGGTACTCCCCCGGCCGGCCCAGCCGGGCGGCCGGATCCCAGCCGGCCAGCGCCTCGGGGCCGTACAGCGGCTCGATCGGGAAGCCTGACTCGGCGCGGCGCGGCTCGGCTGCCATGGGTTTCTCCACGGGGGTCGGCGGGCTGGTGCTCCTGCTCGCACAGTAGTGGCGCCCGGGCGGAACACGGCGGAGCCGACGCGGTTGAGATGATCGGACGAACGACCGAAGTGGATACCGATCGACAAGCCCCTGGGAGTGGCAATGAGCGAGCAGAAGGTGGCCGTGGTCACCGGTGCCAGCAGCGGGATCGGCGCGGCGACCGCCCGCCGGCTGGCCGCCGAGGGCTTCGACGTGGTGCTGACCGCCCGGCGGACCGAGCGGATCGAGGTGCTGGCCAAGGAGATCGGCGGCCGGGCGTACACCCTGGACGTCACCGACCGGGCGGCCGTGGACGCCTTCGCCGCCGAGGTTGGCCGGGTGGACGTCCTCGTCAACAACGCCGGCGGGGCGATCGGCGCCGACTCCGTGGAGCACGGCGACCCGGCCGACTGGCTGGCCATGTACGAGGTGAACGTGCTCGGCGTGCTGCACATGACGCAGGCACTGCTGCCCGCCCTGCGCGCCACCGGCGACGGCACCGTGCTGGTGCTCTCCTCGACCGCCGCGCTGGCCGCCTACGAGGGCGGCGGCGGGTACGTCGCGGCCAAGCACGCCGCGCACACCATCGCGGCGACGCTGCGGCTGGAGCTGTGCGGGGAGCCGATCCGGGTGATCGAGATCGCCCCCGGCATGGTGAAGTCCGAGGGGTTCGCACTCACCCGCTTCCGCGGCGACGAGGAGAAGGCGGCGGCCGTGTACACGGGCGTGGCCGAGCCGCTGACCTCGGAGGACATCGCCGACACCGTCGCCTGGACGGTCACCCGGCCGTCCCACGTGAACATCGACCTGCTGGTGGTCCGCCCGCGCGCCCAGGCCGCCAACCACAAGGTCCATCGCGCCTGATCAGAGCGTCGGCGGGCGGCCGCCCCCCTGATCGGACGTGTCACCCGGCAGTGATACATACGTGCGATGAACATCAACCGGGCCGCCCGCCCACGGGTCCTGCTGACCGCCCTGGCGGCAGGCACCCTCCTGCTCACCTCCGCCTGCAACGACAACGCCGCACCGGCCCAGGACAAGGCCACCGGTACCTCCTCGGCGTCCGCCGCCCCGGCCACCACCCCGGCCGCCACCCCGAAGCCGACCGGTGAGGCCGACCCGGCGCTCAAGCCGTTCTACGGCCAGCAGATCGCCTGGGCCGGCTGCCCGGCCGACCCGAAGGCCGAGCAGGCCAAGATCGACATATCCGGCATGCAGTGCGGCAAGCTGCACGTTCCGCTGGACTACGCCAACCCCGCCACCGACGCGCTCGACATAGCGCTGATCAAGCTTCCGGCCGCCAAGCCGGACCAGAAGATCGGCTCGCTGATGGTCAACCCGGGCGGCCCGGGCGAGTCCGGCATCGAGATGGTCGAGTTCGGCGCGAAGGAGTTCGCCGGCCCCCTGCACGACCGCTTCGACGTCATCGGTTTCGACCCCCGCGGCACCGGCGCCAGCTCGCCGATCGTCTGCTACGACGACAAGCAGCGGGACGCCCTCGACCAGATCGACGAACCGCTCGACCCCGCCGCCCGCAAGACGGAGCACGTCAAGAACGCCACCGACCACGCCGCCGCCTGCCAGGCCAAGGCCGGCAAGCTGCTGCCCTTCGTCGGCACCCGCAACACCGCCCGGGACATGGACGTGCTGCGCGCCGCCACCGGCGACAAGAAGCTCAACTACCTCGGCATCTCCTACGGCACCTACCTCGGCGCGCTCTACGCCGAGGAGTTCCCGAAGAAGGCCGGGCGGCTCATCCTGGACGGCGCGGTCGACCCGGCCGCCGACAGCCTCGACGAGGGCACCAACCAGCGGATCGGCTTCGAGAAGTCCTTCGACCGCTTCGCCGCCGACTGCGTGAGCAACCACGCCGAGGAGTGCCCGCTCGGCAGCGACCCGGACAAGGCCGCCAAGAAGGCCGCCGACTTCCTGGACGGCCTGCGCGACCACCCGCTGACCGTCAAGGACGGCCGCAAGCTCGGCAGCGACCTTGCCTGGACCGGCACCATCCGGATGCTCTACGGCGACGAGAAGACCGACTGGGGGTACCTGCGCAACGCGCTCGGCTGGGCGATGAAGCGCGACAAGGGCGACATGCTCCTGGCCTTCGCCGACGACTACAACGGCCGTGACAAGGACGGCCACTACAACGCCTCGCAGGAGGCCATGGGTGCGATCCGCTGCGCCGACATGTCGCGTCCGGCCCCGACGCCGGAGAAGGCCCAGCAGGTGGTGGCCAAGCTGCAGGCCGAGGCCCCGTTGATGTCCAAGGGCGTGTCGGTGGACGACTACACCGAGCCCGGCTGCGCCTACTGGCCGTTCAAGACCCCGGAGAAGCCGCACACCATCCGGGCCGAGGGCGCCGACCCGATCCTGGTGGTCGGCTCCACCGGCGACCCGGCCACCCCGTACGCCGCCGCCGAGTCGCTCGCCAAGGGCTTCGCCAACGCCACCCTGCTCACCCGGGTGGGCGAGGGCCACGGCGCGTTCGGCAAGGGCAACACCTGCATCGACAAGGCCTACGAGGAGTACCTGACCGAGGGCAAGCTGCCGGCCCCGGGCACCCGCTGCAGCTGAGCCGGCGCCACGGCCGGAGCGCTGCACGAGGTGTTATCAGCAGATGAAGCCGGGGAGGGCGCTGACACGAAGGTGTCAACGTCACAACTTGATAGCTCGTTCGGATGAAATCCGCGTGCGCCCTCCCCAACTGATGACGGCTCAACTACCGTTGAGCCGCTGCCCGGCCGGCGCTGGACGCTGCCCCACAGCCCCATACTTCACCTGCTCCACCACCACTTCACCGGCACCTTCCCGCCCTCCCGAGGAGGACCCGCTGGCCAGCGACATCCCGCCACAGCGGCTCGTACCCAGCTCCGAGCCGACCCTCCTCGGGCTGCACCGCTTCAACGAGGCCGACGCCGGCGCCGCCGAGGAGGCCTTACTGGCCTGCTGCGGCAGCCACCGATGGGCCCTGCGGCTCACCGCCCACCGGCCGTACCCCGACATAGAGTCCCTGCTGGCCGCCGCCAGCGAGGCCTCCTACGACCTCCGCCCGGCCGACCTCGCCGAGGCGCTGGCGGACGAGAGCTGGATGCCGCAGCCGCTGCTCGGCATGCGGGCCCCGGGCAGCCAGGCGGCGCACACCGCGCTGCGGGCGGCCCATGCCGCGTACGAGGCCAGGTTCGGCCACGTCTTCGTGGTCTGCCTGGAGGGCGTGGCGCCCGAGGAGATGCTCGACACCGTGCTCTCCTCGATCCGCACCCGGCTGGCCAACGACCCGGACGAGGAGCGGCTGATCGCGGCCGACGAGCTGCGGCGGATCGCACTCACGCGCCTGGAGCACCTGGTCGCCACCCATTCGGAGGCCGGGGCGCACTGAACCCCTCATCCGTACGGGTGGCCCGGCCCCGGGTGGCACGGACGCCCCGGCCGGGTGTCGGATCCGGACGAAGGACACCACCACAGCGCAGCAGAAACGTCACTCCGCGTGAGCACTGCGGGTTTGGTTCCCGTCCGGCTAGGCCAGTCGTGCCTGATTGATCACACCTGAGGCCCCCGGAGGCGGTTCCCGAGAAGGCGTCGATAGGATGCTCGCGGCCGGTGGACCGTACCCGGCCGGGCTGACCGACACCGAAGCCGGCCGAGCCCCCAATCGCTTCCGGAGGGTTTTTCCGTGCCGGCTGGAACGCTGTACCGCGGCCGGGAAGGCATGTGGAGCTGGGTGGCTCATCGAGTCACCGGCGTCCTCATCTTCTTCTTCCTGTTCGCCCACGTCCTGGACACCGCACTGGTGCGAGTGTCGCCGGAGTCCTACGACACCGTCATCCAGACGTACAAGACTCCCCTCGTGAACCTGATGGAGTACGGCCTGGTGGCCGCCATCCTGTTCCACGCCCTCAACGGCCTGCGGGTCGTCGCCGTGGACTTCTGGTCCAAGGGCCCGAAGTACCAGAAGCAGATGCTCTGGAGCGTGGTCGGAGTCTGGGTCGTCCTGATGGCCGGCTCCTTCTACGGGATCCTGCAGCACACGCTCATCGAGTGGTTCGGGAAGTGAGCTGACTGATGTCCACGGAAATCTCCGACGCCCTGGTGGTCCCCTCCGCCCAGGCGCACACCGGCAAGGGCCTCGGCACCGGCAACCCGGCCGACGAGTTCGTCATCGAGCCGCCGCGCAAGCGGACCGCGAAGACCCCGCGCCGCACCCGCACCAACTTCGAGATGCTGGCCTGGCTCTTCATGCGCCTGTCCGGTGTCGTCCTGGTCGTGCTGATCCTCGGCCACCTGATCATCATGCTGATGCTCGACGGCGGCGTCTCCAAGATCGGCTTCGCCTTCGTGGCCGGCCGCTGGGCCTCGCCGTTCTGGCAGGTGTGGGACCTCCTGATGCTCTGGCTCGCCATGCTGCACGGCGCCAACGGCATGCGGCAGGTCATCAACGACTACGCCGAGAAGGACTCGACCCGGCTCTGGCTCAAGGGGCTCATGGGCACCGCCACGGTCTTCACCGTGCTGCTCGGGACCCTGGTGATCTTCACCTTCGACCCCAACATCTGAGCCGCGAGCACCATCGACCATCGGCAGAGGCCAGAGGCGAGTTACCCCCCATGCAGATTCACCAGTACGACACCGTCATCGTCGGCGCCGGCGGCGCCGGCATGCGTGCGGCCATCGAGTCGACGCAGCGCAGCCGCACCGCCGTCCTGACCAAGCTCTACCCCACCCGGTCCCACACCGGCGCGGCCCAGGGCGGCATGTGCGCCGCCCTCGCCAACGTCGAGGAGGACAACTGGGAGTGGCACACCTTCGACACGGTCAAGGGCGGTGACTACCTGGTCGACCAGGACGCCGCCGAGATCATGTGCAAGGAGGCCATCGACGCCGTCCTCGACCTGGAGAAGATGGGTCTGCCCTTCTCCCGCACCGAGCAGGGCCGGATCGACCAGCGTCGCTTCGGCGGCCACTCCCGCAACCACGGCGAGGCCCCGGTCCGCCGGTCCTGCTACGCGGCCGACCGCACCGGCCACATGATCCTCCAGACGCTGTTCCAGAACTGCGTCAAGCACGGCGTCGAGTTCTTCAACGAGTTCTACGTCCTCGACCTGCTGATCAACGAGGGCAAGACGGCCGGCGTCGTCGCCTACGAGCTGGCCACCGGCGAGATCCACGTCTTCAAGGCCAAGGCCGTCGTGTTCGCCTCCGGCGGCACCGGCAAGTTCTTCAAGGTCTCCTCCAACGCCCACACCCTCACCGGTGACGGCCAGGCCCTGGTCTACCGCCGCGGCCTGCCGCTGGAGGACATGGAGTTCTTCCAGTTCCACCCGACCGGCATCTGGCGCATGGGCATCCTGCTCACCGAGGGCGCCCGCGGCGAGGGCGGCATCCTGCGCAACAAGGACGGCGAGCGCTTCATGGAGCGCTACGCCCCCGTCATGAAGGACCTCGCGTCCCGTGACGTCTGCTCCCGCGCGATCTACACCGAGATCCGCGAAGGCCGCGGCTGCGGTCCGGACGGCGACCACGTCTACCTGGACCTCACCCACCTGCCGCCGGAGCAGCTGGACGCCAAGCTCCCGGACATCACCGAGTTCGCCCGCACCTACCTCGGCATCGAGCCCTACACGGACCCGATCCCGATCCAGCCCACCGCGCACTACGCCATGGGCGGCATCCCGACCAACGTCGAGGGTGAGGTGCTGCGCAACAACACCGACATCGTCCCGGGCCTGTACGCGGCCGGCGAGGTCGCGTGCGTGTCCGTGCACGGCGCCAACCGCCTGGGCACCAACTCGCTGCTGGACATCAACGTGTTCGGCCGTCGCGCGGGCATCGCCGCCGCCGACTACGCCAACGCGAACGACTTCGTCGAGCTCCCCGAGAACCCGGAGGAGAAGGTGCAGGCGCTGGTCGACGGCCTGCGCGAGTCCACCGGCACCGAGTCCGTGGCGCAGATCCGCAAGGAGCTGCAGGAGACCATGGACACCAACGCCATGGTGTACCGCACCGGCGCCACCCTGAAGCAGGCGGTCGAGGACATCGCCGCGCTGAAGGAGCGCTACAAGAACGTCTCCATCCAGGACAAGGGCTTCCGGTACAACACGGACCTGCTGGAGGCCGTCGAGCTGGGCAACCTGCTCGACCTGGCCGAGGTGCTGGCCGTCTCCGCGCTCGCCCGCGAGGAGTCGCGCGGCGGTCACTACCGCGAGGACTTCCCGACCCGTGACGACGTGAAGTTCATGCAGCACACCATGGCGTACCAGGAGGTTGCCGACGACGGCACCACCTCCATCCGCCTCGACTACAAGCCGGTCGTCACGACCCGCTACCAGCCGATGGAGCGTAAGTACTGATGAGCACTCCGACCGTGGAGCACTCGGCCGCTCTGGACGCGGCCGAGAGCGGTGCCACCCAGCTGATCACCGTCACCTTCCGGATCCGCCGGTTCAACCCGGAGGAGCACCCGGACCCGGTGTGGGTGGACTACGAGCTGACGTTGGACCCGAAGGAGCGCGTCCTCGACGCGCTCAACAAGATCAAGTGGGAGCAGGACGGCACCCTCACCTACCGCCGTTCCTGCGCCCACGGCATCTGCGGCTCCGACGCCATGCGGATCAACGGCCGCAACCGGCTGGCGTGCAAGACCCTGATCAAGGACGTCAACCCGGAGAAGCCGATCACGATCGAGGCCATAAAGGGCCTCACGGTCCTCAAGGACCTGGTCGTGGACATGGACCCGTTCTTCCAGGCGTACAAGGACGTCATGCCGTTCCTCATCACCAAGGGGAACGAGCCGACCCGCGAGCGCCTGCAGTCCGCCGAGGACCGCGAGCGCTTCGACGACACCACCAAGTGCATCCTGTGCGCCGCGTGCACGTCGTCCTGCCCGGTCTTCTGGAACGACGGCCAGTACTTCGGCCCGGCCGCGATCGTCAACGCGCACCGCTTCATCTTCGACTCGCGCGACGAGGGCGGCGAGCAGCGCCTGGAGATCCTCAACGACCGTGAGGGCGTGTGGCGTTGCCGCACCACCTTCAACTGCTCCGAGGCCTGCCCGCGTGGCATCGAGGTCACCAAGGCGATCCAGGAAGTGAAGCGGGCGCTGGTCACCCGCCGCTTCTGATCCCCGCCTGACGCACCGAGGCCCCGTCCGATCGACCGATCGGGCGGGGCCTCGGTTCATGTCACCGGAGGGCGCCGAGGTCGTTCCGGTCGCTCCAGCCGCTGTACGTCACGAGGTGCCGGTCGGCCGTGACGGCCCACAGGTCCGGTTTGCCGTCGCCGTCCGCGTCACCCGAGCTCCCGAGGGTCGGGTAGGCGTCCACGGTGAAGCCGCTCGCGACGACGTTCGCCTTCGGGTCGGCGAGGGCGGTGAAGTCGTAGGTGCCGTCGGCCTTCTTCGGGACCGGGTACGCGTGAAGGTCACCGGTGGCCCGCTCACGCGCCCAGAGGGCGAGGTTGCCGGCCGCGTCCGGGCCGGGGGCGACCAGGTCGTAGCCGTTCCAGTCGCCGGCGGTGGTGAGCTTGCGGACCTTCTGCCAGCCGTAGGAGAAGTTCCCGCCCGAGTGCAGCCAGAGGTTGCCGCCCTCCAGGGTGATCAGCGACGGGTTCGAACCACCGCTCACCGGGCCGAACGCGACGAGCTGGTCCACCTTCGACCAGTCGCTCGCGTAGTCCGCCGGGCAGGTGGCCGGGGCGCCGGTCGAGTCCTGGCACGAGGTCGAGCGACGGGCGGTCGTCATGGAGCCCTGCAGGCCCCCGTAGTCGAAGTTCCGGTACAGGTTCAGCGCGCCGCCGCCGGGCTCGTGGATGAACAGGTCGTCAGACGACGGCGCGTGGTCACCCTGCTGCCAGCCGCGGTGGGCGATCTGCAGTGGTGTCCAACTTCGCTCCTGGTTCGGCGCGTAGCGGGCGGGGACGGTCCAGTTCGGCGTGGTGCCGGGCGCGTTGACGCTGATGTACTGCAGGTTGCCCTGGGCGTCCGGCAGCAGGATGTCGGCCGTCCCGTCGCCGTCCACGTCGCCGAGCGTGCTCGGCGGGTTGGGGTCGGAGGGAGCGTAGAAGGTGTACGAGGTCGACCAACTGGCGTTGCCCGCAGTGTCGATGGCCTGGACGTTGAGGATGTTGGTGCCCCAGTTCAGCGCCTTCAGCTGTACGGTCGCCGTGCCGTCGGGGCCGGCGGGGACGGTGTTCCACCCGGTGCAGCTGCCGTCGGACACGCCCAGCATCTGGAAGCTGTAGACGTAGCAGGCGACCTTGGAGGCCTCGCCTCCGGCGGGAGCCGCGTCGGCACCGGTGAAGGTGAAGGAGCCGACCTGGCCGGCGTACTTGGTCGCCTTGCCGCTCGCCGGGAACTCGGGCGAGCTCACCGTGACGCTCGGCCGGGTGGTGTCCAGCCGGAAGTGGCAGTCGGGTGCGGGGGCGGAGACGTGGTGGCCCTGAAGCGCTCGGACCTGCCAGGTGTAGCTGTGGCCGTCCACCAGGCCGGGGACGGTGATCCTCGCCCGCCCGGCGAAGTCCGCCGTGGTGACGCCGCTGAACACGGCGGTGTCCGAGCCGGTCGTGCGGTCCCAGACAGCGAAACGGGCCGACAGCGCGCCGCTCGTGTCCGAGGCGACCGTCGCGTTGAGCACCGGGCCGTCGCCGGTCTGGCCGATCCAGCCGGGCGTGGCGTCCTCGTCGCAGGCGTCGGTACGGACCCCGACGGACACCCGCGGCTGCGGGGACGCCGTCGTGCCGGTGACCCGCAGGCCGCCGTCGGCCGAGGCAGGCGGTGCGGCGAGAAGGCCTGCCGCCACGGCGATCGCGGCGGCACCGCCGAGCCGGCGGACGTACGCGTGTCTCATGAAGGAAACCCCACCCCTGGAATCGATATGTGACCGAACGGCGAGGATCCTGCCAGCGGGGACCGACAGCGGGCAATGGGGATTTCAGTCGGTCACCGGGGTGCGGCGGGTGGCTCGGAGGCCGCGGAGGCCGATGGTACCGACGGCGATGCCGAGGAGGAAGGAGGTGACGGCGAGGAGGAGGTGGATCCAGAAGAAGGCGGTCGGCTGGGAGTGGTCGCCGTTGGTGAAGGCCTGGCCGCCGGAGTCCTTCCACAGATTCTTTACGAACGTGGTCCAGATGATGATCGACCAGACGCCGAAGGCGGTCAGGAACCAGGACGTACGGCGGCTGAGCTTCATTGGGGTCCTCGGCGGCGGTGTGGAGGCGGTGTGCTCCCCCAGTATGCGGTGGCCGCCGATCGGCGTAGGGCGGGCCCCTCCTGCGGAGGAGCGGCCCGGTGTGGCGGACGGCGGGGGCGCGGAATGGGTACGGTCTGCTGGTGACTGCACGCCGTCGAAAGCTCGCGCACCTGTTCGTCGCCGCCGCCGGGGTCCTCCCGGCGCTGCTCGCCGCCCCGGCGGCGGTCGCGGCCCCGTACGCGCCGGCCCCGCCGCCGGCGATCGGCGGCGACCGGCTCGGCCAGCCCGGGGTCCAGATCTCGCCGCTGGCCGGTGCACCGGCGCTGCCCGCGAATCTGACTGGCCAGTCCTGGATAGTCTCCGACGCGACGTCAGGGGAGGTGCTGGCGGCCAGCAACCCGCATCTGCGGCTGGCCCCGGCCAGCACGCTGAAGATCCTCTTCGCGGACACCGTGCTGCCCAAGTTCGACCGCAACGCGGTGCACAAGGTCACGGACGAGGAGATCGCCGGGATCGGCGCCGGCAGCAGCCTGGTGGGGATCAAGGAGAACCTGGAGTACCGGGTCGAGGACCTGTGGCGGGGGGTGTTCCTCAGCTCGGGCAACGACGCCGTGCACGTCCTGGCGCACATGAACGGCGGCGTCCCGCAGACCGTCGCCGAGATGCAGGCGCGCGCGGACGCCCTGCAGGCCCGGGACACCAAGGTGATCTCCCCGGACGGCTACGACATGGACGGCCAGGTGTCCTCGGCCTACGACCTGTCCCTGTTCGCCCGTGCCGGGCTGCGCAACCCGGACTTCCGGATGTACTGCGCCACCCGGGACGCGGCGTTCCCGGGCGCGGTGGACCGGAACACCGGCCAGCGGGGCAGTTTCGGGATCGCCAACACGGACCGGCTGCTGGGCAAGTACCCGGGCCTGATCGGCGTGAAGAACGGTTTCACCACCAAGGCCGGCTCGACCTTCGTGGGCGCCGCCGAGCGCGACGGCCGCACACTGCTGGTGACGGTGATGCACCCGGCCTCGTACCAGAAGGTGTACGACGAGACGGCCGCGCTGCTGGACTGGGGCTTCGCGGCGGCCGGCAAGGTCCAGCCGGTGGGTCGCCTGGTGGACGAGCTGCCGGCGGGCGGCGGCGAGCCGACCGGCCAGGCGGGCGGCACCTCCGGGGTGCCCGCGCCGCCGCCGCACCCTTCGCCGTCCGCCCCCGCGGCCACGGCCACGCCGTCCGGCGGGGACGGCGGGCTCGGTGTCGGTGGCTGGCTCGCGGTGGCGGCCGTGGCTGCCGCGGCGGCGGGCGCCCTGGTGCTGCTGCTGCGGCGTCGGACGGCCCGTCCGACCGACGGCTGACGATCGACCAACTCGCTTCTGCCCGACCTCAGTTGTGCGGCCGGGCCGCCTCGCCGTCAGCCTCGGCCTCCGCCTCGGCCTTGTCCGCCGCCGCCAGCAGCGCCCGCGCGCGCTCGCGGGTGCGCTCCCGGGCGGCGGCCGGGTCGGCCAGGGCCGTCCAGGCGACGCAGTACATCAGCAGTCGGCAGACGAAGTTGATCCACAGCAGCAGCGCCACCGGCACCCCGAACGCGCCGTACAGGCTCCTCCCGGCGACCGAGCCGAGGTAGGAGGCGAGCAGGATCTTCAGCAGCTCGAAGCCGACCGCGCCGATCAGCGCGCCCTGGAGCACGTCGCGCCGGCGCTGGCCGCCGATTCCGGGGAACGGTGCCAGCAGGTAGGCGAAGAGCAGGGTGTCGCAGGCGACCGCTATGAGCAGGCCGACCCCGGTGAGCAGGTAGCCGCTGGTGAGGCCGATCGCGTCGGCGATCCGGCCGGCCAGGGTCGTCCCGGTGGCGGAGGCGCCCAGCGAGACCAGCGACACCAGGCCGAGGCCGGCGAGCACCACGCAGTCCCGGGCCTTGCGCAGGACCACGTTGCCCTCGCCGTCCGGCAGCTGCCAGACGTCCCTGATCGAGGTGCGCATGGTGTCCACCCAGCCGAGGCCGGAGACCAGCAGCAGGGCCCCGCCGACCAGCCCGACCGCGCCCGCGTTGGCCACCAGGGAGGGCAGGTCGAGCGCGTCGGAGATGCCCGGAAGCTGGTCGGCGATGCGCTTCTGCAGGTCGGCGACCCGGCTGTCGCTGAAGGTGGCGACGGCGATCGCCAGGGCCACGGTGAGCAGCGGGAAGAGCGCGAGGAAGCCGAAGAAGGTGACCGCGCCGGCCAGCCGGTTGCCGCGGGCGGCGGAGAAGTGCTCGTACACCCGGTACGGGCGGCTGCGCAGCACCCGGGAGACGAGCGGGCCGACGACCGGAAGGCGGGTCAGGAAGTCCACCCGACCGGTTATACCGGCCCGTCCCCCGAACGGCTGCAAGGCTCCACGCGGTCGGGTCTACCGACGAACCAGCCGCCGGGCCCGGGCGAGGGCGCGGACGGCCTGGTAGGCGCCGTACCGGCCGTGGCTGAGCAGCTCGGTGCGCACCCCGTCCACGCCGGAGGGCGGGCGGTAGCCGGCCGGGCGCAGCCGGGCACAGTGCGCGGCGGCGCGGCGGAAGTACTCGCGGCGGTCGCGGGGCGGGACCCGGCCGGGCTTGGAAACCACGGTGTTGAGGTGGTGCAGCATCCGGCCGTAGACCACCGGGCGCCAGCGGTCGAGGTCGGGGCGGCGGTCGAGGAAGGCGAAGACCAGGTCGTACTGGGCGAAGACGTCGAAGTGCTTGCGGCTGGCGGTGGCCAGGATGTTGCCGCCCTCCTGGCGCTGGCGGTAGTGGACACCGACCCGGTCGAGCAGGGTGATGTTCGCGGCGGCGAGCAGCGCCGGGTACGTCCAGGGGGTGTCCTCGTAGTAGCCAGCCGGGAAGACCAGCCGCTGCTCGGTGACGAAGCCGCGGCGGTAGGCCTTGTTCCAGACGACCTGGAGCAGGTCGAGCAGGTCGGGGCGGGCGGCGAGGTCGAAGACGTCCGGGGAGTCGGCGCCGAAGACGTGGGCGGAGGCGGCCCGGGTGATCCGGCCGTCGACGTAGGTGCGGGCGTAGTCGTAGACCAGGATGTCCGGGTCGCCGGTGGCGGTGAGCCGGTCGTCGACGAGCTTGAGCAGGTCCGGGGTGAGCGTGTCGTCGCTGTCGAGGAAGATCACGTAGTCGCCGGTGGCGACCTCCAGGCCGGCGTTGCGGGCGCGGCCGAGGCCGACGTTCTCCGGCAGGTGCAGCACCCGGACGCGGGGGTCCGCCTCGGCGGCCTCGTCGAGCATGGCGCCGCAGCGGTCCGGGGAGCGGTCGTCCACCGCGATCAGCTCGAAGTCCGGGCCGTCCTGGCCGAGGACCGAGTCGAGGCACTCGGCGAGGTAGTCCTGGACCTGGTACACGGGGACGATCACGCTGAAGCGGGGCACGGGGCCCAGCCTAGTGGGCCCGGAGGAGCCCGAAGGCCGGGCGGTAGGATCGGGGCGCACGTACGCACCGATCCAAAGTGCGGCCAGACCCCGACCCCGGGCTGCCACGCTGATTCCCGAGAAAGGCCTGCGTAGCCGATGGCTCCCCGCCTCTCCATCGTCGTTCCGATCTACAACGTCGAGCGCTACCTCGTCGAGTGCCTCGACTCGATCGCCGCCCAGACCTTCACGGACTTCGAGTGCGTCATGGTCGACGACGGTTCGAAGGACGGCAGCGCGGCGCTCGCCGAGGCGTACGCCGCCCAGGACGCCCGGTTCCGTCTGGTCCGCCAGGTCAACAAGGGCCTGGGCGCCGCCCGCAACACCGGCATCCGGCACATCGACCCGGACTCCGAGTTCCTGTGCTTCGTCGACAGTGACGACTCGATGCCGCCGAGCGCGTACGAGCTGATGATCAACACGCTCGACGAGACCGGCTCGGACTTCTGCACCGGCAACGTGCTGCGCTTCCGCGCGGTGGGCTACTACCAGTCCGGCGGGCACGTGAAGCCGTTCAAGGAGACCAGGCTCAAGACCCACATCACCGAGATCCCCGCGCTGGTCACCGACCGCACGGCCTGGAACAAGGTCTACCGCCGCTCCTTCTTCGACGCGGCCGGCATCCTCTACCCCGAGGGCATCCTGTACGAGGACGCGCCGGTCAGCGTGCCGCACCACTACCTCGCCAAGAGCGTGGACGTGCTCTCCGAGCCGATCTACCACTGGCGCGAGCGCGAGGTCGGCGAGATGTCGATCACGCAGATGCGCACCAACCCGAAGGGCCTGATCGACCGCGTCGCCTCGGTCGAGCTGGTCCGCGGCTGGCTGAAGAAGCAGACCGAGCCGCGCTTCGCCCAGTACCTGCGCTCCTACGACGAGAACACCCTCGTCGAGGAGATCCCGATGTTCTTCTGGTCCGTCGTGGACGGCGACAAGGAGTACCGGGACGCCTACCTCCAGCACGTCAGCCGGCTGCTGCGGGCGATCGGCCCCGAGCAGGTCCGCAAGCTGCGCGCGCCGCTGCGGCTGAAGTACCACCTGACCCTCCAGGGCCGCATCGACGAGTTCGTCGAGCAGATCAAGTACGAGGGCGAGAGCAACGGCGGCGTCCAGGCCCGAGGCCTGCTGCGCCCGTACGCCGACTACCCGTTCCTGCGCGGCGGGCGCAAGAGCGTCCCGTCCGGAGTGCTCAAGCTGGACAACTCGCTGGTCATGCGCAGCCGCCTGTACGAGACGGCCTGGGTGGGCGGCAAGCTCCAGCTGACCGGACACGCGTACCCGGAGCAGCTGGGTGCGGCGGGCAAGCACGACATGGTCCGCACGCTGGTGCTGCGCGAGACCAAGGGCCGCCGGGTCATCGCCGTGCCCATGAAGACCATGTACAGCCCCGAGGCCACCGCCAGCTGCAACCACGACCTGTACAGCTGCGACTGGTCCGGCTTCACCGTCGCCGTCGACCCCGCGAAGCTCAAGCAGCGCGGCCAGTGGAAGGACGGCAACTGGCGCGTCCTGGTGGCCGGCGCGGGCAAGGGCGGCGTGTACAAGGGCCGGGTCTCGGCCGGCTGGAGCGACACCGCGCAGTACATCCCGGCGCACTGGGTCGAGCCGGACGTGCGGATCGTCCCCTGGGTCCGGGACAACTTCGTCTACCTGCGGGTGGAGACGGTCCGGGCCCGGGTGACCGGTCTGGCCGCGCACGGCGGCCGGGTGGAGGTCTCGGGCGCGGCCCGCTCCGGCGCGAGCTTCGCCAGGGCCCGCCTGCGGCTGACCCACGTCGAGTCCGACCGCGAGCTGCTCTACCCGGTGGAGCTGGGCGCGCCGGTCGGCACGCTGCAGCCGTTCAGCGTCTCCTTCCCGGCCGCGGAGCTGACCGCCGTCCGCGAGGCCTGGGCCGAGCTCGACCCGGTCGCCGCCGAGCGCGCCCGCGACCGCTGGGACACCGCGCTGGTGCTCGCCGACGGCAGCACCGTGCCGGTGGTCTGGGACGACCGCAACGCCCCCGAGCAGCTGCACGTCGCGCTGGACGGGGACGCCCCGGCCGACCGCCGCCGCGCGCTCTACTCCAAGCCCTCCCCCGGCGGCTACCTGCAGTTCTCCGACCAGCTGCTCCAGCCGGTGGTGGACGAGGTCGCCTCCCGCGGCACCGACGGCTTCCTGCTCAGCGGCTCCTTCCCGCTGGCCGGCGCCCACCGCTGGGAGCTCGTCGTCCGGCACCACTGGCGCGAGGAGGAGCACGTCTACCCGGTGGAGATCGCCGACGGCCGTTTCCGGACCGCGCTGCCGGCCGTGCCCACGGCCTCCTTCGCCGGGCGGGTGCCGCTCGCCCAGGGCACCTGGAACGTCTTCTTCCGCCCGGTCGGCACCCCGGCCGACGCGGTCACGACCTCGTACGCGCTGATCTCGCCGGACTGCTTCGGCGCGCTGCCGCTGGAGGTGGAGGCCCGCGGGAAGCGGATAGCGCTGGAGCGCCGCCACCACGACGGCCTGTCGCTGGAGTCGCACTCGGCCCTGCTGCCCGAGGAGCGCAGCGGCTACCGCCAGCGCCAGCTGCGGACCGTCGACTACCCGGCCGCCCGCCGGAACCCGGTGCGCGACACCGTGCTGTACAACGTCGGCCTCGGCGGCCTGTACGCGGACTCGCCGCGGGCGATCCACGAGGAGCTGGTCCGCCGCGGCCTGCCGCTGGAGCACCTGTGGGGCAGCGACGACCTGCAGGCCGACCTGCCGCAGACCGCGCAGGCGGTCCGGCTGTGGAGCCCGGAGTGGTTCGACGCGCTGGCGACCGCCAAGTACATCGTCACCAGCACCCACCTGCCCGACTTCTTCGTCCGCCGCCCCGGCCAGGTGGTCCTCCAGACCTGGCTCGGCACCCCGCTGAAGCAGGTCGGCCTCGACTTCGAGAAGGTCTGGTTCACCGACTCCAACTACCTGAAGGGCCTCGCCAAGGAGGTCCCGAACTGGAACCTGCTGGTCGCCGGCAACAGCTGGTCGGCCCCGGTGCTGAAGCGCGCCTTCGACTACAAGGGCGAGATCCTGGAGAGCGGTTCGCCCCGCAACGACCTGCTGTTCGCCACCGACCGGGAGAAGACCGCCGAGCAGGTCCGCGAACGGCTCGGCCTGCCCGAGGGCAAGAAGGTCGTGCTCTACGCACCCACCTGGCGCGAGGACCGGCGCCGCCCCAACGGCGGCTACCAGATCGACCTGCGGCTCGACCTGGAGGCGGCCCAGGCCGCGCTCGGCGACGACCAGGTGCTGCTGGTGCGCCGGCACAGCATGATGTGCGGTCAGATCCCGGGCGCCGGCAACGGCTACATCTGGGACGTCGGCAGCTACCCCGACATGGCGGAGCTGCTGCTGGTCGCCGACGTGCTGGTCACCGACTACTCGGCGACGGTCTTCGACTTCGCCGCGACCGGCAAGCCGATCCTGTTCTTCACCTACGACCTGGAGCACTACCGGGACAACCTGCGCGGTTTCAGCCTGAACTTCGAGTCCGAGGTGCCCGGCCCGCTGCTGGCCACCTCCGCCGAGCTGGTTTCCGCGCTGGGCCGGGTGGACGAGATCGCGGCCGAGTACGCCGACAAGGCCGCCGCGTTCCGTGAGGCGTACTGCGACCTGGACGACGGCAAGGCCGCCGCCCGCGTCGTGGACGCCATGCTCCGCAAGGAATAGCGGCCGCGAACGGACCGAGGCGCCCGACACGAATCCGCGTCGGGCGCCTCGGTCATTCCTGGGAGTCCCCTCGGAGGAAGTTTTCCGCGATCTTCCTGCCCTTTACGCCCATATTGCACTCGAACTCATGTTTCGTCATCGAATTTCTTAGGAAATTCTCCGAATCGTACAGTTGACCGCGGGTGGCCTCCCGGTATGGGATGTCAATTCGGTCTGCCGACCCGTCGGCGGCCTCCCCGGCTCGCCGCCACGGCCGGGATCCCGTCCCCGAAGGGCTCCACCCCCATGCCAGTGCTCACACGGATCGTCCTGCCGCACGCCGACCCCCGTGTGACCACCCAGCTGCCCACCGCGAGCGAGGACGCCGCCTTCGGCCTGCTGCGCGCCCGCTGGACCGGCCGCGGCCTCGAACTCACCGGCTTCGCCCGCCCGCACGGCCTCGACACCGGCCGCCCCGGCTCCGCCTGGACCTGGCTGACCCTGCGCCACCCCGACGAGACGCAGCCGCCCGTCCACCTGCGCTCCAGACCCCGGCGCCTGCCCGAGGTCACCGACGACAGCGCCCAGCCCGAGTTCAACCACGACTGGTCCGGCTTCACCGCCCTGATCGAGCCCGGCCGGCTGCGCCGCGGCACCGAGTGGCTGCTCGGCGACTGGCTGATCGAGACCACCCTCTTCACCCGCCCCCGCCCCACCAGGCTGCGCCGCCAGTACGGCACGCTCGCCCCGTTCTGGTGCGGCTCCGGCGAGTACCCGCCGGCCCGCTGGGTCGACCGCGACGTCCGTCTCCAGCCGCACTTCGCCGACGGCCGGCTGCGCCTGCTGCTGGAGCGCCCCGGCGTCCGGCTCACCCACGCCGCCCCCGCCGCCGACGGCCTCGACCTGCGCGGCACCGCCGACGGCTGCCCCGCCGGCACCGTGCTGCGGCTGCGCCACCGGCAGAGCGACGCCGTCGTCGAGCGGCCCGTCGCCCGCACCGGCAACACCTTCGCCGTCCACCTGCCGTACCGGCCGTTCACCGCCGAGGGGCGCGGCACCGACCCGCTGGAGCACTGGGACGCCGAACTGCTGCGCCCCGACGGCGGCACCGAACAGCTCGTCCTGGACGAGCGCGGCGGCCCGGTGGCAGCGCAGCACCGGCTGCCCGGCACCGCGGACCGGGTGCTCTACCTCAAGCACCTCGCCGACGGCCGGCTCCAGCTCTGCGTCCAGCCCGCGGCCGGCCTGGTCGACCGGATCGCCGTCCGGCCCGGCGGCTTCGAGCTCGCCGGGCACTGCCCGGACCCGGCCGCCGACCGGCTGGAGCTGGTGCTGCGGCACACCGGCACGGCCGGCGAGGTCCGCCGCCCGGTCGAGGCCGACGCCGACGGCCGGTTCCGGGTGCGGGTGCCCGCCACCCGCACCGGCTCGGACGGCACCGCGCTGCCGCTGCGCAAGGGCATCTGGGAGGCCGCGCTGCAACCGGCCGACCGTTCCGGCCCGGCCCGGCCACTGCTCGCCGCCCCCGCCGTGCTGCCCGCACTGCCGGCCGCCACCGAGGCCGGCGGCAAGCGGATCCTGCTCCAGCGCCGCTGGCACGACACCCTGCTGGTCGACTCCACGCCGGTGCTCTCCGCCACCGAGCGCAGCGCCTGGACCCAGGCCCGCCAGCGCACCGACGCCTACCCGGCCACCCGCCACGAGCCGCTGCGCGAGGCCGTGCTGTACGACGTGTTCGGCGGCCGCGGCTACGCCGACTCCCCGCGCGCGGTGCACGCCGAACTCGTCCGCCGCGGCCTGCCGCTGGAGCACCTCTGGGTGGTCGACGACGCCCAGGCCGAACTACCGCCCGGGGTCACCGCGGTACGGATCTGGAGCCCCGAGTGGTACCGGGCGCTGGCCACCTGCCGCTACCTGGTGGGCAACACCCACTTCCCGGACTTCCTGGAGCGCCGCCCCGGCCAGGTGGTCGTGCAGACCTGGCACGGCTCGCTGCTGAAGCGGATCGCCCACGACGTCGACAACCCCTGGCTGGCCGACCACGGCTACCTGGAGGCGCTCGACCGGGAGACCCCGAACTGGAGCCTGCTGGTCTCCCCCAGCCCGTTCGCCACCCCGATCCTGCGCCGGGCGTTCCGCTACGCCGGCGAGATCCTGGAGACCGGCTACCCGCGCAACGACCTGCTGGCCCGGCCCGACGAGCGCACCGCCGCGGCCGTCCGCCGCCGGCTCGGCATACCCGACGGCAAGCGGATCGTGCTGTACGCGCCGACCTGGCGGGAGGACCAGCAGCGCGGCGACGGCGACGGCTTCCGGCTCGACCTGCGCATCGACCTCGACCACGCCCGCCGCACCCTCGGCCGGGACCACGTGCTGCTGATCCGCCCGCACGCGCACGTCCGCGAGCCGCTCGCGGGCGCCGGGGACGGCTTCCTGTACGACTGCGCGGACTACCCCGACGTGCAGGAGCTGCTGCTGGTCGCGGACGTGCTGGTGACCGACTACTCGTCGATCATGTTCGACTTCGCGATCACCGGCCGCCCGGTGTACTTCTTCACCTACGACCTGGAGCACTACCGCGACACCCTGCGCGGCTTCTACTTCGACTTCGAGCCGGAGGCCCCCGGGCCGCTCGTCCCTTCCTCGGCCGGGCTGCTCGGCGCCCTGCGCGAACTCGCCGACGACGGCGCCGCGCTGCCCGCCGGGTACGCGGAGCGCTACCGCCGCTTCCAGGCCGCCCACTGCGGGCTGGACGACGGCGGAGCGTCCCGCCGGGTGGTCGACCGGATGCTCGAACTCGGGCGCCTGAACGGCTAGTTCAGGAGAACCGGTAGCTCCGCCAGGGCCGCCACACCTCATCGGCGTCGAACCGGGAGAGACCGAAGCCCGGCACCTCGAACGACGCCCGGAAGTCGCGCGCCTGCTCGTACGCCTGGTCCAGCACGTCGTCCGGCAGGCCGTGCGCCACCGTCACGTGCGGGTGGTACGGGAAGGCCAGCTCACGGGCCAGCGGGCCGGAGCGGATGTCCGCCTCCAGCAGCCGGCACTCCTGGGCACCCTCCTCGACCCGGACGAAGACCACCGGGGAGACCGGCCGGAAGGTGCCGCTGCCGCACAGCAGCATCCGGAACGGCCGGTGCGCGGCCGCCACCTCCGCCAGGTGCTCCTCGATCTTCGGCAGCGCCTCGGCCGGCACCTCGGTGGGCGGCAGCAGCGTGACGTGCGTCGGTATCGACCGGGCCTGCGGATCGCCGTGCCCGGCGCGGGCGTTCTGGATCGCCGCGCCGTACGGATCCGGAACGCTCACGGACACACCGATGGTGACGAGCTCCGGGAGCTCGCCACCATCGGGCAGGTTGGTGAACGGAGTCACCGCTTGGCGGCCGGGAGGAAGCCGATCCGGTCGTACACCGTCTCCAGCGTCTGCGACGCCACCTCGCGGGCCTTCTCGGCACCGATCGCCAGCACCCGGTCCAGCTCGGCCGGGTCGTCCAGGTAGGTGCGGGTGCGCTCCTGGAAGGGGGTGACCCACTCGGTGAACAGCTCGGCCAGCTCGGTCTTCAGGGCGCCGTACATCCTGCCCTCGAAGTGGGCGACCAGCTGGTCGATCGACTGGCCGCTGAGCGCGGAGTGGATGCGCAGCAGGTTGGAGACGCCGGCCTTCTCCTCCTCGTCGTAGGAGACGACGGTGCCGGTGTCGGTGACGGCGCTCTTGAACTTCTTGGCGCTGGCCTTCGGGTCGTCCAGCAGGTTCACCAGGCCCTTGGCCGAGGACGCCGACTTGCTCATCTTGACGGCCGGGTCCTGGAGGTCCTGGATCTTCGCCGTCTCCTTGAGGATGTACGGCTTCGGCACGGTGAAGGTCGGGCGGTAGCGGGTGTTGAAGCGCTCCGCGATGTCGCGGGTGATCTCCACGTGCTGGCGCTGGTCCTCGCCGACCGGGACGGCGTCCGCCTGGTAGAGCAGGATGTCCGCGATCTGGAGGATCGGGTAGGTGAACAGGCCGACCGTGGTGCTCTCGGCGCCGTAGCGGCCGGACTTGTCCTTGAACTGGGTCATCCGGGAGGCCTCGCCGAAGCCGGTGAGGCAGTTCATCACCCAGGCGAGCTGCGCGTGTTCGGGCACGTGCGACTGGACGAAGAGCGTGCAGTGGTCCGGGTCCAGGCCGGCGCCGAGCAGCTGGGCAGCGGAGATGCGGGTGTTCTCGCGCAGCTCCTTCGGGTCCTGCGGCACGGTGATCGCGTGCAGGTCGACCACCATGTAGAAGGCGTCGTTGTCCTTCTGCAGGTCGACCCACTGGCGCACCGCGCCCAGGTAGTTGCCGAGGTGGAACGAGCCGGAGGTGGGCTGGATCCCGGAGAGCACCCGGGGACGATCCTTGACCGGACCGGTGACCGCTGCGTTGACCATGCGGGCCATTGTTCCAGTTCCACCGGTCGGTCAGGAAACCTCCGCCCCCGGAGGTTCCGACAGTGTGACGGCACTCACCCTGACGCGGGCGATCCGCCGGCCCTCCAGCTTGGCCACCGCCAGCAGCACCCCGGCGCCGCCATCGACCGGGACGCGCACCTGGTCGCCGTCCCTGGGCAGCCGGCCGAGCGAGGCGACCAGGCAGCCGGCCACCGTCTCGTACGGGCCCTCGGGCAGGGTGACGCCGGTCTCCTGCGTGAAGTCGCGGAGGTTGAGCAGGCCGTCCAGCTCCATTCCGCCGCCGGCCAGCCGGCGGGTGGTGGCGGTCTCCGGGTGGTCGTACTCGTCCCGGATCTCGCCGATGACCTCCTCGACCAGGTCCTCCAGGGTGACGATGCCGGCGGTGCCGCCGTACTCGTCCACCACGATGGCCAGATGGTGGCCCTCGCGCCGCATCTCGCCCATCGCCTCCAGCACCAGCTTGGTGCCGGGCAGCAGCTTGACCGGGCGGGCCAGGTCGCGGACCTTGACGGCCTGCTCGCCGCGCGCGCCGTACAGGTCGCGGACGTGGACGAAGCCGACCACCGCGTCGGCGCTGCCCTCGACCACGGGGTAGCGCGAGTGCGGCGAGGTGTCGGCCTGGTGGCGGACGGCGGCCAGCGGGCGTTCGGCGTCCAGGAAGGTCACCTCGGTGCGCGGGACCATCACCTCGCGCAGCTGCCGCTCCCCGGCGGAGAACACGTCGGCGATCAACGCCCGTTCGTCGCTGCCGAGTTCGGTGTTGGCGGCGACCAGGCCGCGGAGCTCCTCGGAGCTCATCGAGCCGCGGCCGGCCGCCGGATCGCCGCCGAGCAGCCGGACCATCAGGTTGGTGGAGTGCCCGAGCAGCCAGATCACCGGGCGCAGCACCACCGACATCACGTCCACCACCGGCGCGGCCGTCACCGCGATGGACTCGGCGCGCTGGAGGCCGATCCGCTTGGGGGTGAGCTCGCCGAGCACCAGCGAGACGTAGCTGATCACCAGGGTGAGGCCGACCAGGGCGATCGCGTCGGCGACGCCCTCGGCGAGCCCGGCCTTCACGAACAGCGGGGCGACCTTGCCGGCCAGGGTGTCCGCGCCGAACGCGGCGGACAGGAAGCCCATGCAGGTCACGCCGACCTGGACGGCGGCGAGGAAGCGGTTGGGGTCGGCGGCCAGGTGCGCGGCCCGGGCCGACCGCCGGGTGCCGCGCGCCTCCAGCGTCCGGATCTGGCCCTCGCGCAGCGAGATCAGCGAGATCTCGGCGACGTTGAACAGCCCGCCCAGCAGGATGAAGACGAGGACGAGCGCGGCGTCCCCGAGGGTTTCGTTCACAGCGGGTCAGTGTAGGGCGACGGCCCGCCGCTTCCCCGGGAGGGAGGCGGCGGGCCGTCGGCGTGCCGTCGAGGCGCTCAAGTGGCTCAGATGAGGCCGAGCTCCTGGACCGCGTCGCGCTCCTCGGTCAGCTCCTTGACCGAGGCGTCGATGCGGGCGCGCGAGAAGTCGGAGATCTCCAGGCCCTGGACGATCTCGAACTTGCCGTCCTTGGTGGTGACCGGGAAGGAGGAGATCAGGCCGGCCGGGACGCCGTAGGAGCCGTCGGAGACGACACCCATGGAGGTCCAGTCGCCCTCGGCGGTGCCGTTGACCCAGGTGTACACGTGGTCGATGGCGGCGTTGGCGGCCGAGGCGGCCGAGGAGGCGCCGCGGGCCTCGATGATGGCGGCGCCGCGCTTGGCGACGGTCGGGATGAAGTCGTTCTCCAGCCAGGCCTGGTCGCTGCCGACGGCCTCGAAGGCCGGCTTGCCGGCGATCTCGGCGTGGAAGACGTCCGGGTACTGGGTGGCGGAGTGGTTGCCCCAGATGGTGACGCGCTTGATGTCGGAGACCAGGGCGCCGGTCTTCGAGGCCAGCTGGCCGACCGCGCGGTTGTGGTCCAGACGGGTCATCGCGGTGAAGCGCTCGGCCGGGACGTCCGGGGCGTTGCGCTGGGCGATCAGGGCGTTGGTGTTGGCCGGGTTGCCGACCACCAGGACCTTGATGTCGTCCGCGGCGTGGTCGTTGATGGCCTTGCCCTGCGGGCCGAAGATGCCGCCGTTGGCCTGCAGCAGGTCGCCGCGCTCCATGCCCGCGGTGCGCGGACGGGCGCCGACCAGCAGGGCGACGTTGGTGCCGTCGAAGGCCTCGTTCGGGTTGTCGGTGATCTTGATGTCGCGCAGCAGCGGGAAGGCGCAGTCGACGAGCTCCATGGCGGTGCCCTCGGCGGCCTTGAGGCCCTGCGGGATCTCCAGGAGGCGCAGGTTCACCGGCACGTCGGCACCGAGCAGGTGGCCCGAGGCGATGCGGAAGAGCAGCGCGTAGCCGATCTGGCCGGCCGCTCCGGTGATGGTGACGTTGACGGGGGTGCGAGTCATTTCTACCTTCTCCAGCAAATCGCCAGGTGCCCCAGGCACACCGGCGCACTGGAGCCGAGGATGGTCTCTCGACGTCGAGAGACCTGCGTCAGGTTATCGCAAAGGGAAGCCTACGCCGCGTGTGCGGGCTGGCTGATACGTCACAACGCACCGCGGCCCCCACCCGGGTTTCCGGGCGGGGGCCGCAGGGTAGTCGGCGCCGGTCAGTGCTTGGGACGGCCGATCAGCTGGCCGATGTTGTCGAGCAGCGGGAACTCCAGCCACGGATTCGGCTGCGCCACCAGGGTCAGCAGCACGATCGACGAGCCGAGGAAGGCCAGCACGATCACGTCGGTGAAGCGGCTGCGCACCGCCAGCATCCCCACCTCGGGCAGCAGCAGCCGCAGCACCGCGCCGAGCAGCACGCCGGCGCCGAGGATCAGCAGCCCGTACTTGAAGCCGTCCTTGAAGTCGGCGAACCAGGTGACCGCCAGCCCGGCGCCGACCACCAGCAGGACCAGCGTTATCGGCCACTGCCGGACCGGCAGGGCGTGGTCGCGCCCCAGGGCCGCGGCCGAGCCCTCGGGCGGCAGCGTGCCGGTGGTCCCGACCGGCCTGCGCCGGGACTGCTCCGGTCGCGGTTCAGTCATGCTCGCCGTCCCTCGTGTGGTGTCAGACGCCGGCGCGGCGCTCGGCCGCCTCGACGATGTTGTTGAGCAGCATCGCGCGGGTCATCGGGCCCACGCCGCCCGGGTTCGGGGAGATCCAGCCGGCGACCTCGGCCACGCCCGGGTGCACGTCGCCGACGATCTTGCCCTCGCTGCGGCTGACGCCCACGTCCAGTACCGCCGCACCCGGCTTGACGTCCTCCGGCTTGACCAGGTGCGGCACGCCCGCGGCGGCCACGACGATGTCGGCCTTGCGCAGGTGGTACGCCAGGTCCCGGGTGCCGGTGTGGCACAGGGTCACGGTGGCGTTCTCGCTGCGGCGGGTCAGCAGCAGGCCGATCGAGCGGCCGACGGTGATGCCGCGGCCGATCACGACCACCTCGGCGCCGTCGATCTCGACGTCGTGCCGGCGCAGCAGCTCGACGATGCCGAGCGGGGTGCAGGGCAGCGGGCCCTCGATGCCCAGGGCGAGCCGGCCGAGCGAGGTCGGGTGCAGGCCGTCCGCGTCCTTGTCCGGGTCCATCAGCTCCAGGACCGGGTTCTGGTCCAGGCCCTTGGGCAGCGGCAGCTGGACGATGTAGCCGGTGCAGGCCGGGTCGGCGTTCAGCTCGCGGACGACGTTCTCGACGTCCTCCTGGCTGGCGGTCGCCGGCAGTTCGCGCTGGATCGAGGCGATGCCGACCTCGGCGCAGTCCTTGTGCTTCCCGTTGACGTACCACCGGCTGCCCGGGTCGTCGCCGACCAGGACGGTGCCGAGGCCGGGCGTGACGCCCCTGGCCTTGAGGGCCGCCACGCGGGCGGCGAGTTCGGACTTGATCGCGGCGGCGGTGGCCTTGCCATCGAGAATCTGGGCAGTCATGACCCCATTCTCCCGGATCGCGGCAAGCAGCCGTACCGGGGCCTGCCGAACGGCCGGACGGGCACGGAAGGTCCGTGCCGCGTTGCGGTTGCGCCACAGTCTCGGCCCCGGCGCCGAGGCGGCTGGACACGGCGCTGTCGTCCGGTCGACGATGAGCGGGCATACCCTGCCGCGACCGGCCCGGTGACGGGCCGACGGACACCACGGCGGGGCGTACCCGGGGGAAGAGCCAGTGAGCCGACCAGATGAGACCGCGCCGCCCGACCGCATCCGCGGCGCGGCGCCCGTTGCGCAGCCGTCGATGATTCCGGTCGTGTCGACGACTCCGCTCGCTCCGCACCGTTCCTGAGCCGCCGACCCCGAGCGTCGCGGCCCCGCGGCCCTGCGGCCGCATGTCAGCGCGCTCGGCAGCGTCCCGTCCGTCCGGTGTCCCGACCCGCCGGCCGGATCCGGGGCCTCCGCCGCCGTCCCGTCCCCACGTCCCCGTATCTGCCCGGAGGCATCGATGAGTTACCCGCCCGACCCGAACAACCCGTACGGCCAGCCGCCGCAGCCCGGGTACGGCTACCCGCAGCAGGCCCCGCCGGCCGCCGGATACGGCTACCCGCAGGCGGCCCCGGTGTACGGGTACGCGCCGGCCGTGCCGCAGACCATGCCGGGCCTGGTGGTCACCACCCGGGTGCTGCTGTTCATCATCGGCGCGGTGCAGATCATCGGCGCGGGCGTGATCCTGATCGCGTCCGCGGTGACGAAGACGGTCACCAAGCAGGCCCACGACAGCTACGAGAGCGACCCGTTCGGCGGGTTCGGCAACGCGGCGACCAGCGTGCTGGTGGTCGTCGGCATCGTGGCCCTGCTCTTCGCGGTGTTCTCCATCACGCTCGGCGTGAAGTTCGGCCAGGGCGGTCCTGCCGTTCGCATCACCGCCCTGGTGTACGGCTCGCTGGGCGCGCTGTGGGGCCTGTTGATGTTCCTCGGCTCGTTCGCCAACAACGTGAACCCGGCGCCCGGCCTCGTCTTCGCGCTGATGTGGCTGGCGGTCTCGATCGTCATGATCGTCGGGATGTCCACCAGGGACGGCGTCGCCTGGTTCGCCCGGCCGCGCTACTGAGAGACCTGGTACGGCAGAGCGGCCCGGCCCCCTTCCCGGAGGGGGCCGGGCCGCTCTGTCATGCCGTCACCCGATCAGTGCGTCCCGCGATCGGCGATCAGTGGAAGAAGTGCCGGGCGCCGGTGAAGTACATCGTCACGCCGGCCTCGGCGGCGGCCGCGATGACCTCCTCGTCCCGGATCGAACCGCCCGGCTGGACGATCGCCCTGACGCCCGCGGCGATCAGGATCCCCGGGCCGTCCGGGAACGGGAAGAAGGCGTCCGAGGCCGCGTAGGAGCCCTTGGCCCTCTCGCCGGCCCGCTCGACCGCGAGCTTGCAGGAGTCGACCCGGTTGACCTGGCCCATGCCGACGCCGACCGAGGCACCGTCCTTGGCCAGCAGGATCGCGTTGGACTTGACGGCCCGGCAGGCCCGCCAGGCGAACGCCAGCTCGGCCAGCTCCGCCTCGGAAAGCGCCTCACCGGTCGCGAGCGTCCAGGTCGAAGGGTCGTCGCCGTCGGCGTGCACCCGGTCGGTGTCCTGGAGCAGCACGCCGCCGGAGATCGGGCGCACCTCCTGGCGGTTGGCCGGCGCCTCGGGGGCGAGCAGCACCCGCAGGTTCTTCTTGCGGGCCAGCACCTCGACCGCGCCGTCCTCGTAGCCGGGGGCCACGACGACCTCGGTGAAGATCGGGGCGATCTGCTCGGCCAGCTCGACGGTGACCGGGCGGTTGACCGCGATCACGCCGCCGTACGCGGAGACCGGGTCGCACTCGTGCGCCTTGCGGTGCGCCTCGGCGACGTCGGCGCCGATCGCGATGCCGCACGGGTTGGCGTGCTTGATGATCGCTACGGCCGGCTCGGCGTGGTCGTACGCGGCGCGGCGGGCGGCGTCGGTGTCGACGTAGTTGTTGTACGACATCTCCTTGCCGTGCAGCTGCTGCGCACCGGCCAGGCCGCCGCTGCCGTCGCTGTACAGCGCGGCGCCCTGGTGCGGGTTCTCCCCGTAGCGCAGCACGTTCTGCCGCTCCCAGGTGGCGCCCAGGAACTCCGGGAACCGATCGTCGCTCGGCGCGTAGCCGGCCTCGAACCAGGAGGCGACCGCCACGTCGTAGGCGGCGGTGTGGGCGAACGCGGCACCGGCCAGGCGCTTGCGGGTGGCCAGGTCGAAGCCGCCCTCCTGGACGGCCTTCAGCACGTCCCCGTAGCGGGCCGGGTCGACCACGACGGCCACCGACGGGTGGTTCTTGGCGGCCGCGCGGACCATGCTCGGGCCGCCGATGTCGATCTGCTCGACGCACTCGTCCGGGGTGGCGCCGGAGGCGACGGTGGCCTTGAACGGGTAGAGGTTCACCACGACCAGGTCGAAGGGCTCGACGCCCAGCTCGGCCAGCTGCGCGCGGTGCGACTCCAGCCGCAGGTCGGCGAGCACACCGGCGTGCACGCGGGGGTGCAGCGTCTTCACGCGCCCGTCCAGGCACTCCGGGAAGCCGGTCAGCTCGGAGACCTCGGTCACCGGGACACCCGCGGCGGCGATCCGGCCGGCGGTGGAGCCGGTGGAGACGATGGCGACCCCGGCGGCGTGCAGGCCCTGGGCCAGCTCCTCCAGACCGGTCTTGTCGTACACGCTGATCAGTGCGCGACGGATCGGACGGACGTTCTCCGAAACGGGGGGCGTGGTGGAGCTGGCACTCATGCCGGAATCCATACCTTTCGGTCCTCGATGCGGTGACCCTCGCGGGCCAGTCGGCCCACGACGTCGACGAGCAGCTTGCGCTCGACTGTCTTGATGCGCTCGTGCAGCGCTTCGCCGCCATCGGCGTGATCGGCGTCGGCGACCTCGACGACGCCCTGCGCGATGATCGGCCCGGTGTCCACCCCGGCGTCGACCAGGTGGACGGTGCAGCCGGTGACCTTCACCCCGTACGCGAGCGCGTCGGTGACGCCGTGGGCGCCGGGGAAGGACGGCAGCAGTGCGGGATGGGTGTTGACGATCCGTCCCCCGAAGGCCGCGATGAACTCGGGGCCGAGGATCTTCATGAAGCCTGCCGTGACCACCAGGTCCGGCTCGTGGCCGGCGACGGACGCGGTCAGGGCGCGGTCCCAGTCGGCCCGGTCCGGGTAGTCCTTCACCCGGTGGACGAAGGTCGGCAGTCCCGCCTTCTCGGCCCGCTCCAGACCGGCGATGCCCTCCCGGTCCGCGCCCACGGCGATGATCTCGGCCCCGTAGGCCGGGTCGGCGACGGCGTCGATCAGCGCCTGCAGATTGGTACCCGAGCCGGAGACCAGCACCACCAGGCGGGCCGGTCCGGGCGTACGGGGCGGGAAGAGCTGAGCGGGGGCGGCGGCCACTGCGCGATTCTCCGTAGGTCGGGCGCCGCCCGCTGGTACGTCCACCGGCGGTGGGGCCACTACGAACGGCAGGTCGAGCGAGGCGGAACACCAGGAGAACCCGCCGCGACGCGGGCACCCGGGAACCGATGTGAGCTGCTGACCGTCACCACGATAACGGCTGGTCGGACGGCCTCCGAACCCTCCAGGCGGCGCTACGCGCGTAGTTGAGACGGGGATCTCCTCGGGCCGTCCTCGCGGGCCGCCGGGGGCGCGCGAGGACGGCTGCGGGATCATAGGGGGCGCGGGCGACCGCCCCACCGACCGAGAAGGAATGGCTGAACCATGAGCAGCGGTGACAACACCGGCGAGCGCAACCCCTTCGCGCCGCCGCCGGCGGATGCCCCGGAACAGCCGTGGCAGCCCCGCACCCCCGCCCCCCACCCCGGCGAAGGCGCGGACCACCCCGACGGCGACGGCGCCGGCGAGCACCCCCAGGGGCAGCCGCACCCGTGGGGCCCCGGCCACGACGGCCGGCAGCCCCACCCGCCGGCCCCGCAGCCGCCCCGGCTCGACCCCACCGACCCGGTCCAGCGCAAGGCCCGCAACGCCGCGTTCGCGGGGCTGTTCGCGCTGGTCAGCATGCTCGCCGGCTTCCCCCTCGTCGCACTGTTCGTCGGCGCGCTCGGCATCCTGTGGGGCATCACCGCGATGCGCGCACCCAAGCCGTCCGCCAGCGGCCCGGTGGGCTTCGTCCCCGCCGCGTCGAGCCCGATCACCCCGGCCGCGCTCTCCGGGGTGCTCACCGGCGCGATGACCGTCATGCTCGCGTCCTCGGTGATCGGCTTCGGGCTCTACTACCAGGACTACGTCACCTGCGTCCGGGACTCCCTGACCTCGGTCGGCGCCGACAACTGCAGCCGGCTGGCGCCCCCGTGGTACGTCGACCTGGTCGGGAACGACGACTAGGAACGACAACTAGTCGGCCGGTTCGTGCGCCTGGGCGCGCCCGCCCAGGCGCGCCACCAGCGCGTGCACGCGGGCGCGCAGCAGCCACCCGAGCCGGCGCACGGCGCCGGACAGTGCGCCGAAGGCCGCCGCACCCGGACGACCCGGACTGAGCACCCGGTACCGCACCAGCAGCGCACCCGGCACCACCACCGCGACGAACCAGCCCGCCGCGGCCAGGCCCGTCCACCACGGCACCGGCCCCAGCCGGGCCATCCGGCCACCCGCCAGCGCGCCACCGGACAGCCACGCCAGCAAGGCCGCCCCCGCACCCGCCAGCAACGCCGCCGCCACGACCGCCAGCGCCGTCGCCGCCGGATGCCACGGGTCCTCCCCCGCGTCCTCCCCCGCGTCCTTCGCCGTGTCCTTCGCCGCCGCACGGCCCAACAGGACCGCCGGGACCACACCCGCCAGGACGGGCAGCAGCATCGCCGCCAGACGCCAGCCGCCCGGGCCCGACTCCGGCAGCAGCGCGAACAGCGGGAACTCGGGCACCGGGCCGAGCACCGTGCCACCCGGCGCCACCACCGTCCCCGTCCCCACCGCGAACCCCGGCCCCAGCGCGTACGCCGCACCCCACACCACGGCGTTCGGCACCAGCACCACCGCCAGCAGCACCAGTCCCACGACCGCCGTCGGCCCCCGCCCCAGCACCGCCATCCCCCGGCCGCCCCCGGCCACCGCGTCCGACACCGCCGCGACCGCCACCAGCACCCCGCCCCCCGCCACCAGCCCCGCCCCCGACGCCAGCGCCGACCGGCGGACCGCCCCCGCACAGCCCGTCGGACGGGCCCACCCCGGCAGTCGCTCCCACACCGGCCACGCGGCCCCAGCCCGGGGCTCGTCCGCCGAACGCGCGCCCGCGCCCGTCGCGAAGCCGGCGAGCAGCGCCACCACGAGGACGTCCGGCAGCACTCGCGTCCGGAACAACCCCGCACCCGCGCAGTGCACCGCCACTGCGACCGCCACCCCGCAGTAGCCCGCCCACACCGCCAGCGGGCCGCCCCACCGCGACCGCAGGCCGCGCCGCGCCGTCACCCGGGCACCCACCCGGAACAGCTGCACCACCGCCAGCACCCCCAGCAGCAGCGGAGTCATCGTCAGCGGTGCCTCCGCGTCCCCACGCAGCACCGGCGCACCGTGTCCCACCAGCCACAATGCCCCCGCCAGCCGGGTGGCGGGGGCCGCACTGTCGTCCGCGTACGGTGTCACCACCCACAGCCCGAGCACCGGCACCGCGACCACCGCCAGGCCGACCAGCGCCGTCCGCACCCCGGTCAGCAGGTCGGACAGAACGGGGCGACCGCCCAGTTCGCCGGACACCTCCAGGATCGGACGGCCCATCAGCTGCGTCATGCGCCTCATCGTGCCAAGGCGACTCGCCATGCTCCGTGAAGCGGCAAACCGCCGCCGTGTCCCAGATTATGGGCTTATGCGCATTTTCAGACTTTGCCCCCAAGCCGCCGGTGCCCCGGCCCGGAGCGTCTGATGACCACGCCGCCCGCCCGCACCGGCCAGGACGCGGCCGACCTCCTCCGGAAACTGACGCCCCGTGAGGCCCAGGCCCTCGCCCACCTCGTCGCCGGCCACGACCTCCCCCGGACGGCCACCGCCCTCGGCATCACCCCGGCCACCGCCCGCAACCACCTCCACCGCGCCATGCGCAAACTCGGCGCCGCAACGCCGGCCGACGCCGTGGCCCTCGCCGCGCATCTCCGCCTCCCGTCGGCGGACACCGGCGAGCGCACCGAGCGCAGCGGCCAGGACCGGGCGCGCGCCCGTCGAACCGCTGCACCCGGCGGAACCCGCACCGGACGAGGCGGCAGGACCACGCCCGCCGACACCGGCCCCGCCGACGGCGAGCTCCCGTCTACCCCGCCCGGCCCATCCGACGCGGCGACTCCGAACGGCCCTGCGACTTCGAACGGCCCTGCCGAGGAGCCCGGCGGAAGCACACCCGCCGATTCACCCCGCACCGACGGCGAGCGCCCGACGGTCAAGCCCGCCACGACCCCCGCCGCCCGACGAAGCGACCAGCGGACAGCGCAGCCGCCGACCGGAAGCCAGGGCGAGGCGGCCGAGCGGCGTGGCGGGCCCGCCGATGGGCGTCGGGCAGCCGGCCGTGCCGGGGAACGGGGTGCGGGTGGGTGGAGCTTCGAGGAGGTGTACGAGGGGGCGCATGCGCGGTTGGTGCAGCAGGTGTTCCTGCTGACGGCGTGCCGCCATCGGGCGCTGCACTGCGTGCGGCGGGCGTTCGGGGAGGCGCGGCGGGCATGGGGCAAGGCGGTCGGGGCGGGGGACCCGGAGGGGTGGGTGCGGGTGCGGGCCTGTGAGCTGGCGTTGTCGCCGTGGCATCGGGGTGGGCCGCGCCGGGCGCATCTGTGGCGGCTGCCGCACCGGCGGATCAGGGTGCGGCCGGCGGACGAGTCGCAGGCGGTGCTGCCGGATCACGACCGGCTGACGGATCGGGACCGGGCGCTGCTCAAGGCGCTCAGGCGGTTGTCCCGGCCGCAGCGCCGGACGCTGGTGCTGCATGACGGGCTGGGGCTGCCGGCCGCCGCCGTGGCGGTGGAGGTGGAGTCGACGCTGGCCGCCGCGGAGGGCCGGGTGTGGGCGGCGCGGGCGGCGTTGGCGCAGTGGGTGCCGGAGCTGGTGGGGCCGGATCCGGCGGAGCCGGGGTTCGCCGACCGGTTGACCGTGCTGCTGCACCAAGCGGCCGTACGGGGATGTCCGCAGCCGCGTCGGCCGGCGGTGCCGTTGTTGCGGGCCCGGCACGGATTGCTGAGTGCGGCGCGGACGGGAGCGGCGGCGCTGTTGACGGTGGCGGTGGGCGGGGCGGCGGCGGTGACGCTGGCGGGTGGGCGGCCGGCGGCGCTGTTCCGGCCGGCGGATCCGCCGACGCCGTCGGTCTGTGTCCCGTTGGCGGATGCGGACGGGCCGCGGGTGCCCGTGGTGCCGGGTGGGCCGCCGAGCGGGGTCAGCAGTCTGTGGTGCAGTCCGACGCCGGGGGTGGAGGCGGTGGTGGTGGATCCGCCGCCGCGGGCGGTCGGGCTGTGGGAGCTGCCGGTGGCCCGGCGAGGGGCGGAGGCCCCGCCACCGGAGGGGCCTCCGGCGTGTGCCCGCTGGGAGCTGCCGCCCTGCGATCCCGTCCGGTGAGGAACCGCGCGCGGTGAGAGACCGAAGTGCTGAGAAGCCGCAGTGCTGAGAAGCCGCGAGCGGTGGGAAACCGCGAGTGCCCCCGCCCGGCGGACCGGACAGGGGCACTCGGCGTTGCGGCTGGCTGACGTCAGCCGGCGATGATCTCGCGCGCCAGGCGGGCGGTCTCGGACGGCGTCTTGCCGACCTTGACACCGGCGGCCTCGAGGGCCTCCTTCTTGGCCTGGGCGGTGCCCGAGGAGCCGGAGACGATGGCGCCGGCGTGGCCCATGGTCTTGCCCTCCGGGGCGGTGAAGCCCGCGACGTAGCCGACGACCGGCTTGGTCACGTTCTCCTTGATGTACGCCGCGGCACGCTCCTCGGCGTCGCCACCGATCTCACCGATCATGACGATGATCTCGGTCTCCGGGTCCTCCTGGAAGGCCTTGAGGGCGTCGATGTGGGTGGTGCCGATGACCGGGTCACCGCCGATGCCCACGGCCGAGGAGAAGCCGATGTCGCGCAGCTCGTACATGAGCTGGTAGGTCAGGGTGCCGGACTTCGAGACCAGACCGATCTTGCCGGAGCTGGTGATGTCGGCCGGGATGATGCCGGCGTTCGACTGTCCGGGGCTGATCAGGCCGGGGCAGTTCGGGCCGATGATCCGGGTCTTGTTGCCCTTCGAGCCCGCGTACGCCCAGAAGGCGGCGGTGTCGTGCACCGGGACGCCCTCGGTGATGACGACGGCCAGGCCGATCTCGGCGTCGATGGCCTCGACGACGGCGGCCTTGGTGAACGCCGGCGGGACGAAGACGACGGTGACGTCCGCACCGGTCTTCTCCATCGCCTCGGCGACGGAGCCGAAGACCGGGATCTCGGTGCCGTCGACGTCGACCGTGGTACCGGCCTTGCGCGGGTTGACACCGCCGACGATCTGGGTGCCGGAGGCGAGCATGCGGCGGGTGTGCTTCATGCCCTCGGAGCCGGTCATGCCCTGGACGATGACCTTGCTGTCCTTGGTAAGGAAGATAGCCATGGTGTGAAAGTCCCCTTCCTTACTTGTTGGCCAGCTCGGCGGCGCGGTCTGCGGCGCCGTCCATGGTGTCCACCTGCTGGACCAGCGGGTGGTTGGCGTCGGTCAGGATCTTGCGACCCAGCTCGGCGTTGTTGCCGTCCAGACGGACGACCAGAGGCTTGGTGACCTCCTCGCCCTTCTCCTCGAGGAGGGCCAGGGCCTGCACGATGCCGTTGGCGACCGCGTCACAGGCGGTGATGCCACCGAAGACGTTGACGAAGACCGACTTGACGTCGGGGTCGCCCAGGATGATCTCCAGGCCGTTCGCCATGACCTCGGCGGAGGCGCCGCCACCGATGTCGAGGAAGTTGGCGGGCTTGACGCCGCCGTGGTTCTCACCGGCGTAGGCGACCACGTCGAGGGTGCTCATGACGAGGCCCGCGCCGTTGCCGATGATGCCGACCTGGCCCTCGAGCTTGACGTAGTTCAGGCCCTTGGCCTTGGCGGCGGCCTCCAGCGGGTTGGCCGCGGCCTTGTCCTCCAGCGCCTCGTGCTCGGCCTGGCGGAAGTCGGCGTTCGCGTCCAGCGAGACCTTGCCGTCGATCGCGATGAGCTTGCCGTCACCGGACTTGACCAGCGGGTTGACCTCGACCAGGAGGGCGTCCTCCTTGATGAAGACGGTCCACAGGGTCTTCAGGACCTCGACGGCCTGGTCGGCGATCTCGGCCGGGAACTTCGCGGCGGCGACGATCTCGCGGGCCTTCTCGTCGGTCACGCCCTCGTTGGCGTCGACCGGGATCTTCGCGAGGGCCTCGGGCTTGGTGGCCGCGACCTCCTCGATGTCCATGCCGCCCTCGACGCTGGCCATGGCCAGGAAGGTGCGGTTGGCGCGGTCCAGCAGGTAGGAGACGTAGTACTCCTCCTTGATGTCCGCGGTCTGGGCCAGCATCACCTTGTGGACGGTGTGGCCCTTGATGTCCATGCCGAGGATCTGCTCGGCCTTGGCGACGGCGTCCGCCGGGTCGGTGGCGAGCTTGACGCCACCGGCCTTGCCTCGGCCACCGACCTTCACCTGAGCCTTGATGACGGCGCGGCCACCGAAGCGCTCCGCGATGGCGGCAGCGTCTGCGGCGGTCTCGATGACAGCCCCGTCAAGCACGGGCACGCCGTGCTTGGCGAAGAGGTCCCTCGCCTGGTACTCGAACAGGTCCACGTGTTTGTCCTTGTTCGTGGTCGCGGATTGTGTCTCTACGAGCGTGCCACGGCAGGATCTTCGCTGCGGGTCGTCGGGGCGGTGCGGGTACGCAGAGGTACGGCCTTGCGGCCCACACAGCCACGGGCGCACACGTCAATCAACACGCGCGTCACGTCCGTCTGGCAGGTTATCCCCGTGGGACGGGACTCTTTCGCCCGGGACCGGCCCGTCTTTGGTGAGAACCGTCACAGAACAGCCTAGAACCGCGTGGCGCACACCCGGACCACCGGTCGGTGGGTTTCGCACGTCCGGGTGAATCCGTCGCGTCCCTGGTCAGGCCCCCTGGTCGGCCCCCTTGATCAGGTGCCGGGGGATCGGCCGCTTCTCGATCGCCGCCGCCATGATCTCGGGGAAGGCGTCCGGGGTGCAGGCGAAGGCCGGCGCGCCGAGGGCGGCCAGGGCGGCGGCGTGGGCGTGGTCGTAGGCGGGCGCGCCCTCGTCGGAGAGGGCGAGCAGGGCGACGAACTGGACGCCGGCCGCCTTCATCGCGGCGACCCGCCGGAGCATCTCGTCCCGGATACCGCCCTCGTAGAGGTCGCTGATCAGCACCACGACGGTCTCGGCGGGGCGGGTGATCCTGGACTGGCAGTAGGCGAGGGCGCGGTTGATGTCGGTGCCGCCGCCGAGCCGGGTGGCGAAGAGGACGTCGACCGGGTCGGTGAGCTGCTCGGTGAGGTCGACCACCGAGGTGTCGAAGACGACGAGCCTGGTGTCCAGCGTCCGCATCGAGGCGAGCACCGCGCCGAAGACCGCCGAGTGGACCACGGACGGCGCCATCGAGCCGGACTGGTCGACGCAGAGGATGACGTCCTTCCTGACCGCGCGCCGGGCGCGGGCGTGGCCGACCAGCCGTTCGGGGACGACGGAGCCGTGCTCTGGCAGGTAGTTCCGGAGGTTGGCCCGCAGGGTGCGGTCCCAGTCGATGTCGCGGTGGCGCGGGCGGTTCACCCTGGCGCTGCGGTCGAGGGCGCCGCCCAGGGTGGCCCTGGTCCGGTCGGCGAGCCGGCGCTCCAGGTCGGCGACGACGCGGCCGACGACGGCACGGGCGGTCTCCCGGGTGGTCTCGGGCAGCGCGTGCCTGAGCGAGAGCAGGGTGCCGACGAGGTGGACGTCCGGTTCGACGGCGGCGAGCATCTCGGGTTCCAGCAGCAGGCGGTCCAGGCCGAGCCGGGTGATCGCGTCCTGCTGCATGACCTGCACGACGGTGGACGGGAAGTAGCTGCGGATGTCACCGAGCCAGCGCGCCACCTGCGGGGCCGAGCCGCCGAGGCCGGCGCCGCGCCGGCCGCCTCGGGCGGACCGGCCGGTCTCCTCGGGGGCTCCGCGGTAGAGCGCGGCGAGGGCGCCGTCCATCGCGGCGTCGCGGCCGCGCAGGGTGCGGCCGGTACCGTCGGCCTCGCCGCCGAGCACCAGGCGCCACCGGCGGAGGCGTTCGTCGGTCGTGGTCGTCATGGGGTCCTCCTTCACGGGTGGCAACGTCACGGGTGGCAGCGCGGGTCGCAACGCGGGTCAGGTGTTGCGGCCGGCGGCCTGCCGGGGGATGAACGGCCGGACGCCGAGCAGCATGGCCATCACCGGCACGGCGGCGTCGGCCCGGCCGCGGTCGAGCTCGCCGGCGGCGGGCTCGCCGAGGTGTTCGGCGTCGAGCGGGCCGGCCGCGACCCGGGCGCCGACGGTGCGGCGGACGCCCGTCTCCAGGCCGGCGAACGTCCGGCGCAGCAGCGGCAGCACGTCGGTGAAGGCCTCGCCGGGCACGCCGGTCAGCCACTCGTCGAGCAGCGCGAGCAGCCGGGGGTCGTGCAGCAGCAGGGCGCCGCCGCCCGTGAGGAAGCCCTCGATCCAACCGGCCGCATCCGCCGGGGCGTTGGCGGTGGAGAGGACCAGGCTCAGGCGCCGGCCGGCCTCGTCGGAGTCGAGCCGTCCGTCGTCCAGCAGCAGCCGAACGGCGCGGCCGCGGAGGAGGCCGGGGGCGCCGGTGGCCGGTCCGCCGGCCGGTTCGCGGCGGGCCAGCGAGCGCAGGGCGGCGGCCCAGCGGTCGGCCAGGCCGTCAGCGTCGGCGGCGAGCAGGGCGATCGCGCCGTGCACCTCGTCGAGCCGGGCGCGCATGGTCGCCGCGTGCTCGGCGTCCAGGCCGACGCAGGCGGGCGGCAGCCCGACGCAGATGCGGTCGGCCAGGCCGGTGGCGGCCGCGCCGAGCGCGCCGTGGTCGGTGCCGCGCACGTCGCCGTAGCGCAGCGCGCGGACGAGGGCGGGCAGGGCGCCGGCCAGGTGGGCGACGTCGGTGTCCAGGGCGGCGCGGTCGGCGAGCACCCGCATCACCGCGGGCAGGGCGCCGGGCAGGCCGGCCAGCAGGCAGGTCTCCACCAGGCCGGTGAGCTCGGCGAGTTCCGCGGCGGCGCGGGCCTCGCCGACGGCCTTGGCGACGGCCGCCTCCTCGACGGTGGTGCCCCACTGGGCGGCTTCGGCGATCCGGACCGCGAACTCGGGCTGCCAGCACAGCCGCCAGCTCTCCCGGAACGTTCCGGTGGAGGCGACCGCGGACCGGGCGGGCACACCCCAGTCCACGCCGAGCAGCCGCAGCCGGTGCAGCAGGCGCGAGCGGGCGGCATCGGTGTCCCTGCGCAGGTCGAGGTCGAGGTCCCGGGGCGTGGCCACGGGCTTGAGCCGCAAGGTGCGCTGGAGCCGGGTGAGGTCCCGCTGGAGCGGCACGGCCGGTGCGGCGTCGGGCACTTCGCCGAGGGCGTCGCCGATCACCAGGCGGTCGCGGACGAGTTCCAGTGCGACGTCGGAGCCGTCGCACATCACCGCGCGGACGGCGTCCAGGGTCTCGGTGAGCCCGGCCAGCGGCCGTCCGCGCAGCGCCGCCAGGGTCTCGGCCAGCCGGACCGCCTCGATCACGTGCGCCGAGGAGACCGGATGGTCCTCGGCGCGCAGCAGTTCGGCGGCCCGGGCGAGCCAGCGCGGCACCGGGTCGCCCTCAGCGGCGTGGAGGTGGTGGTACCAGCCGGGCGATTCCACGCCCGCGCCGTAGCCGGCGGCCTGGGAGAGCCGGCGGTGCGTCCAGGGCACCCAGGTGATGTCCGCCCTGGTCTTCTTCGGCAGCTCCGCGAGCAGCGCCCGGTCGTGGGCGATGGTCGGCATGGCGGCGAGCGCGGGCACGTGGAACGCCCCGCAGACGACGGCGATCCGCCGGTGCCCGGCCCGCCGGGCGGCGCGGATCCGCTGCCGCATGTGGGCCTCGCGCAGCAGGTCCCGGCGGGACTCGCCGAGGCCCTCCTCGCGCAGTGCCGCCATCGCCTCGGCGACCGCCGCGAAGGGCGCCAGGGCGTCCGCGCCGGGCGCCCGGTGCTCGACCACGTCCTCCCACCAGCGCTCGGGGTCGTCGTGCCCGGCCGCCTCGGCGAGCAGGGCGATCGGGTCGGCGGCCGGTTCGTCGGCGGCCGGTACGTCGGTATCCGCGGCGCCGAAGCCGTACGCGGCCGGGAGGTCGATGAAGCGGACCGGCAGATCCCGGTCGACGGCGTACCGGATCGCCACCCACTCCGGGGAGAACTCGGCGTACGGCCAGAACGCGGCGCGCGCCGGGTCGTCCACCGCGTGCGCCAGCAGCGCGACCGGCGGCACCAGGTCCTTCTCGGCGGCCAGCCCGACGATGCCGTCGGCCTCGGGCGGGCCCTCGATCAGCACCGCGTCCGGCCGCAGCTGCGCGAGCGCGGCGGCCACCGACCGGGCCGAGCCGGGGCCGTGGTGGCGGATGCCGAGCAGCGCCACCTCGGGGTCGTTCACCGCACCTCCTCGCGGGCGGCCCGGTAGAAGTCCTTCCAGCCGTCGCGCTCGCGCACCACTCCTTCGACGTACTCGCGCCACACCGCCCCGTCCGCCACCGGGTCGCGGACGACGGCACCGAGGATGCCCGCCGTCACGTCCCCGGCGCGCAGCACGCCGTCGCCGAAGTGGGCGGCCAGGGCAAGTCCGTTGGTCACCACCGAGATCGCCTCCGCGGTGGAGAGCGTGCCGCTCGGCGTCTTGACCTTCGTCCTGCCGTCCACCGTGATGCCGGCCCGCAGCTCGCGGAAGACCGTGACGACCCGCCTGATCTCCTCGGCGCCGCCGGGCAGTTCGGGCAGCTCCAGGGACCGGCCGAGCTGGTCGACCCGGCGGGTGACGATGTCGACCTCCTCCTCCAGCGAGGCCGGCAGCGGCAGCACCACGGTGTTGAACCGGCGGCGCAGCGCGCTGGACAGCTCGTTGACGCCGCGGTCCCGGTCGTTCGCGGTGGCGATCACGTTGAAGCCCCGGACGGCCTGCGTCTCGGTGCCCAACTCCGGTACCGGCAGCGTCTTCTCGGACAGGACGGTGATCAGGCTGTCCTGCACGTCGGCCGGGATCCGGGTCAGCTCCTCGATCCGGGCGAGCTTGCCGTCCGCCATCGCCCGCATCAGCGGCGAGGGCACCAGGGCGTCCCGGCTGGGGCCGCGGGTGAGCAGTTGGGCGTAGTTCCAGCCGTACCGGACGGCCTCCTCGGGGGTGCCGGCGGTGCCCTGCACCAGCAGCGTGGAGTCGCCGCTGATGGCGGCGGCCAGGTGCTCCGACACCCAGGTCTTGGCGGTGCCGGGAACGCCGAGCAGCAGCAGCGCACGGTCCGTCGCCAGGGTCGTGACGGCGACCTCGACCACCCGGCGCGGGCCGATGTACTTCGGTGTGATCCGGGTGCCGTCGGCGAGTTCGCCGCCGAGCAGGTACGTGGCCACGGCCCACGGGGACAGCTTCCAGCGCTCGGGACGCGGCCGGTCGTCCTGCGCGGCCAGGGCGGCCAGTTCGCCGGCGAAGGCGTCCTCGGCGTGCTGCCGCAGAACGTCGGTCATGGGACGGCTCCTTCTGGTCGTGCCGCCGGGTGGCGGGCCGGCGAGGTGGATCGGGGGAGCAAACAGGAGGGGCGACGGGTGGGACTGCGACAACCACCCTGCACCGGGCCACTGACACTCGCCGGGCGGACGGTCAGGGGCGGACGGGCAGTCAGGGCGATGTCAGTGCCGCGGCCTACCGTCGATGCCATGGAGGAACGCTGGAGCACCGAACACGTCCTGTCCCTCGCACCTGACGCCGCGTCGCAGAAGGCCGCCGGCACGTTCTCCACGCCCGCTCCCTGGTCGGCGGCGGGCACCGACGGCGTCGCGGTCTGGGGCGAGTGCCGGGGCAGCGGCAGCACGCCGTACCGCACGGTGGTCGAACTCGCCACGCCCGCCTACCAGTGCACCTGCCCGAGCCGGAAGTTCCCGTGCAAGCACGCGCTCGGACTCCTCCTGCTGTGGAGCGGCACCCCGGAGGCCGTCCCCGCCGCCGAGCCCGCCGACTGGGCGGCCGACTGGCTCTCGGCCCGGCGGGAGCGCGCCCCGGAAGCCGCCGCCGAGTCCCCTGTTCAAGCCGATCCGGCCGCCGCCCGCCGCCGGGCCGAGCAGCGCGGCGCCCGGGTCGCCGCCGGCGCGGCCGAGCTGCGGCTGCGCCTCGCCGACCGGATCCGGCACGGCCTGGCCGACCGGTCCGCCGCCGGGCCGTGGGAGGAGGTGGCCGCCCGCATGGTCGACGCCCAGGCGCCGGGCCTCGCCGCCCGGGTCCGCGAGCTCGACGGCCTCCCGCAGGACCGGCTCCTGGAGGAGTACGCGATGCTCCACCTGCTGGCCACCGCCGCCACCCGGATCGATGAGCTGCCGGCCGCGCTGGCCGCGACCGTGCGCACCCGGGTCGGGTACACCACCGACGCCGCCGAAGTCCTCGCCGGGCCCACCGTCCGGGACCGCTGGCAGGTCCTGGGCAGCAGGGACACCGCGGACGACCGCCTGACCACCCGCCGGGTCTGGCTGCGCGGCGCCAAGACCGGCCGACCGGCCCTGCTGCTCGCCTTCGGCCGCCCCGGCCGGGCCCCCGACCTCGCCGTCCCGACCGGCCACCTGCTGGAGGCCGAGCTCGCCTTCCATCCCGGCGCCCGGCCGCTGCGGGCCGCCCTCGGCACCCGGTACGGCGCCCCCGAGCCCGGCCCGGCCGCCGCGCCCGAAGGCCTCACCGTCGCCGAGGCGGCGGCCGGCTACGGCACCGCCGTCGCCGACGATCCGTGGCTGGACGCCTGGCCCACCGTCCTCGCCGGGGTCGTCCCGGTCCGCACTCCGGACGGCTGGCAGCTGACGGACGGCCACCACACCGTCCCGGTCCGCTCCTCGGCCGTCCCGGAGGCGGCCCTCTGGCGGCTGGCCGCGGTGTCCACCGGCCGCCCGCTGACGGTCTTCGGCGAGTACGGCCACCAGGGCTTCGCCCCGGTCACGGCGTGGGCCGGCGATCACCGCCCGATCGGCCTGACCACCGTCTGACCCGAGGAGCCCGAGAATGACGACCACCCAGGATCCATGGGAGACCCTGCAGGCCACCGCCCTGCTCGGCACCGACCGCCGCCCGCTCCCCGCCGCCGCACTGCCGCTCGCCGAGTCCGTCGACCGGTCCGACCCGGCGACGGCCCTGCTGGAGCTCGCCGCCCTCGCCACCGTCCGCCGCCGCGCGGGCGCCCTGCCCGTTACCGCCGCCGAGCCGCCCGGTCCGCCCGCCCCCGAGGACGCCCGCCCCGAGCTGCCTGCGACGGCGGCCCGCCGGCTCGCCGTGCTGCTCGCCGGGCGGTCGAACGGCGGCGGCAACCTCGCCAACCTCACCGAGCTGCTGCCCCAGTGGCTCGCCACCGCCCGCGCCCGGGGCTTCCGCCCACCGCCCGCGCTGGTGCCCGCCCTGCTCGACGCGGCCCGCGCGCGCAGCGAACTGCGGCCCGACGGCGTCGCCCTGGCCGGCCCGCTCGGCCGCTGGCTGGCCGGCCAGAACCCGGACTGGCGCTACGTCCTGCGCACGTCCGCACCCGGGGCGCCGGAGCAGCCCACGGACGACCACCTGTGGCACGAGGGCCTGTTCGCCGAGCGCGTCACCCATCTCACCCTGCTGCGCCGCCGTGACCCGGCCGCCGGCCTCGCCCTGCTGCGGAGCACCTGGCCGACCGAGCGCGCCGAGGACCGCCTGCTCTTCCTGGACGCCCTCCAGGACGGCCTCTCCCCCGCCGACGAACCGTTCCTGGAGGCCGCGCTCGGCGACCGCGGCAAGAACGTCCGGGCCACCGCCGCCGAGCTGCTGTCCACCCTGCCCGGCTCGGCCCTCGCCCGCCGGATGGCCGCCCGCGCGACCGCCGCCGTCCGGCTCGCCCAGCCCGGGACGCACCTGCTGGTCACCCCGCCCGCCGAGTGCGACGCGGCCATGCAACGCGACGGCATACCCCTCAAGTCCCCCACCGGGCGCGGCGAACGGGCCTGGTGGTTCGGCGAGGTGATCGCCGCCGCACCGCTGTCCCTCTGGCCGGAGACCACCGGGCTGACGCCCGAGGACCTGCTGGCGCTGCGGGTCGGCGACAGCATCGACGAGACCAGCAGCAGCTGGGCCGACGACCTCCGGGAGGCCTGGGCCCGCGCCGCCGTCCGCCAGCAGGACGCCGACTGGGCCAGGGCGCTGCTCGGCCCGGCACCCGTTGCGCCCGTCCGGGGCGCCGGCCGGACCCGGGCGCCCCGCGTAACCGGCGCCCCCGCCAAGCTGCTGTCCGTCCTGCCGCCCGCCGAACGGGCCGCCTGGACGGCCGCGTTCATCGAGGTGCACGGCCTGGGCGAGGCCTTCCAGCTGCTCGGCGCCTGCGGCACGCCGTGGACCCCGCCGCTGTCCACCGCGGTGGTCGCCGCGCTGGCCCGGGCCGCCGCCTCCGGCGCGTACCCGTGGAGCCACAGCGGGGTGCTCGGCATGACGGAACGCGCGCTGGCGCCGGAGACGGCCGGCGCCGTCGAGGCGCTGGCCGCCGAGGCCGCGCCCGACTCCGCCTGGTCCGAGACCTTCGCCCGCCTCGCCGGGACGCTCCGCTTCCGGGAGGCGATGCTCGCCGAACTGGAGTGCTGAGGTTCGGCGGGCCGGCCCGCCGAACCTCAGCCCGCGGCCCGCAGGTTGGCCTCGACCCAGGCGACGACGTCCCGGGTGGGCGTGCCCGGGGTGAAGATGTCAGCGACGCCCATCGCCTTGAGCTCGGCGATGTCCTCGTCCGGGATGATCCCGCCGCAGAAGACCTTGATGTCCGCCGCGTCGCGCTCCTTGAGCAGCTCCAGCACCCGCGCGCACAGCGTCATGTGGGCGCCGGACAGGATCGACAGCCCGATGCCGTCCGCGTCCTCCTGGATCGCGGTGTCCACGACCTGCTCGGGCGTCTGGTGCAGCCCGGTGTAGATGACCTCCATGCCGGCGTCGCGCAGGGCACGCGCGATGACCTTGGCGCCGCGGTCGTGACCGTCCAGCCCCGGCTTGGCGACCACCACACGGATCGGCCCTGACACACCCATCACTGCCTCCTGGACCTCGTCGTCCACCAACCACCCGGCCTCGTGGGCCCTGGGCACGGTTAACGGTCGATAACCAACCTGAGGGGAGGTTAGCGCCACCCGGCCCGGTTGACCGTGCCACCCCTCAAGAGGAGGGCAAAATCACAGCCCCACCCCTTGCTACCAGTGGGTATACCCCCCACCGGCCTGCGGCACAGACCCCTCGGCCGACCTCTTGACAACCCGGCGGTTTTCGGACGCGTCAAACCTGCGGCTACAGTCTCGGCTGTTTTCCCTCGCCCGATGACGTGACCGAGGCCCACCGAGGAGGCAGCCCCCGATGGCTCCCGACGCCGCTGCCCGTCTTACCCGCGCGGAGCTGCGCCTGGCCGCCCGCGAGCAGTCCCGTGCGCAGCGCCGCGGTGCCGCCAAGGCGGCCACCCGGGCCGCGCTGTTCCGGGTCGCGGTCCCCTCGATGGCCGCACTCGGGGTTGCCGCCGCCGCGGCGATCACGGTGGTGCAGAGCGACACCGGCCGGGTGCCCGCGCAGGCCTCGGCGGCCGACGCCCCGGACGACACCGCCGCCAGGACCACCGCCCAGCAGGCCGCCGCGGCCGACAACCCGGCGCAGGCCTCGCGCGGCGACGCCCGCCAGCCGCTGGCCGCCACCCAGCCCACGGACGCCCCGACCGCCCAGCCGACCCAGCAGCCCGCGCAGCCGAAGGTGGTCATGCCGGTCGCCAAGCACGGCCTCGGCGAGCTGTTCGGCGCGGCCGGCACCCACTGGGCCAACCGCCACACCGGCATCGACTTCCCCGTGGACGGCGGCTCCGAGGTCTACGCCGTCACCGACGGCACGATCCGGACGCAGTGGAACCCGTTCTACGGCTACATGTCGATACTCAAGATGCCCGACGGCACCGAGGCCTGGTTCTGCCACCTGCGCGGCTACAAGGTCCGCAAGGGCCCGGTGAAGCAGGGCGACGTCATCGCCTTCGTCGGCAGCAGCGGCAACAGCACCGGGCCGCACCTGCACTTCGAGATCCGGCCGGCCGGCAGCGGGCCGGTCGACCCGCTGCCGTGGTTCCTCTCCAACGGCCTGGACCCGCGCTAGAGCTTCTCCACCGGCGCGTACCGCAGCAGCAGCTGCTTGCGGCCGTCCGAGCCGAAGTCCACGGTGGCCTGCGCCCGGTCGCCGACGCCGGTGACGCCCACCACCGTGCCCAGCCCGAAGGTGTCGTGGGTGACCCGATCGCCGACCGCGAGCGAGACGACCTCGCGCTCCACGACCTTGCCGCCGCGCCGCGCCGACTGCCCCCAGCCGGCCTTCGGCGCGGCCGCCGACGAGGACGTGCGCGAACTCCCGCCCCCGGCCGAGGACTTGCCCCAGGACGACCCCGACGAGAAGCCGCGCGCGGCCGGCACCTGCGCCGCGCCCGTCCGCTTCCACTCCACCAGGTTCGCCGGAATCTCCTCCAGGAACCGCGAGGGCGGGTTGTAGGCGGGCTGCCCCCACGCGCTGCGCAGCACCGAGCGGGTCAGGTAGAGCCGCTCGCGCGCCCGGGTCAGCCCGACGTAGGCGAGCCGGCGCTCCTCCTCCAGCTCCTTGACCTGGTTGAGCGCCCGCATGTGCGGGAAGATCCCGTCCTCCATGCCGGTCAGGAACACCACCGGGAACTCCAGGCCCTTGGCGGTGTGCAGGGTCATCATCGTGATGACGCCCTGGCCCTCGGTGTCCTCGTCCGGGATCTGATCCGAGTCGGCGACCAGCGCGACCCGCTCCAGGAAGTCGGCCAGCGAGCCGACCGGCGGCGCACCCTCCTCGCCGGCGTCCGGCCGCTCGCCCGGGTCCTGCTCGTACTCCAGGGCCACCGAGGCGAGCTCCTGGAGGTTCTCCACCCGGGTCTCGTCCTGCGGGTCGGTGGAGGCCTGGAGCTCGGCCAGGTAGCCGGTCTCCTCCAGGACGGCCTCCAGCACCGCCGCCGGGCCCGCGCCCGACTCGACGACCTGCCGCAGCCCGGCCATCAGCGTGTTGAACTTCCTGACGGCGTTGGCCGAGCGCGCGGCCATCCCGTACGCCTCGTCGACCCGCAGCAGCGCCTGGGCGAAGGAGATCCGCTCCCGCGCGGCCAGCGCGTCGATCATCGCCTCGGCCCGCTCGCCGATCCCGCGCTTGGGCACGTTGAGGATCCGGCGCAGCGGCACGGTGTCCTCGGGGTTGGAGAGCACCCGCAGGTACGCCAGGGCGTCCCGGACCTCCTTGCGCTCGTAGAAGCGCACCCCGCCGACCACCTTGTACGGCAGGCCGACCCGGATGAACACCTCCTCGAAGACACGGGACTGGGCGTTGGTGCGGTAGAAGATCGCGACGTCGCCGGGCTTGGCGTCGTCCGCGTCGGTGAGCCGGTCGATCTCGTCGGCGATGAACTGGGCCTCGCCGTGCTCGTCGTCCGCGACGTAGCCGACGACCTTCTCGCCGTGGTCGCCGGCCGTCCAGAGCTTCTTGTCGCGCCGGTTGGCGTTGCGCTCGATGACGGCGTTGGCGGCGCTCAGGATCGTCTGCGTGGAGCGGTAGTTCTGCTCCAGCAGGATCGTGGTGGCGTTCGGGTAGTCCTCCTCGAACTGGAGGATGTTGCGGATGGTCGCGCCGCGGAAGGCGTAGATCGACTGGTCCGCGTCACCGACGACGCACAGCTCGGCCGGCGGCACGTCGGCGAGGCGCCCGGCGTTCGGGTTCACCAGGTCGCCGTCGACCGTCCGCCTGGGGGCGTCGGCCACCGAGCCGCCGGTCAGCTCCCGGACCAGCGTGTACTGGGCGTGGTTGGTGTCCTGGTACTCGTCGACCAGGATGTGCCGGAACCGCCGGCGGTAGTGCTCGGCGACGTCGGGGAAGGCCTGGAGCAGGTTCACCGTCGTCATGATGATGTCGTCGAAGTCGAGCGCGTTGGCCTCGCGCAGCCGCCGCTGGTACAGCGCGTAGGCCTCGGCGAGCTTCTTCTCCGTCGGGTTGGCGGCCTGGTCGGCGAAGGTCTCCTCGTCGATCAGCTCGTTCTTGAGGTTGCTGACCTTCGCCGTGAACGACTTCGGCGGGAACTGCTTCGGGTCCAGGTCGAGGTCGCGGCAGACCAGCGACATCAGCCGCTGCGAGTCGGCCGCGTCGTAGATCGAGAAGCTGGAGGTGAAGCCCAGCACCTTGGACTCGCGGCGCAGGATCCGCACGCAGGCGCTGTGGAAGGTGGACACCCACATCGCCCGGGCACGCGGGCCCACCAGCTGCTCGACGCGCTCGCGCATCTCGCCGGCCGCCTTGTTGGTGAAGGTGATCGCCAGGATCTCGCCCGGCTGCACCCCGCGGGCACCCAGCAGGTAGGCGATCCGGTGGGTCAGCACCCGGGTCTTGCCGGAACCGGCGCCGGCCACGATCAGCAGCGGCGAGCCGGCGTGCAGGACTGCCTCGCGCTGCGGGTCGTTCATGCCCTCCAGCAGCTGCGCCGGGTCGACCACCGTCCGGGCGGCGCCGTTGCGGTACCAGGCGTCCCGCTCGGCCTCCGCGGCATGGTCGGTCTGGAACAGCCCCGCCGGGATGGCCTCCTCGTAGGCGTCGTACGGAACGTCGTCCTCGTACGGGGGAGGCTCCTCGTCGAGAGGCACGGCGGGCTGCTTCGACCCGGCCGCGAGGGCCTCGAAACCGGGGAGCGGGAGGTCGTCAAAGAGGCTACTCATGGCACTCCGAGTCTATGGCCCCGCACCGACAAGCCCGCCCGGCCGGTACGGATCCGGCCGGGCGGGCGGACTTGACAGCCCCCTCGGAGGCGGCGGCTCAGACCAGGCGGCGGGCGGTGGCCCAGCGGGTGAGCTCGTGGCGGTTGCTCAGCTGGAGCTTGCGCAGGACGGCGGAGACGTGGCTCTCGACCGTCTTCACCGAGATGAACAGCTGCTTGGCGATCTCCTTGTACGCGTACCCGCGCGCGATCAGCCGCAGCACCTCGCGCTCGCGCTGGGTGAGGCGGTCGAGGTCCTCGTCGACCGGCGGGGTGTCGGTGGCGGCGAAGGCGTCCAGCACGAAGCCGGCCAGCCGGGGGGAGAACACCGCGTCGCCGTCGGCGATCCGGAAGATCGCGTTGACCAGGTCGGTGCCGGTGATGGTCTTGGTGACGTAGCCGCGCGCGCCGCCGCGGATGACGCCGATGACGTCCTCGGCCGCGTCCGAGACCGACAGTGCGAGGAACTTCACCCCGCCCTGCTCGCCGCTCATCACCCCGGCCGAGCGGCGCAGCACCTCGACGCCACCGCCGCCCGGCAGGTGGACGTCGAGCAGCACCACGTCCGGCCTGGTCTCGGCGACCACCCGGACCGCCGACTCCACGTCGTCGGCCTCGCCCACCACGTCGATGCCGGTGGCCTCGGTACGCCCGATCTCGGCCCGGACCCCCGTCCGGAACATCCGGTGGTCGTCCACCAGCACGACCCGCGCGACACGCCCCCCGCCCTCGGCAGGTGAGGCCCCCATCGGCGCTGCGTCAGTCATTCGTTCTCTCCATCTCCAGCTCGACCTCGGTGCCGCCGTCCGGCGCGGGCCGCACCCGAGCGGTGCCGCCGTTGCGCTTCATCCGGCCGATGATCGACTCCCGTACGCCCATCCGGTCCTCGGGCACCGTGTCGGGGTCGAAGCCGGGGCCGTGGTCGCGGACGAACACCGACACCGTCCTCCCCTCCACCTCGGCGTAGACCTGGACCGGTCCCCCGCCACCGTACTTGGCGGCGTTGACGGTCGCCTCCCTCGCGGCCTGCATCTGCGCCGCGATCTTCTCGTCCATCGGGCAGTCGCCGACGATCACCAGCTCGACCGGGACGCCGTGCCGGTCCTCGACCTCGGCGACGACGGCGCGCAGGCTCTCCGCCATCGTGTCCGGCGCGGCCTCGGCGGCGGCCTCCGGGCGGTACAGCCAGAGCCGCAGCTCGCGCTCCTGGGCGCGCGCCAGCCGCAGCACCTCCTTCGGGTCCTCGGCCCGGCGCTGGATCAGGGTCAGGGTGTGCAGCACCGAGTCGTGGACGTGCGCGGCGATCTCGGCGCGCTCCTGGGCGCGGATGCGGGCGGTGCGCTCGGCCCCGAGGTCCTGCCACAGCCGCAGCCCGTACGGGCCGAGCAGCACCAGCACGCCGGCCAGCACCGCGATCGAGGCCTCGATCACCGAGCCGAGCGTCGAGCCGCTGCCCTGCATCGCGAGCAGGGCGATGGTGCCGGCCACCACGAGCAGCACGCCGGCGCCGACCCGGGTGTAGGCGCCGCGCCGCTTCTCGCCCTCCTCCAGGCCGAACCAGCGCTGCCAGCGCGAGTCGTCGGCCTGCCGCCAGACCAGCGCGACACCCACGCCGATCGCCAGCAGCGGCCAGGTGTACGGCTTGGCGGTCTGCCAGCCGAGGACGTTGAGCAGGGCGATCAGGCCGATCACGACCATCACCAGGGCGGCGAGCTGGCCGAGGCCGCCCTGCGCGTTCTTGGTGGCGGGCCGGGCGGCGGCCTCGCTCTCGGCGGCGGCGGTCACGGCGACGGGCTCGCCCTGGAGCGCGTGCTGGAGCAGTTCGCGCAGCCGGCCGACCCAGCCGCGGCTCCCCTTGGTCAGCGGCGGGCTCGGCGCCTGCCACTGGGAGGCCGGGACGAAGGTGCCGTTGACGTAGACCCAGTGCGCGCCGCCGCGCAGCGCGGGCTCGCCGATGCCGATCGGCACGACGAACCAGAACGCCGCGTACAGCAGCCCGCCGATGCCCTGCGCGAAGAACAGCAGCACGAACGCGAGCCGGACCCACCGCACCGGCAGCCCGAGGTGCACCGCGAGGCCGTGCGCGACGCCGCCGAGCATCCGCCCCTGCGGGCTCCGGTAGAGCCGGCGGTAGGGCGGACGGCCGCCGTCGGGCACGTTCGGATCGGCGCCCGCCGGCGGGGCCGAGTCGGGGGCGAGGGGACGGGGATCGGTACCGGGTGCTGCCACGCCACCGATGGTTCCACGCGGGCACCTGCGGGCGCATCAGGGTGTTTCCCTACCCCTTATCAGGGACAAGTCAGGGTGCGAGCAGGGCCGGCACCGGTTGGGCGGGGCCGCGCGGCCCGGAAGGATGGGGGCCATGACCGACGACCACCGCATCCAGGAGGCCGGGCCCGCGGCCCCGCCGGAACCGGACCGCCCCCCGCTGACCCGGGCCGAGCACCACCGCGTGGTGGCCGGCGTCTGCGGCGGCCTCGGGCGGCATCTGGACATCGACCCGGTGGTCTTCCGGGTCGTCACGGTGGTGCTCTGCCTCTCCGGCGGGCTCGGCCTGTTCCTGTACGGCCTGGCCTGGCTGATCGTGCCGACCGAGACGGTGCCGGACGGCAGGGGCGGCAGCCGGCACGGCCGCACCGAGCTCCAGCGGGTGCTCACCGGCCGGGTGGACGGCCAGTCGGTCGGCGCGGTGCTGATGACCGTGATCGGCACCGGGGTGTTCTTCTCCTCGATGGGCGACGGCGACCAGCTCCTCCCGTTGCTGCTGCTCGCCGGTCTGGTTTTCCTGGCGGTGCGCTACGACCCCGAGCGCCGGCGCGGCCGGGTCCGCGGGCGCCGCCGCGGCGGCCCGTACGACCGCGCGTACCCCGGCGCCGAGACGGCCGGCACCGCGTACGTCTGGCCCCGGCAGGAAGCGGCGGACGCCGAGGCGGCCCGTGCCCGGCACGCCGCCGAGCAGGCCGCCGGCACGGTGCCCGCCGACACCCCGGCCCCCGGCCCGACCGGCTACCTGTGGGACCCACGCCACCCGGAGCGCAACCCGTACGGCGCCGGCTCCACCACCACTGCGCCGTTCGGCACCCCGGTGCCGCCGCCGGGCAGCCCGGCGCAGCCGTGGTGGCAGCGCACCGACCTGCCGGAGGGCGACCCGCTGCGCAAGGAGCGCCCGGCGGCCCCGCCGAAGCGGGCCGTGGTCCGGCATCCGAAGGATCGGTCGGCGCTAGGCTTCTTCGGCTTCCTGCTGGCGATCGGCGCGGGCGCCGCGGTCTGGTCCGCCTCGGCCGGCCACACCGGCGCCACCGTGCTGGGCGCGACCGCGCTGGCGACCGCGCTGCTGGTGATCGGTCTGACCCTGCTGGTCGGCGCGAAGTTCGGCCGGGCGCGCAAGCTCGCGGCGGTCGGCCTGCTGATCACCATGGCGCTGGTCTTCGTCGGCCGCTCGCCGGACTCGCTGAAGAACGCGGTCGGCGACCGCGACTGGACCGTCACCTCGGCGGCGCAACTGGAGCCGAAGTACGCCCTCGGCGCCGGCCAGATCCGGCTCGACCTGAGCGGGCTCGACCCCGCCGGGGGGACCCTCGCCAGCCGGGTGGAGCTCGGCGCCGGGGACCTGACGGTGCTGGTGCCCGCCGACGTGACGGTGACCGTGATCACCCGGATGGGCCTCGGCGACGTCACCGTCCCCGGCTCCGACGACGGCGACGGCACCGGCCGCCACACCTACCAGATCCACCCCGGCGGCGACCGGACGTCCAAGGGCACGCTCGACCTCCAACTCTCGGTCGGGCTCGGCAACATCAAGGTGGTCCAGCAGTGAGGAAGCACCGGCTCGACCTGTTCTCGCTGATCGCGGGCGGACTGTTCACCGTGATCGCGGTGGTCTACCTGGTCGCGGCGCTCAACGACCGGTCGGTGAACGGACGGATCGTCATCCCCGTCACCTTCCTGGTGCTGGGCGCCGGCGGCCTGGCCGGGGCGGTCGCGGCGGTGGCCCGCCGCGGGCGCACCGACCGGGAGGAGTGAACCCGGCCCCCGAACCCCGGCCCCCGAACCCCGGCCCGCGGCAGCTCAGCTCTGCAGCGGGCCGAGGTTCAGCTTGTCGCCGTCCTTGGTGACGCGGTACTTCGGCAGCGGCTTGGTCGCCGGTCCGTTGACGACGGCGCCGGTGGCCGCGTCGAACCGGGAGCCGTGGCACGGGCAGTACAGCTGGCCGTTCTTCGGGGCGTCCACCACGCAGCCGGAGTGCGTGCAGACCGCCGAGAGGCCGCAGTACTGGCCGGTCTTGGGCTGGACGATGTAGACGGCGTCGCCGGTGGCCGGGTCCTTGACCTGGGCCGAGCCGCCGACCGGCACGCTCGCGGCGGGCACCGAGGGGGCCGGCCCGGCGGGAGCGGTGGGCGCCGGGGCCGTGCTCACCGGAGCCGCGGACTGCTTCGGGGCGGCCTGCTTGCCCCGGCCGAAGGTGCGGGTCAGCGATCCGGTGAGCAGCCCGGCGCCGCCGATCGCGACGGCGGCGATCCCGCCGTCCACCAGGGCCCGGCGCTTGACGTGCTCCTCGGTCAGCCCGCGCTCGCGGTCCCGCCCGCCGCGCCGGGCGAGGTAGCCGTCCACCGACAGCACCGGGGTGCCGGCCAGCAGCAGCGGCGTCCAGGCCATCAGGTAGACGAGGTCGTTGCCGAGGTAGTACGGCGACACGTTCCAGCTGACGGTCAGCCAGAAGCTCAGGTTGATCAGCGCGCCGCCGAGCGCCGCGACCCGGCCCCAGAGGCCGACCAGGGTGCCGAGGCCGACGGCCAGTTCGCCGAAGGCGATGGCGAGCGCGGACAGGGTCGGCGCGTGGAGGGCGGGGCCGAGCAGGAAGGAGATCGGGCTGCTGCCCTTGACCGCCTGGGTCTGCGAGACGAATGACGCCGGATCGCCCGCGCCGGCCAGGTAGTGCGTGTCGGACAGCTTGTCCAGGGCCGCGTAGACGAAGGTGACGCCGAGGAAGAGCCGCAGCGGTAGCATCGCGTACCGGGTCGCGAACGCCCGCCGCTGGGCCGCCCGGACCGCCCGGCCGGCCGCTCCCCCGCCGACCGTCACGGCGTTGCTGGCCTCCGACATGCCTCACACCTTCCCTTTCGCCTGTCACTATCCGACAGGTCCGGACCGCATTCTGCCCGCTCCTGAACGCTTTCGGTGGGACATCCCACCCGCCGACCCCTCCGCACCGCGAACGGCCGCGCCGCCGCTCCCTTCACTACGGGAACGACGGCGCGGCCGTTCAGGCTCCGGCCCGGCGGCCGGCGGGAGTGCTCACTCCCACTCGATGGTGCCCGGCGGCTTGCTGGTGACGTCCACGACGACGCGGTTCACGTCGCGGACCTCGTTGGTGATCCGGGTGGAGATCCGGGCCAGCACGTCGTACGGCAGGCGCGACCAGTCGGCGGTCATGGCGTCCTCGGACGAGACCGGGCGCAGCACGATCGGGTGACCGTAGGTGCGGCCGTCGCCCTGCACACCCACGCTGCGCACGTCGGCGAGCAGCACGACCGGGCACTGCCAGATCTCGCGGTCCAGGCCGGCCGCGGTCAGCTCCTCGCGGACGATCGCGTCGGCCTCGCGGAGCAGGTCCAGCCGCTCCTCGGTGACCTCGCCGACGATCCGGATGCCCAGGCCCGGGCCGGGGAACGGCTGGCGCTGGACGATCTCCTCCGGCAGGCCGAGCTCCTGGCCGACCATCCGGACCTCGTCCTTGAAGAGCTTGCGCAGCGGCTCGACCAGCTGGAACTGCAGGTCCTCGGGCAGGCCGCCGACGTTGTGGTGGGACTTGATGTTGGCGGTGCCGGTGCCGCCGCCGGACTCCACCACGTCCGGGTACAGGGTGCCCTGGACCAGGAAGTCGACCGACTCGCCGTGCTCGCCGGCCTCGGCGATGATCTCGGCCTGGGCCTGCTCGAAGACCCGGATGAACTCCCGGCCGATGATCTTGCGCTTCTCCTCGGGGTCGGTGACCCCCTTCAGCGCGTTCAGGAAGCGCTCGGCCGCGTCGACGACCTTGAGCTGCACGCCGGTGGCCGCGACGAAGTCCTTCTCGACCTGCTCGGTCTCGCCCTTGCGCATCAGGCCGTGGTCGACGTAGACGCAGGTGAGCTGCTCGCCGACGGCCTTGTTGACCAGGGCCGCCGCGACCGCGGAGTCCACGCCGCCGGAGAGGCCGCAGATCGCGCGCTTGGTGCCGACCTGGGCGCGGATCAGCGCGACCTGCTCGTCGACGACGTTGCCGGTCGTCCAGGTCGGGGCGATGCCGGCGCCGCGGTAGAGGAAGTGCTCCAGGATCTGCTGGCCGTGGTCGGAGTGCAGCACCTCGGGGTGGTACTGGACGCCGTACAGCCGGGCCTCGTCGTTCTCGAAGGCCGCGACCGGCACCACGTCGGTGGACGCGGTGACGGTGAAGCCCGCCGGGGCGGCGGAGCAGGCGTCGCCGTGCGACATCCACACCGAGTGCTGCGCCGGGACGCCCTCGAACAGGGTGGAGCCGGTGCGGGTGACGGTCAGCGGGGTGCGGCCGTACTCGCGCGCACCGGTGTTGTCGACGGTGCCGCCGAGCACCTTCGCCATCAGCTGGAAGCCGTAGCACATGCCGAAGACCGGGACACCGGCCTCGAAGATCGCGCGGTCGAGCTGCGGCGCGCCCTCTTCGTAGACCGACGACGGGCCGCCGGACAGGATGATCGCCTTCGGGTTCTTGGCGAGCATCTCGGCGACCGGCATGGAGCTCGGCACGATCTCGCTGTAGACCCGGGCCTCACGCACCCGGCGGGCGATGAGCTGGGCGTACTGGGCACCGAAGTCGACCACCAGGACGGTGTCGGTCTCAGGTACGGACTGGACGGGAATTGCAGCGGACACAGACGGCCTTCCGGCAGCGGTATCGAGGGTGTCGCACGGACCACGTCCTGATCGGGCCGCGGCGGCGACGGGTGGGGGTGTCTAGGCACCGATTCTACCGGGCTGCCCGGTTTCACTCGTCTGCCCGTCCAAGCGGCCGTGACCGAGCGGGCCCGCTCTTCGTTGCTTCACACGACGTGCGACCGCGCCGCGCCTGCCAGGCGCGCCGCCTCCGCCCCGGGCGCGGGGCGCCGCCGCACGGCACTGCAGGACCACGCGTGGAGCTTTACCCAGTCCACCGGCGCACGTGGCGCCGCCGCCGTTCCGGCCCCGCCGGGCGCGGCGCGCCGTGGGACCGTGCGCGGGTGCCGCGGCCGGCCAGCAGGGGACAGCGACCCCGGCCGCGACTGGACGGTGAGGTGGGGCGGTCGGCCCCGGGGACGCCCGGACCGGCCGCCGCACCCCCGGTCCCCTCTCGCGACCCCGTACGCCCCGGAACGCGAACCGGGCGCACACCCTTCACCGTCCCGCGCCGCTACGCGCGTCCCCGTGCGCCGCTGCCGGCAAGACCACTACACACCGTGATCATCGACCGGGCGAACCGAGGTTCACCGCCCCAAAATGGACTGTGCCGAAGTGTGCCGAATCGGTTGCATAGCGGGCCCTTCGTCCAGCACGATGCTTCGTGGAAGCGGTTCTCCCGGCGGGCAACGGCTCACCGCGGAGGCCGGGACCGCTGCCGCCGCGACCCGAAGCGGCAAACGGTTTTCACCTCACGCTCCGTGAGCGAAGGCCCGGCGCAGGCATGCGCGCCGACCCGCCGCACCGCGAGCGTGCGCGCCCCGCGCCACCGGCCACCCACGCCGGAGCCGCACCCGGCGCGAGCCCAGGCCAACCGACACGACGGCGCTCCTCCCCCGGCGCCGTCATCCAGCACCGGCGCAGCCCTGACGCCGAGTGCTGAGCGACAAAGGGCCCCGTTCCCCCGCGGGGCCCTTTGCCCTGTCCTCCTACTGCTGCTTGCGCCAGACGCTCGGGTCGACCGGCTCCGCGCCACCCTCCGGGCCCTTGGACGGATCCACCGGCCCGGACGCCGGCGCAGGCGGGCCGGCGGGCGGGCCTGCGGGCGGGCCGGCCACGTCGCTCACCGCGGGCGCCGCCGGGTACGCCACCGGCTCGCCCGCGGGCCCGAACGCGTACGGCCCGCCCTGCGGCGGCACCGCGCCGGGCGGGACGGCGGCCGCGCCCCGGCCGCCCGCGAGGGAGGCCAGCACCGGTGGCAGCAGCACCGCGCCGAGCACCGCCCAGATCACGTTCGCCGCGAGGAGCGACACGAAGACCAGGCTCACCGCGTAGTCGTGGCCGAGCATCCGCCCGCGGAGCCCGGTGGTGGTCACCGTGGCCGCGCCGCCGGCCAGCGCCATCAGCAGCGTCAGCCCGGCCGCGTACACCACCGCGAGCCGGATCCGGTCGGCCGCGTCGAGCCGGCGCCGGTGGGCGGTCCAGGCCAGCAGGGCCACCGCGGCGAGCACCAGCAGCCCGGTCCAGCGCCAGTCGGCGCTCTGGTCGCGCAGGTCGAAGAAGGAGAACTCGTGGGATCCGGTGCCGTCGGGGCCCCAGTCCGGGTCGTCGGAGCCCCAGTCCGAGGAACCTGACCGGCCGTCGGCCGTGGCCTCGGCCCGGAACGTCGCCCCCGAGCCCACGCCGATCAGCATCAGCCCGAGGTTGGGCAGGAAGGCCAGCGAGACGCCGGTCTGCCAGCCCTCGCCGTTCGCGGCGACCAGGATGAACCCCACCACCGCGGCGACCCCGACCACCAGCGTCAGCACCTGTCCGGCCGCCAGCGAGGCCACCGCCCAGCCGCGGATCGACCGGCTGCGCCAGGCCGCCCAGCGCAGCGCGTCAGTGCCGTACACGGCGAAGGCGACCAGCCCGGCGAGCAGCGCGCTCCAGCCGACCGCCTGGGCCCAGCCGGCGTCGGCGGTGTACGTCACCACGTCCCGCTCGTACCGGTCGCCGGTGTACGGGTTCCAGGTCGTGCCCGCGAGCAGGCCGACCACCAGCGACACGGCGGCCGCGACCACGGCGGTGCGCAGCGCCTCGCCGGCCGCCTGGGCGCCGGTCAGCTGCTGGGCCGTCCGCGCCTGCCGGCGGCGGGAGGAGACCCGCAGGCCCAGCCAGAGCGCCAGCAGCCAGAACACGGTGACGGTCAGCGGGATCAGCCGCGCCGTCGCATCGATGCCGGTGCCGGAGTGCCGCACGTGAGTCGAAACGGCCAGCCGGAACGGGGCACCGAGCGCACCGAGCGCCATCGCGAGGGCGGCGCCGAAGCGATCGCCGAACTCGGGGACGTTGAGCGGCGAGCCGTCGCCGTAGTCGCTCGGGATCGCCGCGATCAGCGCGGCGACCAGCAGCACGGCGGTCGGCGCGAGCAGCACGGTGAGCGCGGGGCGCCATTCGGCCCCGGTCAGCCAGCGCATCGCGGGCGACTGCCCGGTGGCCGGGTCGTACGGCCGGCCGGCGCCCCAGTTGCTCGCGGGGTACGGCGCGGGGTGGCCGGGCGCGGGCGCGTACCCGGGCCCCGTGGGCGGCCCGTACGACGGCGGTACGGGCGGTGCGGTCGGCGGAACATTGGGCGGGGCGGTGGGCGGAGCGGCCGGTGGTGGCGGCGGCGCCAGCGGCCGTCCACACGAGGCGCAGGCGAGCGCCCCTTCCACCGAAGCCGCGCCGCACGATGCGCAGATGGCCATGAACCGCGTTCTCCCCGTTCGACGATTTCCCTGGTCCCCCCAGGGAGCCCGTTTATCCCATCGGATCCGAACGGCTGTCAAACGGCTTCACCGAACGGCACGTTGACCTCGCGACCGCGGTTCAGCCCTGCTTCTTCGGCACCTCCGGGACGGGCAGCAGCGGCAGCCGCAGCGCCCCGAACGCGTCCTCCGGCACGGCCGGCCGCACCGGCGCCACCGCCGCGACGCGGCGGTAGGCCTCACCCGGCTCCGGCCGCGGGTCGGCCTCGCCCTTGTTGGGCCACATCGACATGGCGCGCTCGGCCTGCGCGGTGATGGTCAGCGAGGGGTTGACCCCGAGGTTGGCGGAGACGGCCGCGCCGTCCACGACGCTGATCCCCGGGTGCCCGTACAGCCGGTGGTACGGGTCGACGACGCCGGTCTCGGGGGCGTCGCCGATCGGGCAGCCGCCCAGGAAGTGGGCGGTCATCGGGATGTCGAAGATCTCGCCGACCGTGCTGCCGGCGAAGCCGTTGATCTCCGCGGCCAGCGCCTGGGCGCCCTCTTCGGCGGCCGGGATCCAGGTCGGGTTGGGCGCGCCGTGGCCCTGGGTGGAGGTCAGCCGGCTCTTGCCGAGCAGGTCCTTCTTCAGCGAGACGGTGATCGAGTTGTCCAGCGACTGCATCACCAGGCCGATGATCGTCCGCTCCGACCAGCGGTGCTGGTTCATCGAGCGCGCGAAGGTCAGCGGGTGGCGCACCGAGTGGCCCAGGTAGCGCAGCCAGCGCGGGGTCCGTCCGCCGCCCTTGACCTGGGCGATCGACAGCGCGCCCATCGCGTTCGAGCCCTTGCCGTAGCGGACCGGCTCGATGTGGGTGTTCGCGTCCGGGTGGATCGAGGACGTTATCGCGACGCCCTTGGTGAAGTCCGCCCGGGTGCCGTACAGCCGGTCGGTGGTCTGCGCGCCCACCAGTGCCTCGGAGTTGGTCCGGGTCAGCTCGCCGAGCCGGGCCGAGAGGCGCGGCAGGTGGCCGTCCGCGCGCATCCGGTGCAGCAGCGACTGGGTGCCGTAGGTGCCGGCCGCGACCACCACCCGGGCGGCGGTGATGGTCCGCGCGCCCGCCTTCACCCGGTCCGTCCGCGAGCGGGAGTCGGTGCGGCGCACGTCCACCGCGTAGCCCTCGCCGAGCTCCCGGATGCGGGCCACCGTGGTGAGCGGGTGGATCTCCGCGCCGCCCTTCTCGGCCAGGTACAGGTAGTTCTCGGTGAGCATGTTCTTGGCGCCGTGCCGGCAGCCGGTCATGCACTCGCCGCACTCCACGCAGGCCTTGCGGGCCGGGCCCGCACCCCCGAAGTACGGGTCGGCGACCTCGTCCCCGGGGGCCGCCTTGGCCCTGCCCCCGGCGTCCTCGCCGTCCCCGAAGAAGACCCCGACCGGCGCCATGTGGAAGGTGTCCGCGACGCCCATCCGCTCGGCCGCGGCCTTGAGGTGGACGTCGGAGGGGGTGACGGTCGGGTTCAGCCGGACCCCGAGCATCCGCTGCGCCTGGTCGTAGAACGGCGCCAGCTCCTGCTGCCAGTCGGTGATGTGGCGCCACTGGCGGTCCTCGAAGAACGCCTTCGGCGGCACGTACAGGGTGTTGGCGTAGTTCAGCGAGCCGCCGCCGACCCCGGCGCCGGCCAGGATCAGCACGTTGGCCAGCAGGTGGATCCGCTGGATGCCGTACAGCCCGAGCCCCGGCGCCCACAGATAGTTCGGCAGGTCCCAGGAGTTCCTGGGCAGTTCGTCGCGGTCGAAGCGCCGTCCGGCCTCCAGCACGGCGACCCGGTAGCCCTTCTCGGTCAGCCGCAGCGCGGCCACCGACCCGCCGAAGCCGGAGCCGACGACGACCACGTCGTAGTCGAAGCCGTCCTGTTCCGGGGACCCCACCATCTGCCACTGCTCCTTCGTACGACGAACCTGACCCTGGTACCGGCGAGCCCCGCCCCCGGCGTGGCCGTTACTTGATCCTCAGCGCCTTCAGCACCCGCAGGCCGCCGGTCATCACCGAGGCGAACTGGCGGTCGTCCAGGCCGAACGAGGGCGCGATCGGGATCAGCCGCTGGGTCGCGATGGTCTGCGCCTCGGTGAACCGCAGGATGCCCTCGGCGCCGTGCCGCCGGCCGAGCCCGGAGTCGCCCATCCCGCCCATCGGCGAGGCGACCGAGCCGTACGCGGCGCCGTAGGCCTCGTTGACGTTGACCGTGCCGGTGCGCAGCCGGGCCGCGACCGCCCGGCCGCGCCGCGGGTCCCTGGTCCAGACGCTGGAGTTGAGGCCGTACGGGGTGGCGTTGGCGGCGGCCACCGCCTGGTCCTCGGTGTCGAAGCGGTAGACCGAGACGACCGGGCCGAAGGTCTCCTCGGCGCAGACCGCCATCTCCGGGGTGACGCCGTCGAGGATGGTCGGCTCGTAGAAGAACGGGCCGAGGTCCGGCCGGGCCCGGCCGCCGGCCAGCACGGTGGCGCCAGCCTTGACCGCCTCGTCGACGTGCCGGGTGGTGGCGTCCAGCTGGCGGGCCGAGACCAGCGAGCCCATGTCCGCGCCGTACGCGAGGCCGCCGCCCAGGCGCAGGTTGCGGGTGCGCTCGGCGAACTTCTCCAGGAAGGCGTCGGCGACCGAGCGGTGCACCATCAGGCGCTCGACGGAGATGCAGAGCTGCCCGGCCGAGGAGAAGCAGGCCCGGACGGCGCCCGCGGCGGCCCGGTCGAGGTCGGCGTCGGCGAGGACCAGCATGGCGTTCTTGCCGCCGAGTTCGAGCGAGGCGCCGACCAGCCGGGCGGCGGCGCGCTGGGCGACGTCGCGGCCGGTGCGGGTGGAGCCAGTGAACGAGACGTAGTCGGCGTGCTCGACCACGGCCGGGCCGATCACCGGCCCGTCGCCGACCACGATCTGCCACAGGTCGGCCGGCAGCCCGGCCTCGACCAGCAGTTCGCGGGCCCACAGCGCGGTCAGCGCGGTCTGCGTGTCGGGCTTGTTGACCACCGCGTTCCCGGCCACGAAGGCGGGCAGCGCGTCGCCGACGGACAGCTCCAGCGGGTAGTTCCACGGCGAGATGTGGCCGATCACGCCTTTCGGCCGGCGGGCCTCGATCGCGTGGGTGAGCACCGGCAGCGCACCGCCGTGCCGCTTGTCGCGCAGGTAGCCGTGGGCGGCCCGCCCGTAGTGCCGGGCGGCCATGGCGACGGCCATCACCTCTTCGAAGGCATGCAGCCGGGCCTTGCCGGTCTCGGCCTGGACGAGGTCCAGGACCTCGTCCTGCCGCTTGATCAGCAGGTCGTGGAAGCGCAGCAGGACGGCGGCGCGGCGGCGGACCGGCAGGGCGGCCCAGGCCGGCTGGGCGCGGCGGGCGAGCAGGAAGGCGGCCTCGACGTCGGCCGGGGTGGACTGCGCCAGGCTCGCCAGCCGTTCGCCGGTCAGCGGGGCGACCGTCTCCACGACGCCGGGCTCGCCGGTGACGGTGATGCCGGCGGCCAGCCGGGCGACCAGGGCCGGCGGGACGGCCGAGGCGACGGTCCGGCCGCCGCCGGGGGCGGCCGGGTTGCCGGCCGGGTTGCCGAGGTGTCCGGTGGCCACTGCGTCTGCTGTGAGGTCCGACATACGGCGCAGCCTAGGCGCTCCACGGCCGGTTCGGTACCCGTCGGTAACACTAATCTGACGGAGCCGTCAGCGGGTCGGCGTGAAGTGGTTGAGCACCGTGGTGAAGCGCTGCTCGGCCTCGTTCCACTCGTTGTTCCGCTCCGGGCTGGACGAGTAGATCGCGTAGCCGGTGCCGTCGTCGTCGATGAACTCGGCCTCGATCGCCCGCCGCCGGCCGCCTTCCTTGGCCGCATAGCTGAACTCCCAGACGGCCCCCTCGTGGCCGTTCACCGAGACGCCGGCCATGCGGTGCTGGCGGTAGTCCTTCAGCGACTTGGAGATGTTGGTCTCCATCTGGCGCATGTGCTCCAGCGGCTTGACCGACTGGCCGACGGTGACCGAGAACTGCAGGTAGTGCACCTTGCCGTCGGCGGTGTAGTAGATCTGGTTGTCGGGCGTGGTGCTGCGCTGCCAGACCGGGGTCGCGCTCGGCAGCGGGAACCGGAAGCCGGCCGGGTCGTCCACCCAGTGGTAGCCGGCGGGCGCCGGCTCGACGCTGGCCGACGAACTCGGCTCCGGGTCGGCCGAGGCGGTCGAGGTGGTCGGGGCGGGCGTCACCGGGTCGTCCGCCCGGGTCGCGACGACGTGCCGGGTGGCGAAGAAGGTGGCCGCGGCCGCGACCAGGCCGACCCCCAGCGCGATCGCGGCGATCTTCAGCATGTTGCGGCGTCGGGCCGGTCCGCGCGCGGGCTCGACGGGGTGCGCGACCGGCGCGATCGGCGTCGTGGACACCGCTGTCGTGACGTGCCCGCCCCCGGCGGAGCCGCCCGGGGCGGGCGCAACGGCCGTACGCACCTCGGTGGCCGCCTCGGCGGCACGCGGCGCGGTCGAAGCGCCGAAGGCCGTGGAGCCGGTCTCACCGGCCCCGCTGCGGTCCACCACCGGCACCGACAGGGTCGGCGTCCGGACCGGCGTGACCGGCTTCAGGCCGATGGTGTGCCCGGCCCGCACCTCGGCCAGCATCCGGGCCGCCTCGTCCGCGGTCGGCCGGTCGGCCGGGTCCTTGGCCATCAGCGCGGCCAGCACCGGCCCCAGCGGGCCGGCCCGGGCCGGCTCCGGCAGCGGCTCGTCGACGACGGCGGCCAGCGTGGTGATCGGCGAGTCCCGGCGGAACGGCGACTGGCCCTCGACGGCCGCGTACAGCGTCGCGCCGAGGCCCCACAGGTCGGAGGCCGGACCGGGCCGCTCCCCCTGGGCGCGCTCGGGCGCCAGGTAGTCCGGCGAGCCGACCAGGTCGCCGGGCCGGGTCAGCGTGGACGAGCCCTCGAACGTCGCGATACCGAAGTCCAGCAGCACGACCCGGCCGGTGCCGCGCTCCAGCAGCACGTTGGCCGGCTTCACGTCCCGGTGCAGCACGCCCAGCTGGTGTCCGCGGTGCAGCGCGGCCAGCACCTGGCTGCCGACGTCAGCGGCGATGCGCGGCTGCAGGGTGCCGTCCTGCTTGATGACGTCGGCCAGCGAGCGGCCGTCCACCAGCTCCATGACGATCCACGGCCGGCCCTCCTGCTCCAGCACGTCGTGCACGGTGATCACGCCGGGGTGCTTGATCCGGGCCGCCGCGCTGGCCTCGCGCTTCATCCGGGCGTGCAGGATCTGCAGCTCGTCCTCGGGGAGGTGGTTGACGGTCAGCTCCTTGACCGCGACCTCACGGTCCAGCATCCGGTCCCAGGCCCGCCAGACGGTGCCCATCCCGCCCCGGCCGAGCCGCTCGCCCAACTCGTACCGCCCGGCCAGCAGCCGCTCGTTATCGGCCGTCTCCGGCCGGTCCTGCGCGCCCATCGGCGACCGCCTCCCCCCTCGCTTCCGCCTGCCGTCAGTGCGACGGAGGGCCTGGTGCAGACCACTGTTCGAACAAATTCCAGGCACACATTAGGCGCACCACGGCGGCCCCGGTAATCTCGCCCGCCCGCCGGCACGGCGGACGGCGTCGGGCCCGGGCCGTCAGCCTGCGAACAGGACCACGGCGGTCACCCCCAGCACCAGGAGCAGGAAGACGCCTCCGACCAGCAACGGCCCGAGCAGGGCCGGAGGCACCCGGGGCGGCCGCTCCGCGCCCGGCCGCGCGGCGCGCTCGACCCGTTCGCCCCGGCCACGCCGCCGGGGCACGAGCGGCACCAGCGGCCCGTCCGGACGCACCACCAGCTCCCGCCCGGCCCGCTCCTCGTCAGCCGGCTCCGGCGCACCCACCAGCAGCGCGGCGAGCTCCCGGCGGACGGCCTCCGCGGTCGGCCGCAGCACCGGATCGGGCTGGACCAGCCGCTCCACCAGGGGAGCCAGCGGGCCGCAGACCGCCGAGGGCTCGTGCCGCGCGTCCCGGACCGCGGTCACCAGCTCCGGCACGTCTCCTTCCGGGAACGGCGAGCGCCCGGTGAGGAGCCGCTGCAGCAGCACCCCGAGCGCCCAGCAGTCGCCCGCCGGGCCGCCGTCCAGCGGCCAGCGCTCCGCCACCGGGCCGACCAGGGTGGCCCGCACGTCGTACCGGCGGCGCCCGCCCGGGCCGCCGAGGTCCTCGGCCAGCGCCTCCTCCGCGGCCCCGGACAGCAGCCCGCCGAGCATCGCCGCGCCGTCCTCGCAGACCAGCACCGACTCGGCGGTCAGGTTGCCGTGGCTCAGCCCGGCCTCGTGCAGCGCCCGCAGCGCGCCCGCCAGGTCCGCCGCCAACTCGGCCGCCCGGTACGGCGGCACCGGCCCGGCCGCGGCCAGCTCGGCCAACGGCACGCCGGCCGGCCGCTCCTCGACCGTCCACAGCAGCTCGCCCTCGACGAACGCCCCGAACCCGCGCAGCAGTCGCGGGTGCCAGGTCGGCGCGGCCGAGCCGACCGCCGCGACCCGGCGGACCAACCGGTCGGCCTGCGCCGGGATCTCGTCCTCGAACTCATGACCGTTCGTCAGCAGCGCGGGCAGTTCCAGGGCGCGCAGCAGCACCGGCTCACCGGTCCGCTCGTCCACCGCGACCGCGCGCAACGGCCCGGGACGGTCCGTCAGCCGGTAACGCCCCGCCAGCACCTGCCCCGGGCCCGCTCGCATGCCAGTTCCTCTCGCTCACCGAGCAGCCTACTGAGGCTCCTTTACGCTCGACCCCATGGACTGGACCGATCTGATCGACACCGCCTTCAGGATGGCGGACAACAGCAGCCAGACGAACCGTACCGAGGCCGTGCACAGCATCGAGGGCACCGTCATCGACGGGGAGCAGCCGGTCGCCTCCACCGCCGGGCGGCACCCGGACCACTTCCGCAAGGGCGTGCTCGTACTCACCACCCACCGACTGCTCTTCCTCAAGGACGGCAAGCCGCCGGTGCCGGTTCCGCTTTCCGCCGTCACGGGCGCGACCGTGGCCAGGACCAAGCTCAACGGCGACGTGCTGACGGTCGTCGCGCTGACCGGCTCTCACCGGTTCGAGGACGTGGTCAAGGCGGACGTGTTCGCCGAGCAGATCCGGGCGGCGGCCCGGGCCGCCCGCACCGCGCCGCGCCCGGCGCCGGGCGTCGTGGCGCCGTCCGACACCGCCCCAGCCCTCGCCGGCGCCGAGCTCAGCGCCGGCGGGCAACTCCTGGACCAGTTGGAGCGGTTGGCCGCCCTGCACCGCTCAGGGGCGCTCACCGACGAGGAGTTCACCCGGGCCAAGGAGCGGCTGATCGGCTGACCGCCCGTGGTTACGGCGCGGGCTGGAAGCTGGCGAACGCCTCTTCCCGTGCCTGGGAGTTGGCCGGGGAGCTCCAGTCCGCGTCGGGGGTGATCCAGTAGATCGCGTACCCGTACTTGGCCGGGTTCCCGGTGACGAAGCCGCGGTTGAGGGAGTGCATCTTCGGCGTGCCGTTGGTCCACTCCCAGTCGGCCGCGTTGCTCCACTGCCGGTAGCCGATGGCCGACAGGTTGACCCGCTGGTAGTTGGTGACCGTCGGACGCAGCGAGGTCTCGCCCGCCTGCCAGTCGGCCAGGGCACTCGCGCCGGGTTCCGTCGTCCACTCGATCTTCAGGGTGCTGCCGTTGCCCTGGAAGGTGCGGCGGATGCTCTCCGAGCCGGTCTGCTGCAGCCAGTCCGGCAGCACGACCGTGAAGCCGGTCGGGTCCTTGTACAGGTGGTACCCGGGCGGCACCGCGGCGCTGGTGGCCGTCGCGGTGGCGGTCGGCGTCGGCGGGGCGGACGGGGTCGGTGCGGCGGTCGGGGTGGCCGCGGGGACGGCCGGCGTGGTGGCCGCGGACGGCGGCGGCGCGGCCGACGAGGTGGCCGGCGCGGGCTCGGCCGTCGCCGCGGTCGGCGAGGCCGCGGTCGACGGCGCCGCGCTCGGCGTGGCCGGCGTGGTGGTGGCCGCCGCCGGCGAGGTGGCGCCCGCGCCGTGCGCCGTGCCGGCGTCCGAGCCGCCCAGTGTCTTCACCACCGCGACGACTCCGGCGATCAGCAGCAGCACCAGCACCACCGTGACCACGGCCAGTCGCCGCCGTCCGGTGCGCGGGTTCGCACCGGCCGCCTGCGTCGCGCCCATCGTCCACTCGCTGGTCACCGCCCGGATCGGCTCGGGGGCGGGCGCGGCGGGCTCCGGTGCGGGCTCGGGGGCGGTCTCCGCGGCGGCGCGGGGTTCCTCGTTCTTCGCCTTGCTGCCGACCCGGACGGTCCCGAGCAGTCCGCCGATGGTGGGCTTGCTCGTGCCGTCGGGCGCCGGAGCCTCCTTCTCGGCCGGCGCGGCGGCCGGAGCCGACGAGGCGGACTTCACCGGCATCGCGTGCTCGGTCGTCGACTCGGCCTTGGCGGTGGCCTCCGCGACCACCCGCTTCAGCATCGACCGGGTCTGCGAGGCGTCCAGCCGCTTGGCCGGATCCTTCTCCAGGAGCCCCTCGATGATCGGCAGCAGCGGCCCGGCGTCCAGCGGCGCGACCAGGTCCTCGGTCATCACGGCCGTCAGGGTGGCCAGCGCCGCCCCGCGGTCGTACGGCGGCCGGCCCTCCACCATCGCGTACAGCGTGCCGCCCAGCGACCACAGGTCGGCCGGCGGGCCGGGCTTCTGACCGCGCGCCCGCTCCGGGGAGATGTACGAGGGGGCGCCGACCAGCATGCCGGTGGAGGTGACCGAGGCGTCACCCTCGACGCTGGCGATGCCGAAGTCGGTGAGCACCACCCGGCCGTCCTCGCCGATCAGCACGTTCGACGGCTTCACGTCCCGGTGCAGGATGCCGAGCGCGTGCGCGGCGCTCAGCACGCCGAGCACGTCGAGCGCGATCTCGGCCGCCCGAGCGGGCGTCAGCGTCCCGTCCTCCTTGATGACGTCGGCCAGCGAGCGGGACTCCACCAGCTCCATGACGATCCACGGCCGGTCGTCCTCCTCGACGACGTCGAAGACGGTGACCGCCGAGCTGTGCCGGATCCGCGCGGTGGCCTTGGCCTCGCGCAGCGTCCGGACGATCAGCCGGTGCTTCTCCTCCTCGTCGACGCTGGCGTTCATCCGCAGTTCCTTGACCGCGACAATCCGCCCCAGCATCTCGTCCTCGGCGCGCCAGACGGTGCCCATACCGCCGCGCCCGAGCACCGCGTCCAGCCGGTAGCGTCCGGCCAGGAGTCGGCCGGTGGAACCCTGCGCCTGGGTCATTCGGAACGTTCCCCCATGTGGTACTGGCGGTCGAGGTGACGGCGCATCGGCCCGGCGTCGGGCCCGAACGCCAAGCCTCCATCATCCCCTGTCCAGAGGGCCTTCGACCACCCGACCCCCGGCACGCGCCCCCTCGGACCGAAACGGCGGCGGCTCTCCGTGCCCGATCTGTGATCGAAAACTCGCCAGGATTCGCCCCGAACACTGTTACGGTTCGGCAGCTCACCGTCTTTCCGGGGGGACTTCGAGACCCATGACCGCACCCGTCCGGGGCACTGACGAACAGTCGGGCCGACCGCAGACCGCCCAGCACTACACGCTGGCCCCCGTCGTGGGCGCCCCTGAGGGCTACGTCGCGCCCGGCATGCCCGGTGCCCCGGTGGCCGGATACGAACCTTCCGCCACCGCCGAGCGTCCGGGCCCGAGCCGCCGCACCGGCCTCGCCACCGCGACGGCGGTCGGCGCGATGCTGCTCGGCGCCGTCGCCTACGGCCTCGCGCCGCTTCGGGCCGAGGACAGCATCGGCTGGCTGGCCATCGCCCCGGCCGCCGCCGTCGCCTGGCCGCTCGGCCGGCTCGGCGGCCGAAGCCGGGTGCTGCCGCTGCTGGGCGCGCTGCTCGCGGCCGGCGCGCTGTTCCTCGGTCAGTTACTGATCCGGTCGCGCGAGCTGCACCCGGCGGCCGGCACCCCGCTGCGCGCCGTGCTGCACGACGCCCTGACGCAGTGGCGGGCCGACCTCCGCCCGCTGGACCTCGTCTTCTACGGCATCGCCCTCGTCGGCGGCTTCATCCTGACCCGCCGCACCGCCACCCGGAGCTGAACGGACGACGGCCCCGCCGGAGTACCGGCGGGGCCGTCGTCCGCAGAATGCCTCAGCGGTGACTGATCGCCGGGTTGACGGTCACCTCGACCCGCTGGAACTCCTTGAGCTCCGTGTAGCCGGTGGTGGCCATCGCGCGGCGCAGCGCGCCGAACAGGTTCATGGTGCCGTCGGGGGTGTGCGACGGGCCGGTGAGGATCTCCTCGGTGGTGCCGACCGTGCCGAGGTCCACCCGCTTGCCGCGCGGCAGCTCCTCGTGGACGGCCTCCATGCCCCAGTGGAAGCCCTTGCCGGGCGCGTCGGTGGCGCGGGCCAGCGCGGCGCCGATCATCACCGCGTCGGCACCGCAGGCGACGGCCTTCGGGATGTCGCCGCTGTAGCCGACGCCGCCGTCCGCGATCACGTGCACGTAGCGGCCGCCGGACTCGTCCATGTAGTCGCGGCGGGCGGCGGCCACGTCCGCGACGGCGGTGGCCATCGGCACCTGGATGCCGAGGACGTTACGGGTGGTGTGGGCGGCGCCGCCGCCGAAGCCGACCAGCACGCCGGCCGCGCCGGTGCGCATCAGGTGCAGCGCGGCGGTGTAGGTGGCGCAACCGCCGACGATGACCGGGACGTCCAGCTCGTAGATGAACTGCTTCAGGTTGAGCGGCTCGGCGGCGCTGGAGACGTGCTCGGCCGAGACGGTGGTGCCGCGGATCACGAAGACGTCGACGCCGGCGTCGACGACGGCCTTGGAGAACTCGGCGGTGCGCTGCGGGGAGAGCGCGGCGGCGGTGACCACACCCGAGTCGCGGACCTCCTGGATCCGCTGCTTGATCAGCTCGGCGCGGATCGGCGCCGCGTAGATCTCCTGCAGGCGGCGGGTGGCGGCGGCCTCGTCGGTGATCGAGGCGATCTCGTCGAGCAGCGGCTGCGGGTCCTCGTAGCGGGTCCAGAGGCCTTCCAGGTTCAGCACGCCGAGGCCGCCGAGGCGGCCGATGGCGATCGCCTGCTGGGGCGAGACCACGCTGTCCATCGGGGCGGCCAGGAAAGGCAGCTCGAAGCGGTAGGCGTCGATCTGCCAGGCGATCGAGACCTCCTTCGGGTCCCGGGTACGGCGGCTGGGGACGACGGCGATGTCGTCGAAGGCGTACGCCCGGCGGCCGCGCTTGCCTCGCCCGATCTCGATCTCAGTCACTTCGAGCCCTTCTGGTTTGTTGCTCATGCCCGCCGGGTCACCCCGGCCGCCCCCCAGTATCCCGCACCGTTGCCGCCCACGCCCCGACGGCCCGGCCCCCGGACGGACGCGAAAGGCCCGCCGCTGCGGTGCAGCGACGGGCCCCTCGGGGGTTCGGGTGATCAGCGGGTGGAGTAGTTCGGCGCCTCGACGGTCATCTGGATGTCGTGCGGGTGGCTCTCCTTGAGGCCCGCCGAGGTGATCCGGACGAAGCGGCCCTTGCTCTCCATCTCAGCGATGGTGGCGGCGCCGACGTAGCCCATGGTCTGGCGCAGGCCGCCGACCAGCTGGAACAGCACCGCGGACAGCGGGCCGCGGTAGGGGACCTGGCCCTCGATGCCCTCGGCGATCAGCTTCTCGTCCGAGGCCACCTCGGCCTGGAAGTAGCGGTCCTTGGAGTAGGAGCGGCCCTGGCCGCGGGACTGCATGGCGCCCAGCGAGCCCATGCCGCGGTAGGACTTGTACTGCTTGCCGTTGATGAACAGCAGCTCGCCCGGGGACTCCTCGCAGCCGGCCAGCAGCGAGCCGAGCATCACGGTGTCGGCACCGGCGGCCAGCGCCTTGCCGATGTCGCCCGAGTACTGGAGGCCGCCGTCGCCGATGACCGGCACGCCGGCCGCCCGGCAGGCCTGGGCGGCCTCGTAGATGGCGGTGATCTGCGGGACGCCGATGCCGGCGACCACGCGGGTGGTGCAGATGGAGCCCGGGCCGACGCCGACCTTGACGCCGTCCACGCCGGCGTCGATCAGCGCCTGGGCGCCGTCGCGGGTGGCGACGTTGCCGCCGACCACGTCGACCTTGACGGCCGACTTGATCTTCTCGATCCAGGCCAGCGCGTTGTGGCTGTGGCCGTGCGAGGTGTCCACGACCAGGAAGTCCACCCCGGCCCCGACCAGGGCCTGGGCCCGGTCGAACGCCTCGGCGCTGGCGCCGACCGCGGCACCGACCAGCAGCCGGCCCTCGGCGTCCTTGGCGGCGTTCGGGTACTTCTCGGCCTTGACGAAGTCCTTGACGGTGATCAGGCCCTTGATCCGGCCCTCGTCGTCGACCAGCGGCAGCTTCTCGATCTTGTGACGGCGCAGCAGCGCCATCGCGTCCTCGCCGGAGATGCCGACCTTGCCGGTGATCAGCGGCATCGGGGTCATGATCTCGCGGACCTGGCGGCTGCGGTCCGACTCGAAGGCCATGTCGCGGTTGGTGACGATGCCGAGCAGCTTGCCCGCGGGGTCGGCGACCGGCACGCCGGAGATGCGGAACTTGGCGCACATCGCGTCGGCCTCGGCCAGGGTGGTCTCCGGGCCGACCGTGATCGGGTCGGTGACCATGCCGGACTCGGAGCGCTTCACCAGGTCGACCTGGTTGACCTGGTCCTCGACCGACAGGTTGCGGTGCAGGACGCCGACGCCGCCCTGGCGGGCCATCGCGATCGCCATCCGCGCCTCGGTGACCTTGTCCATCGCCGCGGAGAGCAGCGGGATGTTGACGCGCACGTTCCGGGAGACCCGCGACGAGGTGTCGACCTGGTTCGGCAGCACCTCGGAGGCCCCGGGCAGCAGCAGGACGTCGTCGTACGTGAGCCCGAGCATGGCGAACTTCTCGGGTACGCCTGCGGCGTTGTAAGACATTTCGGGGGTACCTTCCGTGGCCGGCCTAATCCGCTCACGCCCGAGGGTGAGGGCGCGTTCATCGCTCACTCGCGCAGACCACCGAAAGCCGGGTGCTCTTGGAGGATCCTCCAGGGGAATCCCGTTCGCACCCGCGAAACTTTGGCAACCCGCCCAGGCGCCGATACCCCATGGTACTGGCACCGCGAATGTGTCCTCGTGTGCCCTTGACAACACCCGATCCCCCGTGGGTCATTCCACGGCAGAGGTCAGGACGACTCCTCGGCGAGCGCCCGCAGCCGGCTCAGCGCCCGGTGCTGGGCCACCCGGACGGCGCCGGGCGACATCCCCAGCACCTCGCCGGTCTCCTCCGCCGACAGGCCGGCGGCCACCCGCAGCAGCACCAGCTCGCGCTGACGGGCCGGCAGGTTGGAGAGCAGTTCCTTGGCCCAGGCCGCGTCACTGCTGAGCAGCGCCTGCTCCTCCGGGCCGAGCGCCTCGTCCGGCACCTCCGGCAGGTCGTCCTGCGGGATCACCGTGGAGCCGGGCCCGCGCATCGCGGCCCGCTGCAGATCGGCGATCTTGTGCGCGGCGATGCCGTAGACGAAGGCCTCGAACGGCCGGCCCTGGTCCTTGTACCGGGGCAGCGCGCACAGCACCGCGACGCACACCTCCTGCGCGATGTCGTCCACGTGGTGCCGGGCGCCGCCGGGCAGCCGGACCAGCCGGCCGCGGCAGTACCGCAGCGCCAGCGGGTGGACGTACGCGAGCAGCGCGTCGATGGCCGGGCCCTCGCCGCGGACGGCGGCCGCGACCAGTTCGCCCACCAGCGGCGAACCGCCGGCACCCAGCACCGGGGGACGATCGGGGCCAGCCTCGCCGCCAGGGCCCGGATCGGCGTACGACGGATCGTGACCCGGGCCGGAGGGCTCGGCCTCCACCGGGTCCGCCTGGCCGGCCGCACCGGCGACGTCGTCACGCATCGGTCCATGGTGCCTGGTCGCGCGGGAAAACGCGGCACCGCATCCGGAGTTGTGCACCGGAACGTTATGCGCTGCGGCCCCGAACGGTGTACCGCCGCGCACCACCGACCCCTCCTGCACCGTGCCGCCTCCCGCCCCGCCGCCGTCGGTGGTTCCGTCCGTCGCGCCGTCCGCCGAGTGTCCTGCGGCTGCGCGGTTCGCCGCAGTGCCTGTCCGCTGGTCCCCGAGGTGCTCCACTACTCCATGGTGCAACCTCGGGACCGTAACGTCACACGCCCGTGCGGCACCCGCGCCCGGACCTGCCGGCGGCGCGGCACAGCCGGCGGCGGCGCCGGTGGTCAGCGGACCAGGCCCCAGCGGAAACCCAGCGCGACCGCGTGCGCGCGGTCCGAGGCGCCGAGCTTCTTGAACAGGCGCCGGGCGTGGGTCTTGACGGTGTCCTCGGAGAGGAACAGCTCGCGGCCGATCTCGGCGTTGCTGCGGCCGTGGCTCATGCCCTCCAGCACCTGGATCTCACGGGCCGTCAGGGTCGGCGCCGCGCCCATGTCGGGGCTGCGCAGCCGGCGCGGGGCGAGCCGCCAGGTCGGGTCGGCGAGCGCCTGCGTGACGGTGGCCCGCAGTTCGGCGCGCGAGGCGTCCTTGTGCAGGTACCCGCGGGCACCCGCGGCGACCGCGAGCGCGACGCCGTCGAGGTCCTCGGCGACGGTGAGCATGATGATCCGCGCGCCCGGATCGGCGGACAGCAGCCGCCGGACCGTCTCGACCCCGCCGAGGCCGGGCATCCGGACGTCCATCAGTACGAGATCGGAGCGGTCGGCCACCCAGCGGCGGAGGACCTCCTCCCCGTTCGTCGCGGTGGTGACCCGGTCGACCCCGGGTACGGTCGCGACGGCGCGGCGAAGCGCCTCGCGGGCGAGCGGGGAATCGTCGCAAACGAGAACGGAAGTCATGACCGTCGTCCTCCGCAGCTGATCCGCGTCACGTTGAGCCTCCTGGCTGGTACGAACCTCTCCGACACGGCCGATCGGCGACAGAGTCCGTGCTGATCGCCTCAACTCCGCGATCGTTCCCGACGTCCGGCGCCCGCTAACCGCCTTCGCACTTCCAACGACCGTCACTCGAATGAGTTACGGCCTTCAGGGCCATCTCCACCACTGTACGTGGCCAACCCATTACCGATCAGCCGCATCGCGGTGCACACGCCGCACTTTTGTGCAGCTCGCGCGCGGTCGGCGCGCGACCCGCACACCGGTGTCGAGCGTCGCGCGCCCGTCGGCCACCCGATTGCCACGCTCGCGCCCGTTCGGAACCCATGCCCACTTTGCCCGTTTTTATAGCTTTCTCATGGTCATTGACTGTTGTGCCACTCTGTGGGTGACTTGTCCATGGAGTTGCCTTAAGTCATATTTCCAGGTGTCCACACCAGTGCATCGACGCGCCGCCGCGCCCGCAGCGACAGCTCGCTGGAGGTCGGCCCGCGGCCGACGAGCTTCTGAAGGGAATGAGCCATGGCAGATTTCTCCCGCCTCCCCGGTCCCAACGCGGATCTCTGGGACTGGCAGCTCTCCGCGGCGTGCCGTGGCGTGGACAGCTCGCTCTTCTTCCACCCCGAGGGCGAGCGCGGGGCGGCGCGCAGTTCGCGCGAGGCCAGCGCCAAGGAGGTCTGCATGCGCTGCCCGGTGATCGCCGAGTGCGCGGCGCACGCGCTGGCGGTCCGCGAACCGTACGGCGTCTGGGGCGGGATGACGGAGGACGAGCGCGAGGAGATGCTCGGGCGCTCACGGCACCGCGTGGTGGAGGTTCCGCTGGTCGCGCCCTCGGTCGCGCAGCGTTAGGCCCACGCCCGCGGCACATCGCGAAGAAACGTTTCTGCGTGGCGTCTGGCGCCCAAAGCCACCCATCCGCCTCAGTCGAGCCCGCGTCCGAGGCCCGCGCCCACCCGACGTAACCCTGCGTCAGCGAGCGGCGGCAGCCCCCGCCAGCCGCTCCAGCATCAGCGCCACGGCCGGCACCTCGGCCAGATCCGGCAGGGTCAGCGCGACCACCTGGCGCACCGCGGGCACCCCCGAGGCCGTCCCCACCGGCACCGTCGACACACCGTCAGGACGCACCGACTCCAGCGCCAGCCTGGGCAGCACCGCCACCCCCAGCCCGGCCGCCACCAGGCCGACCACCGCCGGGTAGTCGTCCGTCGCGAAGTCGATCCGGGGCTCGAACCCGGCCCCCGCGCACAGCTCCACCAGATGCCCGCGACACTGCGGGCATCCCGCGATCCACTGCTCCCCCGCCAGCCGGGCCAGCTCCACCGGCCCGCCGCGCCGCGCCAGCGGATGCGCCGCGGGCAGCACGCCGACCAGCGGGTCGTCCAGCAGCGGCGTGACCACCAGATCGGACCAGTCGGTGCCGGCGCTCAGCTGCTGCGCCTCCAGATTGGCCTCGGCCCGCGCCTCGCGCGGCGTGCCGTGCGCGGGCGCCGGCGGCACGGCGGCGCCGTCGGACTGCGGGTAGCGGAAGGCCAGGGCGATCTCGCACTCGCCACCGCGCAGCATCGCCAGCGACTCCGGCGGCTCCGCCTCGACCAGCGACACGCGCACCCCCGGATGGCTGTCCCGCAGCCGGGCGACGGCGGGCGGCACCAGGGTGGAACTCGCGGTCGGGAAGGACACCAGCCGCACCCGCCCGGCCCGCAGCCCGGCGATCGCCGCGACCTCCTCCTCGGCCGCGGAGAGCCCGGCCAGGATCCCGGTGGCATGCTTGAGCAGCACCCGCCCGGCCTCGCTCAGCTGCATGCCCCGGCCCGAACGGACCACCAGCGGGGTGTCCACGGACTTCTCCAGGGCCTTCATCTGCTGGCTGATGGCGGGCTGCGTGCAGCCCAGCTCGCGGGCGGCGGCGGAGAAGGAGCCGGTGCGGGCGACGGCACGCAGGACGCGCAGATGGCGGGCCTCGATCATGCCTCAGTTATAAGGCAATCTTTACCATGCGCAAAATTGTGCTGATAGTTGAACGCTCAAACGGAGTCACGGACCCCACATGCCGCAGGCCCGGCCCGCATCCCGAAGGAGCGGACCGGACCTGCGGTCGACGGTCAGGCGTCAGTGCGAGTGGCCGTGGCCGTGCGAGTGGCCGTGGCCGTTCTCGGCGGCCTCCTCCTTCTTCTCCACCACGAGGGTCTCGGTGGTGAGCAGCAGGGAGGCGATCGAGGCGGCGTTCTCCAGGGCGGAGCGGGTGACCTTGACCGGGTCGATGACGCCGGCCTTCACCAGGTCGCCGTACTCGCCGGTGGCCGCGTTGAAGCCCTGGCCGATCTCCAGGTCGGAGACCTTGGAGGTGATGACGTAGCCCTCCAGGCCGGCGTTCTGGGCGATCCAGCGCAGCGGCTCGTGCAGCGCCTTGCGGACCACGGCGACACCGGTGGCCTCGTCGCCCGACAGGCCCAGGCCGTCGTTCAGCACCTTGGCGGCGTGCACGAGGGAGGCGCCACCACCGGCGACGATGCCCTCCTCGACCGCGGCACGGGTCGCCGAGATGGCGTCCTCCAGGCGGTGCTTGCGCTCCTTCAGCTCCACCTCGGTGGCGGCGCCGACCTTGATGACGCAGACGCCGCCGGCCAGCTTGGCCAGGCGCTCCTGCAGCTTCTCGCGGTCCCAGTCGGAGTCGGTGCCCGCGATCTCGCCCTTGATCTGGGCGACGCGGCCGGCCACGGCCTCGGCGTCGCCGGCACCCTCGACGATGGTGGTCTCGTCCTTGGTGATGGTCACGCGGCGAGCGGTGCCCAGCACGTCCAGACCGGCCTGGTCGAGCTTGAGGCCGACCTCCTCGGAGATCACCGTGGCGCCGGTCAGGGTAGCCAGGTCGCCGAGGATCGCCTTGCGGCGGTCACCGAAGCCCGGGGCCTTGACGGCGACGGCGTTGAAGATGCCGCGGATCTTGTTCAGCACGAGGGTCGACAGCGCCTCGCCGTCGACGTCCTCGGCGATGATCAGCAGCGGCTTGGAGCCACCGCTCTGCAGGATCTTCTCCAGCAGCGGCAGGAGCTCCTGGATCGAGGAGATCTTGCTCTGGTGGATCAGGATGTACGGGTCCTCCAGGACCGCCTCCTGCCGCTCCGCATCGGTGACGAAGTACGGCGACAGGTAGCCCTTGTCGAACTGCATGCCCTCGGTGAAGTCCAGCTCCACGCCGAAGGTGTTCGACTCCTCGACGGTGATGACACCGTCCTTGCCGACCTTGTCGATCGCCTCGGCGATCAGCTCGCCGACCTGGGTGTCCTGCGCGGAGAGGGACGCGACGGCGGCGACGTCGTCCTTGCCCTCGATCTCGCGGGCCACCGACAGCAGGTGCTCGGAGACGGCGGCGACGGCCTTGTCGATGCCCTTCTTCAGGGCGGCCGGGCCGGCGCCGGCGGCGACGTTGCGCAGACCCTCGTTGACCAGGGCCTGGGCCAGCACGGTGGCGGTGGTGGTGCCGTCACCCGCGACGTCGTTGGTCTTGGTGGCGACCTCCTTGACGAGTTGCGCGCCAAGGTTCTCGTACGGGTCGTCCAGCTCGACCTCACGGGCGATGGTGACACCGTCGTTGGTGATGGTCGGGGCGCCGAACTTCTTGTCGATGACGACGTTGCGGCCCTTGGGGCCGATGGTCACCTTGACGGTGTCGGCCAGCTTGTTGACACCGCGCTCGAGCGAGCGGCGGGCGTCCTCGTCGAACTGCAGGATCTTCGCCATGTTCCCTATTCCCTCGGGGCTGCGGCCGGCCCACCGGCCGCCGAACTACGTGAACCAACGACCACGCCCCGGGCCACTGTCACGGGGGACACGGATCCGGGGCGGGTCGGGACGACTTACTTCTCGATGATCGCGAGAACGTCGCGCGCGGAGAGAACCAGGTACTCCTCGCCCTGGTACTTCACCTCGGTGCCGCCGTACTTCGAGTACAGGACGATGTCACCGACGGCGACGTCGAGCGGCAGACGCTGGCCGTCCTCGAAGCGGCCCGGGCCGACGGCCAGGACGACGCCCTCCTGGGGCTTCTCCTTGGCGGTGTCCGGGATAACCAGGCCGGAGGCCGTGGTGGTCTCGGCGTCGAGCGGCTGGACCACGATGCGGTCCTCGAGCGGCTTGATGGCAACCTTGCTGCTGGTGGTCACGTCCGAGCTCCCCTTCGGAGATTACGGGGTTTTCTAACGGGTAGGTGGCGAACCTGCGGGCCTGCCGTCGCGGGGGTCAGACACGCGTCATCGCGTTAGCACTCCCCTGGTGGAGAGTGCCAAGGACGACCATAGGCCTGTGTTAGCACTCCGTCAACCAGAGTGCCAACGGCACGCCCGAGGGTCTCGCGCTACGGATGGGTAGTCGTACTCATGTGCGACCACGGGGCCGCGGCGTTCGTCCTCCCGATCTGGTTCGTCCTGAGCCGCAGCAGGTGAGCCGCGAGAATGGCCCCGTGGACACCGAGAACCTCCAGCCGCTGCTGACCCCCGAGGGCCAGGCCCTGCTCGCCGAGTTGCGTGAGTTCGCACCCGAGGAGGAGCTGGCACTGGCCACCCGGCTGCGGCGGGAGCATCCGGCCGAGCTGGTGTCGGCGGCGTTCGGGCAGGCGCGGCTGCGGCAGCGGGCGCGGGCGAAGTTCGGGGCGGACGCCGACCTGATGTACTTCACGCCCAACGGCGTCGAGCAGTCCACCCGGCGCAGCGTGGCCGAGTGGCGGGCGCAGCGGTTCGCCGAGCTGGGGGTACGGCGACTGGCGGACCTGTGCTGCGGGATCGGCGGGGACGTGCTGGCGCTGGCCCGGGCCGGGATCCAGGTGCTGGCCGTCGACAAGGACCCGGCGGCCTGCGCGGCGACCGCCGCCAACGCCGCCGCGCTGGGCCTCTCCGACCTGGTCGAGGTGCGCTGCGCGGACGTCGCCGAGGTGGACGCCACCGGCTACGACGCGGTGTTCACCGACCCGGCCCGCCGCACGTCGCGCGGCCGGGTGTTCGACCCCGAGGCGTACGCCCCGCCGCTCTCCTGGGCGATCGAGGCCGGCCGCCGTACCCCGATCGGCGCGCTGAAGGTGGCGCCGGGCATCCCGCACGAGGCCGTCCCGGCGGACGCCGAGGCCGAGTGGGTCTCCGACCACGGGGACGTCAAGGAGGCGGTGCTCTGGTTCGGCACGAAGGCCGCCCACCCGCACCGCGCGACCCTACTGCCGCACGGCGCCAGCCTCACCGGCGGCGACCTGCCGGACCCGGCGGCCGGGCCGGTCGGCCGCTACCTGTACGAGCCGGACGGCGCCGTGATCCGCGCCCACATGGTGGCCGAGGTGGCCGAGCAGGTCGGCGGCCGGCTGATCGACCCGAAGATCGCCTACCTGACGTCGGACGAGCTCGTCCCCACCCCGTACGCGCACGCCTTCGAGCTGACGGACGTCCTGCCGTTCAACATCAAGAAGCTCAAGGCGCTGCTGCGCGAGCGCGGCGTCGGCACGGTGGTGATCAAGAAGCGCGGGATGGCGATCACCCCGGAGGAACTGCGCCGTCAGCTCAAGCCCTCCGGCCCGAACACCGTCACGGTGATCCTCAGCCGCACCGACAACGGCCCGCTCATGATGCTCGGTCAGCCGGTCTGACCGGCTACGACGCGGGCGCCTGGATGTAGTCCTCCAGCCGGGCCACCGAGAAGCCCTGCTCCTGGATCCGGGCCAGCAGTTCGCCGAACATCTCGGTCATCGTCGCGCCCTTGAGCTCCTTCGGGCCGCGGAAGTGGGCGAGGATGATGTCGCCGGGCTTCAGCTTCTTGTCCGACGCCTGGTACTGCATGTCGTGGATCTGCATCGACTCGCGCCAGAGCACGATCGCGCGCGGCCCGCACTGCTGCACCGAGTTGTTGAGGGTCGGGGTGTTGGCGCCGTCCCCGAACGGCGGGCGGAACAGCAGCGGCGCGGTGCCGTATTGCTGGGTGAGCGCGGACTGCGCGTCGCAGATCTCGGACTTCTGCTTCTCCGCCGGGATCTTGCTCATCACCGGGTGGTCCACGGTGTGGTTCTGGATGTGGTTGCCGAGCGCCTGGAGCGGCTTGAAGTAGCCGTAGTTGTCCTTGACGATGTCCCGGGTCAGGAACATCGAGACCGGCACCTTGAGTTCGGTCAGCATCTCGACGAACTTCGGGTCCTTCTCGGCGCCGTCGTCGATGGTGATGAAGACGACCTTGTCGTTCGTCTTCACCTCGCTGAACACCGGTACGGTGCCGGTCCGTTCGAGCTTGACGGGCTTGTCGGCGGGCGGCGCGGGGGCCGGGGCCAGCGGCTTGAGGTTCCACTTCGCCCAGGCGGCGTCCGCGGCCGCGGGGGCCGCGGCGGCGGCCGGCGCGGCGCCGTCGCCGGACGGCTGGGGTGCGGCCGGGGTCGTGGCCGCGGGTCGGGCGGCGACGGCGCCGCCACCGTCGTCGCCGCACCCGGTGGCGAAGGCCAGCAGGGCCAGCGCCCCCGCCGCGTACGTCCTGGTCCTGTTCCGCCCGTCCTGCTTCACCGCACCGCGCTCCCGGTCCCGTCCAAGCCTGTTCACAGCTATGCACGGTAGCGACCGGGTGCGCGGTTCCCCCACCGGCCCTGCTCGACGTGTCCGCTATTCGACGTGTTCGCTGATGAAGGACCAGCGGTGCGCCGGGCGGCCGAGCAGGTCGGCCGGCGGTTCGGCGACGGGCAGCGGCTCGCCGGTCCACCAGGTGATCAGCAGCACGCGGTCACCGGGGGCGCCGAACAGTTCGGTGCGGACGAGCCCGGCCGAGCCGCGCAGCGCGGGCAGCGCCACTTCCCGCACCCAGGCGGCGAGTTCGACCCCGCGGCCGTCGGCGGCGCGGGCCTCCCACATCGCGGCGACGGTCACTCGCCACCGCCGCCGAGCGCGTCGTACGCCCGGCCGTGGAAGTCCCCGTGCCCGATCTCCGCAGCCGGGACGTGCACGTCCGTGACGGGCAGTGAGGAGTCGGCGGACAGGTCGAACGCGGACGGTGTGCGGTCGCGCCACACCATCTCGGCGCCCAGTGCGGCCACCATCGCGCCGTTGTCGGTGCACAGGCCCGGCCGGGGCACCCGCAGCCGGATGCCGGCCCGGTCGCAGCGCTGCTGGGCCATCTCGCGCAGCCGCGAGTTGGCCGCGACCCCGCCGCCGATCATCAGGTGGTCGACGCCGTTGTCCTTGCACGCCTTGACGGCCTTGCGGGTGAGCACGTCGGTGACCGCCTCCTGGAAGGACGCCGCCACGTCGGCGATCGGCACCTCCTCGCCGGCCCGGCGCCTGGCCTCCACCCAGCGGGCGACGGCGGTCTTCAGGCCGGAGAAGGAGAAGTCGTACTCCGGGTCGTTCTTCCCGGTCAGGCCGCGCGGGAAGGCGATCGCCTTGCGGTCGCCCTCGCGGGCCGTCCGGTCGACCACCGGGCCGCCCGGGAAGCCCAGGCCGAGCACCCGGGCGACCTTGTCGAAGGCCTCGCCGGCCGCGTCGTCGATGGTCGCGCCGAGCGGGCGGACGTCGCTGGTGATGTCCTCGCTGAGCAGCAGCGAGGAGTGCCCGCCGGAGACCAGCAGCGCCATCGTGGGCGAGGGCAGCCGGCCGTGCTCCAGCTGGTCGACGCAGATGTGCGAGGCGAGGTGGTTGACCCCGTAGAGCGGCTTGTCGAGCGCCCAGGCGTACGCCTTGGCCGCGCTGACGCCGACCAGCAGCGCGCCGGCCAGGCCAGGGCCGGCGGTGACCGCGATGCCGTCCAGGTCGCTCGCCTTGACCCCGGCGGTGTCCAGGGCGCGCTGGATGGTCGGGACCATCGCCTCCAGGTGGGCGCGGCTGGCGATCTCCGGGACGACGCCGCCGAACCGGGCGTGGTCGTTGACGCTGGAGGCGACCGCGTCGGCCAGCAGCGTGGTGCCGCGCACGATGCCGACGCCGGTCTCGTCGCAGGAGGTCTCGATGCCGAGGACGAGCGGTTCGTCAGCCATGGCGGGTGTCCTTAAGGTCCTTCGGGTCAGTGCTCGGGTGGTCGAGGCGCATCACCAGCGCGTCGACGTTGGCGGGCTGGTAGTAGCCGCGCCGGATGCCCACCGGCTGGAAGCCGAAGCGCTCGTACAGCCGTTGGGCGCGCGGGTTGTCCACCCGCACCTCCAGCAGCAGTTCGGCGCAGCCGCGCCGGGCGGCCTCCCGGATCAGGTCGGTGAGCAGAGCCGCGCCGAGGCCGGCGCCCTGGTGGCGCTCGTCGACGGCGATGGTCTGGACGTCGCCCTCGCCGGCGATCGCCATCAGTCCGGCGTAGCCGACGATCGTGCCGTCCGGCACGGTGGCGACGGTGTAGTGGCGGGTGCCGCCGGGGTGGGTCTCGGCCAGCTCGGACCAGTACATCCCGGTCGACCAGGCGTCCTCGGGAAAGAGCCGCAGCTCCAGTTCCATCACCGGCGCGATGTCCCACCAGCGCATCGGGCGCAGGGTGGTGCCGTGGTTCACGCCGGGAGCACCGCCTTGCCCCCTAGAACGGTCTTGTAGCCAGCGGGGACCTGGGCGTCCGGGCGGCGCAGGTAGAGCGGCACGTTGGGCAGCAGCTCGCGGCCGGCGGCCAGTTCGGCGGCGGCGAAGCCGGCCAGGGCGCCGGCCGAGACGTGCTCGGGGCCGTGCGCGCCCGGGAACGCGTCGGGGTAGAGCAGCGCGCCGGCGCCGACCGAGCGCGGCTGCGGCGCCAGCTCGGCGGGGCGGTCCACGCCGGGGCCCTCGGTGCGACGGCCGTCGGCGTCGTAGGAGGCCCAGTAGACCTCCTTGCGGCGCGCGTCGGTGGCGACCGTGAACGGCTGCCCGGCCAGGCCCTCGGCGCGGGCCTGGAAGGCGATCGCGTCCAGGGTGCAGACGCCGTGCACCGGCAGACCGAGCGCGTGGCCGAGCGCGGCGGCGGTCACCAGGCCGACCCGCAGGCCGGTGTACGGGCCCGGGCCGACGCCGACCGCGATGCCGGTGAGCTGGTGCTTGTCGACCCCGGCCGCCCGCAGCACCCGGTCGATGGCGGGCAGGAGCAGTTCGCCGTGGCGCCGGGCGTCGACCTGGTCGGTCTCGGCGAGGACGGCCTTGCCGTCGTGGACGGCGGCGGTGACGGCGGGGGTAGCGGTGTCGAACGCGAGCAGCAGCACGGGGTCAAGGTTAGACCGACGTTGGGCCGACCGGCCGATCGCCCGGACGTCCCGGTCCGGAACACACGTCCGAGCCGCTGCGGACCGGCCGGAGGGACCTGGCACGATATGGGCGGTACGTACAGAGGACGGCGGCGGGAGCGGCACGTGGCAAAGATGGGTCCTGGAGTTGTGGTCACGGGGTTGACCCTGGGGGCCCTGGCGGTGGTGAGCCTGCTGGCCTTCCAGGCGAGCGGCGCGCAGGACCGCGCGGGCGGGCCCCGCCCGACCGTGGCCGCGACGACGAGCGGGCCGGCCGCCTCCGTGACGCCGAGCGCGTCCCCGACCCCGACGGTGCCGGCGCTGCCGACCACCTCGGGCGCCGGCACGCGGGTGGTCTACTCGGTCGGCAGCCACTACGTCTGGCTGGTCGACCCGAAGAAGAACCCGCAGGTGGTGGCCGCTTTCGCGGTCACGCCGGGCTCGGTGGAGCCCACCCCGGGCAGCTACCCGGTGTACAGCCGCACGGCGAGCACCACCGGGACGGACGGCCGCCAGATCGAGCACGTGGTGCGCTTCGCCCAGCAGAACGGCGTGGTGTTCGGCTTCAGCGCGCCGGTGGACGGCGCGAGCCCGACCGCCGACCCGAAGGCCAAGACCGGCGGCATCCGCAGCACCCGCCAGGACGGCCAGCTGCTCTGGGACTTCGCGCCGACCGGCACCAAGGTGATCGTGGTCGCCTGAGACACCCGGCCAAGGGCCGCTCGCTAGGCCGCGCGGGGCGCGCCGGTCTCGGCGTCGTCGGCCTGCCGGGGCTCCGGTTCGGGAGGGGTGGACACCGCCTCGGCGGCGGCACACGCGGCCAGCAGGGCCCGCATCGGCTCCCCCGGAGCGCAGCGGGCGGACTCTCCGGCCCCGGTGCCGCGCACGGTGCGCTCCGGGGCGGGGGTGGTGCTCGACATGGCGCCTCCCTAGTTAGGCAGACCTAACCGCAGCACCCATCCCATCACGCCCGGCACCCCGCCCGCAACACCTTCCCGACAGAGTGTCGGCAAGCCGCACGGAGGGCTCCTACGCGAGCTTCTCCAGCTCGACGCCCGTCCACCGCGGGCCGATGCCGGTGAGCACCACCCGGCGCGGGTCGTGGTCCTCCCCCGCGGTGTCGCCGAGGGCCCGCTCGATCCGCACCTCCAGCCGGTCCTCGGAGAGCTGCTCCACCTTGCCCTCGCCCCACTCGACCACGATCACCGACTCTGGCAGCGAGACGTCCAGATCGAGGTCCTCCATCTCGTCCAGGTTCCCGCCCAGCCGGTAGGCGTCCACGTGCACCAGCGCCGGGCCGCCCACCAGCGACGGGTGCACCCGGGCGATCACGAAGGTCGGCGAGGTCACCGCGCCGCGGACCTGCAGCCCCTCCCCGAGGCCCCGGGTCAGGGTCGTCTTCCCCGCTCCCAGCTCGCCGGAGAGAAGCACCAGATCCCCCGGCCGCAGCAGCGCGGCCAGCTCCCGGCCGAGCCGGCCCATCCGCTCCGGGGTGGGGACGGTGAGAGTGGCGTGCGAGCCCATGCGCGTGTCTTGCCCTTCGGTCCGTACCGGGCGCGCCGACCGCCGGCCGCCCCCGCTACCGTGCCACATCCCCGCCCGGCCGTGCGCCGGGCGTCGGTCTGCCCCGGTTTGATCACCTTTTGCCCCACGGCACCCACGCCGGACTGGACCCCCCTCTCAGGTGGTTCTCACCCTGCGGATACCGTTCGCGCCTGATCACCGGGACGGGCGGGAACCCACAGGCCACGCCCGGCCCGTCTCCCCACCCCCCGGGGCCGTCTCACCACGGGCCCGACCAACCTCTGAGGTCCCCGCACATGAAGCTCCGTCGCGGTCTCGCGATATCCGCCGCCACCCTGGCCTCGGCCTCCGTCCTCGCCGCTGCCCCGGTCGCGCTCGCCGCCCCCGCGCTCGCCGCCACCTCGGCCGTCACCCTCGCGCAGGCGGACGCCAAGGACGTCCGTCCGCAGGTCTCGATCAAGAACGTTCCGGACCGGATCGTCGCCGGCGGCCCTGCGGCAACCTTCACCGTCCAGATCGACAACACCGTCGGCCACGACATCGTCTTCCTGCCCTTCCTGGCCACCGGCGCGGAGCACTCCCCGCTGTACGCCGGCCGCGAGAAGATCCAGTACCAGGACGTCGACTCCAAGGAGTGGCGCGACGCCTCCTTCGTTACCGACCCCAAGGAGGCCTACCCGGTCGCCCTGCTGGGTTCGATGGAGAACGGTGTCGAGTCCGACGACGCCTACCTGTTCCTGGCGCGCGGCGAGAGCCTGACCATCCAGGTCCGCCTGTCGCTGACCAAGGAGGCCGTCGCCGACAATGCGGCCATGCAGTTCATGATCACCTCGTTCGACCCGGACCAGGCCGAGTCGCAGGAGGTCGCAAGTGTCAGCGGGGTGGCCCAGTTCGCCATCGTCGCGCCCGGTGGCGGCACGGCGAGCCCGACCGCTTCGGCCCCGGCCACCCCCACGGCCAAGCCCACCGCGACCGCCACCGCGTCCGCCTCCGCGAGCGCCACCGCCACCGCGAGCGCCACCGCGTCGGCCTCGGCCACCGCCTCGCACGCCGCCACGCCGACCGCCGGCGCGACCACCACCTCGGCCAAGCCCGCGCCGGCCGCCTCCGCGCCGGGCGCGCCGACCGCGGCGCCGACTCCGGCCACCTCCGCGCCGGGCGCCGCCGTGGTGCCGGCCTCGCACCTCACCCCGGCCACGGTCAACGCGCCGAAGCCGTCCGCCGGCACCGTCGCCAAGGCGAAGGACAAGGCCGCCGCCCGCCCGTCCGGCGGCTCCAACCTGGCGACCACGGGTGGCGGTGACCACACCGCCGCCCTCGCCGCGGCTGGCGGCGCCGTGCTGGTCGCCGGTGTCGGCACGCTGGTCGTGCTGCGCCGCCGCAAGGGCGACGCGAGCGCCTGATCCGCACGGACGGACGGTGGCCCGGCACCCCTGAGCAAGGGGTGCCGGGCCACCGGCGTCCGGGTCGGACGTCAGATCCGGTCGAGCACCGCCGACGGCAGCGGCGCGGCGCCGCGGAAGGCGGCGGCCCGGCGCAGCAGGTCGACCAGGCGGCGGTCCACCAGCTCCGGACGCTCCAGCATCACCAGGTGGCCGGCGCCCTCGACCAGGACCAGCTCCGCCCCCGGCAGCTGCTCGGCCATCGCCTCGCTGTGCACGGGCGGGGTCAGCAGGTCCTTGGTGCCGGCCAGCACCAGCACGGGCAGGCCGCGCAGGGCAGCCAGCGCGGCGGTCTTCTCGTGCGCGCCGAACACCGGGTAGAACTCGGCGACCACGTCGATCGGGGTGGCGTCCAGAAGCTGCTCGGCGAACCGCACCACGCCCGGGTCGACGTCCCTTCCGCCGAAGGAGAACCTCCGGTAGAAGACGGACGTGACGTCCGAGCCGAACCGCCGGGTCGCCTCCACGAGCTCGACCTGACGGCCCAGCAGCCTCATCACCCCGGGCGCGGCCTTCCGGAACAGCTTGGCGCCCGCCGACGGCAGGCCCAGGCTGACCTGGTCCCAGTTCCCCGCGAGCGTGCCGACCAGCGCCACCCCGGCGACCCGCTCCCGGAACAGCTCCGGGTGCTGGTCGGCCAGCGCCATCAGCGTCATGCCGCCCATCGAATGGCCGACCAGCACCAACGGCCCGGTCGGCGCCACGGCGTCGATCACCGCCTTGAGGTCCCCGCCCAGCTGGTCGATGCTGGCCGGCTCGCCCGCCACGTACGACCGTGAGCGCTCGGAACGGCCGTGGCTGCGCTGGTCCCAGAAGACCAGCCGCATGCCCTCTCGCAGCGCCGTCCGCTGGAAGTGCCAGCTGTCCTGGTTCAGGCAGTACCCGTGGCAGAACACCACGGTCAGCGGCTCGGCCCCGGAGCCGTCACCGTCCGGCTCGGCCCAGCCGGTGCCGTCCAGCTCGACGTACAGCTCGCTGCCGTCCGGCGCGGCCACCGTCAGCGGGCGCCCGCGCAGCGAACCGTACGGAGCGCCGGCGTCCAGCTCGGCCCGGGCCCGGCGGCGGGTCGCCCGGCCGACCGTCAGCCGCTCTATCGCCACACCTGCCGCCGCCCCGGCCGCCAGCACACCGACCGAGATCCCGATGACGCCCGCCCGGCTCACACCGGACGCCGCCTTCGCGACCACCTCGACCGGGCCGTCGGCCGCCTCACTCATGCGATCGCACCCGCGCCGGTGCCGATGGCGGTACCGCCGACGTAGCGGCGCGGCACCCGGGCGCCGATCCGCGTCACGATCTCGTACGCGATGGTGCCGCAGGCCCGGCCCCAGTCCTCGGCGGTCGGCTCGCCGCGCTCGCCGTTGCCGAACAGCAGCACCTCGTCACCGATCTCCGGGATGTCCCCGCCCAGGTCCACGACGAACTGGTCCATCGCCACCCGGCCGGCCACCGTGCGCCACTTGCCGCCGATCTGCACCGGGCCGGTGCCGCTCGCGTGCCGCGGAACGCCGTCGCCGTAACCGACCGGGACCAGCCCCAGCGTGGTCGGCCCGGGAGTGACGTAGTGGTGGCCGTAGCTGACGCCGTGCCCGCCCGGCACCTGCTTCACCAGCGCCAGCCGCGCCGCCAGCGCCATCACCGGGCGCAGCCCGAAGTCGGCCGGCGAGCCCACCTCGGGCACCGGCGACAGCCCGTACGCGGCCAGGCCGGTGCGGACCATGTCGAAGTGCGAGTCCGGCAGCAGCAGCGTGGCCGGCGAGTTCGCCAGGTGACGGACCTCCGGGCGCAGCCCGGCCGCCTCGGCGTCCGCCAGCGCGCGCCGGTAGGAGTCCAGCTGGGCCTGGATCGACGGGTGCCCGGGCTCGTCCGCGGCGGCGAAGTGCGACCAGACGCCGACCACCCGGAGCAGCCCCTCCGCCTCGGCGCGGCGGGCGGCGGCGACGAGCTCCGGCCAGTCGTGCGGCTGGCAGCCGTTGCGGCCGAGTCCTGTGTCCGCCTTCAGGTGCACCCGGGCCGGGATGCCGGTCTCGCGGACGGCCGGCAGCAGCTCGTCCAGCGCCCACCGGCCGCTGACCGAGATGTCCAGGTCCGAGAGCAGCGCCTCGCGCCACGGGCCGCCGGGCGTCCACAGCCAGCACAGGATGCGGGCCTGGTCCGGGCGGATGCCCCCGGCGCGCAGGGCCAGCGCCTCCTCGGGCGTCGCGCAGCCCAGCCAGCCGACCCCGTTCGCGACCGCCTCGCGGGCACACGCGATCGCGCCGTGGCCGTAGGCGTCCGCCTTGACCGCGAGCATCACCGCCGCGCTGCCGACGCGTTCGCGCAGCGCGGCGAGGTTGCCGCGCAGGGCGCCCAGATCGATGGTCGCCTCGGCCCGTACGCCGTCGGTGAGGGTGGCCGAGCCGGCCGTCTTCGCAGTTGTCATCAGGGTCAGTCTCCCAGACGCCTCGGAGTCCTCGCCGAACGGCCCGTCGGCGCGGCGTCCCGCGGCCGCCGCCCGCGCGCTGCCGCGACCTTCGCCGGACCGCCTTCCCCTGGTGTTGACGCCCGATTCGGCGCTCCCGGTTCCGGTTACCCCTCCCGTACGCCCCGCCACACCACGGGCAGTGCCTCGGCCACCCACGACGCCGTCACCGGCGCTCCCGGCTCGCCCGCCGCGTGGCGGCCCGCCAGCCCGTGCAAGTAGGCGGCGACCGACGCGGCGTCCAGCGCCGGCAGACCGGCGGCCAGCAGGGAGCCGGCCAGACCTGCCAGGACGTCGCCGCTGCCGGCGGTGGCCAGCCAGGAGGTGCCGGTCGGGTTGACCCGGACCGCGCCACCCGGGTCGGCGATCACCGTGGTGGAGCCCTTGAGCAGGACCGTCGCCCGGTACGCCGCCGCCAGCCGGCGCGCCGTGGCCAGCCGGGCCGCGGCCAGGTCGGCGGCCGCCGGCGGCGCGGTGCCGTCCGCGCCGGCGAGCAGCCGGGCGGCCTCGCCGGTGTGCGGGGTGAGCAGGGTGGGCGCCGTCCGGCCCGCCAGGGCACCCGGGCCGAGCCGGCCCAGCTCGGTCAGCCCGTCCGCGTCCACCAGCACCGGGACGTCGCTCGCCAGCGCCTCGGCCAGCGTCTGCCGCGCGCCCTCGCCGCCGCCGGGGCCGACCACCCAGGCCTGCACCCGCCCGGCGCCGTGCGGCCCGCCCTCGGTGACCAGCGTCTCGGGGAAGCGCCGCACCACCTCCTCGGCCGCCGTACCGACGTACCGGACGGCCCCCGCGCCGCCCCGCAGCGCCCCGGCGACGGCCAGCACCGCCGCACCCGGGTACGTCGCCGAGCCGGCCGCCACCCCGACGACGCCCCGCCGGTACTTGTCGCTCTCCACGTCCGGCACCGGCAGCAGCGCCGCCACGTCCGCGTGCTGCAGGGCCGTCACGTCCGGGGGCGGCAGCTCCAGCCCGATGCCGACGAGCTGGACGGCGCCCGCGTACGAGGCCCCGGGGTCGACCAGCAGGCCCGGCTTGTACGTGCCGAAGCAGACCGTGACGTCCGCGCGCAGCGCCGCCCCCGGTACCTCGCCGGTGTCGGCGTCCACCCCGCTGGGCAGGTCCACGGCCACCACGACGCCGCGCCGCGCGGCCTCCGCGTACGACCGGGCCCCGGCCCGCAGCCCGCCCCGGCCGCCGATGCCGACGATCCCGTCCAGCACCAGGTCCGCGCGCGAGAATTCGGCCAGACCGGTCTCCCGCTCCACCACCACGCGCCCGCGCGCCGACCGCACCGCGGCCAGCCCGCCCGCGTGCACCCGCTCGGGCGCGAGCAGCACCGCCGTCACCCGCGCCCCGCGCCGCGCGAGCGCCGCGCCGGCGTACAGGGCGTCACCCCCGTTGTCCCCACTGCCCGCCAGCACCACCACCCGGCTGCCGTACACCCGGCCCCGACGCCCCGTCAGCAGCCGCGCACACGTCGCCGCCAGCCCGGCGGCCGCCCGCTGCATCAGCGTGCCCTCCGGCAGCCGTGCCATCAGCTCGGCCTCCGAGGCCCGGACGATTTCGACGCGATGGGCGTGGCGCATGCGGGGACTCCTCCAGCAGTCGGCTACCCCGACGCTAGCCCGCGCCACCGCCCCACGGCAGGCCGGTCTGCGGCACACTTTCGAGTGACAACCACTTCGATCCCCCACCGGCTCCGGTCTGTACGCCTACCTTGTGGCTCGGCACGGACCAGCAGGAGGGAGAAGGGCCATGGTCGCCATGCCAGCTGTCGAGGGCCCGCGGGGCCAGGACAACCTCCTCCAGGCGTTCCTGGAGCTGGACACACCGCCTGGCTACAAGGCAGAGCTCGTCGAAGGGGAGATCGTCGTGGCACCACCGCCGGACGGAGAACACGAGACCGCGTTCTCGCTGCTCGCAAAGCAGTTCTTCCGCAAAGCCGCGATCGACCTCGACCTCTCCGGCAACAAGGGGTTGATCGTACCGACTGGGCGGTTCATCCCTGATGGCACCGTCAGCCCGGTCAACCACTTCCTGAATGCCGGTTCGTGGGCGGACGCCGCCGGCGTGTTGCTGGTCTTCGAAGTCACGTCCAGCAGTCCACGCCGCGACCGTGAGCAGAAGCGCCGTGGGTACGCCGCCGCCGGCATCCCCTGCTACCTGTTGGTCGACCGCAGCGACGGCAAGGTCACCCTGTTCACCAAGCCCGAGGGCGACGATTACACGGAGAAGGAGCCGGTCCCATTCGGCAAGCCGATCGACCTCCCCGCCCCGTTCTCCTTCACGCTCGACACGGCGCCCCTGCGGTAGGACGCAGCCACCGCAGGGGCGCCGTCGCCGACGAGCGCGGACTTACTCGACGGTGACCGACTTCGCCAGGTTGCGCGGCTGGTCGACCTCGTGGCCCTTCGCCGTGGCCAGCTCGCAGGCGAAGACCTGCAGCGGGACGGTGGAGACCAGCGGCTGGAGCAGGGTCGGGGTCACCGGGATGCGGATCAGGTGGTCCGCGTACGGGACGACGGCCTCGTCGCCCTCCTCCGCGATCACGATCGTGCGGGCGCCGCGGGCCCGGATCTCCTGGATGTTCGACACGATCTTGTCGTGCAGGATCGACCGCCCGCGCGGCGAGGGCACGACCACGACGACCGGCAGCCCCTCCTCGATGAGCGCGATCGGGCCGTGCTTCAGCTCGCCGGCCGCGAAGCCCTCGGCGTGCATGTAGGCGAGTTCCTTGAGCTTGAGCGCGCCCTCCAGGGCCACCGGGAAGCCGACGTGCCGGCCGAGGAACAGCACCGAGCGGGCGTCGGCGAGGGAGCGGGCCAGCTCGCGGACCGGCTCCATGGTCTCCAGCACCTGCTCGACCTGCTTGGGCGCGTCGCCGAGCTCACGGATGATGGTGAAGATCTCGTCGCCCCACTTGGTGCCGCGGACCTGGCCCAGGTAGAGGGCGACCAGGTAGCACGCGACCAGCTGGGTGAGGAACGCCTTGGTGGACGCGACGGCGACCTCCGGCCCGGCGTGGGTGTACAGCACCGCGTCCGACTCGCGCGGGATGGTGGAGCCGTTGGTGTTGCAGATCGCGAGCACCTTGGCGCCCTGCTCGCGGGCGTGCCGCAGGGCCATCAGGGTGTCCATGGTCTCGCCGGACTGCGAGATGGCGATGACCAGCGTGCCCGGGCCCATGATCGGGTCGCGGTAGCGGAACTCGGAGGCGACCTCGACCTCGCAGGGGATGCGGGTCCAGTGCTCGATCGCGTACTTGGCGATCATGCCGGCGTGGAACGCGGTGCCGCAGGCGACGATGACGACCTTGTCGACGGAACGCAGGTCGGCGTCGGAGATGCGCAGCTCGTCCAGGGTCAGCCGGCCGTCGGTGCCGATCCGGCCGAGCAGGGTGTCGGCGACGGCCTTCGGCTGCTCGGCGATCTCCTTGAGCATGAAGTAGTCGTAGCCGCCCTTCTCGGCGGCGGAGGCGTCCCAGTCGACGTGGTACTCGCGCACCTCGGCCGGGGTGCCGTCGAAGTTGGTGACGGTGACGCCGTCCCGGCGCAGCTCGACGACCTGGTCCTGGCCGAGCTCGATGGCCTCGCGCGTGTGCGCGATGAACGCGGCGACGTCGGAGGCGAGGAAGTTCTCGCCCTCGCCGCGCCCGACGACCAGCGGCGAGTTGCGGCGGGCGCCGACGACGACGTCCGGCGCGTCGGCGTGCACGGCGACGAGGGTGAAGGCGCCGTCCAGCCGGCGGCAGACCGCCCGCATGGCCTCCGCGAGGTCGCCGTCGTACGCCTCGCCGAGCAGGTGCGCGACGACCTCGGTGTCGGTCTCGGAGCGCAGCGTGTGGCCGCGCTCGGCGATCTCGGCGCGCAGCTGGGCGAAGTTCTCGATGATCCCGTTGTGCACGACGGCCACCCGGCGGTCGTCGTCCAGGTGGGGGTGGGCGTTGGCGTCCGTCGGACCGCCGTGGGTGGCCCAGCGGGTGTGGCCGATGCCGGTGGTGCTGTCGGGCAGCGGGGTCTCGGCGAGGGACTTCTGCAGGTTGGCGAGCTTGCCGGCCCGCTTGTCGGTGGACAGGCTCCACTGCCCGTCGGAGTCCTGGACCTGCACCGCGACACCGGCCGAGTCGTAACCCCGGTACTCCAGCCGCTGCAGGCCTGCGATTACTACGTCGAGGGCGGACTGCGCGCCCACGTATCCAACAATTCCGCACATGCGTGCCAGCATAAGGGCGGGTCTGAGGCCGTCTTCCCCCCTTTCGCCAACAGCGCGTGACCGACACCACAACCACCGTGAACGCCGCCACGGCTCACAATGGACCATGTGCTGACCGAACTCTGTACGCGGGGCGCCGCCACGCCCGGTCCGTCGCCGTCCCCCTACGTGGACCTGAGCCGGGCCGAGTGGAGCGCGCTGCGCGAGCGTACGCCGCTGCCGCTGACCGCGGAGGAGGTGGAACGGCTGCGGGGCCTCGGCACCGCCCTCGACCTGGACGAGGTCCGCGACGTCTACCTGCCGCTGTCCCGGCTGCTCAACCTGTACATCCACGCCACGCACGAGCTGCGCGGCGCCCTGGGCACCTTCCTGGACACGCCGGACACCGAGCGCACCCGCACCCCGTTCATCATCGGCGTGGCCGGTTCGGTCGCGGTCGGCAAGTCCACCACCGCCCGTCTGCTCCAGGCCCTGCTGGCCCGCTGGCCCGAGCACCCGCGGGTGGAGCTGGTCACCACGGACGGCTTCCTGCTGCCCAACGCCGAGCTGCGCCGTCGCGGCCTGATGGCGCGCAAGGGCTTCCCCGAGTCGTACGACCGCCGGGCGCTGATGCGCTTCGTCGCCGACGTGAAGGCGGGCCGGGAGAGCGTCAGCGCCCCGGTGTACTCGCACCTGGTGTACGACATCGTGCCCGACGAGCGGCTCACCGTGGAGCGCCCGGACATCCTGATCGTCGAGGGCCTGAACGTGCTCCAGCCGGCCCTGCCCGGCACCGACGGCCGGACCCGCCTCGCGGTGGCCGACTACTTCGACTTCTCGATCTACGTCGACGCGCGCACCGACGACATCGAGCACTGGTACCTGGACCGCTTCCGCAAGCTGCGTCAGACCGCCTTCCAGGACCCGAACTCCTACTTCCGCCGCTTCACCGAGGTGCCGGAGGAGGAGGCGATGGAGTACGGCCGTCAGGTCTGGCGCACCATCAACAAGCCGAACCTGCTGGAGAACGTCCTGCCGACCCGTGGCCGGGCCACGCTGATCCTGCAGAAGGGCCAGGACCACAAGGTGCGCCGGGCACTGCTCCGCAAGCTCTGAACAGGCCTGAACGGAGCCCTCGACAGGACTCCGAGCACGCCGAAGGGCCCACGCCGGCAACTTGGGTTCTAGGAGTCGTTGCAACACCCCAGTTCAGGGGATGCATTGGACTTCGAGATCCGCAAGGACCGGACGGCCCAGGGGCCTGTGAAGCTGCGCCGGGAACGGGAGGCATACTCCCGGCTCATGCAGCAGGGCTACACGAACACCGAGGCGTGCCGGATCGTCGGCATCGCCCGCCGGACCGGCCAGAAGTGGCGTCACGGCCGCGGAGCCGAGCAGCGGCAGAAGGCGGCACCACCGATTCGCATGGTGGTGCCGCCTTCCGGTGTCTCCCGGTATCTGAGCGAGGACGAGCGGATCCACATCGCCGACCGGCTGCGGGAGAAGGCCACCGTGCGGGCCATCGCCGCGGAGCTGGGCCGCAGTCCGTCCACCATCAGCCGGGAGATCCGCCGCAACCGCACCGAGGGCACTCGCGGGCAGTGGCACTACCGTCCGCACGCCGCCCAGGCCAGGGCGGACGCTCGCCGGCCCCGCCCCAAGGCCCGCAAGATCACCGAGAACCCCGAGCTGCACGCCGCCGTCCAGGCGATGCTGGACGAGCAGTGGAGCCCGGAGCAGATCTGCCACGCTCTACGTCGACAGTTCCCCGACCGGCCGGAGATGCACGTGGTCCACGAGACCGTCTACCAGGCGCTCTACGTCCAGGGCCGCGGCGAGCTGCGGCGCGAGCTCGCCGGTGCCCTGCGCTCAGGCCGGGCCCGCCGCAGGCCCCAGCGGCAGGCCAACTGCCGGCGTTCCCGCTTCACCGACCCGATGGTCATGATCAGCGAGCGCCCCGCCGAGGCCGAGGACTGGGCCGTCCCCGGCCACTGGGAGGGCGATCTGATCCTCGGCAAGGAGCACAAGTCCGCGATCGGCACCCTGGTCGAGCGTTCGACCCGCTACGTGATGCTGCTGCACCTGCCCGGCGACCACACCGCCGAGACCGTCCGCGACGCCCTAGTGGCCACCGCCCGGACACTCCCGGTCCAGCTGAAGCGGTCCCTGACCTGGGACCAGGGCAGCGAGATGGCCAGGCACGCGGAGTTCAGCCTGGCCACCGACATCCCGGTCTACTTCTGCGACCCGGCCAGTCCCTGGCAGCGCGGCTCCAACGAGAACACGAACGGCCTGCTGCGGCAGTACTTCCCCAAGGGCACCGACCTGTCGGTCCACACGCCCGAGCACCTGGCCGCCGTCGCCGACCAGCTCAACCGCCGCCCACGCAAAACGCTCGGCTGGGAAACCCCAGCCGAGCGTCTGGCTAAACTCCTCGCGGCCTAGACAACCGACCACGTGTTGCAACGACCACTAGAAACCGCCCAAGGCGGGGCCCTTCGTCCGTTGTGCTCAGCCCAGGTACGTCCGGACGGCCTCGGCCAGCCGCTCGGCGACGGCCTTCGCCTGGACCTGGTCCGCGGCCTCGACCATGACGCGCACCAGCGGCTCGGTGCCCGACGGGCGCAGCAGCACCCGGCCGGTGGAGCCCAGCTCGGCCTCGGCCTCGGCGACCGCCGCGGCCAGCTCGGCGCAGCTCTTCACCCGGCTCTTGTCGACGCCCTTGACATTGATCAGCAGCTGCGGCAGCCGGGTCATCACGGTGGCCAGGTCGGCCAGCGGCTGCTTGGTGGCAGCTAGCCGGGCGCCCAGCATCAGGCCGGTCAGGGTGCCGTCACCGGTGGTGGCGTGGTCGAGCAGGATGACGTGGCCGGACTGCTCGCCGCCCAGCGCGAAGCCCTGCTCCTTCATCGCCTCCAGCACGTAGCGGTCGCCGACGGCGGTCTCCACCAGGTCGATGCCCTCGCGCTCCATCGCCAGCTTGAAGCCGAGGTTGGACATCACGGTGGCGACCGCGGTGTTGCGGCGCAGGGTGCCGGCCTCCCTCATGGCGACGGCGAGGATGGCGATGATCTGGTCGCCGTCCACCTCGTTGCCGTCGGCGTCGGCGGCCAGGCAGCGGTCGGCGTCGCCGTCGAGGGCGATGCCGAGGTCGGCCTGGTGCTCCGTCATCGCGGCGCGCAGCCGGTCCAGGTGGGTGGAGCCGACCCCGTCGTTGATGTTGAGGCCGGTGGGCTCCGTCCCCAGGGTGTGGACGACCTCGGCGCCGGCCCGGGCGAAGGCCTCGGGGGCGACGTAGGCGGCGGCGCCGTGGGCGCCGTCGATGACCACCTTGATGCCGTCCAGACGGTTGGGCAGCACGCCGATCAGGTGGGCGACGTAACGGTCGAAGCCCTCGGTGTACTCGCGCACCCGGCCGACGGCCGCACCGGTCGGACGGTTCCAGTTCTCGCCGCCGAGCGTGTGGGTCCGGTAGTGGGCCTCGATAGCGTCCTCGATCGTGTCGTCCAGCTTGTGGCCGCCGCGGGCGAGGAACTTGATGCCGTTGTCGGGCATCGCGTTGTGGCTGGCGGAGAGCATCACGCCGAAGTCGGCGCCGAGCGCCCCGGTGAGGTAGGCCACGGCCGGGGTGGGCAGCACCCCGACGCGGAGCACGTCGACCCCGGCACTGGCCAGGCCCGCGATGACCGCGGCCTCCAGGAACTCGCCCGACGCGCGCGGGTCCCGGCCGACCACCGCGACCGGCCGGTGGCCGTCGTGGGCGCCGGCCTCACCGAGCACGTGGGCCGCCGCGACCGACAGGCCGAGCGCGAGCTCCGCCGTCAGGCCCTCGTTGGCCACCCCGCGCACGCCGTCCGTACCGAAGAGTCGTCCCACTGTCCCGTCCTCCATCAACCGTCCCGGAAGTCCACTCGATCCCCGGCCGCCGCACAGTAGCCGGGGAACACGTCGCCCCGGAGTACACGTGGTACTCCGGGGCGACGGTTGCGCAACCAGGGGAGCGGCGCCGCCAGGCGGTACGCAACCCCCTGGGACGCGATTAGCGCTTGCTGTACTGCGGCGCCTTGCGGGCCTTCTTCAGACCGGCCTTCTTGCGCTCGACGGCGCGGGCGTCACGGGTCAGGAAGCCGGCCTTCTTCAGCGCGCCGCGGTTGTTGTCCACGTCGGCCTCGTTCAGGGCACGGGCCACGCCGAGGCGCAGCGCGTAGGCCTGGCCGGACACGCCACCGCCGGTGATGCGGGCGACGACGTCGTAACGGCCGTCCAGCTCAAGGAGCTTGAAGGGCTCGTTCACGGTCTGCTGGTGCACCTTGTTGGGGAAGTAGTTCTCCAGGGTGCGACCGTTGATCTTCCACTGGCCGGTGCCGGGGACGATGCGCACGCGGGCGATCGCCTCCTTGCGACGGCCGAGGCCGGCGCCCGGGATGGCCTCGCCGAAGCGGCCGGCCAGCGACTCGGAGGTGTAGCTCTCCTCGGAGGTGTACTCGCCCTCGACGTTCTCGTCGAAGTCGACCTCAAGGGTTTCAGTGGTCTCGGCCACGGTGTTCCTCAGCTCTTTTCAGTGTTGGGGGGCTTGGTGGCCGAATTACTGCGCGACCTGGGTGATCTCGAACGGCACCGGCTGCTGGGCAGCGTGCGGGTGCTGGTCGCCCGAGTAGACCTTCAGCTTCGAGAGCATCTGACGGCCCAGGCTGTTCTTGGGGATCATGCCCTTGATGGCCTTCTCGACGGCCTTCTCCGGGTTGTTCGCCAGCAGGTCGTCGTAGCGCACCGAGCGCAGACCGCCCGGGAAGCCCGAGTGGCGGTAGGCCAGCTTCTGGGTCTTCTTGTTACCGGACAGGTGCACCTTGTCGGCGTTGATGATGATGACGAAGTCACCAGTGTCAACGTGCGGCGCGTAGATCGCCTTGTGCTTGCCCCGGAGGAGGTTGGCGGCCTGGGAAGCCAGGCGGCCGAGCACGACGTCGGTCGCGTCGATGACGTGCCACTGACGCTGGACGTCGCCGGGCTTGGGGCTGTACGTACGCACGGTCGTAGCCTTCGCTTTTCAGTGAGTGAGTCCTGACAGGAGCACCCGGACGGAAGAGCAGCCTGGCCAACCTTGGACGCAATTCAAGGGGGACCGCTGGTCGTCGACCTGATGTCTCCGGCGTACCGACCTCTCACGTGAGATAGAGCGAGCCAATACGCACATCAAGCGTCCAGGTTACCGGGCGGGCCGGGAGGGGTCAAAAACGCCCCCCTTCCACCGGCCGGAGGCCCGCGCCGGTTCAGCGTTCGCGGTCCACCCGGGTGACGTCCCAGACCGGCTCGGGCGACTCGTACACCCGACCGTCCGCCCCGAACACCAGGAAGCGGTCGAAGGTCTTGGCGAACCAGCGGTCGTGGGTGACGCACAGCACGGTGCCGTCGAAGGCCTCCAGCCCGGCCTGCAGCGCCTCGGCACTCTCCAGGTCCAGGTTGTCGGTCGGCTCGTCGAGCAACAGCGCCGTCACACCGGAGAGTTCGAGCTTGAGGATCATCAGCCGGGCCTGCTGGCCGCCGGACAGCGACTCGAACTTCTGCTCCTCCTGCCGGTCCAGCTCGTACCGGCGCAGCGCGCCCATCGCGGCGCCGCGGCTGAGCGCGTGCTCCTCCTCGACGATCGAGCGCACCGTCCGGCCGAACAGCTCCGGGTGGGCGTGGGTCTGCCGGAAATGGCCGGGGACGACCCGGGCGCCGAGCTTCCAGTCGCCCGTGTGCTCGACCGTCGTGTCGCCGGCCAGCAGCCGCAGGAGGTGCGACTTGCCGGCGCCGTTGGCGCCCAGCACGGCGACCCGCTCGCCGTAGAAGACCTCCAGGTCGAAGGGCTGCATCAGACCGGTGAGCTCCAGCCGCTCCATGGTGAAGGCGCGCACGCCGGTGCGCCCGCCCTTGAGCCGCATGGTGATGCTCTGCTCGCGCGGCGGCGCCTCCGGCGGGCCGGCGTCCTCGAACCTCTTCAGCCTGGTCTGCGCGGCCGCGTAGCGGGAGGCCATGTCGTGGCTGACGGCCGCGGCCTGGCGCAGGGTGACGACCAGCTTCTTGAGCTTGGCGTGCTCCTCGTCCCAGCGGCGGCGCAGCTCCTCGAAGCGCTCGAATCGGGCCTTGCGGGCCTCGTGGAAGGTGTCGAAGCCGCCGCCGTGCACCCAGACGCTGCTGCCGGCCGCGCCGGCCTCGACGCTGATGATCTTGTCGGCGGTGCGGGAGAGCAGCTCGCGGTCGTGCGAGATGTACAGGACGGTCTTCGGGGTGGCCCTGATGGCCTCCTCCAGCCAGCGCTTGCCCGGGACGTCCAGGTAGTTGTCCGGCTCGTCGAGCAGCAGCACCTCCTCCGGGCCGCGCAGCAGCGCCTCCAGCACGAGCCGCTTCTGCTCGCCGCCGGAGAGGGTGTTCAGGCCGCGCCACTGGGCCTTGTCGAAGGGCATGCCGAGGGCCGCCATGGTGCAGACGTCCCAGTCGGTCTCGTAGTCGTAGCCGCCGACGTCGGCCCAGTCGGCGAGCGCCTGGGCGTAGGCCATCTGGGTCTTCTCGTCGTCCTGGGCGATCATCGCCAGCTCGGCGGCGTCCACCGCGCGGGCGGCGACGGCGATCCGCTCGGGGGCGACGGACACCAGCAGGTCGCGGACCGAGGCGTCCGGCGGGAGCGCGCCCGGGGTGGCCTGCTGGTCCTCGCGGCCGGTGGTGCCGACGAACTGGCGCATCACGCCGAGCCCGCCGCTGATCGTCACCGAGCCGCCGTGCGGCTGGAGGTCGCCCGCGATCATGCGCAGCAGGGTGGTCTTGCCGGCGCCGTTGGCGCCGACCAGGGCGACCGCGGAGCCCTCGCCGACCCGGAAGGACGCGTCGTCGAACAGCACCCGCCCGTCCGGCAGGTAGTACTCCAGGTGCGAAATCTCGACGTGTCCCATGGGAGGGATTCTCGCAAGCGGACGCGCCGGGCCAAAACGGATTACCGCCCGAAGCGACTGCTACCGGGCAGCCGGCTGCCCGGGCAGCGTGCGCATCCGCCGGGCCTGGCGGTTGCGCTCGGCGAGCTGGCCGTCCGGCGGGTAGCCGACCTCCTCCAGCGTGAGCCCGTACGGCCGGATCACGTTGACCGCGGAGTTGCGGACCCCGCCGGCCAGCACCTCGCCCGGGAACTCCACCGGCCGGTGCCCGTCGCCGACCAGCAGCATCGCGCCGACCAGGGCGCGGACCATGTTGTGACAGAACGCGTCGGCCCGGACGGTGGCGACCGCGAGCGAGCCCTCCTGCGCGGCGTAGGTGTCCACCGGGACGCGGTCCCAGTGCAGCTCCAGCAGGGTGCGGATGGTGGTGGCGCCCTCGCGCTTCTTGCAGTACGCGGCGAAGTCGTGCTCGCCGAGCAGCAGCTTCGCGGCCTCGTTCATCCGGTCCAGGTCGAGCGGCCGGTCGTGCCAGAGCACGTGCCCGCGCAGCAGCGGGTCCACCCCGCCGGGGTGGTCGGCGACCCGGTACGCGTACCGGCGCCAGATCGCCGAGAAGCGCGCGTCGAACCCGGCCGGCGCCTCGCCGACCCGGTAGATCCGGACGTCCCCGGGCAGCCGCCCGGCCAGCCGGCGCAGCAGCTTCTCCCGGTGCGCCTCCCACAGCTCGGCCGGCAGGTCGACGTGCGCGACCTGGCCCCGGGCGTGCACCCCGGCGTCGGTGCGGCCGGCCACGGTCAGCGGGAACAGCTCGGAGCTGCGGGTGACGATCTGCAGGGCGGTCTCGATCTCCTCCTGGACCGTCCGGCGGCCGCCCTTCTGGCGGGCCCAGCCGGAGAACTCGGCGCCGTGGTAGGCGAGGTCGAGCCGGACCCGGACGTGCCCGTCGGCCGGGCCGTCCTTCACCGGCGGCTGCTCGGCGCAATCGTTGACCACTGCTTCTCTTCTCCCGGGGACCTCGAAGACAAAGGAACGGGCCCGCTCCCCCATCGCTGGGAAAACGGGCCCGCGGAACACCTGGAGGTGTCAGGCCTGCTCGGCCTCGGCAGCCTCGTCAGCCTTGCTGGCCTCATCGGCCTTGGGGGCCTCGACCTTGGCCTCCTCGGCCTCCTTGACGGCACGCTGGGTGGCGGCCTCGGCCTCGCCGACGGCGGTCTGCGCGACGGTCAGCGCCTCGACCAGCTCGATCACGGCCATCGGGGCGTTGTCGCCACGACGGGGACCGATCTTGGTGATGCGGGTGTAGCCACCCGGGCGGTTCTCGTAGCGCGGCGCGATCTCGGTGAAGAGGGTGTGCAGCACCGCAACGTCGGTGATGGTCTTGCGCACCAGGCGACGGTTGTGCAGGTCGCCCTTCTTCGCCTTGGTGATCAGCTTCTCCGCCAGCGGGCGCAGGCGGCGGGCCTTGGCCTCGGTGGTGGTGATGCGGCCGTACTGGAACAGCTCACGGGCCAGACCGGCGAGCAGCAGCGGCTCGTGGTGCGGGCCACCGCCGAGGCGGGCACCCTTGGTGGGACGCGGCATGGAATTACTCCTCGAATCTCCGACTGCGGCCGTACCAGGTACCGCAGCGGGCGTACGGGCACTGTGCCCGCACGACTTTCACGACAACGGGGGCGGTTCCGGAGAACCGCCCCCGCGGTCAAGTCTCTCAGTACTGCTCGGTCTCGGCGTAACCCGCGTCGTCCAGGTCGTCGGCGCCGAAGGCGTCGGCGGCGGCGGTCGGGTCGAACCCGGGCGGGCTGTCCTTGAGGGCCAGGCCCATGCCGGCCAGCTTCGCCTTGACCTCGTCGATCGACTTCGCGCCGAAGTTGCGGATGTCGAGCAGGTCGGCCTCGGAGCGGGCGACGAGCTCACCCACGGTGTGGATGCCCTCGCGCTTGAGGCAGTTGTAGGAGCGGACGGTGAGCTCCAGCTCCTCGATCGGCAGCGCCAGGTCGGCGGCGAGGGCGGCGTCCGTCGGGGACGGGCCCATGTCGATGCCCTCGGCGTCGATGTTCAGCTCGCGGGCGAGGCCGAACAGCTCCACCAGGGTCTTGCCGGCCGAGGCCATGGCGTCACGCGGACGCATGGCGGGCTTGGTCTCGACGTCGACGATCAGCTTGTCGAAGTCGGTCCGCTGCTCGACACGGGTGGCCTCGACCTTGTAGGTGACCTTCAGCACCGGGCTGTAGATCGAGTCGACCGGGATGCGGCCGATCTCCTGGCCGGAGGCCTTGTTCTGGACGGCGGAGACGTAGCCGCGACCGCGCTCGACGGTCAGCTCCATCTCCAGCTTGCCCTTGCCGTTCAGGGTGGCGAGGACCAGCTCGGGGTTGTGCACCTCGACACCGGCCGGCGGCGCGATGTCGGCGGCGGTGACGACACCCGGGCCCTGCTTGCGCAGGTACATCACGACCGGCTCGTCGTGCTCCGAGGAGACGACCAGCTGCTTGATGTTGAGGATGAGGTCGGTCACGTCCTCCTTGACGCCCGGCACGGTGGTGAACTCGTGCAGGACGCCGTCGATGCGGATGCTGGTGACAGCGGCACCCGGGATCGACGACAGGAGCGTGCGGCGCAGGGAGTTGCCGAGGGTGTAGCCGAAGCCCGGCTCCAGCGGCTCGATCACGAACCGCGAGCGGAACTCGTCGACGACCTCTTCGGTCAGCGAGGGACGCTGAGCGATCAGCATGGTTTTCAAATCCTCCAGTGTCTTCGGCACCCACTATTTGATGCCGAACAGAACCAGCGTACGGGGTCCCGCCGGCAGTGACGAATCACTGTGCGGGACCCCGTACGAGGTTTTGAGCCAGGACCTAGCTGCCCGAAGGCGCTGCGTCAGACGCGGCGGCGCTTCGGCGGACGGCAGCCGTTGTGCGGGGTGGGGGTGACGTCCTGGATCGAGCCGACCTCGAGGCCGGTGGCCTGGAGCGAACGGATCGCGGTCTCGCGGCCGGAGCCCGGACCCTTCACGAAGACGTCAACCTTGCGCATGCCGTGCTCCTGCGCGCGACGGGCAGCGGCCTCGGCGGCCATCTGCGCGGCGAACGGGGTGGACTTGCGCGAGCCCTTGAAGCCGACGTGGCCGGCGGAGGCCCAGGAGATCACGTTGCCCGCGGGGTCGGTGATCGAAACGATGGTGTTGTTGAACGTGCTCTTGATGTGCGCGTGGCCGTGAGCGACGTTCTTCTTTTCCTTGCGGCGGATCTTCTTCGCGCCGGCAGCCTGACGACCCTTGGGGGGCATAAGTCTGTTCTCCTACTGAGGTGGTCGGTCCGCTGACCCGCGGGCCGGAGGGATGTCCGGTTACGGGACGGACTACTTCTTGCCCGGCTTCTTCTTGCCGGCGATCGCGCGACGCGGGCCCTTGCGGGTACGCGCGTTGGTGTGGGTGCGCTGGCCACGGACCGGCAGGCCACGGCGGTGACGCAGACCCTCGTAGCAGCCGATCTCGACCTTGCGGCGGATGTCGGCGGCCACCTCACGGCGGAGGTCACCCTCGACCGTGTAGTTGGCGTCGATGTACTGGCTCAGCTTGACCAGGTCTTCCTCGGAGATGTCGCGAACGCGGACATCCGGGTTGACGCCGGTCTCGGCGAGGGTCTGCTGGGCGCGGGTACGGCCGATGCCGTACACGTAGGTGAGGGCGATCTCGATCCGCTTCTCACGGGGGAGATCAACGCCGGCGAGGCGTGCCATTCAAGGCTCCTGTGGTTCTTCAGAGGTCTTGCGTGCTACCTACTCCGGCATCTCTCGGTCCTACGGACGTTGAGGAGGAGCCCCGGCCTCTGACCGGGGGCGGCAGTCCGCCCTTGCACAGGGACGGATCGGGTAGCCCGCTTATGACGTTTTCGCGTCGCGCGAAGTACTACGAGAAATGCGGGAGAGAGATCAGCCCTGGCGCTGCTTGTGGCGCAGGTTGTCGCAGATCACCATGACCCGGCCGTGACGGCGGATCACCTTGCACTTGTCGCAGATCTTCTTGACGCTCGGCTTGACCTTCATGCTTCAGGTTCTCCGGGTCTAGATCTGGCGTGTTGCTTACTTGTAGCGGTAGACGATCCGGCCACGCGTGAGGTCGTAGGGGCTGAGCTCCACGACGACCCGGTCGTCCGGCAGGATGCGGATGTAGTGCATGCGCATCTTGCCACTGATGTGCGCGAGGACCTTGTGACCGTTCTGCAGCTCGACCTTGAACATCGCGTTCGGAAGAGACTCGATCACGGTGCCCTCGATCTCAATGGCGCCTTGCTTCTTAGCCATGAACTGCGAGATCCACCTTCCGGGACCGGCTACCGTATGCGGAACGCTCGTGCGAACCTGGGTTCACCCCAGCCCCGAAGGGAAGAGGGCGTGCTGAAGCACGCTACGAGTGAGCCGACGGTCCATCCTACGCCAGCGCGTCCGATGGGCCAAAACCGGGGCCCGGAAGGCGGTAGGCGTCACACTCCGGCGGAGGCCGTCAGCGGCTCGACGGGGGCGGTGCAGGCCGAGCAGCGGCGGGCGGTCTCGGGGATCTCGGTGAGGCACTCCGGGCAGGGGCGCTTCGGGGTCGTCAGCTTCTTCGGCAGGTAGCGCTCGGTGGCCTTGGCGACCGGCAGGACGACGCAGAAGTAGAGCACCGCGGCGGTCATGAGGAACGCGATCACGACGTTGAGGAACTGGCCGTACGGGAAGGTGACCCCGGCGGCCGTCGCCTTGTACGAGCTGAAGTCGCCGGCCGCGCCGACCACCACGCCGACCAGCGGGGTGAGGAAGGCGGACACGAAGCCGTTCACCACCCCGGTGAACGCGGCACCGATGACCACGCCGACGGCCATGTCGACGACGTTGCCGCGCATCATGAAGTCGCGGAATCCCTTGAGCACTTGCTCTCTCCTGCTCGCTCGACGGCCACTGGTAGCCACTACTGGCCGATAAAAATAGGACAAAGGCCCCGGGGTTCCAAACCCCGGGGCCCTGATCCCTTGTCAGTAGCGGCGGTCGGCCGCCCTGCGCGCTCGCTCCAGCGACTAGCCGAGCGGGTCCGGAGCCGCGGTGATGCCGAGCTTCGCGAGCTCCGCCTTGCCACCGTCGAACGCGGTCAGGACCAGCGGGCCCTGCTCGGTCACGGCCACCGAGTGCTCCCAGTGCGAGGCCCAGGTGCCGTCGTTGGTGACGACCGTCCACTCGTCGTCCAGCACGGTGGTGTGCGGGGTGCCCAGCGAGACCATCGGCTCGATCGCCAGCACGGTGCCGGGGATCAGCTTCGGGCCCTTGCCGCGGCCGCGCTCGACGTAGTTCAGCACGTGCGGCTCCATGTGCATCGCGGTGCCGATGCCGTGGCCGCCGTAGCCCTCGGTGATGCCCCACTTGCCCTTCGGCGGCAGCGGCTGGCGGCGGATGAAGCTCTCGATCGCCTTGGAGACGTCGACCAGGCGGTTGCTCTTCTTCATCTGGGCGATGCCGGCCCACATCGAGCCCTCGGTGACCCGGCTCAGCATCTCGACCTCCGGGCGGACCTCGCCGACCGCGACGGTGATCGCCGCGTCGCCGTGCCAACCGTCCAGGATCGCGCCGCAGTCGATCGAGATGAGGTCGCCCTCCTGGAGCACCCGGTCGCCGGGGATGCCGTGCACGACCTCGTTGTTCACCGAGGCGCAGATCACGCCCGGGAACCAGAGGCCGCCGTGGTGGGCGCGGAAGTTGGACGTGGCGCCGTGGTCGGTGATCACCTTGTCCGCGATGTCGTTCAGCTCCTGGGTGGTCACACCCGGAGCCACCGCCTCCCGGCAGGCCTTCAGCGCCTCGGCGACGACCAGCCCGGCCGCTCGCATCTTCGCGATCTGCTCGGGGGTCTTGATCTCCACCATCTGGTCACGCCTTCCACGTTCCGTTTGCCACTGCCTACCACCGTACGACGCCGTACGGCCGCGCTGCCCCGAGCGGGGAGCGCGGCCGTACGGACGACGCCGGGAAACTCAGTTGTCCTGCTTCAGCGCCTCGATCGCGCGCTGGGTGACCTCGTCCACCTTGCCGAGGGCCGAGATCGTCGCCACCAGGCCCTGCTGGACGTAGTAGTCGATGATCGGCTCGGTCTCCGTGTGGTAGACCTCCAGGCGCGTGCGCACCTTCTCCTCGGTGTCGTCCGAGCGCTGGTACAGCTCGCCGCCGCACTCGTCGCAGACGCCCGAGACCTTCGGCGGGTTGTAGTCCACGTGGTAGACGTGGCCGCCGTCGTTGCGGCACAGGCGGCGGCCGGCGATCCGGCGGACCACCTCGTCCTCGGGGACCTCCAGGTCCAGCACGCCGTCGAGCACGATGCCCTGCTCCGCGAGGAACTCGTCCAGCGCCTTGGCCTGGCCGAGGTTGCGCGGGAAGCCGTCGAGCAGGAAGCCCTTCGCGGCGTCCGGCTGCAGCATCCGGTCCTTGGCCATCCCGATGGTGACCTCGTCCGGCACCAGGCGACCCGCGTCCATGTAGCTCTTGGCCTCGAGCCCCAGCGGGGTGCCCTGACCGATGTTGGCACGGAACAGGTCGCCGGTGGAGATGTGGGGAATGGACAGGGTCTTGGCGAGCAGGTGCGCCTGAGTACCCTTCCCAGCCCCGGGAGGACCGACGAGGACGATACGCATCAGCGGAGGAACCCTTCGTAATTGCGCTGCTGGAGCTGGCTCTCGATCTGCTTCACAGTTTCGAGTCCGACGCCGACGACGATGAGCACGCTGGTGCCGCCGAACGGGAAGTTGGTCTGCTGTCCGAAGGCGACCAGGGCGATCATCGGGATCAACGCGATCAGGCCCAGGTAGAGCGAACCCGGCCACGTGATTCGGGTGAGCACGTAGTTCAGGTACTCGGCCGTCGGCCGGCCGGCCCGGATGCCCGGGATGAACCCACCATACTTCTTCATATTGTCGGCAACTTCTTCGGGGTTGAAGGAGATGGCGACGTAGAAGAAGGCGAAGAAGACGATCAGCAGGAAGTAGGTGGCCATGTAGATCGGGTGGTCACCCTTGACGAAGTTCGTCCGGATCCAGGTCGCCCAACCCGCCTGGCTGTTGGTCAGCTGGACCACCAGGGCCGGGATGTACAGCAGCGACGAGGCGAAGATGACCGGGATGACACCGGCCTGGTTCACCTTGAGCGGGATGTAGGTCGAGGTGCCGCCGAACGCCCGGCGGCCGATCATCCGCTTCGCGTACTGGACCGGGATCCGGCGCTGGGCCTGCTCGACGAAGATGACCAGCATCACAACGATGACGCCGACCGCGACCACGGACAGGAACTCGACCCAGCCGCCGCCGATGGTGCCCGACTGCTTGATCGCCCACATGTTGGAGGGGAACTGCGCCGCGATCGAGGTGAAGATCAGCAGCGACATGCCGTTGCCGATGCCGCGGTCGGTGATCAGCTCGCCCAGCCACATGATCACGGTGGTGCCGGCGGTCATGGTCAGCACCATGACGGCGATCCGGAACACGTGGGTGTCCGGCACGATCTGGTTGGCCAGCGGGCAGCCGGAGAACAGCGCGCCGCTGGAGGCCGTCGCCACGATGCCGGTGCCCTGGAGCACGGCGAGCGCGATGGTCAGGTACCGGGTGTACTGGGTGATCTTCGCCGTACCGGCCTGGCCCTCCTTCTTCAGCGCCTCGAGTCGCGGGATGACGACGGTGAGGAGCTGGAGGATGATGCTCGCCGTGATGTACGGCATGATGCCGAGGGCGAAGATCGTCAGCTGGAGCAGCGCTCCACCGCTGAACAGGTTGACGAGCCCGAAGAGACCACTGTTCTTGGTCTCCTTCACACACTCGTTCACCGCCGTGAAGCTCACGCCCGGGAGCGGGATGTGCGAGCCCAGCCGGAACAGCACCATGATGCCCAGCGTGAACAGCAGCTTCTTGCGCAGGTCGGGCGTCTGGAACGCCCGCGCGAACGCACTGAGCACGGTGCCTCCTGCGCCTCCCGCGCGTCGTCGGCGGGAGGGTCGGTCCTGATTGGGGAGTTTGCGGTTCGGGCTCCCGTACAGACGGCACAGGCGAGCCTACGCGCAGCCTACAAGGGAACTCCACGGACTCTAACAGTGCGCGGCCACTCGGAAGAAGCGCGTACGGCCGCTCCCCCACTCACGGGGTACGGGATGCCCGGTTTTGCCACACAAAAGAACGACGGCCGGCGCGGCCTGATTTCGGCCCGCGGGCGACTGCCGGAAAAGCACGGGCCCCGCACCTCCCGAAGGAGATGCGGGGCCCGGAGCAACCAGGTCAGCGGGCTCAGACGAGCTCGGTGACCGTACCGCCGGCGGCGGTGATCTTCTCGGCGGCGGAGCCGGAGACGGCGTCGACCGTCACCTGCAGCGCGACCGAGATCTCGCCGGTGCCGAGCACCTTGACGAGGGAGTTCTTGCGAACCGCGCCCTTGGCGACCAGGTCCTCGACCGTGACCTCGCCACCCTGCGGGTAGAGCTCGGCCAGCTTGTCGAGGTTGACGACCTGGAACGTGATCTTGAACGGGTTCTTGAAGCCCTTCAGCTTCGGCAGACGCATGTGGAGCGGCATCTGGCCACCCTCGAAGCGCTGCGGAACCTGGTAGCGGGCCTTGGTGCCCTTGGTACCACGACCGGCGGTCTTACCCTTGGAGCCCTCACCACGACCCACACGGATCTTGTCGGTCTTGGCACCCGGGGCGGGACGCAGGTTGTGGATCTTGATCGGCTGGTCGGCCATGATCAGTCCACCTCCTCAACCGTCACCAGGTGACGGACCGTGTGGGCCATCCCGCGGATCTCGGGACGGTCCTCCTTCACCACGACGTCGTGCATGCGCTTGAGGCCAAGCGAACGCAGGGTGTCACGGTGGTTCTGCTTGCTGCCGATGTACGACTTGGTCTGCGTGATCTTCAGGCGAGCCATCAGGCGCTCACCCCAGCAGCACGCGCCCGCAGCAGAGCGGCGGGGGCCACGTCCTCCAGCGGCAGGCCACGACGGGCGGCGATCTCCTCGGGGCGGACGAGGCCCTTCAGAGCAGCCACGGTGGCGTGCACGATGTTGATCGCGTTGTCGGAGCCGAGCGACTTCGACAGGATGTCGTGGATGCCGGCGCACTCCAGGACGGCACGCACCGGACCACCGGCGATAACACCGGTACCGGGGGCGGCGGGCTTCAGCAGCACGACGCCGGCGGCCTTCTCACCCTGGATCGGGTGCGGGACGGTGCCCTGGATACGGGGAACCTTGAAGAAGTTCTTCTTGGCCTCCTCAACGCCCTTGGCGATGGCGGCCGGAACCTCCTTCGCCTTCCCGTAACCGACACCCACGGTGCCGTCGCCATCGCCCACCACGACCAGCGCGGTGAAGCTGAAACGACGACCACCCTTGACAACCTTGGCGACACGGTTGATCGCAACGACGCGCTCGACGTAAGCGGTCTTCTCGACGGCGGGGGCGTTGCCCCGGTCGTCGCGCTTACGGTCGCGCCGCTCGCCACCGGTGCCGCCGCCGGCGCCGCTACCGCGGCGCTGGGGTCCAGCCATTGGAATTACCTCTCTCGATTACGTCCGCCGACAGAGTCGACGAGCGGCTTAGAAGTCGAGCCCGGCCTCGCGGGCCCGCGTCCGCCAGGGCGGCGATGCGGCCGGCGTACCGGTTGCCCGCGCGGTCGAAGACGACCGACTCGATGCCGGCGGCCTTGGCGCGCTCGGCGACCAGGCTCCCGACCTTCTTGGCCAGCTCGGTCTTGTCGCCCTCGGCGCCCTTGATGGACACGTCGAGGGTGGACGCCGACGCCAGGGTGTGACCCTTGGCGTCGTCGATGACCTGGGCGACCATGTGACGGTTCGAGCGCGTCACGACGAGACGCGGACGCACCTCGGTGCCGACGACGCGCTTGCGAACGCGGATCGCGCGGCGCTTGCGAGCGGCGCTCTTGTAGGCGTTGCCCTTGCCGATCTTGACAGAGACGCTCATCGCTTACTTACCACTCTTTCCGACCTTGCGGCGGATGACCTCGCCCGCGTACTTGACGCCCTTGGCCTTGTACGGGTCGGGCTTGCGCAGCTTGCGGATGTTCGCGGCGACCTCGCCGACCTTCTGCTTGTCGATGCCGTCCACGTGGAACTTGGTGGGCGACTCGACGACGAAGGAGATGCCCTCCGGCGCGGCGACCAGGATCGGGTGGCTGTAGCCGAGCGAGAACTCCATGTCGGAGCCCTTCGCCGCGACGCGGTAACCAACACCGCTGATCTCCAGCGACTTGCGGTAGCCCGCGGTCACGCCGGTGATCATGTTCGCCACCAGCGTGCGGGTCAGGCCGTGCAGGGCCTTCGAGCGACGCTCGTCGTTCGGGCGGGTGACGAGCACGGTGCCGTCCTCGCCCTTGCCGATTGCGATGGGCTCGGCGACGACGTGGGTGAGGGAGCCCTTCGGGCCCTTCACCGAGACCGCCTGGCCATCGATGGTGACGTCCACGCCAGCGGGGACCTGGATGGGCAGCCGTCCAATGCGCGACATTGCTGTACCTCCGTTTCCCGAATTACCAGACGTAGGCGAGAACTTCTCCGCCTACGCCCTTCTTGGCGGCCTGCTTGTCGGTCAGGAGGCCGGAGGACGTGGAGATGATCGCCACGCCCAGGCCGCCGAGCACCTTCGGCAGGTTGGTGGACTTTGCGTAAACACGCAGACCCGGCTTGCTGATGCGCTTGATGCCGGCGATGGAGCGCTCACGGTTGGGGCCGAACTTGAGCTCGATGGTCAGCTTCTTGCCGACCTCGCCCTCGGCGGGGTCCTCAACCTTGTAGGAGGAGATGTACCCCTCCTGCTGCAGGATCTCGGCGACGTGCGCCTTGATCTTGCTCGACGGCATCGCGACAGAGTCGTGGTACGCCGAGTTCGCGTTACGCAGACGCGTGAGCATGTCTGCGATGGGGTCGGTCATGGTCATGATGGCCTCAGGCCTCTCTCGCCGTGGTTTCTCCGCACCAGGTCCCCCTTCCGCACTCTTCCGAGTTCGGCAGGGGCACAAGCGCAGGGGACCTACGACGTAGTAAGACTGGGTGCGAGCCCTCCCAGAAGAGGACCACGGGCATCCATGGGGAAGCCGTGGCAGGGGGCCCGACCCCACTACCTTACGGGAAGCCGTACGGCAGGCCCAAACGGGCCGGTGTGGGATCGGGCACCTCTGCTTCGCTGTGTGCCTAAAGCGCCTGGATTACCAGGAGCTCTTGGTCACGCCCGGCAGCTCGCCGCGGTGCGCCATCTCACGGAGGCAGACACGGCAGAGGCCGAACTTGCGGTACACCGAGTGCGGACGGCCGCAGCGCTGGCACCGGGTGTAGGCCCGGACGCCGAACTTCGGCTTGCGCTCGGCCTTCGCGATGAGGGACTTCTTCGCCATTGGCTCACGCCTCCTTGAACGGGAAGCCCAGAGCGCGCAGGAGCGCCCGGCCCTCGTCGTCGGTCTGAGCGGTGGTCACGACGGTGATGTCCATACCGCGCTGACGGTCGACCTTGTCCTGGTCGATCTCGTGGAACATAACCTGCTCGGTCAGACCGAAGGTGTAGTTGCCACGGCCGTCGAACTGCTTCGGGGAGAGACCACGGAAGTCACGGATTCGCGGCAGAGCCAGCGAGACCAGACGGTCCAGGAACTCCCACATGCGGTCACCACGGAGGGTGACGTGGGTGCCGATCGGCTGGCCCTCGCGCAGCTTGAACTGCGCGATGGACTTACGAGCCTTGGTCACGGCCGGCTTCTGACCGGTGATGGCGGTCAGGTCGCGGATCGCGCCCTCGATCAGCTTGCTGTCACGGGCAGCCTCGCCGACACCCATGTTGACCACGACCTTGACCAGGCCGGGGATCAGCATGACGTTCTCGTACTTGAACTGCTCGTTCAGCTGGCCCTTGATCTCGGAGTTGTAACGCTCCTTGAGGCGGGGGGCCACCTTCTCAACAGTCGTCTCAGACATCAGATGTCCTCACCGGTTCGCTTGGCAACGCGGATCTTGTTGCCCTCGTCGTCGAAGCGGTAGCCAACGCGGGTGACGACCTTCTTGCCGTCCTTCTCCACGACCAGCTGGACGTTGGAGACGTGCACCGGGGCCTCGACGGTGACGATGCCACCCTGAGTGCCCGGACCCGGCTTGGTGTGCTTCTTGACCCGGTTCACACCCTCGACCAGGACCTTGTTCTCGGCGGGGAGGGCCTGGATGACCTTGCCCTGCTTGCCCTTGTCCTTGCCGGTGATGACCTGAACCAGGTCACCCTTCTTGATCTTCATGCTGTTCGCCATGGGTTAGAGCACCTCCGGCGCCAGCGAGATGATCTTCATGAACTTCTTGTCGCGCAGCTCGCGGCCCACGGGGCCGAAGATGCGGGTGCCACGGGGGTCACCCTCGGTGTTCTTCAGCACGACAGCGGCGTTCTCGTCGAAGCGGATGTACGAGCCATCCGGACGACGGCGCTCCTTGACGGTGCGGACGACGACGCACTTGACGACGTCGCCCTTCTTCACCGAACCACCGGGGATCGCGTCCTTGACGGTCGCGACGATGACGTCCCCGATACCGGCGTAGCGGCGACCGGAGCCACCGAGAACACGGATGCAAAGGATCTCCTTGGCACCAGTGTTGTCGGCAACACGCAGTCGCGACTCCTGCTGGATCACAGCTTTCTCCTGATCGTCAACGAGAGTCGACGGGCCGGCCGCTGCTCACATCGGCGTCCCTGTGGGACCCGTTGCACATACGGCCGTACCTCATCGGCTTCGTTACTTGGCCTTCTCGAGGATCTCGACGACGCGCCAGCGCTTGCTCGCGGACAGCGGGCGGGTCTCCGCAAGGAGGACCCGGTCGCCCACGCCGCACGCGTTCTGCTCGTCGTGCGCCTTCAGCTTGTTCGTACGGCGGATGACCTTGCCGTACAGAGCGTGCTTGACGCGGTCCTCGACGGCGACGACGACGGTCTTGTCCATCTTGTCGCTGACGACGAGACCCTCACGGGTCTTGCGGAAACCGCGCGTCTCGTTGGTGTTCTCAGTCATCAGGCGTTCTCCACCGTCTCGATGCCCAGCTCGCGCTCGCGCATCAGGGTGTAGATCCGCGCGATGTCCTTGCGGACGAGCTTGAGCCGTCCGTGGTTGTCGAGCTGCCCGGTCGCCGCCTGGAAGCGGAGGTTGAACAGCTCCTCCTTGGCCTCGCGCAGCTTGGCAACGAGACCCTCGTTGTCCAGCGAGCGAAGCTCAGCAGCCTTGGTAGCGGCCGACATCAGCTCTCACCGTCCTCGCGCCGGACGATCCGGCACTTCATCGGCAGCTTGTGCGCGGCGCGGGTGAGCGCCTCGCGAGCAACCTTCTCGTTCGGGTACGACAGCTCGAACATGACCCGACCCGGGTGCACGTTCGCGATCCACCACTCCGGCGAACCCTTACCGGAACCCATGCGGGTCTCGGCCGGCTTCTTGGTGAGCGGGCGGTCCGGGTAGATGTTGATCCAGACCTTGCCACCACGACGGATGTGACGGGTGATCGCGATACGAGCGGACTCGATCTGACGGTTCGTCACGTAGGCCGGGGTCACGGCCTGGATGCCGAACTGGCCGAACGCCAGCTCGGTGCCACCCTTGGAAGCGCCACGGCGCTTCGGGTGGTGCTGCTTGCGGTGCTTGACCCGACGGGGGATCAGCATTTGGGTCAGGCCTCCGTTCCGGTGTTCTCAGCAGCCGGAGCCTCGACGGCCGGGGCCGCGGGGGCCTCGGCAGCGGCGGGACGACGGCCACGGCCACCGCGCTCGCCACCACGGCGCTCGCCACCGCGGGCGGGACGACCACCCTCGGGACGGGCCGGGCGGTTGCCCGAGCGGGCAGCGGCGTTCTCAGCGCGGACCTCGGCGATGTTCTTGACGTCGCCCTTGTAGATCCAGACCTTCACGCCGATGCGGCCGAAGGTCGTCTTGGCCTCGAAGAAGCCGTAGTCGACGTTCGCGCGCAGGGTGTGCAGCGGCACACGGCCCTCGCGGTAGAACTCCGAACGGCTCATCTCGGCGCCGCCGAGACGACCGGAGCACTGGACCTTGATGCCCTTGGCGCCGGACTTCATGGTGCCCTGCATCGACTTGCGCATGGCACGACGGAAGGAGACGCGGGAGGACAGCTGCTCCGCGACGCCCTGAGCCACGAGCTGGGCGTCCAGCTCGGGGTTCTTGACCTCGAGGATGTTCAGCTGGACCTGCTTGCCGGTCAGCTTCTCGAGGTCGCCGCGGATGCGGTCGGCCTCGGTGCCACGGCGACCGATGACGATGCCGGGACGGGCGGTGTGGATGTCAACGCGGACGCGGTCGCGGGTGCGCTCGATCTCGACCTTGGAGATGCCGGCGCGCTCCATGCCCTTCGTCATCATGCGACGAATGGCGACGTCTTCCTTGACGTAGTCCTTGTACAGCTTGTCGGCGTACCAACGGGACTTGAAGTCCGTGCTGATGCCGAGGCGGAACCCGTGCGGGTTAACCTTCTGGCCCATTACCGGGTCCCTTCCTTGCTGCTGACGACCACGGTGATGTGGCTGGTCCGCTTGCGGATCCGGTAGGCACGGCCCTGGGCACGCGGACGGAACCGCTTCAGGGTCGGGCCCTCGTCAACGTACGCCTCGGAGATGTAGAGGTCGTCCACGTTGGAGTGGTTGTAGTTGTGCGCGGCGTTGGCGATGGCGCTGTCGAGCACCTTGCCGACCGGCACGGTGGCGGCCTGCGGAGCGAAACGCAGGACGGCCTGGGCCTCCGTGGCATTCATGCCACGGATGAGGTCCACCACGCGGCGGGCCTTCATGGGCGTCACGCGGATGTACCGCGCCTGTGCCCTGGCTTCCATGGTTGTCCCCTTAATGGAGTAAGTCATTGAGTCGTTCTGGCGCTTAAGCTCAGGCGCTTAGCGACGCTTCGACTTCCGGTCTTCCTTCACGTGACCACGGAAGGTACGGGTCGGAGCGAACTCGCCGAGCTTGTGGCCGACCATCGACTCGGTGACGAACACCGGGACGTGCTTGCGGCCATCGTGGACCGCGATCGTGTGACCGAGCATGCTCGGGGAGATCACGGAACGACGGGACCAGGTCTTGATGACGTTCTGGGTACCCGCCTCGTTCTGAGCGTCCACCTTCTTGATGAGGTGGCCGTCGATGAAGGGGCCCTTCTTGAGACTGCGCGGCATCTGACCTGCTCCTAGCGCTTCTTGTTGGTCTTGCGGCGGCGCACGATGAGCTTGTCCGACGCCTTGTTCGGGCGACGGGTACGGCCCTCGGGCTTACCCCACGGCGAGACCGGGTGGCGACCACCGGAGGTCTTACCCTCACCACCACCGTGCGGGTGGTCGATCGGGTTCATGGCGACACCACGCACGGTCGGGCGGACGCCCTTCCAGCGCATGCGGCCGGCCTTGCCCCAGTTGATGTTCGACTGCTCGGCGTTGCCGACCTCGCCGACGGTGGCGCGGCAGCGCGCGTCGACCAGGCGGATCTCACCGGAGGGCATGCGCAGGTGCGCCATGCGACCCTCACGGGCGAGCAGCTGGATGCCGGAACCGGCGGAGCGGGCCAGCTTGGCACCGCCACCGGGACGCAGCTCCACCGCGTGGATGGTGGTACCGACCGGGATGTTGCGCAGCGGCAGGTTGTTGCCCGGCTTGATGTCGGCGCCAGCGCCGTTCTCGATCCGGTCACCCTGCGTGATGCCGCGCGGCGCGATGATGTAGCGCTTCTCGCCGTCCGCGTAGTGCAGGAGCGCGATGCGCGCGGTGCGGTTCGGGTCGTACTCGATGTGTGCGACCTTGGCCGGCACGCCGTCCTTGTCGTGACGACGGAAGTCGATCACGCGGTAGGCGCGCTTGTGACCGCCACCCTGGTGGCGAGCGGTGATACGACCGGCGTTGTTACGGCCGCCCTTGCTGTGCAGGGGGCGAACCAGCGACTTCTCCGGCGTGGACCGCGTGATTTCTACGAAGTCGGCCACGCTGGAGCCACGACGGCCCGGCGTAGTCGGCTTGTACTTGCGGATGCCCATTTGGCTCTCTCGTCCTCGTCCTAATCGACGATCACGATCTCCCTGTTCAGGAGACCGGACCACCGAAGATGTCGATGCGGTTGCCCTCGGCCAGCGTCACGATGGCGCGCTTGGTGTCCTTGCGCTTGCCAAAGCCCGTCTTGGACCGCTTGCGCTTGCCCTGACGGTTGATCGTGTTGACAGCCTCGACCTTGACCGAGAAGACCGCCTCGACGGCCTGCTTGATCTGGGTCTTGTTGGCGCCCGGCGACACGATGAACGTGTACTTGTTCTCGTCGAGAAGGCTGTAGCTCTTCTCGGAGATGACCGGCTTCACCAGGACGTCACGGGGGTCCGTGAACGTCTTGCTCGTAACGTCGCTCATCAGGCGGCGCTCCCTTCGAGCTCGCCCTCAGCGGCAACGGCCTTGGCGGACGCGGCCGGACCGGCCACGAAACGCTCGAAGGCGGCCTGGGTGAAGACCACATCGTCGGAGACGAGCACGTCGTAGGTGTTCAGCTGACCGGCGTCCAGGATGTGCACGTTCGGCAGGTTGCGAGCGGACTTGACGCCCAGCTCGTCCGCGCGCTCGACGACCAGGAGGACGTTCTTGCGCTCGGTGATCTTGCCGAACAGGCTCTTGGCGGCCTTGGTCGACGGCGCCTCGGTCGCGGTCACGCCGGTCACGACGTGAATGCGGTTGTGGCGGGCCCGGTCGGTGAGCGCACCGCGCAGGGCGGCGGCGATCATCTTCTTCGGGGTCCGCTGCGAGTAGTCGCGCGGCACGGGACCGTGCACGACGCCACCGCCGGCGAACTGCGGCGCACGGGTCGAGCCCTGACGGGCGCGGCCGGTGCCCTTCTGGCGGTACGGCTTCTTGCCGCCACCGCGGACCTCGCCACGAGTCTTGGTCTTGTGGGTGCCCTGACGGGCCGCAGCGAGCTGCGCCACGACGACCTGGTGCATCAGCGGAACGCTGACCTTCGCGTCGAAGATCTCGGCCGGCAGCTCGATGCTGCCGGTCTTGTCGCCAGCCGGCGACAGGATGTCAATGGTGCTCATTTCCTCACAGCCCCTTCGCCGCGGTGCGGACGAGGACGAGGCCGCCGTTCGGGCCCGGGACGGCGCCCTTGATGAGCAGCAGACCCTTCTCCGCGTCGACCGCGTGCACGGTCAGGTTCTGGGTGGTCACACGCTCGTGGCCCATCCGACCAGCCATGCGCAGGCCCTTGAACACACGGCCCGGGGTGGCGCAGCCACCGATGGAGCCGGGCGAGCGGTGCTTGCGCTGGGTGCCGTGACCGGCGCCGAGACCACGGAAGTTGTGGCGCTTCATGACACCGGCGAAGCCCTTGCCCTTGGAGGTGCCGGTCACGTCGACCTTGACACCCGCCTCGAACAGCTCGGCGGTGATCTCCTGGCCCAGGGTGTACTCGGACGCGTCCGAGGTACGGAGCTCGACCAGGTGGCGGCGCGGGGTGACACCGGCCTTGGCGAAGTGGCCCGCGAGGGGCTTGTTCACCTTGCGGGGGTCGATCTCGCCGAAGCCGATCTGGACGGCGTCGTAGCCGGCCGGGCTGTCGGCGGTGTGGACCTGGGTCACGACATTCGGCCCGGCCTTGACGACGGTCACCGGGACGACCCGGTTGTTCTCGTCCCAGACCTGGGTCATGCCGAGCTTCTCGCCCAGGATGCCCTTAATCTGCTTAGCCATCTTCGGTGCGCCTCTCAGAGCTTGATCTCGATGTCGACGCCCGCCGGCAGGTCGAGACGCATCAGCGAGTCAACCGTCTTCGGCGTGGGGTCGAGGATGTCGATCAGACGCTTGTGAGTACGCATCTCGAAGTGCTCGCGCGAGTCCTTGTACTTGTGCGGCGAGCGGATGACGCAGTACACGTTCTTCTCAGTGGGCAGCGGCACCGGGCCCGCGACCTGCGCACCAGTACGGATCACCGTCTCGACGATCTTCTTCGCCGAGGAGTCGATGACCTCGTGGTCGTAGGCCTTGAGCCGGATGCGGATCTTCTGTCCCGCCATGGCTACTCAGTAGTCCTTTGTCGTCAGTTTGCTGCACGGCCGACCTCCGACCCCCGCGCTCGGGCGTGTCGCACTCGCGCTTGCAAAAAACCGGCGAAGAACTTCGTCGGTTTCGAACTTTGGGGTGGGGGGCGCCGGGTCGAGGCCCCGCATACGCTTCCCGGAAGATTCCCGTACTTTCGCCCCGCAGCTGCCGTGGCGTCGACTTCACGCTTAACGGCCATCACGGGAACGACGAGTACGTGGGACTCGCTTCCGGTCCTCCCGGCGGGAGGCGCGCAGCATCGGCACTCAACCGAGCAACTTGGACATACTGCCACATGGAGCAGCCCGGATGCCAATCGGGGCCGGTGGGTGCGCCCCACCGGCCCCGATCGGGTCGCCTCCGCCGTGTCCCGGCGGTCAGTGCCTGCGCCAGAGGATCCAGTTGCCCTGCTTGCTGCTGCGGTCGACGTACCACTGGCCGGGCCGGTTCGGCCAGTAGGCCTCCGGCGCCTTGTCCTCGCCCGGCATCGGCGTGACGATCGCCGTCGCCGTCGCCGGGACGTCCTGCCAGCGCGGGTCGAGGTACCAGATCCGGCCCTGGTAGACCTCGTACGCCTGGGCCATCCGCAGGCTCCACTCGATGTCCCAGGCGATCACCACGTTGTCCTTGGGCCTGAGCCCGGCGGCCTGGGTGAACCCGGTGGCGGTGCCCTTGCGCTCCTTCGAGAACGGGTGGCTGACCTGCTCGGTGATCGTGACGGTGGCGAGGCAGGCGAACAGCGACAGCGAGACGCCGAGCGCCCAGAGCACCCTGCGGCCGCCCGCGACCAGCAGCAGGACGAGACCGGCGAGGATCACGAACGCGGCGGCGGTCGCCCGCATCATGTTGAGCTTGTTCCAGTCCGCGGAGAGGAACGAGACGTCCGGCAGGCCCCAGAGCACGAAGACCTGGGTGCGCAGCTTCGAACCGGCCGACCAGATGACCGTCTGGGCGAGCAGCAGGGTGAGCCCGACCGCGCCGGCCGCCGTGACGACGAGGCGCTTGCGGGAGAACCGGCAGAGGATGGCGACGCCCGTCACGAAGGCGACCGGGACCAGGTAGGACGCGTACCGCGCGTAGACCCAGTCGTCGATCCGGCCGTCGTCCGGCAGGGCCGCGGCGGCGGCCAGCGAGGTGCCGAAGAGCAGCGCCACCATCACGGCGCCGACGATCCGGTCCGGGCGCTGGAAGCGGCTGCTGAAGACCGCGAACAGGCAGACCACGACGGCCAGCCCGGCGACGCCCCAGGTGGAGACGATGAAGTACCAGACCTGGCCGACCGTACGGGTCAGCGTCCGCTGCAGGATGTCCGGGTTCTTGAGGCCCTCCAGCAGGAAGGTGCCGACCTGGCTCGGCGGGACGGTGAACTGCCGCTGCAGCCACGAGGCGAACGCCTTCGCCGCGACCGCGCCGGCTCCGAGCGCGCCCAGGCCCACCAGGGTGGTCCGCCAGGGCGCCCAGCGCAGCGCCAGGACACCGACCAGGACCACGCCGGTCAGCGCGACCACGACGCCGCCGCGGTCGTGCGTGGCCATGGCGTACGCGGCGGCCGCGCCCATCCCGGCCGCGTACCAGTACCGCCGCTTCAGCGGGCCGTCGCTCAGCCAGCCGTGCATGCACAGCAGCCACGCGAGGATCAGCACCGGCATGACGGTGTCCGACATGACGAACTGCGAGTAGAAGACCACCGGCGGCAGCAGCGCGGTGGCGCCGGCGAACAGGTAGGCCAGCAGCCGGCTCAGGCCCAGGCGACGCAGCGCCAGGTAGGCCAGCGGGAAGACCAGCGCGTTGATGACGGCGTTGATGCCGAGGATCAGGTGGTAGGCCGTGACCGGGTCGTCGGCGATCCGCAGCGCCGGGGAGACCAGCAGCGGGTAGCCCCCGGGGATGACCACGCCGACCGGCATCTCGGTGGTCGGGCGCCCGGCCAGGACGCGGGCGAGCACCAGGTAGGAGTCCTCGTCCGCGTGGACCGAGGGGTAGTTCAGGCCCCTGACGAGCACCAGGCGGACGAGCACCTCCACCACGTAGCCGACGAGCACGGCCGTCGGCCAGAACCAGCGGCGGGCCCGGAGCTCGTCGAACCGCTGCAGCACTCGGCCCGACAACCCCGTGGCACGCTCCCCCCCACCGGGCTTTCTGCTCCCCCGGGCACCGCGATGCTCCTCGACGGTCTCTGCTGATGTCTGCACTGAAGTCCGACTCTTCCCCTGGTAATCCGGCTCTGTCATCGACCCGGCAGGCCGTCCGGCCTGTGCTCCTGCTCCGCCCGGCAGTGTCCGCCGTGCCGTCCGGACAGACCAGTTGCGGAGAATCACGCTAACAAGTCACACAGAGTCCGCACACCTCTCCCCTGGCGCAACCGACCCGGCCCCCACCCGACGCCCGGGTGATCCGCTGTGCGTCGCACATGGTAGCCAGACCCCGGGGGCTCCCCCGCACCTTCCCCGCGGGGCGCCCTTCCGCCATCGCGCCCACACCGGTCTCGACGGCCTGGATAGGGTGTGCAGCGCCAACCGTGCGCCCGCACGCCCTTCCAGGCCCCTCGTCGCGTCGAGGCGCCTGCCGTCACCCCTCGGCCCGGAGCCTTCCAGATATGTCTAGTACCTCGCGCAGGCGGCCCGCCGTCCTGGCCAGTCCCCCTCTGTCGGAGGCCCTCGGGAGGAAGAACGGCTTCGGGCTGCTCCGCCTGGTCCTCGCCTCTTCGGTGATCTTCTCGCACGCGATGCCACTCGGCATGAGCAAGCCCAGCCTCGGCGAGCTGTCGTCGCGGGGCCAGACCGATGTCGGCGCGATAGCGGTGGCCGGCTTCTTCGTGTTGTCCGGCCTGCTGATCACGCGCAGTGGTATGCGCCTCTCGACGGCCCGCTTCCTCTGGAACCGGGCGATCCGCCTCCTGCCCGGGCTCTGGGTCTGCATGCTGCTCACCGCGTTCGTGATCGCCCCGGTGGTGGCCTACCACCAGGGCCGGCTGGACGGGTTCTGGTCCCATCCGCAGAACCCGTTCCGGTACATCGAGGAGAACTGGGCGATCGGCGTCGGCCAGTGGGGCATCTCCGGCCTGCTCGACCACAACCCGCACGCCGGCGCCTTCAACGGCTCGATCTGGTCGCTCGCCTACGAGGTCCTGTGCTACCTGGTGGTCGCCCTGTTCGCCGCGGCCGGCGTCTTCCGGCGCGCGCGCTGGACCATGGTGCTGCTGGTCGCCGGGCTGTACGCGTTCATGTTCTCCCTGGCGGTGGACTACCACCACCTGCAGGCGCCGATCTACGCGAAGACCGGCATGTCCGCCTGGACCTTGCCCTTCCTGGGCTGGATCGCGCCGGAGCAGCTCATCCCGGTGGGCTTCATGTTCGGCCTCGGCGCGCTCGCCGAGCTGTACCGCAAGAAGCTGCCGATCAACGACATCGCCGGCGTCGCGGCGCTCGCGGTGTTCCTCGCCAGTTGCCGGTACGGCGCGTTCACCGTCGTCGGGCTGCCGGCCTTCGCCTACGGGCTGCTCTGGCTGGCCGCCCGGATGCCCCACCCGTTGACGAAGGTCGGCACCAAGGCCGACCTGTCGTACGGCATCTACATCTACGCGTTCCCGATCCAGCAGTGCCTGACCCTGTGGCAGGTGAACCGCCACGGCTACACCGTCTACTGCGCGCTGTCGGTGGTCCTCGCCACGGTCGCGGCATTCCTCTCCTGGCACCTGGTGGAGAAGCCGTCCATGAGGCTCAAGGACCTCGGGCTGCCCCGCCCGTCGCGCCCCGGCCCGGGGGAGAACCGTCCTCCGGCTGCTTCCGCAGGCGGCGCGGCGGAACCCGTCGCCGAGGTGACCGCCGCACGGTAGACACCTCGTGAACGCCCTCGGGCCCGGCACGCGCTAGCGTGCCGGGCCCGATTGGTGTACGGACGGTGATCAGCGGCCGATCAGCTGCGGGCTCCGGGCCGCCGTGGTACGGGTCCCCGGCTGGATGGCCTTCACGTGCTTGGGCATCCGGCGGATCATCGCGAGCAGCAGGACCAGACCCGCGCGGGCGAGGTAGATCGTCGCCTTGATCGGGGACGCGCTCGGCGTGCCGGTGGTCCGCTCCCGCATCGCGACCGGCACCTGCCGGATCACGAAGCCGCAGCGGGCGGCACCGACCATGCTCTCGATGGTGTCCCCCAGGTACTCGACCGGGTACCAGTGCGAGAAGAACTCGATCATCGACTTGTTGCAGGCCTTGTAGCCCGACGTGGTGTCGGTGAGCCGGGTGCGGGCGACCCGCGACAGCACCACCGAGAGCAGCTTCATCGCCCAGGAGCGCGGGCCGCGCACCTTGTACGAGCCCTCGCCGGCGAAGCGGGCGCCGATGACCAGGTCCGCCTCGTCGAGCTTGGCGATCAGCGTCGGTACGTACGACGGATCGTGCTGGCCGTCGGCGTCGCACTGCAGCGCGACGTCGTAGTCGTGCAGGTGCGCGTAGCGGTAGCCGAACCGCATGGCGCCGCCGACGCCCAGGTTGTAGGGCAGCTGGGCGACCTTGGAGCCGTGCGCCGCGGCGACGGCCGCGGTGGAGTCCGTCGAGCCGTCGTCGACGACCAGGGTGTCCACGCCGGGGAGCTTCTGCTGGATCTCCCGGAGGATCTTGGGCAGGCCCTCGGCCTCGTTCCAGGCCGGAAGGATGATCAGTACCCGCTTGCCGTCGATCATGCCGTCACCCCGGGGTCGGTCGCCTTGGCGGCGTCGCTGTTGCTGCGCGCGATCGGGTAGTCGTGGTGCTCGGCCAGGTAGGCGCGCATCATCGCGACGTCCTCGGCCAGCGTGCGGGTCTCGGCCTCCAGGCGCGACGCCTCCCAGCTCAGGTGCAGCGAGACCAGCAGCAGGAGGACGAAGCCCGCGAACAGGACCAGGCTCACGCCGGAGGCGATGCCGAGCTTGCGGGCGGTCGAGTCGAGGATCGTGGGGAAGAACCCGAGCGGCGCGACGACGACACCGATCGCGAGCCAGATCGCCGCGTACTTCTCCCGCAGCTGCTGTCGGCGCAGCAGCTCCAGGATGTACACGAGCACCAGCACGCCGGTGATCGAAGTGATGACGGTGAGATGCACGACTGGGAGCGCCCTTTCAGCGGCAGTGGCGTGGCCAAGAGTCATGGCGATGTAAAAGGCGTGGCGTGACGCGCTCGCCACCGCCGGTTGTGCTGCGACCGGCGTGAGAAGGCGTCAGACCTCGGACGACTGAGGTGTCGCCAGAGGCGCCTGCTGCTCCGTCACGGCCCCGGTCGGAGCGGCCAGGGAGCGGGCCAGCGCCCATAGCATGGCAGCCGCGCTCACGGCGGCACCAGCCAGGTAGGCAAGTTCGACCCGGGTGGCGATGGCGCCGGGCACCGCGGTGACGGCCACCAGCGCCGTCGTACCCGCCAGCCAGGAGAGCAGCTGCCGCTGGTGCCGTCCGAGCGAGAGCAGCGCCTGGCCGAACACGGTCGCGAGCATGTAGCAGAGCGTGCCGAGCGACAGCCACAGGAAGTCCACCGGGCCGAGCACGTCCTGCGCCTTGAAGAACAGTCGGATCGCCCACGGACCGAGGATCACCGTCGGCAGTCCGGCGGCGGTGCACATCAGCACGACGATGCCGCCGGTGCGCAGCAGGACCTTGCGGAACTCCCCGTGGTTGCCCGCCGCCGCGGCGCCGGACAGCGAGGAGACCAGCGAGGCCTGGATGGCGGCGTACGCGAAGAGCGGCACGCGGGCCAGCACCACCGCGTTGAGCAGCGCGGCGATCAGCGCCTTGGAGGACGGCGAGAGCACGCCCACGCTCACCACCGCGGCGTTGACCATGAGCTGGGCCAGCAGCGTCGAGCCGGTCAGCAGGCCGAGCCCGGTGACGACGTCCCGCCAGGCCGGGGCCGGGCCGCCGCGCCGGTCCGCGAGCACCGAGCGCATCCCGATCGCCGAGGCGGCGAGCGGCGCCGCCACCAGGATCAGACTGAACGCCAGGGCCGAGTGCGCGCCGAACAGCGGGATGAGCGCGGCCAGGCCGATCCGCAGGCCGCCGTCGACGCCGAGCTGGAGGCCGTACGCGCCGAACCGGCCGAGGCCGGCCAGCGCGCCGCGGGCCACCGAGCTGACGGCCAGTCCGACCAGGGCGCCGCCCAGGCCGGCCACCAGGCCGATGTCACCGGAGAAGAAGCGGTCCGCGATCGGGCGGGCCGCCGCCGCGACGGCGGCCAGGACGACGGCCAGCACCGCGGCGGTGGCCAGCAGCACCCGGCGGATGGCCGGGCCGGGGCCCTGGCCGGCCACGTCGCGGGCGGCCACCAGCCGGGTGAGCTCCAGCTCGACCGGCGAGAAGAGCCCGTACCCGACGGACATGACCAGGGTCCACAGCATTGAGACGCCGGCGACCTGGGTGGTGTCCAGGCTGTGCCCGGCGAGCGCCAGGAAGATGTACGAGGAGACACCGAGGACCACGGTGCCCCCCGCGACGAGCCGCACGCCGGGGGGCAGCGCCCCCAGCAGCCTGGCCACCGGGTTCGTCATCGCAGCGCGGCCTTGGCCTTCAGCGGCTCCCACCAGGCGCGGTTGTCGCGGTACCAGGCGATGGTGGCCGCGAGGCCGTCCTCGAAGCGGACCTGCGGGGCGTAGCCGAGCTCCTCGCCGATCTTGGTGATGTCCAGCGAGTAGCGCAGGTCGTGGCCCTTGCGGTCGGCGACCGGCTCGACCATCGACCAGTCGGCGCCGGCGGCCTGCAGCAGCAGCTCGGTGAGCTCCTTGTTGGTGAGCTCGGTGCCGCCGCCGATGTTGTAGACCTGGCCGGCCCGGCCCTTGCGCATCGCGAGGTCGATGCCGCGGCAGTGGTCGGAGACGTGCAGCCAGTCGCGGATGTTGCCGCCGGTGCCGTACAGCGGCACCTTCTTGCCGTCCAGCAGGTTCGTGGTGAACAGCGGGATGACCTTCTCCGGGAACTGGTAGTGCCCGTAGTTGTTGGAGCAGCGGGTGACCACCACGTCCATGCCGTGGGTGCGGTGGTAGGCGAGCGCCAGCAGGTCGGAGCCGGCCTTCGAGGCGGAGTACGGGGAGTTGGGGGCCAGCGGCCACTCCTCGGTCCACGAGCCCTCGGAGATCGAGCCGTACACCTCGTCGGTGGAGACGTGGACGAAGCGGCCGACGCCGTGCTTGCGGGCCGCGTCCAGCAGCACCTGGGTGCCCAGGACGTTGGTCACCACGAACGGGCCGGCGCCCTCGATGGAGCGGTCGACGTGCGACTCGGCCGCGAAGTGCACGACCACGTCGTGTCCGGGCATCACCTGGTCGACGGCGTCGACGTCGCAGATGTCGCCGCGCACGAAGGTGTAGCCGGTGTGCCCGGCGACCGGGTCCAGGTTGGCCTCGACACCCGAGTAGGTGAGCTTGTCGAAGACGGTGATCTGATCCGTTGCGTCGGCGCCGAGCAGCTGGCGGACGAACTCTGAACCGATGAAGCCGGCGCCGCCGGTGACGAGGATGCGCATAGTGCGGGCAGTCTACCCGTGCACTTCGAAGCCTCCGCCCCGGGCCAGCAGGCGCTTCCGGGCCTCACATAAGCTGCGGGGCATGCGTGGAATCCTCTTGGCCGGCGGCACCGGCTCCCGACTCTGGCCGCTGACCCGGGCTGTCTCGAAGCAGCTCCTCCCGGTCTTCGACAAGCCGATGATCTACTACCCGCTGTCCACCCTGGTCATGGCGGGTATCAGCGAGATCCTGATCATTACGACCCCCAGGACCAGGAGCAGTTCCAGCGTCTGCTCGGCGACGGCTCCCAGTTCGGGCTGAAGCTGGAGTACGCCGTCCAGGAGAAGCCCGAGGGCATCGCCCAGGCCTTCGTCCTCGGCGCCGACTTCATCGGCGACGAGCCGGTCGCGCTGATCCTGGGCGACAACATCTTCCACGGCAGCGGCCTCGGCACCCGGCTCGCCCAGCGCACCGACCCCAAGGGCGGCATGGTGTTCGCCTACCCGGTCGCCGACCCGACCGCGTACGGCGTGGTCGAGTTCGACGACAACGGCCAGGTCATCTCGATCGAGGAGAAGCCGACCGAGCCGAAGTCCCGCTACGCGGTGCCCGGTCTGTACTTCTACGACAACCGCGTGGTGGAGATCGCCTCCGGGCTGACCCCGAGCGCCCGCGGCGAGCTGGAGATCACCGCCGTCAACGAGGAGTACCTCAAGCTCGGCGAGCTGCACGTCACCGTCCTCGACCGCGGCACCGCCTGGCTGGACACCGGCACCTTCGTCTCGATGGTCCAGGCCTCCGAGTTCGTCCGGGTCATCGAGGAGCGCCAGGGCTTCAAGATCGGCTGCATCGAGGAGGCCGCCTGGCGGGCCAGCCTGATCGACGACGCGCGGCTGCGCGAGCTGGCCGAGCCGCTGTGCAAGAGCGGCTACGGCGACTACCTGATCGCGCTGCTCGACGAGGAGGCGGCCAAGTGAAGTTCCGTGAACTCTCCATCCCCGGCGCCTTCGAGGTCACCCCGCAGCAGCACGGCGACCCGCGCGGCCTGTTCATGGAGTGGTACCGCTTCGACCGCCTGGAGGAGGTCGTCGGCCACCCGCTGCGGCTCGCCCAGGGCAACCTGTCGGTGTCCGCCAAGGACGTGGTGCGCGGCATCCACTTCGCCGACGTCCCGCCCGGCCAGGCCAAGTACGTCAGCTGCGTGCGCGGCGCCGTCCTCGACGTGATCGTCGACCTGCGCGTCGGCTCCCCCGCCTTCGGGCGCTGGGAGTTCGTCCGGCTCGACGACGTCGAGCGCAAGTCCGTCTACATCGCCGAGGGCCTGGGCCACGGTTTCTGCGCGCTGACCGACGACGCCACGCTGTCGTACGTCTGCTCCGAGACCTACAACCCGACCGGCGAGCACGCGGTGCACCCGCTCGACCCGGACCTCGGCATCGAGTGGCCCACCGGCACCCCCCAGCTGTCCGCCCGCGACGCCGCCGCCCCCTCGCTCGCCGAGGCGATCAGCAGCGGTCTGCTGCCGGACTACGAGAAGTGCGTGGCCTACACCGAGAGCCTGCGCACCCGCTGAACCGGCCGATGCCCGGGCCCGCGTCCCACCGGCGCGGCCCCGGGCATCGTCGCCCCCGGGGCCGCACGCGGGGCTCAGTATGATGGGCCAGCCGCGGGGCCGTGCCCGCCCGACGGCCCCTACTCCGACCACCGGATGTGCCTCTCACCATGACCACTCTGGAAATCCTGCTGCCGTACTACGGCGACGTCGCACTGATGCAGGACGCCGTCCGCAGCGTGCTGGCCCAGACCGACCCGGACTGGCGGCTCACCGTGGTGGACGACGGCAAGGAGCCCGGAGTCCCGGAGTGGTTCGCCGAGCTGGGCGACTCCCGGGTGCGCTACTTCCGCAACGAGCAGAACCTCGGCGTCACCGGCAACTACCGCAAGTGCCTCGGCATGGCCGAGCACGAGCACATGGTGTTCATGGGCACCGACGACATCATGCTGCCCAACTACGTCGCCACGATCCGCTCGATCCTGGCCCAGCACCCGGGCGTCGCGATGATCCAGCCCGGCGTGCAGGTCATCGACGGCGACGGCCGGCCCAGCACCTCGCTCGCCGACGAGTCCAAGCGCCGCATCTACGCGCCCCGCCAGCAGGGCCGTGTCCTGATGGGCGGCGAGGACCTCGCCGTCAGCCTGCTCAAGGGCAACTGGCTGTACTTCCCGTCGATCTGCTGGCGCACCGAGGCCGTGAAGACCACCGGCTTCCGCGACAACCTGGAGATCATCCAGGACCTCGCGCTGGTCATCGACCTGCTCCAGGCGGGCGAGCAGATGGTCGTCGACGACGTCCGGGCCTTCCAGTACCGCCGGCACGCGGTCAGCATCTCCTCCTCGTCCGCCTTCAGCGGCACCCGTTTCACCGAGGCCCGGCGCTATTTCCTGGACTGCGCCGACCGCCTCGACGCGCAGGGCTGGCCGCGGGCGGCGCGCGCCTCCCGGATCCACCTGTCGGCTCGCATCCACGCCCTCACCCTCGTCCCGGGCGCGATGCGCGCCGGCCAGTGGGACGGTGCGAAGACGCTGCTGCGCAACGCCACGAGCACGGCCCGCCGACCCCGCTGACCCTCTCACCCCTGGAGTCCCCCGCAATGACCGCACCGCACACGGCACCGGCCCGGGTGGCCGTCCTCGGTGGCACCGGCTTCATCGGCCGGGTGCTCGGCGCCCGCCTGCTGGCGCAGGGCATCGAGGTCGTCAGCCTCGCCCGCAAGGCCCCGGCCGTCCCGGCTCCCGGCCGGTTCGTCGCCTTCGACCTCTCCGGCGGCGACCCGGCCGAGCTCACCGCGCTGCTCGACCGGGAGCGGATCGACACCGTGGTCAACGCCGCCGGCGGCATGTGGGGCCTCGACGACGAGCAGATGTACCAGGCCAACGTGGTCCTCACCGAGCGGCTGATCGAAGCCGTCGCCGCCATGGCCGCCCCGGCCCGTCTGGTCCACCTCGGCACCGTCCACGAGTACGGCATGGCCCCGGTCGGCACCAGCCAGCGCGAGAGCGACGCGGCCGCCCCGGTCATGGAGTACGGCAAGCTCAAGCTGGTCGCCACCGAGGCCGTCGTCCGCGCCGTCGAGGCGGGCCGGATCGAGGGCACCGTCCTGCGGCTCGGCAACGTCGTCGGCGCCGGCCAGCCCGGCCACAGCCTGCTCGGCGTGATGGCGGCCAAGCTCGACGCCGCCCGCCGCGCCGGCGGGACCGCTCAGCTCTCGCTCCAGCCGCTCACCGCCCTGCGTGACTTCGTCGACCTCACCGACACCCTCGACGCGGTCCTGCTCGCCGCCGCCGACCGCTCCGCCCCGGCGATCGTCAACGTCGGCACCGGCTCCGCCTCCACCGCCCGGCACCTGGTCGAGCTCCTGATCGAGGAGAGCGGCGTGCCGACCGAGATCACCGAGGTCCCGGCGCCCGACGGCACCGGCCCGGAGACCGAGTGGCAGCAGCTCGACGTCACCGTCGCCCGCGAGAGCCTCGGCTGGACCCCCCGCCGCACCCTCCGCGAGGCCGTCCGCGCACTCTGGCTCGCCCAGACGGCCACCCCGGCCGCGTAGTCCCCCGGGGACCCTACGGTCTCCCCCGCGCCGGGCCGAGCCGATCGGCCCGGCGCCTCCGACAGGCCAGCCCCGTACCAGTCCTCGAATCGAGGAACCCATGAGACCCCGTAGCCTGTTCCACTCCCGGGGCACGCTGGCCGAGCTCCTCTCCGGCCGCACCAACAGCTTCGGTCTGCTGCGCCTGCTGCTGGCCACCTCCGTGGTGGTCTCGCACGTCTACCCGCTCGCCTGGGGCCACCTCGACCCGCTGTGGAAGCACAGCGGTGAGCAGACCGACCTCGGCAAGATGGCCGTGATCGGCTTCTTCGTGCTCTCCGGGTTCATGATCACGGGAAGCGGACGGCGTACCACCGTCGGCCGCTACGCCTGGCACCGGGCGATGCGCATCCTGCCCGGGCTCTGGGGTTCGCTGGTGGTCTCGACGCTGGTCATCATGCCGTTCCTGTACCAGTGGCAGCACCACACCCTGGACGGGTTCTGGAGCCACCCCAACGGCCCGGAGACCTACCTGACCGGCACCTGGAACACCTCGCTGACCGGCGGCTGGGACGTGTCGGGCGTGATCGCCGAGGGTGTCCGGCGCGGCACCAACTTCGACGGCAGCGTCAACGGCGCGCTGTGGTCGCTCAAGTACGAGCTCCTCTGCTACCTCGTCGTCGGGCTGCTGGCCGCCGGCGGAGTGCTGCTGCGGGCCCGGCGCCTCGTGCCGCTGGTGACGGTCGCGCTCTGGGGCCTGATCCTCAACGACTGGATCGACGCGCCCGGTTGGCGCGGCATCCCCGGGGACATGGACTCGACGCTGAGCGTGCCGCTCCTGGGCCCGCTGAGCATCCACTTCATCGTCCACCTGGGCTTCGTCTTCCTGCTGGGCGCCACGTTCCAGCTCTACCGCGAGCGCATCGCGGTCCACGACGGTCTGGCCCTGCTGTCGGCGCTGGCCTTCCTGGTCACGCTGCGCTGGGGCGGGGTCTTCGTGATCGGCTACCCGGCCTTCGCCTACCTGCTCCTCTGGCTGGCGACCCGGCTGCCGGGCCCGTTCCGGAAGATCGGCCGCAAGCGGGACTACTCGTACGGCATCTACATCTACGGTTTCACCGTCGAGCAGTCGCTGGCGATGCTCGGCTACGCCAGGTACGGCAAGCTCGGCTTCCTCGGCTGCGCGCTGGCCGGGACGGTCGCGCTGGCCGCACTGTCCTGGCACCTGATCGAGTCGCCGGCGATGAGGCTCAAGGACTGGACCCCGGGACCGATCAGCCGGCTCAAGGCCCGCCGCGGCGGCGGCTCCGGCGGGGCGGCGGACGGCCCGGAGCCGGGGAACGTCGCAGCGGCACCCGAACACGCGGACCCGGCCACGTCGGTCAGTCCCTGAAGACCCAGACCTTCATCAGCAGGAAGCGGACCACCGTGGCCAGGCCGTTGGCCACGATCAGGCCGCCCACCTCGACGGCCCTGGAGGCGTGCGGCGCCGCGTGGTCCAGCAGCGCCAGCACGCCGCTGCTCAGGCCCAGCCCGATCAGGAAGGCCACCGCCCCCTGGAGCTGGTGCCGCAGCGCCCCCTCCGACCCGGTGATGCCGAAGGTGAACCGGCGGTTGGCCGCGGTGTTGGCGACAGCGCTCACCGCCAGGGCGATCAGGTTGGCCGCCTGCGGGTCGACCACCATCCGGGCCACGACGTACAGCCCGAGGTAGAACAGCGTGCTCAGAACCCCGATGACCAGGAAGGCCGGGATCTGGCGCTTGGCCGTGGCGCCGGCCGGCGGCTCGGCCGGCGGGTCGTCTGAGGCCGTCGTGGCCGGCTTGTCGGTGGAGACCATCTCATTTCCCATGCTTCATCGTCGGATCGGTCGGGTCGGCGAGCTTGTACACGGCCACCCGACCGTTGTCGAACACGTCCTCGGCGAGGTCCCGCAGGAGCGGCGACTCCGCACCGGCCTTGCGCTGGACGACAAGGTAGCGGACGCGGTGATCGTCGTGCAGGCGACGCAGAACGTCGGCCGTGGGGCGGTAGAAGGCGTCCTCGTTGAGCTTGAGCAGCGCCTCGTCCCAGAACGGGGCCGCGGTGGACGCGGCACCGCCGGAGGTGGCCATCAGCCGCGGCGCGTACGCCCAGCCCTCGATCAGGACTGAGCGCTCGGAGTAGGCGCCGAGCCAGTGCGAACGGTAGTTGTCGCAGGACGGGCCGTACGCGTAGTCGTCGAACTGCCAGCAGTGGCTGTTGGTGGCGAGGACGTCCGCCGGGTCACTGTGCGCGCGCACCCAGCGGGCGCCGCCGACCTGGCTCCTGGGCAGCACCCACGAGCCCTCCCACGTCACGTGGCGGGCCTGCAGGACGTCCAGACCGAGGCCGGGCAGCCCGACGGCGAGGGTCGCGGTCAGCAGCACGATGCCGCCGCGGCGGCGCATCGCCGGCACGACCCGGGCCAGCGACCACCACAGCGCCGCGCCCGCCGACGCGACGGCGGCCAGCACGCCCCCGGCGGCCAGGGCAGGCAGCAGCGGGCTGTACGAGTGCCACGTCCTGCCGTCGCCGAACAGCCCGATCGCCCACCGCGCCCAGTCCGCCGAGTAGCGGTAGAGCAGGTACGTCGGCACGGCGGCCAGGACGAGCGTGCCGACGGCGAGCGCCGCCTTAGCGCGGCGCGGAAGGGCGGCCCGCTCGAAGGCTTCGCCGTACCCCCAGGCCGACAGCAACACGCCGAACGGAAGGCCGGCCAGGGTGAAGTAGCTGGAGTTGAAGCCGTTCACGGCCAGGTAGGCGGCCGGCCCGGCCAGCGCCCCACCGAGCAGGAACCACTGCGCCGGTTCCAGGTTGAACCGGCGACGCCACATCAGCGGCAGCATGCCGACCACCTTCAGCTGGTGGTTCAGCAGGAAGGCGCCGAGGATCGCGGCGACCACGACGGCCTGCACCGCAGCCGTCCTGCTGTGCTGCGGATCCGCCCAGTACTGCTGGACGTTGCCGAACGGCATGACCTCCAGACCGTAGCTCTCGAAGTCGAAGACGACCGCCGTCGCGAAGAGCTGTGCAGCCCCGACCACCGCGCCCAGGGCGACGATCGGCCACGGGATCCGCCGGGTGCCGACCAGCACCATCAGCCCGGCGAAGGCCAGCCCGGCCAGCGTGACCGGCAGCGAACTCGCCTTCGCCGCACTGGAGGCGAGCGCGAGGAGCGCGGCGAGGACGTACGCGCCCCGGCCCAGCGGCGGCACGTCCCGGGCCCCGGCCTCCCGACCGCGCCGCAGGACGTCGCCGACCACGCCGATCAGCGCGATCAGCAGCGGCTGGCTGTACGTCAGCGACAGGCTCACGAAGGACATCAGGCGCACGCCCGGCGCGCCGAAGGTCCAGCTGCTGACGTTGTTCGGGTAGGCCGCGGTGAACTCGCCCACGGCGAAGACCAGGACGGCGGCCACCGGGCCGGCCCAGGCGCGGCCGCTCAACCGCTGGGCGACCACGGCGATGACCAGGATGCCGAGCGCGGCGAGCGCCGGGACCATCAGCCGCATCTCGATCACCGGCAGGTCGATGTGCCCGACCAGGTCGCCCATCGCCATGTGGACGAAGGTGAACCAGTGGTAGTGCAGCGGTTCCCCGGCCACCTGTGGAAGCGTCAGCGGGAAGTCGTGCTTGGCGTTGCCCGCGAGCGACAGCAGATAGGGCAGGTCGCCGTACTGCCGGGTGGTCTCGCTGGTCGGCAGGATCGGGAACCGGGCCAGGAAGACCTCGTAGTAGTACGCCGAGGTGAGCGCCACGACACCGGCCACCGCCCAGGACCAGCCCTCGGACTGGCGGCGGTAGCCGCGCGGCCGCCAGTGCCGGCGCAGCCCCGGCACCGCGACGAACGGCACGACCACCACGAGCGGCCAGGCGACGGCCGCCTTCTGACAGCCGAGCGTCATCAGCAGGGCCCAGGCACCGAGTTCCAGCACGAGGCCGGTGACGACGCCTAAGGCCAGGTCCTCGACCAGCGTGTACGGGTGGCGGCGCAGCGCCCGGAACACGAGCGTGCCGGGGAGCAACAGGCTCCAGAGCGCGTACCCGGTGTAGCGGGCGACGTCGACCGCCGAGGTGTCCGCGGCCAGCAGCAGCGCGACCAGGAACAGGTACGCGGCGGCCGCGGGAGCGAATCGCCGCAGCCCGCGAGACACCGGTTCCTCGGCCGCGGCCGTCACCGCGGTGGACGGAGCAAGACCACCCGGCAGCCGCACGCCGGGAGCCTCCGGCGTGGCCGCCGGTCTGTCGGTGCTGCCCATGGTGTCCGTTCTGTCGTCCGGGCTCCGCCGGCCGGTCGCGATGCGCGACGGGACTCGTCAGCCCACGTGCGAAGCGGCACGGCGGGGCTCCGCCGAGCCGTCGTCCTCGGCCGAGTCGTATCCGACGAAGTAGGCCGGCCGGGCCTGGACGGCCGAGTAGATCCGGCCGACGTACTCGCCGAGCAGTCCGGTACAGATCAGCTGGACGGCGCCGATGAACAGCATCCCTATGAAGAGCGAGGACCACCCCGGCACCGTGGAGCCGAGCGCGTACGCGACCGTCGTGTACACGGCCATCGCGATGCAGACGAAGAAGCTCAGCAGCCCGAGCCAGGTGGCGAGCCGCAGCGGGCTCGCCGAGAAGTTGGTCACGCTGTCGAGGGCCAGCCGGACCATCTTGGACAGCGGGTAGTGGGTGCTGCCGGCCACCCGTTCCTCGCGGGTATAGACCACCTCGCCGCTGGGGAAGCCCAGCCACGGCACGAGCAGCCGGTAGACCGGCTGGTGCTCCGGCATCGCTTTCAGCGCGTCCACCGCGGCCCGGCTGAGCAGCCGGTAGTCGCCCGCCTGGTTGGGCATCCGCTTGCCGACGAGCTTGCGCATCAGCCAGTAGTACGTGCCGGCCGTACGCCGTTTGAAGAAGGTGTCGGTGCCGCGGTCGCCGCGCACGCCGTAGACGATGTCGAGGCTCTGCTCGCGGGCGAGCGAGAGCATCTCGGGGATCTTCTCCGGCGGGTCCTGCAGGTCCGCGTCGATGGAGACGACGTAGTCACCGAAGGCCCGGTGGATTCCGGCGGTGAGCGCGGCCTGGTGCCCGGAGTTGCGGGCGAAGCGGACGGTGCGGAACTCCGGCCAGTCCTGGCGGATCTTCTGCATCAGTACCGGAGTGGCGTCGGTACTGCCGTCGTCGACACCGACGACCTCGTACTCGACTTCGAGCCCGTCGAGGATCGGTCGCAGCCGCTCGACGGTGAGCGGCAGCGCTTCCTGCTCGTTGTAGATGGGGATGACCACCGACAACAGGGGTACCGTCCGGGCGGTCGGCTCGCCGGGTACTGACGCGTTGAGCATTACGGTGCCCGCCTGTCCCAAGTATCCGAAGCTGGCCACCGGTTGAAACAACGCAAGTTGGCCTGGCCGCCAGAATAGCAGCGCACTATGAACGCAATCTCAGAACGATTCACGGGGTTGACGGCCCGAAAATCTGAACGTCATGCGGGAATTGAACGACAAATGGCCGAAGGGCCCCGCACACCCTGGGGTGTGCGGGGCCCTTCGGACTCGCCTGTGCGATGCAGGCAGGTCAGAGCATCAAATTACTTGATGATCTTGGTGACCTGGCCGGCGCCGACGGTGCGGCCACCCTCACGGATGGCGAACTTCAGGCCCTCCTCCATGGCGATCGGCTGGATCAGCGCGACCGTCATGCCGGTGTTGTCGCCCGGCATGACCATCTCGGTGCCCTCGGGGAGGGTCACGACGCCGGTCACGTCCGTGGTACGGAAGTAGAACTGCGGGCGGTAGTTGTTGAAGAACGGGGTGTGGCGGCCACCCTCGTCCTTCGACAGGATGTAGGCCTGGGCCTCGAAGTCGGTGTGCGGCGTGACCGAACCCGGCTTGATGATGACCTGGCCGCGCTCGACGTCCTCGCGCTTGATGCCACGGAGCAGCAGACCGACGTTCTCACCGGCCTGGCCCTCGTCGAGCAGCTTGCGGAACATCTCGATGCCGGTGACCGTGGTGGTGGTCTTGGTCTCCTTGATGCCGATGATGTCGACAGTCTCGTTGACCTTGAGGATACCGCGCTCGATACGACCGGTGACGACGGTGCCACGACCGGTGATCGTGAAGACGTCCTCGATCGGCATCAGGAACGGCTGGTCCACGGCGCGGGCCGGGGTCGGGATGGCCTCGTCGACGGCGTGCATCAGGCCGAGGAGCTTCTCGCCCCACTCCTTGTCGCCCTCCAGCGCCTTCAGCGCGGAGACGCGGACGACCGGCAGGTCGTCGCCCGGGAACTCGTACTCGGAGAGGAGCTCACGGACCTCGAGCTCGACGAGCTCCAGGATCTCCTCGTCGTCCACCATGTCGGCCTTGTTCAGGGCGACGACGATGTAGGGGACGCCGACCTGGCGGGCCAGGAGGACGTGCTCCTTGGTCTGCGGCATCGGGCCGTCGGTGGCGGCGACGACGAGGATCGCACCGTCCATCTGGGCCGCACCGGTGATCATGTTCTTGATGTAGTCCGCGTGACCCGGGCAGTCAACGTGGGCGTAGTGACGCGCCTCGGTCTGGTACTCGACGTGCGCGATCGAGATGGTGATACCGCGCTGCCGCTCCTCCGGCGCCTTGTCGATCTGGTCGAACGGCGTGAAGGGGTTGATCTCCGGGTACGCGTCGTGCAGCACCTTGGTGATGGCCGCGGTAAGGGTCGTCTTACCGTGGTCGATGTGACCGATGGTGCCGATGTTGACGTGGGGCTTCGTCCGCTCGAACTTCGCCTTCGCCACTGCAGTCCTCCTGAGGACAGTTCTGTACGCCGTGCTGACGTCAGTTGGTCTTGATCGGGCTTGGGTCCGGGTGCCGTGGCACCTCGCACCGTCCCGCGGGTGGGGGCCGGAGGCCCCCGGGAGAATCCGGCCGGATCCTCCCGGGTTGCCTCCTAATAGCCTAAGGGTTCGCAATCATCCCGAATGTCGGGACGTCACTCGCCCTTGGCCTTGGCGATGATGTCGTCCGCCACGTTCTTCGGAACCTCGGCGTACGAGTCGAACTGCATCGAGTAGCTCGCGCGACCAGAGGTCTTGCTGCGCAGATCACCGACGTAGCCGAACATCTCGGAGAGCGGCACCAGCGCCGTGACGACGCGGGCACCGTGACGCTCGTCCATGGACCGGATCTGGCCACGGCGAGAGTTGATGTCGCCGATCACGTCGCCCATGTAGTCCTCGGGCGTGGTGACCTCGACGGCCATCATCGGCTCAAGAAGAACCGGCTTGGCCTTCCTGGCGCCTTCCTTGAAGGCCATCGAACCGGCGATCTTGAACGCGAGCTCGGACGAGTCGACGTCGTGCGACTGACCGTCGAGCAGCTTCACGCGGACACCCTGCAGCGGGTAGCCGGCGAGAACACCGAACTCCATGGCCTCCTGGCAACCGGCGTCGACCGAGGGGATGTACTCCCTCGGCACGCGGCCACCGGTGACCAGGTTGACGAACTCGTAGCCCTCGGCCTGCTCGAGCGGCTCGATCGCGATCTGCACCTTGGCGAACTGACCGGAACCACCGGTCTGCTTCTTGTGGGTGTAGTCGATGCGCTCGACGGCCTGGCGGATCGTCTCGCGGTACGCGACCTGCGGCTTGCCGACGTTGGCCTCGACCTTGAACTCACGCTTCATACGGTCGACCAGCACCTCGAGGTGCAGCTCGCCCATACCCGCGATGATGGTCTGGCCGGTCTCCTCGTCCGTGTTGACCTGGAAGGACGGGTCCTCCTCGGCGAGACGCTGGATGGCGACACCCAGCTTCTCCTGGTCACCCTTGGACTTGGGCTCGATGGCGACGCGGATGACCGGGGCCGGGAAGTCCATGGACTCCAGGATGACCGGGTTCTTCTCGTCGGCCAGCGTCTCACCGGTGGTGGTCTGCTTCAGGCCCATGACGGCGACGATGTCGCCGGCGCCCACCGACTCGATCTCCTCACGCTTGTTGGCGTGCATGCGGTAGATCTTGCCGATGCGCTCCTTCTTGCCCTTCACGGCGTTCAGCACCGAGGTGCCGGACTCCAGGCGGCCGGAGTAGATCCGGACGAAGGTGAGCTTGCCCAGGTGCGGGTCGGACATGATCTTGAACGCCAGCGCGGACAGCGGCTCTTCGTCCGAGGCCTTGCGGGAGATCTTGGTGTCCGGGTCGTTCGGCTTGGTGCCCTCGATGGACTCGATGTCCAGCGGGGACGGCAGGTACTTGACGACCGCGTCGAGCAGGGGCTGAACGCCCTTGTTCTTGAAGGCGGTACCGCAGAAGATCGGGGTGAAGTCCGAGTTCAGGGTGCCCTTGCGGATCGCGTCCTGCAGCAGCTCGACCGGGATCTCCTCGCCCTCGAGGGCGAGCTCCATGATCTCGTCGCTGACGTTCGAGACGGTGTCGATCAGCTGCTCGCGGTACTCGTCCGCCTGCTCCTGCAGCTCGGCCGGGATGTCGACGACGTCGTACATCTCGCCCTTGGCGGCCTCGGCCGACCAGACCAGCGCCTTCATGCGGACAAGGTCGATGACGCCCTTGAAGTCCGCCTCGGCACCGATCGGGAGCTGCATGACCAGCGGGGTCGCGCCGAGGCGGTCCACGATGGTCTGCACGCAGAAGAAGAAGTTCGCGCCCGTGCGGTCCAGCTTGTTGATGAAGCAGATGCGCGGAACGCCGTAGCGGTCAGCCTGCCGCCACACGGTCTCGGACTGGGGCTCGACACCGGCGACACCGTCGAACACCGTCACGGCACCGTCGAGGACGCGCAGCGAACGCTCCACCTCGACGGTGAAGTCGACGTGACCCGGGGTGTCGATGATGTTGATGGTGTTGTCGACGCCGTCGACCGTCCAGTGACAGGTCGTCGCGGCCGACGTGATCGTGATGCCGCGCTCCTGCTCCTGCTCCATCCAGTCCATGGTGGCAGCGCCATCGTGGACCTCACCGATCTTGTACGAGACACCGGTGTAGAACAGGATCCGCTCGGTGGTGGTGGTCTTGCCCGCGTCGATGTGCGCCATGATCCCGATGTTGCGGACCCTGGCGAGGTCAAGGGAGGTTGCAGCCATGGTGGCTCGTTCTCTCTCTGTCTAGTGACGGGGTACGGACTACCAGCGGTAGTGCGCGAAGGCCTTGTTGGACTCGGCCATCTTGTGGGTGTCCTCGCGACGCTTCACGGAAGCGCCCAGGCCGTTGCTGGCGTCGAGGATCTCGTTCATGAGGCGCTCGGTCATGGTCTTCTCGCGACGGGCGCGGGAGTAACCGACCATCCAGCGCAGCGCCAGGGTGCTGGCACGGCCCGGGCGGACCTCGACCGGAACCTGGTAGGTCGCGCCACCGACACGGCGGGACTTGACCTCGAGGGCCGGCTTGACGTTCTCCAGCGCGCGCTTCAGCGTGACGACCGGGTCCGAGCCGGTCTTCTCGCGAACGCCCTCGAGGGCGCCGTAGACGATCCGCTCGGCGGTGGAGCGCTTGCCGTGCAGCAGGATCTTGTTGACCAGCTGGGTGACGACCGGGGAGCCGTAAACCGGGTCGATGATGACCGGGCGCTTCGGGGCGGGGCCCTTACGAGGCATTCTTACTTCTCCTTCTTGGCGCCGTAGCGGCTGCGGGCCTGCTTGCGGTTCTTGACACCCTGGGTGTCGAGCGAGCCGCGGATGATCTTGTAGCGGACACCAGGAAGGTCCTTCACACGGCCACCGCGGACCAGCACGATGGAGTGCTCCTGCAGGTTGTGGCCCTCGCCCGGGATGTAAGCGGTGACCTCGATCCCGCTGGTGAGGCGCACACGGGCGACCTTACGAAGAGCCGAGTTCGGCTTCTTCGGGGTGGTCGTGTACACACGCGTGCAGACACCACGACGCTGCGGGGAGCCCTTCAGCGCGGGAGTCTTGTTCTTCTCGACCTTGTCCTGCCGGCCCTTTCGGACCAGCTGCTGGATCGTAGGCACCGTTTCTCCGTTTTCTGTGTGCCAAGGCTTGGTGGAACTAACCTGCGGTGTCTTCCCTCGCACGCGGCCCCGTGGTCGACCCACGCGGTCGGGTGTGTTGGGCTTATTCCGACACGGAATCCCATGGCTGATGTACAGCGACGGCGCTCTACGCGCGGGGCGCTGGAGGGCGCTCCGGCTCGGCGCGGCGACCGGTGTGCATGCACGCACAAGGACCCGGGGACACCCCAGGCACAAGGTCAGAGCGTACCTAGCGCATGGGGCGCGGTCAAAACAAATGCAACGCCGCAGGTCGCGGCCGTCGGCCGGGTGTCGCGGGGATGTCCCCCGAACGGCCGCCCGGTGTCACGCCGCCCTTCTGCCGCTCTACCACACCCCGCGCCGCGGCGCCACCGGAGCGCCCGCGGATGCGCCCGTCCGGTTCAGTGGCGGCCCGCGGCGAGCAGGATGGGCGCCAGGATCAGCAGGGACCAGAACGCACTGCCCAGGTAGCCGACGACCAGGCCGACGACCGCCGCCCAGTCGCCCTCCTGGTTCTGCCGCCGGATCTGCGACCGGGCGATGTGGCCGGTGATCACCGCGGGCAGCGAGATCCCGGACAGGCCGAGCACCATCGAGGTGATGGCGAGGGCGTTGGTGGACCGCACCGGCAGGTGGGGCGCCGGCTGGTACGGCATGAACGTCGGCGGGACGGGCCGCGGGTCGTACGCGGCGGGCGCCGGCGCCGGGCCGGACGGCAGGTCCGCGACCAGTACGGCCAACTGGCCGTACGTCTGCGCGACGCTCGCCGCCTCGTGGCGCTGCTCGTACTCCTGCATCGACAGCCGGCCCTCGGCGAACGCGGCCTTCAGCACGTCGACGGTGCGGTCGCGGTCCGCCTGCGCCGCCCGCATCGCGGACTGCGACCCGGGCTGACCCCACGGCTGCACGGCCATCCGCCACCTCCACACCCCTGCGCGCCCCGCGCGCCCAATGGTCCTCATAGTGCCGGACGAACGGGGCGCCTGAGTAGTTGCCAGTCGCGCGCAAGGTCTGTGGAAAGTCGGCGGTCCTCACCCGTTCGGCGGCACGCTCAGGGGATCCTCAAGTCGGACGACAGCCCGTCCGACGAGTGTCAGGCTGAACCCGAACGATCCCGTGACCCCACAGACCAGAGAAGGTCGCCATGCAGGTGTCAGCGCCTCCGCCGTCCGGCGTCCCCGGACCGGCCACCCCCTCCGCCGTCAGCATCCAGGGTCTGTGGAAGCACTTCGGCACCCAGGCCGCCGTCGCCGGGCTGAGCCTGGAACTGCCGGCCGGCGCGTTCATCGGGCTGGTCGGCCCGAACGGCGCCGGCAAGACCACCACGCTGTCCATGGTCACCGGCCTGCTCCGGCCCGACCAGGGCACCGTCCTCGTCCACGGCGGCGACGTCTGGGCCGACCCGGTCGCGGTCAAGGCGCGGATCGGCATCCTGCCCGAGGGCCTGCGGATGTTCGAACGGCTCAGCGGGCGCGAACTGCTGCGGTACAACGGGCGGCTGCGCGGCCTGCCCGGCGCCGAGGTGGACCGCCGCGCCGAGGAGCTGCTGGCCGTCCTCGACCTCGCCCGCGACGCCGACAAGCTGGTCGCCGACTACTCCACCGGCATGCGCAAGAAGATCGGCCTGGCCGCCGCGCTGCTGCACAACCCCGACGTGCTCTTCCTCGACGAGCCCTTCGAGGGCGTCGACCCGGTCTCCGCCCAGACCATCCGCGGCGTGCTCAAGCGGTACGCGGCGGCCGGCTCCACGGTCGTGTTCTCCAGCCACGTGATGGAGCTGGTCGAGCAGCTCTGCGACTGGGTCGCCGTCGTCAACGCCGGCCGGATCATCGCCCACGGCCCGCTGGACGCCGTCCGCGGCGAGCGCAGCCTGCACCAGGCCTTCCTCGACCTGATCGGCGTCCGCGAGGACGACGGGCAGGCGCTCGGCTGGCTCGGGGGCGGGAACGTCGGGAGCGGGCAGTGAACGCCCCGGTACCCGACGGGCGGACGGTCGTCCGCGCCCTCGTGGCACTCAAGCTGCGCCTGCTGCGCAACGGTCTGAGGCGCAGCCCCGGCCGGGCCACGGTGTACGTCCTCGGCGCCGTCGTCGGCCTGGCCTTCGCCGCCGGGATCGCCCTCGCCATGGCGATGCTCAACGGGCGCTACGCCGGCTCCGGGGACGCCGGCGTGATGCTGGTCGGCGTGCTCGCCCTCGGCTGGACCGCGATCCCGCTGTTCCTGTTCTCCAGCGACGAGAGCGCCGACCCGACGCGGCTCACCATGCTGCCGCTGCGGCCCGGACCGCTGCTGCGCGGCTCCCTGCTGGCCGGCCTGATCGGGCCCGGGCCGCTGGTCAGCCTGGTGCTGGTCACCGGCGCGGCGCTGTCCGGCGCGGACGGCGCCGGCTCGGCGGCGGCAGCCGTGCTCGGCATGCCGCTCACCGTGATCTGCCTGGTCACGCTCTCCCGCGCGGTCGCGGCCGGCAACGCCCGGATGCTCTCCAGCCGGCGCGGCAAGGACTTCGCGATCTTCGGCGGGCTGCTCTTCGCGCTCCTGATCCAGGTCGCCAACATCGGCTCGCAGAGCATCTTCGGCCGGCCCGGCTCCCAGCTCGACCTCAGCCCGCTTAAGCCGATCGCCTCCGTGCTGCGCTGGATTCCGCCGGTCAGCGCGATGGACGCGGCCCGGACCGCCGGCGAGGGCCGGTACGGGCTCGCGCTGCTCCAGCTGGCCGCGGCCGGCGCCCTGCTCGCCGCACTGCTGCGCTGGTGGCGGCGCAGCCTCCAGGAGCTGATGGTCACCCCGGACTCCTCCACCCTGGAGGTGGCCCGCGGCGTGCAGAGCTCGCGAGGCTGGGGCTTCCTGCCCGCCGGCCGGACCGGCGCCGTCATGCAGCGCCACCTGCGGTACGCGTGGCGGGAGCCGCGGGCCAAGGCCGCGGTGTTCACCGGCATCGGCATGACGCTGGTGGTCTGTGTGCTGTCGCTGGTCCAGGGTTGGGCGAGCGTCTACCTGCTGGCGGCGGCCGGGATGTTCCTCGGGCTGCAGATGCTCAACCTGTTCGGCATGGACGGCTCGGCGTTCTGGATGGTCGCCGCCACCCTGCTCACCCCGTCCGACGCCCGGGACGAGCTGCGCGGCCGGGCGTACGCGGTGCTCTCGTACGCCGTTCCGGTGACGCTGGTGCTCGGCCTCGTGCTGGCCGTCGTCACCGGCGACTGGGCGCACCTGCCGGCCGCGCTCGGCCTCGCGCTGGCGCTGCTCGGCTGCGGCATCGCGACCGGGGCGACGCTCAGCGTGCTCGCGCCGTACACCATGCCGGCCGACAGCAACCCGATGCGCAACGCCGCCCCGGGCCAGAGCGGGCTGGTGCTGATCAACCAGTTCGGCTCGATGTTCGGCGTCGCACTGCTCGCCCTGCCGGTGGGCGGCTACCTGGGCTGGGCCCTCACCACCGACAACCCGACCTGGCCGGTGCTGCTCCTCGGCCCGCTCTACGGCGCCCTGGCCGCGGACGCCGGCATCCGGCTGGCCGCCGGGCGGCTGCTGGAGCGCACCCCGGAGATCCTGGCCAAAGCCGTCGAGCGCTGACCGGTCGGCGTCGGCGCTCCGGCATCATGGGCGGGAGGAATCGGGCCGTCGACGAGAGCAGGGACACACCGTGGGCAAGCGGGCGCAGCAGGGCGGCGGGAACGCCGGGATGCTGCTGGAGCAGGCGGTGCGGTCGGTGCTGACGGCGCCGGACGGGACGCTGGACCTCGCGCTGGACACGGGCGCGTCGCTGCTGGCCGCGTCCGCCGGGCAGTGGCCGGCGGTGAGCCGGGCGGTGCTCGGCCACGCGGACACCGCCGTTGGGCGGTGCTGGTCCGCCGGGTGGCGGCCGGCGGACCTGGTGCGGGTGGTGCGGCGCGAGCTGAAGCCCGTCCACCTGGCGCTCGCGGTGGACCTGATCGCCGCCGAGGGCCGGCGCCACCCGGCGGCCGCGCCGGACCGGCGCTGGCAGGAGCAGCTGCGCGAGCTGGAGACCGAGGTGTGGTGGCAGGGCGACGACGGCTACCTGGCCGCCTTCGCGCACCGGCACCGGCTGGACCGCTTCGCGCTCGCCACCACCCTCCTGGAGCTGCTACGGACCTGGGGCCGGCTGCCGCCGATCGCGCCGGTCGGCCCGACGCCCGGGCAGGCCGCGCCGCGCGCCGAGCGGTCCGCCGGGCCGGTGCCGGGCGAGCCGCGGATGCTGGCGCGGATCCGGGCGCTGCTGGCGAAGGCCGAGTCCACCGAGTACCCGGAGGAGGCCGAGGCGCTGACCGCCAAGGCCCAGCAGCTGATGGCCCAGCACAGCATCGACGAGGCGCTGCTGGCCGCCGCCGGCGCGGACCGGGACGCCCCGGCGGCGCTGCGGATCGGCGTGGACAACCCGTACGAGGGCCCGAAGACGATGCTGCTGGACGCCGTCGCGGCGGCGAACCGGTGCCGGGTGGTGTGGGCGAAGGAGTTCGGCTTCTGCACCGTGGTCGGCTTCGACGGGGACCTGGACGGCGTCGAGCTGCTCTACACCTCGCTGCTGGTGCAGGCCACCCACGCGCTCAACAAGGCCGGTTCGGGCCGGGACTCGCGCACCAAGGCGTTCCGGCAGTCCTTCCTGGTCGCGTACGCGGCGCGGATCCGCGAGCGGCTGACCACCGCCACCGAGCGGGCCACCAGCGCGGCCGCGGCCGGGCGGCACCTGCGCGAGGACGGCACCGAGGAGCAGCTGCTCCCGGACGAGCGGCTGCTGCCCGCGCTGGCCGCCCGTTCCGAGGCGGTGGACGAGGAGGTCGGCCGGCTGTTCCCGAAGCTGGTCTCGCAGCGGGTGCGGGTGAGCGACGGCGAGGGCTGGGCGGCCGGGCGGGCCGCCGCCGACCGGGCCGCCCTGCACGGTCGGACCGGCGAGCTCCGCCGCTGACCTCGGACCGCCCGTCAGCGACCGGGCGTGAACGGTGACCTGATAGAACGTACTCCGCCACGAACAAGGGGGTTCAACGTGACGGAGTCGGCGGCCGATTCGGGGTACCGGGACCGCGTGCGCGGTGCGCTGCTCGGCGGAGCGATCGGCGACGCACTGGGCTGGCCGGTGGAGTTCCTGCAGCTGCACCAGATCCGCGACCAGCGCGGTCCGGACGGCGTGACCGGGCTGCCCCTCGGAGGGGCCGCCGAGGTCACGGACGACACCCAGATGACCCTGTTCACCGCCGAGGGCCTGATCCGCGGCTTCGTCCGCGGCTGGTCGGGCGGCGGCGGCTCGGTGCCGGAGGCCGTCCACGGCGCCTACCGCCGCTGGCTGCTGACCCAGTACCAGCCCGCGCCGGACCGCGAGCCGCTTCCCCGCCCGTACGACGGCTGGCTGCTGCGGCAGCCGTTCCTGTACGCGCGGCGGGCGCCGGGCAACGCCTGCCTGAGCGGGGTGTCCGAGCATCCGGCTTTCGAGCCGCCGGCCCCGATCGGGCTGCCCGGGCCGATCAACCCCGGTTCCAAGGGCTGCGGCACGGTGATGCGCTCGGCGCCGTTCGGGCTGGCCCGGCTGGGCGTCGAGCATTCGTTCGGGCTGGCCGTCCAGTGCGCCCAGCTCACCCACGGGCACCCGACCGGCTACCTCGCGGCGGGCGCGTTCGCGGCGCTGGTCGAGCGGCTGGCGAACGGCACCGAGCCGTGGGCGGCGGTCGGCGAGACCGTCGACCAGATCCGCGAGCTGCCGGGCTCGAAGGAGACGGTGCAGGCGCTGGCCCGGGCGGTCCGGGTGGCCCAGGAGTCGGAGCCGTCGGCGGAGGCGGTGGAGCGGGTCGGGCTCGGCTGGACCGCCGAGGAGTGCCTGGCCATCGCGGTGTACTGCCTGCTGGCCACGACCCTCGAACCCGACCCGGTGCGGACCGCGCTGCCGCTGTCGGTGAACCACTCCGGCGACAGCGACTCCACCGGCGCCGTCTGCGGCAACCTGGTCGGTGCCGCGTACGGCGCGTCGGCCCTGCCCCCGGAGTGGGCCGGGTCGGTCGAGGGCCGGGCGGAGCTGCTGCGGGTGGCGGACGACCTGCTGGTGCTGTTCGGCAGCCGGCACCCGTCGCACCCGGCACTGGGCGGGCGCTACCCGGCCTGGTGACTACCGCGCCAGCGGGTCGGTGACCTGGCCGAGGAAGAGCGGCCGCCCGCCGTTGGCGTCCCGGATCAGGAACAGGAACGGCCGGTCGATGTGCAGCTGGACGGGGCCGGCGACCGGCGCCGCCGCTCCGGCCGCCCCGACGACGCCGCTGCCGGCCGCCGCCACCGTGCCGTCCTCGTCCACCTCGACGGTGGCCTTCTGCACCACCGTGCTGACGGTGAGCGAGTCCTTGGCGATGCCGCTGAGATCGGCGCCGTCGAACATCGCCTTGACGCCGAGCGAGCGCAGCGCCGGGGTGAGCTCGTTGGACGTCTCGAAGTGGAAGCGCGGCAGCTCCAGGTCGACGGGCCGGTCGCCGAGCTCACCGAGGATCCGGTCGAGCTGGGCCTGGTCCAGTCCCTTGGTGAACGCGGCGAAGCCGCCCTGCGCGGGGACGATCAGGTCCATCACCAACCCGCCTTCCGCGTAGGGGAGTTCGACGGCCTGCCAGGGCTGGCCGACGATCCCGCCGGAGCCGTCGGCGTACTTGAAGGTGCCGGTCTGGCTCATCGTGGCGACGTTCGGGGCGGAGCCGTCGAGCTTGTGGAACGGGCGGTCGGTGGTGTGCTCGTGCTTGAAGGCCGAGGCCCACTTCGCCTTGAGGTAGAGCGCGTCGGTGAGGACGAGCCGGGTGCCTCCGGTGATCTGCCGCTCGCCGAAGAGGTCCTTGATCCGCCCCTCGGTGGCCTTCTCCACGGCCGCGTTGATGGTCCTGCGGGCGCCCTCCGGGTCCTTTTTGAAGTCGGTGGGGTGCACGCCGGTGTCGAAGGCGGCGGCGAGGGTGGCCAGGTAGTCGGGTGAGACGGCCAGGCCCTGCTGCGTCCAGAGGTCGTCGCTCTGGCGCAGGGTGAGCCGGTCGGTGGCCGGGATCGGGCGGTCGAGCGCGCCGGTGGCCAGGGCGTACTGCTGCGGGGTGAGGTCGGTGTGCAGGGCCTTGGCGAGTTCGTCGGCGGTGGCGCCGCGAGCGCCGGGCAGCAGCATGGCGAGCACGGTGGCCAGGCCGGACGGGGAGAGCACGAGGTTGCGGCCGGTGCCGTCCGGCGTCGCGGTGAGCGTGTGCAGGAGGTCCAGGCCGAAGGCGTTGGTGGCGGTCGCGGTGGCGGCCACCTGCGCCGGGTCGACCGCGGGCCGGCTCGCCGGCGCGGAGGCCCGGAGCTCCGCGGGGGCGGCGGCTCCGGTGCTGCCGCAGCCAGTGAGCAGCGGCGCCGAGAGCGCGGCGGCGAGGAGCAGCGCCGCCGGGCGACGGAGGCTGCGGCGGGTTCCGGTGGTCCTGCGGTTCGTCATGGCTCTTCGACGTGGCCGCCCGCCCACCGGTTCCCCCTCGGCGTCTCAGTCCCAGAGTGCCCCGAGCGCGAACAGCTCGTCCCGGTACTCGATCCGCTCGACCCACTCCTCAGGCCAGACCGCCTCTCCGTGGTGGGCTCCGGCGAAGGCGCCGGTCAGGCACGCGATGGAGTCGGAGTCCCCGCTGGAGTAGGCGGCCCGGCGCACGGCCGCAACCGGGTCGTCCGGCAGGAGCAGGAAGCAGAGCAGGCCGGTGGCGAAGGCCTCCTCGGCGATCCAGCCCTCGCCGGTGGCCAGGCACGGGTCGGCCTCGACGTCGGGCGCGGCGAGCGCGGCGTCCAGCTGGTCCAGCACGCCCAGGCAGTCGTCCCAGCCGCGGGCGATGACGTCCTGCGGCGAGCGGCCGTACCAGCGGCCGGCGAGATCGCCGAGCCAGAACTCGTCGTACCGGTTGCGGCTCGCCAGCGCGTACGCCCGCAGCACGGCGGGCAGGCCGGCCGGCGGGACGCCTTCGGCGAGCTTGCGGACGGCGTACGCGGTGAGGTCGCTGGCGGCGAGCGCGGTGGGGTGTCCGTGGGTGAGCGCGGACTGAAGCTGCGCGGCGCCGGAGAGCTGCCGGGCGTCGAGCTCGCGGATCAGCCCGATCGGGGCGACCCGCATGTTGGCGCCGCAGCCCTTGGAGCCGACGTCGCTCGCCTGCTGCCAGCGGTACTCGGGGTGGCTCAGCCGTTCGCAGGCGCGCAGGCAGGTCATGCCGGGGGCGCGGTTGTTCTCCGGGGAGCGCCACCAGTCGACGAACTCCTCGCGGACCGGACGCTCCAGCCGAAGGGGCGTCAGCGGACCGCGCCCCAGGGCGGTGCGCAGGCCGCGGCCGAGGGCGAGCGTCATCTGGGTGTCGTCGGTGACCAACGCCCTGTCGGGCAGTGGGAGTTGCCGCCAGTCCGGGTGGTCGGCGGCGATCCTGTCGACCGACTTGAACTCCGTCACCCGGCCGATCGCGTCCCCGATCGCCAGCCCCAGCAGTGCTCCCGTCGCCTTGCCCACGGCCGCTCCCCCTTCTTCGTCGTCACACTTCGACCAGCAGTTCCTTGAGCCCCCGGATCACGTAGCCCGGGCGCCACTCGGGCTCGCGGACGAGCCGCAGGCCCGGCGCCCGGCGCAGCAACGTGCCGTACGACTCGGTGAGTTCCAGTCTGGCGAGCGGGGCGCCGAGACAGAAGTGGATTCCGGCGCCGAAGGTGACGTGCGGGTTGTCGGTGCGGCCGAGGTCGAGCCGGTCGGGGTCGGCGAAGCGCTGCGGGTCGCGGTTGGCGGAGCCGAAGAGCAGGGCGATCTCGCAGCCGCGCGGGATGGTGACGCCGTGCACCTCGACGTCCTCCAGTACCCAGCGCTCGAACATCTGCAGCGGGGTGTCCCAGCGCATCAGCTCCTCGACGGCGGTGGGCAGCAGGTCGTCCACCGCGCCGCGCAGCCGGGCGAGTTCGCCGGGGTTGCGGAACAGCGCCCACCAGCCGTTGCCGGTGGTGTTGACGGTGGCCTCGTGGCCGGCGTTGAGCAGCAGCACGCAGGTGGAGATCATCTCCTGCTCGCTGAGCGCGTCCGAGCCCTCCTGGGCGTGGATGAGCGCGCTGATGAGGTCGGTGCCGGGGGCGGCGCGGCGCTCGCGGATCAGGGCGCGCAGGTAGTCGGAGAACTCGATGCTCGCGGTGACCGCCCGGCGGGCGGCCTCCTCGGTGGGGTTGAGCTCGAACATGCCGGTGATGTCGGCGGACCAGGGCCGCAGCAGGTGCCGGTCGGCCTCCGGGACGCCCAGCATCTCGGCGATCACGGCGACGGGCAGCGGCTCGGCGGCGGCGGCGATCAGGTCGCCGCCGCCGTCCGCGAGCAGCCCGTCCACGAGTTCCCCGGCGAGCCGACGGACGGTCGGCCGCAGGCCCTCGACCATGCGCGGGGTGAAGGCCTTGGACACCAGCCGGCGGATCCGGGTGTGGTCGGGCGCCTCCAGGTCGAGCAGCCCGTTGTCGTTCAGGGTGTGGAACGGCTCGTGCGCCGGGTCGGGCGCGGGCCGCCCGAACTCCTCGTGGCTGTAGCGGTGGGTGTAGGTGCGCCCGAGCCGGCGGTCGCGCAGCAGGGCGCTGACGTCCTCGTGGCACGAGACGAGCCACTGCTTCGTCGGCTCGTAGTACGTCACCGGCGCGTGCTCGCGCAGCTCGGCGTACGCGTCGTACGGGTGCGCCACGAACGCCGCCGACCAGGGGTCGAACTTCGCCGTCGTCGTCATCGGTCGATCACTCCAGGCCGTGAGGGGGAGCCGGGAAGGATCATCGTACGCACGCGGTTCGTCCGAATTTAAGCCCCTTCGGTGAGCAACTTCCGCACCAGCGCCGGGAGAGCCGTGGAGATCGGCTCCCGGATCACCTCGTCCGCGGCCTCGTCGAACGGGGTCGGCTCGCCGTTCATGACGATCAGGCGGGCGCCGCCCTCCAGCGCGATCTGCGGCAGCACAGCGGCCGGGTGGACCTGGAGGCTGGTGCCCACCGCGACGAACAGGTCGCAGGCCTTGGCGATGGCGTCGGCCTGCCGGAGCACCACCGGGTCCAGGGCCTCCCCGAACATCACCGTGCGCGGGCGCAGGATCCCCCCGCACTCCCGGCAGGCCGGGTCCGGCTCGCCCGCGTCGACCCGCGCCAGCGCCTCGGCCATGTCGCCGACCACCCGGCAGCGCGCGCACTGCACCTCCCGGGCGGTGCCGTGCAGTTCGAGCACCTTGCGGGCGGGCAGGCCGGCGCGCTGGTGCAGGCCGTCCACGTTCTGGGTGAGCACCCGTACGGGCGGACCGGAGCGCTCCAGGTCGACCAGCGCCCGGTGCCCGGCGTTCGGCTCGGCGGCCAGCGCCCCGGCCTCCCGGCGCATCAGCCAGGCCCGCCGACGCACCTCCGGATCGGCCAGGTACGGGCCGATGGTGACCAGCTGCTGCGCCGAAGGGTCGCGCTGCCAGAGCCCAGCCGGGCCGCGGTAGTCGGGGATGCCGGAGTCCGTCGAGATGCCGGCGCCGGTGAGCACGGCGATCAGCGGGCGCTTCGCGTTCATACCCGGACGGTACGGCGGCGGGCCCGCCGGCGGCCACCGAAAAAAATCCGGGTGCGCCGCGTCAACTCCCACCGCACACTGGCCCGGTCACCCGCCGTACCGCGAAGGAGCCCCGTGCAGGGAGCAGTCAGCGTCTCACCCGCCCAGATCCCCGAGCTGCTGCTCGGACTGGCCACCGTCCGCCCGGTGTTCCTCTGGGGCGCTCCCGGTATCGGCAAGTCGTCCCTGGTCCGGGAGTTCGCCGAGTCGCTCGGTCTGGAGTGCGTGAGCCTGGTCGGCACCCAGCTCGCCCCGGAGGACCTGATCGGCGTCCCGCAGCTCACCCCGGACGGCCGCTCCCGGTTCTGCCCGCCCGAGCAGATCGCCCGCGACGAGCCGTACTGCCTGTTCCTGGACGAGCTCAACGCGGCCGGCCCGGACGTCCAGAAGGCCTTCTACTCGCTCATCCTCGACCGCCGGATCGGCTCGTACGAGCTGCCGCCCGGCTCGATCGTGATCGGCGCCGGGAACCGCGCCACCGACGGCGCGCTCGCCCGACCGATGGCGTCCGCGCTGGTCAACCGCATGGTCCACGTCCATCTGCGGGCCAGCGCCGAGGACTGGCTGCGCTGGGCGGCCGGCGCCGGCATCCACCCCTGGGTCGTCGACTACCTCACCGACCGGCCCGACCACCTGTGGTCCGCTCCGCCCAAGTCCGAGGAGCCGTTCTCCACGCCGCGCGCCTGGCACATGCTCTCCGACGCGCTGCACTCCTTCGGGCCCACCCTCGACGAAGGCACCCTCAAGGTCCTCGCGTACGGCCTGCTCACCCCGCAGCACGCGGTGGCCTTCTGCGGCTACGCGAAGATCGTCCGCAACTCCTACGGCGTGGAGGCGATCCTCAAGGGCGACGCCCGCTGGCCGCACCGGGTGGAGGACCGCGACCTGCTCTACTACCTCGCCGACTCCTTCCGCGGCCGGCTGGTCAAGGACCTGCCCGCCAGCAAGGAGCACGCCTCCGGGGCGCAGCGGCAGACCGCCTTCCGGGCCAAGTCGCTGCTGGTGCAGCTCGCCGAGATCTCGGTCGAGGTCGCCCAGACGGTGATCGCCGACGGATCGGACGGAAACCCGGTGCTGCCGTCCTGGTTCCTGATCGAGGCCGCCCGGGACATGCCCCGGCTGGTCGAGGCCCGCCGGTGAGGCCGTCCGCGCAGAAGAAGCCCGACCCGGGCGCGGAGATCTTCGCCGAGGGCGTCCAGCTGCTGCGCCGCAATCCGGCCCTCGCCGCCCTGCCGGCCGGCTTCTGCCGCAGCGACGACTGCGGGCACGCGCCCGCCGGAGGCTGGGCGGTGGTCGACTCCGGCGGCACCGTCCACGTCAACCCGCGCCGCCGCGCCGAGCCCGAGGAGTGGGCCTGGGTGCTGGCGCACTGCCTGCTGCACCTCGGCTTCGGCCACGTTCCAGCCGCCCGGGGCAGCCGCGTCCAGCCCGACGCGTACCAGACGGCCGCCCGCTGCGCGGTGGTCAACCGCTTCCTCGCCACCTTCCCGGTCGGCCGCGCCCCGGTCGCCCTCCCGCAGGAGTACCCCGGCGGGGACGAGGAGGAGCTGGCCGAGCGCTGGCGCCGCGACGGCCTGCCGCCGGCCGGCACCGCCGCGGCGGTCGGCACCGCGGGCGCCGCCGCCGACCAGCTGCTGGTCGAATGGACCAGCAGCGGCCGTCCCCCACAGGACTGGTCGGCCGCCTTCGCCGCCGCGCTCACCCGCACCATGTCCGCCGCGATGGACCGGGCCGGCGGCCGGATCGACGAGCAGACCGGTGAGCGCCTGCCCGAGCGCCCGTGGACCAGGGCACTCGGTTGGTTCGTCTCCTCCTTCCCGCTGCTCGGCGGCATCGCGGCCGGCCTCACCGTGGTCGCCGACGCCGAACTCGCCCGCGCCCACGGCATCGACGTCGCCGCCGTCAACGCCGACGCCGGGGAGATCTACGTCAACCCGCTGCGCCACCACACCGACGAGGAGTGGCGGTTCATCCTCGGCCACGAGATGCTGCACGCCGCCCTGCGGCACGGCGAGCGCCGCGGCGGACGCGACCCGTTCCTGTTCAACGTCGCCGCCGACTACGTCATCAACGCCTGGCTGCTGGAGATGGGCGTCGGCGACATGCCCCAGGGACTGCTGCACGACCCGCAGTTGAAGGGCCTGTCCGCCGAGGAGGTGTACGACCGGATCGTCCGCGACCAGCGCCGCATCCGCCGGCTCGCCACCCTGGCCGGCAAGAACCGCCCGGACATCCTCGGCGAGCCCCTCGACCGCGGCCCGCGCGACTACGTGGACCTCGACGACCTCTACCGGCGCGGCCTCCAGCAGGGCTTCGAGCTGCACCGGCGCGGACGCGGCCTGATCCCGGCCGGGCTGGTCGAGGAGATCCGCGCCCTCGCCCACCCGCCGCTGCCCTGGGACGCCCGACTGGCCCGCTGGTTCGACGAGTTCGTGCCGAGCCCGGAACCGGTCCGCAGCTACTCCCGACCCGCCCGCCGGCAGTCCGCCACCCCGGACATCCCCCGGGCCGGGCGCTACCACCCGGAGCAGGACGTCCCGCGCTGCACCTTCGGGGTCGTGCTGGACACCTCCGGCTCGATGAGCCCGGTCCTGCTCGGCAAGGCGCTCGGCGCGATCGCCTCGTACGCCACCGCGCGGGACGTCCCGGCCGCCCGGGTGGTGCACTGCGACGCCGCCCCGCACGACGCCGGGTACGTCGCGGTCACCGAGATCGCCGGCCGGGTCCGGATCCGCGGGCGCGGCGGCACCGTCCTCCAGCCGGGCATCGACCTGCTGGAGCGAGCCGAGGACTTCCCGCCCGGGGCGCCCGTGCTGGTCATCACCGACGGCGAGTGCGACGTGCTGCGGGTGCGCCGCGAGCACGCCTACCTCGTCCCGAAGGGTGCCGGGCTGCCGTTCACCCCGCGCGGACCGGTGTTCCGGATGAGCTGAGGCACGTCACGCGAGCGCCGGGCGGAGTGCCACGGCCGGCCGGGCGAGCGGGGCCAGCGCCACCAGGTAGCACCCGGCGGCCAGCGGGATCAGCGCCAGATCGGCCGCCGAGGCGACGGTCCCGACCACCATCAGCACCGGGCTCCACCAGCGCAGCGTCCGCGCCGCACCGACCGAGGCGGCGACCAGCAGCGCCAGCAGGCCGACGTAGAACAGCAGCGGGCCGACCTTGTAGACCGCCGCGAGCACACCCGGGACGGCCTGGACGCGCTCGAACATCCGCGACTGCTCGTCCTTGGTCGCGGCCGCCAAGCCCACGTACAGGTCGATCCCGATCTGCACCAACGAGGCCGCCAGGCCCGCGAAAGCCGTCCCCAGCGCGGCGCCCGCCGCCAGCCGCCCGGCGGCCGTGCCGCGCGGGGCGATCAGCCGGCGCAGGGCGAGGAACACCGGGGCGAACAGCAGCAGCCCGGCGAACATCGCGGCATGGCCGGCCGTCCAGCCGGGGCCCGGCTCGCGGGAGCCCGGCACCAGCCGGATGCCGCCGTACAGCGCCATCAGCGCGGGGGCGCCGACGACGGCGTACGAGGTGAGGCGGGCGTTCCGAGTGGCGTTCATCTGCGGTCTCCTGCGGTGTCCGTGATCCGTTCCGACACCACGGATCCTGTCCGCCGGGGCCCTCGTCACGGATCGCCCGCACCGGCGAACTCCCCGCCTCCCCCGTACGACGGACCCCGCTCAGACCTCCCCCGCCACCACCGCTCCGGCCTCGTACGCGAACACCACCGCGTGCACCCGGTCGCGCAGCCCGAGCTTGCTCAGCACATTGCTGACGTGCGTCTTCACGGTGTGCTCGCTGACCACCAGCTCCGCCGCGATCTCCGCGTTCGACAGCCCGCGCGCCAGCAGCCGCAGCGTCTCCTGCTCGCGCACCGTCAGCTGCTCCAGCAGCCTGGACGGCGGACGCACCGCCCGCTCCGGCGCACCCGGCCGGCGCGCGGCGAACTCGCCGATCAGACGCTTCGTCACCGACGGCGCGAGCAGCGCCTCCCCCGAGGCGACCATCCGCACCCCGTGCGTTAGGTCGTCCCGCCGGACGTCCTTCAGCAGGAAGCCGCTCGCGCCCGCGTACAGCGCGTCGAAGACGTAGTCGTCGATGTCGAAGGTGGTCAGCATGATCACCTTCGTGGCCGGGAACTCGGCACACACCCGGCGAGCCGCCTCCAGACCGTCCATCACCGGCATCCGGACGTCCAGCAGCAGCACGTCGGGGCCATGAACGCGCACCGCCTCGACCGCCTCGGCGCCGTCGCACGCCTCGGCCACCACCTCGATGTCCGGCTGCGCGTCCAGGATCATCCCGAACCCGGCCCGCACCAGCTCCTGGTCGTCCGCGACGACCACTCGAATCGTCATCCGCCCACCCTCTCCACCACGCCCGCCGCCCCCAACGGCAGCCGGGCACTCACCAGAAAGCCCTCGCCCGCAGGCCCGGGCCCGGCCTCGGCCCGCCCGCCGCAGGCGGCGGCCCGCTCCCGGATGCCGACCAGCCCACGCCCGCCGGACCAGCCGCTCACCGTACGGTCGGCGGCCAGCGGCACCCCGCGCCCGTTGTCGGAGACCACGACCTCCAGTACCTCCCCGGCCCGCCGCACCCGGATCGCGACCCGGTCGGCACCGGAGTGCTTGACGGTGTTGGTCAGCGCCTCCTGCACGATCCGGTACGCCGCCGCCTCCACGTCGGCGGGCACCGCGCCCAGCCCGTCGGCGAGTTCGAGCTCCACCCGCAGGCCGGCCCGGCGCACCCGCTCGGCCACGTCGGCGAGTTCGGCCAGCCCGGGCTGCGGCGCCAGTTCCCGGCCCGCCTCGGGATCCTTCAACACCCCGAGGACGCGACGCAGTTGGACCATCGCGTCGCGGCCCGCGTCGGCGATCGTGTCGAACGCGCGGACCGCCCGGTCCGGGTTGCTGCGCACCACCAGCGGCCCGGCCTCGGCCTGAATGACCATCAACGACACGGCGTGCGCCAGGATGTCGTGCATCTCCCGCGCGATCCGGGCCCGCTCCTCGGCGACCGCCCTCGCCGCCTCGCTGGCCGTCCGCTCGCCGGCCTCCCGCGCCCGCTCCGCCTGCACCAGGGCCAACTGCCGTTGAGTGCGCACCAGCGAGCCGCAGACGAAGCCGCCGACCGAGGTGAGCACACTGAACAGCGCGCCGTTCGGCGAGTGGGTGCCGATCACATTGGCGACCACCACCACTGCCAGCACCGCCCAGCGCTGCCGGTCGGAGAAGCGCTCCGCCACCGTGTACATCCCGATCACGGCGTACAGCGGCACCTGCGGGTTCGCCGAGTGCGCAACCACCGACAGCACCAGCGAGGGCAGGCTGCCCACGATCAGGAGGAGCAGCGAGGCCCGGCGCCGCCAGGGCAGGAACAGCGCGGTGGACACCGCCAGCAGGTAGACCCACCAGGGCCAGTCCGTGTCGTCGTTGTAGACCGCCCAGACCGACACCGCCGCCGAACAGACCGCCAGAAAGGTGTCCAGCACGTACGGGCTCAGCCCCGCCGTCCGGCTCCGCCAGCGCGCCGCACGTTCCACCGTCGCCCCTCCCCCGTAGCCGGGGGCGCCGCCCCCGCGGAGAAGATCATGCCCTACCGGCAGAACGTCCGGGACGGCCCGGTCACGCACCGGTGACCGTCACACCGCCGGTCTCGGCCCGCGCGGTGATGGTGCGGGCCGCACCCGCCTGCGACGGGATGCCGACCTCCACGCCGCCGACCTCCGCGTGCGCGTCCACCGCGTACGCCTCCCCGGTCGGCACCTTCAGCCGCACCCCGCCGGTCGAGGCGTTCGCCTCCACCTTGGTCGGGGCCGCCGCGAAGTCGGCGTGCACGCCGCCGTTGCGGGCGCTCAGCTTCACCTGCTGCGAGGTCAGCCCGCTCGCCTCGACGCCACCGGTCTCGACCGCCGCGTCCACGTCGGCGGCCAGCCCGACCAGCCGCACCCCTCCGGTCTCCTCCTTCACCCGCACCTTGGTCCCGGCCGGCACCTGCACGTCGTACCCGACCCCGCAGGATCCGCAGTCGTACGTCAGCTTCAGCACGCCGTCCTTCACCTCGTGCGTGGTGCGCGGCGCGTCCCCCTTGTAGTTCTGCCGCTCGGTCACCTGCACCGCGCTCCCGCCGCCCGTGACGACGATCCCGCCCGTGTGCCCCTCGATCACCAGTTCCCGGACGGTGTCCGTCACCCCGTAGCTGACTGTCCGGTGCTCGTCCTCCCCGCCCCCGGGAAGGCAGGCCGACATCCCGAACAACACAGCCCCCGTGATCGCCATCGCGCCCAGCACCCGCTTCATTTCCGGCCCCCTTCGAAAGCCCCGTCATCCCGACGCCGAGAAGCCTCCCGCACCGGCCCCCTCCCCCACCTCCCTCTCCCGACCGGTTCCCGGGACTCCCCCACGCGGGGGAGAACCCCGGGGGAGAGCCCCGGGGAAACGCCGCAGGGCGGCCACCCCAAGAGGGGTGACCGCCCTGCGATCCGTGCCCGTCGCCGGGCAACGGGGTGACTCAGCCTGTGTACGGGCCGTAGTCGTAGTCGTCCAGCGGAACCGCCTGGCCGGAGCCGGCGCCGAAGGGCGACAGGTCGTAGTCGTCGTAGCCGACGGCCGAGTACATGGCGGCCTTGGCCTCCTCGGTCGGCTCGACCCGGATGTTGCGGTAGCGGGGCAGACCCGTACCGGCCGGGATGAGCTTACCGAGGATGACGTTCTCCTTGAGGCCCAGCAGCGGGTCCGACTTGGCGTGGATCGCCGCGTCGGTGAGCACCCGGGTCGTCTCCTGGAAGGAGGCGGCCGACAGCCAGGACTCGGTGGCCAGCGAGGCCTTGGTGATACCCATCAGCTGCGGACGGCCGGAGGCGGGGTGACCGCCCTCGGAGACCACACGACGGTTCTCCTGCTCGAAGCGGCCGCGCTCGACGAGCTCGCCCGGGAGCAGCTCGGCGTCGCCCGACTCGATGATCGTCACGCGGCGGAGCATCTGCCGGATGATGATCTCGATGTGCTTGTCGTGGATCGACACACCCTGCGAGTTGTAGACCTTCTGGACCTCGGCGACCAGGTGGACCTGGACGGCACGCTGGCCCATGATCCGCAGCACGTCGTGCGGGTTGGTGGCACCCATGGTCAGCTTCTGGCCGACCTCGACCGCCTCGCCCTCGCTGACGAGCAGCTTCACACGCTTGGAGACGGGGTAGGCGATCTCGTCGCTGCCGTCGTCCGGGGTGATGACGATCTTGCGGGTCTTCTCGGTGTCCTCGATCCGCGCCCGGCCGGTGGCCTCCGAGATCGGGGCCACACCCTTGGGGGTACGGGCCTCGAAGAGCTCGACGACACGCGGCAGACCCTGGGTGATGTCGTCACCGGCCACACCACCGGTGTGGAAGGTACGCATCGTCAGCTGGGTACCGGGCTCACCGATGGACTGGGCGGCGATGATGCCGACCGCCTCACCGATGTCGACCAGCTTGCCGGTGGCCAGCGAGCGCCCGTAGCACATGGCGCAGGTGCCGACGGCCGACTCACAGGTCAGGATCGAGCGGGTCTTGACCTCGGACACGCCGTGGCGGATCAGCTCGTCGATCAGCACGTCACCGAGGTCGGTGTTGGCGGTGGCAAGGAGCTTGCCGTCCACCGTGATGTCCTCGGCGAGCATGCGGGCGTACACGCTGGTCTCGACGTCGTCGGCCTTGCGCAGCACGCCGTCGGCGCCCACGGAACCGATGGCCAGCTTCAGGCCGCGCTCGGTGCCGCAGTCCTCCTCGCGAATGATGACGTCCTGGGAGACGTCGACCAGACGACGGGTGAGGTAGCCGGAGTCGGCGGTACGGAGGGCGGTGTCGGCCAGACCCTTACGGGCACCGTGGGTGGAGATGAAGTACTCCAGCACGGTGAGACCCTCACGGAACGACGCCTTGATGGGCCGCGGGATGGTCTCGTTCTTGGCGTTCGACACCAGACCACGCATACCGGCGATCTGGCGCATCTGCATCATGTTTCCACGAGCACCCGAGTCGACCATCATGAAGATGGGGTTCGTCTTCGGGAAGTTCGCGGCCATGGCGTCCGCGACCTCGTTGGTCGCCTGGGTCCAGATGCCGACGAGCTCCTGCTTGCGCTCGTCGTTGGTGATCAGACCGCGCTCGTACTGCTTCTGGACCTTCTCCGCCTTCGCCTCGAAGCCCTCAAGGATCTGGGGCTTGCTCGGCGGGACGATGACGTCCGAGATCGAGACGGTGACACCCGAACGGGTCGACCAGTGGAAGCCGGCCGCCTTCAGGTTGTCCAGGGTCGCCGCGACGACGACCTTCGGGTAGCGCTCCGCCAGGTCGTTGACGATCGCGGAGAGCTGCTTCTTGCCCACCTCGTAGTCGACGAACGGGTAGTCCTCGGGCAGCAGCTCGTTGAAGAGCGCGCGGCCCAGGGTGGTGTTCAGGCGGAACGGCTCGCCGTCGAACCAGGTCGGCTGGCCGTCCTCGTCCAGCGGGGCGGTCCAGCCGCGCGGCGGGACGGTGCCGGCGCCGAGACGCAGCTGGATCGGGGCCTGGACGTCCAGCTCGCGGGCGTCGAAGGCCATGATCGCTTCGGCGGTCGACGAGAAGGTGCGGCCGGCGCCCTTCACGTCCTCGCGGTCCGAGGTCAGGAAGAACAGACCGAGCACCATGTCCTGGGTCGGCATGGTGACGGGGCGGCCGTCGGCCGGCTTCAGGATGTTGTTCGAGGACAGCATCAGGATGCGGGCCTCGGCCTGCGCCTCCGCGGAGAGCGGCAGGTGGACGGCCATCTGGTCACCGTCGAAGTCCGCGTTGAACGCGGTGCAGACGAGCGGGTGGATCTGGATGGCCTTGCCCTCGACCAGCTGCGGCTCGAAGGCCTGGATGCCGAGGCGGTGCAGGGTGGGCGCACGGTTCAGCAGGACCGGGTGCTCGGCGATGACCTCTTCGAGCACGTCCCACACGACCGGGCGGGCACGCTCGACCATGCGCTTGGCCGACTTGATGTTCTGCGCGTGGTTCAGGTCGACCAGGCGCTTCATCACGAACGGCTTGAAGAGCTCCAGCGCCATGGCCTTCGGCAGACCGCACTGGTGCAGCTTGAGCTGCGGGCCGACGACGATGACCGAACGGGCCGAGTAGTCGACTCGCTTGCCGAGCAGGTTCTGACGGAAACGACCCTGCTTGCCCTTCAGCATGTCGCTGAGGGACTTCAGCGGGCGGTTGCCCGGGCCGGTGACCGGACGGCCGCGGCGGCCGTTGTCGAACAGCGCGTCGACGGCCTCCTGGAGCATGCGCTTCTCGTTGTTCACGATGATCTCGGGGGCACCGAGGTCGAGCAGGCGCTTCAGGCGGTTGTTGCGGTTGATGACGCGGCGGTACAGGTCGTTCAGGTCGGAGGTCGCGAAGCGGCCACCGTCCAGCTGCACCATCGGACGCAGGTCCGGCGGGATGACCGGGACGCAGTCCAGCACCATGCCGTTGGGCTTGTTGGTGGTCTGCAGGAACGCGGAGACGACCTTGAGGCGCTTGAGCGCACGGGTCTTCTTCTGGCCCTTGCCGGTGCGGATGATCTCGCGCAGGCGCTCGGACTCCTCCGCCAGGTCGAAGGTCTCGAGGCGGTCCTTGAGGGCCGCCGCGCCCATCGAGCCGGAGAAGTAGGTGCCGAAGCGGTCGCGCAGCTCGCGGTAGAGCAGCTCGTCGCCCTCGAGGTCCTGGACCTTGAGGTTCTTGAAGCGGGCCCACACCTCGTCGAGGCGGTCGAGCTCGCGCTGCGCGCGGTCGCGCAGCTGCTTCATCTCGCGCTCGGCGCTCTCGCGCACCTTGCGGCGCACGTCGGCCTTGGCGCCCTCGGCCTCCAGCTCGGCCAGGTCGGTCTCGGCCTTCTTGGCGCGGGCCTCGAGGTCGGCGTCGCGACGGTTCTCGATCTGCTGGCGCTCGACCGAGACGTGCGCCTCCAGGGACGGCAGGTCGCGCTGGCGGCGCTCGTCGTCGACCCAGGTGATCATGTAGGCGGCGAAGTAGATGACCTTCTCGAGGTCCTTCGGCGCCAGGTCGAGCAGGTAGCCGAGGCGGGACGGCACACCCTTGAAGTACCAGATGTGGGTGACCGGGGCGGCCAGCTCGATGTGGCCCATCCGCTCACGGCGCACCTTGGCGCGGGTCACCTCGACGCCGCAGCGCTCGCAGATGATGCCCTTGAAGCGGACGCGCTTGTACTTACCGCAGTAGCACTCCCAGTCCCGGGTGGGGCCGAAGATCTTCTCGCAGAAGAGGCCGTCCTTTTCGGGCTTCAGGGTGCGGTAGTTGATGGTCTCCGGCTTCTTGACCTCGCCGTGCGACCACTGGCGGATGTCGTCGGCGGTGGCCAGGCCGATGCGGAGCTCGTCGAAGAAGTTGACGTCAAGCACTGGTCGTCAAGCCCTCTTTCGTAAGTCGAGAGTCGTTCATGTGGTCTGAGGGGGGCCTGGGGGCGGGCCGGCCCGGGATCAAGGGGCCGGCCCGACCTCCGTCAGACCTCTTCGACGCTGCTCGGCTCGCGCCGGGACAGGTCGATGCCGAGCTCCTCGGCAGCGCGGAACACGTCCTCGTCGGAGTCCCGCATCTCGATGGACTGGCCGTCCGAGGACAGCACCTCCACGTTGAGGCAGAGCGACTGCATTTCCTTGATGAGCACCTTGAAGGACTCGGGAATGCCGGGCTCGGGGATGTTCTCGCCCTTGACGATGGCCTCGTAGACCTTCACGCGGCCGAGGACGTCGTCGGACTTGATGGTGAGCAGCTCCTGCAGCGCGTAGGCCGCGCCGTACGCCTCAAGGGCCCACACCTCCATCTCACCGAAGCGCTGACCACCGAACTGCGCCTTACCACCGAGCGGCTGCTGGGTGATCATCGAGTACGGGCCGGTCGAGCGGGCGTGCAGCTTGTCGTCGACCAGGTGGTGCAGCTTGAGGATGTACATGTAGCCGACCGAGACCGGCATCGGGAACGGCTCGCCGGAACGGCCGTCGAACAGCCGGGCCTTGCCGGTGGAGTTCACCAGGCGCTCGCCGTCACGGGTGAGGGTGGTGTTGTCCAGCAGGCCGGTGATCTCGTCCTCGCGGGCGCCGTCGAAGACCGGGGTGGCGAGGTTGGTGCCGCCCTGGACCGTGTCGGCGCCGATCGCCTGCAGGCGCTGGGCCCACTCGTCGGCGAGGCCGGAGACGTCCCAGCCCTGCTTGGCGAGCCACCCGAGGTGGATCTCCAGGACCTGCCCGGGGTTCATTCGGGACGGGACGCCCAGCGGGTTGAGGATGATGTCGACCGGGGTGCCGTCCTCCAGGAACGGCATGTCCTCGACCGGCAGGATCTTGGAGATGACGCCCTTGTTGCCGTGACGGCCGGCGAGCTTGTCACCGTTGGTGATCTTGCGCTTCTGGGCCACGTAGACGCGGACCAGCTGGTTGACGCCCGGCGGGAGCTCGTCGCCCTCTTCGCGGTCGAAGACGCGGACGCCGATGACCTTGCCGGACTCACCGTGCGGGACCTTCAGCGAGGTGTCGCGGACCTCACGGGCCTTCTCACCGAAGATCGCGCGGAGCAGGCGCTCCTCCGGGGTCAGCTCGGTCTCACCCTTCGGGGTGACCTTGCCGACCAGGATGTCGCCGGTGACGACGTCGGCACCGATGCGGATGATGCCGCGCTCGTCGAGGTCGGCGAGGACCTCCTCGGAGACGTTCGGGATGTCCCGGGTGATCTCCTCGGGGCCGAGCTTGGTGTCACGGGCGTCGACCTCGTGCTCCTCGATGTGGATCGAGGAGAGGACGTCGTCCTGCACGAGGCGCTGCGACAGGATGATCGCGTCCTCGTAGTTGTGACCCTCCCACGACATGAACGCCACGAGCAGGTTCTTGCCGAGGGCCATCTCGCCCTCGTCGGTGCACGGGCCGTCGGCCAGGACCTGGCCGGTCTCGACCCGGGCGCCCTCGTCCACGAGCACCTTCTGGTTGAAGGCGGTGCCCTGGTTCGAGCGGGTGAACTTGGCGGCGCGGTACGTGGTGTAGGTGCCGTCGTCGTTGGCCACGGTGACGTAGTCGGCCGAGACCTCCTGGACGACACCGGCCTTCTCGGCGGTGATGACGTCGGCGGCGTCGACGGCGCAGCGGTACTCCATGCCGGTACCGACCAGCGGAGCCTCGCTCTTCAGCAGCGGCACCGCCTGGCGCATCATGTTCGAGCCCATGAGCGCGCGGTTGGCGTCGTCGTGCTCGAGGAACGGGATCATGGCGGTCGCGACCGACACCATCTGGCGCGGCGAGACGTCCATGTAGTCGATCTCGGTGCCGGGGATGTAGTCGATCTCGCCACCACGGCGGCGGACCAGGACACGCGGCTCGGCGAAGCGCAGGTCCGCGGTCAGCGGCGCGTTCGCCTGGGCGATGACGTAGCGGTCCTCCTCGTCGGCGGTGAGGTAGTCCACCTGCTCGGTGACGACACCGTCGACGACCTTGCGGTACGGGGTCTCGATGAAGCCGAAGGCGTTGACCCGGCCGTACGAGGCCAGCGACCCGATCAGACCGATGTTCGGGCCTTCCGGGGTCTCGATCGGACACATGCGGCCGTAGTGCGAGGGGTGCACGTCACGGACCTCGAAGCCGGCGCGCTCACGGGAGAGACCACCGGGACCGAGGGCGGACAGACGGCGCTTGTGGGTCAGGCCCGACAGCGGGTTCGTCTGGTCCATGAACTGCGACAGCTGGCTGGTGCCGAAGAACTCCTTGATGGAGGCGACGACCGGCCGGATGTTGATCAGGGTCTGCGGCGTGATCGCCTCGACGTCCTGGGTGGTCATGCGCTCGCGCACGACGCGCTCCATGCGGGCGAGACCCGTACGGACCTGGTTCTGGATGAGCTCGCCGACGTTGCGCAGGCGGCGGTTGCCGAAGTGGTCGATGTCGTCGACCTCGACCACGATGTCGCGGCCGGTCTCGTCGTTCCACTCGGTCTCACCGGCGTGCAGCTTCACCAGGTACTTGATCGCACCGATGATGTCGGGCTCGGTGAGCACGCCGGAGTCCAGCGACTCGGCGTTGCCCAGCTTGCGGTTGACCTTGTAGCGGCCCACCTTGGCGAGGTCGTAGCGCTTCGGGTTGAAGTACAGGTTCTCCAACAGCGTCTGCGCGGCCTCGCGCGTCGGCGGCTCGCCCGGGCGCAGCTTGCGGTAGATGTCCAGCAGCGCGTCGTCCTGGCCCTGGGTGTGGTCCTTCTCCAGGGTGTTGCGCATGGACTCGTACTCGCCGAACTCCTCGAGAATCATCTCGTTGGTCCAGCCGAGCGCCTTGAGCAGCACGGTGACGGACTGCTTGCGCTTGCGGTCGATGCGAACGCCGACCATGTCGCGCTTGTCGATCTCCATCTCCAGCCAGGCACCACGCGAGGGGATGACCTTGCAGGAGTAGATGTCCTTGTCGGACACCTTGTCCAGGGTGGAGTCGAAGTACACACCCGGGGAGCGGACCAGCTGCGACACGACGACACGCTCGGTGCCGTTGATCACGAACGTGCCCTTGTGGGTCATGAGCGGGAAGTCGCCCATGAAGACCGTCTGAGACTTGATCTCACCGGTCTCGTTGTTGGTGAACTCGGCCGTGACGAAGAGCGGAGCCGCGTACGTGAAGTCGCGGTCCTTGCACTCGTCAATGGAGTTCTTCGGCGGCTCGAAACGGTGGTCGCGGAAGGTCAGGGACATCGACCCGCTGAAGTCCTCGATCGGGGAGATCTCCTCGAAGATCTCCTCCAGACCGGACTTGGTGGGGACGTCCTGACCACTCTCCAGCGCCTGCTCGACCCGGGACTTCCAGGCCGCGTTGCCGAGCAGCCAGTCAAAGCTCTCGGTCTGCAGGGCCAGGAGGTTCGGGACCTCAAGGGGCTCCTTGATCTTCGCGAACGAGACGCGGAGCGGGGCGGTGGATGCGGCGGAATTGTTCGAGGCGTTGCGCGGCGCGGCCAAGAGGGGGGTCCTTCCGAGGGCTCGGAGCTCACTACGCGCGTACCAGCCGGGCCTGCTTGGGCTTGGTCCCGCCTCCGTGACCACCTCTGCCGGGACCGAAACCCCAGGTCAGAGCCGCTTTGCGGAGGCGATGCCAGACCCCTTCAGGGCAACGCAAACTCCGGGCGACGAGTCACGGAGAAGCTAACAGGCAGCGCAAAGGGACAGTGTAGCCAAAGGGCACACTGCTGTCCAGCTCTGATTCGGAAACCGAATCGGAGACTCCTCCCGGTAGCCGACGGACGCGGACGCCCACCGGTACTGCTCTGGGTACTGCACCGGCCCGGGCGCTACCCGGGCCTCACAACTCACGAGGAGTCATTTCCCGCCGGAGCCGCTGGTTATGCATCCAGCCGCAAACCAACCGGGCGGACTCGCGCCTTGAGAATCGCGCGCCTCGCCTGGTTCGTCAAGGGCCCGTCTGCGGTGCGGACCTCGACTCCTTCATCGGCCGGAAACCCCCCGGCGTTACAGAAGCCGTGGCGGAGGCCGCCTGCGATGACGGTGATCACCATACCCGTCCGCGCCGACAGTGCCGAGTGCGCCGTCCGCCACACCGGTGTGTCCGGGCCGGGTCCGGCCCGTGCCGCCCGGAAACCGAAAAAGGCCGGGCCGACCACCCACAAGGGTGATCGGCCCGGCCGCACGCCCCCTCAGAGGGGGCGCAGGATCACTTGACGGTGACCTTGGCGCCGGCGCCCTCGAGGGCAGCCTTGGCCTTCTCGGCAACGTCCTTGGCGACCTTCTCGAGAACCTTGGCACCGGCGGTGTCCACCAGGTCCTTGGCCTCCTTCAGGCCGAGGGAGGTCAGGGTGCGGACCTCCTTGATGACCTGGATCTTCTTGTCGCCAGCGGCCTCGAGGATGACGTCGAACTCGTCCTGCTCCTCAGCGGCCTCGACCGGGGCGCCCTGGGCGGCAACGCCGGCCACGGCAACCGGGGCGGCGGCGGTGACGTCGAACTTGTCCTCGAAGGCCTTCACGAACTCGGCGAGCTCGATGAGGGTCATCTCCTCGAACTGCGCGAGCAGCTCGTCCTGGGTCAGCTTCGCCATGATGGCGTCCTTCCACTAAATCGGCAGGTGGTGCCGGATGTACGGGTTGGCGGGCGTACGGGCCCGCAGCGAGGCGTGAGCCTGCCGATTACTCGGCGGCAGCGTCCTCGGCGGCGGGAGCCGGAGTACCGGCACCGCCCTGCTCGGCCTTCTCCCGAAGGGCCTCGACCGTGCGGACGAGCTTCGAGGGCAGGGCCTGGAAGACGGCGGCAGCCTGGGACTGCTTGGCCTTCAGGGCACCCGCCAGCTTGGCGAGCAGCACCTCGCGGGACTCGAGGTCCGCGAGCTTCTTGATCTCGTCGGCGGACAGCGCCTTGCCATCAAGGACACCGCCCTTGATGACGAGAGCGGGGTTCTCCTTGGCGAAGTCACGCAGAGCCTTCGCCGACTCCACCGGGTCACCGGTGACGAAGGCGACAGCCGTCGGACCGTTGAACAGGTCGTCGAGCGACGTGATCCCGGCCTCGTTGGCCGCGATCTTGGTCAGCGTGTTCTTCACCACGGCGTACTGGGCGTTCTCACCCAGCGAGCGACGCAGGGTCTTGACCTGCTTCACCGTCAGACCGCGGTACTCGGTCAGCACGGCCGCGTTCGAGCCACGGAACATGTCCGTGATCTCGGCGACGGCGGCAGCCTTGTCGGGCCTAGCCATAGGCGTACGCCTCCTTCCGTGATGTCGAAGTCGGGCCGACCGCGAAAGTCGACCATTCGGCCGCGGACCGACCGGACGGAAGGAAAGCTCCTGCGGAAAAGCAGATGAGCCCCGGTGCGCAGGCGCACGGGGCTCGACACGACCTCAACGGGCTGTCACGCGGACGCGAAACCCGGAAGTCGAAGCTCCAGACAAACCTGCGCGGGCTGCCTGCGACGAATCGCAGATCCTTCGGTCCCCGGCTCCCTCGCGAGTGCACGGTGACAACCAGCGGTCTTTGGCTTCGGCCACAGTAGCCGGACTCCGCCGTCCCGGGCAAATCGGCCCCGAGCCGACGGAAACCGCCGGGCCTCAGCGGGCCAGCGGGGAGACCGTCCGGGTGCCCGTGTCCACGGTGTCCGTCTCGGCGGGGGCCTGCACCGAGAGCAGCGCGCCGCCGAGATCGGTGTAGACCACCGAGTCGTCCGCCCGGCCGGTGTCCCCGCTGCCGGTGCGCTGGAGCTTGACCAGCTGGTCCTTGTCGCTCAGCCAGAGGTCCAGGGTCAGCGCGGTCGAACCGCCGGGGGCGAGCGCGGCGCGCAGCCCGTCCCGCCGGGCCTGGGGCAGCGGGGTCTGGGCCGCCGCGTACTTCTCGGCGGTGGTGGTGACCTGGTAGTGCTCGACCGTCGAGTCCTCGAACTTCTCCTCGCCGACGAACCGGGCGTCCACGCCGTCGGCGGTCGCCGCGGCCAGCGCCTCGACCGGGTTCAGCAGGTCGATCAGCCCCGCGTACGGCACCTCCCGGCGGCCGTCCGGGTCGGCCGGGACGGCGAACCGCTCCCAGTGCCGGCCGCCCTGCCGGGCCGCGGTGGCCGCGTCGCCGCCCTGGTAGCCGACGGTGTCCACGACGATCAGCTGCTCGGCGTCGGCCGGGCTGGACCGCTTGATCTGGAGTGCCGTCTTGGGCTGCCAGAACAGCGGCCCGGCGCCGGCGTCGTTCCCCAGCCGGTAGCTGACCTTGGCCCGGCGGGCGGTCTGCACGGCCAGCTGGGCGGAGAGCAGGACGCCGTGCGGCGACCGGTCGGTCGGCTTGGCCGGTCCGGTCGGGGTGGCGCTGGTCGGGGTCGGGCTGCCGGACGGCGCGGACGACGACGCGTCGTCCGCGCTGCACCCGGTCAGCCCGGTCGCCAGCAGCACGACGGCCACCAGGGCCGCCAGCCGCTGCCGTCCCGCCATCGTCTTCCCCTTTCAACCCGGTCGCCGCGTCGACGGCCTTGACCGTCCGGCCACCTTGCCAGCCAGCAGGCTCAGCCGAGCAGCTTGAGGATGTCGGCCTCGCTGCCGAGGTCGGTCGCGGCGGGCGCCTCGATCTTCGCGGCGGTGCCGAGCCCGGAGTACTTGACGGTGACGGCCTTCTGCTCGCCGGCCTTGTCGCCGAACTCCTTGTACTGGACGAGCTCCATCTTGCCGTTGAGCCAGAGGTCGACGGTGAGGTTCTTGCCGTCCTCCTCCAGGACCTTCTGGGCGGCCTGACGCTGCTCCGGCGAGAGGTTCGGCATCCCCGCCACCATGACGGAGGCGTCCTCGACCGCCCGGAAGTGGGTGGTCTGCACGCCGTCGACGGTCTCCTCGCCGACCTTGGTCGGCTTCCCCTGCGATGCGAGGGTCAGCTGGATCACCGGGTTGAGCATCTGGCCCATCACCAGGAAGCCGGCGCCCATCTGGTTGGTGGGGGTCACCTTGACCCAGTGCTTGCCGCCCATCACCGCCGCCTGGGCGTCACCGCCGCCGAGGTAGGTGTCGGTCCCGAGCACGCGGACGCGGAACTTCTTGCCCTCCTCCTCGCTGGCCAGGTCGATGGCAGGCGCGGTCGGGCTCTTCCAGTCGGCGTCGCCCTTGCCCTCGGGGCGCTTGGTGCCGTTCGGGGCGATCATGGCGACCTTGCCGTTGCCGGCCTTCTGCATCACCAGCACGGCGGCGGCCAGCGCGGCCTTCGGGTCTCCCGCCAGAGCACCCGCCGCCACGTCGCCGGGCTTGGCGTCGCCGGTCTTGGTGTCGCCGGCCTTGGCGTCGCCGCTCTTGGCGGCGTCGTTCCCGCTCTTGGCGCTGGAGCCGCAGGCGGTCAGGCCGGCGAGCAGGACGGCGGCCGTGACAGCGGCCGAAGCGAGGCGCACAGCGCGCATGGGAGCCCCTTCGTGAGATCCGAACGATCCATGGAAAAGCCGATTTTCGGCTTCTTCGTCACGCGGACTCTAACGGATCACCACGACAGGCACCCACGGGATGTCCCCGCCGCCATCAGCCCGTCGGGGCGGGCGTTCCGTCCCCGTCTACGGGGGCGGAGACGTTCGTCGTGGTAAGCACGGTTCCGTCGCTGCCCGAGGCCGTCTCGCGCAGCCGCAGCAGTTTGCCACCGGGCCCGACCCAGACGTCGACGCCGATCGTGGTGACCCCGTGCCGGCGGTAGTAGGCGAGCACCACGGCGAGGCGCTCAGGCGTCAACTCCCGGTCGGCGCCGAAGTAGTCGGCCACCGGAGCCGATCCCCGGTAGTGCGCGACCGTCGTCCCGGCCAGCTGCTCGCCGCCGAGCGAACCGAGCGTCCCGGCCCGGGCCATGGCGTACGCGGTGCTGCCGGGGCTGGTGACCAGCCCGGTCATCCAGCCACCCGCGTAGCCGCCCGGTTCGGCGCCCGCCCGCGGGTCCAGCGACTCGGCGCTCGCCCGGTCCGTGTGCTTGGCGGCGCCGCCCTGGTAGGCGAGGTCGAGCGCGCCGTCCCGGACGGTCAGCCGACCGGTGCCGAGCTCGTCGGTGACGCTCAGGTCGGCCTCGTCCCGGGAGCCCCAGGCCAGCGTGCCGCTCGCGGTGCGGCGGCCGGCCGGGCCCTCCTCGACCACGTCGATCCGGGCGCCCCCGGCGTCGTCCAGCGCCTGTCCGGCCTGGAGCACCACCTGCCTGGGCGGCACCGGCGCGGCGCTCCCGGGGGTGCCTCCTCCCGGGGCGGCGAGCAGGCTGCACCCGGTGGCGGCGCCGAGCAGTAACAGGACCGCCGCCGAGGCGGCGGGGCGAAGGGCGGGCGGCACGGCACACACTCCGGCGGGTTCGGTCGCATGGTCGGACCGGCCGAGCGTACGACGTTCCGGCCCGGCTGTCCCAGCCGCCCCCTGTCCCGATCCGGAAACGACGGCGGGCCCGCACTCCCGGTGAGGGGAGTGCGGGCCCGCCGTAACGGACTGCTCTAGAGCCGGAAGGCTCAGACCGCGACTGCGATCATGGGCCGGAATCCGTCGCTTCGCTCGCTTGCGCTCGCTCAGCGTCAGACCGCGGCTGCGATCACGGGCCGGGATCGTTCACTTCGCTCGCTTGCGCTCGCTCAGCGTCAGACCGCGGCCGGGTCCTCCTCGACGAGGAGGTTGCGGGTGCGGTTCGGGTCCACCGGGACGCCGGGGCCCATGGTGGTGGTGATCGCCGTCTTCTTGATGTAGCGACCCTTCGCGGCGGACGGCTTGGCGCGGAGCACCTCGTCCAGCGCGGCGGCGTAGTTCTCGACCAGCTGCTCGTCGGTGAAGGAGGCCTTACCGATGATGAAGTGCAGGTTCGAGTGCTTGTCGACGCGGAACTCGATCTTGCCGCCCTTGATGTCGTTGACAGCCTTGGCGACGTCCGGGGTCACGGTGCCGGTCTTCGGGTTCGGCATCAGACCACGGGGGCCGAGCACGCGGCCGAGGCGGCCGACCTTGCCCATGAGGTCCGGGGTGGCGACGACGGCGTCGAAGTCGAGGCGGCCCTTGGCGACCTCGTCGATGAGCTCGTCGGAGCCGACGATGTCGGCGCCCGCAGCACGCGCGGCCTCGGCACGCTCGCCGGTCGCGAAGACCAGGACCCGAGCGGTCTTACCGGTGCCGTGCGGGAGGATCACGGTGCTGCGGACCATCTGGTCGGCCTTGCGCGGGTCGACACCCAGACGCATGGCGACCTCGACGGTGCCGTCGAACTTGGTGGTGCTGGTCGCCTTGGCGAGGCGGATGGCCTCGAGGGGGGCGTAAAGGCGCTCGCGGTCGACCTGAGCGTCCGCGGCCTTCAGAGCCTTGCTGCGCTTCACTGCTGCTCCTGAATGGTGATTGGAGTTGTGGTAGCTACGGGCCTGCGCAGGCCCTACCACGGGGGGACGAGACTGTGACACCAGTCCCTGGCGGGACGGGGATCAGCCCTCGACGGTGATGCCCATCGACCGGGCGGTGCCGGCGATGATCTTCTCCGCGGCGTCCAGGTCGTTGGCGTTCAGGTCGGGCATCTTGGTGGTGGCGATCTCGCGGACCTGGGCGCTGGTGAGCTTGGCGACCTTGGTCTTGTGCGGCTCGCTGGAGCCCTTCTCGACACCGGCGGCCTTCAGGATGAGGCGCGCGGCCGGCGGCGTCTTCGTGATGAAGGTGAAGGAACGGTCCTCGTAGACCGTGATCTCCACCGGCACGATCATGCCGCGCTGCGACTCGGTCGCGGCGTTGTAGGCCTTGCAGAACTCCATGATGTTGACGCCGTGCTGACCCAGCGCGGGGCCGACCGGCGGCGCCGGGTTGGCCGCGCCGGCGTTGATCTGGAGCTTGATAAGCCCCGTGACCTTCTTCTTCTTGGGAGGCATGTCTCTCCGGGTCCTTCCGAGAGGTGATTGCTGGTGTGTGCGGAACCGGGGCGACACCCGGCCGCCAGCACACACATCGGACCAGGCTAACGTCTCAGCGCCGCTGGACCAAAACGGATTCGGGGCAGGGCCCTCGGCCCCGCCCCGAATCCGAAGACCGTACGAACTAGTTCTTCTGGATCTGGTCGAAGGAGAGCTCGACCGGGGTCTCCCGGCCGAAGATCTCGACCAGGCCCTTGACCTTCTTCGAGTCGGGGTTGATCTCGTTGATGGTCGCCTGCAGGGTCGCGAACGGGCCGTCCGTGACGGTGACCGAGTCGCCGACCTCGAAGTCCAGCACCTGGACCTCGACCGGGCGGACCGGCGAGGCCTTGCCGGCCTCCTTGGCCGCCTGGCGCTCGACGTCCGGGGCGAGCATCTTGACGACCTCGTCCAGGGTCAGCGGGTACGGGTCGTAGGCGTTGCCGACGAAGCCGGTGACGCCGGGGGTGTTGCGCACGACGCCCCACGACTCGGGGGTGAGGTCCATGCGCACGAGGACGTAGCCGGGGAGCTTGTTCTGCCGGATGGTCTTGCGGTCGCCGTTCTTGATCTGGACGACCTCCTCCTGCGGCACCTCGGCCTGGAAGATGTACTCCTCGACGTTCAGCGAGACGGCACGCTGCTCGAGGTTCTGCTTCACCCGGTTCTCGTAGCCGGCGTAGGTGTGGATGACGTACCACTCGCCCGGCATGAAGCGCAGGTCCTCGCGGAACTTGGCGACCGGGTCGACCTCGACGGCCTCCTCGACCACGGTCTCCTCGACGACGGGCGCCTCGGCGGCGAGGTCCTCGACGGCCTCCACGTGCAGCTCGGCCGCCTCGGCCGGCTCGCCGGCCTCGGCCTCGTCGTACGCCTCGGCCTCGTCCTCGTCGCTGTCCGCGGCGTCCGCGATCGGCTCGGCGGACTCGGCGTCGTCAGCCAGCTCGGCCGCGTCCAGCTCGGCGGCGACATCCGCCTCGCGGACGGTCTCGTCGGCGTCGTACAGGGGGGACTCAGACACGGTGGCTGCTTCTTTCCTGGAGATGGTGAAGGTGGCGCGCTCCGGGACGAGTCCCGGCGCGCCCCGCTCTCGCGGGCGCCAGGAGACGTCTCGGAGACTTCAACAGTACCGAGTCAACGGTAGCGGCCGTGTACGTGCGGCGCAGACAGCTCGACCCGGGCCGAGGATCGGCCCGGGTCGGGAAGCGTTTCGAAGGCGGACGGCTCGGTCAGCCGAAGATCCAGAGGCTGAGCTTGGAGAAGCCGTAGTCCAGACCGGCCACGATGGCCATCATGACCACGACGAAGGTGACCACGACCGCCGTGTAGTTGGTGAGCTCTCCGCGGGTGGGCCAGACGACCTTGCGCAGCTCGGCGATGATCTGGCGGTAGAAGAGGCCGATCCGGGCGAACAGGCCCTTCTTGGCCCGCTTGCCGGACTTCTTGTCGCCGGAGCGGTTGGCCCGCTTGCGGTCGCGGCGCGAGAGCGCCTCGCCCTCGGCAGGCGTGGTCTCGGCAGCGCCGTCGGCGTGGTTGCCGCTCTCAGGCGTTGCGGTGGAGCCCGTGGTCTCCGTCACTCGTCCTCACCTGAATCCGGGTTCTGCCGATCATCACCTGCGTGCCCGATGGGGCACGAGCGGCCGGCTAAAGCGGTGCTGTTCGGTGCCCTCTCCGCATCAAGCCCGCTCGCTCCGTGGAGCGAACGGGCTGAGGACGGATCAAGCAGCAGGGCAAGAGGGACTTGAACCCCCAACCGCCGGTTTTGGAGACCGGTGCTCTACCAATTGAGCTATTGCCCTACGGTGCCTCGCGGCTCCGGTAGCGACCAACCTACCGCATCTCCCGCCGCTGTCTGCACAAGCGGTGAAAGCTCCGGTCTTTTTCGGTGGGCCGTCGAGCAGTGAGTGTACGTGGTTCGAGGGTGTTTGGTCGAACCTCTTTTCTCTCCGGCCACCGGTTGTCCGGCATATGTCCGGCATGCCCGCATGATCACCGACGGATCGTCGGACGCCGCGATTCGGACAGCCCCGTACGGATGACGGAACCGCCATGCCCGGTCCGTCCCGGTTCTGCGACGATGCAGACATGAGCGCTTCCACCCCGCAGCCCGACCCCACCATCCGCCCCGCCGACCGCCGGGTCTCCGCCCGGATCGGCGCCATCGCCGAGTCCGCGACCCTCGCCGTGGACGCCAAGGCCAAGGCCCTCAAGGCGGCCGGCCGTCCGGTGATCGGCTTCGGCGCCGGCGAGCCCGACTTCCCCACCCCGGACTACATCGTCGAGGCGGCCGTCGAGGCCTGCCGCGACCCGAAGAACCACCGCTACACCCCGGCCGGCGGCCTGCCCGAGCTGAAGGCCGCGATCGCCGCCAAGACGCTGCGCGACTCCGGCTACGAGGTGGACGCCTCCGAGGTGCTGGTGACCAACGGCGGCAAGCAGGCGATCTACGAGGCCTTCGCGGCGATCCTGGACCCGGGCGACGAGGTCATCGTCCCGGCCCCGTACTGGACCACCTACCCGGAGTCGATCCAGCTGGCCGGCGGTGTCCCGGTCGAGGTCGTGGCCGACGAGACCACCGGCTACAAGGTCTCGGTCGAGCAGCTGGAGGCCGCCCGCACCGAGAACACCAAGGTGGTGCTCTTCGTCTCGCCGTCCAACCCGACCGGCGCGGTGTACACCCAGGCCGAGGCCGAGGCGATCGGCCGCTGGGCGCTGGAGCACGGCCTCTGGGTGCTCACCGACGAGATCTACGAGCACCTCGTCTACGGCGACGCGAGCTTCACCTCGCTGCCGGCCCTGCTGCCCGAGCTGCGGGACAAGTGCATCGTGGTCAACGGTGTCGCCAAGACCTACGCGATGACCGGCTGGCGGGTGGGCTGGGTGATCGGCCCCAAGGACGTCATCAAGGCCGCGACCAACCTCCAGTCGCACGCCACCTCGAACGTCTCCAACGTCGCCCAGCGCGCCGCGATCGCCGCCGTCGCCGGCGACCTCTCGGCCGTGCACGAGATGCGCACCGCCTTCGACCGCCGCCGCCGGACGATCGTGAAGATGCTCAACGAGATCGAGGGCGTCGTCTGCCCCGAGCCCGAGGGCGCGTTCTACGCCTACCCGTCGGTCAAGGGCCTGCTCGGCAAGGAGATCCGCGGCAAGCGTCCGCAGACCTCCAGCGAGCTGGCGAGCCTGATCCTGGACGAGGTCGAGGTCGCCGCAGTCCCCGGTGAGGCCTTCGGCACCCCCGGCTACCTGCGGTTCTCCTACGCGCTCGGCGACGCCGACCTGGTCGAGGGCATCGGCCGGATCCAGAAGCTGCTCGGCGAGGCCCGCGACTGACGTCCGGCACGATCCGCCGTGCCGGTCCCACCGGCGCACCGCCCTCTTTTCACCCCATCGGGGGAGGAGAAGGGGGCGGTTCCCGTTTCGGGGCCCGATGCGGCAGGATCGGCGAATGGAACGCCTGTTGAATCCGCGAGACGTCAGGGGCCTCCCGAAGGCCCACCTGCACCTGCACTTCACCGGCTCGATGCGGCCCGCCACCCTGCTGGAGCTGGCCGACAAGCACGGCGTCCGGCTGCCGGAGGCGCTCAGTTCCGGCGAGCCGCCCAAGCTGCGGGCGACGGACGAACGCGGCTGGTTCCGCTTCCAGCGCCTCTACGACACCGCCCGCTCGGTGCTCCGGGACGAGGACGACATCCGCCGGCTGGTCCTGGAGACCGCGCAGGACGAGCGGCGGGACGGCTCCCGCTGGCTGGAGATCCAGGTCGACCCGACCTCGTACGCGCCCCGGCTGGGCGGGCTGATCCCCGCGCTGGAACTGATCCTGGACGCCGTCGAACACGCCGCCGGGGCCACCGGGGTGGGCATCCGGGTGCTGGTCGCGGCCAACCGGATGAAGTCCCCGATGGACGCCCGCACGCTGGCCCGGCTCGCCGTCCGCTACACCGACCGCGGCGTGGTCGGCTTCGGCCTCTCCAACGACGAGCGCCGCGGCCTTGCCCGGGACTTCGACCGGGCCTTCGAGATCGCCCGCAAGGGCGGGCTGCTGGCCGCCCCGCACGGCGGCGAGCTGGCCGGGCCGGAGTCCGTCCGGGACTGCCTGGACGACCTGGGTGCCGGCCGGATCGGCCACGGCGTGCGGGCGGCCGAGGACCCGCGGCTGATGGAGCGGCTGGCGGACCGCCAGGTCACCTGCGAGGTCTGCCCGTCCTCCAACGTCTCACTGGGCGTCTACGAGCACCCCGAGGACGTCCCGCTGCGGAAGCTGTTCGACGCGGGCGTGCCGCTGGCACTCGGCGCGGACGACCCGCTGCTGTTCGGCAGCCGGCTGGCCGCCCAGTACGAGCTCGCGCGGGACGTGCTGGGCTTCAGCGACGCCGAACTCGCCGAGCTGGCACGGCAGTCGGTCCGCGGCTCGCGCGCGCCGGAGACCGTCCGCAAGGAACTGCTGGCGGACATCGACGCCTGGCTGGCGGACGGCCACGGCAGCGCGGGTCAGAGCTCGCCCCCCGCCATCACCGCCGGGCCGTAGCGCCCTCCTACAGCTTCACCCCGACCATCACCGGTTCGTTCACCAGCTCCACCCCGAAGACCTCCCGCACCCCGTCCCGGATCTCCCGGGCCAGGGCGAGCAGGTCCTCGGCGGTGGCGGAGCCGCGGTTGGTGAGCGCCAGGGTGTGCTTGGTGGAGAGCGTCGCCGGGCCGCTGCCGTAGCCCTTGCCGAAGCCGGCCTTGTCGATCAGCCAGGCGGCCGAGGTCTTGGTGCAGCCGTCCGGCGCCGGGTAGGCGGGGGCGTTCTCGGTGCCCGGGCGGGTGCGGAAGGACTCGTACTGCGCGGCCGTGAGCACCGGGTTGGTGAAGAAGGAGCCGGCCGACCAGGTGTCGTGGTCCGCCGGGTCCAGGACCATGCCCTTGCCGGAGCGCAGACCGACCACCGCGTCGTGGGCCCGCTCCAGCGGCACCCGCTCGCCCTGCTCGACGCCGAAGTGCTTGGCGACCTCGGCGTACTTGACCGGGCTGGAGAGCCCGTCGTGGTCCGCCAGGGCGAACCGCACCCGCAGCACGACGTAGCGGTCCGGCTCGGCCTTGAAGCGGCTGTGCCGGTAGGAGAACGCGCACTCGGCGCTGGTCAGCGTGACGACCTCGTCGGCCGTGCGGTCGTAGGCGACCACCTCGGTGATCGTCTGCGCGACCTCCTGGCCGTACGCGCCGACGTTCTGCACCGGGGTGGCGCCGGCCGAGCCGGGGATGCCGGCCAGGAACTCGATGCCGGCCAGCCGGTGCTCGCGGACCGCCCGGGTCACCGCCGTCGACCACACCTCGCCGGCCGCCAGCTCCAGGACGGTGCCGTCCAGGGCGAAGCCGGTGGTGGCGATCCGCAGCACCGTGCCGGGGAAGCCGGCGTCGCCGATCACCAGGTTCGAGCCGCCGCCGAGGACCAGCAGCGGCTCGCCCGCGGCGTCGGCCTCGCGGACGGCGGCGATCACCTCGTCGTCGGTGTGCGCGGTCACCAGGCGGCGGGCCGGGCCGCCGAGCCGGAGGGTGGTCAGCGGGGCGAGGGGGGCGTCGTTTTCTACCAGCACGCCCACCAGCGTACGGGTGGCAGGGATGCCGCTCCGGCACCCCTGCCACCCGCTGCTCTCAGACCCGCGCGGGCACGGCCGTCTTCCCGGCCGTCTCCCCGCCGGGCTCGCCGGCCGCCTCCCCGCCGGGCTCGCCCGTCGGGGCCTCCTTCCGCCGCCGCGGGATCAACGCCGCGCACACCGCCCCGACCGCGACGACCGCCGCGCCGACGTAGAGCGCGGGCACCAGCCCGTCCGTGAAGGCCTGCGCCGACCGGTAGCTCCCCTGCGCCGAGAACACCGCCGAGAGGACGGCGATCCCGAGCGCGCCGCCGACCTCGCGCACCGCGTTGTTGGCGCCGGAGGCGATCCCCTGCTCGTGCGGCCGGACGCTCGCCATCACCAGCTGGGCGGTCGGCGCGAAGTACAGCGACATGCCGATCCCGCAGATCACGATGGCGGGTATCTCCGCCGGGTAGTCGTACCCGGTGCTGCCGTCGGTGATCGCCGCGTACAGCGCCAGCCCGACGGCCTGGAGCGTCAGCCCGGTGATCACGATCGGCCGGCCGCCGATCCGGTCGGCGACGATGCCCGCGATCGGGGCGACGATCAGCGGCATCGCGGTCCACGGGAGCATCCGCAGGCCGGCCTCCTGCGGGCTGTAGCCGCCGACGCCCTGGAGGTGCTGGCTGATCAGGAAGATCGAGCCGAACATCCCGAGGTACATCAGCAGGCTCGCCGCGTTGACGGCCGAGAAGGCCCGGCTGCGGAACAGCCGCATCGGCAGCATCGGGTGGGCGGCGTACCGCCGCTCGTACCCGACGAAGGCGGCCAGCAGCACGCCGCCGGCGATCAGGGCGGTGAGGACCAGCGGGCTGGTCCAGCCGTCCGGGTTGCCGCGGATCAGGCCGAGGACGACCCCGAACATCCCCAGGCTGACCAGCGCCGTGCCGGGGCCGTCGAGGGCTCGCTCGGCGCCCCGGCTCTCGCCGAGCCGGCGGAAGGCGAGCGGCAGCAGGACGAGGCCGACCGGGACGTTCACCCAGAAGATCCACTGCCAGGAGAAGTGCTCCGCCAGGGAGCCGCCGATCAGCGGTCCGGAGGCGATGGCGAGGCCGTTGACGCCGGACCAGATGCCGAACGCCATCCCCCGCTTGGCCGCGGGCACGACGGCGGTGAGCAGGGTGAGGGTGAGCGGCATCATCACGGCGGCCCCGACGCCCTGGACGGCGCGGGCGGCGATCAGTTCGCCGATGCCCGGGGACAGGGCCGCCGCGGCGGAGCCGGCGGTGAAGATCGCCAGGCCGACCAGGAAGACGCGGCGGCGGCCGAAACGGTCGCCGAGGGCGGCGCCGAACATCAGCAGGACGGCGAAGCTCAGGGTGTAGGCGCTGACCGTCCATTCGAGGTCGGACAGCCCGCCGCCGAGCTCCTTGCGGATCGACGGCAGTGCGGTGGTGACGACCAGGTTGTCGAGGGCGGCCATGAAGCCGGCCGCACTGACGATCACCAGGGTCCAGATGGCTGCTCTGCCAAGGGGCTGTTTCTCGGACATGACTCCCCCGGTCTCCTCTAGATAGTTATCGATCAATAACTTTGCTGGGCCGAAAAAAGGCCGCACGGATGCCACCGTGCGGCCCGCTACTCGCCCCCTTCGTGCTCGCCGAGGCCTTCCCAGATCCGGTGGTCCCGGGGATAGCCCAGTGCCACCAGCGTGTTGGTCAGCATCCCGTAGGCGAAGAACTGCGTGGCATCCTTCACGTCGCCACCGAGCCGGATCCGCACCCGGTCGAACAGGTCCTCCCACCGCTTCCGGGCGGTCTGCCCGATGCCGTCCTCGCCGGCCATGCCGGCGGCGAACACCGAGACGTAGATCTGCATCTGCATCATGAGCTGCTCACGGTCCTCGACCAGGCCCATGTAGGCCCCGGACATCGCCTCCGCGGCCGCCTCGCCGGTCAGCCCGGCCGAGGCCTCGTCGAAGACCCGCCAGGTCTCCTCGATGCAGCGGTCGGCCGCGGCCTCGAAGATGGCCTGCTTGCTCGGGAAGAGCCGGAACAGGTACGGCTGCGAGACGCCCACCCTGCGGGCGATCGCCTCGGTCGAGGTGCCCCGGTACCCGCCCCGGGCGAACTCGATCATGGCGGCGCGGATGACGCTCTCGCGCCGCTCCTCCGCACTCATCCGCATGCTCGTCCTCGCCATGCCTCAAAGTTAGTGGCCAATCACTACTTTCGCAAGACCCGAGCCGACCGCGGCGGGAAACCCCACCGCGGCCGGGTGGAACCCGTGCGGGACCTAGGCGAGCCGGACGACGGCCTTAGACATGCCGAGCACCTTCTGACCGCCGGTGGTGGCCAGCAGGTCGACCTGCACCTTGCGGTCGTCCAGCAGCTTGGCGACCTTGCCGCTGACCTCGATCACCGCGCCCACACCGTCGTTGGGCACCGGGACCGGACGGGTGAAGCGGACGCCGTACTCGACCACCGCGGCCGGGTCGCCGACCCAGTCGGTGACCACCCGGATCGCCTCGGCCATGGTGAACATGCCGTGCGCGATGACGTCCGGCAGCCCGACCTCCAGGGCGAACTTCTCGTTCCAGTGGATCGGGTTGAAGTCCCCGGAGGCGCCCGCGTACCGCACCAGGGTGTCGCGGGTCACCGGGAAGGACTGCGCCGGCAGCTCGGTGCCGACCTCGACCTCGTCGTAGCTGATCGCCATCGCGCTCACTCCCCCGCCTCGTCGGCGGCCCGGGCCACCAGGGTCATGACCGACGTCACCACGTGCTCGCCGGTCGCGTCCGTCACCTCACCGCGGACGGTCAGCACGTCGTTGCCGGCCAGCGACTTGATGTTGTCGATGGTCACCGTGACCGACAGCCGGTCGCCGGCCCGCACCGGGCGGGTGTAGGCGAACTTCTGGTCGCCGTGCACGACCCGGCTGAAGTCCAGGCCCAGCTCCGGGTCCTCGACCACCTGGGCCGCCGCCCGGTAGGTGATCACGAACGGGAAGGTCGGCGGGGCGATCACGTCCGGGTGGCCGAGCGCCTTGGCCGCCTCCGGGTCGTTGTAGGCGGGGTTCTGGTCACCGACGGCGACGGCGAACTCGCGGATCTTCTCCCGGCCGACCTCGTACGGCTCGGTCGGCGGATAGGTCCGCCCGATGAAGGAGGGATCGAGCGCCATGGCAGCTCCTCGAAGACGCGGGGGATACGAAAAAACTCCGGACCGCACCCGTAGGGGATGCGGCCCGGAGTCGAAGACCTGAATTCACACAGGCCCGGCGCCCTGCGACAGGGTCAGCGGGTCTCGCGGTGCGCGGTGTGCGAGTTGCAGCGGGGGCAGTGCTTCTTCATCTCAAGACGGTCCGGGTCGTTGCGCCGGTTCTTCTTGGTGATGTAGTTCCGCTCCTTGCACTCCACGCAGGCCAGCGTGATCTTCGGGCGGACGTCGGTGGCAGCCACGGGAGTGCCTTCCTTGGACAACGAATAAGAACACAACAAGAGTAGCCGACCGGGAGTGCGATCTCCCGACCGACTACGCGGGGTAGCGGTGACCGGACTTGAACCGGTGACACAGCGATTATGAGCCGCTTGCTCTACCAACTGAGCTACACCGCCACAGTGATCCGCGACACAGTCGGAGCTGACCGCGTTTCACCAGAGCCCCCATGCGGAATCGAACCGCAGACCTTCTCCTTACCATGGAGACGCTCTACCGACTGAGCTATAGGGGCGAACGAGGAAGAGATTACACGTTCCGCGCCCAGAGGTGAAATCCGTATCGCGGCGCGAAGACCGCAGGTCGGCGACGGGTACGGGCGAGCGATCCAAGGCCTCGCGTTCGATCGGCCCGCGAGGCGTGCGGCCCGACCCGTACGACTAATGCCCGCCTCCCGGCGGCCCGTCCCCGCGCGCCATAGGCTCGACGCCCATCGATCGGGACGGCCTGGCACCCGACGGGCCTGCGCGAGAAGGAGCCGGCCATGGACAGCGCAGCGGCCGACGGGCCGCACCCGGGGCCCGGCCCGGCGGCCGGCCCGCTCGGGCACGGCCCGGTCCTCCTGCTCACCGGCGCACGGCTCGCGGACGGGCGGACGGTGGACGTCCGGATCAGCGGCAGCCGAATCCAGGCCGTCGGCACCGCCGGCAGTCTCGGCCCGCCGCCCGGCGCGCCCACCGTCACCAGCGGCACCCGGATCGACCTCAGGGGCTATCTGCTGCTGCCGGCCCCGGCCGAGGCACACGCCCACTACGACGTCGCGTTCTCCGCCGCGCTGCCCACCCCGCCGCCGGAGACGCCCGCCGACCTCACCCGCCGGGTCACCGAGGCCGCGCTCACCTCGCTCGGCTACGGCGCCACCGCGCAGCGCACCCACGTCCGGATCGGCGACGTGCACGGGCTGCGCCGGCTGGAGGCGGTGCTCACCGCCCGGCAGGCGCTGCGCGGGCTGGCCGAGCTCCAGGCGGTGGCCATGCCCCGGCTGCTCACCGGCCGGGCCGGCGCGGACGGCCGGGCGCAGCTGCGGGACGCGCTCAAGCTGGGCGCCACCGCGGCCGGCGGCTGCCCGGAGCTGGACCCGGACCCTGCCGGGTACGCCCAGGTGCTGCTGGAGGCCGCCCGGGAGGCGGACTGCCCGGTGGACCTGCACACCACCGCCGGCGATCCGGCCCAACTCGCCAGGCTGGTCGGCGCGTTGGCACCGTTGCGGCCGCGGGTGACGCTCGGCCCGTGCGGGGCGCTGGCCCGGGGCGGGGCGACGGTGCTGGCCACCGGCGGGGTGCGGGTGGTCTGCCTGCCGCAGAACGGCGGCTGCTCCGGGCTGGAGGGCCGGTCGACGGGCCTGCGGCCGGGCCTGCTGAGGGAGTTGACGGAGGCACGGGTGCCGATGTCGGCGGCCAGCGGCGCGCTGCGGGACCAGGCCAATCCGGTCGGCCGGGCGGACCCGCTGGAGGCCGCGTTCCTGCTGGCGGCGAGCGGGGTGCTGGACCCGGAATCGGCGTACGACGCGGTGGCGAACCAGGCGCGCGCGGCGCTCGGGCTGCCACCGGTGCGGGTGGACGCCGGGTTCCCGGCGGAGCTGCTGGCGGTGCGCGGGGACAGCCTGGCGGGGGCGCTCGCTGGCGGGCACAGCCGGCTGGTGGTGCACGGCGGCCGGGTGGTCAGCCGGACCAGCGCGGTACGGGAGTTCGCGGACACCGTGGCGCTGGCGCTGCCGCGACAGTCGGGGAGCTCCGACGGGCACTGAACCCGGCCAGGCAGCGTTGGCGGCGCGGAGACCGTGAGCGGGCGGAAGGCGTAGGGGCGCGCGATGCTGAACCGCGCGCCCCTCCCCCACCTGCTGGCCGCCCTGCGGCGGCTGGAGCGGTCCCCGGCCTCCCCCACATCGGGGCCGGTCCCGCTCGGACAGCACTGACGCTACGCCCGCGAAGGACCGTCCCCGACCGGCCTTGACGCTCTCCTGTCGGGGAACGGGCGGCTCTTGACGGGCCGTTGACGGGTGAACCGGTCAGGGCTCGTACCGGTACCCGATGCCCGGCTCGGTGATCAGGTGGCGCGGCCGGGCCGGGTCGCGCTCCAGCTTGCGGCGCAGCCCCGCCAGGTAGACCCGCAGGTGGTTGCCGCGCCCTTCCTGGGCCGGCCCCCAGACCTCGCGCAGGATCTGCCGGCCCGGCACCAGCCGGCCCGGGTTGGCGAGCAGCAGGGCGAGGATGCGCCACTCCGTCGGGGTGAGCCGCACCGGGCCGGCCGGGCCGGTGACGGTGGTGGCGGCGAGGTCCACGGTGTGGTCGCCGAAGCTCGACGGCAAGAAGGCCGCCCCTCGGTCATCCTGCGCAAGCGCCGCATCCTCGGCCACCTCTTCGGCTACGCCGTGGAGGAGGGCTACCTGGCCGCCAACCTGCGGGTCTACGCGAAGTGCCTGCACGGCACCGTCGAGTACGCGAACGAGCTGATCTCGAAGCGGCTCAACCGGAACCGCCCGGCGGCGCCGGCCCCGGATCCTGGTCCGCAGCTGGTCCGTATGCGCTGGTCAGCGCTGGGATTCGGGCGGCACAAAGCGACAAGCCACCCAAATGGGGGCCTAACGCCGTCCGCGAGTGAACTGAACGAAAAAGTGCCCGTGACCTGCGTTTCCGCAGGTCACGGGCACTTCTCTATCCTGTGGCTGGTGCAGGGTTCGAACCTGCGTAGCTTGCGCGACAGATTTACAGTCTGCTCCCTTTGGCCGCTCGGGCAACCAGCCAGGATCTCGTCCCCGGGGCGCTGCCCCGTTCGACTTCGTAAACGATACCTGATGTCGGGGGGTGCTTCGCCACTCGATTGGTCACGCGATGATCAAGGCGCTCGGCGTGGCTGTCGGGGGCAGCGGCGGGGTGGCGCTGGATAGGCTGGGGCGGCGGGCGTCCGGTGGGGCGGGCCGTGCCAGTGAAGCCAGAGCATCAAGGAGACCAACACCCATGGCCGACTCCAGTTTCGACATCGTCTCGAAGGTCGAGTGGCAGGAGGTCGACAACGCGATCAACCAGACCTCCCGTGAGATCGCCACCCGCTTCGACTTCAAGAACGTCGGCGCCGAGATCAGCCGCTCCGGCGAGAAGATCGAGATGAAGGCCAACGGCGAGGAGCGCGTGAAGGCCATCCTGGACGTGCTGCAGAGCAAGTTCATCAAGCGTGGACTGTCGCTGAAGGCCCTGGACGCCGGCGACCCGCAGCTGTCCGGCAAGGAGTACAAGATCTTCGCGGACGTGAAGGAGGGCATCTCCACGGACGATGCCAAGAAGGTCGCGAAGATCATCCGCGACGAGGGCCCCAAGGGCGTCAAGGCCCAGGTCCAGGGCGACGAGCTGCGCGTCAGCTCGAAGAGCCGCGACGACCTCCAGGCCATCCAGGCCCTGCTCAAGGGCAAGGACCTGGACTTCGCGATCCAGTTCGTGAACTACCGCTGACCGTCTGACGCGGAATGCGGCGAGGCCCCGGTCCTGAAGCTGACGGACCGGGGCCTTTCGGGTCGGTGGGCTTGGGCGGGGCGGGGGGCGGTCACCGGAGGCCCGGCCCCCGGCGTGGCTCAGCCGGCCGCCTCCCAGTCCCGGGTACTCCGGTGGGCGTCGAGGCCGACCGTTGCGAACTCGTCGACCTGGCCCTCCTCCGTACGGGCACCGATCCGGCGCAGGGCCTGGGATATCGGGCTGCCCTCCGGCGGGAAGGACTCCTCCTCGCCGCTGACGAGCGGGCCGAGGTCGACTCGCCCGTCGGCCCAGACGGCGGCGCGCTGGGTGCCGCGGCCGCCCCAGTAGGCGGCCTCGACGCAGGCGATGGGGCCGGCCTTGGACCAGGCCGCGAGCCGCCGCTCTAAGCCCTCCGAGTGCCAGGCGAAGCCGCCTTCGCCCGCGGATTTCCGTTCGCCGCCGTCGACTTGGAAGGCGGCCAGCAGGGCGGGAGTGGCCGGGATCAGGGCCAGCCCCTGCGCGAGCGGCACCACCCGGGCGACCGGCACCTCGGCCGCCGCCACCGTGAGCAGCGCCAACGAGCCGATCAGCGCCTGGAGTTCGTATGCCATGCCCGACATCGTCGCCCACCGCACCGACAGGCGGCGCGGAATTTATGATTCCGTGCTCGACCGACGTCCGCACAACAGCGTGGACACCGTCACGTCCATCGAATCCTCGGCCCGACTGGGCTCCTCGGCGTTCGGTTCGTCGAAGATCTCGGCGAGTTGGGCCCGCAGCCGGATCAGGCGGAGAACTGTTCGGCGGTGAGTGGTCACGCCTGAGACACCATTCACGCAAACGTGGACGATTGCGGTGCCGAGAACGCCAGGGGTGGGCATGACTGATCACCGCCGGCATGCCCGCCGGGACGCTCGGCAGCGGCCTGCTGGACCACCTCTCCCCCACCGCCGCACTCACCGTGATCGCCGCCCTGCTCGCCGCGGCCCTGCCGCCCGCCCCCGCGGGCCGGACGCTGCGCCGCGCCGCCTGGCCGGGCGCGCAGACCTCGGCCGACCGGCCCTGACGGCGATCACCCGTGCGGGTGCACGCCACATGCGGCATCCGGGCCAACCGGGTGAACTGGCCGGGTACGGCCGCCCCGGCGCCCCTGCCTTCGGGCGGGCGCGCGCACCCGGCTCCCGCGCTGACTTCCACGGACGGCCCCTGCCGTCCGGGCTCGCCGGCATCCAGGACCGGACGACCTCGACCTCCGCGACACCGTCAGCGAACAGCCCACGGGAGTGCCCATGACCGACGGAACAACCGACGGAACGACCGGCAAGGCGCCTGACGAACTCGCCCGCCGGATAGCCGAGTTGATGCCCCGCGCCAAAACCGACCTGGCCGAGCTGGTGGCCATCCCGTCCGTCGCCGACCCCCGTCAGTACCCGCCGCAGAAGTGCCGGGAGGCCGCCGAGTGGGTCGCCGCCGCCTTCACCGAGGTCGGCCTGCGCGACGTCCACCTGGAGGAGACCCCGGACGGCAGCCACGCCGTGATCGGCCACCGCCCGCCGCCGCGCGGCGCCCCGACCGTCCTCCTCTACTCCCACTACGACGTCCAGCCCCCGCTCGACGACGCCGCGTGGACCTCTGGGCCGTTCGAGCTCACCGAGCGCGACGGACGCTGGTACGGGCGCGGCGCCGCCGACTGCAAGGGCAACATCGTCATGCACCTCACCGCCCTGCGGGCGCTCGGCGACGACATCCCGGTCGGCCTCAAGCTCGTCGTCGAGGGCTCCGAGGAGCAGGGCACCGGCGGCCTGGAGGCGTACCTGCCCCCGCACGCCGGGGAGTTGCACGCGGACGCGCTGCTGATCTGCGACACCGGCAACGCCGCCGTCGGCGTGCCCACCGCCACCACCTCGCTGCGCGGGGTCGCCAACGTGGTGGTCACCGTCCGGGCGCTGCGCGGCGACCTGCACTCCGGCATGTTCGGCGGCCCCGCCCCGGACGCGCTCGCCGCGCTGATCCGGATGCTCGACTCGCTGCGCGACGCCGACGGCGGCACCCGGATCGACGGCCTGGACCACACCGGCACCTGGAGCGGCGCCGACTACGACGAGACGCGGTTCCGCGCCGACGCCGGCGTGCTGGACGGCGTCCGTCTGACCGGCTCCGGGACGGTCGCCGACCGGCTCTGGGCCCGCCCCGCCGTCACCGTGCTCGGCATCGACTGCCCGCCCGTGGTCGGCTCGGCCGCCGCCGTCCCGGCCGCCGCCCGGGCCCGGGTGAGCCTGCGGGTGCCGCCCGGCACCGAGGCGCGCGCCGCCCAGGACGCGCTGATCGCGCACCTGGAGGCCGCCGCGCCCTGGGGCGTCGCGGTGGACGTCGAACGGGAGAGCGCCGGCTCGCCGTTCCGCGCTGCCACCGGCGGCCCCGCGTACGCCGCGCTCGACAGGGCGATGCGGGAGGTCTACGGCAGGCCGACGTCCTTCCTCGGCCAGGGCGGCTCGATCCCGCTCTGCAACGTCCTCGCCACCACCTACCCCGACGCGGAACTCATCCTGATGGGCGTCGAGGAGCCGCGCTGCCGGATCCACGCGCCGAACGAGAGCGTCGACCCGGGCGAGATCGAGCACATGGCCCACGTCGAGGCGCTGTTCCTGCGGCACTTCGCCGACTCCGCACGGGCGTGACGGAGTTCCACATGCTGGAGTCCCAGCAGCCCGTCCGGAACCCCGAGGAGGAACACCAGTGCTCCGACCCTTCACCACCGAGGACTACCGCGCCAGGATGGCCCGCGCCGCCGCCGACGCGGCCGCCGCCGGACTGGCCGGCCTAATCGTCGCCCCCGGCCCCGACCTGGCCTACCTCTGCGGCTACCGGCCCACCGCGATCACCGAGCGGCTCACCGCCCTCGTCCTCGGCGCCGGGCGCGAACCCGCGCTGATCGTCCCCAGGCTGGAGCGCCCGGACGCCGAGAAGGCGCCCGGCGCGCCGGCCGTCCGGCTGCTCGACTGGTCCGACGGCGAGGACCCGTACGCCACCGCCGTCCCGCTGCTCGACCCGGCCGGGCGGTACGGCATCTCCGACAACACCTGGGCGATGCACCTGCTCGGCCTCCAGGGCGCGCTGCCCGGCGCCGGCTTCACCGCGCTCACCGCGGGCCTGCCGATGCTGCGCGCGGTCAAGGACACCGACGAGCTGGACCGCCTCGCCGCCGCCGGCGGCGCCGCGGACGCCGCCTACCGGGGCATCCTGGAGGTGCCCTTCGCCGGGCGCCGGGAGACCGACGTCGCCGCCGACCTCGGCGCGCTGCTCATCCAGTACGGGCACAGCCAGGTCGACTTCACCGTGGTCGGCTCCGGCCCGAACGGCGCCGACCCGCACCACGAGGCCGGCGACCGCGTCATCGAGCCGGGCGACACCGTGGTGCTGGACTTCGGCGGCCTCAAGGACGGCTACGGCTCGGACACCACCCGGACCGTGCACGTCGGCCCGGACGTACCGGCCGAGGTACGGACGGTGCACGACGTCGTCCGGCTCGCCCAGCAGACCGCGTTCGAGGCCGTCCGCCCCGGGGTCGGCTGCCAGGAGATCGACCGGATCGCCCGCCGGGTGATCACCGAGGCCGGCTACGGCGAGTACTTCATCCACCGCACGGGCCACGGCATCGGCATCACCACGCACGAACCGCCGTACCTGGTCGAGGGCGAGGAGCAGCCGCTGGTGCCCGGCATGTGCTTCTCGATCGAGCCCGGGATCTACCTGCCCGGCCGGTTCGGGGTGCGGATCGAGGACATCGTCACCGTCACGGCGAACGGCGGACGGCGGTTCAACAACACCCCGCACGAGCTGGGCATCGTGTCCTGACCTCCCACCGGCCTGCCCCCCAGTCCTGGACCCGCCGTGAACCCCCACCTAACGAGGGATTTCTCAAGATCCGGTCATCGTTCGTGAAGAGTCCTCCCAGCTTGCTTTGCTAGTTTCAGCGGGCATGACCAACCTGCTCCGCCCGGCCCCACCACCACTCGTGCGGGCCGGGCGACCACGTCCGGCGGGCCTGGCGAGGCTGCGGCTGCTGGCCTGGCCGCTCTACTTGGCGGCCTTCGGCTGGTACCTGCACGCCAACGGACTGCCGTCCGCCAACGACGTGGTGTTCTGCTGGCTGATCGGCGCCCTGCTGACCGCCGCCGTGCACAGCGGGCACGGCCCCCGCGGCTTCCTCCTGGTGCTGCGCGACTGGGTGCCGGTGATGGCCGCGGTCTGGACGTACTCGCTGCTGCGCGGCTACGGCGCGCACACCCCGTGGGCGCCGCACTGGCTGCCGCAGCTGAGCGCCGACCGGGTGCTCGGGTTCGGCGCGACGTGGACCGTCCGGCTCCAGCACGCGCTGTACACGCCCGGCTCACCGCACTGGTACGACTACGCGGCGGTCACCGTCTACCTCTCGCACTTCTTCCTGGTCTTCGTGATCCTCGCGGTGCTCTGGCGCCGCCACCACGCGCGCTACCGCCGGCTGCTCGCGTGCTACCTGGCCCTGACCTTCGCCGGCTTCGCGACGTACCTGCTCTACCCGGCAGACCCGCCCTGGCTGGTCGCCCAGGAGGGGCACCTGCCGGCGCTCCCCCGGGTGGTGTCCTCGGTGCTCACCCAGAGCGGGCTGCCGCAGGCCCAGTCCGTCTTCGAGAACGGCAGCCAGTTCGCCAACGACGTCGCGGCGATGCCCTCGCTGCACTCCGCCTACCCGGCGATGCTGCTGTTCTTCTTCTGGCCGACCGCCCGCCCCTGGCTGCGCGCCCTGCTCGTCGCCTATCCGCTCACCATGGCGTTCACGCTGGTGTATGGCGCCGAGCACTTCATCGTCGACATCCTGGCGGGCTGGACGTACGCGGCCGTGGTGGTCTTCGGCCTGCGGTGGCTGTGGGCCCGGCGGACTCGACAGGCGTACGGGCGGGCAGACTTGGCCGCGTGCTGACACCGCCCCGCCCGCCGACGAAGCCCACCGCCGAACAGCTGCTGGCCGCCAAGGACTCCACCATCCCGGACGTCACCGGGCCCGGGCTGCGGGTCCTCTTCTGTGGCATCAACCCGGGCCTCTGGTCCGGCGCCACCGGCCACCACTTCGCCCGCCCCGGCAACCGCTTCTGGCCCGCCCTTCACCGCTCCGGCTTCACCGACCGCCAGTACCGCCCGGACGAGCAGCGCGAGTTGCTCCGCCTGGGCCTCGGCATCACCAACGTCGCCCCGCGCACCACCGCCAAGGCCGACGAACTGACCGCCGAGGAGTTGCGCGAGGGCGGCGCCGCGCTCCGCGAGCGCGTGCTGCGACTGCGTCCGCGGGCCCTGGCCGTCCTCGGCATCGGCGCCTACCGGACGGCCTTCGGGGCGCGCAAGGCCGTGATCGGGCGGCAGCCGGAGGGCATCGGCGACACCGAGGTGTGGGTGCTGCCGAACCCGAGCGGGCTCAACGCGCACTACACGCTGGACGCGCTGGCCGCCGAGTTCCGCAGGCTGCGCGAGGCGGTGGGCGAGTAGCGGCCCGGCCCTAGGCGGCGCGTAGTCCGTCCGGCAGCGGAGCCGCCCGCAGTTCGCGGATCAGGGCCCGCACGGCGGCCGTCCCGGCCAGCTCGGGCGTGGTCACGTAGCCGACGAACCGGCTGGGCGGGCGCGGTCCGAGGTCGGTGACTGCGAGACCGGGCGGGGCGCCGAGCAGGGTGGTCCGGGGCATGATCGCCATCCCGAGGCCCTGCGAGACCAGCGAGACGGCCACCGTGTCGTCCTCCACGTCGATGGTCGCGGGCGGGATCCAGTCCTGCCGCTGCCACCAGTCCCGGGTGTAGGAGCCGCAGTTCTCGTCCCAGTCGACCAGCGGCAGCCCGCGCGGCGCCGGGTGGCCCTGCGGGTGGGCGAGCGCGTACGTCTCCTCGAACAGGCGCGCCGAGACCAGGCCCGGTGCGGGCGGTGGGCCGGCGGCGTCCAGGGTGGCCAGCCCGAGGTCGGCGCGGCCGTCGGCGACCTCCCCGGCAGTGCCGCGGCCGAGTTCCCGGACGATCCGGACCCGCGGCGTCAGCCCGGGGTGGCGGGCGGTGAGCCGGGCGAGCACGGGCGGCAGCAGATGCGCGGCGACGCTGCGGAACGCGACGATCCGCAGCGTGCCGGTCACCTCCTCGGCCGCCGCGCCCGCGCCGCGCACCTCGGGGCCCATCGCCGCCATCAGCCGCAGGATCCGGCGGGCGTACGCCACCGCCCGTGCGCCGGCGTCGGTGAGGCGTGCACCGTGGCGCCCACGGTCGAAGAGCACCGCGCCGAGCTTCCGTTCGCAGGCGCGCACGGCGTGCGATACGGCGGACTGGGTGGTCCCCAGGCGTGCGGCCGCCGCGGTGAAGCTCCGCTCCTCCTCGACGGCGACCAGGATCCGCAGCTCGTGCGGGGCGAGATCGGTCATGCCGCCGAATCTACCGGGATCCATCGAATCTGTTCATGGAAGCGGCTGTTCGATCGACGCGGGCCCCTGCCCGGCCGCTCCCCCGCTTCCTACGGTGATCACGTCCGTCCACCGCGACCCACCCCGGAGCCACCGATGTCCCGCCCCACCGTCCGCGCCGTCCACCTCGTCTCCCGCCCCGACGGCGCCCCGACCGCCGACGACTTCGCCTTCGTCGACGAGACCGCCCCCGCGCTCGCCGACGGCCAGGCCCTGGTCGAGAACGTCTACCAGTCCGTCGACCCGTACATGCGCGAGGAGATGGACGAGGGCGGCTGGGACCTGCACGCCCCGCTGGAGGGCCGCACCCTCGGCCGGGTCGTCGAGTCCCGCAGCGGCGCGCTGCCGACCGGCACGCTGGTCCACCACCGCAAGGCCTGGCGCACCCACTCGGTGGTCACCGCCGAGGAGGCCACCCCGCTACCCGACTTCGCGGGCGTCCCGCTCAGAGCCCACCTGAGCGTGCTCGGCGGCACCGGCCTGTCCGCCTGGGTCGGCCTGACCCGGATCGCCCGGCTCCAGCCCGGCGAGACGCTCTTCGTCTCGGCGGCGGCCGGCGGCGTCGGCACGGCGGCCGGTCAGCTCGCCCGCCTCCTCGGCGCCGGCAGGATCATCGGCAGCACCGGCTCGGCCGCCAAGGCCGCGCACCTCACCGACCGCCTCGGCTTCGACGCCGCCTTCGACTACCACGACGGCCCCATCGTCGAGCGCCTGCGCGAGGCCGCCCCCGACGGCCTGCACGTCTACCTGGACAACGTCGGCGGCGACCACCTGGAGGCGGCCATCGGCGCGCTGCGCGACCGCGGCCGGATCGCCTGGTGCGGGGCAGTCGCCCAGTACAACCACCTCCAGAGCCCGCCCGCCGCACCGCGCAACCTCTACGACGTGGTCGGCAAGAGCCTCCGTCTGGAGGGCTTCCTGGTCCGCGACCACCTCGACGCCCGCCCCGAGCTGTACGACTTCCTCGTCCCGCACCTGCGCTCCGGCGCCGTCGTCCCCGACGAGACCGTCGTCGAGGGCTTCGACCACGTGGTGGACGCGTTCCTCGGCATGCTCCGGGGCGCCAACACCGGCAAGATGATCGTCCAGCTCGCGGACGTCCGAGACGTCTGAGCCTTCTGTTCCGAGCCTTGAACTCCGGAGGTCCGGGCTACAGGGGCGTGACGGCCTTCAACACCACCAGCAGCGCCACCGCCGCGTTGAGCGCGCACAGCGCCGACGCCGCCGTCCCGACCGCGGCGACCATCGCGGCCAGGCCGGCCGGGGTCTTCGCCGGCGGCCAGTTGCGGGAGGACGGCACCGGCCCGAGCAGCGCGGCGACCCGCCGCGGGACCGGGCCCGGGGCCGGAGTCGGGGCGGCGAAGGCCGCGAAGCCGGGAGCCGGCACGGCCCGCGAGACCAGTGCCGCCCGGGCCACCGCCCGCGCGGTGATCCGCCGGTCGCCCACCGCCTGTGCCGACTCCTCGTCCGCCCACCGCTCGGCGCTGAAGGCCACCGCCTGCTGGAGCGGGCGCAGGAACGGGTTGACGTTCGCGGCGAGCTGGGTGGTCAGCAGGTACCGGTGGTGCCTGTGCACCAGGTGCGCCCGCTCGTGCGCGAGCAGCGCCTCGCGCTCGTCCTCGGCGAGGCCGTCCAGCATCCCGGTGGACACCACCACCCGGCCCGGCGAGCCGGGCAGCGCGTACGCGTACGGGCTGCGGTCCGGCAGGACGGCGAGGTCGCTGCCCGGTCCGCCGGCCTCGGGCAGGCCGTCGAGCGCCCGCCGGGCCCGGGCCCGGACCCGCAGGTGCCGCAGCGCCGTCCGCAGGCAGGCCCCCGAGACCAGGACCAGCAGCCACATCGCGGCCGTCCCGACCGTCTCGTGGTACGGCAGCGCGGCCCGCACCTCCGGGTCGGACCAGCTGTCCGGCAACGGGTTGCCGGGGATCTGCGCGGTGCCCACCACGCCGATCAGCCCGAGGCAGAGCACGCTGCACACCGCCATCACCGCGCTGATCACGGTCATCAGCCGGGCCGCCCCGCGCGGATGCAGGTGCTGCTCGGTGAGACGCGCGATCGGCACCGCGGTCAGCGGCAGGATCAGCGGGAGGAAGACGAAGAAGCCCACGGGTCAGCTCTCACGGTCGGCCGCTGCCGGATCGGCGGACGCGGAGTCGAGCAGCGCGCGCAGCAGCCCCTCGTCGTGCGGGAGCAGGGCGCTCACGAAGCTCGCCAGGACGGCGTCCCGGTCGGCCTCGCCGTCGAGCATCCGGCGCATCCGCAGCGCCGCCAGCCCGGCCGCGTCGGAGGACGCCTGCCACAGGTAGGAGCGGCCCGAGCGGGTCCGGGAGACGGCGTTCTTGGCGTGCAGCCGGGACAGGATGGTCATGACGGTGGTGTACGCCAGGTCGCCGTCCAGACGTTCCTGCACCCACCCCGCGGTGGCCGGGCCGGGCGCGCGCTGGAGCACGGCCAGCACCTGGGCCTCCAGCTCGCCCTGGCCGCGTCGCCGGGCGGGGGCGTCCCCGGCCGCCGGGGCGTGCCTCTCGTCTGCCATGACGGCCCACTCCCTCCGGATGCCGCGCCCCGGAGCTGCCGGGACACGCTGTTCATCCTAACGAGCGGCGCCCGCCCGACGAACCGGTCGACACCGGTGGTTCGCAGGCGTCCTGCCCCTCAGGGGGTCGGCCGTACCGGCGGGGTGGCCACGGCCCAGCGCTCGGCGCGCGCGGCCCCGTCACCCGGACGGGCGCGACCCGGTTGCCCGCCGCGGCGGCCCGACGGACGGTCGAATCCGCACGCCCGTTCGGCATGTCCGTTCGGCAGAGCGTGTCCGTTCGGCAGAGGAGGAACCCCGTGAGCAGTTCGAGTAGCCCGACCAGGCCGACCAGCCCGCTCAGGCCGGTGAACTCCGGATGGGTGACCGGCGGCGTGGTGTTCGCGGGCGTGCTGATGATGCTCAACGGCCTGCTCGACGTCTTCCGCGGCATCATGGCCATCGCCAAGGACGACGTCTTCGTCAGCACCCCGAACTACGTCTTCCGTTTCAACCTCACCGGCTGGGGCTGGATCCACCTGATCATCGGCCTGCTGCTCGCCGCCACCGGCTACTTCGTGGTGACGGGCTCCGCCTGGGCGCGGTACGTCGGCATCGGGCTCGCCTCGGTGAGCGCCGCGGAGTGCTTCCTGTCGCTGCCGTACTACCCGCTCTGGGCCCTGATCGTGATCACCCTGGACGTGTTCGTGATCTGGGCGCTCTGCGTCTACCGGCCCGAGACGGAGTGACCGTCCGCGCGCCCGTACCCGTCGCGGTGCGGGCGCGCCTCCTCGGCGTCGGGCCCGCGGCCGTCGGGCCCTCAGCGCCGGTACCCGGCCATGTGCTCCAGGCGGGCGATGCGCTCGGCCATCGGCGGGTGGGTCGAGAACAGCCTCGCGCCGGCCTCGCCCGGGCGGAACGGGCTGGCGATCATCATGTGGCTGGCGGTCTGGAGCTGCGGCTCCGGCGGCAGCGGCAACCGGCGCGTCCCCGCCTCCAGCTTGCGCAGGGCGCTGGCCAGGGCGAGCGGGTCGCCGGTGATCCGCGCGCCGTCGGCGTCGGCCTGGTACTCGCGCGAGCGGCTGACCGCGAGCTGGATCAGCCCGGCGGCCAGCGGGCCGAGGATCATGATCGCGAGGAACCCGAACAGGCCCGGCCCGTCGTCGTCCTCGCTGCGCCCGAACGGGATCAGCCAGGCGAAGTTCACCAGGAACATCACCACCGAGGCGAGCGCCCCGGCGACCGAGGAGATCAGGATGTCCCGGTTGTAGACGTGGCTGAGCTCGTGCCCGAGCACGCCCCGCAGCTCGCGCTCGTCGAGCAGCTGCAGGATGCCGTCGGTGCAGCAGACGGCCGCGTTGCGCGGGTTGCGGCCGGTGGCGAAGGCGTTGGGGGCGGGGGTCGGTGAGATGTAGAGGCGGGGCATCGGCTGGCGGGCCGAGGTGGAGAGCTCGCGGACGATCCGGTAGAGCCGCGGCGCCTCGATCTCGCTGACCGGCCGGGCCCGCATGGCCCGCAGCGCGAGCTTGTCGCTGTTCCAGTAGGCGTAGGCGTTGGTCCCGACCGCGACCAGCAGGGCGATCACGAGGCCGGTGCGGCCGAAGAAGCTCCCGATCACCAGGATGAGTGCCGAGAGGCCGCCGAGCAGGACGGCGGTCCTCAGTCCGTTGTGCCGACGGTGCACGTCAGGCCCTCCAGTGGTGCGGTGGGGAAGCCCTTTCTGCCTCGTCCCTCTTGCCCGGTCAACGGGCGGGGCCGGGGAGCTTGTTCCCTTGTGACCGACGCGACACCGCACCGGCGGCCCGGCGGCTGCTCAGAAGAGACTGCCGCCGGCCACCTGGAGGACGAGCTGCGGGGCGACCGAGAGGACCACGGCGGCCGAGGCGGTGAGGCTCAGCGTGGCGGTCAGGCTGACCGGCAGCCGGCGCTCGACGACAGCCTCGCCGACCGGCTCGCCCTCCGCCACCGGGGCGAACAGCCGGGCCGTCCAGAGGAGGTAGTAGTACAGCGCGACGACCACGTTGACGGCCATCACCACGGCCAGCCACCCGAGCCCGGCATCGACGGCCGCGCGGAACACCACGACCTTGCCGAACAGCCCGATCACGCCCGGCGGCAGCCCGGCCAGGCAGAGCAGGAAGAAGGCGAGCGCCAGCGCCGTCCAGCGGCGGCGGGCGAACAGGCCGCGGAAGTCATCCACGCTGGTCCCGGCCCGGCGGCCGACGGCGGCGACCACACCGAACGCGCCGAGGTTCACCACGCCGTAGATCAGCGCGTACGCGGCGGTGGCGCCGAGCGGGTCGGTGCCGGTGGGCGCGTAGCCGGCGGCGGCGAGCGGCACCAGCAGGTATCCGGCCTGGCCGACCGACGACCAGGCGAGCAGCCGCACCGCGCTGTAGCGGGTGTCGAAGCGCTGGCGCAGCGCGCCGACGTTGCCGGCCGTCATGGTGACGGCGGCCAGCACCGCGAGGACCAGGCCCCAGGTGTGCGCGTACGGGCGGAAGGCGATAGTGGTGGCGAGCGCCAGGCCGGAGAGGCCGGCCGCCTTGCCGACCACCGAGAGGTAGCCGGCCACCGGGAGCGGCGCGCCGGTGTAGGTGTCGGGCACCCAGAAGTGGAACGGGACGGCGGCCACCTTGAAGGCGAAGCCGACCAGGGTGAGGACGGCGCCCGCCTCGGCCAGCGGCCTGAGCTGCCCGGGGGCGTGCTCCAGGCCCTGGGCGACGGCACCGAGGTGCAGGCTGCCGCTGGCCGCGTAGACGAAGCCGACGCCGAGCAGCATCACCGCGGTCGCGGTGACGGAGGAGACGAAGAACTTCAGCGCGGCCTCGGCGCCCCGGCCGTCCCGGCGCAGCGCGACCAGCGCGAAGGCGGGCAGCGAGGCCACCTCCAGGGCGATCACCATGGTGGCGAGGTCGCGGGAGGCGGGCAGCAGGGCGGCGCCGGAGGCGCTGGAGAGCAGCAGGAACCAGTACTCCCCGCCGGGCAGCTTCTCGTCCTCGACGGTGTGCGCGGACAGCAGCGCGGCGATCAGCGCGCCGCCGAGCGCGAGCAGCTGGAACACCAGGGCGAAGTGGTCGGCGACGTAGGAGCAGCCCCCCGCGGCGGAGCCGCTGATGCCTGGAGTGTCAGTGACGCCTGCTACGTTCTGCGCACAGAACGTCGCCCGGGGTGAGCCCCCGGTGAGGGGGAGGAGCGAGATGAGCGCGAGGGCGAGTCCGGCCGCGGTGAGCCGGCCGAGCCACTTCTTGTGGTGCTCGGGCAGGAAGAGGTCGGTGACCAGCACCACGAGGGCGGCCACGGCGGCGATCAGCGGGGGCGCGATCGCCACCCAGTCCACGGACTGGATCAGGCTGCCCGGGTTGGCTACGGCGAGGGAGGTCACAGTGTGCTGCCCCGTGGAGTGAGGTCCGAGTGCGGCGAGCTGGGCTCCGAGCATGTCAGCCACCTCCGAGGAGGTGCTTGACGGCGGGATCGGAGAGGCCGAGCAGGAGCGCGGGCCAGAGGCCGGCGAGCAGGGTGAGGGCGGCCAGCGGCGTCCAGCTGACGGCCTCGTAAGGGCGCAGGTCGGCGAGTTCGGCCACCGGTGCGGGCTGCCTGGGGTCGCCCATGCAGACGCGCTTGACCACGATCAGGAGGTACGCGGCGGTGAGGAGGGTGCCCAGACCGGCCAGGACCATGTAGGTGACGAACGCGGGGCGCGACAGGCCGGCGGCCGGGTCGAACGCGCCGAACATCGCGAGCAGCTCGCCCCAGAAGCCGGCCAGCCCGGGCAGGCCGAGGCTGGCGACGGCGGCGAAGGCGAGCAGCGCGCCGATCCGGGGTGTCCGGCCGTAGAGGGCGGCGCCGATGCTGCCGGACAGGGTGTCGAGGTCCGCGGTGCCGTAGCGGTCCTTGATCGCGCCGACGAGGAAGAACAGCAGGCCGGTGATCAGACCGTGCGCGATGTTGGCGAACAGCGCGCCGTTGACGCCTGCCGGGGTGAGGGAGGCGATGCCCAGCAGGACGAAGCCCATGTGGCCCACGGACGAGTACGCGATCAGACGCTTGAGGTCGCCCTTGGCCCCGGAGCGGGCGAGCGCGAGGCAGGCCAGCGAGCCGTAGACGATGCCGACGGCGGCGAACGCGCCCAGGTAGGGGGCGAGCGTCGTGGTGCCGTCGGGCACGACCGGGAGGAGGACGCGCACCAGACCGTACGTACCCATCTTCAGCAGCACGCCGGCGAGCAGCACCGAGCCGACCGTCGGGGCGGCGGTGTGCGCGTCGGGGAGCCAGCTGTGCAGCGGCCAGGCCGGGGCCTTGACCGCGAGCCCGATCATGATCGCCAGCGCGGCGACGACCTGGGTGGTGTGGCTCAGGCCGCTGCCGTGCGCGGTGGCCAGGGCCTGCATGTCGAAGGTGCCCGCCTTGCTGCCGATCAGCAGGAAGCCGAGCAGCATCACCGCCGAGCCGAGCAGCGTGTACAGGATGAACCGGTTGGCGGCCGGCACCTTCGCGCCGCTCCCCCACCGGGCGATCAGGAAGTACATCGGGATCAGCACGATCTCGAAGGCCAGGAAGAAGAGCACGAGGTCCAGCACCGCGAAGGTGGCGAGCATGCCGACTTCGAGGAGGAGGAACAGCCCGACGAAGGACTTCGCGGACGGCGTGCCCTCGCCGTCCGGCAGGCGCTTCTCCGAGTACAGCGCGCAGAGGAAGGTGAGCAGCGCGGTGAGCACGATCAGCGGCAGCGAGACGCCGTCCACACCGAGGTGGAAGCGCACGTGGATGGCCGGGATCCAGGCCACGTCGGTGGTGGCCTGCATCCGGGCGGGCCGGTCGTGGTCGAACCCGGCCGCCAGCGCGACGCCGAGCAGGAACACCGCGCCGGTGACGACGGAGTTCAGCCGCAGCGCCCGTCGGTGGGCGGTGCCCGCGTCCTGGCCGAACACCGGCGCCAGGGTGAGAGCGGCGCCGAGCAGCGGCAGCACCAGGAGGGCGATGAGGACCGCGTTCATCGTGGGCTCCTACGTGCGACGGTCGGGGGGAAGGAGGTGGTGGACAGCAGCATCCGCTACACCGCCACCAGGACGGCCAGCAGGACGACGCCGGCGAGCAGCGCGCTGAGGTAGGTCTGCGCGTTGCCGGTCTGCGCGAGCCGGACGGCCCGGCCGAGCAGGTTGGCGCCGGCCCCGCTGCCGCGGACGTAGGTCTCGACGACCTCGCGGTCGAGGAAGCGGACCAGCTGGGCGGCGGCTGCCACCGGGCGGACGAACAGCGCGCTGTAGAGCTGGTCGACGCCGAAGCCGTGTCGGGCCGGGCCGAACAGCGGGCCGAGCAGGGTGCGCCCGGGGTCGGCGGTGATCACCTCGACGGCCGGGGCTCCGGCCTGCTCCGGTGCCCGGTCGGCGAAGGCCGGGGCCGGGTGGCCGGCGCCGAGCCGCGCGCTGGCGGAGCGCCAGGCTCCGTACGCCAGCAGCACGCCGGCCACGGCGAGCCCGGTGCCGGTGACGGCGGTGACGCCGGACGGCCGAAGCGAGCCGCCGTCCAGCAGCGCGGGCAGCCAGTCGGAGCGCAGCCCGGCGACACCGAAGCCCATGGTCGGGATCGCCAGCACCCAGAGCGGCCAGCGCATCGCGGGCGGCTCGGCGGTGGCCGGGTCGGCCTCGTCCAGCTCGGGCGAGTACGGCGCGTCGGCCTCGTGGTCGGCCGCCGAGGCTGCCGAGGCCCCCAGGACTGCCGGGGCCACCGGGGTCTTCGCCGGCGCCGCGGCCCCGGCCGGGCTGTGGAAGGCGACCAGGAAGAGCCGGGTGGCGTAGGCGGCGGTGAGCAGCGCGGTCAGTGCGGCCGAGATCAGCACGATCCAGCCGGCCGCCTCGGGAACGGCCGAGGCGGGGCCGAGGCCGTTGGTCATCGCCTCGCCGTTGGCGGCGTGCTCGGCGGCGGCGAGCACCGCCTCCTTGCTGAAGAAGCCGGAGAACGGCGGCAGCCCCACCAGGGCGACCAGCGCGATGCCCGTCGTCCAGTAGGCGTCCGGCACGCGCTTGCGCAGCCCCGGGATCCGGGACATCGCGGAGATCGAGTTGGTGTGCGCCGCGTGGATCACCACGCCGGCGGCCAGGAACAGCAGGGCCTTGAAGGCGCCGTGGCTGACCAGGTGGAAGACAGAGGCCTCGCGGTCGCCGCTGGCCAGCGCACCGGCCATGTAGCCGAGCTGGCCGACGGTCGAGTAGGCGAGCACCCGCTTGAGGTCGTCCTGGGCGAGCGCGCAGAGCGCCGAACCGATCATCGTCACGGCGGCCATCACCGCGAGCACCACCAGCGCCGCGCCCGACAGCAGGAACACCGGCAGCAGCCGGGCGACCAGGTAGATGCCGGCCGCGACCATGGTGGCCGCGTGGATCAGCGCGGACACCGGCGTCGGACCGGCCATCGCGTCCGGGAGCCAGGTGTGCAGCGGGAACTGCGCGCTCTTGCCGGCCACCCCGGCGAGCAGCAGCAGCGCGATCAGCGTCGGGTGGCCGAGCTTCCCGTCGGTGGCGGCGGCCAGCACGTCCGGGATCCGGAAGCTGCCGGCGTCGGCGCCGAGCAGGAAGATCCCGAACAGGAACGGCACGTCGCCGAGCTTGGTGACCAGGAACGCCTTCAGCGAGGCCGAGCGGGCGTCCGCGGTCTCCCAGTGGTGGCCGATCAGGAAGTACGAGCAGATGCCCATGACTTCCCAGCCGACCAGCAGCACGATCAGGTCGCCCGAGTAGACGACCAGGAACATCGCCGCGGTGAAGAGCGAGACCAGCGCCGCGTACGAGGGGTAGCGCGGGTCCTCCTTCAGGTACGCGGTCGAGTAGACCTGGACGCAGGTGGCGACCAGGCCGACCAGCACGGAGATCAGCGAGCTGTAGCCGTCCAGGTGGATGGCCAGGGCGATGTCCGGGCCGCCGGTCGGGGTGAGCCGGGTGGCGGCGTCGAGCGCCTGGCCGGTGCCGAGCTGGAGCGCGACCACCAGGGCGAGCACCGCCGAGACGGCGACCGGCACGATCGCCAGCGGACGGGCGAGTCCGGGCGCCTTCTTGCCGGTGGCCAGGGTCGCGGCCGCGCCGAGTGCGGGCAGCGCGGGGACGAGAACGGGCAGGGCGAGGTTCATGCGGCGGCCTGGCCCTTCAGCGCCTCGGCTCCCGGCGGCGCCTCCTCGGTCAGCGGCTCGGCCGGGTCGCCGAGCGCGGTGGCCCGGTCGATGTCCGCGGTGCCCCGGGCCCGGAACAGCAGCAGGACGATGGCCAGCCCGAGGCCGATCTCGGCGGCGGCGATGGTGATGGTGAACAGGGTGAGCGCCTGGCCGGCGTGCAGCGAGTCCCGCAGCCAGGCGTCGAAGGCGACGAGGTTCAGGTTGACGGCGTTGAGCATCAGCTCGACGGACATCAGCACGAGGATGGCGTTGCGCCGGGCGAGCACGCCGTACACGCCGACGCTGAACAGCAGCGCGGCGAGGACGGCGGGGTAGGCGAGGTGCATCAGCCCTCCTGCTCAGAGGTCGACGGAGCCGGAGCGGCAGGTGCGGCCGGTCGGGGCGCGGTCGCGGCGACGGTCCCGTTCGAGCCGACCGGCCGTCCGGCCCGCAGCTTGCCGGCCCGCGGCGCCGGCACCCGCCGCTTCGACCCGCGCGACAGCACGATCGCGCCGACCAGCGCCGCCAGCAGCAGCACGGACAGCGCCTCGAAGGGCAGCACCCAGGTGCGGAACAGGCTGGCCCCGGTGACGGCGGCCGAACCGCCGCCCGAGCCGAGGCCGATCCAGGAGGTCCGGAAGGCGTCGACGACCAGCGTCACCAGCGTCCCGGCGGAGGCCAGCGCCACCACGAGGGCGACCCAGCGGTTCCCGGAGTCGGCGTCCGGCGAGCGCCCGATCGGCGCCTTGGTGAGCATCAGCCCGAACAGGACCAGGACGACCACCGAGCCGAGGTAGATCAGCACCTGCACCCAGGCGATGAACTCGGCGGTGAGCAGCAGGAACTCGATCGCCAGCCCGCCGAGCGCGACCACCAGCCAGAGCGCGGCGTGCACCAGCTGCCGGGTGGTCACGGCGACGACGGCCGAGCCGAGCACGCCGATGCCGACCAGCAGGAAGACGATCTCCACCCCGGTCGGGGACAGGAACGAACGGGCGGCCGGCTCCAGCGAGCCGGTCGCCGCGAGCAGGGCGGCGCCACTCATTCGGCCCCACCCTTCTGCTCGGCAGCGGCCGCAGTGGCGGCCGCCAGCTTGTCCGCCGCCTTGCGCGCGGCGGCGATCTCCTTCGGCTCCTCGGCCGCCGGGTCCAGCGCCGGCGGCGCGGGGACGGTCCACATCCACTCGCGGAGCCGCTCCCGCTCATGGGTCAGCTCCAGGATGTCGGTCTCCGCGTACTCGAACTCCGGCGACCAGAACAGTGCGTCGAACGGGCAGACCTCGATGCAGATCCCGCAGTACATGCAGAGCGAGAAGTCGATCGCGAAGCGGTCCAGCACGTTGCGCGTGCGGGCGCGCGCGTTCGGGTCGGCGGCCGGCAGCGTCTCCTTGTGGGAGTCGATGTAGATGCACCAGTCCGGGCACTCGCGCGCGCAGAGCATGCACACCGTGCAGTTCTCCTCCAGCAGCGCGATCACGCCGCGCGAGCGCGGCGGCAGCACCGGCTGCACGTCGGGGTACTGCGCGGTGACGCTCTTCTTCGTCATCGTCCGCAGGGTCACGGCCAGGCCCTTGGCCAGACCGGTACCGGGGAAACTCATGAGATCGCCACCTTGATGATGCCGGTGAGGGCCAGCTGGACGAGGGCGAGCGGAATCAGCACCGTCCACGCGAAGCGCATCAGCTGGTCCTCGCGCAGCCGCGGGTAGGTCACCCGCAGCCAGATCACGACGAAGGACAGCGCGAGGGTCTTCAGGATCGTCCAGAGCCAGCCGAGCTGGTCCGGCAGCGGGCCGTGCCAGCCGCCGAGGAAGAGCACGACGGTCAGCCCGGACACCACCAGGATGCCCACGTACTCGGAGAGCAGGAAGAACGCGAAGCGCAGGCCGGTGTACTCGGTGTACGCGCCGAAGATGATCTCCGAGTCGGCGATTGGCATGTCGAACGGCGGGCGCTGAAGCTCGGCCAGACCGGCCGTGAAGAACACGAAGGCGCCGATGATCTGCCACGGCAGCCAGTACCACTGCCAGGCGTCCACGATCCCGGGCAGCGACAGCGTCCCGGCGGCCATCGCCACCGAGGCCGCGGCCAGCACCATCGGCAGCTCGTACGACATCAGCTGGGCGGCCGTGCGCAGACCGCCGAGCAGCGAGAACTTGTTCGCCGACGCCCAGCCGGCCATCAGCTTGCCGATCACGCCGACGCCCATCACGGCCAGCACGAAGAACAGGCCGGCGTCGATCGCCTGGCCGACGAAGCCGTCCGGTCCGATCGGGATCGCCAGCAGCACGAAAAGGTACGGCAGCAGCGACACGGCGGGCGCCAGCTGGAAGATCCGGCGGTCCGCCCCGGCGGGGACGATGTCCTCCTTCTGGGCGAACTTCACGCCGTCGGCGACGAGCTGCGCCCAGCCGTGGAAGCCGCCGGCGTACATCGGGCCGAGCCGGCCCTGCATGTGCGCCATGACCTTGTGCTCGGTCTGCCCGATGACCAGCGGGAAGACGAGGAAGACGACGAGCGTGGCGACGCAGCGCAGCACCGTGTCGAGCAGGTTCACGCGCCGTCTCCGTCCTGGTCGGCCGGGGCGGCCGACGTGTCGTCCTTCCGGTCCTTCTTCTCGGCCGGCTCCTCGGCAGGCTCCTCGACGGGCTTCGCGGGCTCGTCGTGCGCCGGCACCGGGTTGTGCCAGGGCGCGTCGGAGGACTGGGTCCGCGCGGGCGCCGGGCGCACGGCCTTCGGCGCACCGGGCTCGGCAACAGCCGGCTCGGAAGCTACCGGCTCAGCAGCAGCCGGCTCGGCGGCCTGGCTGGCCGACCCCTCGGAGACCGACCGGGTCCGCCGAGGACGGTCCGCCCGCACCGGGGGCGTGTCACCGCCCGCGTCCGCGGCCGGCTCCGCCGCCTGGCTGGCCGACCCCTCGGAGACCGACCGCGTCCGCCGCGGACGGTCCGCCCGCACGGGCGCGCCCTCGGCTCCGGCGGCAGCGGCCGCCCGTGGCGTCCGCGCCGCCGCGCCCGCCGCCCGCGCACCGCGCGCGGGCCGTTCGGCGACCGGCGGCAGGGTGCCCTTGAGCGGCCCCCACTCGTTCGGGTCCGGCACGCCGGCCGGCTGCATCTTGCGACGGGCCGGCCCGTCGCCGTGGTCCGACTCGCCCGGCTCCTTGGCGCCCGGCCAGGCCTTGGCGACCCGGGCCGCGAGGACGAACTCCTTGCGCAGCGGGTGCCCCTCGAAGCCGTCGGGCAGCAGCAGGGTGGCCAGGTAGGGGTGCCCGGGGAAGTCGATGCCGAACATCTCGTGGGTCTCGCGCTCGTGCCACGCGGCGCCGGCGTACACCGGCACGGCGGTCGGCAGCGCGGCCTTGTCCCGCGGCACGCGGGTGCGCAGCGCCAGGTGGCGCACCGAGTGCCCCTCGGCGGAGGCCAGGTGCGCGATCACGGAGAAGCCCTCGGCCAGCTCGTCGACGGCGCTCAGCCAGTCGAAGAAGCCGAGGCCCAGCACGTCACGGGCGTTGGTGAGCGCCTCGATCCAGTGCTCGGCGGGCACGTCGACGGTGATCAGCCCGTACGCCTCGGCGCCGGTCGCCCACTCCCCGACCGACGCCGCGTACTGCTCGGCCGTGGTCACGAGGCTCCCCCTTCCGAGGAACGCGGCGCGGCCACCAGCGGGCGGCGCAGCGCCGCGGCGGGCGCGGTGTAGCGGCCGGGCAGCGACTCGGCGGCGATCTTCTCCTGGAGCTTGAGGATGCCCTGGAGCAGCGCCTCCGGCCGGGGCGGGCAGCCGGGCACGTAGACGTCGACCGGGATGATCTGGTCCACGCCCTTGGTCACCGAGTAGGAGTCCCAGTAGGGGCCGCCGGAGTTGGAGCAGGCGCCGAAGGAGATGACGTACTTCGGCTCGGGCATCTGCTCGTAGAGGCGCTTGACGGCGGGCGCCATCTTGTCGGTCACCGTCCCCGAGACGATCATCAGATCGGCCTGCCGAGGGCCGGGGGCGAACGGAATGACACCCATCCGGATGAAGTCGTGCTTGGCCATGGACGCGGCGATGAACTCGATCGCGCAGCAGGCCAGCCCGAAGTTGAAGCACCAGAGGCTGTACCGCCGGCCCCAGTTGAGCACGACCTTGACCGGGTCCGGCGCGAGCCGGGCCAGCGGGCCGATGCCGCGCCGTTCGACGGCGCCGGGGCGCGCCGGGTCCGGGAGTCCCAGCGGAACCGGTCCGCCGGGGACGGCGTGCGAGTGGTTGTGCGTCACGTCCATTCCAGAACGCCCTTCTTCCAGGCGTAGAGCAGCCCGACCGCGAGGAAGCCGATGAAGAGGAACATCTCGATCAGCGTCGCGGCGCCGTACCCGGCGGTGGCGAAGACCGTCGCCCACGGGAACAGGTAGATCGCGTCGACCGCGAAGATCACGTACAGGAAGGCGTACACGTAGTAGCGGATCTGGGTGTGCGCCCAGTCCTCCCCCACCGGGTCCACGCCGCACTCGTAGGTCAGGAGCTTCTCCGGCGAGTACACCACCGGGCGCAGCAGCCGGTTGGCGGTGAACGCCACGGCGACGAAGAGCACGCCGATGACGGCGAGCAGGCCCATCGCGGCGTACGCGTCGAAGTAGCCGCTGCCGACCGCCGGGTCGGCCGCGACGGCAGCCGCCTGCTGCCCCTCCATGCCTTCGCCTCCACATCGGCCGTGAACCGCCCCTCAAGGCAGTTGTACGGCGTTTCTTTACACGGTCATAACCAATGGCCAATGCGTGAGTCTAAGGGGACGGCTCGGCCTCCCCCGAACCCTGCTCGCTCCGCAAGACACCACGTGGACATCCGGGGGACGCGCCCGCGCCGCCGCCGCTGCTCGGGCGGGGTGGGGATAACCCCCGCCCGGGGAGATGTATCACCCCCATGGCGCCGGCCGCTCCTGGTTCGGGAAGCTTGGGTCCCCAGCTCGACCCCGAGGGACGGTGGATCCAGATGAAGCCTGGGCAACGGCATGCCGTGGCCGCCGGCAAGGAGCAGGACGCACGGACGGAGCGCGCCCCGCTGTACGGCGCCCGGATGTGGCGGCAGGCCGGGCACCTGCTGCTCAACCTGCCGCTCGGCATCGCACGGTTCGTCTACACCATCACGATGGTCTCGGTGGGCGTCTCGCTGGCGATCACCGTGGTCGGTCTGCCGCTGCTGGCCGCCGGGCTGGCCGGCTGCCGCCGGCTCGGGGCGATCGCCCGCGGCCGGGCCCGCTCCGCGTACGGCTCCAAGGTGCGCGAGCCGGAGCCGGTGCGCCGGCGCCGGCCCGGCTTCGCGGGGTACGCGATCGCCCATCTCACCGATGCGCTGAGCTGGCGTTCGGCGCTCTACAACGTGCTGCTGCTGCCGTGGGGCGTGCTGAGCTTCGTCGTCACCCTGCTCTGCACCGTGGCGCTCTGGCCGGCGCTGCCGTGGGTGGTCCGGTTCCTGGCCACGGTGGACCGGATGCTGGTCGAGGTGCTGCTCCACCCGGGCGCCCTGTCCGAGCGCGTCCGCGAGCTGGAGGAGGACCGCGGCACCGTGGTCGACACCGCCGCCGCCGACCTGCGCCGGATCGAGCGCGACCTGCACGACGGTGCCCAGGCCCGGTTGGTCGCCCTGGCGATGGACCTCGGCATGGCCAAGGAGCGGATCCGCGAGGTGGAGACCCCCGAGGACATGGCCGCCGCCGCCGCGATGGTCGACAGCGCGCACGGCGAGGTGAAGCTGGCTCTGCGGGAGCTGCGCGACCTGGCCCGCGGCATCCACCCGGCGGTGCTCACCGACCGCGGCCTCGACGCGGCCCTCTCCTCGGTGGCCGCGCGCTGCACCGTCCCCGGCGGGGTCAGGGTGAACGTCGACCTGCGCGGGCCGGACGGCACGGCCGAGCGCCCGGACTCGGCGGTCGAGGGCATCGCCTACTTCACGGTCAGCGAGCTGCTGACCAACGTCTCCAAGCACGCCGGCGCCCGGACGGCCTCGGTGGAGGTCTGGCGCTCCGACGACCAGCTGATGCTGCTGGTCCAGGACGACGGCAAGGGCGGCGCGGCCGCCTGCCCGGGCAGCGGCCTGGCCGGACTGGCCGAGCGGGTGCAGGCGGTGGACGGGATGTTCGTGGTGGAGAGCCCGGCGGGCGGCCCGACGACCGTCGCCGTCGAGCTGCCCTGGCGCACTCGCGCCGCCCGCCACTGAGCACCTGCACGCGGCACGGCCTCGCGCAGCACGACCGCAGACGGCACGACTGCACGCAGCACGGCGCCGGGGCTTCGTCGAGGAGGTGACGAAGCCCCGGCGCCGGTCCGGTACGGCGGCCGGACGCGGGACCCTTGCGCGGTGTGTGCGCTCCGGCGCGCCGTACCGGGGTCAGGGCGTCGTCGTCTCCAGCGTGCCGAGGGTGACGTCGGCGGTCTGGGACTTGCCGTCCCGCGTGTAGGTGACGGTGACCTTGGTCCCCGGGGTGAGCGAGGCGAGCGCGGTGGTGAGGGCGTTCAGCGTGTCGACCGGGATGTCGCCGATCCTGGTGATGACGTCCCCGGGCTGGAGCCCCGCCGAGGCGGCCGGTCCGCCGGGGCTGACCGCCACGATGACCGCACCGGTCGGCTGGAACTGCTGGTCGAAGGCGGTCCGGGCGGTGATGCCGAGCGCGGCCCGGCCGGAGTTGGTGACCTTGCCCTGCTTGATCAGCTGGTCGGCGATGTTGGTGATGGTGGACGCCGGGATGGCGAAGCCGATGCCGGGTGCGGCGGCGCCGTTGGACATCGGCTCGGTCGCCGCGAGGGTGTTGATGCCGATCACCTGGCTGTCCAGGTTGACCAGCGCGCCGCCGCTGTTGCCCGGGTTGATCGCGGCCGAGGTCTGCACCATGTTGCCGATGGTGGCGCCCGGCGAACCGGCGGTCCTGGGCTCGGTGACGGTCCGCCCGATGGCCGAGACGATGCCCTGGGTGACGCTGCCGGCGAGCCCGAGCGGGCTGCCCATGGCGAGCGTGATCTGGCCGAGCTTGACCTTGCCCGAGTCGCCGAAGCTGGCGGGTCTGAGGCCGCCCGGCGGGCTGCCGAGCCTGATCACCGCGAGGTCGGAGTCGGGGTAGCTGGCGACCAGCGTGGCGTCCAGCGGCTTGGCGCTGTTGGCCAGCGTGACGATGAAGTTGGTCGCGGTGCCGACGACGTGGGCGTTGGTGACGATGTCGCCCTTGTCGTCGTAGACGATCCCTGAGCCGAGGCTCTCGCCGGTGGTGATCTGCACCACGGAGGGCAGCACGTCGGCGATCACCTTCTGGTAGGCGTCCTGGAGCTGGTTCCCGCCGCCCGGCTGGGAGGCCGGGGAGGAGGGCTTGGACGTGCCGGAGGAGGCCGCCGGGGAGCCCGGGGAGGAGGGCGAGGAGGACGAGGACGGGCTGCTGCTGCTGCACCCGGCCGGGGCGAGAGCGGCCAGCGCCAGGGCGGTCAGCGCGGCGACCGGGCCCGGGGCGTGCAGCCGTCCGTGGACGGCCTTCGGCCCGGTCGGCCGCGGACCGGCGGGGAGGGGGCTGTCGTGTTCCTTCGTTCGGCTCACCGTGGCTGCCTCCGATTCGTCACAAGGCTGAGAGCGCAGAAGTCTTTGTCAGCATTTCACCGAGTTTGTCCGAATCGGCGGCTCGACTCGCCTGACCGCCCGGACCCGTGCGGAACGGCCTAGGATCGGGCCATGACCTGGTTGATCACTGGTGGTGCCGGATACATCGGCGGGCACGTGGTCCGTCAGCTGCTCGACGCCGGCGAACGCGTGGCCGTCCTGGACGACCTCAGCTCCGGCCACCCGAGCCGGCTGCCGGCCGGCGTCGCCCTGGTCAGGGGATCCACGCTGGACCGGGCCGTGGTGGCCGCCGCCATCCGCGAGCACGCGGTGACGGGCATACTGCACTTCGCCGCCAAGAAGCAGGTCGGCGAGTCGGTCGAGCAGCCGTTCCTGTACTACCGCGAGAACATGATCGGCCTGCAGACCGTGCTGGAGGCCGCCGCCGACGAAGGGGTCCGGCGCTTCCTGTTCTCGTCCTCCGCCGCCGTCTACGGCATGCCGGACGTCGACCTGGTCACCGAGACCACCCCGTGCGCGCCGATGAACCCGTACGGCGAGACCAAGCTGGCCGGCGAGTGGCTGGTCGCGGCGGCCGGGCGGGCGCACGGCATCTCGACCGCGTCGCTGCGGTACTTCAACGTGGCCGGCGCCGGCGCGCCCGAGCTGGCCGACACCGGGGTCCACAACCTGGTCCCGATGGTCTTCGAGCGGCTCACGGCCGGCCGGGCGCCGCGGATCTTCGGCGCCGACTACCCGACCCCGGACGGCACCTGCGTCCGCGACTTCATCCACGTCGCCGACGTCGCGTCCGCCCACGTCGCGGCGGCCCGGCGGCTCGCCGAGGACCCGCCGGGCGAGACCGCGCTGGTGCTCAACATCGGCCGCGGCGAGGGCGTCAGCGTCCGCGAGATGCTGGCGCTGATCGGCGAGGTCACCGGCCGCGACACCACCGCCGAGGTGACCCCGCGCCGCGCCGGCGACCCGGCCCGGGTGGTGGCCTCGGCCGACCTGATCCACCGCGAGCTGGGCTGGCACGCCCGCCACGACGTCGCCGAGATGGTCGCCTCCGCGTGGGAGGGCTGGTGCCTGCGCCACCCGGAGGCCCGCCGGGCCTGACCCGTCCTACTGGGCGGGCACCGCCGTGCCGTAGAAGGCGTCCAGCGCGTAGACGCAGCGGTCCTTGGAACCGACGAAGACCCGCCCGCCGACCGCCACCGGGGAGCCGGTGAGCTCGCCCTTGGTGCCGAGCTCCCAGCGCAGCTGACCGGTCGCCAGGTCCACGGTGTGCAGCGAGTGGTCCCGGCTGCCCAGGTGGACCAGGCCGTCCGCGACCGCCGGTGAGCCGACGATCTCGCCGCGCGCGGTGTAGCGCCAGCGCTCCCGGCCAGAAGACGCCTCGAAGGCGTACAGCACCTCGCCGCTGCCGACCAGCACCATGCCGTCGCCGACGACCACCGGCTCGGCGCCCTGCCGGCTGCCGGTGACACCGCGCCAGCGGTCCCGCCCGGTGGCCGCGTCCAGCGCGTACACCGTGCCCAGGTAGTCGGCCACGTAGACCGCGTCGGCGTCCAGCGCGGGCGGGGTGAACAGCACCACCGGGGCCTCGAAGCGCCAGCGCTCCACGCCGGTGGCCGCGTCCAGCGCGTACACCCGGGTGCCGGCCGTCACGTACAGCACGCCGCCGCGCTCGACCGGGTGCGAGGGGACGTCCTCGCCGACCGGGAAGGACCAGCGCAGGCCCGCGCCGCGCGGGTCCACGCTGCGCAGCCGCCCGGCGCCGTAGTAGTACGCGGCGCCGGCCACCAGGACCGGGCCGGACTGCGGGTTCTCGTAGTCCTGCTGGGCGTCGTCGGCGCGCCACAGCTCGGCGCCGGTGGCGGCCGAGCGCAGCTGGACGCCGCCGCCCCGGACGCCGCAGCAGAGCACGCCGTCGGCGGCGGACAGCGAGTAGACCCAGCCGTCCAGCGAGGTGCGCCAGCGCTCGGTGCCGTCCGCGACGTCGACGGTGTACAGGTGCGGGCCGTCTGCGGCGTGCACCCGGCCGGCGTCCACGGCGAGCGCCCAGGCCACGTCCCGGGTCTTGTAGCGGCGCTGGCCGGAGGCGATGTCCAGCGCGTGCACCTCGAAGCTGGAGACGAACAGCGTGCCGTCGGCGACCACCGGGGTGCCCCAGACGTCGTTGGACATCCGGAACCGCCAGGGCCGCCAGCGCGGCGCCGGGGGCTGCGCCGGGGCCGGCTGCGGCGCCGTCCGCCGGACCCAGTCGGTCGCGGCCGGCGCGGCCCCCGGGACGGGCTGCTCGTGCTCGGCCCGCGGCCCCGGGCCTATCCGCACCGAGGCGCCGGGCAGCCGTACCTCGGCGCCGGCGTTGGTCGGCGCACGGTGCTTGTTGGGGGAGCGGATCTTCTCGGTGGCGATCTCGGCCTCGGAGGCCGTACCGGGACGGACCGCGTGCACCGGCCCGAACGGGGGCGGGGGCTGCCCGCCCGGATGCTGGGTGCGCGGGTCCGCCGGGCCGGGGCGCTGGGCCGGCACCTGCTGGTGCGACTGCGGCGGCTCGGGCCGGGCGGGTGCGGCCTGCGGCTCGGGCCGGGCCGGTGGGGGCGGCGGGGCTGTCGTGCGCCGGCCGCGCTTGCGCTCGATCAGCTCCAGCGCGTTGGCCGGGAGCCAGTCCCCGGCCTCGCCGGAGGCGTCGTCCCGGGAGAACAGGTGCGGAGCCAGCTCGGCCTGGATCTGCGCCGGGGTGGGCCGGTGCTCGGGCGAGGGCCGCATGCAGGCGCGGACCAGGTCCATCAGCTCGGGCGGCATCCCGGAGTAGTCGGGCTGCTCGCGCAGCAGCTGGAACACCGTCTCGACCGGGTTGGAGCCGCGGTACGGCGGGTGCCCGGTGGCGCAGAACACCATCAGCGAGCCGAGCGAGAAGACGTCGCTGGCGCCGCGCACGGTCCGGCTGTCCCGGGCCTGCTCGGGCGACATGTAGGCGGGGGTGCCGACGGCGACGTTAGTCATGGTGAGCCGAGTGCTCGACACGCCGGCCGCGATGCCGAAGTCGATCACCTTCGGGCCGTCCTCGACCACCAGGACGTTGGAGGGCTTCAGGTCCCGGTGGATCAGCCCGGCGGCGTGGATGGACTGCAGCGCCTCGGCGATGCCGGCGACCAGCCAGCGCGTGGCGTCCACCGGCAGCGGGCCGCACTCCTCGACCAGGTCCTCCAGGGACGGCGCCGGGATGTACGCCGTGGCCAGCCAGGGCACCCTGGCGTCGGCGTCGGCGTCCACGACGGCCGCGGTGTAGAAGCCGCCGACCGTCTTGGCCGCCGCGATCTCCCGGGCGAAACGGACCCGGAACAGCTCGTCCTCGGCCAGCTCCCCCCGGACGGTCTTGATGGCCACCCGCCGGCCGGAGGCGGAGCGGGCCAGGTAGACCAGGCCCATCCCGCCCGCGCCGAGTCGCCCCAGCACCTCGAAGGGCCCGATCCGCCTCGGATCGTGCGCCGTCAGCTGGTCCACTCCGCTGCCACCTCCCCGTTTCCGCACCCGCCGCGGGGTGCCGGACCCGATTCTCCATGGCGGCCCGGCCCATCTCCAACCTCACCTGGCCGGAGCCCGGGCAGAGGGTCCGGGCGGGCTCCGGGCGGACGCTGCCAGGTCAGTGGCGGCGGAACGGCCGGATTCTGACGCCAGCTCCGGGTCCGGCTTGCGCCCGGGCCGTCCACCGCTCTCACGGGCGGCCGATCACACACCTTCCGAATCCGTCACGCTCGGTCACCCGATCACCCCTCAGCGGACTCGACGTCACGCTGTGAGATCGAAAGCACACGGGGGGGCGACAACGAAGCCGCCAGAGCGCCGTGAATATCCGTCCGAAGTGCTTCGCGGCCCTATACCAACCCCCCCGGGCGGAGTAATAGTCGCATCACCGAATCGCGCCAAGATCGTGCCACGGTAAGCTGACGGCATGACAGGACAAGTTCGCACCGTCGACGGTCGCGTCGCCGGGCGACGCGGACAGGAGACGCGGCAGAAGCTGCTCGACTGCCTCCGCGAGATGCTCAGCACGTCGCCCTATCGGGACGTCAAGGTCATCGACGTCGCCCGTATGGCGGGTACCTCCCCCGCGACCTTCTACCAGTACTTCCCGGATGTCGAGGGCGCAGTCCTCGAAATCGCCGAGGAAATGGCCAAGGACGCCGACACCCTCAAAGAGCTGGTGACCGGAAAGTCCTGGGCAGGGAAGTCCGGACCGACCACTTCGGAAGAACTGGTCGACGGATTCCTCGCCTTCTGGCGCAAGAACGACGCCATTCTCCGAGTGGTCACGCTCGGTGCCGCCGAAGGGGACAAGCGGTTCTTCAAGATCCGCATGACCGTCCTCAACGCGGTCGCCAAGCCGCTCGCGGATGCCGTCAAGGAACTCCAGGCGAAGGGGCAGGCCGACAAGACACTCGACCCGAACGCCGTCGCCGGGGCCCTGGTCTCGCTGCTCGCCTCGGCGGCCGAGCACCAGAAGGCCTTCACCTCCTGGGGCGTCAAGGTCAAGGACCTCAAGCCCAATCTCGCTCCCTTGGTGTACCTGGGCGTCACCGGCAAGAAGGCGCCCAAGTAGACCACCCGCTCATCCGACCATCCGCTCCGCGCGCAGCCCCGGCCTCCTGTCCGGGGAACGACGGACGGCGGCCGTGTCCTCGGGGGAGGTCCGCCGACGTACCGCACGCGCACCGGAGCCAGACATGCCGGTGGGCGGGCGCCCCTCACACGGGGTGCCCGCCCACCGGCATGTTCGCGTTCCCGCCTCCTACGGGCAGCGCACCACCTGGCCGGCGTAGGCCAGGCCGCCGCCGAAGCCGAACAGCAGCACCGGATCGCCGGGCGACAGCTCGCCGCGCTCGACCAGCTTGGAGAAGGCCAGCGGGATGGACGCGGCCGAGGTGTTGCCGGACTCCACCACGTCCCGGGCGACCACCGCGTCGGGGGCACCCAGCTTCTTCGCGATCGCGTCGATGATCCGCAGGTTGGCCTGGTGCGGCACGAAGCCCTTCAGCTCGGACGGGTCGATCCCGGCCCGCTCGCAGGCCTGCCGGGCCAGCGGGGCGAGCTGGGTGGTGGCCCAGCGGAACACCGACTGGCCCTGCTGGCTGATCACCGGATCCCAGCCCGTGATCACCACGGCGTCGCCCCGCTCCGGCTCGGAGCCCCAGACCACCGGGCCGATGCCGGGCTCGGCGCCCTCCTCCTGGGCCTCCACGACCGCGGCACCGGCGCCGTCGCCGAAGATCACGCAGGTCGAGCGGTCGGTCCAGTCGAGGGTGTCGGACATCCGCTCGGCGCCGATCACCAACGCGCGCCGCGCCGCCCCGGCCCGGATCGCGTGGTCCGCGGTGGCCAGCGCGTACGAGAAGCCGGAGCAGACCGTGTTGATGTCGTACGCGGCGGGCGCGCGGACGCCCAGTCGGGCGGCCACGGCGGCGGCCGTGTTGGGGCTGCGCTCGATCGCGGTGCAGGTGGCGACGACGACCAGGTCGATCTCGTCGGCCGTCCGGCCGCTGCGGGCCAGCGCCTTCTGCGCCGCCTCGGTGGCGAGGTCGACGAGGGTCTCACCCTCGGCGATGTGCCGGGTCCTGATCCCCACCCGGCTGCGGATCCACTCGTCGGTGGTGTCGACGAGCGCCGCCAGGTCGTCGTTGGAGAGGACCTTCGGGGGCTGGTAGTGGCCTAGTGCCACAATGCGCGAACCGCTCATAGTGCCATGCAACCGGGTTACTCGCTGGTCAGCGGGGCGCGACCGGCTACAGGATCCGCCCCCTCGAACTGTAGGAGGCCCACAAGGGGCGTTGCGGCGCCTGGGTCGTGCGCCTCGCGCGTCCGCCGAGGTCAAGCGGCCAGCGAGGCCGCGTCGCCCATGACGATCACCGGGTGGGCCGCCGGGTTCAGGGTGCGGATCAGCTGCGCCATCTTGTCCTCGGGGATGGACACGCAGCCGTGGGTGGGGCCGTCGTGGTCGACGTGGAGCCAGATGCCGCCGCCCTTGGAGGAGCCGTTCGGGCGCCGCGGGTCGAGCGGGGAGTTGCCCGGCACGCGGTTGTAGTTGATCGCGACGACGTAGTCGAAGGAGCCGGCCAGCTGGTCGCCGAAGAAGCCCGTCCCGGAGACGACGAAGCTCGGGTCCCGGTCGTAGGGGAGCTTGCTGCCGGGGTCGGCGATGCGGCCGCCGGCGTCGGTGAGGGTGAAGACGCCGATCGGGCTGCGCAGGTCGCCCTCGTGGTGGTCGGTGGTCCAGCCGTTCTTGCCGTTGTGGCCCTGCCAGGTCTCGCCGGCCAGCCAGCGGCCCTCGGGGGTCCTGGTCCAGACGGTGACGGTGTTCTTGTCGGTGTCCTTGCCCTGGCCCGAGGCGAGCACCACCTGGCTGGTCTCGGCCGGGATCTTGGCGGTGAAGGCGGCGCCGAGGCCGGGTATCGCGGCCAGCGAGCCGTCGGGGCGGGACTCGCCGCGGCCGGCGGCGGCGGTGTCGGACTGCCGGTCGGCGGCGGCCTGGGCGGCGGCGGGCCGGGCGGCGTCCGGGGCGGGCTGGTCGGGCTTGCTGACGCCCTCCGGGCCGGGGCCGTCGGCGGCGGTGACGCCGGGCTTGGCGGTGTCCTGGCCGACGGTGTACCAGCCGGCGGCGGCCGCGACGAGGAGCGCGGTGCCGGCCATCACCGCCTTGCCGTGACGTTTCTGCTTGGCCTTGCGGCGGCGACCGCGGGCAGCCGTCCTGGCACCCTCCGGGGCCGCGGCGGCGGGGCGGGGTTCGAGCTCGGCCGTCGGATCGAAGGCGGGCTCCGGTTCGAAGGCGGGCTCCGGCTCGGGCTCGTACGACTGGTACGACTCGTCGTACGCATCGGAGTACCCGTCATCGGCCTGTGGATACTGCTCGTACGACTGGTACGCCTGGTAGTCGCCGTAGTGGTCCTGCTGGACCGGCTGCTGGTACGGCTCATACGTCCCGTACGACTCGTCATATGCCTCGTACGACTGCTGCGGCACCCCGTACACCGGCTCCGGCATCGGCTCGTACGACGGGTACGTGGTGACGCTATGAGAACCGGACATACCGATGATCCTGCCAAATGCCGTACCCGTTGGTAAACCCGGGTCGTTGTGCGGGAGCCGTGAAGACGACCGCCCCCCGGGCCGGCGGTGCGGCCCGGGAGGCGGGAAACGGCAGGTGGGGGAGGGTCAGAGGCGCATCGCCTGCGGGGCCTCACGGCGCATCGGGTCCGGGCCCTCGTACTCGCGGATCACCTCGTAGCGGGTGTTGCGCTCGACGGGGCGGAAGCCGGCGTCGCGGATCAGGCCGAGCAGGTCGTCGCGGCCGAGCTTGTTCGGGGTGCCGAAGTTGTCCGCGTCGTGGGTGATCTTGTACTCGACGACCGAGCCGTCCATGTCGTCCGCGCCGTGGCTGAGCGCCAGCTGCGCGGTGGTGACGCCGTGCATCACCCAGAAGACCTTGACGTGCGGGACGTTGTCGAAGAGCAGCCGGGAGACCGCGAACGTCTTCAGCGCCTCGGCGCCGGTGGCCATCTCGGTGCGCTCCATCAGCCGGTTGCGCACGACGCCGTCCTTGGAGTCGTGGAAGTCGTGCTGGTAGCGCAGCGGGATGAAGACCTGGAAGCCGCCGGTCTCGTCCTGGAGCTCGCGCAGCCGCAGCACGTGGTCCACCCGGTGGCGGGGCTCCTCGATGTGGCCGTACAGCATGGTGCAGGGCGTCTTGAGGCCCTTGCTGTGGGCGAGGCGGTGGATCCGTGACCAGTCCTCCCAGTGGGTGTCGTGGTCGACGATGTGCTGGCGGACCTCCCAGTCGAAGATCTCCGCGCCGCCGCCGGTCAGCGACTCCAGGCCGGCGTCGATCAGTTCGTCGAGGATCTCGTCGGCGGACAGGCCGCTGATCTTCTCGAACCAGTGGATCTCGGTGGCGGTGAAGGCCTTCAGCGAGACGTTCGGCAGGGCCGCCTTCAGCTCCCGCAGCGAGCGCGGGTAGTAACGCCACGGCAGGGTCGGGTGCAGGCCGTTGACGATGTGCAGCTCGGTGAGGGACTCGACCTCCATCGCCTTGGCGAGGCGGACGGCCTCCTCGATACGCATCGTGTAGGCGTCCTTCTCGCCCGGCTTGCGCTGGAACGAGCAGTAGGCGCAGGAGGCGCTGCACACGTTGGTCATGTTGAGGTGGCGGTTGACGTTGAAGTGGACGACGTCGCCGTTCTTCCGGGTCCGCACGTGGTGGGCCAGGCCGCCCAGCCAGGCCAGGTCGTCGCTCTCGTAGAGCGCGATCCCGTCCTCGCGGGTCAGCCGCTCACCCGAGTGGACCTTCGCCTCCAGCTCGCGCTTGAGCCCTGCGTCCATGCGGTGCCCCGCCTCCTCCGACTTCGTTTCCTTGCCGGAACGAGCGTACGCCTATGCCGAGAGCAGCTCCGCGAGCAGTGCCGGTTCGATGTTCCCGCCGCTCACGACGGCTGCGACCGCCCGGCCGCCGGTCTCGGCGGCGCGGTGGAAGTAGGCCGCGGGGGCGACCGCGCCGGACGGCTCGGCGACGAGCCGGCCGCGGCGGGCCAACAGGGCGACGGTGGCGCGGATCTCGTCCTCGGTGACGGTGACGATGTCGTCCACGTAGGCGGTGATGTGCTCGAACGGCAGCTCGCCGACGGACGGGGTGCGCAGGCCGTCCGCGATGGTGCGGTAGGTGTCGGCGACCGGCCAGGCGAGCCGGCGGCCGGCTCGCAGGCTGGCCTGGGCGTCGGCGGCCAGCTCCGGCTCGACGCCGATCACGCGGATGTCCGGGCGGGTGAGCTTGAGCGCGGCCGCCGTCCCGCCGATCAGTCCGCCGCCGCTGACCGGCACCAGGACGGTGTCCAGCGCGGCCGGGGCGTCCTCGGCGATCTCCAGGCCGACCGTGCCCTGGCCCGCGACGATGAACGGGTCGTCGTACGGCGGCACCCAGACGTAACCGTGCCGCTCGGCCAGCTCGGCGGGCAGCGTGTCCCGCTCCCCGGGCGGCACCAGGATCACCTCGGCGCCGAACGCGCGGGTCGACTCCACCTTCACCGCGGGCGAGGTGTCCGGCATCACGATCACGGCCTTGATGCCGAGCAGCCCGGCCGCGTAGGCCACCGCCTGCGCGTGGTTGCCGCTCGACTGGGCGACCACCCCGCGGGCCCGCTCGTCCGCGCTGAGCGCGGCCAGCCGGTTGTAGGCGCCGCGGGTCTTGAAGGCCCCGGTCGGCTGGAGGTTCTCCGGCTTCAGCCAGAGCCGACGCTCGCCCTCGGCCGCCCATGGGGCGGGGACCAGCGGGGTGCGTACGGCCACTCCCGCGATCCGCTGCCGGGCCGCGCGCAGCTCCTCCAGACCGACCAGTGCCATGCCGTCACTCTCCTTCGGGAGGAAGCTCGCTCACCCGGTTCTCCCACTTCGTGGAGAGTACGACGGTGGTACGGGTGCGGGCCACACCCTTCGTGCCCGAGATCCGCTTGACCACCGATTCCAGGCCCGCCACGTCGGCCACCCGGACCTTGAGCATGTACGAGTCGTCACCCGCGATGAACCAGCAGTCCTCGACCTCGCTGAGGTCCTTCAGCCGGAACGCGACGTCCTCGTGGTCGGCCGCGTCGGTCAGCTGAAGGCCGATCAGGGCCGTGACGCCGAAGCCGAGCGAGGCCGGGTTGACCGTCGCGCGGTAGCCGGTGATGACACCGGCCTGCTCAAGGCGGTTGATCCGGTCCGTGACGCTCGGGCCGGAGAGTCCGACCAGCCGGCCCAGCTCGGCGTAGGACGCACGGCCGTTCTCCCGGAGCGCCTGGATGAGCTGTCTGTCCACCGTGTCCATATACCGTCCGCGTCCTTCCGAACCTCACCAGACCCACAGATCATTATCCGGATTCAAAGGCGCCGTGCAGGGACCAACCCGGATATCGCAGAGAACATACTCTCCCGCCTCCGACCTTCTCACTCCCCCTCAGCCGACGCCGCCGCGCCGTCGCCGGTCCGGCGGGCCGCCGCGCCCAACTCGCCCTCCCAGCGCAGGTACAGGGAATGCGGCACGCCGACCGCGTCCAGCACCCGGCCGGCCACGAAATCGACGAGTTCGCGCACGGTGGAGCCTCCGGCGTAGAAACCGGGCGAGGCGGGGAGTACGACGGCGCCCTGCGCGTCGAGTTCCACCAGATGCTTCAACGTCACCCCGTTGAGTGGCGTCTCCCGCACGCACACGACGAGCGGGCGGCGCTCCTTCAGGGTGACGCTGGCCACCCGCTGGAGCAGGTCCTTGCTCAGGCCGAGGGCGATCCCGGCCACCGCGCCGGTGGTCGCGGGGACCACCAGCATGCCCTTGGCGGGGTACGAGCCGCTGGACGGACCGGCCGCGAAGTCCCCGGCGGGCCAGTAGCGGACGTCGTCCAGGCCGTCGTCGGTGCCCAGCCAGGCTGCCAGGTCGGCGCGCCAGTGGGCGTCCCGGAAGGAGATGCCGGTCTCGTCGAGGATGGTGAGCCGGGCGGCGCGGCTGACGATCAGGTCCACGGACTCCCCGGCGGCGAGCAGCGCCCGGATCACGGAGGCGGCGTACGGCGTCCCCGACGCGCCCGAGACCCCAACGACCCACGGCTGACGCTTGTCTGTTCCCATGGGGCATTTCTATCCCGGCTCCACGCGCCGGCACCCCCTGGGAGGATGGGGGCATGGCAGCGACCCTCGTAGACCTCACCCATCAGGTGACCACCGCGATGCCGGTCTACCCCGGCGATCCGGCCGTCGTGCTGGAGCCCGCGCTCACCACCGCCACGGCCGGGGTGAACGTGCTGGCCCTGCACCTCGGCTCGCAGTCCGGGACACACGTGGACGCGCCCTACCACGTCGACGTCACCTGGCCGACGCTCGACGGGCTGCCGCTGGAGCGGTTCACCGGCCCGGCGGTGGTCGCCGACCTGCGCGGGCTGGAGCCGCGGGCGGCCGTCACGCCGGAGCTGCTCGCGCCCGCGCTGGAGCGGGCCGGCGAAGGGGTGGTCCTGCTGCTCGCGACCGGCTGGGCCCGGCACTGGGGCACCGATGCCTACCTGGCCCACCCGAGCCTGACCGCCGACGCGGCGGAGGCGATCGTCGCCGCCGGGGTGCGGACGGTCGGCGTGGACGCGCTGAGCGTCGACCCCACCCCCGACCCGGGGCCCGGCGATCCGGCGGTGGCCGCGCTGCTCGCCGACCTCACCGACGAGCACGACCAGCCGGTCGCCGACGAGCCGACCCTGGCCGCGCACCGGGTGCTGCTGGGCGCTCCCGGTGGCGGCGTGATCGCGGAGAACCTGACCGACCTGCGGGCCCTGCTGGACGCCCAGGAGGCCGGGCGGCCGGTGGAGGTGTCGCTGTTCCCGCTGCGGCTGGTCGCGGCGGACGGCGCACCGGTCAGGGCGGTCGCCCGGCTGGGCTGATCCCGGAACTCTGCGCGGGAAGTCGGCTCGGTCGACCTCCCGTGCAGATGGGCGTCAGGCGCGGGTGCGGCGAAGGATGCGTTCGGCGAGGTCGACGGCCTCCCGTACGGGCACGAGGCGGCACTCGGCTGTGCCGATATGAGCCGTCGTGACGCCGTCGGCGGAGGCGAGGACCTCCGCGCCGAGGCCGCCGAAGTGGAGGTCGTCCAGGTCGGGGGCCTTGAAGGTGATCCAGCCGTCGGTGCCCACGCAGCGGTACTCGCGTTGCGGGACGTCGGGCATGCGCTGGTCGGCGAGGTGGAAGGCGGTGAAGCGGTCCATCGGGACGCCGAGCATCAGGACCCGGGCGTCGAGGTCGTAGAGGCGGCCGAGGGGGGACTCGGGGCCCAGGTGGGACGTCAGCGGGTGGTGTTCGGTGATCGTGCGGGCCTGCGGGCCGACGGCGGCCCAGGAGGTCTGCGGGTGCCGGCTGCGCAGGGCGTCGGGGTGGGTGCGAATAGCCTCCGAGAGGACGCCCATCGTCGGCGAGCACGGTGTGGCGGCCGGGTCGAACCTCGGCATCCGGGCGTGGTAGTCGTCCACCTCCGCCGGGGAGAGACCGGCGGTGGCGGCTCGGTGGATGCGCGAGGTGGCGGAGTTCTCGGGAGTCGCGGTGTAGGCGACCAGCGTGCCCCGCTCGCCCAGGGCTTCGAGCAGCGCCTCCACCACGGTGGCGGCACCGCCCGGCACCGGGCCGAGGGCACGCAGGGACGCCTGGACGTGCAGCACCGTGCCCGGGCGGACGCCGAGTTCGGTGAAGTCACGGACCAGGGAGGCGGCGGCGACGCTGCCGGCGCGGGATTCGGTGAGGATGACGGTTCCCCGGGGTCGAGGCCCCGGGTGAGGGAGTCCCGGGGCGGGGCGATTGGCGTCAGGCCGTGGCGCGTTCCCGCCGCGCCCGGTCGGCCGCCTGCTCGGCGGCGGGCGGCAGGGGTACGGCGAGCCAGGGGGCCACGGTGGTGCGCATGCCGTCGGCGAAGCGCAGGCCGGGAGCGGTCAGCGAGCCGGATCCGGCCAGCCGCTCGACGGCCTCGGCGGTGTACCGCCGCCAGAGCGCGAACTCCCGCCGTGCCCGGTCGGCGGGCCCGCCCGCCAGACCGTCGTACGCGAGCACGCGCGTGCCCCAGTACTCGGTGACGGCGAGGTGGGCGTACGTGCCCTGGAGCAGCCCTTCGAGCGGCCGGGGGTCGGGCCGCCAGGGGGCGAGGTAGAGCCTGTCGTCGCCGCGGTCGTACAGGTCGAGCAGGTCGAGCACCGCGCCGAGCTTCACGTGCTGGAACTCGTGTGCGAGCAGCAGCGCGAGCGTCGGCGCCGTGGCCGGCCGGGCGATGCCGACCGCGCCGAACGCCTGCCGGGCGGCCGAACTGACGTCCCGGCCCGCCGGGCCCGGCCGCAACGGGGTCACCGTCGTGAGGCCGGCCCGGATGCCTTCCGCGTACGGGGGCAGGTCTCGCCCGAGCAGCTCCCAGGCTTCGCGCAAAGCGCCCGTCCAGTTGAGCAGTTCGCTGTCCGGCAGACGGTCGGAGACCGGGTGGTCGTGGCTGTCGCGCAGCGGGTCGGTGTCCTCCAGGGACACCGTCCACCCGCCGGCCAGCCGGATCCGCCACAGCGGCTCGTCCAGCGCCGTGAACACCGAACCGTCGGCCGCCCGCACGGTGAAGCCCTCGGCCGTGCCCGTGACGACCGCCTCCCCGTCGGGGACGGCGATCCGCCCGAGCGTCGGCAGGTGCAGCCACCCGCCGCGCACCGGCACCGCGGCGGCGTCCCCCCGCCCGGCCCGCACCGCCGCGGCCGCCGCGAGGGCGGCGAGCGGCCCGAGCCCGGTGCCGAGGTCCCCAGCGAGCCGCCGGGCGGCCCACGCGCGCGCGTACGGGTGGGCGAGGACGGTGTCGACGGCGGCGGGCGCGGAGGCGTCGAGCGACGTCAGCAGCGACCACGCCTCGGCCCGCCCCTGCCCGGAGGCGTCCCAGGCGGCGGCCAGCATCGCCCGGGTGAGGGCGAGTTGGGAGCGGGCGAGCGCGCGGACGGTGTCCGCGCTCCCGTATCCCCGGGCGAGTTCGTCGAGTTGCGACGAGGTGAGCGCGGCTGGCAGCAGCGGTTCGGTGCCCTGCGCGGGCACGCCGGCGCCGCTCGAACCGCCCTTCCCCGCAATGCCGTTGATGAGCGTCATGAGGTCCCCGCAGTAGACGGAGGGGTTGTCGAAGCCGCCTCCCCCATCGTCGCTCCGATAGCGGTGGGCGTACAGCCCGCCTCCACAGGAGCGCACGACGGGGCAGGTGCGGCACACCGCACCGAGCCCGGCCAGGCCGGACTGGCGGGCGGCGATGCCGGGGTGCCGGGCGAGGTCGTCGAGGCTGTGCGCGAAGACGTTCAGCCCGGTGGCGGGCGCCCCGTCGTACGCGGTCTTCAGGCTGTCGGCCTGCTCGAACGTCCCGTCCGTCTCCAGCACCGCGAGGTCGGAGGGCTCCAGGCCTAGCGATTCGGTGAGGCTGGAGAATCCCCGCAGTGTCCGGTGAACGGACTCGAACGTCCGGACGGCGAACGGCCGCCCGTCCGATTCCCACAGCCTGTGGACGGTGAGCAGCCAGTCGGCGTACGGCACGGGCCCCTGCCCGGCGGGGCGTTTCGGCGGCTCGTCCCAGGTGGCGTGCGGGAGCAGGAAGTCGACGGCCGGGGGCCGGAGTTCGGCCAGGGCGCGGTACACCGCGACCGGGTCGTTCTCGACGTCGATGGTGCACAGCAGCCCGGCGAAAAGGTGCCGGTACGCGGGCTCGCTCAGCAGCGCGACCGCCCGCAGGACCTGCGGGTGACTGCTGCGCCCGTCGGCGAAGCGTCGGTGGCGGTCGTTGGCGGCCCGGTCGCCGTCGAGCGAGATGCCGACCTTGACGTCCAGTTCCGCGAACAACGAACAGAAGGCGCGGCTCAGCAGCACGCCGTTAGTGTGGATGCGCAGGTCGAGGGCGCAGCCGGGCGGGAGGGCGGCCCTGAACGCCTCGGCGGCGCGGCGCAACCGGTCCGGGCCGGCGAGCAGGGGTTCTCCCCCGTGCAGGACGACCCGGACGGCGGGCAGCCGGTGGGCGGCCGCGTGCTCGCCGATGCGTTCGGCGGCCTTGGCCACGATCTCGTCACCGATGACCTTCGGTCGGGCGCGCCAGCTGCTGTCCGCGTGCTCGTAGACGTAGCAGTGGTCGCAGGCGAGATCGCACCGGCTGTGCATCTTGACCACGAATTGCGTCAAGGGTGGCGGAATTCGCGTCGTCATGGATCTGGCTCGGTCGGACTGGGGCGGCCGGGATTCTCCGCCGGTCAGATGGAGGAGTTGAAGGCCGCGACCGGCACGAGGCCGGAATCCGCGCCGGGGAGTGCGCGCTGCAGCCGGGCGGCGAGCTCCTCCGCGCCCAGCGCGGCCAGATCGGCGAGGGAGGGGCGCTCCGGCGCTTCCTGAGTGTCAGTCAGGTTGCCCGCCGGCCTGGTGCTGGTTACCGGTGTCATATTCGTTTCCTTAGGCGCGATTAGGGCCTGCCGAGGGTGGGTAAGCCACCCGATTGCGACCAATGTAGTGCCCGCGAGGCCGCAGCGCGGCACCTTGGGATCTCAAGTTGGTCTCCATGGCTTGTCGACCCCTTGTGGCGGCGCCTGGGCCCCTCAGAATTCACCCGTTCGGCGGTCGCGCACTTCGCCGTAGCGCGCGTCGAAGTGCGATGCCGGGGGCACCTGTTCGAATCGAACGGCGGGCTCGGGCCCGGGTGCCGAGTCCGGGCCCGCAAAGCGCCCTCAGATGCGTTCCGAGTCCGGGCCGGGCCCGTCGAGTCCGCGGACGGACCGTTCCAGTTCCAGCGTGAACTCCATCCCGTCAACGGTGAGTTCACCACTTCCCAGCAGCGTTCCGGCCGCCGCCAGGGTGTGCGCCCGCCAGCACGCGAACTCTCGTTCCGCACGGGCCCGATCCCCCTCCCCCGCAGCCGCCTCGGTGCACCAGAAGTCCGCGACTCCGAGGTGCGCGTACGTCCCCTGAAGCAGCGCGCCGGCCGGGCGCAGGTCGGGCCGCCAGGGGGCGTGGTAGACGGCCGCGCCGTTGGGCTCGTGCAGGGGTACGAGGTCGAGCAGGGCGCCGAGTTGGACGTGCAGGAACTCGTGTACCAGCGCCAGCGCCAGCAGCACCGGATCGTCCGGCAGCGAGGCCGCCACCGCGCCGTACGCCCGCCGGGCGGCGGCACTGACCGCCTCCCCGCCCGGGGCCGGCCGGAGCGGGACGATCGCGGTGACGCAGGCCGCGACCGCCTCCGCGTGCCGCCGGTGGCGGCGCACCAGGATCCGCCAGGCCTGCGCCAACTGCTCTTTCCACGCCGAGAGTTCGGTATCGGGAAGCGGCCCGGCCGGCGGCCGCCCGTAGTCCACCCGGCGCGGCCCGGCGTGGTCGATCACCGGCACCCAGCGCAGCCCGTCACACTCCAACGAAACCGTCGGAGCGACCGCCGCCCGGACGAACTCGCCCAGCCCGCCCAGCGGAACGGCCTCGGCGGCGGACAGCCCGCGCAGACAGTCGGCCGCCCAGGCATCCAACTCCGGCCGCAGCAGCACCTCTTCCCACCGCGCCCGGTCCGCGCGTTGCAGCGCCCGGACCTCGGCGTACGCCTCGCGGTAGCCCTCGTCGTCCGGCGCCGCCCGCCGCAGGGCCAGCAGCAGCAGCGCCCGCTTGCTCAACTGCCCGGCGCGCAGCAGCCGGACGGCCCCGGGCCCGCCACGCGCGCCCGCGATCGCCCGGAACGTCGCCCGGTCCACCCCGTGCCGGGGCAGACCGTCCGCCCCTCGCGCGCCTGGCACCCCGGCCGCCACCGCCTCGCCCGTACCCGCCACCGGTTCATCCTCCTCGTCCGACGCCGGCCAACCCGGCCATGTCCGCCCGCAGTTTCCCCGCGATGTGGCGAATCAGGCGGTCCAGATCCGCGCAGTACACGGACGGGTGAGCGAAACCCCCGCTCCCGCCCCCCGTGGCGTACCGGTGCGCGTACAGGCCCCCGCCGCAGACCCGGGCCAGCGGGCAGGCCGCGCACACCGGCCCGAGGCCGCCGAGGCCGCGCTGACGGGCCCGGAACGCGGGGTGCGCGGCGGCCTCGTCGAAGCCGTTCCGCCACACGTCCAGGCCGGTCCCCGCGGCACCGTCGAACGCCACCTTGAGGCTGTCCGCCTGCTCGATCGTGCCGTCCGCCTCGACCACCACCAGGTCGACGGGCGCCAGCCCGACCGCCTCGCTGGCCGCCCGGCCGCCGAGCAGCAGCACGGCCAGCTCCTCGAACAGCCGGACCCCGGTCTCCCGCCGGGGGGCGTCGTACCAGCGGTCGAAGGCGGCGACCAGCCACTCCCCGTACGGCGCGGGCTCCGCACCGGAGGGAGGCGAACACGGCAACGCCCGCCGCACGCCCGCCGGTTGGGCCTCCCAGGTCGCGTGCGGCAGCAGCAGGTCGAGCCGTGGCGGGGCGAACTCCAGCAGCGCCTCGTAGGTGGCCACCGGGTCCGCCGCCAGGCCGACGACGCAGAGCAGCCCGGCGAACAGCTCGCGGTGCTCGGCCGAGCCGAGCAGCCGCACCGCCTCGGCCGTCCGGGCCCAGCTGCCCGCACCGGAGGGCAGCAGCCGGTGCCGGTCGTGGTCGGCCCGGGTGCCGTCCAGCGACACGCCGACGGCGACCCGGTGCCGGTGCAGCACGTCGAGCAGCGCGGGTTCGTCCAGCAGCCGCAGCCCGTTGGTCTGCAGGCTGAACCGGATCCGCGGTCCGGCCGACGCCAACTCGCCCAGCAGTGCGTCCAGATGGGCCGCGCCGACGAGCAGCGGCTCGCCACCGTGCAGCACGACGGCGACCTCGTCGAGCCCGTGCCCGGCCGCGTGCTCGGCGATCCGCCGGGCGGTCCGGCGCACCGTCGGCAGCTCCATCCGGCGCGGCCGGTCGCGCCAACTCCGGTCCGCCGCCTCGTACATGTAGCAGTAGTCGCAGGCCAGGTTGCACCGGCTGTGGATCTTCAGCAGGAACTGCCGGAACGGCACCATGCCCGCGAGCCTAGCGAGCCCGGCGCCGTCCGGAGCGGCGATCGTCACACGTGCGGCGGCTCCACGTCCGAGTCCAGCCGCTGTCCCGCCTTCACCGCGACCGTGGTCGGATGCTCCTCCCCCAGGGTGATCCGGGCCCGCCGGATGCAGTCCGCCCGCAGTTCGGCGGCCCGCTCGGTCTCCCCGGCCGTGGCGAGTGACAGCGCGAGGTTGGAGTTGATGCCGATGGAGTCGTAGTGGTCGGGGCCCAGGGTCTCGGCCATCAGCGGCGCCGCCTCCAGCTCCAGGGCGAGCGCCGCCGCCGTCTCCCCGGCCAGGGCCAGGTCGTTGGCGTGGTTCATCATCGCGATCGGGATGTAGAGGTGGTGGGCGCCGAGGACGGCGCGGAACTGCGTCAGCGTCCGCCCGGACAGCTCGCGGGCCTCCGTGATGCGGCCGGCCAGCCGCAGGTAGACGGAGAGGTTGTTGGCGCCGGCCAGGGTCACGGGGTGGTTCTCGCCGAGGTAGTCGCGGTAGCGGGCGAGGGCGCGCTCGGCGAGCGGGATGGCCCGCCCGGTGTCGCCGAGGGCGTTGAGGTCGCTGGCCAGGTTGGTGGCGGCGGCCAGGGTGTCGGGGTGCTCGGCGCCGTTGATGTCCAGGTAGCGCTGGTAGATGTCCTCGTCGATCTCCAGGGCCTCGTTGTAGCGGCCGGCCCGGCGCAGCGCGACGGCGAGGTTCTTGCGGGCGCGCAGGGTGTCGGTGTGGCCGTCGCCGATGGTCTGCTGGTAGATCCGGACGGTCTCCTCCAGCAGGTCCAGGGCCTCGCGCAGCCGCCCGGTCTCGCGCAGGTCGCGCGCGTAGTTCGACGCGGACGACAGCGCGTACAGGCTGTGTGCGCCGAGGGCGTCGCGCTGCTGGAGGTAGTTGCTGCGGTGCCGTTCGAGGGCGGCCCGGCGGTCGCCGGCGAGGTAGTCGGAGACGGCCAGGTTGTTGGTGATCATCAGGGTGCGCGGGTGGTCGGGGCCGAGGGTGCGCCTGGCCGCGTCCAGGGTGCGCCGGTCCAGCGCCCGGGCCTCGTCGTAGCGGCCGAGGAAGCGCAGGTCGGCGCCGAGGCTGTTGGCGACGGCGAGGGTGTGCGAGTGCTCCGGGCCGAGGGTGGCGGTGAACCGCTCCAGGATGTCCCGGTCCATCTCGTACGCCTCCTGAAGGGCGCCCTGGGAGCGGCGGATGTTGCTCAGCTGGGTGCGCAGCATGAGCGTCTGGGCGTCGTTCTCGACGTCGAAGTCCGGCCCGCCGTAGCCCTCCTGGCTCCAGTGCTCCAGCGTCCGCTCGGCGAGTTCCCGGCCGGACTCGTGCAGGCTGCGCTTCCACTGGTAGCGGACCGAGTCGATGATCCACTGCCGGACGTCCTCGTCGGCGCTGTCGACGGCGCCGGACGGCCAGAGGTGGGGCAGGAGTTCGGCGTACTCGGCCCAGTTGGCGGGGACGTCCGGGTCGCCGGGGTTGGCGGTGGCGAGCGCGGCGTGCACGACGCCGCGCAGTTCGGCCCGCCGCTCCTCCTCGACCTGGTCGCGGAGCACGGCCTGGACGAGCCGGTGCACGGTGATGGTCTCGCTGCCCTGATCGGTGCGGGCGAGCCCGAACCGGTTGATGGCGCGCAGGAACTCGCCGATCGCGAGCTTGTCGCGGGGCGCGCGCGGGGGCAGCCGCAGGGCGCGGGTGACGGCCCGGCTGTAGAGCAGCCGCATCGGGATGGCGTCGGGGCCGAAGAACGCGCAGATCTCCAGGATCTGGGCGGCCGGGGCGTTCATCCGGCGCAGCTCCTCGACGGAGATGCGCCAGGTCGCGGCGGCGGAGTGCGGGTAGTCGGCGGTGCGCAGCCGGGTGCGCTCCAGCATCTCGGTGAGCTCTTCGTCGAGCAGTTCGAGGTAGGTGGCGATCGGCATCGACGTCTCCTGGAGCCAGACAGCGGCCTGGCCGACGGCGAGCGGCAGGTCGCCGAGGCGGTGGGCGACCTGGTCGGCGTCCTCCAGGGAGAGGCCAGCGTTGAAGCGCCGCAGCAGCCGGATGCTCTCCTCGCGGAGGAAGACGTCGACCTCGACCAGGCCGGCGTGCCGGGCCCAGCCCTGGTTGCGGGAGGTGATCAGGACGTGCCCGCCGGAGGAGCCGGCCGGTTGCCAGGGGGCGAGCTCCTCCGGGGTGCCGGCGTTGTCGAAGACCAGCAGCCAGCGGCGGTACGGCTGGCCGCGGCGCAGCGCGTCGAGGACGGCGGCGGCGGTGTGCGCGACGTCGTCGCTGGTGGGCACGCCGAGCCGGGGGGCGAGTTCGGCGAGCTTCTGCGGGATGTTGGCGGGCTCCTCGGCGGGGACCCACCACACCACGTCGTAGGCGGCCTTGAAGCGGTGCGCGTACTCGGCGGCGATCTGCGACTTGCCGGCGCCGCCGAAGCCGTAGAGGACCTGGCTGAGCACCGCGGCGGGGCCGCCGGTGAAGCGATTGCGGAGGAGTTCGAGCAGCTTGCCGCGGCCGATGAAGGAGGCGTTGCGCGAGGGCGCCTCCTGGACCTGCGGGGCGGTGCCGGGGAAGCGCGCCGGGGCGACGAACTCGCCGCTGTCGGAGTCGGACTGACGGGTGCTGCCGGGCGGCGGTCCGAGCTCGCCGTACAGCTGGGACTCGGCGGCCACCGCCGAGGAGCGGACCAGGTCGGGCGCGGCCTGGCCGACGAACGGGCGCGGCACCGGCTCGTCCGAGTCCTGCAGCCGCAGGGCGACCAGCGCCGGTGAGCCGGAGGCGAGTTCGCGCCCGTTGAGCAGCTCCCAGACCTCGGCGGCGCGGGGCAGCGCGGTGTACTCGGGCGAGAGCAGGGCGAGCAGCCGGCCCTGGCCGTCCAGCGGCCCGGTGACCTCCGGCGGCCGGCTGCCGGTGTACGGCTCGGCGGCGTTGTGCAGGGAGGCCTGGTAACCGAAGCGGGTGAGGGTGCCGGCGGCCCACTCGGCCCACATCCGGTCCTCGGGCGCGTAGCTGACGAAGACCTGGCGGGGCACCGCGCGGGCGGAGCGCAGGTAGGCACCGTAGAGCCGGCGGCGGGCCTCGGCGCTGAGCGGGCGCAGGGTGCGGACCCGGCCGTCGGTGATCCATCCGGCGAGCCGTTCGAAGGCGTTGAGCAGGCTGCGCGCCTCCTGCGGCCGGTCGGCGACGGTGGCGGGCACCTCCTCGTAGGCGTAGAACGGCTTGTACGGCACCTCGACGTCGGCCCAGTAGCCGGCCCGGCGATCGGCGGAGAGCCAGCGGCCGAGGTAGGGCGCGAAGGCCTCCCGGGCGTAGTCGCGGCCGGCTTCGAGGCGTTCCTGTTCGGCGTCCTCGACGCGCATCGGCACCGGCAGGACGCGGATGGCGCGTTCCTCGGCCTCGGCGATGGCGCGGGCGGCGTCGACGCCGCCGCGGATGTTCTGGGCGCTGAAGGTGAAGCAGTCGACGACGCTGTCGGGCATCAGGACGGTGCAGATGCCGGAGGTGTCGCTGACGCCGGTGCGGCTGTCGATGAGCACGTAGTCGTACGAGCGGGCCCAGCGTTCGCGCAGCTCGCGCAGGAACTCGCCGCCGCGGATGTCCCGCCCGTGGTAGAAGCTGCGCCAGTTGAAGCTGGTGACGGCGGCGGCGTAGGCGGCGTTCTGCCGGCCGGCGGGCAGGAAGTCGAGCCGGCCGCCGGGCGGCAGGTCGAGGGCGAGGCCGCAGATGTAGCCGTCCAGCCGGCCGGGCTCGTCCAGCCAGGCCGCCGGAGGCAGGCCGGTCGGTCCGGCGGCGGAGGGCAGCGCCTGCTTGACGTAGGAGCGCAGCAGGTCGATCAGGCCGTCGGTGGAGTGGAGTTCGGGGTCGACCAGCAGCGGGTGGTAGTAGCGGTGGAGGCCGGGCGCCTCCAGGTCCCAGTCGACGACCAGGACGCGCAGGCCGCGGCTGGCGAGGATCCAGCCGACGTTGGCGAGGGCCATGGTCCGGCCGGTACCGCCCTTGAACGAGTAGAACGTAACGACCGATCCGGGTCCGCCGCGCTCCAGCCCTGCGCCGGGCTCAGTGATCATCGTCCTGGTCTCCCCTCAGCGGCGCTGCGTCGTCCCGGCTCGGGCGCGGGCCGGGCAGCTCGCCCGGGCCGGGGCGCGGTTCGGGGCGCGCAGGCGTGCTCCGGCGCGGACCGGGCGGCCCCGCCGGGATGGCCAGCCCGGGCATCACCGGGCCGTTCGTGCCGTCGGGGCCGAATCCGAACGCGGCACCGCCGTCATCGTCCCCCCAGTCGAAGTTGTCGTCCATGAGCTTGTTCTGGGCGACCGTCACCATGATGGTGAGGTCGGAGTCGAAGTTGTCCCGGTTCACCTGGACCCGGAAGAGGTGCTCCGGGTCGCTCCGGCGCAGCCAGTTGCGCCGGAACACCCCGCGCACGCCGTGCCACAGCGCGTCGCGCTCCGGCCCGGCGGCCGGGTCGCCGCTGCCGGAGGGGAGCATGACGCCGGTGACCGGGTGGTTCTGGTCGTCGTACCCGCGCAGCGCGGAGCGGTAGCGGTCGCTGCCGGCCATCCACGGGTCCACCAGCAGGACGCTGACCTGGTTGTCCTCGCGGGCCTGGTCGAGCTTCTCGCCGAGGCCGGCGTCGATCTCCTCCAGGGTGGTGGTGTGCCCGGCGGCGGTGATCACCTGCTGGGCGCGCACCGCCAGGGACGGCTGCGTGGGCGGGTGGTAGGGCGCCCAGTGCCAGGGCCTGGCCCCGTACCAGCCGCCGGCGTGGAAGCCGCCCTCGGCGGCGGCGTCGGAGGCCTTGCCGGCCGCGATGAACAGCCGGACCATCCCCGCGGTGGGCGCGGGCTGGACCGCCGGCGCGACCGGGAAGTAGCCGCGCACCGCGCCGAGGTCGAACTCGGGCAGCTCGCCGAGCCTGCGCAGGGCCGCGTCCCGAATGCGTTCGGCGACCACCTTGACGACCTGCCGGTAGGCCTCGCTCTGCGGGCCGGTGCGCAGCAGGGCGCGCAGGCCCAGGCGCGCGTAGGCGTCGCCCATGTCCGGCTGGGCCCACTGGATCTTGGTGACCTCGTCGGCCAGCCGGCCCGGTTCGACGGGCTCCCAGAGCACCGGGATCAGGGCCGGGACCAGCTCTCCGGTGTCCTCGTGGTGGCGCCGGATCCGGCCGCGGAAGGCGGTCCACTCCTTGCCGCAGTAGAGGCTGTCGAAGTAGGCGGGCGAGTAGAGCGCGACCATGGTCCGGCTGCGGCCCAGCATCCGGGCGAGCTGCGCGGCCCACTCGTCGCCGAGGCGCAGCTGCTCGGTGTCGCGGTAGGCGAGTTCGTCGGCGCGGACGGCCGGTTCGACGATCCGGCAGAGGACGTCCCTCAGGTCGTTGAAGAACTGGTCGACGAAGGCGTCCTCGGCCTCGAAGTCCCGACGCGCGTAGCTGAAGAAGAAGTAGGGCTGCACCAACACTGTTCCCCCCGAGCGGGACGGTGCCGCGGACGGCGCTGGTTTCATACCCAGCATGTCGTGAACTCCACCAGTTTCGCTGGGAAGTTGGCGAATTCGGTGGGCCCGGGGGGTTTAACCGGCGGTCAGCGGGCGGGCCGGCGCTCCAGCGCGGACTGGAAGGCGGCGAGCGGCTCTGCACCGGGTGTCAGGGCGTCCGCGACGACCCGGCGCAGCAGGTCGCCGAGGACGGTGTCGGGCAGGGCGTCGAGCTCGTCGAGCGGCAGGGCGGCGACGTCGACCAGGTCAGAGCCGAGTCCCGCGGCGGTTTCCGCACCGGTGACGCCCATCAGTCCCTCACTCGATCGTGCCGGCACAGCGGGTTGCTGGCCGGAAAGAGTCGACCCAGGTCTCCGCGACCGGCAGCGTACTACATGACCGTGACGGGCCGTCAGTTCGGCGTGGGCGCCGCGCCACGACTGGGCCGGGCGGCTCACGGGCAGAGCCGTTCGACCCGCCAGCCGGCGGGGGCGGCGGGGTCGGCGAGGTAGCGCAGGCGGTCGTGCAGGCGGTTCTCCCGGCCCTGCCAGAACTCGACGCTCTCCGGCACCACCCGGTAGCCGCCCCAGAACGGCGGGACGGGCACGCCCTCGCCCTCGGGGTAGCGGCGTTCGAGCTCGGCGTAGCGCTGTTCGAGGACCTCCCGGCCGCTGACCGGGCTGGACTGCTCGCTGGCCCAGGCGCCGAGCTGGGAGCCGTGCGGGCGGGTGCGGAAGTAGGCGGCGGTCTCGTCCCGGCCGACCTTCTCGACCGGGCCCTGGACGATGACCTGGCGCGCCAGCGCGATCCATGGGAAGAGCAGCGCGGCGTGCGGGTTGGCGGCGAGCTCGGAGCCCTTGCGGGAGCCGTAGTTGGTGAAGAACACGAAGCCGCGGGCGTCGTAGCCCTTGAGCAGGACGGTGCGCGAGCTGGGCCGCCCCTCGGCGTCGGCGGTGGAGAGCACCATGGCGTTGGGCTCGACCACGCCGGCGTCGTCCGCCTCGTGGAACCAGCGGGTGAACTGGCCGATCGGCTCGGGCGCGAGCTGCTCCTCGACCAGGCCCTCGTGGGTGTAGTGCTTGCGCATCACGGTGAGGTCCGGGCCCGGCCGGGCCTCGTCGGCCAGGATCCGGGTGGCGGGGGTCAGGGGCGTCGACTGGGCGCGTTCCGGGGTCTGCACCCCAACATCATCCCGTACGACAAGCAACAGGCACCGCTACCTCCGGACAAACCTTCGGTGGGAGATAGGGTGACTCGCCACCGCTCGGCCGCCCGTCGTACGGTGAATTGTCCGGAACCGGGCGTTCGGTTCCGGAGATTTTCCGGGCGCGACCGACCCTCGGCGGAAAAGTCAAGCGGGCCCGCGGGAAACATCACCACGGTGGTGTATGGCGCAATGCACCCCGTGCCTGACACTCTGGCACCGAGTGCCAAACACCATCGGTCACTGGCGTGCCGCCCCACCACGGCGGAGCGCCGATCGCAGAACTGAAGGAGCCGTCGTATGTCCGACTTCGTACCCGGGCTTGAGGGAGTCGTCGCGTTCGAAAGCGAGATCGCCGAGCCCGACCGGGAGGGCGGCGCCCTGCGCTACCGCGGTGTCGACATCGACGACCTGGTCGGCCACGTCTCCTTCGGGCACGTCTGGGGCCTGCTGGTGGACGGCAAGTTCAACCCCGGCCTGCCGGCCGCCGAGCCGTTCCCGATTCCGGTGCACTCCGGCGACATCCGGGTCGACGTCCAGTCCGCGCTCGCCATGCTCGCCCCCGTCTGGGGCCTGAAGCCGCTGCTGGACATCGACGCCGAGCAGGCCCGCGACGACCTCGCCCGCGCCGCCGTGATGGCACTCTCCTACGTCGCCCAGTCGGCCCGCGGCCAGGGCCTGCCGATGGTCCCGCAGAGCGAGATCGACAAGGCCGAGACGGTCGTCGAGCGGTTCATGATCCGCTGGCGCGGCGAGCCGGACCCGAAGCACGTCAAGGCCATCGACGCCTACTGGACCTCGGCCGCCGAGCACGGCATGAACGCCTCCACCTTCACCGCCCGCGTCATCGCCTCCACCGGCGCGGACGTCGCGGCGGCGCTGTCCGGCGCGGTCGGCGCGATGTCCGGCCCGCTGCACGGCGGCGCGCCGTCCCGCGTGCTCGGCATGATCGAGGAGATCGAGCGCACCGGCGACGCCACCAAGTGGGTCAAGAACGCGCTGGACAAGGGCGAGCGCCTGATGGGCTTCGGCCATCGCGTCTACCGCGCCGAGGACCCGCGCGCCCGCGTGCTGCGCCGCACCGCCAAGGAGCTCGGCGCGCCGCGCTACGAGGTCGCCGAGGCGCTGGAGAAGGCCGCGCTGGAGGAGCTGCACAACCGCCGCCCGGACCGCGTGCTGGCCACCAACGTCGAGTTCTGGGCCGCCATCATGCTGGACTTCGCCGAGGTGCCGGCGCACATGTTCACCTCGATGTTCACCTGCGCGCGTACGGCCGGATGGTCGGCGCACATCCTGGAGCAGAAGCGCACGGGCCGGCTCGTGCGCCCCGCCGCGCGCTACATCGGCCCGGGCCCGCGCCGGCCCGAGGAGATCGAGGGCTGGGACGCCATCTCCCACTGACCCCGCACCACCGCTGAGCAGCGGGTCCGGTCTCGACCGGGCCCGCTGTCCGCGCAGTTGGGGCCCGGTCAACGGCTGCCGAGGGCCACGAAGATCACATCTCAGCGAGCGGACGAACATCCCCCGGGGCGGGCCCCGGCCGGTAGGCTGCGCGCGTGGCTCAGATCCAGATCCCCGCTGACATCAAGCCCGCAGACGGCCGTTTCGGCTGCGGACCGTCCAAGGTGCGCCCCGAGGCCCTGAGTGCCCTCGCCGCCACCCAGACCTCCCTGCTCGGCACCTCGCACCGCCAGGCCCCGGTCAAGAACGTGGTCCGGCGCGTGCGCGAGGGCGTGAGCAGCCTCTTCTCGCTCCCCGAGGGCTACCAGGTGGTCCTCGGCAACGGCGGCTCCACCGCCTTCTGGGACATCGCCGCCTTCGGCCTGGTGCGGGAGAAGTCCCAGCACCTGGACTTCGGCGAGTTCTCCTCGAAGTTCGCCTCCTCGGTCAAGGCCGCGCCGTGGCTCGCCGAGCCGAGCGTGATCAAGACCGCCCCGGGCACCCACCCGCTGCCGGTCGCCGAGGCGGGCGTGGACGTCTACGCGCTCACCCACAACGAGACCTCCACCGGTGTCGCGATGCCGATCCGGCGCCCGGCCGGCACGGACGAGGGCTCGCTGGTGCTGGTGGACGCCACCTCGGGCGCCGGCGGCCTGCCGGTCGACATCACCGAGACCGACGTCTACTACTTCGCCCCGCAGAAGTCCTTCGCCTCCGAGGGCGGCCTGTGGCTCGCCACGTTCTCCCCGGCCGCCCTGGAGCGCGCCGCCGAGATCGCCGGCTCCGGCCGCTACATCCCGCCGTTCTTCGACCTGCCGACGGCCATCGACAACTCGTCGAAGGACCAGACGTACAACACCCCCTCGATCGCCACCCTCTTCCTGCTGGCCGACCAGTTGGAGTGGCTGAACGGCAACGGCGGGCTCGACTGGGCCGTCGCCCGCACCGCCGCCTCCTCGGGCCACCTGTACGCGTGGGCCGAGAAGTCCTCCTTCGCCACCCCGTTCGTCGCGAACCCGGCCGAGCGCTCGCAGGTCGTCGGCACGATCGACTTCGACGACGCGGTGGACGCCGCGGCGGTCGCCAAGGCACTGCGTGCCAACGGCATCGTGGACACCGAGCCGTACCGCAAGCTGGGCCGCAACCAGTTGCGCATCGCGATGTTCCCGGCGATCGACCCGGCGGACGTCGAGGCGCTCACGCACTGCATCGACTACGTCGTCGAAAAGCTCTGAGCGACGGCGCGCACCGACTGCGAGCATGACGGAGGGCCACCGCCTGCAGGCGGTGGCCCTCCGGCCTTTCGCTACCGGTTGACCAGCGAGCTGATCAGCACGACGACCAGCAGCAGCACCAGGGCGCCGGTCACGACACGCATACGAGTCTTGGGATCCACGGTCAACGAGCGTACCTCCGGCCCACCCACGACCGGACGGCGAGGTTGGCCCCCGCCCGCGGCGGACCGGGCCGGGCCGGCCGCTACGGGTACGACGCCCAGCGGGCCAGCGGCCAGGCGCGGACGGTCTCGTAGTGCGTGAAGCCGCCGTCCAGCTCGCTCTTCATGAGGTGCAGCTCGGCGGCCTCCCACTCCTGCCCCCGGTACTCGGCCAGCGCCAGCGCCAGCCCCTCCAGCTCCCCCGCCGCGACCCGCTGGACGGCCCGCCGGTGGCCGCGCGAGGAGCCGGCCCGGGCCAGGGTCAGGTGCGGGTGGAACCGGAACGGGTCCGCCTCGCCGGCGACGTCCGCGGTGGCCTCGTACACCGCCTCGGCGAGCCGGCGCAGGGCCCAGGTCTGCCCCTCCACCCCGGCCCAGAGCACCCGGTCACCGAAGCGGCCGGCCCCCGCGATCCGCAGCCGGTGCGCCGGGTGGACGTCCGCTACGTCGGCCAGGCCGGCCTCCAGCTCGGGCAGCCGGTCCTCCGGCACCTGGCCGAGGAAGGCCAGCGTGAGGTGCCAGCCCTCGACGGTCGTCCATCGCAGCCGGTCCGCCCCCGGCAGCCCGCGCACCGGCGCCACCGCGTCGGAGAGCCCCTGCAACGCCTCGACCGGCGGGAGCACCGCCACAAAGAGCCTCATGTGGCTATCTTCCCGCGCGAGGCCGTTTGGGCTAGAACGGCTCCATGATCGATTCAGGCGGCATGAAGATCCGCACCGGGGGACCGGACGACATCCCCGACATCCTCGCCCTGCTCGACGGCGCCGTGGCCTGGCTGGCCGGCCAGGGCCGCACCGGCCAGTGGGGCGACCAGCCCTTCACCTCCACCCCGGCCAGGGCCGACCACGTCGCGAAGTACGGCCGCGATCCGTTCCTGATCCGCCTCGCGGTGGACGACGAGGGCCGCACCGTCGGCTCGTGCGTCGTGGCCGAGGAACCGGGCCCGCACATCCCCGCCGTGGACGAGCGCGAGCTGTACGTCCGCAACCTGGTCACCGACCGGTCCCGCAAGGGCTCGGGCATCGGCGCCGCGCTGATCGCCGACGTGCTCGACGAGGCCCGCCGGCGCGGCATCTCCCTGGTGCGGGTCGACTGCTACGCGGGCGCCGACCGCAAGCTGGTCGGCCAGTACCGCGCGCTCGGGTTCACCGAGAGCGTGTCCTTCGAGGTCGAGCAGCCGAACGGGGTCTGGCCCGGCCAGGTCCTGGAGATCCGCCTCTGAGGTACTGCGCCGGGGGTGGCCGTCCGGACCACCCCCGGGACATGATGCATCGTCAGCAGGCTGGGGCCAGAGCGGACTTGGTGGTCACACCGGTGCGCGGCACAAAGGCCACCACCCGGCCGCCGCGCCCCGGGTGCAGGTCGAACCGCACCCGCAGGTCCGCGCTGCGGGCCAGCACCAGGCCGACCGTGCCGGCCGCCAGCGCGGACACCAGCCCGCAGGCCAGCAGCCCGAGCCGGGGCCCGTACGAGGCCGTCACCCAGCCCACGATCGGCGCGCCGATCGGCGTGCCGCCGGTGAAGACCAGCACCAGCAGGCCCATCACCCGGCCCCGCATCTCGGGGTCGGTGGCCAGCTGCAGCGCGGAGTTGACCGAGGTGTTGAAGCTCAGCCCGAACACGCCGGTCAGCGTCAGCAGCACCGCGAAGGTCCAGTAGCCGGGCGCGAACGCGGCCACCACCTCCAGCACGCCGAAGCCGAGCGCCGCCCCCACCAGCCGGCGCAGCCGGGGCGCGCCCCGGCGGGCCGCGACCAGCGCGCCGGCCAGCGAACCGACCGCCATCGCGGTGTTCAGCAGGCCGTACTGCCCGGCGCCCACCCGGAACGTCTCATAGGCGAAACCGGAGAGCAGGGTCGGGAAGTTGAAGCCGAAGGTGCCGATGAACCCGGCCAGCACCATCGGCCAGAGCAGTTCGGGCCGCTCCTTCACGTACCGCAGGCCCTCGCGCAACTGGCCCTTCTCACGGGCGATCGGCTCGGTCGGGCGCAGTTCGGACTCGCGCATCGCGAGCAACCCGCCGATCACGGCGACGAAGGACAGCGCGTTGACGGCGAACGCCCAGCCGCTGCCGACCGCGGCGATCAGCAGGCCCGCGACGGCGGGGCCGACCAGGCGCGCGGTCTGGAAGTTGGCGGCGTTCAGGCTGACCGCGTTGGCGAGGTCCTTGGGCCCGACCATCTCGGACACGAAGGCCTGCCGGGTCGGGTTGTCCACCACGGTGACGAGACCGAGCAGCAGAGCGAACCCGTACACGTAGTACGGCGTCACCACGCCGCCGATGGTCAGCACGGCCAGGCCCGCGGCGAGCAGGCCCATGGCGCCCTGGGTGTGGATCAGCAGCCGGCGCTTGGGCATCCGGTCGGCGAGCACCCCGCCGAACAGGCCCAGCAGCAGCATCGGCAGGAACTGCATCGCGGTGGTGATGCCGACGGCGAGCGGGCTGCCGGTGAGGCTGAGGACCAGCCAGTCCTGGGCGATCCGCTGCATCCAGGTGCCCGTGTTGGACACCACCTGGCCGGCGAAGTAGTAGCGGTAGTTGCGAACGCGCAGGGAGGAGAACATCCCCCCGGGCCGCGTGAATCGGGCGCCGGTCGGGGAGGCGGCCATCAAGGGGGGCCGCGCGGAGCGCGCCGCCGAAAGGGTGGTGGCGGGCGACGGGTGGGCTCGGCCGGGAGCGGCGGGGTCGTCCGCCGCGGTGCGTTCGTCGGGGTCGTCGTCGCCGCTGCCGGGCAGCCCCGTCGGGGCGGGTGCCTGGGCGTCGGCGGTCGCGGCGCTCGCCGCGGCGGGGTCGGAAGTCGGTTCGTCGGTACGGATGGCGGCGGCGCTGGCTGCGGCCGGCGGTGTCACGGTGTTCTCCCCTCGCGGCGCGACGGCCCGTACGACGGCCGTCGCGCTTCTGGTGTCGGTGGTCGGTCCTGCGGTGATGCGGTACTCCTTCTTCTTCCGGCCGGTTCTTCATTCCGGTCTTATTCCGGCCGGCCGGACCGGGTGTGCCTAGAGGTGTGCGAGCTTGTAGAGCACGGGCGCGGCCTCCCGGAGGACGGCCCACTCCTCATCGTCGAGTCCCTGAGCGAGTTCGGCGAGCCAGGCGTTGCGACGCCGGCGGCTCTCCGCCAGGATCACCTCGGCCTGCTCGGTGCTGCTGACGACCACCTGCCGGCGGTCCTCGGGATGCGGCTCCCGCCGCACCAGCCCCTTCTCCTCCAGCATCGCGACGATCCTGGTCATCGAAGGCGGCTGCACGTGCTCCTTCCGGGCGAGCTCACCCGGCGTCGCCTTCCCGCACCGGGCGAGGGTGCCCAGCACCCCCATCTCGGTGGGACTCAGCGACTCCTCCACCCGTTGGTGCTTGAGCCGACGGGAGAGGCGCATCGTGGACGACCGCAGCTGACTGATCGCTGCGAGGTCCTGCTCGGACATCTCGGGCATGTCTTTAGCCTACGTCATTACTCTCGCTAACGAAAATTGGTTTCCGTCCGCCCCTCCCGCCACCGCCGCGCCAGAAGATCGCCCCGGTGCGATGCTGGTCGTAGAGAGCCGACCAGCTCCCAGAAGGGCCGACCAGACATGTCCGACCTCGCCGACGACCAGAACGGCACCGGCTTCGCCCGGCTGGCCATGGTCACCATCGACTGCGCCGACCCGGTCGCGCTGGCCGCGTTCTACGGCGAGCTGCTGGGGTGGGAGACGCGGCACGCTGACGATCACTTCGCGATCCTGGACAACCCGGAGGGTGGCAGCCCGCTGGGCTTCGGGCGGGTGTCGGGGTACAAGCCGGAGCCGTGGACGGAGCCGGACGGCAGCAAACACTTCCACCTGGACTTCTACGTGGACGACCTCGACGAGGCCACCGCGAAGGCGCTGGCGCTGGGGGCGACGGAGCCGACGTTCCAGCACGGGCGAACGCTCAAGGTGCTGATCGACCCGGCCGGCCACCCGTTCGGACTCGCTCCCCTGGACTGACTGGACCGACGGACGAACCGGCCTGACGGACGAACGGGCCCGGCGGCCGTGCGCAGGCGGTGTCAGGGGTTGGTGCCAACATCTTGCAGGCCGCGTAAAGGACCACGCTGACCTGGGACTTCACGGAAACGCCGAACATTGTGCGACCGCCGGGCAGTGGCTACTGTCCCCGTTGTCAGGGGCGCCGCACGCCAGGTCCCCCCTCGGCGGAGCCCCCTTTCCGGGTCCACCTGTGCGCGTTCCCCCGGCCGCCCCGTTCCGGCCACCCGCATCCGCCCGAGCCCTGGCGCCCTCATCCCCTCGTCCAGGGAGCTCAATTGGGTGAGATCCATCATGCCGACCACGGCTGGGTGACACCGGCGGTCTCGTACTTCGTCGCCTGCCTCGGCGCCTTCGTCGCCCTGCGCAGCGCCCGCTGGGCGCTCGTCTCACAGGGCCGGACCCGGTTCAACTGGCTGCTCTTCGCCGCGACTTCACTCGGCGCCGGAATCTGGTCGATGCACTTCATCGCGATGCTCGGGTTCTCCGTCAGCGGCGCCGACATCACCTACCGGCCGGGACTGACCGTGCTCAGCCTGGTCGTCGCGATCGTGGTGGTCGGCGTCGGGCTGTTCACCGTCGGGTACAGCCGCCGCCCGGTCCTGTCGCTGCTCGCCGGCGGGCTGACCACCGGCCTCGGAGTCGCGGCGATGCACTACCTCGGCATGGCCGCGATGGTCCTGCCCGGCCACGTCGGCTACGACCACACCACGGTGGCGCTGTCGGTCGGCATCGCGGTGTTCGCGGCGACGGCCGCGCTCTGGGCCGCGCTGAACATCCAGGGCACGCTAGCCGTCCTGGCGGCGGCGCCGGTGATGGGCGTGGCCGTCTGCGCGATGCACTACACGGGCATGGCGGCGATCTCCGTCCACCTCGACTTCTCGCACAGCACCGCGGGCGGCGTGATGGCGCTGGAGTTCATCTTCCCGCTCGGGGTCGGGCTCGGCTGCTACGTGTTCTTCGGCGCGCTCGCCTTCGCGGTGTCGCCGAGCCGGAGCGTCGCCCGGCCCGTCATGGTCGGTCCGGCGGCGCCGCTCGCTGCCCCGCGCGGGCCGATGGGCGCGCGGTCGCGCCGGCGCTGAACCCGGGAGCCGTACGGCCGGGCCCCGACCCGCGGGGCCCGGCCGGCACCGCTACTCGGGCCGGCCGAGCAGCCCGGTCAGGTGCTCCGGCGTGGCCACCGGGCAGACCTTGTGCACGAAGTCCCGCCGCAGCGCGTGGTACGGCTCGCCCGCCCGGTAGAAGTTGGCGTGCATCCGCCGCAGTTCCTCCGCCCGGTGGTCGGCCAGCGGCCGCTCCTCCTCGTCGGCGGCCCGGCGGCGCTTCTTCTCCACCAGCCGCGCGGTGAGCTCGGGCGAGCGGGCGCGCCGGGCCGCCTCCCGGGCCACCCAGCGGCGGAACTCGGCCGCGTTCCCGCTCGACGTGTGGTCCACCAGGCCGATCCGGCGCGCCTGTTCGGCCCCGAGCGGCAGGGCCTCGGCGGTGAGCCGCTCGGCCTGCCCGGCGCCGACCCGGCGCGGCAGGGTGTACGTCCAGTACTCGGAGCCGTACAGGCCCATCAGCCGGTAGTGCGGGTTGAGCACCGCCGACTCGCGACACCACACCTCGTCGGCGGCGAGCGCCAGCATCAGCCCGCCGGCGGCGGCGTTCCCGGCGAGGGCGGAGACGGTCAGCTTGTCGGTGGTGGTGAGGATCGCCTCCACCACGTCGTCCATCGCGTTGATGTTCTCCCAGGACTCCAGCGCCGGGAAGCCGGCGCCCTCGATGACGTTGAGGTGGATGCCGTTGGAGAAGAAGTCACGGGCGGCGCCGAGCACCAGCACCGAGGTCGGCCGGTCCGCGGCCTCGCGGTAGGCGGCGAGCAGACGGCGGCACTGCTCGGTGCTCATCGCCCCGCCGGCGTAGGCGAATTCGAGGAAGCCGACGTCGCCGTCCTCGTGGTAGCGCAGCTCCGACCAGGTGTCGCGGCGGGCGGCCTCGGACGGCGTCACCGGCACCTCGCGGACCCGGTACAGCTCGTCGACGAGGACCGTCGCGGCCGGCAGCTTGAAGGTGGCCGGCCCGCCGGGGGTGCGGCGCCGGCGCAGCTGCGGGATCCAGACCGCGCCGTCCACGGTGGCCCGGCAGATCGCGCCGTCGCGGGTGGCGATCACGGCGCCGGGGACGGGACCGCGCAGTTCGTCCTCGGGGTGGCCGCCGTGCAGGAAGTACTCGCGCCCGTACAGCTCGTCGAGGACGCCGGGCTGGGAGTCGGCGGCGCGAAGCTTGCGCAGCACGGTGGCGGTGTCGTCGGCGGCCCAGTCGATCCGGCGGGCGTCCTGCCCGAGGAACGTCCGCAGCCGGCCGCGGACGTCGGACCGGTCGTAGTCGAGCGGTTCGGGGGTGAACAGCCCGCCCTCGAAGCGCTGGACGGCCAGCAGGACGGCCTCGACGGCGGCGTCGGCGACCTCGTTGCGGTACAGCTCGCTCTTGCCGCAGCCGGTCAGCGGGAACTCGACGGACGCCCAGATGTCGCCGGCGTCCATCTCCGCGACGGCCTGGAGGACGGTGACGCCCCAGCGCTCGGCGCCCTCGGTGATCGCCCAGTCCAGCGAGGACGGGCCGCGGTCGCCCTTCGGGCCGGGGTGCACGATCAGGACGGTCCGGGTGGACCAGATGTCCTCCGGCACGGCCCTGGTGAGCATCGGGCAGACGATCAGCTCGGGATCGGTGCGGTCCACGGCGGCCCGCATCTGCTCGTCCCCGAGCGCGAGTTGGACGGCCACCTGGTGGCCGCGTCCGCGCAGCTCGGTGTGGACGCGCTGGGTCAGGCTGTTGAACGCACTGGCGATGAGGAGAATGCGCAAGGGGGCCTCCGGGCAGGGACGGGGAGTCGCGCGCGGAGGCGATGAAACCAGGACATGGACACGTAACGGTTACGGTCGGCGCGTCCCCGCTCCACTCTCACGCACCCCGCACACCTGTGCCCTCGGCATGGCACGCGCTTCGCCGGATCTCCCCAGGCCCTCCCCGTTCAGCCCTTTACCGCCTTGCCGCATTGCGGCTCTACCGATCTACCGCCGGGACTTTCACGGCATCACCGCGGGAACGCCCGCCGGGCCCGCCAGGTGGTGTGCTCGCGCGAGACCGCGTCCTCGGCCTCGGCGGCCAGCCGGGCCCAGCGGGCCTCCGCGTCCGGCGTCCGGAGGTCGAGGTCGGACAGCTGGTTGCCGACGTTCTCCAGCTCGCGCGCGGCCAGCTGGTAGGCGGCCGCCAGCGGGCGGAGCTGCTTGAGCTGGGTCCAGGCGATGATGGCGGCGGCCGCGGCGGAGCTGGCGCCGAAGACGTGCACCTGGAGTGCGCCGGTGGCCTGCGCGATGGCGGCCGCCGCACCGATGATGATCAGCGCCGCGATGCCGAGCCCCCAGGACACCGCCTGCGACTCGCAGGCGTCGGCCCGGGAGCGGTACCAGGTGCGCTGGCCCTCGACCCGGGTGCGGAGGTAGAGCGTCCGGCGGGCGGTGATCGTGTCGGCCCGGACCCGCCGCATCTCCGGGGTGATCTCGGGGACGGTGCCGGGCGGCACGATCTCCGGGTCCTCGAAGGCCCGCAGCACGTCCTCGACCTGGAGCAGGTAGCCGCGGTCCACGTCTGCCGACTCCGCCTCGCCGTCGAAGGGCCGGGCGCGAACGGAGTACTTCCAGGCGAGCGTCTTCACCGACTCGGCCGCGGCCCGGGCCTCGTACCAGCGGCCCTGCGGGTTGCCGCGGCGCAGCCGCGACCAGAAGTAGCCGGCGATCAGGAACGCCACCACCGAGAAGAGTGGCGTGATGTCGCTGTCGCCGCGGTGGTCCGGGCCGGGGAACGAGCCGACCACGGCGGCGAGCACCAGCATCGCGATCAGTCCGCGGTACCAGCGCAGCGTCTCGCGCTGCCCGTCCAGCGAGGCCTTGTCCGCCGTCCAGAACAGATCCGGCAGCAGCTTCGCCTCGTCTCCCCCGGGCGGATCCTGTTGCACCATCGGTCGAGTCCCCTCCCCGTCTCCCGTCCAGGCAGTATGCCCACCGTCAACTGCCCTACACCGTCGCCTTTTTGACATCCTCCACAGGCCCGCTGCCTCACCCCTTGCGTAACGGAGCCCGACGCCGACCACATCATGGCCGACCCGAGGGCACGAGTTCTGCGTCCAGTGACACCCCCGGAATGCGCCACGGCCCCGCCCTTCACGGCGTGAAGGGCGGGGCCGCGGGGCAGCCGGGCGGGCGTCAGAGCAGGCCGAGGGGCGGCATCAGGTAGTAGAAGGCGAACACCGCCGCCACCGCGTACAGCGGGACCGGGACGGTGCGGCCGCGGCCGGCGGCCAGGCGCAGGACGCAGAAGGTGATGAAGCCGAAGCCGATGCCGTTGGTGATCGAGTAGGTGAACGGCATCATCACGATGGTCAGGAAGGCCGGGATCGCGATGGTGTGGTCGGCCCAGTCGATCTCCTTGATCGAGTTGGCCAGGATCAGGAAGCCGACGGTGACCAGCGCCGGGGTGGCGGCCTGGGCGGGGACCATGGTGGCGAGCGGGGTGAGGAAGAGCGCCACCACGAAGAGCAGGCCGGTGACGATCGAGGCGAAGCCGGTGCGGGCGCCCTCGCCGACGCCGGCGGTGGACTCGACGAAGCAGGTGTTGGCGGACGAGGAGGTGGCGCCGCCGGCCGCGGTGGCGATGCCGTCGACCATCAGGATCCGGTTGATGCCCGGCAGGTCGCCCTTCGCGTCGAGCAGGTGGGCCTCGTCCGCGACGCCGAGAATGGTGCCCATCGCGTCGAAGAAGCACGACATCAGCACGGTGAAGACGAACAGCGCACCGGTCAGCAGGCCGACCTTCTCGAAGCCGCCGAACAGGCTGACCTTGCCGACCAGGCCGAAGTCCGGGGCGGCGACCGGGTTGCCGGGCCACGTGGGGACGGTGAGGCCCCACTTGAGGGCCGGGACGTCGGCCACCTTGTCGATCACCACGGCGACAGCGGTGCTGACCGCGATGCCGATCAGGATCGCGCCGGGCACCTTGCGGATGACCAGGACCAGGGTGAGCAGCAGGCCGATCACGAAGACCAGCACCGGCCAGCCGAGCAGGTGGCCGCTGCCGCCGAGTTGCACCGGGACGGTGGTGTGGGCGGCGTCCGGGATGCGGCTGACGAAACCGGAGTCGACCAGGCCGACCAGGCTGATGAACAGGCCGATGCCGATCGCGATGGCCTTGCGCAGGCCCAGCGGGACGGCGTTCATGACCCGCTCGCGCAGACCGGTGGCGACCAGCAGCATGATCGCGAAGCCGGCCAGCACGACCATGCCCATGGCGTCCGGCCAGGTCATCCTCGGCGCGAGCTGGAGCGCCACGATGGTGTTGACGCCGAGACCGGCGGCCAGGCCGATCGGGACGTTGCCGATGACGCCCATCAGCAGAGTGGTCAGGCCCGCGGTGAGGGCGGTGGCGGTGACCAGCTGGGCGCTGTCCAGGTGGGTGCCGCTCACGTCCGTGGCGCTGGCCAGGATGATCGGGTTGAGCACCAGGATGTAGGCCATGGTGAAGAAGGTGGCCACACCGCCGCGGATCTCGCGCGGCAGGGTGGAGCCGCGCTCGCTGATCCGGAAGTAGCGGTCCAGGGCGCCGGACGGGGGCTTGGGCGCGGTGACGACGGGCTCGGGCGACTCGGTGGTCGACTGGACCACAGGCATGCGTGTGTCCTCTGTGGGGGGCGGAGGAGGGGGAGCACCCAGGGCGACGGCGGCCGGGCACGGATCCTTAAGTATGGTTTCCCGATCGCACACACGCACTCTTCGCGCGTAGAGCCCCGTAGGGCCCCATAGAGTCGCTGAGGCCCAGGGCGCCCGGCCGCACCTGCGGAACGCCCGCCGCACCGTACGCTAGGCCCCATGCCCAAGACCCCGCTGCACCCCTCGCCCCCTCCGCTGGAGGCCAACGACGTCGCGATCGTCGGGGGCGGCACGGTGCTGTGGTTCGTCGCCTTCCTGGTCCTGCTCCCCTTCCAGGGCACCCTGTCCGACCACGGCCACGGCACCTGGCCGTGGATCTGCCTGGCCGGCGGCCTGCTCGGCCTGATCGGCCTCTGGTACTGCCGCGCGCGCCGGGACGCGATCGCCCGCGGCCGCGCCGCCGAGGCGGCGGACAGGGTTACGGACGGCAACGGCCAGGACCCGGCCACCCGGTCGGACTGAATATCGGACTAAATAGTCCTTTTGTAGCAAGCATCGGACATATGGCACCCGTAGAGTCGGTGCCATGACGCAGCCTGCCCACCCCTCGGAAGAGCAGCCCGGTGACGGCGACCTGCCCGACGGTGCGCACCCCCTCGGGCTGCTGCCCGGCCGGCGCGGCGGGCTGACCGGCGCCGAAGTGGCCGAGCGGGTCTCCCGCGGTGAGGTCAACGACGTCCCGGTGCGGTCCAGCCGATCCGCCAAGGAGATCGTCCGGGCCAACGTCTTCACCCGGTTCAACGCGATCATCGGCGTGATGTTCGGAATCATCCTGATCGTCGGCCCGATCCAGGACGGCCTGTTCGGCCTGGTCATCGTCGCCAACACGGCGATCGGCATCGTCCAGGAGCTGCGCGCCAAGAAGACCCTGGACAGCCTCGCCCTGATCGGCGAGGCCCGCCCGCAGGTCCGCCGGGACGGCACCGTCCAGCAGATCGCCGTCGCCGAGATCGTGCTCGACGACACCGTGCTGCTCGGCATCGGCGACAAGGTGATCGTCGACGGCGAGGTCACCGAGGCGGACGGCCTGGAGATCGACGAGTCGCTGCTCACCGGTGAGCCCGACTCCGTCCTCAAGCAGCCCGGCGACCAGGTGATGTCCGGCAGCTTCGTGGTGGCCGGCGTCGGCGCGTTCACCGCCACCAGGGTCGGCCGCGAGGCGTACGCGGCGCAGCTGGCCGAGGAGGCCAGCCGGTTCACCCTGGTGAGGTCCGAGCTGCGCAGCGGCATCAACAGCATCCTGAGGTTCATCACCTACCTGCTGATCCCCACCGCCATCGGCCTGATCATCAGCCAGCTGGCGGTCGAGGGCCGGGACTGGCGCGAGGCCGTGCGCCGCATGGTGGCCGGCATCGTGCCGATGGTCCCGGAGGGGCTGGTCCTGCTCACCTCGGTGGCCTTCGCGATCGGCGTGATCCGGCTCGGCCGCAGGCAGTGCCTGGTGCAGGAGCTCCCGGCGATCGAGGGGCTGGCCCGCGTCGACACCGTCTGCCTGGACAAGACCGGCACCCTCACCGAGGGCGGCATGGACGTCGTCGACCTGCGCGTCCTCTCCGACGGCGAGCCCGGCGCGATCGGCCCGGACACGATCGAGCACGCGCTCGGCGTGATGGCCGGCGCCGACGCCCGGCCCAACCCGTCCATGCGGGCCGTCATCGCCGCGTACGGGGACGGCCGTACGGACGGCGGCAACGGCTGGCGGGTGATCGAGGCGATGCCGTTCTCGTCGGCCCGCAAGTGGAGCGGCGTGCAGTTGCTGGAGCCGCAGGGCGGCGAGGCCAGCTGGCTGCTCGGCGCGCCCGATGTCCTGCTGCCTTCCGGGCACCCGGCGCTCGCCGAGGTGGACGAGCTGGGCGCCAAGGGCCTGCGGGTGCTGCTGCTCGGCCGCACCCCCGACCCGCTGGACTCCCCCGACCCGGCCGCCGGGCTCACCCCACTCGCCCTCGTGGTGCTCCGGCAGCGGCTGCGCGGGGACGCCGCGGCCACCCTGCGGTACTTCGAGGGGCAGCAGGTCCGGGCCAAGGTCATCTCGGGCGACGCCGCGGTCGCGGTCGGAGCGGTCGCCGGCCACCTCGGCCTGCCCGGCGCCGACCACCCGATGGACGCCCGCACGCTGCCCGCCGAGCCGGACGCGTTCGCCGAGGCCGCGGAGCGGACCAGCGTGTTCGGCCGGGTCACCCCGCAGCAGAAGCGCGAGCTGGTCGGCGCCCTGCAGTCCCGCGGCCACACCGTGGCGATGACCGGCGACGGCGTCAACGACGTGCTCGCGCTCAAGGACGCGGACATCGGCGTGGCGATGGGCACCGGCAGCGACGCGACCAAGGCGGTCGCCCAGATCGTGCTGCTGAACGACTCGTTCGCGACCCTGCCCTCGGTGGTCGCCGAGGGCCGCCGGGTGATCGGCAACATCGAGCGCGTCGCGGGGTTGTTCCTGGTCAAGACGGTCTACTCGGTCCTCCTGGCGCTGCTGGTGATCTTCACGCACTCGCCGTACCCGTTCCTGCCCCGGCACTCCACCGTGCTGTCCACGCTCACCATCGGCGTGCCGGCCTTCTTCCTCGCCCTCGCCCCCAACAACGAGCGGGCCCGCCCCGGCTTCGTGAAGCGCGTGCTGCGGCTCGCCATTCCGGGCGGCATCATCGCGGGCGCCGGCACGTTCACCGCCTACGCGCTGGCCCGGGCGAACCACGCCACCGACCTCGAGGCCGACACCAGCGTGGCCACCCTGACGCTGTTCCTGATCGCCCTCTGGGTGCTCGCGATCGTCGCCCGCCCGTACAACTGGTGGCGCCTGCTGCTGATCGGCACCATGGGCGGCGCCTTCGCGCTGGTCCTGCTGATCCCCCCGGTGTCCGACTTCTTCCAGCTCCGTCTGGTCGGCACGCGCGACCCCTGGCTGGGCGTCGCCATCGCGCTGATCTGCGGTGCGCTCCTGGAGATCGCGTGGCGTTTCATGAAGCGCCGCGGGTACGAGTAACGCCCCCCTCAGGGGCCCGCTCCGGGAACGGGCCCCGTTCCGCTCAGCCCTCGAAGTCCCGGGCGGCGGAGAGTTCGTAGGCGCGGTCCGGTTCGCTGAGGGCGGCCAGGACCTCGAAGCGGCGGTGCCACTGGCCGACCGACCAGGCCAGCCCGGCCGCCAGCCCTTCCGGGGTGGCGGCGTGCAGCAGCCCGGGCACCGGGGGCACCTCGAACTCGTCGTCCTCGTCGGCGGCTTCGGCCGTGTCCGGGTCGTACGGCGCCTCCGGCGTGTCCGCCGCGGTGTCCCAACGCCAGTCCACGGCGGCCTCGTTGCCGTCCGGGCCGACCACCAGCAGCTCCTCGTGCTCCTCGTAGGCCACCGGGCAGCCGGGCAGCAACTCCCGCACCACGGCCGGGACCCGGTGCAGCACGCCCTCGGACAGCACCCGGCCGCCGGCCACCTCGCTGGCCAGCGAGACGTGCAGCCGCTCCGCGAGGTCCGCGGCGAGCGCCGGGGCGACCGGCAGCAGCGGGTACGGGTGCAGCAGCTGGACCAGGTCGGGGGCGTCGGCGACGACCGCCTCGGTGGCGTCGACGATCACCGTGTGCGCCGGGCGGCGCCCGGTGGCCGGGTCCAGCGGCGGCAGCGCCCGTACCACGTCGAGCGGTTCGATCCGCTCGGCGTCGATCCGGGCCAGCGCGCTGTGGATGCCGTGCAGCTGCCGGTGGCCGATCTCCGACTCCGGGTCGGCGAGCCGGTCCAGCAGCTCGTCGGGGCCGTGCGGCTCGGCGAGCAGGGCGGCCAGCGTCGTCCGGACCCCGAGGGCGTGCAGGAACTGCTCGTCCAGCGTGGTGCGGGCCTCGTCGTAGAGGCCGCGCAGCAGCGGGTCGGCCCCGGCGGCGCGCAGGCCGGCGGGCTCGCGGCCGTCCAGCACCGGGTGGTCGCGCAGCCACCACGCGGTGTACGGCGGCAGGTCGGCGTAGGAGCCGTCCGGCAGCAGGGTGCGGACGGGGTTGACCACGGCGTCCCGGTACGGCGGGCGGGCGAGCGCGGCGAGCGCCTCGGGCCAGGCGTCGTCGTCGACGAGGTCGAGGTCGCGGACGGCGAGCAGCTCGGCGGCCACCGGCGGGACACCGGCGACGTCGTCGGCGTGCAGGGCTTCGAGCGCGTCCTCGGCCCAGTCGGCGAGGCCGTCGGGCGCCTCGTCGAGCAGCCCGGTGGGGTGGCCGCCGGCCGCGCGGTCGGCGGGCGCGGTGGGGTCGAGCCGCTCCAGGTCGTCCGGGTCGAGCACCACGTCCTCGGCCCGGACGAGCACGAAGTCGGCCAGCACGCCGACCGCGGTGAGCACCTCGGGGCCCCAGCGCTCCAGCAGCTCGTCGTCGACCCAGCCGGCGTCCTCCTCGCGGGCGATCGCCGCGAACGGGCTGCCGGGGAGCACGAGTTCACCGGCGCGGGCGGGCTCGCCCTCGTCGTCGGCGAGCGCCAGCCGGGCCAGCCAGGGGTGCTCGCCGGCGGCCGGGGCGGCGGCCCTGACCAACGCCAGGACGGAGTCGGACAGTTCGAGCGCGGCGTCCAGGTCGTCCTCGGCCAGCTCGAAGGAGCGGGCGACGGCGGCCCGCACCTCCGGGGTGTCCAGCACACCGGCCGGCGTGGCGGTGCCGGCGCCGAGCTTGGCCAGCAGAGGGTGCGCCGCCTCGGGGTGGGCGAGCCGCAGGTCGAGCGCGGCGAGCGCGCCCGCCAGCGACTCGGGGTAGCCGGGGAAGGCCGCCCAGTCGGCGTCGTCGGAGGGCAGCAGGACGCGCCGCGGCCCGGTGACGGTCCGGCCGTCGGCGAGCGGGACGGGCAGCGCGCCGAGCGCCTCCGGGTCGGCGGCGCCGAGCGCCGCGTAGAGGTTGCGCCACCAGGCGGGCTCGCGGTCGAGGCCGCCGAGCTGGTCGACCACCTCGGCGAGCGGCACCCGGCGCACGTTCAGCACCCGCAGTTCGGTGCGGCGCTCCAGCCCGGCCGGCAGCAGCCCGGGGAAGATCGGCGCGAGCGCCTCGACGACCGAGCCGTCCGCGCCTTCCAGCAGGGTCGCGTCGCGGGGCCGCAGCGCGGGCGTGCCCTCCTCGACCGACACCGGGTGCGGCAGGAACGGCGTGCCGGGCAGCCGGCCGAGGATCGCCGCCCGCAGCGCGTTGTCGAGCGCGCCCTGGCCGAGCGGCCCGGGGACGAGCCCGAGCGAGCCGAGGTCGGCCCCGCGGGCGCGCAGCAGGTCGGTGTAGCTGTCGGCGGCGCGCTCGGTGAGGAAGTCGGCGAGCGGGCCGGGGGCGACGTGCCGGCGCGTGGAGTCGAGCGGGTAGGAGGCGATGAGCAGCGCGGGCAGGCCGAGCGGCTCGTCGCTGGGGGTGGGCGCGTGCAGGACGGGGTCGATGCCGGGCGCCTGCGGGGTGCCGTCGGCGGCGACGGGCACGGCCCAGGTCACCGTCCAGTACGGGCGGACGCGCTCCTCGGTGGGCCGGTCGGCGAGCAGCTGGGCGTCGAGGGTGCCGGAGGTGCCGGCGGTCTGCCAGACAGTCTGCCGCAGCCGGCCGCGGGCGTCGTCGGTGACGGTCACCTCGGTGACACCGTCGGGGCGCGGCTCGGCGGCGCTGCGGGTGAGCGTCCGGGTGCCCTCCGGGGTCTCCACGACGACCTCGGCGAGGCCGGGGAGGGTGAGCAGCAGTGCGTCGTCGATGCCGGCCAGCAGGCGGCGGGTCAGGTCCTCGGCGGCGGCGTCCCGCAGCGGCAGCACGACCACCGTGTCGTAGCCCTCGGGGGCCGGGCCCTCGGCCGCGAACGGCAGCCGCAGCAGCGGCACATGGCCGTCCCGGCGGCGCAGCTCGTCGGCCAGCGCGGGCTGCGCCTCGGCGAGCGAGCGGGCCTCGCCGAGCGACCAGCGCACCCCGCCGGCCGCGCCGAGCACGGCGGGTTCGTCGGTGACGGCGAGAACGGCGGCGAAGCCGACCCCGAACCGGCCGACGGTCGGCGCCTCGCCGCGCTTGGAGGAGGCGCGCAGGGTGGACAGCGACTCGACGGCGGCGGCGTCGAGCGGGGCGCCGGTGTTGGCGGCGGCGAGCACGCCGTCGGCGAGGGTCAGCCGCAGCCGGCCCGGTCCGTGGCCGGCGCGGACGGCGGCGTCGGCGGCGTTCTGCGCCAACTCGACCACGAGCCGGTCGCGGTAGCCGCCGAGCGCCAGCTCCTCCTCGGCGTTGGCGTCCTCCCGGAACCGGGCCGGGGAGGCGGCCCAGGCGTCCAGCACCCGCCGGCGCAGAGCGGCGCTCCCGAAGGGGTCCGTGAGGTGCTCGTCCGTGCCGCTGCCGATGATCCGAGGTTCCACTGGACCTGCCGCCTTCCGCCGCCCTGTTCTTCTACGGGGCATTCTTCCTTGCCCCACCGACTGCTCCCGACCACGACCCCGGCCCCCGGCCCCGAACCCATCGCAGCCCGGCCCCACCGCGGCCCGGCCCATCCCGGCCCCACCGCGGCCCGGCCCCGGAAACGCCGCGGCCCGCCCCACCGGTTCGGCGGGACGGGCCGTGCGCAGGGCGCAACGGGCGCATCAGGAGTGGCCGAGCTCCTCGGCCGGGGCGTCCGGCTCGACCGAGCCGGAGGCGCGGTCCGGATGCAGCTGCAGCGGCTCGACGACCAGCTCGTCCAGGATCAGCTCGGACGGCGCCGGCGGCGCCGGGATCACGGCCGCCTCGGAGTGCCCGCCGCAGCCGTACGCGAAGGAGACGATCTGCCCGTCGGCCGGGCCGAACTCGTTGCCGCACACGCCGAAGGCCTGCCCGAGCGAGCCGCCGATCGGGATCAGGAAGCCGCAGGTGAGGCACGAGGCGGGCGCGGACTGCGCCATCGGGGTCTGCGGGCCGCGTGCCTTCTCCCAGCGCTCGGCGGCGGCGTGCAGGCCGAGCCGGGAGAGGACCCGGCTGCGGCCCATGCCCAGCTCCTCGGCGACGGCGTTGATCTGCGCGCGGGCCGGGGCGGGCTGGATGTGCGGGTCGCTGACGACCACGTCCTCCTCGGCGGCCAGCGCCACCGCGGAGTTCGGCGCGGGCTCGTCCTCGCCGCTCCAGCCGGGCTCCAGGCGCAGGTCGTCGGCGTCGGTGGGCAGCAGGTCGCCGGGGCCCATGTCGCCGGGGCGCAGCCGCTCGCTCCACGGCACCCACTGCGGGGCGAGGACGGCGTCCGGGCCGGGCAGCAGGACGATCTCGTCGAGCGTGACGTTCTTGGCCCGCGGGGCGCGCGCGACGGTGACCGCCCAGCGCCAGCCGCGGTAGGCCGCGTCCAGGCACTCGAACCTGTGGGTGACGACGCGGTCGGCGTCCGCCTGGACGCCCAGGTGTGTCCCGACGGCCGGTGCTCCGACCGCCTCCTCGACTGCCTGGCGGGCGAGTTCGACGGCCTCGGCACAGAGCCGGTCGGGGGTACGGCTTCGCATCGCAGCACTCACGGCGTCGATTCTCTCCCAGTTCTTCTGTCGCCCACGGCGTGTTGCCTGTTCCGTCGCGGCTCGGTGTCCCTCGTCCATTCTGCGCGACCGGAGGCCGCCGCGGGTACCGACCGCGCCGCTCGTCCGGGCCTGCCGGCGCCCGGGGGCCCGGCGGGCGGACCCTGCGCAGGCTACCCGCCGGTCGGCGCCCCGGCACAGTCCGGGGCTTCGGCGGACCTGCCACGGCCGCGCCGAGCGGAGGTGAATCCCGCGTCGTGGAAGCGAATCTGGGGCAGGATGGGCTTGTGGCGGACAAGAACCCGTCGCAGCACGCACTGCGCGCCTCGCAGGCCGGCAGCCCCGACGAGGCGGACGCCGTGCCGCGGCAGCAGCCTCCGGTCCCCCCTGCGGGCGAACCGCAGCCGGCGGACGGTTCCGAAGCGCACGCCGCCTTCGATCCGACCACGACGGACCCGGAGGACGTCCACACCCGCCACCTCGTCGCCCTCGACGAGGACCTGGAGGAGGAGTTCCCGGAGACCCGCCGTCACCTCCTGGTCCGCACCGCCTCCCGCGCCGGTGCCCGCACCGGCCGGATGGTGCACGGCACCGGCCGCCGGATCCGCAAGGCCACCTCCGCCGAGGGCGCGGGCGAGTCCGGTCTGGCCAAGCTGATCGAGCTGCACGCGCTGAACTCCTTCGGCGACATGCTGATCACCATCGCGCTGGCCTCCACCATCTTCTTCTCCGTCCCCACCGGCGAGGCCCGCGGCCGGGTGGCGCTCTACCTGCTGATCACGATGGCCCCGTTCGCCGTCCTGGCGCCCGTGATCGGCCCGCTGCTGGACCGCCTGCCACACGGCCGCCGGGCCGCCATGGCGATGTCGATGCTGGCCCGCGCGGTGCTGGCCTGGACGATGGCCGGGGTGATCTCGGGCGGCGGCCTCGCGCTCTACCCGGAGGCGCTGGGCGTGCTGGTGGCGTCCAAGGCGTACGGCGTGGTGCGCAGCGTGGTGGTGCCGCGGCTGCTGCCGAGCCGTCTGTCGCTGGTGAAGGCGAACTCCCGGGTCACCCTGGCCGGCCTGCTGGCCACCGGTGTGGCGGCCGCGGTGGGCGGGCTGCTGCACCTGATCGGGCCGGGCTGGCCGCTGCGCGGAGCGTTCCTGGTCTTCGTGATCGGCACCCTGATGGCCTTCCACCTGCCGCACGCGGTGGACTCGGCGAAGGGCGAGCAGCGGGCCGTCCTGCACGCCGAGGTGCACGGCGAGGGCTCCCACCTGATCCACCACAGGCCGCCGCCCGTCAAGGCCTCGCTGCGCACCGTCGGCCCGTCGGTGATCCTCGCGCTGCGGGCGATGTCGGCGATGAAGTGGCTGGTCGGCTTCCTGGTGATGTTCCTGGCCTTCCTGCTGCGCAGCGAGCCGATCGGCGGGCTGCGGCCGACCCTGGCACTGGGTCTGGTGGCGCTGGCGGCGGGGACGGGCAACGCGCTGGGGTCGGTTCTCGGCTCCTGGCTGCGCACCCGCGGCCCGGAGGCGACGGTCACGGCGATGCTCCTGCTGGCGACCTGCGCGACGGCGGCGGCGGCGCTCTGGTACGGCGTGGTGACGGTCGTCGTGGTCGCCGGGGTGTCCGGGCTGGCCGCCTCGCTGGGCAAGCTGGCGCTGGACGCGCTGATCCAGCGGGACGTGCCGGAGGCCGTGAGGACCTCGGCGTTCGCCCGTTCGGAGACGCTGATGCAGCTGTCCTGGGTGGCCGGCGGCGCGGTCGGCATCCTGCTGCCGCTGAACGGCGTGCTGGGGCTGTCGGTGGCCGCCGCGGTGGTGGGCCTCGCGCTGCTGTGGACGATCCGCTCGCTGTTCCGGGTGGGCCTGCGCCGTCACCCGACGGCACCCCGCGTCGCGTGAGTCGCCGTGCGGCAACACGCGGTGGCCGACCCCCGCGTAGCGTGATCGGCGAAGCCCGGTAGATTCTGACGCATGAGCCTCGATACCCGTGTCATCGCCGCCCTCGGCGCCGTGGTCGTGGTCGGCGCCGCCACGGTCGGCGGGTCCGTCGCCTTCGCGTCGGGCCAGACCCAGCACAACACCCACCGCGCCACCCTCACGGTGGGCAACTCCTCGATCGTGGCGGACCCGTTCTGCTTCAACGACGGCAACCCGCTGTCCGAGGAGGACCAGCAGAAGTGCCAGGACTCGGCCGCCCAGGCCCTCAAGGACGGCACGCTGCCGAGCTCCGACGTCGTGGTGAGCGACCGCGTCGGCGTCGGCGTCACCCCGGGCGTGGGCGACACGGGCTGGCTGGCCTTCACCAACGGCGGTCCGCAGGCTCAGGGCGGGCGCTACAGCCTGTCCGCCTACGCCAAGGGCGCGACCTACTCTGGCTCCCAGGCGGCCGCCAAGCTGCTGAACGCCTCCGGCAAGACGCTGGTCACCGTCGTCGAGGGCGACAAGAACCTGGAGAACCCGGTCGCCGTCTGGTACTTCCAGCTGAACACCCAGGACAGCTGACGGTCCTGCGATGACCGCGCGCGCCGTCGCCGACGAGCGGAACGAGCAGTCGGGCCCCGAGCGGGCCCGACTGCTCGTCGTCGTCGCGGTGCCCGTCGAGGCCGAGGCGGTCCTGCGCGGCCTGCCCGGCGGGGCGCGGGTGCTCCCGCTGCCCGGCGGCGAGCTGCACCGCGTGGAAGGCTCACCCGTGGACGTCCTGGCGGGCGGGGTCGGCCCGGCCGCCGCCGCGGCCGCCGCCTCCGCCGCGCTGGCCGCGCACCGCTACGGCCTGGTCGTCTCGGCGGGCATCGGCGGCGGCTTCGCCCCCGGCGCCCCGGTCGGCGCCACCGTGGTGGCGGACGCGATCGTGGCCGCCGACCTCGGCGCCGAGACCCCCGAGGGCTTCGCCGACGTCACCGAGCTGGGCTTCGGCACCGTCCGGCACACCCCTCCCCCGGCCGCCGTCGCGCTCGCCGCGCGGGCACTGGCCGGCCTGGGCGCCGTCACCGGCCCCGTCCTGACCGTCTCCACCGTCACCGGCAGCGCCGAGCGGGCCGCCGCCCTCGCCACCCGCCACCCCGGCGCCGCTGCGGAGGCGATGGAGGGCTTCGGCGTGGCCGAGGCCGCCGCCCGGCACGGCGTGCCGGTGTTCGAACTGCGGACGGTCTCCAACCCCGTGGGCCCCCGCGACCGGGCCGCCTGGCGGATCGGCGAGGCCCTGGCGGCCCTGGAGCGGGCCTTCGCCGCCCTGCCCGTCCCCGCACTCATCGAGGAGGCCGGCCGTGGCTGAACGGCTGAGCATCGCGTACTCGCCCTGCCCGAACGACACCTTCGTCTTCCACGCCTGGGCGCACGGTCTGGTGCCCGGCGCGGACGCCCCCGAGGTGACCTTCGCCGACATCGACGTCACCAACGGGCTGGCCGAGCGCGGCGAACTCGACGTCCTGAAGATCAGCTACGGCGCGCTCCCCTGGGTCCTGGACGAGTACACCCTGCTGCCCTGCGGCGGCGCGCTCGGCCGTGGCTGCGGCCCGCTGGTGCTGACCCGCCCGGGCACCGGCACCCCGGAGGACCTCACCGGCAGGACCGTCGCGGTGCCCTCCGAGCGGTCCACCGCCTACCTGCTGTTCCGGCTCTGGGCGGCGAAGGCCGTGCCCGGCGGCTTCGGCGAGATCGTCGTCCTGCCGTTCCACGAGATCATGCCCGCCGTCCGGGACGGCCGGGTGGACGCCGGTCTGGTGATCCACGAGGCCCGCTTCACCTACCGGCAGTACGGGCTGCACAGCCTCGCCGACATGGGCGAGGCCTGGGAGCGGGAGACCGGCCTGCCGATCCCGCTCGGCGCGATCGTCGCCCGGCGCTCGCTCGGCGCCGAGCGCCTGCGCGCCCTCACCGAGACGATCCGCGCCTCCGTCCGGCAGGCCTGGGCCGACCCTTCGGCCAGCCGGGAGTACGTGCTCGCGCACGCCCAGGAGATGGACCTGGACGTCGCGAAGCAGCACATCGGCCTGTACGTGACCGAGTTCACCGAGGACCTCGGCGAGGAGGGCTACGCGGCCGTGCGCGCGCTGCTCACCCGGGCCGCCGCGGAGGGGCTGGTGCCCCCGCTCGACCCGGGTGCGCTCGCGTTCTGACGCTGGTCAGACGTCCCCGGTCAGGCGTCCTGGCCCCGGTCAGATGTCGAACTGGTCGGCCACCGCGCGCAGCAGGCCGGCCAGCTTCTGACCGGTCGGCTTCGCCGGGTAGCGGCCGTGCTGGAGGCCCGGCAGCACCGCGTCCAGCGTGGTGATCAGGTCCTGGACGATCGGCGCCATGTCGTCGGCGCTCCGGCGCTGCGCGGCGGCCACCGACGGCAGCGCGTCCAGCAGCTGCACCGCCATCGCCTGGTCGCCGCGGTGGCCCGCCACCACGCCGAACTCGACCCGCTGCCCCGGCTTCAGCGCGGTGACACCGGCGGGCAGCGCCTTGGTGTGGACGAAGACGTCGCCGCCGTCGTCGCGCGACAGGAAGCCGAAGCCCTTCGTCTCGTTGAACCACTTGACCTGGCCGGTGGGCATCTCGAACAGTCCTCGAATGGGTGTGTGGGATCCCGGGCCTGGCCGGGGATCACTGGGTGATGGAAGGGCGGGCCGACCTGGGCTCGGCGCCCGCGGGCGCTCGTGGTCAGCACACTGTCAGGAGCAGACTAACGGTCCGTCACTGCCTCATCCGCGTTCCGCGACGGTGCCACGGTCCGGCGGTTCCGACACGGACTCCTGCGGAGTTCTCGCGGTCGCGGGCGACCCGGTACTGATGCGGCCGCGACGCGGCTCGGCGCTGTCCACTGGCTCACACCCCCGGGTCTGAGGAGTCGGGGCGCGCCTGTCGCGCCCCTCGGCACCACCTGCATACCCCCGCCCAACAGGGATCAAAACTCCCAGCTTCCGGGAAACTGCGCAACGTGACCGAACCGCTCGTCTGCGAAACGGCCGCGGCGGTCGCCGCGCGGCGGCCTCTGCCAGACTGGAGGCCCCCGACCCCCACCGAGGAGCGAGCAGAAGTGAGCAGCCAGAGCGCCGACCGCGGCGACGCCTACGTCCGGGCCGGAGCCATCGTCTTCGGTGTGGGCGCGCTCGCCACCCTGGTCACCTTCGTCCCGCTGTTCCTGCACCTCACGCCGCTGCCGACGGCCGCGTACTGGCTGAGCATGCTGATGCCGGCGGGCTTCCTGTCCGCGCTGACCGGGCTGTTCCTGAACGCGCGCGACCAGCGCCGCCGGGTGGAGTCCGCGGGATCCTAGTCCGTGGAGTCCGTGAAGTTCTAGACGCCGGCCAGGTGCCCGGCGAGCCAGGCCGGGAACCCGGTGAGGTCCGCCAGCACCACGTCCGCGCCCGCCGCCCGCAGTTCGTCCGCGCTGTACGGGCCGGTGGCCACGCCCACGGCGACGGCGTCCGCGTGCCTGGCGCCCACGATGTCGCCGAGGTGGTCGCCGACGTACACCGTCGCGCCGTGCTCGCGCAGCGCCTCGCCCTTGGTCTCCGCCCACAGGTCGCCGACCAGCGTGTCCGCGTGCAGTCCGGCGTGCTCCAGGTGGAGCCGGGCGTTCGGCTCGTACTTGCCGGTGATCACCGCGACCCGGCCGCCGTGCGCGCGGACCGCCTCCACCGCGGCGTGCGCGCCGGGCAGCGCGACGGTCGGGGCGAAGGCGTGCTCCCGGTACAGCTCGCGGTAGCGGGCGGCGGCGTGCTCGACCTCGTCGGCCGGGAACCAGTTGCGGATCTCGTTCAGCAGCGGCGGGCCCAGCCGGGTGACCACCAGATCGGCGTCGATGTAGGTGCCGGTCTCGGCCGAGAGCGCGGCGTACGTGGCGCGGATACCCGGCCGGGTGTCCAGCAGCGTCATGTCGAGGTCGAAGCCGACGGTGAGGGGGATGGCGGGAGTCGCGGGCATGCCAGCAGGCTATCCAACGCCCGGTACGGCGGACGAGGCGATTTGCCGCGACCCTCGGTGGCTGCGGCGGCGACTGTGGAACCGACCGTTGGTCAGCGCGGCTTCCTTGACCGGAGGCATAGGGCCAGGGAACCGAACCTGACTGCTGGACATACTTACTGTTAGTTGAGTAGGCGGGGAACAGTGTGAAGGTCGACATGGGGGGCGCAGGTGCTGACGCAGAACGACGGCTCCGCGCCGCAACAGACGTCGGCGAGTTCCCCACGTAGGCCTTCGGGCAGCACCGCGCCGCACACCCCCTCAGGAGAACCGCCTTGGCCACGACCGTCTCCCGTCATCCCTTCCTCACGGGGAAGGCGGAAGAGGGCCTCGCCGCACTCCAGAAGAATGCGCTCCGGCTGATCGACGGGCTGGAGGACGGCTCCACCGATCTGGGTGATGCGCTGCGCCTGACCGTCACCCTGGCCACGACGCACTGCCTGCTGGATCCGGAAGGGTCGCGTCTGCCCACGTGGGAGTCCTGGGTGAACGCGATGCAGGTCGGCTCGGCCGTGTTCGCCGCCGCGACCACGGCCGACGAGCACGTGCAGTGCCGCATCGCGGACCAGGACCGCACCCTCCGAGCCACCGGAATGCGCCCCTACGTGAACCCGGAGTCCTGGCTCACCGCCCTCTACCTGGCAGTGGTGTGCCGGGAGAAGAAGAGGATCGCGGCGCTGTGCCAGGTGCCGATCTCCCTGCTGCGGGAGTCCGGTTCGCGCTTCGCCGAGTACGACTACGCCTGGATCGATGCGCTCCAGACCTACTGGCTCCAGGGCTCCGACCTCGGCTCCAAGCTGAGGGTCGCCATCGACGCCACCGAGCCGGAGACCGTCGCCGATCCCGAGACGGTGGGTCACCTGGTCTACCCGCAGATGGAACTGTTCCACCGTTTCATCCGGAGGGACCACACCGGCTTCAACCGGGCCCTCATCGACGCCCTCGAATGGCACAAGCGGTACTGGAGCCAGGAGGGCCGGGACGTCCGGGCCTCTGGCCTCGTCGCTCTCGCTCCGCTCGCCATGGCCTGTCTCGCCCATGACACCGGCACCCCCATCGAGGTCCAGTCCGAGTACCTGCCCATCGCCCTCCTCGAGCGCGACTGGTGCGGCGAGTTCCCCACGTAGGCCTCGGCGGAAGCCCAACGGCGTCCACCGTGAAATCGAGGAGTCACAAGCCGGGCCATCGGGCACCAATTCGGACATAATCGACGAGCCCGTCTCCGACGCCTCACCGCCCGAGGACCCGCCGATGCACCGGATCACCCGTCGCACGTTGCTCGCCGGGCTCGGCGGTGCCGCCCTGGCGGCGTGTACCGCGCCGCGGCCGGCCGTGCCGACGACGGACGGCGCCGGCCCGAGCGTCTCCGCCACCCCGGTGCCGCCGGTCACGGTGAACACGGCCGTCGGGCCGGTGGTGGTGCCGGGCGAGCCGGTGCGCGTCGTCACGCTGGACACGGATGTCCTCGACTCGGCGCTGACGCTCGGCATCACCCCGATCGGCGCCGCCCGCCCGGCCGCGGACGGCCACTTCCCCGACTACTGGCCGGCGTCCCGGGTCGCGGCGATCGCGTACGTCGGCCCGGCGGGCGCCCCGGACCTGGCCGCGATCCGGGCGCTGCGGCCGGACCTGATCCTCTCCAACCAGATGCGGGACGGCGACCGCTACGGCCTGCTGCGGGAGCTCGCGCCGACGGTGCTGACGCAGACCACCGGAGCGCCGTGGAAGGCCGACTTCCAGGTGCACGCCCAGGCGTTGGGCCGGGAGGCGGCCGCGGCGGCGTTCGTCGGTTCGTATCAGCGGCACGTGGCGCAGGTGCAGCAGGCGCTGTCGGCGGCGAAGGTGTCGGGGCAGCGGGTGAGCCTGCTGCGGTTCGTGGAGGGCGGGGGAGTCCGGCTGTTCGGACGGCAGAGTTTCCCGGGCTCGGTGCTGGCCGATGCGGGGGTCGGACGGCCGGACGCGCAGAACGTCGACCAGTCCGACTTCGAGATCCCGCTCGACCAGATCGGGAAGGCGGACGGCGACCTGCTGCTGTACGCGACGTACGGCAATCCGGATCTGGCGGGCACCAACGCCGTTCTGGCGAGCGCGGGTTGGCAGGGCCTGGGGGCGGTGCGGGCGCACCGGGCGTTCCCGGTGGACGACCAGTTGTGGTTCCAGGGGATCGGGTACACCGGCGCCAACTTCATGTTGGACGACCTGCAGCGCCTCCTCAGCGCATGAGGCAAGAGGACTGATCACGATTCAGCCAGCGCGCTAGGCGGCTGACCTGCGATTCCGCCACAATGAGCCCCGCAAACGTACACATCGTCCCGGGGGAAACACAGTGTCAACTCCCATAGCCCCGCCAGCCCCTGCCCGCAAGGGGAAGGCGGCCGCTCTCGGCTGGATCATCAGCATCGCGTTCAACGTCGTCGCACCGATCCTGATCTACAACCAGCTGCACGACCACGGCTACAACGAGTCCACCGCCATCCTGCTGTCGGGCCTCGGCCCGGTGGTCGACAGCGTCATCTACCTCGCCTGGCACCGCCGGATCGACGAGTTCGCCGTGGTCTCGCTGGTCTTCGTCGGCCTGTCCCTGGTCGTCGCGCTGATCGGGCCGCAGGACCCGAGGATGCTGCTGGCCAAGGACTCCTTCGTCTCGGGCCTGCTCGGCGTGCTCTACCTGGCGTCCCTGGCCGCGCCGCGGCCGATCATGTTCTTCTTCGGGCGCAAGTTCGCCACGGACGGCACGCCGGAGATGATCGCCTGGTGGAACTCGATGTGGCAGTACCCGGGCTTCCGCCAGGTCCAGCGCAACCTGACCATCGTGTGGGGTGGGGTGTTCGTCCTGGAGGCCGTGCTGCGGATCGTGCTGGTCTACACCCTCTCGCACGGCACGGTGGTGACGGTCAACAACATCCTTCCGTACGCGGTGATCGGCGGCCTGGTCTACTGGACGATCGCCTACGCCAAGCGGGCCAGCGCCCGCGGCCGGGCCGCGGCCGTCGCTGCTGCCGAAGCCGAGGCCGCGACCGCCGCCGCAGCGGTCTGACCGAGCGGTTCGGGTCATTCCGAACCGGCTGAGGCGCCTCCTCGGGGCACGACACCCGGCGCTGCCCTGCACGCGCCGCCCGCGTAGCGGGCCGGGGAGGTGCCGACGGCGGCCGTGAAGTCACGGGTGAAGTGGGCCTGGTCGGCGTAGCCGAGATCGGCGGCGAGCGCGGCCAGGTCCACCTCGGAGCCCGCGTCCGCGCGTTCGGCGGCCTCGTGGAGGCGGGCACGGCGCAGCACCCACTTCGGGGAGGCGCCGACGTACTCGGCGAACAGGCGCTGGAGCCGGCGGAGGGTGACGCCGAACTCCCGCGCCAGGTCGTCGACCCGGCGCAGGTCGGGCGAGCCGGTGATGCGGTCCACCACGGCGGCGACCTCTTCCGCGACCGGGTCGGGCGCGGGCAGCCGGGGGCGGAGGAACGCGTCGGCCAGGGCGGCGGGGTTCTCGGGCGCGCCGAGGATCTCCTCATTGAGCCGGTCCGTCTCGGGCCCGAAGAACTCCGCCGCCGGGACGGACCGGTCGGCGAGAGCGACCACCGGGCGGCCGGCGAGCGGCCGGAAGGCCCCGGGCCGGAACTTCACGCCCAGCACATGCCCGGCCCCCTCCAGCCGGCGGACGAAGAGCGACCGGTCGACCCCGTAGACGCGGGCCCGAGGCGCCTCGAACACCAGATGGACGTTCGGGTGGGCGAGCACCTTCTGCTCGTACGGGGGCAGGCCGCGGCGGTCCCAGCGGACCAGCCAGTAGAACTCGACGAACCGCGCCACCTCGGGGTCGGGCGCGAGCCGGTCCACGCTGATCGCCTCCGCCGCGCGGGCGGGGTGCAGCACGCCGCGTCCGAGGCCGGGAGAGTCCATACGCCAAGGCTAGGGGCGGCAGAGCTAGGGCCCGGTTGTCGCGTTTCTTCAAGACCCGGCGCCGCCGCCCGGAGCAGCATCGACCCATGAACGATCACCCGCTGTACCCCTTCCTGAACCGCGCCGCGACGGTCGCCGCGCGCGTCGCCGCCGCCGTCCCGGCTGGCCAGCCGCTGGACGGTCCGACGCCCTGCACGGACTTCGACACCCGCGCGCTCGTCAACCACTGGGTGCTCTACACCTCGCACGGTCTGGAGCACCGGGCGCGGCGCATCGAACTGCCCGAGGAGCTGATCGACCGCGACTTCACCGCCGACGCCGGCTGGCCTTCCGCCTACGCCGCGCAGCTGGACCGCGCGGTCGCGGCCTGGTCCGATCCCGCCGCCTGGGAGGGGGACGTGGATCTCGGCGGATCCCCCGTTCCCGCGGCGGGCATCGCCCGGATGCTGATCGCGGAGCTCGTCCTGCACGGCTGGGACGTCGCCCGGGCGACCGGCGGGCGGATCGAGGTCGACGAGGAACTCGCGCTGCTGGTGCTGGAGATCGTCGAGGAGAACGCGGAGTTGTACCGGCAGTACGAGGGCTTCGCCGAGCCGGTGGCGGTGCCGGAGAGCGCCCCGGCGTTGGACCGCGCGCTGGCCGCCTCGGGGCGCGATCCGCGCTGAGGCACGTCCGACCGCTCAGTGGTCGCGCTGCAGTGCCGCCCGGAGCTTGGCACGGAGCAGGCGGACGGCGGGCGAGTGCTGGTCGGGGCGGGCGACGAGGCCGAGGCGGGCATGAACGGCGGCATCGGCGAGGGGGATGACGCGCAGGCCGTCACCGGCGACGGCGGCGGGGGTGAGGACGGCCACGCCAGCGCCGCGTGCGGCGAGGTGGAGCAGGGTGCTGGGGGAGCTGGCGTCGATGTCCACGCGCGGGTCGAGGCCGAGCTGTTGGCAGGAACGGTCGTAGGCGGCGCGGATGCCGGTGCCCGGGGAGAGGCAGAGGACCTTCGAGGAGCGGAGGTCGGCGATGGTCAGCGCGTCCCGGTCGAGGGGGTGCCCGGGCCGGACGACGGCGACGATCGGCTCGTCGACGAAGACCGCGGCGTCCAGGCCGGGGTCCGTCTCGCCCGCGAAGCCGATCAGGGCCAGGTCGAGGGAGCCGGAGAGGACCTGGGCCTGGAGGACGTCGGAATCGCCCACCTCGTGCAGGCTCAGCACGATGCCGGGGTGGGTGCGCCCGAGGTCGGCGACGACGTCGAGGAAGGGCGGGATCGAGCAGCCCATGATCATGCCGAGCCGGATCCGGCCGCGGACGGCGTCGGCGAACTCGGCGGCGGCGTGCTGGATGGCCTCGAAGGTGGCCAGGGCGTCCTTGGCGAGCGGCAGGATCGCCTCCCCGGCCGGGGTGAGGCGGATGCCCCGGCCGGAGCGGTCGAGAAGTTGCTGGCCCAACTCGCGTTCCAGCTTGCCGACTTGGGTACTGATACCCGACTGGCTCACGTGCAGGCGCGCGGCGGCGGCGGTGAAGGAGCCCTCGTCGACGACAGCGGCGAAGTAGCGCAGTTGATGCATCTCCATAATTGAGGATGATAGCTCGCATCTTATCTATCTGTTGGACGGATGGACGGGACGGCCGGGAACATGGAGGCATGACGACGACGATGACTGCGCGTGAGATTGCCGAGACCTACTTCGCCGCTTGGCAGGCGGGCGACTTCGAGACGCTGCGAGGGCTGCTGGCGGACGACGTGGACTTCGCGGGCGCGCTCGGCACCGCGTCGGGGATCGACGAGGCGCTGGCCGGGCTCAAGGGCCTGGGGCAGGCGCTGGAGAAGATCGAGGTGCGCGTCCGGGTCGCGGAGGGCGATGACGTGATCACCTGGTTCGACCTGTGCACGAGCATCGCGCCGCCGGCGCCGACGGCCAACTGGATGCACGTGGACAACGGGAAGATCGCCCGGATCCGGGTGACGTTCGACCCGCGTGAGCTGCTGGCGGGGTTCAGCCGCTGAGCAGAGGTTGACGGGGGGCAGGAGGGCCGTGATCGCCGGGGGCGGTGACGGCCCTTTCTGTTTTGGCTGCCCGCCTCGGGTCAGTTGCCGTCTTCGGGCGGGGTCGCCCTGAGGGCGGTGACGACGCCGAGGGCGACGGTGGCGATCGCGAGGGCGAGGAGGACGGCCAAGGCCGTGCCGATCAGGACGCGCACGGGCCGTCCTGGTCGCGTTCGACGTCGAGGAGGAGGGAGAGGAGGTTGAGGAGGGTGGAGGCGGGGGCGGTGTTGAAGCGGACGAGGACGCGCCCGTCGATGGTCTCGTCGGTGCCGGCGGAGGGCCAGATAAGGCCGAACTTCCTTCCTCGCTCCTGGACTTCGGCGAGGAGCGTGCGGATGTGGTCGTCGGTGTAGTGCCGGATCCGGGGGTCGGTCGGCAGCATGGGGCGGCGGTTCTTCATCAGGCGGCGTCCATCTCGAACCAGACCAACTTGCCACGCTTCTGGGGGTCGACGCCCCAGCGGTGGGTGAGGCCCTCGACGAGCTGGAGGCCCCGGCCGTACTCGGCGAGTTCGGAGAGCGCTCGCCGCTCGGGGAGGGCCCTGCTCTCGTCGGCGACGGAGACGCGGAGGGTGCGGTTGACGGCGAGGATGTTGACGACGGGCGCAGCCGTGCCGCCGTGCCGCCACGCGTTGACGATCAGCTCGACGAGCGCGAGTTCGGCGTCGGAGATGGCGGAGGGCGGCCAACCGACGCGGGTCATCGCGTCGGTGAGGGACTGGCGGGCGATGGCGAGCGAGGGCGTGTTGAGGTGACGCATGGGGAACTCCCGTGGCGTTGGTGGTTGTTGACGGATACGTCACCGTGAGCCAGGCCAGGCAGATGGGCATGGCTGCTCTGCGGTGCGACGGAGAAGCGTTACTGACGATCCGTCGGATCGATGTGACATCGACCATAGCGCACCGTGGTCTTCAATTTGAGACTCTTGCTGAGCGTTCCCTCTAACGTGGCTGCCGACGCTCCCATGACCTGCGGCACACTGATCTCATCACCCGCAGAGAGGACGCCATGGCCCTTCGACCGAACCCAACCCTGCGCCAACGGCGGGTGGGGACCGAGCTGCGGAGGATGCGGGAGCAGGCCGGACTGGGCGGCAGCCAGCTGGCACGCGAACTCGGCATCCACGCCGCCCAGGTCACACAGATGGAGAGCGGGAAGAGCGGAATCAGCGTCGAGCGGCTGCGGACCATCGCCGCCGTGTGCATGTGCACCAACCAGGCCTTGATCGACTCCCTCGCGGAGATCGCTGCCGAACGCGGGAAGGGCTGGTGGGAGGAATATCGCGGAGCTGTCTCCACAAGCCTGCTCGACATCGCAGAGCTCGAAGGCACCGCGAAAGGACTCACCACCTACACGATTACGTTCGTTCATGGGCTATTGCAGACCGAGGCCTACGCCGCCTCGGTCTTTGCACGAGCCATTCCGCCCCTCCCCCGCCACGAAGTCGACGTGCGGACGGACTTCCGCATGAGGCGGCAACGCATCGTCCACCCGAACACGACACCCATCCGCGCATTCATCCACGAGGCTGCGCTCAGGATGCAGTTCAGCGGCCCGAAGGTCCTCTCCGAACAGCTCGATGCACTCATCAACCACGCCGAGCGCCGGGAGATCTCGATTCGCGCGGTACCGTTCGACATCGAGTCCCTGCCGGGTCCCAGCGAGAACTTCACCTACGCGGAGGGAGCTGTGGCCGAGCTGGACACGCTTCAGATAGACACCAGCCACAGCAGTCTGATCTTCGACTCTCCCGCACAGCTCGCGAGTTATCGCGAGATGCTCAGGCGGATGTCATCCGTTGCGCTCTCGGAGGAGGAGTCACGAGACTTCATCTGGCGCATCAAGAAGGAGATCGACAGCAAGCATGGATAGTTCCGCATGGCAGAAGTCCAGTTACTCCGGCTCAAGCAATGCATGTGTCGAGGTCCGGACGGTCAGCGGGATGGTCGAACTCCGCGAATCCGACGAGGGCCACCTCGTTCTCCGCACTCCCCCCAACACCTTCGCCGCCTTCCTCCAAGCCATCAAGGCCGGCGAATTCAACCACCACGTTTAGCAGCCCCCAACGGCCCCTCGCGCTCACCCGCGCGAGGGGCCGCAACTCCCCACCACCCAAGCCGTGGAGGCCTGCAATGCCTGAGTCCGGTTGGCGGAAGTCCAGCTACTCCGGGGCAAATGACACCTGCGTCGAGGTCCGCACGGTCGACGGAATGATCGAACTCCGCGAGTCCGAAGAAGGCGACATCATCCTCCGCACCACCTCCACCAACTTCGCCACCCTCGTCCAGAGCATCAAGGCTGGCGAGTTCGACCATCACGCCTGACCAGCCCTCCGGTCCTCGTGCCTATTCGCGCGAGGACCGGAACAACTCCTCCAGGTGGTGAGCCAGGATCGCCAGCGCCGCATCGCCAGTCCGCTGGCCTCCCAACACACTTGAGCCGAGGCCGTTGACCATCGCCAGCAGCCCGGCGGCGGCCATCTCCGGATCCTTCCCCTCGTCGATCTCGCCGGCCTCCTGCGCAGCGCGGATCTGCTTGGCGAGGAATCCCTCCAGCAGTTCAGGCTGGGCCCCGGGCTTCTCCACCATCTCCGGATCCGTGAGCACCAGCGCGTAGTACGCCCCATAGGTTCTCGTGATCCGGCGGCTCTCCGGATCGGTCGGCAGGATGCAGGACAGGATGGCCGTCACGATCCCGCGCGGTGTGGGCGGGGAGCCCGCCGCACCGATCCACTGCTCCATGCGGGCCTGGAGCTGGGTGCCGAGCCTGGCCAGCGCGTCCAGAAGCAACGCTTCCTTGGTCCCGAAGTAGTACTGCACCAACCGCAGGGAGACACCGGCCTCCGTCGCGACCGCCCGCATGCTGGCCGACCGCAGGCCCTGGGTGTCGGCGATCCGCAACAGCGCCTCGGCGATCTGTCGCCTGCGTTCCTCGTGATCGACCTTCGCTGTCATGACGGAACCTCCCTCTCCTGATACACCCGTATCATGCCTGTGATACACATGTATCATGCGAATCAGCGAGTTCAGGAACGCCAAGGCCGAAGACCGGTTCCGCACCGCCTACGAGCAGACCCTGACGTCCCTGTGGCCGGGCCCGCGGACAACGCTCGACATCCCCACCACCTTCGGCGTCACCCGCGTCTACCGCACCGGGCCGGAGACCGGCGACCCGATCGTTCTGCTGCCCGGCTCCGGCGGAAACGCGCTGATGTGGCACCGGTACATCGACGACCTCGCCGAGAACCACCCGGTCATCGCCGTCGACACCGTCGGCGAACCGGGCGCCAGCGTCCAGACCAGCCCCATCGCCGACGGCCGCGACGGTGCCGCCTGGCTCGACGAACTCCTGACCGCCCTGGAGCTGACGGCCGCCCATGTCGTCGGCTGCTCGTACGGGGGCTGGCTGGCGATCAACCACCAGATCCACCACCCGGGCCGGATGGCCACCCTCACCCTGGTCGACCCCGCCGGCCTCGCCGACGTCGGCCGACGCTTCTACACCTGGCTGATCGCCGGCGGCCTCGCCTCCGCCGCGCCGCGTCCGTTCCGGCCCCGCCTGGCCCGCCTGGTCGGCAACAGCGCGATCCTGGAGACCGAACTGATGGGCCTGGTCCGCGCGTCCATGGGATTCCGCCGCGCACTCCCCCTGGCCTACACCTTCTCCGACGAGGAACTACGCAGCCTGCACGTCCCCTCGCTCTTCCTGCTCGGCGCCCGCAGTGCCCTGCACGACTCCGCCCAGGTCGCCGACCGCATCCGCCGCCTCGCCCCCTCTGCCCGGGTGGAAATCGTCCCCGACGCCGGCCACGCCCTCCCCGCCGACCAGCCCACGCTGGTCACCAACCGCATCCTCAACACCGCTTCACAGAAGCCCAGTTGAACTCGCCACACCCCAGGCGCCTCCTCGCTCTCCCGCGCGAGGAGGCGCCACAACACCCGGATCCCTCATCCATCGGTCGGGCACGGGACCACAGGGCCGTGAATCCCACGAGGCGGACACGGCACCAGCGCCCGGTGGACGAACATCCCGGACGCCAACCAGGCGGACCACACCACGTCGTTCCCCTGCTCCAACTGTCCCCGGGCCGACTCCCGCCGGGTGGCCACCGATACACGATCGACCGCATGCGCGCCCGAGGTACGCCACTCCTCCACCAGCCAATCCACCGCGTCCGTCGGGTGCGCGAACGTCCTGAAAGCACGAGCCGGCTTCAACAGCCAGTGGTGGACCATCATCGGTGGCCGGTCATCGCGCCTGAACAACACCACCGGCCGTTTCCGGTCGGCGATGCTCGGGTGGGCCGGATCGAAGTCCTGGGGCTCAGGCCTCCGCCCTTCCTCGTCAGCCAAGTCCACCCCTCGCCCGAACCATCCGTATCCGTGGATGTGCCGTTGCATCGTGCGCCTCCCTGCTCCCCCTGAACGGCGTGTCGGCGGCGGCCCTGGCCGTCCACCACACCCACGTGGCGGACGGCCAGGGCTACCAGGGGCTGATCAGACGGCGGTGTCGAACCGCGCCGGGTCGATACCGGCCCTCTCCAGCTCGGCCGTCGTGAAGCGGAGTTCCGCGCCAGGACGCTTCGTGTCGCCCATGACCCACAGGCCGCCCGCGACACCGGGCACCTCGGTCAGGGTCGCGCAGGTCTCGTGGCCGACTGCTGGTTGCCCCCGCACGCCTTGTAGGCGCGCAGTCCGTCGGGCATCTCGATCTCGTACAGGTTGACGTCGCGCATCGTTCGAATCCTCCTGTGGATGTCACGGCAGGTGCGCCTGCGCGAACGACGCTACGAATCGGCCGAGGTCTGTCTCCAGGAGCTTCTACGAACTTGCGCCGGTTCGCTCAACCGAGTGCGTCGATGGCCGAAGTGATCAGCTTCCGAGCGGCAGCGCCATGGACCGCGATGGCCGACAACTCGGCGAACGCCCGGCCGTACTCCTCGATCTCCCGCGGCTGCGTCACCGTCAGATGCGCGGACACCAACTCTACGTTGACCTGCGCCTCGTCGTACATCGTGAACGACTCGACCGGCCAACCGGCACCACGCGAGGCACCGAGGGGAATCACCCCCAGGCTCACCGAGGGCAGGGATGCCGCCACGATCAGGTGCCCGAGCTGGCCCGCCATGACCTCCGGGCCGCCGATCACCGTCCGCAGGACCCATTCCTCGACCAGGACGGCAAAAGTGTGGCCTCCCGTGTGAAGGAAGCGCTGCCTCTCCATGCGGACGGCCACCGCTGCGGCCACGTCGTCGGGAACGTCACGCAGGGACACGATCGTGTTCAACACGGCGGTGGTGTAAGCCTCGGTCTGGAGAAGCCCGGGCACCACCCAGGACTGGTAGACACGGAAGCGCCTCGTCCTCTCGAAGAGCGGTCGCACCGCCTCCTGGGCCCGCCTGAGCCCTGAGCGCTCGGTACGACGCCACTCGACGTACATGCCGTCGATGCCACGAGCGGTGGCAATCAGGTCGGGCGCCTGCTCGGGAACACCACAGTGCAGGGTCCAGACACGGATGTCCGCATCGGAAGGAGGGGTTCTGCCGTGTTCGATCCGTGAACACTTCGACTCGTGCCAGCCCGCCAACGCGGCCAGCGCCCGTGCGGTGATGCCGGCATCCTTCCGGATCTCGCGCAGACGCTGACCGAGGGCGTGCTTGGCCTGTTGAACGCTGGAGGACGACGGGGTCGGGGACACGAACGCAACCGGAGCGATCAGGCGAGCACGTAGTCCTGGTGCGGGACAGCCCGCTCCCATACCGCGGCGAACGCCGACGCGCAGAGCTTCACGACTTCCGGGTCATCGGTGGTCTCGTCGTCCACGAAGTCCCCGTCGCCGCTGAAGTGATGGATCACGGCGACTCGGTCATCGATCAGCCAGAAGTCGTTGCCCGGCAGCGGCAGGTCCGTCGTGCGGCGTCGCGGCAGCCATCGGACCGCCTCCCCGGAAGCAACGTTCCTGAACGTGATCTCGTGCTCGAACCTGACGTACTCACTGACAGGCTCGGACACAACCCGGGCACGGCGCACCTCCACGCCCCGCGCGGTCGCGTCGGCGACGAGCTGAAGCCACGGGCTCCACCAGGACGCGCGATCGGACCGGTCGTCGCGATGGCCCGCCTGCCAGCGCAGATACAGCGGATCGTCCCGCATGTACCCGTCCCTCAACTCCAGATGGACAGCGGATCGACGGCAGGAACGCAGCAGGTCCTCAAGCGTCGGCTCAGCTGCCACCAGTCACCTCCGGGAAGAACTGCATCATGCGACGCGGGAACTCGATCACGGTCTCGTGCTCGGGGATGTCCATCTGGGCCAGCCGCTCGGAGTCGAGCACCTTCCAGCCCTGCAGAAGATAGTTGCCCGTCGCGTCGTCGTAGTAGACGGTCGGGGACTTACCCTCGGGGCTCTCGGGATCCTTTCCGAGCATGTGCAGTGCCATAGCGGCAACCTCTCTCGCTTCGGACGACGAATGCTGTGCCCAAGTTTTAGCCCAGGCGCCCACTTGCCCTATCAACTTGCGGAAACTTGCACGTGGTGCGAGAGGCCCCGACAGCGCAGGAAGTCGGACGGGCCGACTTCGTGCGCACGAAAGGAACCGTTCTCAGCGCGGTGGATGCTCCTGGACGAACTCCCGGTATGGCTGGGCGTGGTGGAACGCAGCGTCCCAGCCAACGGGCGTGCTCGACGACGATAGCCGAGTCGGTGATGATCTCGGCGCCCAACAGCTCTCCGGCCTCGGTGAAGTGCAGTACGGCAAGAGTGGGGGAGTCGAGGAGCCAGAAGTCTCGATCCGGCAAGCACAGGCTGTCGGCGGTCGCGCGGTCCAGATACCGGATGTCTGACGCCCGCCGCGTCGATTCTCCGCACTACTTGCCACGCAGCAGCGCGGTACGGCTCCTTTCCAGCCAAACCAGCGGACCGCTACCGAAGGCACCCATTGCGCAGGAAGTCGGCTGGCCCGACTTCCTGCGCATGGAGCGAGAGACAGGCCGCGGTCTAGAAGTACTCGGCAGTGCACGGCACCGGCTGGTTCGACAACTACGCTCAGAGCCTCGAAGCCGTCTGGGCCCGCGCACGGCCCTGGACGCCAGTCCGGGAGGGAACCCTCCGCGCATGGGCAGGACCGAGTACTACAACGACCCCAACGCCCCCAAGGCCAACACCCTCATCCCCGCCAGCAACCTGCTGGTCGTCGACGACAACGGCGCGATCCTGCTCCAGCGCCGTCGCGACACCGGCCAGTGGGCCCTACCCGGCGGCGCTCAGGACATCGGCGAGACCGCCGCCGAGTGTGCCGTACGCGAATGCCTGGAAGAGACCGGCATCGTCGCCGAGATCACCGGATTCCTTGGTGTCTACACCAACCCCAACCACATCGTCGCCTACACCGACGGCGAGATCCGCCAGCAGTACGAGAACACCTACATCGGCCGTCCCATCAGCGGACGGCCGACGATCAACGACGAGGCCGACGGCGTCCGCTACGTCCAGCCGGCCTACCTCGATCAGTACGACATCCACCCAAGCATGCGCCAGCAGATCGGCGACTACCTGGCCGGCACCTACCCTTACCTCGGCTGACACGCCAAGGCCGCCTCAACCCGCGCCACCACCCGGTCTCGGCAGAACCTCCGCGCGCAGGAAGTCGGACGGGCCGACTTCCTGCGCAGGGGCAGGCTAGAAGGGCTCCGCCGCCTGGAGGAGGCGGGGCGGGAGGTAGGGGGACTCGACGCGGATCGTCCAGCCTCGGCGGCGGGCGTGGCAGGTGAGGGCCAGGATGCCGAGGTCGAGGGCGGCGTCGGATTCGTCGGCGCGGTCGGCGACCGCGTAGTGGGCGCGGTGGGCTTCGAGGGCGTCGGCGAGGGCCAGGTTGAAGGATTCCTCGTCGCCGTCGATGAGCTGGGAGAAGAGCACCACTCCGGGTGCGTCGCCGTACTCGCGCAGGGCGCGCTCGGTGGCCGGCCGCGGGTCGTCGCCGCGGAAGTAGTCGTGGAGGGCCTGGCTGTAGGCGGGAACGTCCCTCGTGATCGTGCCGGGGCCGGCCAGGACCACTGCGGCAAGGTGCTCGCGGATGCCCGTGATCAGGGCGAAGTCGAGGGCGGTGTGCCAGTCGACGAGGCCGACGCCCATCGGGAGGCCGGCCGGCTCGCTCCGGTTGCGGCCGTCGATCGTCAGCCCGACCTCGGTGCCGGGCTCGGCGCCGGCCAGGCGGAACGCCGCGGCCCCGATCCCGGAGCCCAGGCGCACGTTCGCGAGCTGGGCGTCCGTGGCGTCCGCGGTGTGTGCGGCGCGCTTCTTGAGGAGGATCTCCTGGTAGTGCAGGGCGCTCCTGAACCGCCCCTTGGCGATCGCCTCCTCGGCGGCTTCCTCGAATCTCGCTTCGAGCTCCGGGGTCAACTCGGCCGGCGGACCAAGCCGTTCGATCACCAGCGGAGCTGCGGCCAGGGCGGCCACCGCGTCCGGGCGGCAGTCGCGGCCGAAGGCGCCGACGCGCGGGCCGGCCGTCTCGAAGCCGGTGACGAGCGCCCGCGGGAGGTAGCCGGTGTCGACGGCCGGCGCCCAGCCGAGGCCTCGGTACGCGAGCGCGGCCAGGGCGAGCGGCAGGAGCGGGAGGAGGCTGTCCGGGCGGCTCCCGGACGCCTCGCGGTGCGCGAGCAGGAGGGCCGTCAGTCCGGCGTCGAACGCCTCCCGGTCCTCGGCCATCAGCGCGCGCAACGTCCGAAGCGCCACGGTGTACCGGTGCTCCAGACGCTCGGCCCCGATCCGGTCCAGCGCGGCCTCGACGGCGGCGAGCTTCTGCTGTGCGCTCGGCGGGTAGCTCTCGTCGTCGACGTAGTTGAGGACGTGGACCAGGAGGCCGTTGACGAGTTCGACGGCGGGGTCGCCCTCCGCGTCCTTGCCGAGCTCGTCACGGGCGAAGCCGATGGCCTCCCCGTGCCGGTCGGCCTGGTCCGAGAGGATCACGAGACAGAGCGCGTCGATCAGCTCCCACGACGTGATCCGGGACCGCTCCTCCTCCTCGTCCCTCTCCTCGGCCCCGTAGCTCATCCCGAAGTTCACATAGCTCAGGCTGATCTGGAAGCGGTCCCACCCGTGGTACACCGCGTACGCGACGGCCCCGGCCGCGGCCTCGGTGGCGTCCGCGAGGACGGCCTTGGCCTCCGGGGTGTCGAGCTCGGGCGACTCGACGGAGAGCGCACCGAGGTACTCCAGGAACTCGTCGGCGATGAACTGCCACTCGCGCGAATCCATCCGGGTGCCGTTCGAAGCGGCCCGGATGTGCCGCCCGATCCTGCTCACGAAGTCCTCGCGCACCGCCGAAACCGACGACTCGCCCACCTGGTGACGCTCGATCCGCAAATCCCTGCTCCTTGATCACTGACCTGGCCTCCAGCCTAGGCGCGAGGTCGGACACCGAACCCTTCCCCGGACTCCGGGTCAGGAGCGGCGTCCGCAAGACCGATCGACGGACGGGCGGGGCGCTCAGGCCGGTGGAACGACGTCGCGATCGTCCTGGCCACCTCGGCCCGCTGCCGCGCGCTGCAGCCGGTCATGAGGCGCTCCAGACGGCGCAGCACCAGAACGTCCCGCCAGGCGCGGATCGCTCCGCTCACCACTCCGCACAGCAGGACACCGGCCAGGGCGAGCGTGGGGTTCATCGAACGGCCTCCGCGCGGGACAGGAGAGTGAATTCCGTGCTGACGTCGAAGTCGTCCTCGTACGCGCAGAGGCCACGCCGCCTGAGGACGACGGCTCGGCCGCCGATCATGGCGGTCTTCGAGGAACGGTGGAACGTGGCCGCCTCGGCCACGGGGAGACCGTCGGCCACGCCGTGCGCGAGCAGTGCGGCGAAGAACGCCTCAAGGCCGTCACCGCAGCACCATTCGATCACCAGGTCGGATTCGCCGTGCGTGTAGCAGTTGGCGACTCCGTGCGTGGCCGCCGCTCGATTCACCAGGCCGGGACGGCGCAGAATGCGGCTCAGCAGCAGGTCGCGCACCTCCGGCAGGCCGTCCCAGGGGCCGGGCCGACTCCAGTTGGCGGACTTCTCCGCCTCGACCTTCAGGGCCGGGTTGTCCACCTCCAGCACGACCTCCTGCGGAAGCGGATTCGGCCGCCGGAGCGAGACGCCGTCGGCCCGCGCCAGGATGATCCGGGCCGGGAAGAGCACGCTCTGCGCGATGAACTGCCCGTCCAGCAGGCGCGATCGCGCGCCGGGGACTCCCCGCAGTGTGCGATCCTCCAGATCCCAGCGCGGCAGCAGCTCGCCCACCGCTTCGTCGGCCATCTCCGGATCGAGGTGGAGCGTCAGATCGTCTCCGCTGCAGGTCGCCTGCACAACGCCCAGCACCGAGCCGTTGCACTGGCGGTCCCCGAACGTGTTGGCCAGGGTGTGCACCACCATCGCCTCAAGGCGTCGCTGAGCCGGGCTGGCCGCGTCAGGAATCGGATCCTTGACGAAGACCCGCACTTGCTTGGCGAGTTCACGCGCCCGCCACAGCTGAAGGCCGGTCAGCTTCTGAATGCGCCTGGCCAGGCGTGCCACGTTGTCCGACGAGGACATGCGAATCCTTCCCCCCCAAAGGGCCGTCCGGCTACGGCTGGAGAGACAGGTCGATGCCCTGCGAACAAACGGGAAGACACGACTGCGGGCGACTCTCAAGAGCCCTTTACCCACCCCGGACCGCCGGTGACCGAGTGCGTGAGCGTGTGGCCGCATCAACGCAACAAGCGTACACCGGAGTCGCGTTGGCGCCCAGGAGATCTCAGAACCGCAGGTCCATCCGCTGCTCGACCGTGTCGAGGCCGAACTTGTGAACCGGGCGGGAGACAGTGAGCTCGAAACCCGCCTTCGCGTACAGGTGGTGAGCAGCGTCGAGGCCGGCGATCGTCCAGAGCAGCACGCCCTCGTACGAACGGGCGCGGGCCTCGTCCAGGGCCGTCTCCAGCAGCCGCCGGCCCAGGCCCCGTCCTCGGGCGACCGGGTCGAGGATCACCCACCGCAGCTGACCCCAGCCCGGGCGCTCCTCGGCCCGGACGAGGCCGGTCGCGCCGACCACCCGGCCGCCGAGCTCGGCGACCCACAGGCGCCCGGGTGCCGTGCCGCCCTCGCGGGCGCGGGCCAGCACCAACTCGGCCATGCCCGCGGCGACATAGGCCTCCATGGTGGCGTCCATGCCGTACTCACGCGTGTAGAGGACGCCGTGCAGGGCGGCGACCGCGCCGAGGTCGCCGGGGCGGTCGGCCTCGCGGATGATCGCCGGTTCGTGCGCCGTGGTGGCCATGGCAGCACCCCTTTCCACTGAAACGCTCGGAACGGCTTCCTCCACGCCGCGCTCGACCGAAGGGCCGTGCTCGACTGACTCCGTTGAACGGTAGCCCTACTCCGTGACCGCCGTCGCGGCGCGCCAGGTGGCGGCGAGATGGGCGGCCTTGGTCTCGAAGTCCGGATCCCGCCAGCTGCCCGGAAGACCCACCAGCACCCCCAGGTCGTACGCGCCGCGGACCCGGTGCGTGACCCGCACGACCTCCGGCCCGCGGTGCCTCCGGGCCCGAAGGCCTCAACCCTCCTGCGGCGGCCGGCGGCGCAACGTCAGCAGCAGCAGGACCGCCGCCGTCAGCGCCGCCGACAGGCGCAGCACGCCCGGGGCCGACGCCCACGTCATCTGGCCCAGCTGCGAGCCGGGCTGGAGGCCGCCCTGGCCCTGCTTGGCCTGCTGCATCCGGTAGAAGGTGCTCACGCTCATCGTGATCAGTGGAATGCCGAGGATCACGAACTTGCGGGTGAAGTCGGAGAGTTGGCGGGAGAGGTAGCCGAGACCCCAGCCGGCCAGCATCGCCGGGAAGAAGCCGGTGACGGCCCCGCCCGTGAGCAGGCCGGAGGCGAGCAGGAGCAGCGGGGACGGGCGGCGCCCGGCGAGCACGCCCTTCTTCGGCGACGCATCCGAGGCGCCCTTCGGCGTCTTCACCTTCTTCGCCTTCACCGCGGCCTTCGGCGCCTGCGGCTCGGCGAGCGGCGTGTCACCCTCCGCCGGGCGCTGCTCGGGGATCGGCTTCGGCGGGGCCGCCGGGGCGTCCGAGAAGTTGAGCATCACCAGGTCCCAGCCGCCCGCGCCCGAGTGGATCACCTGCGGCGGCGGGACGGCGTCCGGGTCGGGCGTGCCGGACGGCTCGCGCGGCGGGTCCAGCGGGACGGACGCCATACCGGGCACGCCGGGCGCCGTCGCCGCGTCGTACACGCTGTCCGCGTCATCGCCACCCGGGGCAGCACCGGAAGCGGCTCCGGAAGCGGCTCCGGAAGCGGAGCTCCCCGACCCCGCACTCCACGGCCCGCTCCTGCGCCACCACTCGCCGTCCGTCATCCCCGACACCCCGCCTCGCCCGTACCCGGCCCAGCCCACCGCACAGCTCTCGGCCGTGACGCTACCCACCGTGCCCACGCCCACGCGAGTCCGGACACCGGGACCGCGGCCCATCCCCACCGTCCCCGCACCCGACTAACCTAGGTCGAATGACCACACAGCAGGGCCCCCAACGCACCGGCAGGTCCACCGCCGGCCCCCGCACCCTGGCCGAGGAGCTGCGCGCCCGGCCGGACGACGGTCTCGCCGCCCTGCTCCGCTCCCGCCCCGACCTGCTGAACCCGGTGCCCGGCGACCTCACCCAGCTCGCCGCCCGGCTCTCCTCGCGCGCCTCCGCGCTGCGCGCCCTCGAACGGCTCGACCGCTTCACCCTCCAGGTCGCCGAGGCCCTGGCCACCGCCCCGGACGGCACCACGCTCACCGCCGTCCGCACGCTGCTGACCGGCCCGGCCAAGGTCAAGCCGCACCCCGGCGCCACCCCGCTCACCCCGGCCGAGCGGTCCGCCGTCGCCGCCGCGCTGCCCCGGGCGATCGCCACCCTGCGCGACCGCGCCCTGCTCTGGGGCCCCGACAACGCGCTCCGCCTCGTCATCGCCGTCCGCGAGGCGCTGGCCCCCACCGCCGCCAACCCCGGCCGCACCGGCCTCGGCCCGACCCTTGCCGACGCCACCGCCGGGATGTCCCCGGCCCGGCTCCAGCAACTGCTCGCCTCCGCCGGGCAGCCCGCCACCCCCGACCCGGTCACCGCCGTCGCCGCGCTCACCGCGCTGCTCACCGACCGCGCCCGCTGCGACGCCCTGCTCGCCACCGCGCCCGAGCCCGCCCTGCGGCTGCTGGAGAAGCTGGTCTGGGGCCCGCCCACCGGCACCGTCCCGGACGCCACCCGCCCGGTCACCGCCGAGGACGCGCAGAGCCCCGTCGAATGGCTGCTGGCCCGGGGCCTGCTGCTGCCCACCAGCCCGGGCAGCGTGGTGCTGCCCCGCGAACTCGCCCTGCACCTGCGCGGTGGGCGCACCCACCGCACCGTCGAACCGCACCAGCCCGAACCCGCGCCCGCCACCGCCCCGCGCGATCCACAGGCTGTGGACGGAGTCGCCGCGGGCCAGGCCCACACCGCCGTCAGGACCGTCGAGGAACTGCTCGACCTCTGGGGCCTCACCCCGCCCCCCACCCTGCGCGCCGGCGGCCTCGGCGTCCGCGACCTCAAGCGCGCCGCCCAGGCCCTGGAGACCACCGAGCAGCAGGCCGCCTTCTGGCTCGAACTCGCCTACACCGCAGGCCTGCTGGCCCCCGACGGCGAAGTCGACGAGTGCTGGGCCCCGACCCCCGCCTACGACACCTGGCGCCAGCAGGACACCGCCGACCGCTGGACCGTCCTCGCCACCGCCTGGCTCGCCGCCACCCGCGTCCCCGCCCTCACCGGCACCCCCGACGGCAAGGGCAGGCCGCGCGCCGCCCTCGGCCCCGAACTCGACCGCACCCTCGCCCCGTCCGTGCGCCGCGCCGCCCTCGCCCTGCTCGCCGAACTCCCGCCCGGCACCCCGGCCACCGCCGCCGAACTGCTGCCCACCCTGCGCTGGCAGCGCCCGCTGCGCGGCGGCCCGACCGGCCCGGACGGCCACGAGCTGCGCGACGACCTCACCGCCTGGACCCTCACCGAGGCCGAACTCCTCGGCATCACCGGCCGCGGCGCCCTCGCCGCCCCCGCCCGCGCGCTGCTCACCGCCGAGGCCGACCCCGCCCAGGTGCTCGCCCCGCTGCTGCCGCGGCCGCTGGACCACGTGATCCTGCAGCCCGACCTCACCGCGATCGCCCCCGGCCCGCTGCTCACCCCGCTCGCCCACGCGCTCGCGCTCTGCGCCGACATCGAGTCCAAGGGCGGCGCCACCGTCTACCGGTTCACCCCGGTGTCCGTCCGCCGCGCCCTCGACGCCGGGCGCACCGCCGCCGACCTGCGGGCCTTCCTGGAGCAGCACTCCCGCACGCCCGTCCCGCAGCCGCTCAGCTACCTGATCGACGACGTCGCCCGCCGGCACGGCATCCTGCGGGTCGGCGCCGCCTCCTCGTACCTGCGCTGCGACGACCCGTCGCTGCTCGGCGAGGTCCTCGCCGACCGCCGCTCCGCCGACCTGCGGCTGCGGCTGCTCGCCCCCACCGTCCTCGCCTCCCAGGCCGCCCCGGACGTGCTGCTCGCCGCCCTGCGCGCGATGGGCTACGCCCCGGCCGCCGAGTCCGCCGAGGGCGACGTGGTGATCACCCGTCCGGACAGTCACCGCACCCCGCCGCGCACCGCGCCCGTCCCCGTCCCGGACGGCCCGCCCGCCCCGGACGACGTCCTGCTCGCCGCCGCCATCAAGGCCATCCGGGCGGGCGACCGCGCCGCCACCGCGGCCCGCCGCGAGCCCACCGCGGACCCGCGCCAACTGCCCCGCACGGCCGCCGCGGAGACCCTGGCCGCCCTCCAGACGGCCGTCCTGCTCGGCGAGCGGATGTGGATCGGCTACCTCAACGCCGAGGGCATCGCCAGCCAGCGGATCATCGACCCGGTCAAGGTGGAGGGCGGCTTCGTCACCGCCTTCGACCACCACGCCGACGAGCTCCGCACCTTCGCCCTGCACCGCATCACGGGCGTCGCGGAGCTGGACGAGTAGGACCCGGCGCCTCCGGCCCGTTCGCGTCCGGCTCAACCGCTGGTCACGAGCGTGCGGTTGCGACCCGTACGAGCCCGGCGTAACCCGGAGGAAGGGGGTCAACACGAGGAGGCATCATGCTCGGCGAACTCATAGGCGACACACAGAGCCAGGACACCGGCCGCCGCGTCCTCGCCGCCGGCGACGGCCACGTGACGGTCGAGGTCTCGTTCCAGGGCACCGGCAGCTACTACGGCACCCAGGTCAACGGCTTCGGCACGTATGAGGCCGAAATGCGCGCCGATGGCACCCTCTACGGCGAGGGCCAGGGCGTCGACATGACCGCCGACGGCCAGACCGTCACCTGGCACGGCAGCGGCGTCGGCCACATGACCGAGAACGGCGGCACCAGCTTCCGCGGTGCGCTCTTCTTCTCCACCACCTCCCCGCAGCTCGAACGCCTCAACGGCACCGTCGGCATCTTCGAGTTCGACACCGACGCCGGCGGCAAGTCCACCGGCAAGCTCTACGAATGGAAGTAGCCCGCCCACGTTCCCCGCGGAATGCGCGACACTGGAAGATCTGCGTCAATCCAGCCTGTCAGCCAGTGGAGGGCACCCCCGCGTGAACGACGGACCGCTCATCGTCCAGAGCGACAAAACTCTTCTCCTGGAGATCGACCACCCCAAGGCCGCCGACTGCCGCCGCGCCATCGCGCCGTTCGCCGAGCTCGAGCGCGCACCCGAGCACGTGCACACGTACCGGGTGACGCCGCTCGGGCTGTGGAACGCGCGGGCCGCCGGGCACGACGCCGAGCAGGTGGTCGACGCCCTGGTGACGTACTCGCGCTACCCGGTGCCGCACGCACTGCTGGTGGACGTGGCCGACACCATGGCCCGCTACGGGCGACTGCGGCTCTTCAAGCACCCGACCCACGGCCTGGTGCTCACCACCACCGACCGGCCGGTTCTGGAGGAGGTGCTGCGGTCCAAGAAGATCGTTCCGCTGGTCGGCGCCCGGGTCGACCCCGACACCGTCGTGGTGCACCCGTCCGAGCGCGGCCAGATCAAGCAGGTGCTGCTCAAACTCGGTTGGCCCGCCGAGGACTTCGCCGGCTACGTGGACGGCGAGGCGCACCCCATCGACCTGGAGGAGAACGGCTGGCAGCTGCGCCCCTACCAGGCGCAGGCCGTGGAGGGCTTCTGGCACGGCGGCTCCGGCGTCGTCGTGCTGCCGTGCGGCGCCGGCAAGACGCTGGTCGGCGCCGCCGCCATGGCGCACGCCAAGTCGACCACGCTGATCCTGGTCACCAACACCGTGTCGGCCCGGCAGTGGAAGCACGAGCTGGTCCGGCGCACCTCGCTCACCGAGGACGAGATCGGCGAGTACAGCGGCACGAAGAAGGAGATCCGCCCGGTCACCATCGCCACCTACCAGGTGATGACGACCAAGCGGAAGGGCGTGTACGCGCACCTGGAGCTGTTCGACGCCCGCAACTGGGGCCTGGTCGTCTACGACGAGGTGCACCTGCTGCCCGCGCCGGTGTTCAAGTTCACCGCCGACCTCCAGGCCCGCCGCCGCCTCGGCCTGACCGCCACGCTGGTCCGCGAGGACGGCCGCGAGGGCGACGTGTTCAGCCTCATCGGTCCCAAGCGCTTCGACGCGCCGTGGAAGGAGATCGAGGCGCAGGGCTACATCGCGCCGGCCGACTGCTGCGAGGTGCGGGTCACCCTGACCGACTCCGAGCGCCTGGCCTACGCGACCGCCGAGCCGGAGGAGCGCTACCGCTTCTGCGCCACGACGGCGACCAAGCGGCGGGTGGTGGAGGCGCTGGTCAGGAAGCACGAGAAGGACCAGACGCTGATCATCGGTCAGTACATCGACCAGCTGGACGAACTCGGTGAGGCGCTCGACGCGCCGGTGATCAAGGGCGAGACCAGCAACGCGCAGCGCGAGAAGCTCTTCGACGCGTTCCGCAACAAGGAGATCGGCGTCCTGGTGGTGTCCAAGGTCGCGAACTTCTCGATCGACCTGCCCGAGGCCACCGTCGCCATCCAGGTCTCCGGGACCTTCGGCTCCCGCCAGGAGGAGGCCCAGCGCCTCGGCCGCGTCCTGCGCCCCAAGGCGGACGGGCACGCGGCGCACTTCTACTCGGTGGTCGCCCGGGACACCGTGGACCAGGACTTCGCCGCCCACCGGCAGCGCTTCCTGGCCGAGCAGGGCTACGCCTACCGCATCATCGACGCCGACGACGTGCTGTAAGCGGCATCACGTGCCGTGAGCACGATCACGTGCCGTAGGCCGGATCAGTAACGGACACCGTCGCGCCCGAGGAAGATCACGCGCGCGGCGGTGTCCAGGGCGATGCCGACGTTGCGGACGGCGGTGCTCAGCGGGTTGCGGTGGCGGCCGGGCACGGCGGTGGCGCCGACCGGGGCGGTACGGGTGGACTGGTGAGTGCTCATGTATTCAACGGTAGGCAGCACGCTCGCCACCGGCATCACTCCAAAGGCCGTATCCGCCGAGCCGGCGCTCGTCCTCCAGGTGTACTGCACCCCTGGCAAGCCCCGAGACCCTGCGGGGCTGGAACCCTGAGACGGACGGGTCTAAGATCGTCCGTCTGCCCCCTCCCGAACCGTGGTACCTGCTGAAGCCCGCAGGCAGCCGGGGGAGGTGCCGACCGCACGGCAACCGGCCGGCTGTACCCCACCGTGAGCTCCATCGATCCGCTGCGCCCGCCACCGGGGCAGCCGGGAAGGTTCGCTGTGCCCGCCAACCCCACCACCGACCCCCTCCAGCGCGAACGCGACCACCTGGCCGCGTCCCGGGCCGCGCTGCGAGCGATGCGCGAGGACGTCCAGTCGCTGGACCTGCGCGACGTGACCGGCACCTGGGTGTCCGCCGCCGTCCTCCAGAACCAGATCGAGTCCCGGATCGCCGCCCTGGCCGACCTCGCCGACACCCCGCTGTTCTTCGGCCGCCTCGACTACCTGCACGCGATCAGCGAGGAAATGTCCGAGGGCGGCGGAGGAGAGAGCTTCTACATCGGCCGCCGGCACGTCCACGACGCCGACGGCGACCCTATGGTGATCGACTGGCGCGCGCCGGTCTCCCAACCGTTCTACCGGGCCAGCCGCACCGAGCCGCTGGACGTCGAGCGCCGCCGCCGCTTCGGCTACACCGGCGGCGAGCTCACCGCGTACGAGGACGAGCACCTGACCGACCCGGCCACAGAGACGTTTACCGGCTCCGCCGGGGGCTCCACCACCTCCGCCCTGCTCGCGGCCGAGATCGAGAAGCCGCGCGTCGGCCCCATGCGCGACATCGTGGCCACCATCCAGCCCGAGCAGGACGAGATCGTCCGCTCCGACGTCACGGGCACCATCTGCGTCCAGGGGGCGCCCGGCACCGGGAAGACCGCCGTCGGCCTGCACCGCGTCGCGTACCTGCTGTACGCGCACCGCGAGCGCCTGGCCCGGACCGGCACCCTGGTGATCGGCCCGAACAACGCGTTCCTCTCCTACATCGAGCAGGTCCTCCCCGCCCTCGGCGAGTTGGACGTGGCCCAGGCCACCGTGCAGCAGCTGGTCGGGCACGTCGAGGTGAAGGGCGAGGACACCGCCGAGGCGGCCCGGCTGAAGGGCGACGCCCGGATGGCCGAGGTGCTGCGCCGCGCGGTGCGCTCGGGCATCACGCTGCCCACCGAGCCCTGCGTGGTGGTCCGCGGCTCCCGGCGATGGCGCGTCCCGGTGTACGAACTCGCCGAGATCATCGAGGAGTTGAAGGACCGCGACATCCGCTACGGCGCCGCCGGCGAGGCCCTGCCGCAGCGCATCGCGCACGCCGTGCTGCTGAAGATGGAGCAGTCCGGCGAGGCTCCCGACGACCGGGTACAGGACGCGGTGGCCCGCAACAGCGCGGTCAAGGCGGTGGTCAAGCAGTGCTGGCCACCGGTCGACCCGGCCAAGCTGATGCTGCGACTGCTCTCCGAGCCGGAGTTCCTGGCCTCCTGCGCGGAGGGTGTGCTCACCGCCGAGGAGCAGCGGGCGGTGCTCTGGCCCAAGCCCGGCCGCTCGGTGAAGACCGCCCGCTGGACGGCCTCCGACGCCGTCCTGGTCGACGAGGCCGCGGACCTGGTCCAGCGCACGCCCTCGCTCGGGCACGTGGTGCTGGACGAGGCGCAGGACCTCTCCCCGATGCAGTACCGCGCGGTCGGCCGCCGCTGCACCACCGGCTCGGCGACCGTCCTCGGCGACCTCGCCCAGGGCACCACCCCGTGGGCGACGGCGAGTTGGCCGGACGCCCTGCACCACCTGGGCAAGCCGGGCGCCCACGTCGAGGAGCTGACCAAGGGCTTCCGGGTGCCGGAGGAGGTCATCGCCTACGCCTCCCGGCTGCTGCCCGCCATCGCGCCGGGCCTGGCCCCGGCGACGTCGGTCCGCGAGGCCCCTGGCTCGCTGACGATCCGTCATATCACTGACGGGGAAGCGTCCGAGGCCGTGATCGAGGCCTGCCTCCGGGCCCTGGAGAACGAGGGCTCGACCGGCCTGATCGCCGCCGACGCCCGCATCCCGCTGCTCGCCGAGGCGCTGACCGCGGCCGGTCTGCCGCACCTCTCCCCCGGCACCGAGACCAGCGCCGAGGCCCGGCTGACCCTCGTCCCAGCGTCGCTCGCCAAGGGTCTGGAGTACGACTACGTGGTGCTGGACGAGCCGGCCGCGGTGATCGCCGGCGAGCCGGACGAGCGGACCGGCCTGCGCCGGCTGTACGTGGCGCTGACCCGGGCCGTCTCCGGGCTGACGGTGCTGCACGCGGAGCCGCTGCCCGAGCAACTCCGCTGACGCGGAAGGGCCGGCCCGCCGGGACCGGCCCTTCGACGGAAGCACTCAGGCGTCGATCAGCGCCCGCCACCGCGCGACCTCGGCCGCGTCCACCGGCGTGCGCCAGCCGTCGACGCGCACCGCGCCGCCGACGTGGAAGGCGTCGAACCCGGCGGCCCGCAGGCCCGGCACGTGCTCGGCCCGTAGGCCGCCGCCGATCAGGATCCGCTGCCCGTAGCCGGGTTCGCCCTTCCTCGCCAGCTCCTCGACCAGCACCTCGCGCCCGGAGTCCACGCCGCCGGGCGAGCCGGAGGTGAGGAAGGTGTCCAGCCCGGGCAGCGCGCCGACGGCGGCCCGCACGGCGGCCCGGTCGGCGCTGTGGTCGATCGCCCGGTGGAAGGTCCAGCGGCAGCCGGCCACCGCGTCGGCGACGGCAGCGGTGGCGGCCAGGTCGACGCCGCCGTCCGCGTCGAGGAAGCCGAGGACGAACTCCTCGGCGCCCTCGGCGCGGAGCGCGGCGGCCCGGGCGCGCAGCCCGTCCAGGTCGCCGGGCGCGAAGCCGGCCTGGCCGCGGAGCATGACGCGCAGCGGCAGGTCCACGGCGGCGCGGATCCCGGCGAATTCCTCGACCGGCGGGGTGAGCCCGTCGGCGGCCATGTCGGTGACCAGTTCGAGCCGGTCGGCGCCGCCGGACTCGGCGGCCCGGGCGTCCTGGGGCGTCAGTGCGATGACTTCGAAGATTGGTCTAGACATGTCGGACAGCCTGCCACATCCGCCGGCCTCCGACGAGACCACCCCGCGCGGCCGCGCCTCAGGCCGTCAGCCGCCCGTCGCCGCCCCCCGCCCCGGCCGAACCGGACGGCCGGCGCAGCATGACCAGCCCGACCATCGCGGTGACCGTCAGCGCGGCCATCGGCAGCAGCCGCCACATCCCGCCCGTCTGCTGCCAGATGGCGTTGAGGTTGATGCTCAGCGTCCACGCCAGCGCGGCGAGCCCCGGCACGGCCACCACGTACCACCCGCGCAGGGCGGTCAGCGCCATCAGCAGCGGGATGCAGACCATCGCGGCCCGCCACGGCAGGTCCAGGTGGTGCCAGCTGCGGTAGAAGGAGGTCTCGAGCACCAGGAAGGGACTCAGGGCAGCCGACGCCACCACCATGCCCCGCTGCCACCAGGTCGGCGTCGGCAGCGCGTCGCGCGGCGCGGCCACCAGCACCAAGGCCCAGAGCAGGAACGGCCCGTCCCACTGGAAGTCGTAGAGGAGCTCCCAGAGGCCGCCGCCGAGGAACTGCCAGGTCGGAGTCGTCACCTGCAGCAGGAGGTCCGCCACCACCGCGAGGGCCGTCATCCCGGCGAGCAGCCGTGCCGCCGTCCACCGCCCGAGCAGCACGGCACCGGCCGAGAGCACCGCCGACCCGTTCAACACCCAGAAGGCCAGGAGGATCAGCAGCACCCGCGCGGAATGCGGAGCCTGGTACGCGCTGTAGTCCGCGACCATGGCCACCGCCGCCAGCCCCGCCACCGCCCCGGCCGCGAGCGGCGAGGTCAGCGCCGCGAGTCGTCCACCCGCCGAGGTGGACGTCAGCCCGGTCCGCAGGCGCAGCCCGTACGCGCCCAGGTCGAGCAGTTCCCGGGCGGTGGCCAGCCGGCCCGCGTCCGCCGTGGTGTCGGCGAAGACGGCGGCCAGTTCCTCGCCGCGCTCGCGGCGGTAGCGGCCCGGGTAGAGCGCCAGAGCAGCGCGCAGGGTCAACTGGTTCATGCGAAGGCCCCCCTGACCCTCGGACGGACAACAGAAATGGAGAGCCGGCGCTCGGCCTCGGCGGCCACGGCCCGGAGCCGCTCGGCCTCGGTGGTCAGCGCGCCCCGACCGGCGTCGGTCAGCGCGTAGGTGCGCCGGGCGCGGCCGTCCACGATCTCCTCGGAGGCGACCTCGATCAGACCCTGGCCCAGCAGCCGGTCGAGCGCGCCGTAGAGCGTGCCGGTGCGGATCTTGACCCGGCCGCCGGAGATCGCGGAGACCTCCTGTATCAGCGCGTACCCGTGTCTGGGCGCGTCGGCCAGTGCGGTGAGCAGCAGCAGCGTGGGCTCCTGCATGGAGCGTTCTGTCATACGACTACATATATCGTTAACCTACTTATAGGTCCAGTGGGTGACGCGCCCGCGAGAATGGCCCGCATGCCGATCACCGAGGACCTGCTCGCCGACTGGACCGCCCTGCTGCACCGCTGCGGCACCACCGCCGACCCCGAGCCGTACGGGCGGGAGCTGCTGCACCGCTGGGCCGAACCGCAGCGCCGCTACCACACCACCGACCACCTGCACGCGGTCCTGCGGCACGTCGACGCCCTCGCCGGGCATGCCGCCGACCCGGACGCCGTCCGGCTGGCCGCCTGGTTCCACGACGCCGTCTACCGGCCCGACCGCTCCGAGAACGAGCAGCGCAGCGCCGCCCTGGCCGTCCGGGCGCTCACCGCGGCCGGCCTGCCCGCCGAGCGGGTGGCCGAGGTCGAGCGGCTGGTGCTGCTCACCGTCACCCACGACCCCGCGCCGGGCGACCGCGACGGCGAGGTGCTGTGCGACGCCGACCTCGCCGTGCTCGGCGGCACCCCCGAGGCGTACGCGGCCTACACCGCCGCCGTCCGCGAGGAGTACGCCTTCGTCCCCGAGCCGGACTTCCGGGTGGGCCGGGCCGCCGTCCTGCGCCAACTCCTCGCGCTGCCCGCCCTCTACCGCACCCCCGCCGCCCGCGAGCGCTTCACGGAAGCCGCCCGCGCCAACCTGACGGCCGAACTCGACACGCTCTAGGAGAGCTTCCCCACCGGCGCGACGACGGCGCCCTCCTTGCCGCACACCCAGTGCGGCTCGGGCCCGAGCTCCGGTTCCACGCTGAGCGCGTGCAGGTCCCCGTCGGCCGCGCAGGCGGTGCACAGCGGCCAGCGCCCGTACGCCTCCAGCAGGGCGTCCTGGACGTCCTGGGCGACCAGCCCGAGCACGTACTCGGTGCCGTCGGGCCACTGCTCCAGCCACCACCGGCGGTGCGTGACGGCCTCCTCCACCAGCGACACGACGGCGGCGTCCGCCACGTCCCGCGCGGTGAGGTCGGCCAGGATCAGCGCCCGGGCGTTGTGCAGGGCGGTCTCGATGTCGTCGGCAGCCATCCGTCCATCTTCTCTCAGAACGCCGCGTGGGCGGCCCCCCGAAGGGGACCGCCCACGCGATCGGGAATCAACCGATCCGATCGGAGATCAGGATCAGAAGTCCATGTCACCGCCCGGCATGCCGCCGGCCGGCGCGGCGGCCTTCTCCGGCTTGTCGGCGATGACGGCCTCGGTGGTGAGGAACAGCGCCGCGATGGAGGCGGCGTTCTGCAGCGCGGAGCGGGTGACCTTGGCCGGGTCGATGATGCCCTCGGCGATCAGGTCGACGTACTCGTTGGTGGCGGCGTTCAGGCCGTGACCGGCGGGGAGGTTGCGCACCTTCTCCACCACGACGCCACCTTCCAGGCCGGCGTTGGTCGCGATCTGCTTGATCGGGGCCTCCAGCGCGACCTTGACGATGTTGGCACCGGTGGCCTCGTCGCCCTCCAGCTCCAGCTTGTCGAAGGCGACGGCGGCCTGCAGCAGGGCCACGCCACCACCGGCGACGATGCCCTCCTCGACGGCGGCCTTGGCGTTGCGGACGGCGTCCTCGATGCGGTGCTTGCGCTCCTTGAGCTCCACCTCGGTGGCCGCGCCGGCCTTGATGACGGCCACGCCGCCGGCCAGCTTGGCGAGGCGCTCCTGGAGCTTCTCGCGGTCGTAGTCCGAGTCGCTGATCTCGATCTCGGCGCGGATCTGGTTCACGCGGCCGGCGACCAGCTCGCCGTCACCGGCACCGTCGATGATGGTGGTCTCGTCCTTGGTGATGACCACCTTGCGGGCGCCGCCCAGCAGGTCCAGACCGGCGTTCTCCAGCTTCAGGCCGACCTCCTCGGACACCACGGTGCCGCCGGTGAGGACGGCGATGTCCTGGAGCATGGCCTTGCGGCGGTCGCCGAAGCCCGGGGCCTTGACGGCGACGGACTTGAAGACGCCCTTGATCTTGTTGACGATCAGGGTCGACAGGGCCTCGCCCTCGACGTCCTCGGCGATGATGACGAGCGGCTTGCCGCTCTGCATGACCTTCTCCAGCAGCGGGAGCAGGTCCTTGATCGAGCCGATCTTGGAGTTGGCGATGAGGATGTACGGGTCCTCGAAGGTCGCCTCCATACGCTCCAGGTCGGTCGCGAAGTAGGCGGAGATGTAACCCTTGTCGAAGCGCATGCCCTCGGTGAGCTCGAGCTCCAGGCCGAAGGTGTTGCTCTCCTCGACGGTGATGACGCCTTCCTTGCCGACCTTGTCCATGGCCTCGGCGATCAGCTCGCCGATCTGGGTGTCGGCGGCCGAGATGGAGGCGGTGGAGGCGATCTGCTCCTTGGTCTCCACGTCGGTGGCCTGGGCCAGCAGCTGGTCCGAGACGGCGGCGACGGCCTTCTCGATACCGCGCTTCAGGGCCATCGGGTTGGCGCCGGCGGCGACGTTGCGCAGACCCTCGCGAACCAGGGCCTGGGCGAGGACGGTGGCGGTGGTGGTGCCGTCACCGGCGACGTCGTCCGTCTTCTTGGCGACCTCCTTGACGAGCTCCGCACCGATCTTCTCGTACGGGTCCTCGAGCTCGATCTCCTTGGCGATGGAGACGCCGTCGTTGGTGATCGTGGGGGCGCCCCACTTCTTCTCCAGCACGACGTTGCGGCCCTTGGGGCCGAGCGTGACCTTCACTGCGTCGGCGAGCTGGTTCATGCCACGCTCAAGGCCGCGGCGAGCTTCCTCATCAAAGGCGATGATCTTGGCCATCAGAAGTGGTCCTCCGGGACACGGTCGACTGCTCGGACCAAGGGGTGCCCGCGACGGACGGCCCTGGTGTGCGGGGGTCCATTCCCCTACCGCTCCCTGGGGCCTCACCGACCCGGTCCGCTTTATCACTCTCAAGCTGTGAGTGCTAACGCCAATGATTAGCACTCCGGGTGGTCGAGTGCAAGCCCAATCGCCAACCCGCGAGCCGCACTCCGAGCCCCGCGCGACCCCCTCGCGCACCCCTCGTGAACGCCGACGAGCCCGTACGACGCATGTCGTACGGGCCCGTCGAGAAGCGAGTGGTCACCAGCCGTGGGCCGCGCCGAGCTCCTGGAAGCCGAAGGGGGTCAGACCGCGCGGACCATGTCCGCCTGCGGGCCCTTCTGTCCCTGGGAGATCTCGAACTCGACCCGCTGGCCCTCCTCGAGGGTGCGGTAGCCGTCCATCTGGATCGCGCTGTAGTGGACGAAGACGTCCGCACCACCGTCGACCGCGATGAAGCCGTAGCCCTTCTCCGCGTTGAACCACTTGACGGTGCCCTGAGCCATTCCGAACTCCCCTAGTGCTGTGCTGGCCCTTCACGCGCCCGCAGGTCGCGGGAGCGGGTTGGTTTGAAGGCCGGCTCGGGGAACCCCCCCTGAGCGCAGCCATGCACGCCGCAGTCCTCCGCCGGGCCACCGGACGGGGTCCGGTGAGCGGGTGACTGCGTCGACCGCGGCTGAATGTATCCGGATCGACGCCCTCTGCAACAGGGTCAGCCGCACGGAATTCCGGGGCCACGTCAAGAGACAGGACGGGTCGAATCGGAAGAATCTCGGCATTTCACGCCGGGCATAGCGGACGAATTACCCAAATCCCCCCGGAAATTCTGACATCCGCCTGACAGGATTCCCGGCGCCGGACCGGGCCTGGCCCAAGCGCCGGAAGGCGATCCGGCGGTTCGCCGCGGGAGGGAGGGGGACCCCTGTTCCCGGCCGAGCGACACTCTACTCCCACTCGACCGAGAAATATTCCCGCCGAAATACGAGCAGCCGCCCACGCGTACGGAATGCGGAATTCCGCATGCGTGGACGGCCGAATGGACGGCGTGCGGCTCAGCAGCCGCCGGCCACCGCCGGAATGATCGAGACGCTGGCGCCGTCCTTGATCTCCGTCGCCAGACCCTCCGCGAAGCGCACGTCGTCGTCGTTCACGTACACGTTGACGAAGCGGCGCAGCCGGCCGGTGTCGTCCAGGATGCGGGCGGCGATGCCGGCGTGGTTGCGGTCCAGGTCGGCGATGACGTCGCCCAGGGTGGCGCCCTCGGCGGCCACCTCGGCGGCGCCGCCGGTGTAGGTGCGGAGGATGGTGGGGATGCGGACGTTGGCACTCATGGCGGTGGCTCTCCTCGGCGGGGGTGGGGGGGTCAGGCGGACACGAGGCCGGCGTCGCGGAAGGACTCCAGCGTCGGGCGGATGACGGCGGTCATGCCGGCGTCGGAGACGGCGTCCAGGGTCTTCAGGCCGTCGCCGGTGTTGATCGCGACGGTCTCCTTGGCCGGATCCAGTTGTCCGGTCTCGACCAGCTTCTTCAGCACGCCGATGGTCACCCCGCCCGCGGTCTCGGCGAAGATGCCCTCAGTGCGGGCCAGCAGCCCGATCGCGGCCACCACCTCGGCGTCGGTGACGTCCTCGACCGCGCCGCCGGTGCGCCGCGCGATGTCCAGCACGTACGGGCCGTCCGCCGGGTTGCCGATCGCCAGCGACTTGGCGATGGTGTCCGGCTTGACCGGCTTGATCACGTCCCGGCCGGCCTTGAACGCGGCCGACACCGGGGAGCAGCCCTCGGCCTGGGCACCGAAGATCCGGTACGGCCGGTCCTCGACCAGCCCGAGCCCGATCAGCTCCTGCAGGCCCTTGTCGATCTTCGTCAGCTGCGAGCCCGAGGCGATCGGGATGACGATCTGCTCCGGCAGCCGCCAGCCGAGCTGCTCGCAGATCTCGTACGCCAGCGTCTTGGAGCCCTCGCCGTAGTACGGGCGCAGGTTGACGTTGACGAAGCCCCAGCCCTCGCCGGCCGGGTCGCCGATCAGCTCGGAGCAGAAGCGGTTCACGTCGTCGTAGTTGCCCTCGATGCCGACCAGCTCGCCGCCGTAGACACCGGCCATCACGACCTTGCCCTGCTCCAGGTCGTGCGGGATGAAGACGCACGAGCGGAACCCGGCCCGCGCCGCCGCCGCGCCCACCGCACCGGCCAGGTTGCCGGTCGACGAGCAGGACAGCGTCGTGTAGCCGAACGCCCGCGCCGCCTCGATGGCGCAGGCCACCACGCGGTCCTTGAACGAGTGCGTCGGGTTGCCCGAGTCGTCCTTGACGTGCAGCCGGGCGGTGAAGCCGAGTTCGCGGCCGAGGTTGTCCGCCGTGACCAGCGGAGTCCAGCCGGGATTCAGGTTCGGCTTGGAGGCGACGTCGGCCGGAACGGGCAGCAGCGGTGCGTAGCGCCAGATCGAGGCCGGACCGGACTCGATCCGCTTGCGCAGTTCCTCGGCGCCCTCGCTGCCGAAGTCGTACGCGATCTCCAGCGGGCCGAAGCACTCCGGACAGGCGAAGCTCGGACCGAGCGGGAAGCGGGCGCCGCACTCCCGACAGGACAGCGCCGCGGCGGGGCCGAGGTCGACGGGTGCGGGTACGACGCCAGATGGGGATGTCGCAGTGATAGCCATGTGGCGGAGGCCTCTCTCCTCATCTTCCCCATGGCGCGGTCGCGCCACGGGCCGGAATTGGCACCTGTCCCGCCGGGGCCTGAAGACAGCCGCGCGAGAAGGTTGCCGGGACGTCAACGGGCCGTTCCCTCAGTCCCTCTGGATGAGCTTGTGAAGTTGTGGTGCTGCTCAGCGGCGACCCCGGCGTGCGAAGGTCCGGCCGCTGTACGAAGACTGTATCCGAAGGCGCCAACCCCGAAAGGGACCGTCCGCCACGCGAGATGGCGCGTCCCACCCACCCCGCCGAGGAGAGTCCCGTGCCCGCCGAACCGATCCCCGCACTCCTCCCGCAGGCGGCGTCCTGGCTGAGCCGCCGCTCGTGGAGCGCCGCGGACCGGCCGGTGCACACCCTGCTGGAGGCCAAGCGCCGCACCGGCCACACCGTCAGCGTGGTCCTGCCCGCCCTCGACGAGGAGGCCACCGTCGGCGACATCGTCCGGACCGTCCGCCGCGAGCTGATGGAGCGGCTCCCGCTGGTCGACGAACTCGTCGTGGTCGACTCCGGCTCGTCCGACGCCACCGCCGCCGTCGCCGCCGAGGCCGGCGCCCGGGTGGAGCACCGCGACGCCATCCTGCCCCGGCTGCCCGCCGTGCCCGGCAAGGGCGAGGTCCTCTGGCGGTCGCTGCTGGTCACCCACGGCGACATCGTCTGCTTCGTCGATGCCGACCTGCGCGAGTTCGACCCCGTCTTCGTCTCCGGCATCGTCGGCCCGCTACTCACGGAACCGGACATCCAGCTGGTGAAGGCCATGTACGACCGCCCCCTCGAAACGAACGGCGCGGTCGTCCCGGCCGGCGGCGGCCGGGTCACCGAGCTGGTCGCCCGCCCGCTGCTCAACCTGCACTGGCCGGAACTCGCCGGTTTCGTCCAGCCCCTCGGCGGCGAGTACGCGGCCCGCCGCTCGCTCCTCGAACGGCTGCCCTTCCCGACCGGCTACGGCGTCGAACTCGGCCTGCTGGTCGACGCGTTGGAGGCGACCGGGCTGGACGCCCTGGCCCAGGTGGACGTCGGCGTCCGGCACCACCACCACCAGGACAGCCAGGCCCTCGGCCGGATGGCCGCCACCATCTACCGCACCGCCCTCGAACGCCTCGACCGCACCCACCGGCTCAAGGCCTCCGCCGACCTCGTCCGCCCCCTGCTCACCCAGTTCACCCGCGCCCCGGAGACCCTGCCCCGGCCTTCGGCGGGAGGGACCCCCGTGTTCACCGCCCACACCCACCCGGTGACCGCCGTGGAACGCCCCCCGATCCACACCATCCCGGAGTATGCGACCCGACACTGAAACGTTTGCCACGCCGGAGGCCCGGCAACATCCCAAATATGGGCGATCTCACGACCGAACGTTCGAATCAGACCGGCACCGCCCCCGTCCTGGTGGCCTCCAACCGGGGACCGGTGTCGTTCAGCACCTCGGACGACGGCACGCTGACCCTCCGCCGTGGCGGCGGCGGCCTGGTCTCCGGCCTCTCCGCGATCGACGACCCGAACGCCGTCTGGGTCTGCGCCGCCCTCGGCGACGCCGACCGCCGGGCCGCCACGCAGGCCCCCTACGGCCGCCTCGACCTGGCCGGCCACGACGTCGGCGGACAGGCCGTCCGGATGCTGGACATAGACCCGGAGACCTTCGCCCGCGCCTACAACGGCGTCGCCAACTCGACCCTCTGGTTCGTCCACCACCTGCTCTACGCGACGCCCACCGCCCCCGTCTTCGACGCCGGGTTCCGCGCCGAGTGGAGCGCCTACCGCGCCTACAACGCCGCCTTCGCCGACGCCCTCGCCGCCGAGGCCGCCCCCGGGGCCGCCGTCCTGGTCCAGGACTACCACCTCTCGCTGACCCCGGCCCTGCTCCGGGCCGCCCGCCCCGACCTGCGGATCGGCTACTTCTCGCACACCCCCTGGGCCCCGCCCGAGTACTTCCGGCTGCTGCCCGACGACGTCGCCGAGGCCGTCCTCACCGGCATCCTGGGCGCCGACCGGGCCGGCTTCCTCACCGAACGCTGGGCCAGGGCGTTCGCGGCCTGCTGCACGGACCTCCTGGGCGCCACCGTCGACCACTCGGCCCTGACCGTCAGGTACGCCGGCCGCACCACCCACCTGGGCGTCCACGCCCTCGGCGCCGACGGCGACTTCCTGCGCGAGCGCGCCCACCGCCCCGACGTCGACGAACGCCTCGCCGCCCTCCGCGCGGCCGTCGGCGACCGGCGCACCATCGTCCGGGTAGACCGCACCGAGCTGAGCAAGAACATCGTCCGCGGCCTCCAGGCCTACCGGCACCTGCTGCGCACCCGCCCCGAGTGGCACGACCGGGTGGTGCACATCGCCTTCGCCTACCCGTCCCGTACCGACCTCGCCGAGTACCGCGACTACACCGCCGAGGTGGAACGGCTCGCGCACGACATCAACGCCGAGTTCGCCACGCCCACCTGGCGGCCCCTGATCCTGCACGTCGACGACGACTTCCCGCGCTCCCTCGCCGCCTACCGCCTCGCCGACGTGGCCCTGGTCAACCCCATCCGGGACGGCATGAACCTGGTCGCCAAGGAGGTCCCGGTGGTCTCCGACCACGGCTGCGCCCTGGTGCTGTCCCGCGAGGCCGGCGCCTACGACGAACTCGCCGACGACGCGCTGACCGTCAACCCCTACGACGTCATCGCCACCGCCGACGCCCTGCACGCGGGCCTCACCATGCCCGCGGAGGAACGCACCGAGCGCACCAAGCGCCTCGCGGCGGCGGCCACCGCACTCCCCCCGCAGCAGTGGTTCCTGGACCAGCTCAACGCGCTCTGACGGCTTCTCCCAGTTCGGCGAGCAGCTCCACCACGCCGGCGGGCCCCGCGACCACCAGGTCCGCCCGGTCGGCGAGTTCCCGCACCGGCGCGTCCCCCACCGCGCCGCTGCACACCAGCAGACCCGCCAGGCCCTCGCCGCGCAGCTTCTCCACCGCCGCGAAGGCCGCCAGATCCCCGAGGTCGTCCCCCGCGTAGAGCACCGACCGGGCCCCGCGCTCACGCAGGAACCCGGTCAACGCCGCCCCCTTGTCCACCCCCGGAGGCCGGAGCTCCAACACCAGCCGCCCGGGCTCCACCACCAGCCCGTGCTCCGCCGCCAGCGCGTCCACCGGCGCCCGCAACGACTCCAGCGTCTCCTCCGGCGCCGCCGTACGCCGCGTGTGCACCGCCAACGAGCGCCCCTTGTCCTCCACCCACGTCCCCTCGGGCGCCCCGACCGCCGCCAGCGCACCCGGCAACGCCGCACGCGCCCCGGCCACCCCCGGATGCACCGGCGGCGCCGTCACCTCGCCGTCCTCCCACCGCTCGGCCCCGTAGTGCCCCAGCACCACGACCCCGGGCAGTCCCTCCAGCCCGCCGTACTCCACCGCCAGCCCGGCAGGCCGCCCGGTCACCACCACCACGGCCCGGACGAACGGCGCCAACCCGCGCAGAGCCCCCGCAACCCCCGGATGCGCCCGGGCCCGACTGGGATCCGCCACGATCGGCGCAAGCGTCCCGTCGAAGTCCAGCGCGACCACCGCATCACCGGGCGCCGCCAGAATCCGCCGCAACCCGTCCCGCCCGGCATCGGTCACCGGCATCCGCTTCTCGTCAAAGCCCATGCCAGTCCCCATACCCGATCCGCCGGGCCCCAAAAAGATCCCCTGCGGCAACCACCCCACCAAGGCGAGGGGGACGCGCCGCCGGAGGGAGCGGCCACCCCAAGAGCCGCCCCCTCATCCACCCTCCCGAGAGCCCGCCCTCAGCGAGCCGCCCGCCGGGCCTCCCGCACGCGCCGCAACCGATTCACCAGCACCGGCGCATGCGCCACCGCCTCCGGACGATCCAGCAAAGCGTTCAGCAGCTGGTAGTACCGCGTACCGGAGAGCCCCAGCTCCTCCCGGATCGCCCGCTCCTTGGCCCCCGCCGTCCGCCACTGGCGCCCTTCGAGCTCCAGCACCGCCCGGTCCCGCTCACTCAGCTCACCCACGGGAACACCTCCCACCGACGACGACCACGACACCACGAGATGTCATTCTCGCGCCCGCCCCGGGTTCACTTCCGAATCCGGGCCGCCTCCTGCATCGCCGCGTCCTGCAGCCCGGTGAGCACCTGCTTGGGGTCCCCGGTGACGGCCTCCCCGATGCCCGCCTTGATCCGGTTGCTGACGTTCACCCAGGCCGGGTCGCCGAACGGGTAGAAGCTGGCGTTGGTCAGCCCGGTCGCGAACTGCTTGAGGTCCTCGTGCTTCGGGTCCGCGCTCATCTGCGCGAACGCGTCCTGGGTGACCGGCAGCAGGTTGTACCGCTCGTCGAACTTGAGCTGGTTCTCCCGCTGGTACACGAAGGACAGGAACTTCTTGATCTGCTCCTTGTGGCCGTTGGCCTTGAGCGCCATCATCCAGTCCGCGACGCCGAGGCTCCCCGTCCTGCCCACCCCGTCCTTCCTGGGGATCGGCGCCGTGCCGAACTCGATCTTCCCGGCGGTGGCCATCCGCAGCAGCGTCGGGTGGCCGTTCAGCATCGCGACCTTCCCGGCCGCGAAGTCCTGGAACACCGGGGTGCGGTTCATCTTGCCCGGCTCGGGATAGGTCAGCCTGGTGTCGACGAGGTTGCTCTTCAGCCAGCCGAAGGTGGCCTGGTTCTGGGTGCTGTCGATGGTGTAGTTGCCGACGTCGTCGGAGATGCTGCCGCCGCCGCTCAGCGTCCACAGCATGGACTCGGCGGGTGCCTCCTCGGGGCCCAGCGGCAGCCCGTACGGGGTTACGCCCGGCACCTTGGCCCTGATCTTCTCGGCGTCCTGCCGCAGCTCGTTCCAGGTGGCTGGCGGCTGGGCGATGCCGGCCTGACGGAACAGCGCCTTGTTGTAGAAGAGGACCCGCGACGAGGAGACGAACGGGATTCCGTACTGTGCGCCCAGCACCTGGCCGGCGTGCGCGAAGGAGTCCATGAACTTGGCCTGGGTGTCGATCGAGAGGACGGCGGCGGCCGGGTACAGCCGGTCCGCGGCGGCCTGGTCGGCGAATCCACCGGTCTGCAGCAGGTCGGGCGACTTGCCGGCCGCGATCAGGTCGTCGACCCGCTTGCCGATGTCGGTCCAGCTCACCACCTGGACGTCGACCTTGATGCCGGGGTTGGCGTCCTCGAAGCCGCGCACGACCTCGTCCCAGTACTGCTGGGAGCTGGTGTCCGCGCTCTCGCCGTAGTCCGCGGCCACCAGCTTGAGGGTGACCGACCCGCCGCCCTGCCCGCCGCACGCGGTGACCGTGGTGAGCACGAGTGCTCCGGCCAGCGCAGTGCCGAGTACACGGGTGGGAACGTGGGCGCGCCTGTTCAACGCGGATACCGCCTTCAGGGGGAAATACGAGCAGACCGGTGAATCCGGCAGAGAGAGGTGCAACACTGCCAAATCGACCGCACAGTGGTCCATACCTCTGACCCGTACCCGTCGAACAGTTATCGAAGTGCCGATGTCATTGCACGATGCGCAACGGGTTCTGCGACGCAACTCACCCCACATGGACCAGACCAATCCGGTGACTGGACTAGACCTCTTCGACCCTGCCAGGGAAACTGTCCCCGTGAAGCACGTCATCGCACTCGATGTGGGCGGCACCGGCATGAAGGCCGCGCTGCTCGCCCAGGACGGCTCCGTGCTGTTCGAGGCACGCCGACCGACCGGACGGGAACACGGCACGGACGCCGTCGTCGCCGCCATTCTCGACTTCGCCGCCGACCTGGCGGACGAGGGCCGCAGCCGCTTCGGCGCCACCCCGCTCGCGGCCGGCGTCGCCGTGCCGGGCACGATCGACGAGCAGAGCGGCGTCGCGGTCTACTCCGCCAACCTCGGCTGGCGCGACCTCCCGCTGCGCAGGCTGCTGGGCGAGCGCCTGGCCGCCGGCGCCGGCGCCGCGTTGCCGGTCGCGCTCGGCCACGACGTGCGCTCGGGCGGCCTGGCCGAGGGCCGGCTCGGCGCCGGCCGGGGCGTCGGCCGCTTCCTGTTCATCGCGCTGGGCACCGGCATCGCCGGCGCCATCGGCATCGGCGGCCGGATCGAGGCCGGCGCCCACGGCTACGGCGGCGAGATCGGCCACGTCGTGGTCCGCCCGGGCGGCCCGCTGTGCGGCTGCGGCGCCCGCGGCTGCCTGGAGAGGCTGGCCTCCGCCTCCGCCGTCTCCCGGGCCTGGGCCGAGGCCGGCGGCGGCCCCGACGCCGACGCGGCATCCTGCGCCGCCGCGGTGGAGGCCGGGGACGACCGCGCGATCGCGATCTGGCGGCGCGCCGTCGACGCGCTGGCCGACGGCATCGTCCTCGGCCAGAGCCTGCTCGACCCGTCCAGGGTGATCATCGGCGGCGGGCTGGCCGAGGCCGGCGACACGCTCTTCACGCCGCTGCGGGCGGCGGTCACCGAGCGCCTGACCTTCCAGATGCCCCCGGAAGTCGTGCCCGCCATGCTCAAAGACACCGCCGCGTGCCTCGGCGCGGGCCTGCTCGCCTGGGATCTGCTCTCCTCGGAGGTGACCGCGTGACCACCGCGGACCGTGACCGTATCGCCCTGGCCGGTGCCCGGCTGGTCCTGCCCGGCGGCGTCGTCGACGGCGGCCGCCTCGTGACCGAGGGCTCCCGGATCGCGGCCGTCACGAGTGCGGCGGGCGGCGGGACCGAGCCGGGCGACCTCGACCTGGCCGGCCACACCGTCGTCCCGGGCTTCGTCGACCTGCACGTCCACGGCGGCGGCGGCGCCTCCTACGCCTCCGGCGTCGCCGAGGAGGCGTTCAGGGCGGCCCGCACCCACCTCGACCACGGCACCACCACCACGGTCGCCTCCACCGTCACCGGCGAGATCGACAACGTCGCCCGCCAGGCCGGCGTCCTCTCCGAACTCGTCGAGGACGGCGTGCTCGCCGGCATCCACTTCGAGGGCCCGTTCATCTCGCGCAACCGCTGCGGCGCCCACCGGCCCGACCTGCTCCGCGACCCGGACCCCGCCCTGGTCCGCAAGCTGGTCGACGCCGCGCGCGGCCACGCCAGGATGGTCACCCTGGCCCCTGAACTGCCCGGCGGCCTGGACTCCGTCCGGATGCTCGCCGACCTCGGCGTGATCGCCGCCGTCGGCCACACCGACTCCGACTACGCCACCACCCTGGACGCCGTCGAGGCCGGTGCCACCGTCGCCACCCACCTCTTCAACGCCATGCCCGGCATCGCCCACCGCGCCCCCGGCCCGATCGTGGCCCTGCTGGAGGACGAGCGGGTCACCGTCGAGCTGATCAACGACGGCGTGCACCTGCACCCGTCCGTCCTCGACCTTGCCTACCGCACCGCCGGCGCCGACCGGGTCGCCCTGATCACCGACGCCATGGGCGCGGCCGGCATGGGCGACGGCTTCTACCCGCTCGGCCCGCTCCAGGTCGAGGTCAGCGACGGCGTGGCCCGGCTCGTCGAGGGCGGCGCGATCGCCGGCTCCACGCTCACCCTGGACGTCGCGTTCAAGCGCTCGGTCACCGTCAACGGCCTCACCCTCGGCCAGGCCGTCGAGTCGCTGTCCGCCACGCCCGCCCGTCTGCTCGGCCTCGCCGACTCGATCGGCTCGCTGGAGACCGGCAAGAACGCCGACCTGGTCGTCCTGGACTCCGGGAGCTACGACCTGGTCGCCGTCATGCGCCGCGGCCGGTGGGTCCTCGGCGGCGACCGGTTCACCACCGTGAAGCCCGACTGACCGAAGCCCGACCGGCCGTAGCCCGACCGAACGCCCACGGCCGCCCACCCCCACGACGGGGACGGGCGGCCGTTGCGTGTCCGCAGGCCCGGGTCAGCCGTTCGGCTCGACGGTGACCTGGTCGATCAGGATCGGCCCGCCGGACGGGACGGACATGGTGATGGTGTTCGGCCCGGCCTGGAGCTGCGGGAGTATCCACGTGGTGTACCAGGAGGACGCCGGGTCCTTGCCCGGCGCGAAGTTCTTGAACGTCAGACCGCTCGGCCAGTCCTTGCCGTTCACCGACGCCGAGCCCTTCACGTCCCCGGCGGCGTTGTTGAAGTGCACGGTCAGCTTGTAGGTGCCGGCCGCGGCGACCTGGCCGGTCCAGCTCACCGTGCCGCCCGGCTGGAGCGTCAGGTAGCTGCCGTCCGCCGACTTGGCGCCCTTGACGGTGTTCCCCGAGGGCGCGTTCTGGCCCTGGAGCTGGCTCGCGTCCACGGTCCCCTGGCCGGCCGTGGCGGAGGCGCTCGCGGAGGGCGGGGCCGTCCCGGACGGGCTGCCGGGGGCGGTTGTGGAGGGCTTCGCCGGAGCAGTGGTCTCCTGGCCGCCCTTGGCGTTCTTCTCGCCGTCCGGGTCGCCGGTGGAGAGCGCTATCCCCGCACCGATCGCCACGGCCGCGACCACCGCCACCGCGCCGATCACCGCGCCCTTGCTCCGGCCGCTGCTGCTCGGGCGGTTCTCCCCCGGCTGCGGGCGGGAGTGCTCGGCGTAGCGGGTCTGCTGCGTGGGCGCCGCGCCGTACTCGGGTTGCTGCTGGTAGGGCTGGGTGTGCCCCGGCTGCTGGTACGGCTGGCCCTGGTACGGCTGCTGGGCGCGCTGTTGCCCGTACTGGGCGCGGCCGACCTCCATAGGGCGGCTGTACGGCGTGCGGGGCACGCCCTGCTGCGGCTGGGCCGGCTGCGCGGAGCTGCCGTCGGCCGGGCGGTAGAGGTAACCGAAGGGATCGTCGTCCTGTGGGGCACCGCCCCCCGAGCCCTCGGGCACTCCGTTGTTGCCGGCGGTCGTCACGGTGGTCACTTCCCCCATCGCGTTCGCGCCGCCGGGCTGGCGGCCGCCGGCGCAGATCATGGACGCTCTCGTTACCCGCGAACCCTACCTGTACCGCCCGACGGCCCGGAACGAGGCCTTGACAACCCGCCGGTAACCTGAGCCGCCGCCGCTCAGCCCGCCCGGCGGTGCGAGCGCTCCCCCCGGGCCCCGCGCACGGCGCCGCCCCGGGCCCGCTTCTCGTCGTACATCCGCTCGTCCGCGGTGTGCAGCACCTCCTCCGTGCTCATCCCGCAGCCCGCCCAGCCGATCCCGAGGCTCACGCCCACGCGCATCGCGCGGCCGTCGATCCGCATCGGCGGGATGATCGCGTTGCGCAGCCGGTGGGCGAGGTCCTTGGCCTCCTCGCGGCCGATGCCGTCGGCCAGCACCACGAACTCGTCCCCGCCGAGCCGGGCCACCGTGTCGCCGTCCCGGACGGCCTGGCTCAGCCGCCGTGCGACCTCGACGAGCACCGCGTCGCCCGCATTGTGGCCGAACCGGTCGTTGATCGACTTGAAGCCGTCCAGGTCGCAGAAGAGCACCGCGAGGCCCTTGTCCACCGGCACCGCGGCGCCCGAGCGGAACGGGCCGGACCACACGTCGTCGCCCGCGTCGTGGTCCGGCGGCACCACGGCGTGCACGTGCTCGCCGTAGACCTGGCCGATGCCGGGCGGCGGGTCGCCCTCCGGCAGGCCGTAGCCGTGCACCGTCCCGGCGTACGGGTCCGCCCCCTCCAGGCCGTCGTACGCGGTGTGCGCGCTGTAGGAGTCGGCCGGGTAGCCGCCGTACGGCTGCGGGTAGCCCGCCTCGCCGGGCCCGGCGACCGTGCCGACGGTCTGCGGCTCGGAACAGAGCCGGCGGGCCAGCCGGGCCTTCAGCTCGGCGCTGTTGGGCAGGCCGGTGAGCGCGTCGTGGCTGGCCCGGTGGGCGAGCTGGAGTTCGTGGCGCTTGCGGTCCTCGATGTCCTCGACGTGGGTGAGCAGGAAGCTCGGGCCCTCGGCGGCGTCCGCCACGATCGAGTTGCGCAGGCAGACCCACTGGTAGCCGCCGTCCCGCCGGGACAGCCGCAGTTCGGCCCGGCCGCTCTCGGCGCTGGTGCGCTCCAGCAGGGCCCGGTCCTCGGGGTGGACGAGGTCGGCGAAGCTCTGCTGGCGGAGCACCGCGCGGGGGCGGCCGAGCAGGCGGCAGAGCGCGTCGTTGACTCTGGTCAGCTGGCCGCGCCCGGCGCCGTGCAGTTCGGTGATGGCCATGCCGCTGGGCGCGTACTCGAAGGCCTGCCGGAAGCTCTCCTCGCTGGCCCGCAGCGCCTGCTGCTCCTTCTCCAGGCGGGCCAGCGCGCGCTGCATCTCGGCCCGCAGCCGGGCGTTGCCGATCGCGATGGAGGCCTGGAGCGAGAACATCTCCAGCGCCTCGCGGGTCCAGGCCCCGGGCCGTTTGCCGCTGCGCGGCCGGTCCACCGACAGGACGCCGAGCAGGTCCCCGCCGGCGCTGTACATCGGGGCGAGCAGGCCGTCGGCTGGGTGCCAGTCGTTGGCGTAGACGGGCATCGGGCCGTCCCCGATCCAGCGCGGTATGTCGCTGGCGACGGCCCAGCCGCGGTCGTACGGGAGGAAGCGCAGGGTGCCCCAGTGGTCGCTGACGCCGAGCAGCCGGTCCCAGGACTCCCGGGAGCCGACCTGGCCGAGCAGGACGGACGGGCCGCCCATGGCGCTCTCCTCCAGCTCCCAGACGGCCGCCACCACGAGGTCGCCGTCCGGCCGGACGAGGCTGACCGCGGCGGCGTCGAAGCCGAGCCCGTGCACCGCGCCCTCGACGACAGCCTGGAGCGTGCCCGCCAGGCTGCGGGCAGCGTTGAGGTCCGCCACGACCCGGTGCAAGGTGCGGAGGGTCGCGAGACGGACGTACGGCTCCGACTCGGCTTCCATGCGGGGGCTCCCCGGCTGCTTCGGATAGTTCTTGATTGGTATCGTCCGATTGCCAGAAGAACTGAATCACAGGGAGCACAGCGTTCGGCACGCTCGGTCAGCAATAGGCCGCCACTTGTGACTTAAATCACACGACACTAATGCGCCCTTAATCAGCTCATCCGTTCCAGAGCGGGACATAAGGCGTTATCGGAACATTTCTCGTGGTCGACCGCATTGGCCGCGCACTGAAGCCGACTGCCGCCCGGCAGGCCCTTTGCTTCACTCCTGGGAGTGAGTCCGGCGCGGGCCGTGCTCTCGCCGCTGCACCGCTGGTCCTACGACCTCGGCCCGATGTCGCAACCCGCGACCGCCGACTACCGTGCGGTACGTGTACCCGTCCCCGCAGCCCGAAGCTGCCTCCCACGCCACGCCCGACGAGTTCCGGGCCGCACTCTCCCAGCTCGCCGCCGGCGTGAGCCTGGTGACCGTCCACGACCCGGAGGACGGCGAGGACATCGGCATGACCGCCACGTCCTTCCTCTCCGTGTCGCTGGAGCCGCCGCTGGTGCTGATCTCGGTCCGCGAGGACTCCCGGATGGACGAGGTGCTCTCCCGGGTCGACACGTGGGCGGTCTCGCTGCTCGCCGAGGGGCAGAAGGCGCTCGGCTCCCGCTTCGCCATGAAGGGCCGGCTCAGCGACCGGCTGCTGTTCGCCGACACCGCACACCACCGCGGCCCGGTCACCGGCGCCCCGCTGATCGAGGGCGCGCTCGCGACCGTCGAGTGCCGCACCGAACAGCGGATACCCGCGGGCGACCACACCCTGCTGCTTGGCCGCGTCCTGGAGGCCGTCGTCCCGAACCCCGGAGGCCGGCCGCTGCTCTACTTCCGTGGCGGCTACCGCACCCTCGGCTGACCGGCGGGCGTCACTCCCCGCCACGCGGCACGCGCCGCCCCTGCTTCAGCTCGGAGCGGTGCCGCTTGTTGAACAGCCGCCGCTCGACCATGCCCCGGCTCGGCCGGGTCGCCCGCCGCGCCTTCGGCGGGGGCGCGCAGGCCTCGGTCAGCACCGCGGACAGCCGGGCCGCGGCCGCCTCCCGGTTGCGCCACTGCGAGCGGAACTCCGAGGCCTGGATCACCAGCACGCGGCCGTCCACCAGCCGGCCGGCCAGCCGCTCCACGGCACGCTCGCGCCAGACCTCGGGCAGCGCCTTCGAGGCCGCCAGGTCGTAGCGCAGCTCGACCTTGCTGTCGGACGTGTTGACGTGCTGGCCGCCGGGGCCGGAGGAACGCGAGAAGCGCCAGACGAGCTCGGCGTCGGGGACGACCACCGACCCCCGTACGCGGATGGGCTCGGGCATACGCCCATCATGCCGCGCCGGGCCCGTAGGGTCACCCGGTTATCCGCCCGGGCCCGGAGCCCCGACAATGGCCTGTGTGATCGAGCTCGGCTACTCCCTCTCCAACCGCTTCCCCGACCCCCCGCAGACCGACTACCGCACCGCCTCGGTGCACGCCCTGCGGTACGACCTCTTCTGCGGCGACGTCTACCTCGACGCCGAGGGCGCGGAGCTGTCCACCGTCTGGGGCTGGGTCCCGGTGCTCGACTTCGCCTGGGCGCTGTGCGACATCGCCGAGCAGCTGGACCGCGACCCGGACGGCAGCCGCGCCGCTCGGGTGCAGACCGCCGACCTCGACTTCACCCAGAACACCGAGCTGCTCCGGTTCGCCCGCCGCTTCAACTGGGTCGAGATCACCGCGACCTGGCTGCCCGACGAGCCGCCGGCCGTCGTCCGCCACAGCGAACTGCGGCGCGAGGCACGGGACTTCCTCCAGGACACCCTCGCCGATCTCTTCGACATGCACCCCGGCCTGGCCGACAATCCGAACATCTGGTCGCTCCAGGGCCGGTTCCGCCGGATCTGACCCCGGCATTGCCCTGACTTTGCCCGGAATTGGCGCCCGCGGAGAATGGTCGGCCACCGGTGGAACCAACCCGCCGCACCGCTGCGTTCTCCCGGGAAAGCGAACGAAGGGACAGCAATCACCATGCCAGTGAGCCTCTCCAAGGGTGGCAACGTCTCGCTGACCAAGGAGGCCCCGGGCCTGTCCGCGGTCACCGTCGGCCTGGGCTGGGACGTCCGCACCACGACCGGCGCCGAATTCGACCTGGACGCCAGCGCCATCGTGCTGAACGCGGACGGCAAGGTGCTGTCCAACGCGCACTTCGTGTTCTTCAACAACACCAGCACGCCGGACAGCACCGTCGTGCACACCGGCGACAACCGCACCGGCGAGGGCGCGGGCGACGACGAGTCGATCAACGTCAAGCTGGCCGGCCTGCCCGCCGAGGCCGCCAAGATCGTCTTCCCGGTCACCATCTACGACGGCGTCGCCCGCGGGCAGAACTTCGGCCAGGTCCGCAACGCCTACATCCGCGTGGTGAACGCCGCCGGCGGCGCCGAGATCGCCCGCTACGACCTCTCCGAGGACGCCGCCACCGAGACGGCGATGATCTTCGGTGAGCTCTACCGCAACGGCGCCGACTGGAAGTTCCGCGCCGTCGGCCAGGGCTACGCCTCCGGCCTGGCCGGCATCGCCCAGGACTTCGGCGTCCAGCTCTGACGCCCTCCCGGGCCCGCCCGGGAACGACACCGCGGCGCAGGAGGTCGGTCGGTCCGACGTCCTGCGCCGCGGTGTTGTCGGGTCGTCAGCGCGAGGCGCGCAGCCGCGGCAGCTGGATCTGCTCGGTCTCGTCCTCAGGCGTCAGGTCCACCACGGTCGGTTCGCCCTGCTCCGGCTCGACGGCCGGCCTCGGCTCCTTCGCGCTCGCCTCGGCCGCCTGCGCGTCGGCCAGCGCCTTCGCGGCCACCGCCTCGTCGCCCACGACGTCCGCCAGGTCCGTCCGCTCGTTCAGCTCGGCCACGCTGCCGACGGCCGGCGCCGGGGCCGCCGCCCGCACCGCGGCACCCGGGCTTCGGCCGAAGAAACTGAAGCCCTGCCCACGCGCCTGCCCGGACTGTGCCGGGCGCGGGCGCTGCCGCTCGGCCGGCACCGCGGGCACGGACGACGCGCCGCCCAGCTGCCCGACCGTGGCGGTCAGCATCGGCCGTACCGGCGCGGCCTTCACCGGAGTCGGAGCCGGGGCCTGCGCGGGAGCCTGGACCGCCGGGGCCTGCGCCGGGGTGGGCACCGCCGGGGCCACCGGAGCCGGCACCGAGGGCGCCACCGGAGCCTGCGCGACCGGCACCGTCCGCGCCCGCAGCGCGACCTCCGCGCCCGCCGTCCGCTCGCGCTGCGCCTCCTGCTCCGCCGCCCGCCGCGCCAGCAGCCGCAGCACGGCCCCGGCCCGGACGAACGCGGCCGGGCTGGCCGGGTACTTGGGACGGCTCGCGGCCAGCGCCCGCTGGGCCGCCTCGGCCTCCTTGAGCGCCTGCTCGGCGACCATCACGGCGCGCTCGCGCAGCAGCCGGGCGATCTCCGTCTCGGCCTTCGCCAGGCGCGACTTCTCGGCCGTCAGCCGCCGCCCGAACCGGGTGGCCCGCTCCTCGGCGACCTCCGCCGCGTACTCGGCCTCGGCGAGCTGCTCCTCGAAGCGCTCATCGGCCCGCATCCGCTGCGCGGCGAACATCTCGGCCGCCGCCCGGGCCGCCTTGTCGCGCTGCTTCAGCAGGACCGCGAAGCCGAGCGTCGCGAACACCGCCGCGACGCCCACCGAACGGACCAGGATGGTGTCCTGACTGAAAAGCAGAGCGGCCAGAGCGGCGACGAGCAGCACGCCGGCGGCGGTGGGGGGAACGACCCGGCCGAGGACGGAGGAATGACGGTGGCGTCCGCGAGACATGCCAAGAAACTAGCGTGCGAATTGGGGCCGTGTCAGCCCAGGGTGCGCTTTGGCCCTTGACAGTGCGCGCGTACTTCGGCACGCGCCCCGCACTTCACCCGGGATCACGGCCGATTCCGCTGTTCAGCGGTGTGATGCCGCCGGGCCGCCCGGATCGTCGTGATTCTCCGGCAGCTTGCACACGTGCTGGAGCCAGAGCGCCGCCGCGATCACCGCGGCCCCCGCCAGCACGGCGAGGCCGGCCGTCACCGCCTGGTCCTTGCGGGCCGACACGTCGAGTTCGCCGAGCAGGTAGATCCCCGCCCCCGCGTAGATGCCGGTGACCACCGCCGAGACCAGCGCGCTCGCCTGCCCCAGCACGACCGCCCGGGCCGCGAGCAGCGGGTCGACCCCCTTCGCACCGGGCTGCCGCTCGCGCACCGCCTTCAGCCGGGCCCGCAGCGAGATCGTGGTCGCCAGCAGGATCACCGCCACCGCGGCCAGCACCACCGGCGCCGCACCCGGCACCGCCGGCAGCGTGTCCAGGGAGGCCCACAGCTTGGCGCCGGCCCACGACAGCGCCGTCGTAGCGGCGGTGATGCCGACCAGCAGGCGGAGGCGAAGCAGCTTCACTCGGACGAGGTCCTTCCCGGGGTACCAGAGACGGCCGCCCGCCCGGGGCCGGGTGCGGCGGCGCCAGGCCACCGTACCGGGCCCGGCCGGGCGGACGGCGCGCGGACGGCGGACACCTACTCGTACGGCCGGGCCCCCACCCGAGTTCCCCGGCCACGGGCCGGCCGGCGGCCCGGAGCCGCCTACTCCGGCAGCGTCAGCCGGATGTCGTCCCGCCGCCGGACGCCCTGCGCGTCCGGGCCGCCGAGCTTCTCCAGCAGGTCCGCGACCTGCCCGTGGCCCGGCACCTCGGCCTCCGGCTGGGCGTCCAGCCACGGCGCGAGCACGAAGGCCCGCTCGTGCGAGCGCGGGTGCGGCAGCAGCAGCTGCGGGTCGTCGCTGAGGACGCCCTCGTACGCCAGGATGTCGACGTCCAGGGTGCGCGGGCCCCAGTGCACGGTCCTGACCCGGCCGAAGGCGTCCTCGATCGCGTTTCCGCGCTCCAGCAGGTCGCGCGGAGGCAGCGAGGTGCGCAGCACCACGACCGCGTTGTAGTAGTTCGGCTGCTCGTCCGGCCCGCCGACGGCCTCGGTCTCGTAGACCGCGGAGACGGCCTTGATCCTCAGCCCCGGGGTGTCGGCGAGGGCGTCCACGGCACCCTGCAGGGTGTCCAGGCGGTTGCCCAGGTTGCTGCCGAGAGCGATCACCGCGCAGCGCTGGGAGTGCAGTGTGGTGTCGGCGGAGTCCACCCGGCTCTCCAGGTCGAACGTGGTCGGCGAGGCGGTCGGGTCGCTGGTGCTCATCGCAAGTCCTCTACATCGGAAACCGGGTACGCGCCAGCGGTCATGCGCGCCCCCGGTGGATGGTCACGGTCACGTCGTCGAACGGCACGGTGATCGGGGCGTCCGGCTTGTGCACGGTGACCTCGACCTCCTCGACCGCGTCGTGCTTCAGGCACTGGTCGGCGATGCGCTGGGCCAGGGTCTCGATCAGGTCGACCGGTTCCCCGGCGATGATCGCGGTGACCTCCTCGGCCACGATCCCGTAGTGCGCCGTGCGGGTGAGGTCGTCGCCGGACGCGGCGGGGCGGGTGTCCAGGTACAGCACGAGGTCGACCACGAAGGTCTGGCCCTCGACGCGCTCACGCTCGAAGACGCCGTGGTGGCCCCGGGCACGCAGACCCCGCAGGGTGACGCGGTCCAGCAAACGAATCACTGCTCCCAGTCGGACGGGCCCCGCCCGGAGAAAGGCTATGGACGGACAGGGCGAAGGCGGGCGACAGGCCCGCACTCCGTTTCGAATCTACCCGCGGGCGCCGACAACGTCTGACCGTCCTACCCGGCACGAACCGTCGCCACGCACGCCGAAATGGCGATTGACGTGAACGTTCGGTGACCATTCGGAAATTCCCGGGCGATGCCCCGGAGGCGCATTGACGCGGAGGCTCCGGTCAGTCCCCGTCGTCCTCGTCGCCGCTGGTCAGCACGGGTGAACCGTGGTGCGACCAGAGCTTCCACCCGGCCGGGGTGCGCCGGAAGAGATTCGTCGAGACGACCTTTCCGCCGACCAGCGGACCGAGTTCTCCCTCCTCCTCCGCCTCGCCGCCGGAGAGGATGTTCTCGGTGCACGTGACAAGAGCCACATCTCCGTGCAGCTCGGCCTCGACATCGGTCAGGAAGAACTGGATGTACTCCGTGTTCATCATGATCAGCATGTACGACCGGGTCACCTGGGCCCGTCCGCGCAGCACCGGCCAGCCCGGGTGCACACACACCACGCCGCCCTTGTCGTCCGCGTCCGCGGCTCCCAGCCAGGCGTCCTCGACCGCCTCCAGGTCCCCCCGCTCCAGCGCCTCGTAGAGCGCCCGGTTCGCCGCGAGCACGGCCTCCAGGTCCGCCTCGCGGGCCCGTCCCGCCGCTGCTCCGCTCAACCTGCCGTCACCTGCCACAGACCCTCCCGTCCTAGCCCTGTCGGGCTGCGCGCTGCCAGGCCGCAACCACCCGGACGGCGTCCGCCGTGCCGGACACGTCGTGCACCCGCACCGCCCAGGCCCCCGCCCTGGCCGACAGCACCGAGACCGCGGCGGTCGCGTCGTCGCGCTCCCGGGCCGGGCGCAGCTCCCCGGTTTCCGGGTCGGCCAGCAGCGTACCCAGGAACCGCTTGCGCGATGCGGCGACGAGGACGGGCCGGCCGAGCGCGGTGAGCGCGTCCAGCCGGCCGAGCAGCGCCCAGTTGTGCTCGGCGGTCTTGGCGAAGCCCAGCCCCGGGTCGAGGATCAGCTGGTCCTCCTTGACGCCGGCCGCCATCAGGGCGTCCATGCGGGCGGTCAGCTCGGCGACCACGTCCTGCACCACGTCGTCGTAGACGGCCAGCGCGTCCATGTCGGCGGACTGCCCGCGCCAGTGCATCACCACGAACGGCACGCCGGTCTCGGCGACCACCCGGGCCATCGCCGGGTCGGCGAGCCCGCCGGAGACGTCGTTGACGATCTTCGCGCCGGCCGCCACGGCCTGCTCGGCGACGGAGGCGCGCATGGTGTCGACGGAGACCGCCACCCCGGCCGCGGCCAGTTCCCGCACCACGGGCAGGACCCGGCCCAGCTCCTCCTCCTCGGGCACCCGCTGCGCGCCGGGCCGGGTGGACTCGCCACCGACGTCCACCAGGTCGGCGCCCCGGGCCCGGAGCGCGAGCCCGTGCGCGATCGCGCGGGCGGGGTCGTGCCACATCCCGCCGTCCGAGAAGGAGTCGGGCGTGACGTTGACCACGCCCATCACGGCGCAGCGGTCGAGCCGCGGGAGTCCGGCCGGCAGGCTGAAGGACGGCGAGTTGCTCATGTCCTCATTATCGGACGGGGCCCCCGCCGAGGGTTCTCGGCGGGGGCCCCGTTCTACGCGGCGGCGGCTCAGGCGGCCTCGGTGACACCCTTCGCGGCCGGGGTCGGCATCAGGCCCTCGCGCTGGCGCTTGCGGCCGAAGCGCGGCATGCCGAGGGTGATGAAGGCCTCGGCCTGCATCGCGGCGAATCCGATGCGCGGCAGGTCGCGGGTGTTCGGGAACACCAGGAAGCGCGGCTCCCACTCGGGCTGGAACTTGGCGTTGAACTTGTACAGCGACTCGATCTGGAACCAGCGCGACAGGAACACCAGCAGCCCGCGCCAGGCCCGCAGCACCGGGCCGGCGCCGATCCGCTCGCCGCGGGCCAGCGCCGAGCGGAACATCGCGAAGTTGAGCGACACCCGGCGGACGCCCAGGGCGGGCACGGCCTGCAGGGCGGCGACGATCAGCAGCTCGTTCAGACCCGGGTCAGCGGCGCGGTCGCGGCGCATCAGCTCCAGCGAGATGCCGTCCGGCCCCCAGGGCACGAAGTGCAGCACGGCCTTCAGGTCGTCGCCGCTCTCGCCCTCCTCCGGCGCCTTGTGGGCGGTGACCACCACGCAGTCGTCGTCGAGCGGGTCGCCGAAGCGGCCCAGGGCCATCGAGAAGCCGCGCTCGGTGTCGGTGCCGCGCCAGCGGGCGGCGGCGTCGGCGATCCGGTACTTCTCGTCGACGGTCAGGTCGGAGACCCGGCGCACCTGGCAGGAGTAGCCGTTGCGCTCGATCCGCTTGACCATCTGGCGGACGTTGCGCATGGCCCGGCCGGAGAGCGAGAACGTGCTGGTGTCGACGATCGCCTCGTCGCCCAGCTCCAGCGCGTCCAGGCCCGCCTCGCGGGTCCAGACCTCGCCGCCGACCTCGCTGCAGCCCATCACGGCGGGCACCCAGGCGTGCTCGCGGGCCTCGGCCATGAAGACCTTGATCGCGCCCGGCCAGGCCTCGACGTCGCCGACCGGGTCGCCGGAGGCGAGCATCACGCCGGAGACCACCCGGTAGGAGATGGCGGCCTTGCCGGTGGGCGAGAACAGCACGCTCTTGTCGCGGCGCAGCGCGAAGTAGCCGAGCGAGTCGCGCTCGCCGTGCCGGTCGAGCAGCGCGCGGACCTTCTCCTCGTCCTCCGGGGTGAGCTCGGGCTTCGGCTTGCCCGGGCGCAGCGCCAGGTAGGCGGTGGTGAAGGCGGTCAGCAGGCCGAGCCCGCCGAGCAGGTAGGCGACCAGGTCGGACATCCGGATGTTGGTGTAGCGGATCGGCCCTTCGAAGCCGAACAGCCCGTAGGCGACGTGCTGGACGCGCTCGTACAGGCCGGGGTGGCCGATCTCGTACTTGGTCCGGGTGCTCACGATCAGCAGGCCGAGCAGCGCGCTGAGGGTGCCCATGACGACCAGGTTGGCCAGGGCGCGCCAGCGGGTGCGCGGGTCGGCCTTGGCGTAGAACTCGCGCTGGTGCACCAGCATGACGGCGAGGACCACCAGCGAGACCACGGCGGGGCCGACCTGGTGCCAGCGCACGATGTGCAGCGCGGCGCCGACCGGCAGCAGGACGCAGACCGCCCGCCAGGCGCGACGCTTGCGCCGGCGCAGCGCGTGCGCGAGCGGCACCAGCAGGATGCCGACCATCATCGTCCCGACCGCGGCCAGGGTGGTGGTCCCGCCCGGCAGCTGCCCGGCGACGGTGTGCATCCTGCTGTGCCGGAGCTTGGGGAACACCGCGCTGGCGATGTCCACCAGTCCGATCAGGAAGCAGGCGTACCCGACCACGCCGGGGAGCCAGGCCCTCGGTACGGCGGCCGCCTGGGTACGAAGCGTCTGCAGGCCGCGGCGGCGGTGCGGCTGCTCGGGGCTCGGCTCATCGGACACGGGAACGCTCATGGAAGCTCAGCGTAGAGGCTGCGGGGCGCTGTCCGGTCACTCCGGGGGAGCGCGTGTGAGGGACCTTCATGCCTATTCCTTCATCAGGCAATGCGCATACCAAGGAACCGGAAACGGTCGGTAAACCGGTGCCGAAGGTGCGCTGCGGTTGAGCCGGGGGTGGGAGCCGAGGACCGCCGTAGCGTGGCGCGACGGAGGCCTCCGGGACGCGTTACGTACGGTGGACGCCGCATTCTAGGGCGCCGGTTGCCCGTGATCATCCCCGGCCTCCCGGGCCCGCCCCGGCGTCCGGACGGACTAACCACGGTGGCCCGGGCTGACGGACCACCAGACGATGAAAGCGTGCACCGACAGGGTCCCACCGGAAGGCCGACAGCATGGAACTGACCAGCGACGCGCTGGTGAACTCGCTGCTCGCACTCGGCGCTGCGGCTCTCATCACCACCCTCTGGATCTGGCCCCGGCTCGCGAGGCAGCGCCCGCTGCCGGTGCTGGCCCGGATCGGGCTGCTGACGGTCACTCAGGCCTCGGTCCTGGCCGTGCTGGCGCTGTCGGTCAACAACTCCTTCGGGTTCTACACCTCGTGGGACGACCTGCTCAACCCCGGCGGCACCAAGCTCGCGCTGACCAGCAACGAGAACCACAAGGGCGGCGCCCCGGCCTCCGACGCGCTGATCCAGCCCACCAACGAGGGCGGCCTGGAGACCGTCCACGACCTGCCCAAGGGCCCGCCCGAGGAGGTCGGCAAGGTCGAGTCGGTCAAGGTCACCGGCAAGGAGACCGGCCTGTCCGACCAGATGTTCGTCTACCTGCCGCCGGAGTACTTCGACCCCAAGCTCGCCCTGGTCCGCTTCCCCGTGCTGGTGGCCGTCGCCGGCTTCCCCGGCACGACGCTCAACCTGGTGAAGGACCTGCCGGTCATCCAGACCGTGGCGGACCTGCAGAAGAACGGCAAGATGCCGCCGACGATCGTCGTGCTGACCCGCCCGACCATCGCCCCGCCGCGCAACACCGAGTGCGTGGACGTCCCCGGCGGGCCGCGCGTCGAGTCCTGGTTCGTCAGGGACATCCCCGAGGCCCTGCGCAGCACCTACCGGATCGGCCGCGCGGCCAACTCCTGGGGCGTCTTCGGCTACTCGACCGGCGGCAGCTGCGCGCTGCGGCTGGCGATGCGCTACCCCAACGTCTACGGCACCACGGCGGGCCTGCACGCCGACTTCACCGTGCACGAGGACCAGTTCACCGGCGGCAGCCTGTTCGGCGGCGACAAGGCGCTGGCGCAGCAGAGCGACCTCGGCTGGCGGCTGCAGAACAACCCCGCGCCGGCCCTGTCGATGCTGGTGGTCTCCACCCGCAAGGAGGCGGACTACCCGCAGACCGTCCAGTTCGTCGAGCAGGCCCAGCAGGTCGCGGCGGCCAACCCGCAGTTCAGGGTCGAGTCGCTCTACCTCGACGACGGCGGTCACAACTTCGACAGCTGGGTCCGCGAGCTCCCGGCCTCGCTCGAGTGGCTGGGCGCGCACCTCGGCTAGCGCGTGCGGGTGATTACCCGCGGGTCGGCCACCTCCGGCCGGCGGCTCGGGGGAACGTATCGCGGCCACCCGCCCGGCTCCCCGGCGGGCGCCGCCCCGGATGCGCGCAGGAGGCGCCGTGCTGAGCACCCGCTCGCTCTTCAACGAGATCTACCGGAACGACCAGGCCTACCAGCTGTTCTGCAGCATCGCGGCCGGCGGCGAGGACCAGGGCGGCTGGGAGAACGAGCGGATCACCGCCCTCACCCGGGACCCGGTCCTCGCCCCGAAGGTGGCCCGGCACGGCGCCGACGAGCGCAAGCACGGCCGGATCTTCACCCAGCTGCTGAACAAGCGCGGACTGCCCAAGGTCGACGTCCCGGCCGACGCCGACTACTGCATGCTGCTGGAGCGCAAGGGCGTCGGCCTGTCCCACGAGCGGCTGAAGAGCGACGTCCCGCTGACCGACCGCGAGATCATCACCTACCTCGCGCACAGCCGGGTCACCGAGCAGCGCGCGGCCGAGCAGATGCGCCAGCTGGTCAGGGTGTACGGGGACAACCCGGACCTCGGCCGGGCGATGCGGATGATCTCCGCCGACGAGGACAACCACCTCGCCTACTGCCAGGAGGAACTGCTGCGGCTCCAGGCCGAAGGCCACGGCCCGTACATCCGGCACACGCTGGAGACCAGCGCCCGAGGCGAGATCCGCACCTACCGGGACGTCGGCCTCGCGGTGACGTCCCGGATGGCGAGGATCCTCCGCTGGCCGCGCTGGCAGCTGGCGGTCGTCACCCTCGGGGTGCAAGCCCTCTACCTGTACGACCGCGCGTTCGGCTGGCGGCGGATGGTGACGCTGAGGATGCCCGAGCGCCACAACGCGCTGGGCACCCCGGCCCCGTCGCACGCCGAGCACGAGGTGTTCTGAGCGGCTCTGAGCGGCTCCCGCAGGGCCCTAACGGCCGATGATGAGGCTCATCGCCTCGGCCCGGGTGGCCGGGTCGCGCAGCTGCCCGCGGACGCAGGACGTGATGGTCTTGGCACCCGGCTTGCGGATCCCGCGCATCGACATGCACATGTGCTCGCACTCGACCACGACGATCGCGCCGCGCGGCTCCAGGATCCGCATCAGTGCGTCGGCGACCTGGCTGGTCAGCCGCTCCTGCACCTGCGGGCGGCGGGCGTAGACGTCGACCAGCCGGGCCAGCTTGGACAGGCCGGTGATCTTGCCGCTGGTGGACGGGATGTACCCGACGTGCGCCACCCCACGGAACGGCACCAGGTGGTGCTCGCAGACGGACGTCAGCTCGATGTCCTTCACGAGCACCATCTCGTCGTGCCCGAGGTCGAAGGTGGTCGTCAGGACGTCCTCCGGCTCCTGCCAGAGGCCCGCGAATATCTCCTTGTACGCACGCGCGACCCGGGCCGGGGTCTCCAGCAGGCCCTCGCGGTCGGGGTCCTCCCCGACGGCGAGCAGCAGCTCGCGGATGGCGTTCTCGGCCCGCTTCTGGTCGAAGGTCCCGACGGCGGGCGGGCCGTCGAGCGTCACCGGGTCGATCATGCGGGCCTCGCTTACTAAAGGGGGAAAACGTTGCGAACAGCACGGATGCCGCGCCTCCAGGGTACAAACCCTGGTGACACGGCATCCATTCCGTCCTGGGGCCGGGATCAGCCCTCCGTGGGCGGCTCCGCGGCCGGCATCGGCGGGAGCTTCACGATGTCGACCGGAGCGGTGTCGCCGGCGGTGACGGCGCCGTTGGTGAGCGCCAGCTCCTTGGGCGACTGCACCGGCGGGCGGGTGGACGGCGTCCGGCGGGCGGAGCCCGTCCAGGCCGGCCGGGCCGGGCGCTTGACGATCGGGGCGAAGATCTCGGCGATCTGCTCCTTGTTCAGGGTCTCCTTCTCCAGGAGCTCCAGAACCAGGTTGTCGAGCACGTCGCGGTTCTCGACCAGGATCTCCCAGGCCTCGTTGTGCGCGTTCTCGATGAGCTTCTTGACCTCTTCGTCGACCAGCCCGGCGACCTCTTCCGAGTAGTCGCGCTGGTGACCCATCTCACGGCCCAGGAACGGCTCCGAGTTGTCGGTGCCGAACTTGATCGCACCGAGGCGCTCGGTCATGCCGTACTGGGTGACCATGGCCCGCGCCGTCGCGGTGGCCTTCTCGATGTCGTTCGAGGCACCGGTGGTCGGGTCGTGGAAGACCAGCTCCTCCGCAGCGCGCCCGCCCAGCATGTAGGCCAGCTGGTCGAGCATCTCATTGCGGGTGGTGGAGTACTTGTCCTCGTCCGGCAGCACCATGGTGTAGCCGAGGGCCCGGCCGCGGGACAGGATGGTGATCTTGTGCACCGGGTCGCTGTACTGGCAGGCCGCCGCGACCAGGGCGTGGCCGCCCTCGTGGTACGCGGTGATCTTCTTCTCCTTGTCGGACATGATCCGCGTGCGCTTCTGCGGACCCGCCACGACGCGGTCGATCGCCTCGTCCAGGATGAAGTTGTCGATCAGCTTCTTGTCCGAGCGGGCGGTCAGCAGCGCGGCCTCGTTGAGGACGTTCGACAGATCCGCGCCGGTGAAGCCGGGCGTGCGCTTGGCGACGGCCGACAGGTCGACGTCGGGCGCGATCGGCTTGCCCTTCTGGTGCACCTTGAGGATGTCCAGACGGCCCTGGAGGTCGGGGCGCTCCACCGCGATCTGGCGGTCGAAGCGGCCCGGGCGCAGCAGCGCCGGGTCCAGGATGTCGGGGCGGTTGGTCGCGGCGATGAGGATCACGCCGCCCTTGACGTCGAAGCCGTCCATCTCGACCAGCAGCTGGTTGAGGGTCTGCTCGCGCTCGTCGTGGCCGCCGCCCAGACCCGCACCGCGGTGCCGGCCGACGGCGTCGATCTCGTCGACGAAGACGATCGCCGGGGCGTTCGCCTTGGCCTGCTCGAACAGGTCGCGGACGCGGCTGGCACCGACACCGACGAACATCTCGACGAAGTCCGAACCGGAGATGGAGTAGAAGGGCACCCCGGCCTCGCCCGCGACGGCACGCGCCAGCAGGGTCTTGCCGGTACCGGGCGGGCCGTACAGCAGCACGCCCTTGGGGATCTTCGCGCCGACGGCCTGGAACTTGGCCGGCTCCTGCAGGAACTCCTTGATCTCGTGGAGCTCCTCGACCGCCTCGTCCGCACCCGCGACGTCCGCGAAGGTGGTCTTGGGGGTGTCCTTGGTGAGCAGCTTGGCCTTGGACTTGCCGAACTGCATGACCCGCGAGCCGCCGCCCTGCATCTGGTTCATCAGGAACAGGAAGACCAGAACGATGATCACGATGGGCAGCATCGACAGCAGCAGGCTGACGAAGGTGCTCTGCTTCTCCGGGCTGATGGTGTAGCCCTCGGAGAGGGTGTTCGGGTCCTTGTCGTTGATCTGGGCCTGCAGCTTGTCGGCGATCGCGACACCCTGGTCGCCGATGTACGAGGCCTGGAACTTGCTGCCGGACGGGGCCTTGCCCGTGCCGGCGCTGGACAGCGTGGTGCCGTCCTTGAGCTGGATCTTGATCGTGTTCGAGTCACCGGTGGTGATCTGCGCGGACTTGACCTGCTTCGCGTCGATCGCCGCGACGACCTGACCGGTGTCCACCGTCTTGTAGCCGTTCGAGTCCGAAACGACCTGCATCAGCACGATGACGGCGAGGACGGCCAGCACGATCCACATGATCGGCGCACGGAAGTATCGCTTAACGTCCATCCATGCGGGGCGTTGCCGCCCCGTCCCTCCTGCCACTCAACGGCGCCGTGGGGCTGTGGGCCGCGGCGCATCCGGTCTGTGCTCATGTGAAGAGCGGTTTATTGGACCGTACCGCAGTCGGACCCACCGATGGCGGGAGCGCGGCGACACGGTTGTGGTTCTTTGTCCCCCCGATCCAACGGGCGGGAACGACGTACTGTTCCCGCCCATCGCCCGAACGGGGCTCTCAGCCGCCGTAGACGTGCGGGGCGAGGGTACCGATGAACGGCAGGTTGCGCAGCTTCTCCGCGTAGTCGAGGCCGTAGCCGACGACGAACTCGTTCGGGATGTCGAAGCCGACGTACTTCACGTCGATCTCGACCTTGGCCGCGTCCGGCTTGCGCAGCAGGGTGCAGACCTCCAGCGAGGCCGGGCCGCGCGAGCCCAGGTTGCCCAGCAGCCAGGACAGCGTCAGACCGGAGTCGATGATGTCCTCGACGATCAGGACGTCCCGGCCGGCGATGTCGGTGTCGAGGTCCTTGAGGATCCGCACCACGCCGGAGGACTTGGTGCCCATGCCGTACGACGACACGGCCATCCAGTCCATCGTGACCTGCGAGTGCAGGGCCCGGGCGAGGTCGGCCATGACCATCACGGCCCCCTTGAGGACGCCGACGATCAGCAGGTCCTTGCCTGCGTAGTCCCGGTCGATGCGCTCGGCCAGCTCCAGGAGCTTGGCGTCGATCTCGTCCTTGCTGATGAGCACCTTCGCGAGGTCAGCGCCCATGTCGTTCTGGTCCACCGGGGATACGTCCTCAAACGTTCGGGGTCTGTGTGGCCGGAGGCCGGGCTCCCCCGGGACATGCCTGCCCGTCAGTCGCCCTGCCGCCGAAAGACCAGCGTGCCACACCTGCGGGTGGCCTCGACTCCCCCGGGTAGGTGCAGCGGCCCCTGGCCACGCCATCCGGTGACCAGCAGGTCGATGGCTTCCAGGTGCCGCGCGAACAGGTCCCCGCCCGGACAGCCCGCCCGCAGCGCGGCCCGGCGCAGCACCCGGCGGCGGACCGCGGGCGGCAGTTCGGCCAGTTTCACGGCGTCCAGGGCGTCCTCGCCCGTCCGGAGGTCGCGCTCGGCCAGGGAGGCCCACTGGTCGAGGGCGTCGGCGTCGTCGCGGAACAGCCGGGCGGTGCGGGCCAGCGCCTCGACCACGCCGCCGCCCAGGTGCTTCTCCAGCACGGGCAGCACCTCGTGGCGCACCCGGGAGCGGGTGTAGGCGGGGTCACAGTTGTGCGGGTCGTCCCAGACCGGGATCGCCTGGGCGGAGCAGGCCTGCCGGGTGGCCGCCCGGTCCAGCTCCAGCAGCGGGCGGCGGTAGCGGCCCTTCTGCGCGGGCATGCCGGCCAGCGAGCGGGCGCCCGAGCCGCGGGCCAGGCCCAGCAGCACCGTCTCGGCCTGGTCGTCCCGGGTGTGGCCGAGCAGCACCGCGATCGCGCCGTGGCGCTCGGCGGCGTCGTCCAGCGCCGCGTACCGGGCGTCCCGGGCGGCGGCCTCCGGACCACCGGACCGGCCGACCCGGACCGGGATCGCCTCGACCGGGTCCAGGCCCAGCGAGCGCAGCCGCTCGGCCACCTGGGCGGCGCGGTCGGCGGAGCCGGGCTGGAGGCCGTGGTCGACGGTGACGGCGCCGACCCGCAGGCCGATCTTGGGCGCCTCGAAGGCGGCGGCGATGGCCAGCGCCATGGAGTCCGCGCCGCCGCTCACGGCGACCAGGACCAGCGGGGAGCCGGGCGCGGCCGGGGTGCGGGGCAGCCCGGACGGGTGGCGCGCGGCGTTGCCGATCAGGGTGGTGCCGACGGCGGCACCGACCAGCGGCGCCCCGGCCGGGCGCTCGCGGGGCTCGCGCGCGGGCGCGGTGAAGGTGGAACCGGCCTCGGCGGCGAGGTCGGTGAGCGTGCGGCGTACGGCCAGGCGTATCGCGGCGACGGCGGGGTGTGGGCCCACGGCGGACGACTCCTCGGCGGAGGGGGACAGGGACGGCGGTGGGCGCGGCGGGGACCGCGCATTTCTGTGAGCACCGTGTTACCGGGCGCTCACAGATGGTGGCAGAAAGGAGCGACCCGCTACGCCACCCGCGCCACCGGTACGACCACCGTCCCACGTTCGGGTGAATGGAGAAACGTATCTTCACGCTCGGCCCGCCCGATTGGACCACGCGTACGAACGGACCGCGACCACCGTGCGGCGGTCGCGGTCCTGGCAGTCGGGCTCCGGCTCAGCGGGCGACGCGGGCGACCCAGGCAGCCGGGTCGTGGATCTCCTCCTTGGTCGGCAGCGTGTTCGGGGACGTCCAGACCCGGTTGAAGCCGTCCATCCCGACGCGCTCGACCACGCCCCGGACGAACACCGCGCCGTCCTGGTACTGGCGGATCTTGGCGTCCATCCCCAGCAGCCGGCGCAGCATCAGGTCCAGCCGGTTCGCGCCGCGGTCCCGGCGCTGCTGGAACTTCTCCCGGATCTCCGCGACCGTCGGCACCACCGCCGGGCCGACCCCGTCCATCACCACGTCCGCGTGGCCCTCCAGCAGCGACATCACCGCCGTCAGCCGGGCCAGGATCTCGCGCTGCGCGGGCGTCTGCACGATCTCCAGCAGCCCGGTCGCCGCGGTGGCCGGCTCCCGGCCCCCGCCCCCCGGCAGCCCGCCGCCCAGCGCGCCCGCGGCGCCCCGCAGACGGTCCAGCAGGGCGCCCGGGTCGACGTCCGTCTCGGCCAGGAAGGACTGCACCTCGGACTGGATGTGGTCGCGCAGCCACGGCACCGCGGTGAACTGCGTGCGGTGGGTCTCCTCGTGCAGGCAGACCCAGAGCCGGAAGTCGGACGGGTCGACGTCCAGCTCCCGCTCGACGTGCACGATGTTCGGCGCCACCAGCAGCAGCCGGCCCGGGCCCGGCCCGTCCGCACCGAGGCGCGGCTTCTCGAACAGGGCCGCCGGGCTGTCCGGCGCCTCCAGCGACGGCTCCGCCGGGGCGAAGGTCTCGTACTGGCCGAGCACCTTGCTCGCCAGGAAGGCCAGCAGCGCGCCCACCTCGATACCGGTGGCCTTCTCCCCCACCGTGCCGAACACGCCCGCCGTCGATCCGTTCGCCCGGCGCGCCTGGAGCTTCTCCACCAGCGGCTGGACGATCGTGCGGAACCCCGCCACGTTGGCCCGCACCCACCCGGGGCGGTCCACCACCAGCACCGGCGTCGCGGCGGCCTCGGCCAGGCTCGTGGACCGCATGCCGGTGAACGCCCGGACGTGCTCCTCCGCCTCCAGGGCGTGCCGCCTCAGCTCGGCCACCACGGCCGCCGCCTCCGCCCGGCTCACCTCCGGCCCCGGCCGCATCAGCCTGGTCGCGGTTGCGACCGCGAGATTCCAGTCGACCATGTCAGCACCGCCGCTCGCGCTCGTCATGCCCTCACCGTACGTGTTCCCGCCCATCGGGGGGAGCCACCCACCCCGACCAGCCCGCCCGACCCGGCCTCGCCCGCCGTCGCGGGCACCACCCGGGCACCCCCTGCTGCCCGTGCCCTCCTTGCCGGACCCCCGCCGGACCCCCGCCGGGCCCCCGCCGAACCCCACGGCCAACCCGATCCGCCGGCCGCCGAGCGCGCACTCGGGCGCGGTCCGGCAAACACGAGCTGCCCAGCCAGCGCGCCAACTCCCCTGCCCGTCGGCCTCGTTGCCCCGGCGGTCAGTGACAGCCGCAGGCGGCCAGGCGGGCGACGATGCGGTCCATCGCGGCGCGGGCGGTGTCGGCGGGGGCGGGCGTGCGGGTCATGACGGCGAAGGCGAGGAGGCGGCCGTCGGCGTCGACGACGGTGCCGGCAAGGGTGTTGACGCCGCTGAGGCTGCCGGTCTTCGCGCGGACCAGGCCCGCCGCGTCGGCGGCGCCCGACCCGGCACCGAAGCGCTTGCCGAGGGTGCCCGTGAAGCCCGCGATCGGGAGGCCGGTGAGGACCGGGCGCAGGGCGGGGTGCCGGTCGGAGGCGGCCAGGGCCAGGAGTTGGACCAGGACGGCCGGCGGGATCGCGTTGTCCGGGTGCAGGCCGCTGCCGTCGTCGAGGACCACGCCGGTCATCGGCACGCCGAGCCGGGCGAGCTCCTGCTTCACGGCGGTGGCCGCGCCCTCGAAGCTGGCGGGCTGGTGCGCGGCGACGGCCGCCTGACGGGCGATCGCCTCGGCAAGGGTGTTGTCGGAGGTGGTGAGCAGCCGTTCGACCAGCCGCGCGATGGTCGGCGAGTCGACCCGGCCGAGGACGGGGGCGGTCGCGGCGGCCGGGGCGGCGGCGGGCCTGGCCTTGCCGTCGACGGTGACGCCCTCGGCCCTGAGCAGGGCGGCGAAGCTCTCGGCGGCCGCACCGGCCGGGTCGGCGACGCGGGGCGGCGCCTCCTCCCGGCTCTTCGGGTCGACCTTGCCCTCGTCGACCATCAGCGGGACGACCAGCGCGATGTTCGCCGCGTCGTGGTTCTTGTGCTGCGGGTTGCCCGCGTACATGGACAGGTCGTAGTCCAGCGTGACGGCGGTGGTGCCGGCGGCCCTGAGGGCGGCGGCGGTCTGCCGGGCGAGCGCGTCGAGCGAGGCGGGGGCGGTGTCGGCGTCGGCGGGGAGGCCGCCGATCTGCACCTGGTCGGCGGGGAGCGCGGTGAGCGTCGGGTCGCCGCCACCCACCAGGGTGATTTCGCCGGGGTTGGCACCCTTGACGACCCGGGTGGTCAGCCGGGTGTCCGAAGGGATCAGGGAGAGGGCCGCGATCGAGGTGGCCAGCTTGGTGGTGGAGGCGGGGGTGGCCGGGGTGTTCTCCCCGGAGCCGTACAGGAGTTGGCCGGCGGACGCGTCGGCGACGGCGAAGGTGACCGTACCGAGGGTCCGGTCGCCGAGCGCGGCGGCGAGCGCCTGCTGGAGGCCCTGGGTGGTGGGGAGGGCGGTGGCCGCACCGGCCTCGACGGAGGCGAGGACGGCGGGGGAGGCGGGAGCCGGCCGGGCGCCGGCACTCGGTGCCGAGGCGGCGCCGGAGGGGCCGCCTGCGGGCGGCTCGGCCGGGCGCTTGGTCCCCTTCTCGCCGGGGCGCTTGCCCTTCCCGTGGTCGCCCTTGCCGTGGTCGTCCCTCTTGCCGCCGTCCCGGTCGTCGTCCTCCCCGCGCCCGGCGCTGTGGTCACCGGGCGCGGGCTGCGCGTACGCACCACCCGAGGTCAGCACCGTTCCGGCCACCAGCACCGCGGCCCCGAACAGTCCCGCGACCGTGCCCCTGCGGCGGCGCCCCGCCCCAACCCCAGCACCCACCGACCGGCCCCTTTCCCGAGCACTCACTCCCGTAGGAGACACTTGGATTCTGTCAGTCCCTACCTTGGAGGAACCGTTGGAGTTCGACGTCCTTATCGAAATCCCGAAGGGCTCTCGTAACAAGTACGAGGTCGACCACGAGACCGGCCGTCTGCGGCTCGACCGGATGCTCTTCACCTCGACCCGCTACCCGGCCGACTACGGCTACGTCGAGGGCACGCTCGGCGAGGACGGCGACCCGCTGGACGCCCTGGTGATCCTGGACGAGCCGACCTTCCCGGGCTGCCTGATCAAGTGCCGCGCGATCGGCATGTTCCAGATGACCGACGAGGCCGGCGGCGACGACAAGCTGCTGTGCGTCCCGGCGACCGACCCGCGCTGGGAGCACCTGCGGGACATCCACCACGTGTCGGAGTTCGACCGCCTGGAGATCCAGCACTTCTTCGAGGTCTACAAGGACCTGGAGCCGGGCAAGTCCGTCGAGGGCGCCAACTGGGTCGGCCGCGCCGAGGCCGAGGCCGAGGTCACCGCTTCGATCAAGCGCCTGGCGGAGCAGGGCGGCCACTGAGCCGTCGTTCCGATCTCGTTCGACAGTTCGAGGTAGGTCGGGGCAGTCGGAGGCCGGGGTTGCGGAGTCGTCCGCGGGCCCCGGCCTCCGCCGTTCCCGGGGTCCGGTCCCTGGGCCCGTTTCCGGCGTTCGGGCGGACAGTTGGTCTTGCCGACGGACTGTCGGCAAGGCTCGACCCGGCTCTGCTGCGCACGCGTGGGTCTGCCGACGGCCCGGCGGGCAGGTGCTCAGTCCTCCAGCCGGAAGCCGATCTTCAGCCCGACCTGGTAGTGCCCGATCCGGCCGTCCTCCAGGTGCCCGCGGACCTGCGTGACCTCGAACCAGTCGAGGTTGCGCAGCGTCCGGGAGGCCCGTTCCACACCGTTGCGGATGGCGGCGTCGACGCTCTCGGTCGACGACCCGACGATCTCGGTCACCCGGTACACGTGCTCGCTCATGGCAGACTCCCTCAGCTGTGCGACGGCCCCCGGTCCACCGTGCACCGCGCCGGGCCCGCCCGCACGCCGACGCCCGCCGCAGGAGTCCCGAGGCCCCCTAGAACGCCGCCCGGACGTGCCCGACCGGAGCCCCGCCGCCGAGCAGCGGGGACGCGCCGATCCGCTCGACGACGTCGTCCGCGCCGGTCACTCCCAGCCGGCGCAGCGCGGCCGCCAGGACCGGGCCGCGGGCCCGCTCCGCGCCGTCGTCGATCTTGAAGGCGAGCGCCCGCCCGTCCGGCAGCGCCACGACCTGGACGCCTTCGGCGCCCATCTTGGACAGGGTGCCCGGGATCGCCCGCATCAGCCAGGTGTCGGCCCGGCGGGTGCCGGCCACGTACTCGGGGTGGGCGCGCATCGCGTCGGCCACCCGGCGCTGCGGGGTGCCCTCGGCGGCCAGCACCAGCCCCCGGTAGGCGCGGGCGAGGCCGGTCAGGGAGACCGCCAGCAGCGGCGCGCCGCAGCCGTCCACCCCGGCGTGCAGCACGGTCTCGCCGGTGCTCTCCTCCAGGGCCTCGCGGGCCAGCAGCTGGAGGGGGTGGGCCGGGTCGAGGTAGCTCTCGGTGTCCCAGCCGTTGGCGACGCAGGCGGCCAGCCAGCCGGCGTGCTTGCCGGAGCAGTCCATCATGATCGGGGCGCGCTCGCCGCCGGCGCGGAGCAGCAGCTCGGCCTCGGTCTCGTCGAGCGGCAGGTCGGCCGGGGTGCGCAGGGCGGACTCGTCCAGCCCGGCGGAGGCCAGGATCGCCCGCACGCCGTCGCGGTGAAACGATTCGGCAGAGTGGCTGGAGGCCGCCAGCGCCAGCAGCTCCCCGTCGAGCGCCAGCCCGGCCCGCAGTGTGGCCATCGCCTGGAACGGCTTGGCGGTGGACCGGGGGAAGACCGGCACGTCGGGGGCGCCGAGCGCGAACTCGACCGATCCGTCGGCGGCGAGGAGCACCAGGGAGCCGTGGTGCCGGCCCTCGGTGAAGCCCGAACGTATGACCTCGGCGAGCACGGTCGGGGTGACGGACTGCGACATGGCGGAGCCTTCCGGGGCGAGGGTGGACCGGGGGCGAGCCAAGCCCCACCCGCCTATGGTGCCTCACCTGGTCGGATGATCAGAACGGGCCGCCCGCGAGCAGATCGTCGACCCGTGCTTCGCCGTCGCGGTACCTGCGGGTGATTTCGGCGTTGCAACCGTCCGCGGTGCGCAGCAGCCGCTGCCGCCGCCCGGACACCTCCCGCTCGTGCGCCCGCAGCCGCTCCAGAGCGGCCAGCAGTTCCTCGGCCGGGTGCGCGGCCAGGTCGGCGAGCTGGACGTCGCCCATCAGCGCGTCCGCCTCCAGCTGCGACTCGTACCCGCGCGGCGGCCCCAGGGTGACGTGCCGGGCCGAGCGCCGCACGGTGGAGGGCGCGTCGGTGAGGATGGCCGGCAGCCGGTCCAGCAGGTCTCCGGACGGCCCCTCGGCGCCGCCCGTCCCGTCGCCCGTCCCGCTGCCCGTCCCATCGGCCGTCCCGGCGGGCCGGGCCGGGCCGCCCGGACGGCGGTCGAGCTCGGCGCGCAGGATGTCCATCCGCCCGTGCAGCAACCGCCGCAGGTAGGAGAGGTCGGCCTCCTGCTCCAGGGTCTCCCGGCGCAGGATCCGCAGCTGGTCCAGGCCCAGCCGCTCCAGATCGGGCTCCTCCTGGTCGGCCACCCGCCCGGACCGGTCCCGCGCCGCGCTGCTCGCGTTCATCAACCAACCCACCTGCCGTCGTCCGATCCCGCCCGCTCGCGGCACCCCGTCCCTGCCGCAGGTCCGTCCCGTCCGATGGCACGCTCGGGCTCCCCCGGGAGTTCCGGTTCCCGCCGGATACCACCCACCGGGGCGAAACCGCCGGAACGCCTGACCTACCGGCTCGACCGCCCGGTCGAACCCGGACCCGGTGCGGCGGACCTCCTGGCACCCCGGGCCATGCGTACGGTCCCCCAGCGTGCCACCCCGCCCGGCGCGGACGCACCGCCCGTGCACCCGAACGGCCCCCTGGCGAACCGGGGTGGCTGATATGACCGGGCCTTTCCGCCGAAAGTACGGCGCCCGACCCCGCGCAGGCGCGCACTACCCGGCGTGCGCCACGACGGCATGCGCCGTGCCGCGAGCGCGCACCGGCCCCCGCCGGACGGCCCGGGCGGCTCCGGCACAATGGCCGCATGCGAGCAGTGGTGCAGCGAGTGACCGAGGCCAGGGTGACGGTGGCCGGAGAGACCGTCGGCGCGATCGAGGGGCCCGGGCTCTGCGTCCTGGTAGGCGTCACCCACGACGACAACCCCGCCAAGGCCGCCCAGCTGGCCCGCAAGCTATGGACGCTGCGGCTGCTGCCGGCCGACGAGAACGGCGTCGAGCAGTCCTGCTCCGACCTCGCCGCCCCGCTGCTGGTGATCAGCCAGTTCACCCTCTACGGTGACGCCCGCAAGGGCCGCCGCCCCACCTGGAACGCCGCCGCCCCCGGCCCGGTCGCCGAGCCTCTGGTGGACGAGGTGGTCGCCCAACTGCGCGCGCTCGGCGCCAAGGTGGAGACGGGCCGGTTCGGCGCCGACATGCAGGTGGCGCTGGTGAACGACGGCCCGTTCACCGTCCTCGTCGAGGTCTGACCCGCGGGATCACTGCGGGACGATCACGTCCTGGCTGCCGAGCACCGTCCCGGCCAGCAGCACCGCGTCGACCGGCACGTTCCGCTTGACGATCGCCAGCGCGATCGGCCCCAGCTCGTGGTGGCGCGCCGAGGACGTGACGAAGCCGAGCGCCCGCCCGTCCGGGTCCGCGGCGAGCCGCACCTCCGTGCCGTGCGGGGGCAGCGTCTCCTCGGTACCGTCCAGGTGCAGGAAGACCAGCCGGCGCGGCGGGCGGCCCAGGTTGTGCACCCGGGCGACGGTCTCCTGCCCGCGGTAGCAGCCCTTCTGCAGGTGGACGGCGGTGCGCAGCCAGTCCACCTCGTGCGGGATGGTCCGGTGGTCGGTCTCGAAGCCGAGCCGCGGCCGGTGCCCCTCGATCCGCAGCGCCTCGTACGCCCAGACGCCGGCCGCCGGGCCGTACCCGGCGGTGAGCTTCTCCAGGTCGGCGCGGGGCACGAACAGGTCGCGACCGTACGGGAGTTCACGCACCGCGGCGACCCTCTCGACGGAGCCCGTGGAGCCGGCCGGCAGGTACACCACGGCATAGTCGGCGGTCGCGTCGGCCACCTCGACCCGGTAGAAGAACTTCATGCTCTCCAGGTAGGCCACCAGCGCCCCCTGGGTGCCCGGCTCGACGTGCGCCCACGTGGTGGTGCCGTCGTCGACCAGGTAGAGCGCGTGCTCGACGTGCCCGTGCGGGGAGAGCACCAGCGCCTCGGTGGCCTGCTGCGGCGGCAGCGCGCTGACGTGCTGGGTGAGCAGCAGGTGCAGCCAGGCCAGCCGGTCGTCGCCGGTGACGGTGACCACGCCCCGGTGCGAGAGGTCCACGAAGCCCGTGCCCTGTGCGAGGTGGCGTTGCTCCCGGAAGATGTCGCCGTAGTGGGCGGCGACCCCCTCGTCGGCTCCCTCGGCGGGAACGGCTCCGGGCAGGGCAAGCAGCGGGCTCTTCATACCGGTCAGCTTACGACCGGCCGTTCCCGAGCTCGGCGGTGCAGTCGGCGCAGCGGCCGAAGATGGCGAAGTGCTTGAGATCGGTGTCGAAGCCGTGCTGCGCGCGCAGGCTGTCGATCAGCGGCTGGGCGATCGCGGTGTCCGTCTCGGTGACCTTGTCGCAGTCGCGGCAGACCAGGTGCAGGTGGTGGTGGCGGCCGGCCAGGTGGTAGGTCGGGGCGCCATGGCCCAGGTGCGCGTGGGAGACCAGGCCGAGCTCCTCCAGCAGCTCCAGGGTCCGGTAGACGGTGGAGATGTTGATGCCGCTGGCGGTCTGCCGGACGTGGCCGAGGATGTCGTCCGGGGTGGCGTGGTCGAGCACGTCGACGGCCTCCAGCACGAGCTGCCGCTGGGGCGTCAGCCGGTAGCCGCGTTCGCGCAGGTCGGCCTTCCAGTCTCCGGAGAGCTGCCAGTCGGTGGTGCCGGTGTCCGCCACGGTGCTGTCCCTGCCAAGGTCGGGGTCCTGAGGCAAGTGTAGGGACCGGCCGCGGGCCGGTCCCTACCTCGCGTACAACTGTGCCCGTTCGAAGGCTGGGCCTGCTTCCGGGCTACTTGAAGAAGGCGATGCCGTCGTCCGGCAGGTCGTTGATGTCCTGGATCAGCTTCGCCGGGCTGAGCACCTTCCTCAGCTGCGCGGACATGTACGGCCGCAGCGGCACGTTCGGGGCGGCCTTCTCGCCGACCCAGAGCAGCTCCTCGTTGACGAAGCCGTACAGCCGCTTGCCGCCCGAGTACTCCGGTGAGCCCTCGATGCGGGCCACCGCGTCGGTGGAGACGTCGATCTGCGGCTTGCCGTCGGCCAGCTCGCCGTACCAGATCTCGACGGTGCCGTCGTCGCGGACGGAGGAGATCTCGATCCCGCGGGCACCGGTGGTGCCGTGCTGGTTGCTGGTGATGCGCCAGAACGAGTGCTCGTTCTCCAGCGGGCGGACCTTCTCACCCTCGTTGTCCAGCACCCAGGTGCGGGAGCGGAACTCCAGGAAGGGGCGGCCGTCGTGGCGGATCACGATCTCCTGGCCGAAGTTGCACTTCTCCGTGCCGGGGCCCCCTTCACCGGGCAGAGGGGCGTAGACGCCCGCGCCCTCCCAGGTGCCGAGGAGGAAGGCGAGCGGGACGACGTCCTTGTGGAGGTCAGAGGGGATCTCGATCATGTTCCTGGTCGCTGTCGTCGGTGTGGGACTGCTTCAACCGTACGGCAGGCTCAGCGCTGGCCCTGGTACAGCTTCATCACCGAGAAGATGGCGAACCAGGTGATCAGCACGGCCATGAGGGCCAGCAGACCGTCGAAGAACATTTCCAGACCGGACACGGGGGGCTCCCAGGCGGCGACAGTGTGGTGGATTTTGCTGCCGCTCACTCTATCCGCCGGGCACCGACGGGTCGTGGTGAGCCCCACCACGTCGATCTCCGCGTGCCGACGTCTGCGCGCCGCCCAAGGTTTGCGCGCGTGATCCGGGGATTCCGACAACCGGACGTTCCGGGCACTCTAAGGTGGCGCCATGCCGAAGAAACTCGTCATCAAGGTCACCGCCGGGGCGGACGCGCCGGAGCGGTGCTCGCAGGCGTTCACGGTGGCGGCCGTGGCCGTCGCCAGCGGGATCGAGGTCTCGCTCTGGCTGACCGGGGAGTCCTCCTGGTTCGCCCTGCCGGGGCGGGCGGCGGAGTTCGAGCTGCCGCACGCGGCGCCGCTGCCCGACCTACTGGAGTCGATCATGGCGGGCGGCACGGTCACGCTGTGCACCCAGTGCGCGGCGCGGCGCGGGATCGAGCAGAAGGACACCGTCGACGGGGTCCGGATCGCGGGCGCGCAGGTCTTCGTCAGCGAGATCATGGCCGACGGCATCCAGGCGCTCGTCTACTAGGGCCTGCCAGGAACGCCGGGGCCTGCTGGGAACGCCAGACCCGCTAGGGCCGCCGCTCGTGGTCGGGGCGGTCCCGGTCGTGGCCGGGCTCGTCCCACTTCGGGTCGTCCCAGCGCGGGTCGTTCCACCAGTCGTCGTCCGGGTCGCGCTTGTTGGCGAACACCGCCGCGGCCGGGGGGATGACCATCGCGACCAGGCACATGGCGATCGCCGCACCCACGGAGAAGAACCGCACCACGCCCCAGGCCAGGACGAACACGCCCAGGCACACGCCCATCATGGCGAAGTAGTAGCGCCGTCGCCGCCTTGCCTGCACGCCTCCACGGTACGACCGAGGGCCCTGCCGCGGCAGGGCCCTCGGTGCGTCCGCGTGGCGTGCTCAGACCGCGATCGCGACCTCGACGGCGGTGCCCTGGGAGGCCACCACCTGACGGTCCACGGTCTGCCCCGGCACCAGCGCGCGCAGCGTCCACTTGCCCGGGCGGGCGAAGAACCGGAACTGGCCGGTCGCCGAGGTGGGCACCTCGGCCGTGAACTCTCCGCCCTCGTCCAGCAGCCGGACGTAGCCGTTGACCGGCTCACCGTCGCGGGTCACCGAACCCTGGATGATCGTCTCGTTCGCCACGTCAACTCCTGCCAGGTCCGGCCCGCCGGCCTTCGCACCGCACATGTCCTGAATTCCCTTCTGCTTAACGCCCGAGCCGATGGCTCAGTTGCTGCCGAGCTCGATCGGCACGCCGACGAGGCTGCCGTACTCGGTCCACGAACCGTCGTAGTTCTTCACGTTCTCCTGGCCGAGCAGCTCGTGCAGCACGAACCAGGTGAGCGCCGAGCGCTCGCCGATGCGGCAGTAGGCGATGGTGTCCTTCGCCAGGTCGATGCCCTCGGCCTCGTACAGGGCCTTGAGCTCGTCGTCGCTCTTGAAGGTGCCGTCGTCGTTGGCGTTCTTGGCCCACGGGATGTTGCGGGCGCTCGGCACGTGGCCGGGGCGCTGCGACTGCTCCTGCGGGAGGTGGGCCGGGGCGAGCAGCTTGCCGGAGAACTCGTCGGGCGAGCGGACGTCGACCAGGTTGAGGTTGCCGATGGCGGCGATGACCTCGTCGCGGAAGGCGCGGATCGAGGAGTCGGCGGCCTGCGCCTCGTACTCGGTGGCCGCGCGGGCCGGCACCTCGGCGACGAGGTCACGGGAGTCCAGCTCCCACTTCTTGCGGCCGCCGTCCAGCAGGCGGACGTCGCCGTGGCCGTACAGCTTGAAGTACCAGTAGGCGTACGAGGCGAACCAGTTGTTGTTGCCGCCGTACAGGACGACGGTGTCGTCGTTGGCGATGCCCTTGGCGCTGAGCAGCGCCTCGAAGCCGGCCTGGTCGACGAAGTCGCGGCGGACCGGGTCCTGGAGGTCCTTCTTCCAGTCGATCCGGACGGCGTTGCGGATGTGGTTCTTGTCGTACGCGGAGGTGTCCTCGTCGACCTCGACGATGACGACCTTCGGGTCGTCCAGGTGGGCCTGGACCCAGTCGGCGTCGACCAGGACGTCGCTGCGGCTCATGGTGGTGTTCTCCATCCGAGGGCGGTTGGCGGAAGGTGCTGCTCAGGGGGTGCTGCGGGGGCCAGGACGGCGCCGGTCCGAAAATTCGTCCGAATAGTGGGACGAGGGCGGGTGGGCGGGACGGCCGGGCGATGGCTTGCGGCGTGCGGGGGCGAGGGTCGGCCGTGACGGCCGGACGGAGTCGCCGGGGAATCGGCGGCGGGCGACAACTGCCCTGCCAGGATGCCGAGTTAGCGCATTCGACACAGACAGGCGGCCACGCGGCACAGGTCGACCGCCCGCCGCTTCGTGAGATCCGTCTGTCGCTTCATGCCGACGATGCTAGGGACACCGAAGGCCCGCTGTCATCAGCGTATCGAATAGCGAGACCAGATCGATCGAATGGCGAGATTTGACCTCTGCATGGCCACGAGGCCGCGGCAACGGGTGATCCGGGGGCGTCACGAGGCGTTCCGGGGGCGGAAACGACACCGCTCCGCGGTCCGCGCTGGAACAGCGCGTCTCGCGGAGCGGAACGAACCCGAACGGGTGAACTGTCAGCCGAGGACCTTGACGCCCTTGCCGTCGAAGTTCAGCTGGAGGCCCTCCTCCAGCGGCGTCACGCCGTCCTTGTCGGCCAGCTTCAGCCCGGCCGGCAGCTGGTCCAGGGTGAAACTCACCGGCTCGACCTTCTGGTTGGCGATCCCCGCGAACATCCCGGCCAGCCCGCTGAGTTGGAAGCCGTCCGCCGTGACGGTGTTCCCCGTGCTGTGCACCGAACCCTCACCGACCGGCAGCGGCCCCAGCGAGGCCCTGATCCTGCCCGGCCCGCCGTACGACAGGCTCAGCCGGGTGTTGGAGCCCACCGGCAGCTTGCCCGCGCCCGGCATCAGCTGCGCCGCCGGCGGCAGCAGCTGGGCGAGGTCCGCGTACGAGATCAGGCCGCTGCCGGTGCCGCTGTCCACGGTGGCGCTGTTCATGCGGTCACTCACCGTGACGCCGGACAGCTGGGCCTTGAACGAGTGCAGCGCCACCTGGTTCCTGCCGTCCCCGACGGTCAGACCGTCGGCAGAGATCCGGACGTCGTCCAGCTTCATCGACAGCACCTGGGTGAGGAACGGGAAGCCTCCGATGGACACGTCCGGGCGCTGGCTCATCCGGCCGCTGCTCACCATCCGGTCGGCGGCCTCGTCCTCGGCCACCCCGACCGCGATCCGGTCGGCACCCACCAACAGCCCGCAGAGCACCACCAGGGCGATCGTCGCCTTCAGCCATCCGCGCATCGCTCTCCCCCGTCGTCGCCGGTCGCCGTCGTTCGCCGCCTCGCGGCGGCGGCCCCCAACGAGGCCGCTGCTGCACGACGGTACGACGTCCCGCCCCGGAACATGGTTCCGGGGCGGGACGTCGCGGAGCGCGGTCGAGGGTCAGGCCAGGAGATCGGTGGCCATCCAGATCAGTGGCGCGGCCACCGCCAGCGGCAGCGCCACACCCGCCGTCATGTGCACGAACCGGGACGGGAAGTCGTAGGCAGCGACCCGGCGGCCGACCAGCGCGCCCACGCCCGCCAGGGCGCCCAGTGCGAGCGGCGCACCCACCAGCAGGCCCAGCAGCACCGCCGCCACCAGGCCCAGCACCGGGCCCAGCTGCTTCGGACCCGGCAGCGGCGCCGCAGCCAGCAGGGTGGCCAGCGCGACCGCGCCGACCCCGGCCGGGACCCAGTCGGCCAGCAGCAGCGTCGTGCAGAGCGCCGTCACCACGGTGGCCGAGCCGAGCACGGTCAGCGCGTAGAACCGCTCCTTCGGGTCCGACGGGCGGAACGTCTGCAGCACCAGAACCAGCAGGAAGAAACCGCCGAGGGCACCCACCACGGCCGCGATGCCGCTGCCGGAGTCGGCCAGCAGCACCGCCGCGTCCGCCGTGAAGCCGGCCAGCGCGGCGAGGGCGATGCCCTGGCGAGCCGGCCACATGCCGTTCAGCCGGAACCAGCCGGCCGCCGTCAGCAGCTGGAGCGGCGCGACCACCAGGGCCAGCGCCACCTGGCCCAGCGCGGCACCGCCGGCCAGGAGGGCGGCGACGCCCGCGGTGATCAGGGCGGGCTGGAGACCCGGGTCGATGATCGGCGAGCCGGTACGGGAGGCGGACGCGGGCGACGGGGCGACCGGCGGCGCGGGCTGCGCCGGGACGGCCGCGTACGGCGCCGCTGCGGGGGCCGCGGGGGCGTCGGGGCGCTTGAGCGTCATGGTCGGCGGGTCGAAGCCGGGTACGGGGGCCTGAGCCGGAGCAGCGTGCCGGGGCTGCGGCGGCTGATGCGGCTGCGGCTGAGCGATCGGCATCGTCCCGGAGTCCACCACCGGCGGCAGCAGCGTGGTCGCCTCGGCGTCGTCCATCGGCGGGACGGGCGGCAGCAGCGTCGTCGCCGCCGCGTCGTCCATCGGCGGCTGGGCCTGCCCGTACATCGGATAGTCGTACGGCTGGTACCCCTGCTGGGGCGCCTGCGGGTGCTGGGGCTGCTGCGGGTGCTGGGGCTGCTGCGGCTGCTGCCAACCGCCGTAGCCGCCGTTGTTCGCGTCGTTCATGTCCGTCACGTCGCTCACCCTCCCGCAAACGGCGGCAGTACCTCGACCGTCCCGCCCTCGGTGAGGGCGACGGTCGCGTGGTCCCGGCCGCCGACCTGGGAGCCGTCGACCAGGTAGGAACAGTGCCCCAGCAGCTGGACGAGCTTCGGCCGGGCGGCGTGCCGCTGCTTGGCCGCCGCCAGCGCCTCGGCCAGGGTCGCCGCCTCGTACGGCTCCTCGGCCAGTCCGGCCTCGGACTTCGCCGCGGCCCAGTAGCGGATCGTCCCGCGCACGCGGGTCCCGCTCGCGGGCTCGGTGGTCGCACCCATGGCAACCCCTTCTCGTCGTCCTCGCCCGGCCCGGTGCCCCGGTCCGGGTCGCCACCGGGGCGGGCGTCCGGCCATCCGGAGGATGGAGTCGCACGGTGCCGCCGATGTGCGTCCCATGATGGCGTGTCCGTCGCCGCGACCGGCAATCGCCCCGGACGAGCGGGTATGGAGGGCCGCTCGAAACTGTGTCCGGGCTCACCCGGCGTGCGCCCGGGGGCGCGCCTTTCGGCCGTCTGCGGCCGGGAGTAAGACGAACGGCCGCTGTGAGCCCTGCCAATGCGGGAGGAGGTCGGCTATCCTCATGATTCATGAGGGATCCGGGCAGAGTCGCCCCCGGGTCCTTTTGTGCTTTCAGGACGCCAGTACGGACGTTCTTGCGAATCGCCGGCCCACCCCCGGCGCGGAGCAGGAACCGCCCCGCCTCTCGCGGCACAACGACGTGCCCCGGCCGGCCGGGCGTCGTCACCCCGGCGCCGGGCCGCCGCCCGGTGCGGGACAGGACCGGAGGGTTCGCGGGATGAGCAGGGCAGGAACGGCGCGCCAGGGGTTGCGGGACCCCCGGCCCGTGCGCCGTCGCGCCGTGCGCGCCGGCCAATCCTCCGGTGCGCTCCCCGCGTCCGCCCTCCCGTCGCCCAACGCCACCGCTCCCGGGGCGCGCTGCGCGCGGCACCTCCCTGAATGTGCGCCATCCGGCTGTGGCGGCAGCCGTACCGCGACCGCGACGACCCGGAAAGGGGACCACCGGGTATGAGTTCTCTCCTCCTCCTCACCAACGCTCTGCAGCCCTCCGCGGAGGTGCTGCCGGCCCTCGGCCTGCTGCTGCACAACGTCCGGGTGGCCCCCGCCGAGGGATCCGCCCTGGTGGACACCCCGAGCGCCGACGTCATCCTGGTCGACGGCCGGCGCGACCTGCCGCAGATCCGCAGCCTCTGCCAGCTGCTGCGCTCCACCGGCATCGGCTGCCCGCTGATCCTGGTGGTCACCGAGGGCGGCCTGGCCGCCGTCACCGCCGAGTGGGGCATCGACGACGTCCTACTGGACACCGCGGGCCCCGCCGAGGTCGAGGCCCGGCTGCGGCTCGCGCTCGGCCGGCTCCAGGTCGTCACCGACGACAGCCCGATGGAGATCCGCAACGGCGACCTCTCGGTCGACGAGGCCACCTACTCCGCCAAGCTCAAGGGCCGGGCGCTCGACCTCACCTTCAAGGAGTTCGAGCTGCTCAAGTACCTCGCCCAGCACCCCGGCCGGGTCTTCACCCGGGCGCAGCTGCTGCAGGAGGTCTGGGGCTACGACTACTTCGGCGGCACCCGGACGGTGGACGTGCACGTCCGACGGCTGCGCGCCAAGCTCGGCGTCGAGCACGAGCAGCTGATCGGCACCGTGCGCAACGTCGGCTACCGCTTCGTCGTCCCGGAGAAGCCGGAGAAGGGCGAGCGCCCGGAGCTCGCCCAGCGCCCCTCGGCGCCGCTGGAGGCCTGACCGGCGCGCCGGGCGGGCCGGTCCCGCCCGGCTTGTCCAGTTCGCCCCCCTGGTCGCCCGTCGCCCGCCCTCCGGCCGCTCCAGGTCCCCCTGCCGACGCGGACGCCACACGCGTAGACTCCCCCCGTGGCCAAAGTGACGCGCGACGATGTTGCCCGACTGGCTGGGACCTCGACCGCGGTCGTCAGCTACGTGATCAACAATGGGCCGCGCCCGGTCGCGCCCGCCACCAAGGAGAAGGTCCTCGCGGCGATCGAGCAGCTCGGCTACCGGCCGAACAGCGTCGCCCAGGCGATGGCCTCCCGCCGCACCAACCTGATCGGCATGGTCGTCCCGGACGCCCGCCAGCCGTTCTTCGCGGAGATGGCGCACGCCGTCGAACGAGCCGCCTCCGAGCGCGGCAAGCTCGTGCTGATCGGCAACTCCGACTATGTGGACGACCGTGAGGTGCACTACGTCCGCGCCTTCCTCGGCATGCGCGTCTCCGGCCTGATCCTGGTCAGCCAGGGCCCCTCGCAGCGCGCCGCCGAGGAGTTCGCGGCGATGGAGGGGGCCAAGGTGGTCCTGCTGCACCGCCGTCCCGAGGCGATCGACGACGTCGCGGTGGTCACCGACGACGTGGGCGGTGCCGAGGCCGTCGTCCGCCACCTGCTGGAGGTGCACGGGCACCCGTACGTGGCCTGCTTCGGCGGCCCGGTCGACTCCCCGGCCCCCGGCGACCCGGTCATCGACCACGTCGAGGGCTGGCAGCGGGCCATGGACGCGCACGGCCTGCCCGCCGAGCCGCACCTGATCGACGCGCCCTTCCACCGCTACGGCGCCTACCAGGTCGCGCTCGGCGTGCTGCGCTCGCCGGACCGGCCGTCGGCGATCTTCTGCTCCACCGACGACCAGGCGATCGGCGTGCTCCGGGCCGCCCGCGAGGTCGGGCTGAAGGTCCCGGAGGACCTCGCGGTGGCCGGCTTCGACGACGTGCCCGAGGCCGCCCTCGCCGACCCGCCGCTGACCACCGTCGCCTCCGACCGGGACGCGATGGCCCGGGCCGCCGTGGACCTGGTCCTCGACGACTCGCTGATGGTGCCCGGCTCGGACACCGAGCGGGTCCGGAAGTTCCCCTCCCGCCTGGTGATCCGCCGCTCCTGCGGCTGCGACGGGGAGGCCCCCGGCAGGCCCTGACCGTCCGCCGAAACGGAGTGACCTGCTCCGGTCACATGCCTTCTGACCTGGCTTTATGAGAACCGAACGGGCTTCTCGGACCCTTCTGAGCCGGTTCTCATCCGATCCTCATCCGCCGGGCGGACGTTGGTCGGCATGAACGAACAGCAGCAGCACGGTGGCGAGCAGTACGGGTGGACCGGTCAGTACGGCGAGCAGCACGGCGCACAGCCGTCCGGGCCCTACGAGCACCGCGTCATCGAGGGCACCGTCCTCGGCAGCAGCACGAACACGGGCGCCGGTACCGGCGCGACCCCGTACGGCTACCAGGAGGACCACTCCGGCGGCGGTTTCGACGGCCCGCCCCCTCCCCCGCCCATGCCACCCGAGCCGCCCACCGCCGGAGGACACGGCGGGCACGGCGACCGGGCACGGCGCGGCCTGCTGCGCGGGCGGCTCGTCCTGGTCACCGCCGTCGGCGCGGTCGCCGCCGTCCTCGGCGGGGTGACCGGCGGGGTCGTCGCCGCCCAGCAGAACGGCCCCGGCACCCGCACCGCGACCATCGCCAGCCCGGTCTCCGCCCGCTCCGACGGCAGCGCCGACGTGGCCGCCATCGCCGCCGCCGTCTCGCCCAGCGTCGTCCAGATCACCGTCAAGAACGGCAGCGGCACCGCCACCGGCACCGGCGTCGTACTGAACACGAGCGGCCAGATCCTCACCAACTACCACGTGATCTCCGGCGCGATGAACGGCGGCCGGACGACCGTCACCTTCAAGGACGGCTCCACCGCCCAGGCCACCGTCACCGGCACCGACAAGTCCCTGGACGTCGCGGTGATCACTGCGGACGGCGTGAAGAACCTCACCCCGGCCACCCTCGGCGACTCCTCCACCGTCGTGGTCGGCGAGCCCGTCGTCGCCATCGGCAACCCCGACGGCCTCACCGACACCGTCACCTCCGGCATCATCAGCGCCGAGAACCGCGAGGTCACCGTCCAGGTCGACGAGGGCGCCACCGGCGGGAACGGCGGCTTCGGCTTCCCCAACCTGCCCGGGATGCGCGGCACCCTCCCGCAGCAGAACAACGGCAGTACCACCACCTACAAGGCCTTCCAGACCGACGCCGCCCTCAACCCGGGCAACTCCGGCGGCCCGCTGATCAACGCCAACGGCCAGGTCATCGGCATCAACTCGGCCATGTACTCGCCCAACGGCTCCAGTTCCACCGCGGGCGGCGGCAACAGCAGCGCCGGCAGCGTCGGCCTCGGCTTCGCCATCCCGATCAACGACATCAAGCACGTCCTGCCGAAACTGCAGGCCGGCCAGAACGCGTAAGACGGACAATTACTCCGAGCAGGTCCCCGAGCAGGCCCCCCACACGACGAGAAAGGGCAACCGCCCATGACCCCGTCCGCCGACGACCGCAGCCCCGCCGAGTCCGGCCACATCTCGGCCCGGCTCCTCGTGGTCGACGACGAACCCGCCCTCCGGGACGCCCTGGAGAGCAGCCTCGCCTTCGAGGGGTACGAGGTCGCCACCGCCACCGACGGCTACGAGGCCCTCGAGTCCGTCGAACGCGACAATCCCGACCTCGTCCTGCTGGACATCATGATGCCCCGGATGGACGGCCTCACCGCCGTGCGCCGGATGCGCTCCCGCGGCGACACCGTCCCGGTGCTCATGCTCACCGCCCGGGACGCCGTCGGCGACCGCGTCACCGGCCTCGACGTCGGCGCCGACGACTACCTCGCCAAGCCCTTCGAACTCGACGAACTCCTCGCCCGGGTCCGCGCCCTGCTCCGCCGCAACGCCCTCGCCACCGAGGCCGCCGCCCGCGCCGCCGCCGAGGACGAGAGCGAGGTGCTCGCCTTCGGCGACCTGCGGATGAACACGGCCACCCGCGAGGTCACCCGCGCCGGCAAGCCGGTCGAACTGACCCGCACCGAGTTCATGCTGCTGGAGATGTTCCTCTCCCACCCCCGCCAGGTCCTCACCCGCGAACAGATCCTCAAGGCGGTCTGGGGCTTCGACTTCGAGCCCTCCTCCAACTCCCTGGACGTCTACGTGATGTACCTGCGCCGCAAGACCGAGCAGGGCGGCATGCCCCGGATCATCCAGACCGTACGCGGTGTCGGCTACGCCCTGCGCCCGGCCCCCGGCACCAGCGCGTGAGCAACATCCCGCCCCCACCGCTGGCTCCGCCACACCCCTCCGGGCTCTGGCGCCTCGTCCACTGGTTCCGCTCCCGTTCGCTGCGCAGCCGCCTCATCTTCCTGAGCGCGGCTGCGGTGGCGGTGGCGATCGCGCTGTCGGCGCTGGCGTGCTGGTTCATCGTGGAGAAGCAGCTCTACAACCAGGTGCGGGCGGACCTGGCGGGCGTGCCACTTCCTCGGCCGAGCTTCGGTGTCAACTGTCCCGCCACCCCGGAAGCCGCTCTGGAGCAGGCCCAGACCCTCCAGCGTCAGGGGCTTTTTCCGGAGCCGGGCGGATCTGCTCCGAGGGACACTCAGTTCGTGGCGGTCAACCCCGTAGCGGTCTGTCTCCCGAGGGAAGCGACCAGGGCGATCGTGATCTCGCCGACCGACGCCGCCGCGATCCACCTCAAGGCCGGCCAGTCCACCATCCGCAGCGGGAAGTACACGAATGGCGACCCTGCCCTGGTCCGGGTGGCGCCGGCTGTCCTGAAGGCGCCCGGATACCCACCCGTCCCCGGCCTCGTGATGGTGGCCACCCCCACCCAGCCCGTCGAGGACTCCCTCCAGGGCCTTGCCATCCTCCTCGGAGCCGTCTCCCTCGGCGGCATCCTCCTCGCCGCCGTCGCCGGCCGCCTCGTGGCCCACTCCTCCCTCAAGCCCGTCGACCAACTCACCGACGCCGTCGAGCACATCGCCCGCACCGAGGAGGTCGGCACGACGATCCCCGTCCACGGCGACGACGAGATCGCCCGCCTCTCCACCTCCTTCAACTCCATGAGCACCGCCCTCGCGAACGCCCGGGAACGGCAGACCCGCCTGATCGCCGACGCCGGGCACGAGCTCCGTACGCCCCTGACGTCCCTGCGCACCAACGTCGACCTGCTCATCCGCAGCGACGAGACCGGGCGCCCGCTCCCGCCCGCCACCAAGACGAAGCTGCTGGGCAACATGAAGGCCCAGATGCAGGAACTCACCGTCCTGATCGGCGACCTCCTCCAGCTCTCCCGCCCCGACTCCCCGAAGACTGGGCCCGGCCTCACCGTCGTCGCCCTGCACGAGATCGCCCAACGTGCGGTCGAGCGCGCCAAGTTGCGCGGCCCTGGGCTGGTCTTCGAGACCGTGACCGAGCCCTGGTTCGTCCACGGCGACGCCGCCGCGCTCGAACGCGCGGTGATCAACCTGCTGGACAACGCGGTCAAGTACAGCCCGCCCGGCGGCACCATCTACGTCCGCCTCCAGCAGGGCGTGCTGACCGTCCGCGACCACGGCCCCGGCATCCCGCCGGACGAGCTGCAGTACGTGTTCGACCGGTTCTGGCGCTCCCCGTCCTCGCGCCAACTGCCGGGCTCCGGCCTCGGGTTGTCGATCGTCGCACAGAGCGTGCGGGAGGCCGGCGGCGAGGTGTCGCTGGGCCCGGCCGGGGACGGCGGTCCGGGTGCCCTCGCCACCGTCCGGCTGCCCGGCGGCCCGGCCCCGGAATGAACGAACGGGCGGGGCGCCCCGACAGCGCCCCGCCCGTCCTGTGCCGGCTCACGGTCAGTCGATGTCGATGCCCGGGCCGATGACCTTGATCCGGTCCTTCGCCGGGGCCTTCAGCGGCGCGGACGCCGAGCTGTGGGCACCCAGGTAGGCCACGAAGACCTCCAGGTCGGAGGCGCCGACGAGCTTGTCGGTGCCGGCCGCGAAGGCCGGGAAGCCGTCGCCGCCGGCGGCCAGGAACTCATTCGCCGCGACGCGGTACTTGGCGGCCGGGTCGATCGGCGCACCGTTGAGGCGGATCGAGTCGACCAGGACCCGGTCGGCACCGGTCTTGCGCATGTCCAGGGTGTAGCTGAGGCTCTTGGACACCTGCAGGATCTTCGGCGCGGCGGTGTTGCCGCCGCTGACCTGCTGCTGGAGCAGCTGGATCAGCTGGGCCCCGGTCAGCGTCTTGACCTGCATCATGTTGGTGAACGGCTGGACGGTGAACGCCTTGCTGTAGGTCACCACGCCGTCGCCCTCACTGCCGACGGCCTTGTAGACCAGGTCGGACCGGATGCCGCCGGGGTTCATGAAGGCGACCTGCGCCCCGCCCTTGTCGGCCGGGGACAGCCCCTCCAGCTGGGCGTCGGCGATCAGGTCGCCGAGCGGCTTCTCCAGGTCGCTGCTGCCGCGGCCGTTGATGTCCGAGGCGATGTAGCCGACCGGACGGTTGGCGATCGGGGCGGCCAGCTTGGAGTAGCGGGCGATCAGCTCGCTCATGTCCTCGGCCTTCGGCAGCGTGCGGCGCACGACGTGGTTCTCGGCCTTGACCGAGGGGCGCACGATGGTGCCGTTGCTCTTGTCCAGCTTCAGGTCGATCTGGGTGAAGAGCCGGCCGAAGGAGGCGGCGCTGGTCACCGAGCGCGGCACGCCGTTGGGGTCCGGGATGGTGCAGGCGTACGAGTTGTGGGTGTGGCCGGTGACGATGGCGCCGATCGACGGGTCCAGCTTCCGGGATATGTCGACGATCGGGCCGGAGACGCCCTGGCCGGCCGGGCCGCAGTCGTAGTTGTAGACGCTGCTGGCCGGGTAGCCGCCCTCGTGGATCAGCGCGACGATCGAGTTGACGCCCTGCGCCTTGAGCTCGGCGGCGTACTTGTTGATCGTGGTGACCTCGTTGGCGAACTTCAGGCCCTTGACGCCCGCGGCGGTCACGACGTTCGGCGTGCCCTCCAGGGTGACGCCGATGAAGCCGATCTTCACGCCCTGCGACTTGGTCACCCAGTACGGGGCCAGCAGCGGCTCGCCGGTGTTCTCGTCGGTGACGTTGGCGGAGAGGTAGTTGAAGTTGGCGCCGCGGAACTTGCGGCCCTTCTCGTAGCAGCCGTCGACCGGGTGGCAGCCGCCGTTCTGCAGCCGCAGCAGCTCCTGCGAGCCGTGGTCGAACTCGTGGTTGCCGACCGACGTGACGTCCAGGCCGAGCTTGTCCATCGCCTCGATGGTCGGCTCGTCGTGGAACAGCGCCGAGGTGAGCGGGCTCGCGCCGACGATGTCGCCGGCCGCGACGGTGATCGAGTCGTCGGCCGCCTCGCGCGCCTGGCGCAGCGCGGTGGCCAGGTACTCGATGCCGCCGGCCGGGGTGCTGACCTCCTTGCCGGTGGCCGGGTCGATCTCCTTGATGGTGCCGGCCGAGCCGGCCGGAGGCTCCAGGTTGCCGTGGAAGTCGTTGATCGCCAGCAGCTGGAGGTTGACGGTCTTGTGATGACGGGCGTTGGCGTCGGCGGCCTGCGCGGCCGTCGGCACGGCCACCGTGCCGAACAGTCCGGCGGCGGCGACCACGGCCAGGGCCGTGCGTCGGGATCTGGCGGTGAGCATGAAGGTCCCCTGCACCTTGGAAGAGCGCCCGGCCGTGGACAGGACCGGGCGTCCGGCAATGTGTTGCGCCTGTGCAGCCTAGAGTCAACGCGCGTAGCTGTCAGGACGTCAAACGTAACGAGAAGATTACCTACTGACGAGTCATCGCCAGATCGCCGGGGTCTTCCGCCCGCCGACCGCCCTCACACGCCAGGTTCCGCCGCCAACTGCCGTTCGGCACGCGACCGTTCGGCGACGGCGTCCTCCGTCATCGCGCGGTCCGTGTAGACCAGCGGCCGTTCCGTCTCGGTGATGATGTGCTTGACCACCTGGACGTTCCCGTTGACGTCCCAGACCGCGATGCCCGGCGAAAGCGTGGGGATGATCTCCACCGCCCACCTCGGCAGGCCCAGGACCCGGCCGGTGGCCCGCGCCTCCTCGGCCTTCTGCATGTAGATCGTCCGGGTGGAGGCCATCTTCAGGATCGCCGAGGCCTCCCTGGCCGCCGCGCCGTCCACCACGTCCGACAGGTGGTGCACCACCGCGACGAACGACAGCCCGAGCCGGCGGCCGAACTTCAGCAGACGCTGGAACAGCTGTGCCACGAACGGGCTGTTGATGATGTGCCAGGCCTCCTCGACCAGGAAGATGCGCTTCTTCCGGTCCGGCCGGATCCAGGTGTGCTCCAGCCACACGCCGACGATCGCCATCAGGATCGGCATCGCGATCGAGTTGCGGTCGATGTGCGAGAGGTCGAAGACGATCAGCGGTGCGTCCAGGTCGATGCCGTCGGTGGTCGGCCCGTCGAACATGCCGCGCAGGTCGCCGTCGACCAGCCGGTCCAGCACCAGCGCCACGTCCAGGCCCCAGGACTGCACCTCGTCCACCGCCACGCCCAGCGACTCCACCGAGGACAGGTCGGGGTTGCGCAGAGTGTCGATGATGTCGTCCAGCACCGGCTGGCGGTCCTTCACCGAGGCCACCACGTGGGCGTGCGCGGCCTTCAGCGCGAAGCCGGCCCGCTCCTCCAGGCCGCGCCCCATCGCCACCTCGATGATGGTGCGCAGCAGGGACAGCTGGCCGGTCTGGGTGATCGCCGGGTCCAGCGGGTTGAGCTTCACCCCGCCGTCCCGGGCCGCCATCGGGTCCAGGCGGATCGACTTTATGCCCAGTGCGTCGGCGATCAGGTTCCACTCGCCGACGCCGTCCTCGCCCTGCGCGTCGAGCACCACGACCTGCCGGTCGCGGAACCTCAACTGCCGCAGGACGTACGTCTTCTCCAGTGCCGACTTGCCGTTGCCCGACTCGCCCAGCACCAGCCAGTGCGGGGCCGGCAACTGCTGCCCGTACAGCTGGAAGGGGTCGTACACGTACCCCTTGCCGCTGTACACCTCACGACCGATGATCACCCCCGAGTCGCCCAGCCCCGGGGCGGCCGTGGGCAGGTAGACCGCCTGAGCCTGGCCGGTCGAGGTGCGCACCGGCAGCCGGGTGGTCTCCACCTTGCCGAACATCAGGCTGGTGAACGCGTCGGTGAGGTTGCCCAGCCCCATGAGCGGCCTCCTGGTATGTCAGCGGGACGGGTGGACGGATAGGGCCGCGCTCAGCGGCGGATGCCGGTGGCGAACGGCAGGGTGTTGACGAACGCCCGGTGGTGCTCGCGGTCGCACCACTCCAGCTTGAGGTAGCTCTTGCCCGCCGAGGCCCGGATCGTCCGCTTGTCGCGGGCCAGCGCCTCCGGGCTGCGCGAGGAGACCGTGATGTAGCCGACCAGGTTGACCCCGGCCGCGCCGGACGCCAGGTCGTCACCGCGCTGGTCCACCCGGCCGGTGTGCGCCAGGTCGCGCGGGTCGACCGTGCGGTTCATCTTCGCCGCGCGGCTGGCCTCCGCCTCGTCGTTGGTCTTCTCGGTCAGCATCCGCTCGATCGCGACGTCGGTGGGCTCCAGGTCCATCGTCACCGCGACCGTCCGGATCACGTCCGGGGTGTGCACCAGCAGCGGCGCCAGGAAGTTGACGCCCACCGGGGTCAGCGGCCACTCCTTGACCCAGGCGGTGGCGTGGCACCACGGCTCCCGGGTCGTCGACTCGCGGGTCTTCGCCGTCAGGTACTGCGGGTGGGTCGCGTCCAGCTCGGCCGGCCAGGCGTTGCGCCGGGACATCGCCTGGATGTGGTCGATCGGGTGGTCCGGGTCGTACATCGAGTGCAGCAGCGACGACAGCCGGGCCTGGCCGAGCGGCTGGCGCACCCGGATGTCCGCCTCCGCCAGCCGGGCGCAGATGTCGGTCAGCTCGCGGGCCATCACGGCCGCCAGCCCCTCGTCGTCCCGGGCCCGCCCGCCGGTCGAGGTGCGGCCCATCGCGTGCGCCTCGGCGGCCAGGTCCCGGGTGTAGTGCATGCAGGCCACCAGGTACGCCCGGTGCTGCTCCGACGAGGTCGACACCATCGACTGCAGCTGGTCGTACGACTCCATCAGCCAGCGCGGCGCGTCGTGGTCACCGCGCCGCTCGACGTCCTTGGCGTGCGCGTCCGGGTCGGCCGGCAGCGTCCGGGCCAGGATCTGCAGCCGGGTCACGAAACCGTCCCCGTTGGCGACGTGCTTCAGCAGCGTGCCGAACCGGTCGACCAGCGCCTCCTGGTCCTCCGAGTCGCGCAGGCCCACACCCGGGCCCTCGATCTCGATCGCGGCCGTCACCGTCCGCCGCTCCAGGTGCATCAGCACCCCGACCTCGTCCGGCCCGAACGGCGCCGCCAGCCAGCGCAGCCGCCCCACCCCCGGCGGCGGGCCGACCTCCACCTCCCGGCCGTCCATCCGGGTACCGGCGTCCATCACGTCCGACCGCCACACCCCCCGTCCGCTGCGGACCGTCCGCCGGTAGGTGCGGTTGATCTCCACCCACTTGTAGAACGTCCGCTTGCGGTACGGCACGTAGACCGCCGCGATGGCCAGCGCGGGCAGGCCGACCAGGCCCCCGATGCGCAGCGGCAGGACCGGCATCAGCAGGCCCCAGAGCATCCCGAGGAACGCCCCGAAGATGATCAGAACGATCTCGCCGGACTCCCGGTTCCGGCCGATCGGCGCGTTCGGGCGGGCCTTGCCGATCAGGTAGGTGCGGCGCTGGTGCACATACGGCTGGGCGTACTGGGCACCGTACTGGCCGAGCGGTTCGCTGCTCACTTACCCGTCACCCTCCCTTCGCTGGATTGCTGTCGCGGATCGGAACCGGAGCCTGCGGCGGCCCGGCCTGCGGCGGCGGAGCCGGCGTACGGCCCGCGTGCGCGGCGATGCCCGGGGCCACCGAACCGCCGCCCGCACCCCCACCACCGGTACCGGCCGCCTGCGGGCCGCGGTCGCCGTGGGTGGTGATGCCCTGCTTCATCAGGTTCGCGGTGCCGTTGATCATCGCCGACCCCGCCGACACCGCGCTGGCCCGGGCCCGGCGCATGTTCAGCATCTCGTCGCCGAAGCCCGGCACGAAGCGGTACACGGTGGCACTCGCGAAGATCGACAGGAACAGGATGGCCAGCCCCGACAGCACCCGGGCGAAGTCGTCGCCGGCCCCCGCCCCGGTCGCCACCGCACCCGCCAGGCCCAGGATGATCACGATGATCGGCTTCGCCAGGTCCACCGCCACCATCACCCCCGCCCACCGGCGCACGTGCTTCCACAACTGCTTGTCCACCAGCCCCGCGTACACCGCCGTACCCAGCAGCGCACCCACGTACAGCATCGCCGCCCGGATCAGCAGCTCGATCCAGAGCACCGCCGCCGCCAGCACCGCCACCAGCGACACGATGATCAGAATCAGCGGCCCGCCCCCCAGGTCACCCTTCTCCAAGGTCTCCGCGAACCCGCCCAGGTACGTTCCGGTGTCCGACTTTGTCCCCACCGCGATCGCCTTGGTCACCCCGTCCGTCGCGCTCACCACGGTGTAGAGGATCAACGGCGTGAACGCGGACGCCACCACCGTCAGCCACAGAAAGCCGATCGCCTCCGAGATCGCCGTCGTCAACGGCGCCCCCCGCACCGCCCGCTTCGTCACCGCCAGGAGCCACAACACCAAGGTGATGATCGTCGACGCCGCGAACACCACCGCGTACTGCTGGAGGAACGACGCATTGGTGAAGTCCACCTGCGTCGTCCCGTCGATCGCCCCCGACAGCTTCCGCACCACCCAAGCCGCCGCCTGCGCGCACCCCTTGGCCAACGAACCGAGCGGATCGGTGACGGTGCCGACGGTTCCACTGCCTGGCACGGAGCCGGTACCGCCCGGAGCGCAGTAGACATCGTTACCGGGCAGCGGCACGCCCGGACAACTCGTGTTGGTAACCGCTGGATTCGGAGTGGGCGACGGCTCCGCAAGAGCGCGGTGTGCCGTCAGCATGACCGAGGCGATGCCGACCAAAGCCCCTCCAGCGAGGCGGCTCAGGTTCTGCCACAAAAGACCAGACCTACCGTCAGCGCGCATAACGGAAGCCTCCGAACTGCTCGACGGCACCAGTGATCTCCTCCGCGGTCGCAGCCTGCTGATCCGGCGGGACGGGCGCCGGACCGGACGCCCGGCTGAAATCGGTGAGCTTCCAGTCTGTTCCGGTCCACCGCAGGCTGAGGCTGAGTGTGAACCACTCCTCGGCAACCGGCCTGATCGAGTGCTCGCCCGCCAATCCGAATAGCCCGGTACACCAGACGTCGATCTTGACAGTGTCGGCGGTGTATCCACTGCTCTTGGTGCCGACCGGAATAGTCCGGCTGACGAACGTCAGGCCCTTGGGAGGCCGCCCCTGCGCATCCACCCCGAACTTCGCGGCCGTCTCGGGCGAAAAGCCCTGGTCCAGGCGGGATTGGAGGGTGGCGACGGCGTTCGGGTCGGCGATGGTGGCGACGATGGTGTGGCGGGTGTCGGTGCGGAACATGTCCGCGGAGCCGATGGCCACCGCGTAGTTGGCGGCGGCGGACTGGGCGCCCTGGTCGGTGTGCGGGAAGCCGCCGGCGATGCCGTTGGTGGTGGTGCTGACCGGCTGGTCGCCGCTTGGGGCGGGGCCGGCGCCGGAGGGGGCGGTGGGGGCCTTGTCGGCGGAGCGGGCGGAGTTCCCGGGGTCGGGTTTGCCGTGGTTGGCGATGGAGATCGCGACGACGAGCAGGGTGACGACGACGAGGACGGTCAGGAGGGTGCGGAGCGGTCTGGCCTGACGTCCGTTCGACTGCGAGGAGGGCTGTTCGCCGACCGGTAGCCGCGTACGGGTGTGCGGCTGGTCGTCGGACAACGGCACGGCGGCCCTCCTGGTGCGGGGAGCCGGGCGGCTCCGGGGGCCCTCCGGCCGTGGGCGGGATCGGACGGAGGGTGGGAACGGTGGTGGACTCCTGGCGGGCGGAGACTCCGATGGTCGGGACGGGGACCTGACCTCAGGTGGGCAGGACTACTGCTGCCCGATCGTCAGATCGCCATACCGTAGACAATGGTGAACAGAGTGCCGAGTGATCCGATGATGAACACGCCGGTCAGCCCCGCGATGATCAGCCCCTTGCCCTGTTCGGCACCGAAGCTGTCCCGCATGGCGGTCGCACCGATCCGCTGCTTGGCCGCACCCCAGACGGCGATGCCGAGGCAGACGAGGATGGCGACGGCCATGATGACCTCGACCATCACCCGGGCCTCCGAGCCGAGACTCGCGAACGGGCCCCAGTCCGGGGCGATCCCGCCGATGATGGTGTCGATATTCGGCTTCTTTGGAGGGTCCTCGGCCAGGTGGCCGATCGCGATGCGCTGCACGCCGCTGCTCAGGTTCATTTCCATCTCACCGCCCGATCAGGCAAATTCAAGGCCCCGGACCCCGCCCGCGCGAAGGGTCGGTGCCTATTCTTGGCCAGATCTGATGTCGACTTGGCTACTTCTCGCATATTGGTCGTGAGGCATCGGACACGTACGCGAGGATGTCCACCGTACGAAGGATAGCGCTCACTCTTTGTATCTCTGATGATTGCGGTGAGCAACGCCTTCCGGGACACTTCGACTGACGATTCGTCGGGATGGTGCTGATGGTACTCCGGAAGGCCGGTCCGGCCGCCGCTGCGACGGGAGTTGCCGCGATCGGGTTCATCGCACTGGTGACGATCGGGACGTATGCGGCGAGTGGGACACCTCAGGCGTCGGCCAATCGCGCCGCGTTGTCGGCCGGTTCGGTGCCGGCCGCGTACCAGGGCCTGATCCAGAAGTGGGGAGCGCTCTGCCCGGAGATCTCCCCGCCGATGCTCGCGGCACAGCTCTACCAGGAAAGCGGTTTCGACCCGTCGGCCCGTTCCTCCGTCGGGGCTTTGGGAATGGCCCAGTTCCTGCCGGGCACCTGGGCGATCTACGGCGTCGACGCGGATGGTGACGGCAAGAAGGACATCTGGAACGCGGCGGACGCCATCGCCTCGGCGGCGACGTACGACTGCTCGCTGGCCAAGGACGTGGCCAAGGTGCCGGGGGACCGTCAGGACAACCTGCTGGCGGCGTACAACGCCGGTCCGTACGCGGTGGAGAAGTACAACGGCGTGCCCCCGTACAAGGAGACGCAGGGGTACGTGAAGAACATCAAGGCGCTGGCGCGCAGTTTCACGGCGCCGACGGCGCCGGTGGAGGTGTCCCAGCAGTCGGCCGCGGCGATCTACTTCGCGCAGACGAAGCTGGGCACGCCGTACCTGTGGGGCGGTGAGGGGCTGCCGTCGCAGGACGGGCGGTTCGACTGTTCGGGCCTCACCCAGGCCGCGTACGCGAGTGTGGGGATCACGCTGCCCCGGGTGGCCGACGACCAGTGGTACGCGGGGCCGCACCCGTCGCGGGACCAGCTGCGGCCGGGCGACCTGGTGTTCTGGGCGACGGACCTGAACGATCCGCGCAGCATCCACCACGTCGGGATCTACGTCGGCGGCGGCTACATGATCAACGCGCCGCACACCGGTGCGGTGATCCGCTACGACAAGATCGACACCAGGGAGTACATCGGCGCCACCCGGGTCACCTCGGACGGCGCGGAGGCACTGCCGGTGCGCAACGCGGACGGCAGCATCACGGGCAAGGGCGGGGTCGGCGGCGGGGCCACCCCGGACGCGCCCGCGTCGCCCACCGCGGCACCGGCGGCGGCCGCTCCGGCGACCCCGCCGGCAGTCCCGCCCGCGGCCTCCCGCCCGACGGCCGGCGCTCCGCCCCTCCCGGCGGACCAGGGCCCGTCGGCCGCGGGTCAACCGACCGCAAAGCCCTGAGCCGTCAATTGCCGTGGCGTGTGAGTGCGCTGTGGACACTGAGTCAAGTTTCCATAACCGCGCGTTTCCGTGGAACGCTGTGCCTAGGCGATGACGTTGGGTTTGATGGCCCCCCGTCAGCTCTTTGCGCCGGGCGGGGTGCCCGACCGGAACGCACAGGTGCAGCAGACCAGAAGGAGGTGCGGCGTGTCGACGCCGCTTGCCGACACGACCAACCCCGACCTCGGCCTGCTCTACGCCGTCAACGGCCTGGCCAAGCGCTCCCCGCAGTGGCTGGACCACCTGGTCTCCTGGATCGGCGAGTACGGCATCCTGATCGGCCTGGCGATGCTCGGCCTGGTCGCCTGGCTCCAGGCCAGACGCCGCCCGGACGCGCCCGTGGCGATCGCCGGGCTGCTCTGGGTGCCGCTCTCGGTCGCCATCGCCGAGCTGGCCAACCTGCCGATCGCCGCGATCGTGGACCGCCCGCGCCCTTTCGTGGACCACGGCGGACTGCTGGTGCTGGTGGACGGCAAGGCCGGCACGCACTCCTTCGTCAGCGACCACTCGACCATGACGATGGGCGTCGCGGTGGCGCTGTTCCTGGTGAACCGGCGGCTGGGCTGGATCGCCGGGGGCCTGGCCCTGCTGCAGGGTTTCTGCCGGATGTTCATGGGCGTCCACTACCCGACCGACGTGATCGGCGGGTTCGCGCTCGCCACCGCGGTGGTGCTACTGCTGGCGCCGATCGCGATGGCCGTCCTGGTCCCGTTCTGCCATGCGCTGAGCCGCACCGCCGTCGCCCCGCTGATCCGGGCGCCGGAGCGCGGCGGCCCGGGCCCGGCGCGAGGCCGGCGGCGCGGCCGGGAGCGCGGGGCCGTGCGGGCGGACGAGCAGCCGCCGGAGTCCGATCTGGCGGCCTAGGCCCAAGGCCCGGGCCCGAGGAAAGGACCCGCGGAAAGCGCCCGAACCGCTACCCCGCTTCCCCGCCGTTGTCGGCGAGGTGGTCGGCCCCCTCACGGCGGGCCAGGTCGCGCGAGCGGCGGGCCGGCGAGTACCAGCCGCAGCTGCAGGTCGCGTGGGCGAAGGAACCCCGCTCGCTGATCGCGATGCGGTGCTCGGGCATCCGGGTGCCGGGCGAAGCCGGCAGCTCACTGTGCACGTGAACCACCGTAACGCGCCGGGCACCCGACGCGCGACGCCCTTCCCGCGCCCTGCTCCCCGTAACCCTTCGCGCCTCAACTCGTTTGCCCGGCAAGAGCTCTGCCCACCCGGTGGTGTCCGGTGGGGCAGTCGGGCCCGAGGGGGTTGTCGCGAGGATGAAGATGACCGACCAGCAGCGCACCGGCCGGCCACGGCGCCGGCCGGTGTCGCACCTGCGCTCGGCGGCCGGGGCCGCCCTGCTCGCCGCAGCCCTGGCCGGGCTCGTCGGCTGCTCGGGAGGGTCCGGCGGCTCGTCGGACCAGAGCGTCCCCGACCAGCTCTCCCCGGACGCGCTCACGGCGGTGCGCAACGCCGCCGACATCACGGGCCGGACCGGATCCGCGCACACCACCACCGAGCTGGTCACCGAGTCGTCCGAAAAGAAGGCCGTGTTCGCCGGCACCGGTGGCTACGACTACGTGAAGCGGATCGGCCGGCTGGAGATCGCCGTGCCGCCGGGCGCGGCGACCACCGGGAAGATCGTCGAAGTGGTCCTGCCGGGCACGGTCTACCTGCAGAACAGCGGTGCCAAGGTGCCCGAGGGCAAGTGGGTCAAGCTGGACGTGCGCCAACTGCCGGACGGCAACCTGGTCAGCAGCGGCGCCACCGATCCGGCCACCGCCGCGGGCGCGCTGCGCGGGGTGCAGAAGGCGGACGCGGTCGGCAACGAGACGGTCGACGGGGTCTCGCTGCACCACTACCGCGGCACCCTCGACCTGGCCAAGGCGGCCGACGCGACCGGCGGGCGGGGCGGCGACGGCCTGCGGATGGGGTCCCAGACCTTCACCGTCAAGGAAGTCCCGTACGACGCCTGGCTGGACGACCAGGGCCGGCTGCACAAGGTGGTCGAGGTCTTCACCTTCGCCGGGGTGGCCGGCTCGAAGGAGGCCAAGGACCAGGTGAAGGTGACCTCGACCACCGCGCTGGCGGACTTCGGCAAGCCGGTGGAGACGGCCGAGCCACCGGCCTCGGACATCTTCGCGTTGAAGCCCACGGAGAGCCCGAAGTAGGGCGACCGGGGGCAGCGCTCCGGCGCCGGGGCGAGTCGGGGTGCCGCCGGAGCGGGTGGCCGATCGGGGAGCGGCGGCCACCCGTTTCGGCGGCGCCGAGATGGCCCGTCCGTGCCATGTGGACGGGCTCCGAAGTGCCTAGGCTGGACGTCGGGTGGCTGCCGCCCGGGCTGGCGAGGCACTGAAGGGGTGGTGCAGGTGGTGTCGTCCACGGGCGGTCGCAGCGGCGGCCACGACGACGCGGCCCTCGACGAGATCGAGCTGGCCGGCGAACTGATGATCGCCGCGACGTCCAGCACCGGCGACCGGCTGCCGACCGAGCGGATCGACGAGGTGCTGCTCGACCGGCCCGAACCCGGGAGGACGGACGCGAGCCGGTCGGCCGCGTGGGACTCCTAGGACGCGACCGGGAGCCGGGGAGGCGGTCTCAGCTGCGCAGCAGCCGGCCGATCGCGGCCGTGGCCTCCGCCACCTTGGCGTCGAGCTCGGCGCCGCCCTCCTCGGCCGCCGCCGCGACGCAGTGCCGCAGGTGCTCCTCCAGCAGGGAGAGCGCGAAGGACTGCAGGGCCTTGGTGCTGGCCGACACCTGGGTCAGCACGTCGATGCAGTAGACGTCCTCGTCGACCATCCGCTGGAGGCCGCGGATCTGCCCCTCGATCCGGCGCAGCCGCTTGAGGTGGGCGTCCTTCTGCGCGCTGTACCCGTGCGGACCGTGGTGCCCGTCGGCCGCGGCGGTGTCGTCGGCGTGCGGCTCGGTGCCGTGCGCGTCGTCCGGCTCGGTGCGCGGTTGCGTCGTGGTCATCGGCCCGCCTTCGTCTGAGTGCCTGGTGGCTGCGTCGGCCACCAGTGTCCAACACCGGGGCCGTCCGTGGTGTTCCGACGGCCGGACCGGCGGGCACCGCGCGGCCCCAGGCGGCCTGCCGGGCGGTTCACCCGTCTGAGCGGGCGCCCCGGTCTTCCGTGCGCACGACGGGGACAATCCGGGCGAGGTTCCGTCAGACTGATGGCTCGCGTCCGCGCCTGTGAGTGCGGTCCGGGTTCGCTGGTGCGGCAGCCGAACAGAAGAGGAGGATTGACCTCCACTTTCACCACCCGTTTGCGCGATTGCGCTTGGTTGCACCTAGCATCGTTCAGTCCCTACCCCGCACATCGGAGATTTCCGTGCGTTTTAGCCTGACCCCGAAGGAGACGAGCTTCTACGACATGTTCGCCGCGGCCGCGGAGAACCTCGTCGTCGGTTCGAAGCTCCTGCTGGAACTGCTGGGATCAGACGTGTCGGCCCGCGCGGAGATCGTCGAGCGCATGCGCGCCGCCGAGCACGCCGGGGACGACACCACCCATGCCGTCTTCCACCAGCTGAACTCGTCCTTCATCACGCCCTTCGACCGCGAGGACATCTACAGCCTCGCCTCGTCGCTGGACGACATCATGGACTTCATGGAGGAGGCCGTCGACCTGGTCGTCCTCTATGACATCCAGACCCTGCCGAAGGGCATCGAGCAGCAGATCGAGGTGCTGGCGCGCGCCGCGGAGCTCACCGCCGAGGCGATGCCGAACCTGCGCAGCATGTCGAACCTGACCGAGTACTGGATCGAGGTCAACCGGCTGGAGAACCAGGCCGACCAGATCCACCGCAAGCTGCTCGCCCACCTCTTCTCCGGCCAGTACGACGCCATCGAGGTGCTCAAGCTCAAGCAGATCGTGGACGTCCTTGAGGAGGCGGCGGACGCGTTCGAGCACGTCGCCAACACGGTGGAGACCATCGCCGTCAAGGAGTCCTGACCCTCGTGGACATGGCAGCACTCATCGCCGTCATCGGCGTTGCGTTCTTCTTCACCTACACCAACGGCTTCCATGACTCGGCGAACGCGATCGCCACGTCGGTCTCCACCCGGGCGCTGACGCCCAGGGCCGCGCTGGCGATGGCCGCGGTGATGAACCTGGCCGGCGCCTTCCTCGGCAGCGGCGTGGCGCACACCGTCTCCAAGGGCATCATCGAGACCCCCAAGGGCAACCAGGGGATGGCGATCCTGTTCGCCGCTCTGGTCGGTGCGATCGCCTGGAACCTGATCACCTGGTACTTCGGTCTGCCGTCCTCCTCCTCGCACGCCCTGTTCGGCGGCCTGGTGGGCGCGGCGCTGGCCGGCGGCACCGAGGTGCTCTGGGACGGCGTCATCGACAAGATCATCATCCCGATGATCCTCTCTCCGGTGGTCGGCCTGATCGGCGGCTACCTGGTGATGCTCGCGATCCTGTGGATCTTCCGCCGGACCAACCCGCACCGCGCCAAGCGCAACTTCCGGGTCGCCCAGACCGCCTCGGCCGCCGCCATGGCCCTCGCGCACGGTCTGCAGGACGCCCAGAAGACCATGGGCATCGTGGTGATGGCCCTGGTCATCTCCGGCCAGCAGGCCACCTACGACATCCCCGTCTGGGTGAAGATCTCCTGCGCGACGATGCTCTCGCTGGGCACCTACGCGGGCGGCTGGCGGATCATGCGGACGCTCGGCCGCAAGATCATCGAGCTGGACCCGCCGCAGGGCTTCGCGGCCGAGGCCACCGCCTCGACGGTCATGTACATCACCTCGTTCGTCTACAAGGCGCCCATCTCCACCACGCACGTGATCACCTCGGCGATCATGGGTGTGGGGGCCACCAAGCGGATCCGCGCGGTGCGCTGGGGCGTCGCGAAGAACATCGTGCTCGGCTGGTTCATCACGATGCCGGCGGCCGCCATCGTCGCAGCGCTGATGTACTGGTTTGTCCACCTGTTCTGGGGCTGAGGCTCCCGGTACGCCGCCTTGAGCCGCAGGCGAGCGGGCGAACAGCGCAGCAGGGCCCGCCCCCACATCTCGGGGGCGGGCCCTTTCGTGCTCCACGGCGGCACCGCCATGCAGCACCGTGGAGCAGCCTGTGATCCCGTCACCCGCCTCGCGGCTGGTGACCGCGCCGGCCTAGCCGAAGCGGCCGGAGATGTAGTCCTCGGTCGCCTGCACCGACGGGTTGGAGAAGATCCGCTGGGTGTCGTCCAGCTCGATCAGCTTGCCCGGCTGGCCGACACCGGCCAGGTTGAAGAAGGCGGTGCGGTCGCTGACGCGGGCCGCCTGCTGCATGTTGTGGGTGACGATGACGATGGTGAACTGGGACTTCAGCTCGCCGATCAGGTCCTCGATGGCGAGGGTGGAGATCGGGTCGAGCGCCGAGCAGGGCTCGTCCATCAGCAGGACCTGCGGCTCGACCGCGATGGCGCGGGCGATGCACAGGCGTTGCTGCTGACCGCCGGAGAGGCCGGCCCCCGGCTTGTTCAGCCGGTTGTGGACCTCCTTCCAGAGGTTGGCGCCCTTGAGCGAGCGCTCCACGACCTCGTCCAGGACGGCCTTCTTGCGCACGCCCGCGAGCTTGAGGCCGGCGACCACGTTGTCGTAGATCGACATGGTCGGGAACGGGTTCGGGCGCTGGAAGACCATGCCGACCGAGCGGCGTACGGCGACCGGGTCGACGTTGGAGGCGTACAGGTTCTCGTCGTCCAGGAGCACCTTGCCCTCGACGCGGGCGCCGGGGATCACCTCGTGCATCCGGTTGAGGGTGCGCAGGAAGGTGGACTTGCCGCAGCCGGAGGGGCCGATGAAGGCGGTCACCGAGCGGGGTTCGATGCTCATCGAGATGTCCTCGATAGCCTTGGTGGAGCCGTAGTAGGCCGACAGTCCGCTGACGTCGATGCGCTTGGCCATGATCGTTGCTTCTCTCGTCTGTCTCGTACGTCAGTCGGTCGCTCAGTGTCCGGCCTTGGGCGAGCGCCAGCGTGCGATGCCCCGGGCGATGAGGTTGAGCCCCATCACGAAGGCGATCAGCACCAGCGCGGCGCCCCAGGCGCGGGCGTAGCCGAAGTCGTTGTTGACCACCGAGTACTGCTGCCAGATGTACATCGGCAGGGACTGCTGCGGTCCGTCGAACGGGTTGCCGTTGATGTAGTCGGCGCCGAACACCAGCATCATCACCGGGGCGGTCTCGCCCGTGATGCGGGCGACCGCGAGCATCACGCCGGTGGTGATGCCGCCCATCGCGGTGGGGAGGACGATCCGCAGGATGGTCTTCCACTTCGGCACGCCGAGCGCGTACGAGGCCTCGCGCAGCTCGTTCGGGACGAGCTTGAGCATCTCCTCGGTGGAGCGGACGACGACCGGCATCATCAGGATCGCCAGCGCGAGGCTGCCGGAGAAGCCGGAGTAGTTGAAGCCGAGCGCGAGGTTCCAGAGCGAGAGGATGAACAGACCGGCGACGATCGACGGTACACCCGTCATGACGTCGACGAAGAAGGTGACGACCTTGGCGAGCCGGCCGCGGCCGTACTCGACCAGGTAGACGGCGGTCAGCAGACCCACCGGGGCGGCCATCAGGGTGGCCAGGGCGACCTGCTGCAGGGTGCCGATCAGCGCGTGGTAGATGCCGCCGCCGGGGCCGGAGGCGAGCACGCCCTTCATCGAGTGGCTCAGGAAGTACCCGTCCACCACGCCGATGCCCTGCTGGATCGTGTAGACGGTCAGCGCGACCAGCGGCACGACGGCGAGGATGAAGGCGACCCAGACCACCGAGGTGGCGAGCCGGTCCTTGGCCTGGCGGCGGCCCTCGACCTTGGCCGAGAGTCCGTAGCCGATCGCCACGAACAGGACGACCGAGATCAGGCCCCACTGCAGACGGCTGTCGAGGCCGCCGACGGCGCCGATGCCACAGCCGAGGGCGATCGAGCCGGCGGCGACGGCCGCCGGGGCCCACTTGGGCAGCCGGTTCGCGGTCAGCGGGCGGCCCTGCGGGCGCGCCTGCGCCGGAACGGTAGTGGTCGTGCTCATGCGCCGGCCCCCGAGTACTCCTTGCGGCGGGCGACGATCAGCCGCGCGGCACCGTTCACCAGCAGGGTGATCACGAACAGGACGAGGCCGGAGGCCATCAGGGCGTTGCGGCCGTTGTCCCCGGCCTCGGCGAACTTCAGCGCGATGTTCTGCGCGAAGGTGCCACCGCCCGGGTCGAGGATGTGCAGCGAGAGGACGCTGTTCGAGGACAGCACGACCGCGACGGCGATCGTCTCGCCGAGCGCGCGGCCGAGGCCGAGCATCGAGGCCGAGATGATGCCGGGGCGGCCGAACGGCAGCACCGCGGTGCGGATCATCTCCCAGCGGGTCGCGCCGAGCGCGAGCGCCGCCTCCTCGTGCATCCGCGGCACCTGGCGGAACACCTCGCGGGAGACCGCGGTGATGATCGGCAGGATCATGATCGCCAGCAGGATGCCGACGGTGAACAGGTTGCGCGGGGTGGTGCCGGTCTTGGTCTGGTCGAAGATGTACGTCCAGCCCAGGTACTCGTTGAGCCAGCTGGTCAGCCCGTTCATGTGCGGCACCAGGAACAGCGCGCCCCAGAGGCCGTAGACGATGCTGGGGACGGCCGCGAGCAGGTCCACCAGGTAGGCGAACGGCTGGGCGATCTTCCGGGGTGCGTAGTGCGAGATGAACAGGGCGATCCCGATGGCCACCGGGACGGCGATCGCCATCGCGATGATCGCGCTGACGATGGTGCCGAAGGCGAGGACGGCGATGCCGAAGACCGGCTTCGGGGCGTCCGGCGCCCACTCGAAGGTGGTGAGGAAGTTGCCGTTGTTGTTGGTGAGCGCGAGGCCCGAGCGCCAGGCCAGGAAGCCTGCGATGGCGGCCATCACGACCAGCAGCAGGATGCCCGAACCCCGGGCGAGGTTCATGAATATCGCGTCGCCGAACCGGCTGTCGCGCTCTCGGCTTACCCTGCCCCGCGGGGCGGCAGGGGGAGATGAGGTCATTGGTGTACTCCGGTCTGGTGGCGCCTGCCCCGGAGGGGGCGGCACCATGGCGGCGGTGCCCCGGACGTGTTGCTGGGTCAGTGCTTTCCGGTGGGACGGCCCCGGCCCCCCTCGCTCACGGGGCCGTCCCACCGGAGGTCGTGCTGGGTCAGGCCAGGGTCGGGATGACGGTGTTGACCTTGTCGGTCAGCTCCTTGGGGAGCGGGACGTAGCCCTTCTCGCCGATCGCCTTCTGGCCGCCGTCGCTGGCGGTGTAGGTCAGGAATGCCTTCAGGGTGTCGAGGGTGTCGGCCTTGTTGCCCTTGTCGCAGACGATCTCGTAGGTGACCAGGACCAGCGGGTAGGCGCCCTCGTCCTTGGTCGCGTAGTCGAGCGACAGCGCCAGGTCGCTGCCGGTGCCGGCGATCTTCGCCTTGGCGAAGGTGTTGGCGGCGTTCTCGGCGGTGGCGGCGACCGGCTTGGAGGCGCCGGTGTTGATCGCGGCGCTCTTCAGGTTGTTGGTCTGGGCGAAGGACAGCTCGACGTAGCTGATCGAGTTCTTGACCTGCTTCACCTGGGCCGCGACACCGGCGCTGCCGTTGGCCGACTGGCCGCCCTTGCCGGCCCAGGTCTTGCTGGCCGGGTAGGACCAGGCGCCACCGGAGGCCTTGGAGAAGTACTTGGTCAGGTTGTCGGTGGTACCGGAGTCGTCCGAGCGGTGGAACGACTGGATGTCGGCGTCCGGCAGCTTGGCGCCCGGGTTCAGGGCGGCGATCGCCGGGTCGTTCCACTTGGTGATCTGGGAGTCGAAGATCTTGGCGGCGGTCGGGCCGTCCAGGACCAGGTTGTCGACACCGTCGACGTTGTAGACGAGCGAGATCAGGCCGCCGACCATCGGCAGGTCGATGCCCTGCCCGCCGGTGCAGACCGCCTTGGTGGCCTCGACCTCGGCCGGCTTCAGGGCCGAGTCGGAGCCGGCGAACTGGACCTTGCCCTGGGTGAACTGCTGGATACCGGCGCCGGAGCCGACACCGCCGTAGTTGACGGTGGCGCCGGAGCAGGCCGCGCCGAAGGCGGTCTTCCAGACGTCGATGGCGTTGCCCTGTGCGGTGGAGCCCGCGGCGATCAGCGGGGCGGGCTTGCTGCCACAGTTGATCGAGGGCGCGGCGGCGGAACCGCTGGAGCCACCGGAGGCGCTGGTGGTGTTGTTGTCCGAGCCGCAGGCGGCGAGCGACAGCGAGCTGACGAGCGCCATGGCACCGATGGCGAGGGCCTTGGAGCGGCCGTTCCGCTGGAGCTTCACTGGGTGTCCCTTTCTGTGGCATTGCCCGGCGCGAGCCGTGCCGACACGGCTGAGCGCGGGTTCTGCTGTGGTCCGGGGCCCGATCGGCCCTCCGGTAGTCCCGAAGTTAGGTCGGGTAGGTGACACGACAGCCGGTCGGAAGTGAACGGGGAGTGAACCTCGAACGGATGGCAGGAAACTACGTCAGGTAGTCACAGTTGCGTCACGGCGAGGGCTCGGCGAGATCACTTCCACCGTTCCTCCGCCGCCACCGGGCCATTCGTCCGCACCGGCTTCGCTCCCAGGATCACCAGCAGGGCGTCGACCAGCAACCGGTCACGCTCGTGGGTCAGCCGGACGCGTGCCTTTCCGGCCGGCAGCCACTCCAGCCGGTCCACCTCCCGGTTCGGCCGGAACGCCCCCGCGGTCGGCACCGCCGCCCAGTACCGGACCTCCTTCGGCCGGCCCTGCACCGCGTAGTGCTGCGCCGGCAGCTCCGGACCGAGCACGCAGAAGAAGCCGGTCTCCTCGCGCACCTCGCGCAGCGCCGCCTGGGCCATGCCCTCGCCCGGGTCGAGCTTGCCCTTCGGCAGGCTCCAGTCGTCGTACTTGGGCCGGTGGATCAGCGCGATCCGGGGCCGCCCCAGCCGTCCGGTCTTCTTGGGCCGGCCGGGCAGCCACAGCACCGCTCCCGCGGCGAGGATCACCGGGGCGTGCGCCGCCCCGCGCGTGGTCCGATTCTCTGCCTGCCCGGTACTCAGGCGCTCGCGCAATTCATGCCGTCCGTGGTGCGGGGGTTTGCCCCCAGCCCTCGGCAGGGGGGATCTCCAGCCAACCGTCCGGGCCTGGCGGGAGTTCGGGCCACCGGCGGCCGAAGGCGTACCGTGCCGCCTCCACCTCCAGTCGCTGATCAGCATGCACCACGCCCAGCACGTAGGCCGTGGCGGGGGTGATCCGCGGCGTGCGCGCCGCAGTGGCCGCAGTGACCGCCGCGTCCGCCGCCTCCTGGTGCCAGCCCAGCACCGCGTCCAGCTCGTCCAGCTCACCGGCGGGGCGGCCACACACCTCCAGCGCGTAGCGGGCGCGCTTCACCAGGATCCGCAACCGCGCCCACGGAGCGTCGTCGGCGGCCAGCGCCGCGTCGGCATCCACCGCGCCGGGCGCGCCGGCCCCCTCTCCCCCGGCCTGACGGGCAGGAGGTGCACCCAGCCCGCGTGCGGGCAAGGAGGAAGGGGCGGCGCCCAGGCGGCGCAGGCCGTCCCCGCCGTACGGCTTTGCGGCGCGCTGGAGCGGCAGCTTGGCGGCGCTCGCGGAAAGAGCGGTGAACGCGGCGGACGCCTGTGGCAGCAGCACCGCCCCGGCCCGGCCGCCCGCCGACTCCAGCAGCGGGGCCTCGCCGACCAGCAGTGTCATCCGGTCCGCCAGCGCGTGCAGCCGGGCCGACCGCAGCTCCTGGAGCACGGTCGAGTGTGCCCTGGTCCGAGCCAGGGTCAGCTGCCGGTCCAGCAGCGCCCGCGCCTTCGGTGCCCCGGCGTGCCCGGCCAGCATGCCCGTCCCGTCCGGGTCGGTGCCGCTCAGCGAGTCCAGCGCGCCCAGCAGCCGCGCCGAGCGGCGGACGTACCCGGGCTCCAGCGCCAGCAGGTTGAGCAGCCAGCGCAGTTCGGTGCGCGACTCCTGCGCCCAGGCCTGGTCGAAGACGGTGCCGAAGGTGTGCAGCAGCCCGCCGATCCGCCGGACCGCCCGCAGCAGGTCGGCGGTGCCGGCGGCCGGGACGACGGCCGTCCCCGGTCTTGCGCCGACCTCGCCCACCGCCAGCGGCAGGGCGCGCAGGAACGCGCCGGCCTGGGCGGTGAGATGGCTGGAGAGGATTTCCCCGGCGGTCATGGTGGAGGCCGCCTGGGCCGTCATCGGCGCATCGGTCATGGCGTGGTAGATCCCCGTTCCCCCGGGCCGTCCCCCGGGGCTGGTGGCCGACCGCAGGAGCGTCCGCCCACCCAGCCTCGGGGGCCGACCGCTCCGGCGGCTCGCATCAGTGGTCACGTCAGCGCGAGGTGGCGGCCCGGCGTCGCTGGCGCGAGTCGATGAGCAGGTCCTGGACGTGCCGCAGCGAGCGGCCCTCGGCGTCCTGCGAGTGGCGGGTCCACGCGCCGTCCTGCTCCAGGTGCCAGGACTCGCTCTCGTCCGACACCCCGAGGTCGATCAGACCGGACAGCTCGGCGCGGTGTGCCGGATCGGTGATCCGCATCAGCGCCTCGATCCGGCGGTCCAGGTTCCGGTGCATCATGTCGGCGCTGCCGATCCAGACCTCCGGGTCGCCGCTGTTGCCGAACACGAAGATCCGGGAGTGCTCCAGGAAGCGGCCCAGGATGCTGCGCACCCTGATGTTCTCGCTCAGCCCCGGCACGCCCGGGCGGATCGCGCAGATCCCGCGGACCCACACGTCGACCGGCACGCCGGCCTGCGAGGCGCGGTAGAGCGCGTCGATCACGGCCTCGTCGACGATCGAGTTGACCTTGAGCTTCACGTACGCCGGGCGGCCCGCCCGGTGGTTGGCGATCTCGTTGTGGATCCGCGAGATCAGGCCGTCGCGCAGGCCGCGCGGGGCGGTCAGCAGGCGGCGGTAGGACTCGCGGCGCGAGTAGCCGGACAGCCGGTTGAACAGGTCCGACAGGTCGGCGCCGACCTGCGGGTCCGAGGTCAGCAGCCCCAGGTCCTCGTAGAGCCGGGCGGTCTTCGGGTGGTAGTTGCCGGTGCCGACGTGCGAGTACCGCCGCAGGGTGTCGCCCTCCTGGCGGACCACCAGCGACAGCTTGCAGTGCGTCTTCAGCCCGACCAGGCCGTAGACCACGTGGCAGCCGGCCTCCTCCAGCTTGCGGGCCCACTTGATGTTGGCCTGCTCGTCGAAGCGCGCCTTGATCTCGACCAGGACGAGCACCTGCTTGCCCGACTCCGCCGCGTCGATCAGCGCGTCCACGATCGGCGAGTCACCCGAGGTGCGGTACAGCGTCTGCTTGATCGCCAGCACGTCCGGGTCGGCCGCGGCCTGCTCCAGGAAGGCCTGCACGGAGGTGGAGAAGCTGTCGTACGGGTGGTGCAGCAGGACGTCCCGCTCGCGCATCGCGGCGAAGATGTCCGGCTGGGAGGCCGACTCGACGTCGGTCAGCCCGCGGGCCGTACCGGCCACGAACTTCGGGTACTTGAGCTCCGGGCGGTCCAGTTCCGCGATCCCGAACAGGCCGGTCAGGTCGAGCGGCCCGGGCAGCGGAAAGACCTCGGCCTCGGTGATGTTCAGCTCCCGCACCAGCAGGTCCAGGATGTAGGGGTCGATCGACTCCTCGACCTCCAGCCGGACCGGCGGGCCGAAGCGCCGCCGCATCAGCTCCTTCTCCAGGGCCTTGAGGATGTTCTCGGTGTCGTCCTCCTCGACCTCGAGGTCCTCGTTGCGGGTGACCCGGAAGGCGTGGTGCGCCAGCACCTCCATCCCGGGGAAGAGCTCCTCCAGGTGCGCGCCCATCACGTCCTCCAGGGGGACGTAGCGCTGCGGCGACGCCTCCAGGAAGCGGGCGAGCGACTGCGGCACCTTCACGCGGGCGAAGTGCTTGTGCCCGGACACCGGGTTGCGCACCACCACGGCCAGGTTGAGCGAGAGCCCCGATATGTACGGGAAGGGGTGCGCCGGGTCGACCGCCAGCGGGGTCAGGACGGGGAAGATCTTCTGCCGGAACAGGGTGTGCAGCCGGGCCTGCTCCTTCTCCGCCAGCTCCGGCCAGCGGACCACCTCGATGCCGTCGGCGGCGAGGTCCGGCAGCACCTCCTGTTGGAAGGCTGCGGCGTGCCGGGCCATCAGCTCGCGCGAACGGGTCCAGATCAGGTCCAGCACCTCGCGCGGCTGGAGACCGGACGCGCTGCGCTGGGCGACGCCGGTCGCGATCCGGCGCTTGAGGCCGGCGACCCGGACCATGAAGAACTCGTCCAGGTTGCTCGCGAAGATGGCGAGGAACTTGGCCCGCTCCAGCAGCGGGATCCCCGGGTCCTCGGACAGCTCGAGAACGCGCTCGTTGAAGGCGAGCCAGCTGCGCTCGCGGTCCAGGAACCGGCCCTGCGGAAGCTCCTCGAAGTCCTGACCGTCCACCGCCGGGGGCTCGGGTGGTATGCCGAGCGCACTCGACATCCGCGCCGGCGGGGACAGCGGGGCAGAGACGGGGCGAGGGATGCTCATGGGCTCCAGCTCCTCCAGCAGCAGGACGGCGTCCGAACGCGAATGGCTCTGCGGGCCGTCGTCCTCACCCAACGCCAGCGCCCACCCACCCGGCGCGGTCCGTACAGGACCGGCCGGTGCGTATCGGCCGACGCTGCACGAGCGAGACACTACGGACTTCATCCTGTGATCTTCGCGGCAGCAATTGAATCCACGGTAAACACCGCATGGCCAGGAGGAAAGCTGAGTCGGTCGGGGCCGGAGCGGTGCCGTTCCGCCCTTGCCCCGACTGATCGCTGCGGCTGGGCCGCCTGGTCCGCCCGGTTACTAGTCCGCCCGGTATCGGACGCGGTACATGAGGTCCACCTCGTGAACGGTGAATCCCAGTCGTTCATATACCCGTACAGCGGCCGGATTGTCGGCGTCGACATAGAGAAGTACGGTCTCCAGCCCGCGCTCGCCCGCGCCTGAGCCGGTCAGGTGACGCAGGCCGGCCGCGGTCAGCGCCCGGCCGAGGCCGCTCCCCTGCTCGGCCGGGTCCACTCCGACGACGTACACCTCGCCGAGCGCCGGCTCGGTGACGGTGGCCGGGTGCACCTTGGTCCAGTGGAAGCCGACCACCTTGCCGCCGCGCGTGGCCAGGAAGAAGCCGGCCGGGTCGAACCAGGGCTCGGCCAGCCGGTCGGCCAGGTCCTGCTCGGTCCAGGCGCCCTGCTCGGGGTGGTGGGCGAAGGCGAGGGCGTTCAGCCGCAGCCACTCGGCGTCGTCCTCGCCCGGACGGAAGGTCCGCAGCTCGACGCCCTCGGGGAGGGGGACGGGCTCGGTCTGCTGCCCGGTGCGGCGCATCTGCCGGAGCTCGCGGACCAGCTCGGCCCCGTACCGCTCGGCCAGGTGCCGCGCGGCCGGGTGCCCCCCGTGCACCCAGAAGTCGACGGCGTCGCGGCCGGCCCGATGCGCCTCCGCGAGCACCGCGTCCACCAGGGGACGGGCCAGGCCGCGGCCGCGGGCGGCTGGGTCGACGACGAGCTCGGCGGCGGGGTTTGCGGCGGGCTCCGGGCCTGCGTTCTGCGGGACGTTCTGTGGGACCTCGAGCTGGCCGTAGCCGACGACGGCGGTGCCGTCCTGCTCGATGAAGTGGCTGACACCCGGGCGGGGCGCATCCGAGGACCGCAGCCGGAGCCGCCCCTGCTCGGACACGGCAGCCCGGCCGTCCACCGCCTGGGCGTCCGCCAGAACGCGCAGGGCGCCGTCGCGCTGCTCGGGCCGGAGCACGCTGTTCGCAATGACCGCTGACGTATCGTCCATGCACTGACGATACGTCACCGGAAATGCAAAGAACCCCCGATCCAGTGGATCAGGGGTTCTTTGGAATGATTGTTCGGCGGCGTCCTACTCTCCCACAGGGTCCCCCCTGCAGTACCATCGGCGCTGTAAGGCTTAGCTTCCGGGTTCGGAATGTAACCGGGCGTTTCCCTCACGCTATGACCACCGAAACACTATGAAACTATTCGACCCGCCGACAGGGCAGTCGTTGTTTCAGAACAACACAGTGGACGCGAGCAACTGAGGACAAGCCCTCGGCCTATTAGTACCGGTCAACTCCACCCCTCACAGGGCTTCCATATCCGGCCCTATCAACCCAGTCGTCTACTGGGAGCCTTACCCTCTCAAGGAGGTGGGAGTGCTCATCTCGAAGCAGGCTTCCCGCTTAGATGCTTTCAGCGGTTATCCCTCCCGAACGTAGCCAACCAGCCATGCCCTTGGCAGAACAACTGGCACACCAGAGGTTCGTCCGTCCCGGTCCTCTCGTACTAGGGACAGCCCTTCTCAACACTCCTACGCGCACAGCGGATAGGGACCGAACTGTCTCACGACGTTCTAAACCCAGCTCGCGTACCGCTTTAATGGGCGAACAGCCCAACCCTTGGGACCTACTCCAGCCCCAGGATGCGACGAGCCGACATCGAGGTGCCAAACCATCCCGTCGATATGGACTCTTGGGGAAGATCAGCCTGTTATCCCCGGGGTACCTTTTATCCGTTGAGCGACGGCGCTTCCACAAGCCACCGCCGGATCACTAGTCCCTACTTTCGTACCTGCTCGACCCGTCAGTCTCACAGTCAAGCTCCCTTGTGCACTTACACTCAACACCTGATTGCCAACCAGGCTGAGGGAACCTTTGGGCGCCTCCGTTACCCTTTAGGAGGCAACCGCCCCAGTTAAACTACCCACCAGACACTGTCCCTGATCCGGATCACGGACCCAGGTTAGACATCCAGCACGACCAGAGTGGTATTTCAACGACGACTCCACAACAACTGGCGTTGCCGCTTCACAGTCTCCCACCTATCCTACACAAGCCGAACCGAACACCAATATCAAGCTATAGTAAAGGTCCCGGGGTCTTTCCGTCCTGCTGCGCGAAACGAGCATCTTTACTCGTAATGCAATTTCACCGGGCCTATGGTTGAGACAGTCGAGAAGTCGTTACGCCATTCGTGCAGGTCGGAACTTACCCGACAAGGAATTTCGCTACCTTAGGATGGTTATAGTTACCACCGCCGTTTACTGGCGCTTAAGTTCTCAGCTTCGCCCCACCGAAATGGAGCTAACCGGTCCCCTTAACGTTCCAGCACCGGGCAGGCGTCAGTCCGTATACATCGCCTTACGGCTTCGCACGGACCTGTGTTTTTAGTAAACAGTCGCTTCTCGCTGGTCTCTGCGGCCACCCCCAGCTCAAGCAGCAAGTGCTATCACCAGGAATGGCCCCCCTTCTCCCGAAGTTACGGGGGCATTTTGCCGAGTTCCTTAACCATAGTTCACCCGAACGCCTCGGTATTCTCTACCTGACCACCTGAGTCGGTTTGGGGTACGGGCCGCCATGAAACTCGCTAGAGGCTTTTCTCGACAGCATAGGATCATCCACTTCACCACAATCGGCTCGGCATCAGGTCTCAGACTACGTGTTGCGCGGATTTGCCTACGCAACGCCCTACACCCTTACCCCGGGACAACCACCGCCCGGGCTGGACTACCTTCCTGCGTCACCCCATCGCTCACCTACTACAGACTTGGATCAGCGGCTCCACCACTCCCCTTCACCCGAAGGATCCAGGACGGCTTCACGGCCTTAGCATCACCTGGTTCAGCGTTGGCGCTTCAAAGCGGGTACGGGAATATCAACCCGTTGTCCATCGACTACGCCTGTCGGCCTCGCCTTAGGTCCCGACTTACCCTGGGCAGATCAGCTTGACCCAGGAACCCTTGGTCAATCGGCGCAAGAGTTTCCCACTCTTGTATCGCTACTCATGCCTGCATTCTCACTCGTATACCGTCCACGACTGGTTTCCACCGCCGCTTCACCCGGCACACGACGCTCCCCTACCCATCACAGCAGGCGTTGGCCCTCATGCTGCAATGACACGACTTCGGTGATGTGCTTGAGCCCCGCTACATTGTCGGCGCGGAATCACTTGACCAGTGAGCTATTACGCACTCTTTCAAGGGTGGCTGCTTCTAAGCCAACCTCCTGGTTGTCTCTGCGACTCCACATCCTTTCCCACTTAGCACACGCTTAGGGACCTTAGTCGGTGTTCTGGGCTGTTTCCCTCTCGACCATGGAGCTTATCCCCCACAGTCTCACTGCCACGCTCTCACTTACCGGCATTCGGAGTTTGGCTAAGGTCAGTAACCCGGTAAGGCCCATCGCCTATCCAGTGCTCTACCTCCGGCAAGAAACACGTGACGCTGCACCTAAATGCATTTCGGGGAGAACCAGCTATCACGGAGTTTGATTGGCCTTTCACCCCTAACCACAGGTCATCCCCCAGGTTTTCAACCCTGGTGGGTTCGGTCCTCCACACGGTCTTACCCGCGCTTCAACCTGCCCATGGCTAGATCACTCCGCTTCGGGTCTTGGGCATGCAACTCAAACGCCCTATTCGGACTCGCTTTCGCTACGGCTACCCCACACGGGTTAACCTCGCTACACACCGCAAACTCGCAGGCTCATTCTTCAAAAGGCACGCAGTCACGGCCATGATCCGAAGACCACGACGACGCTCCCACGGCTTGTAGGCACACGGTTTCAGGTACTATTTCACTCCGCTCCCGCGGTACTTTTCACCATTCCCTCACGGTACTATCCGCTATCGGTCACTAGGGAATATTTAGGCTTAGCGGGTGGTCCCGCCAGATTCACACGGGATTTCTCGGGCCCCGTGCTACTTGGGAGATGAGCAAGCAAGCCGTACAGATTTCGTCTACGGGGGTCTTACCCTCTACGCCGGACCTTTCGCATGTCCTTCGACTACCCATACGGTTTCTGACTCGCCCAGCCGCCGGCAGACGACTGAAGCTCATTCCCACAACCCCGCATTGGCAACCCCTGCCGGGTCTCACACCAAAACGGTTTAGCCTCATCCAGTTTCGCTCGCCACTACTCCCGGAATCACGGTTGTTTTCTCTTCCTGCGGGTACTGAGATGTTTCACTTCCCCGCGTTCCCTCCACACTGCCTATGTGTTCAGCAGCGGGTGACAGCCCATGACGACTGCCGGGTTTCCCCATTCGGACACCCCCGGATCAAAGCTCGGTTGACAGCTCCCCGGGGCCTATCGCGGCCTCCCACGTCCTTCATCGGTTCCTAGTGCCAAGGCATCCACCGTGCGCCCTTAAAAACTTGGCCACAGATGCTCGCGTCCACTGTGCAGTTCTCAAACAACGACCAGTCACCCACCCTCAACAACCCAACCGGGCTGCCTCAAGTGAGGCCGGCAACCATGAAGAAACAACCTTACGGCCGTTCCCTCAGGACCCAACAACGTGCCCGACACAGCCGATCCCGGACCGCGTTCCACGCCCGAAGGCAGTACTAACGTCCAATCTCTCACTGTGCCGAATAGTCAACGTTCCACCCATGAGCAACCGTGCAGGACACTCGCCTGCAACCGGCATAAATGCTCCTTAGAAAGGAGGTGATCCAGCCGCACCTTCCGGTACGGCTACCTTGTTACGACTTCGTCCCAATCGCTGGTCCCACCTTCGACGGCTCCTCCCCTTACGGGTTAGGCCACCGGCTTCGGGTGTTACCGACTTTCGTGACGTGACGGGCGGTGTGTACAAGGCCCGGGAACGTATTCACCGCAGCATGCTGATCTGCGATTACTAGCAACTCCAACTTCATGGGGTCGAGTTGCAGACCCCAATCCGAACTGAGGCCGGCTTTTTGGGATTCGCTCCGCCTCACGGCATCGCAGCCCTTTGTACCGACCATTGTAGCACGTGTGCAGCCCAAGACATAAGGGGCATGATGATTTGACGTCGTCCCCACCTTCCTCCGAGTTGACCCCGGCAGTCTCCTGTGAGTCCCCATCACCCCGAAAGGCATGCTGGCAACACAGAACAAGGGTTGCGCTCGTTGCGGGACTTAACCCAACATCTCACGACACGAGCTGACGACAACCATGCACCACCTGTATACCGACCACAAGGGGGACCGTGTCTCCACGGTTTTCCGGCATATGTCAAGCCTTGGTAAGGTTCTTCGCGTTGCGTCGAATTAAGCCACATGCTCCGCTGCTTGTGCGGGCCCCCGTCAATTCCTTTGAGTTTTAGCCTTGCGGCCGTACTCCCCAGGCGGGGAACTTAATGCGTTAGCTGCGGCACCGACGACGTGGAATGTCGCCAACACCTAGTTCCCAACGTTTACGGCGTGGACTACCAGGGTATCTAATCCTGTTCGCTCCCCACGCTTTCGCTCCTCAGCGTCAGTAATGGCCCAGAGATCCGCCTTCGCCACCGGTGTTCCTCCTGATATCTGCGCATTTCACCGCTACACCAGGAATTCCGATCTCCCCTACCACACTCTAGCCTGCCCGTATCGAATGCAGACCCGGGGTTAAGCCCCGGGCTTTCACATCCGACGCGACAGGCCGCCTACGAGCTCTTTACGCCCAATAATTCCGGACAACGCTCGCACCCTACGTATTACCGCGGCTGCTGGCACGTAGTTAGCCGGTGCTTCTTCTGCAGGTACCGTCACTTGCGCTTCTTCCCTGCTGAAAGAGGTTTACAACCCGAAGGCCGTCATCCCTCACGCGGCGTCGCTGCATCAGGCTTTCGCCCATTGTGCAATATTCCCCACTGCTGCCTCCCGTAGGAGTCTGGGCCGTGTCTCAGTCCCAGTGTGGCCGGTCGCCCTCTCAGGCCGGCTACCCGTCGTCGCCTTGGTAGGCCATTACCCCACCAACAAGCTGATAGGCCGCGGGCTCATCCTGCACCGCCGGAGCTTTCCACCAACCCCCATGCGGAGGAAGGTCATATCCGGTATTAGACCCCGTTTCCAGGGCTTGTCCCAGAGTGCAGGGCAGATTGCCCACGTGTTACTCACCCGTTCGCCACTGATCCACCCCGAAGGGCTTCACCGTTCGACTTGCATGTGTTAAGCACGCCGCCAGCGTTCGTCCTGAGCCAGGATCAAACTCTCCGTGAATGTTTACCCACAGCGCTCAATTAAAAGCGCCGGGTCGACACCCGCGTTGAGCGGCACGGCAACCACCGGAATAGGGCGGCCCCGCGCACTGCGTCCTCGCTAGTGTTTATTTCAAAAGGAATCTCCAACCCCGATCAAACGACCGAGGCCGGGGATGTCAACATATCTGGCGTTGACTTTTGGCACGCTGTTGAGTTCTCAAGGAACGGACACTTCCTTCAGGCCGCCTTCCAGCGGGCCCTCCGGGCGCTTCGTTCTTTCGTGTTTCCAGCTTATCAGATGTTTTCCGCTCCGTTTTTCCGGGGCTTCGTCATCCAACTCGCCGGTGCCTTCCAGGACTTGACGCCCCGTCCGACGTTTCAAACTCTAGCCGATCCCCGCTCCGAAAAGCGAATCCAGCCACAATCCCCATAAATACGCACGCCGAATACGCACCGAGCCGCAACAAGACGCGACCCAGCCCGAACTGGGAAGTGGTGTTTCGAAGGATTGGCTACCTCGGGACCGTCCGCGCAGACGCGTGTCCGGTGCTCCCTGCCAGGCAGCTCGAAGAACACTAGACCTCGCGGGAGGCCGAGTCAAGCGCGGGCTCCGGGCGCTCGGCGGTCTCCTCGACGGGTTCCTCGGCCGGCAGCTGGAAGGCGAGGACGGCTACGTCGTCGTCGTGCTCGGACGTGACGCCCATCGCCCTGAGCAGACGGGCGCAGATGACCTCCGGTGCCCCGATCGCGCCGGTCAGGGTGCGGGCGAGGAGATCGAGGCCCTGGTCGATGTCCTCGTCGCGGCGCTCGACCAGGCCGTCCGTATAGAGGACGCCGGTCGTCCCGGGCAGCAGGCGCAGGGTGTGCGAGACGTGCAGGCCGCCGCCGGTGCCGAGGGGCGGGCCGTTCTGTTCCTCGCTGCGAAGGATGGTGCCGTCGGGGCAGCGCAGGAGCATGGGGAGGTGGCCGGCGGAGGCGTAGGAGAGGGTGCGGCGCTGCGGGTCCCAGACGGCGTAGGTGCAGGTGGCGATCTGGTTGGCGTCGATCTCCATGGCGAGGCCGTCGAGCAGGCGCATCACCTCGTGCGGGGGCAGGTCGAGGCGGGCGTAGGCGCGGACGGCGGTGCGCAGCTGGCCCATGACGGCGGCGGCGCGCAGGCCGCGGCCCATCACGTCGCCGATGACGAGGGCGGTGCGTCCTCCGTCGATGGCGATGACGTCGTACCAGTCGCCGCCCACCGCCGCCTCGGCTCCGCCGGGCTGGTACGTGGCGGCGACCCGCAGGTCGGCGGGCTGGTCGAGCTTCTGCGGGAGCAGGCTGCGCTGGAGGGTGACGGCCGCTTCGCGCTGGCGGCGTTCGGCTTCGCGGAGCCGGGCGGCGGCGAGCACCTGGTCGGTGACCTCTGCGGCGAAGATGAGGACGCCGGCGGGTGGGCCGTCGACGGGGGTGTCGCCGGTGTCTCCGGTGCCGAGGGGGACGCAGGAGACGTTGTAGTAGCGGTTGCCGGTGAGGCCGAGGATGCAGCGGGCCTTGACGCTGCGCGGCCGGCCGCCGCGGATGACCTGGTCCATCAGCGGCAGGACGCCGAGGGTGCCGAGTTCGGGCAGGGCCTCGCAGGCGGGCAGGCCGGTCGGGCGGTCACCGAAGAGTTCGCGGTAGGCGCGGTTGGCGTGAGCGAGCTGGTGCAGGGGGCCGTAGGTGACGGCGACGGGGGCGGGGATGCGGTTGAGGACCTCGCGCAGGTGCTGGGGTTTGTGCGGGTCGAGGAGTTCGGCGGCGGTGGCCAGGTTGGTCGGGTCGCGCGGGCCGGGGACCACGACGTCGCCGGAGGGCGCGCCTTCCTCCGTGCCGGCCGCGGTCTGCGGGGCGGCACGCCAGGGGACTCCGGTGAGCCGGGCGCTCCAGCGCATGAGGTTCAAACGACGGCCGCTTCCTCGTTTTCCAGTCATATCATCACTTTTGGTGTGCATCTCAACACACGGGGTAATGACTCGGTTGGAGCTGATCCTGTCAGGCGGAGGCCCGATTCCGGAAGTCGCGCGCGCCCGGCGTGGTCGTCCGGCCGGTCACGCCGGAGTGTCCGGGCCGCCGCCCTGCCCACGGTCCGGCCGCCGTCCGAACCCCGCCTCGAACTCCGAACGCGGGTGCTCCAGCGTCCCCAACGAGACCACCTCGCGGGAGAACAGCCCGCCCAGCGCCCAGTCCATCAGCACCCGCACCCGCCGGTCCGTGCTCGGCAGGCGGCGCAGGTGCCGGGCGCGGTGCAGCCACCAGGCCCGCCGCCCGGTGAGCCGCCCGCCCCGCCGGGTGTGGGCGACGGCGCGGTGCAGGCCGAGCGAGGTCGAACAGGCGGCCGGACCAGGCCGGTACTCGGCGAGGCCGGCCGCGTGCGGTCCGCCGTCCAGCGCGACCGTGATGTTCCGGGCGAGCAGCTCGGCCTGGGCGAACGCGTGCTGGGCATTGGGCGCGCAGGACTCGCCGCTCGCGCCCGGATCGGGCACGGCCGCACAGTCGCCGGCCGCCCAGGCGCCGGGCAGCGCGCGTCCGTCCGGGCCGACGGCCTGCAGGGTGGGCAGGCAGCGGACCCGGCCGAGGGCGTCCAGCGGCAGGTCGGTGGCGCGCAGCAGTGGGGACGGGCGCACCCCGGCCGTCCAGACCAGGGTGCGGGCGGCGAAACGGCTGCCGTCGGACAGTGCGACGAGCTGGCCGGCCGCCGACTCCAGGGTGGTACGCAGCCGGATGTCGACGCCGCGTTCACGCAGCTGTCCTAAGGCGTGCGCGGCGAGTTCGGGTGACTCCTCGGCGAGGATCCGGTCGGTGGCCTCGACCAACACCCAGCGCAGGTCCTCCGGCCCGACGTTGTGGTGGTCGCGCACCGCGCACCGGGCCATGTCCTCCAGCTCGGCGAGTGCGCCCACGCCCGCGAAACCGGCGCCGACGAAGACGAAGGTGAGCGCGGACTGGCGCAGGGCCGGGTCGCGGGTCGCGGAGGCGAGGTCGAGCTGTTCGAGGACGTGGTTGCGCAGGCCCACCGCCTCGCCGACCGTCGAGAAGCCGAGGCCGTACTCGGCGAGGCCGGGGACGGGGGCCGTCCGGGAGACCGAGCCGGGCGCCACCACCAGGACGTCGTACGGGAGTTCCATAGGGGTGGAGGGTTCGCCGGGAGCCGCGGCGTCGGCCCAGGCCCGACGGCAGGCGTGTTCGATCCGGGTGATCCGGGCGGTGAGCACCCGGCAGCCCGGCAGGGCGCGGCGGAGCGGCACGACCACGTGGCGGGGGTCGATCGAGCCGGCCGCGACCTCGCCGAGCAGCGGGTGGTAGGTGAGGTAGGCCTGGGGTTCGACGACGGTGATCTCCACCTCGCCGCGGCGCAGCGGTTCGCGCAGGCCGCGCTGGAGGTGCAGCGCGGTGGCCATCCCGGCGCAGCCGCCTCCGGCGATCAGGATCCTGATGGTGCACCTCCTGACGATGTGACGTTTCGTCCCGGCCGTCGGGCCGGGAGCGTCCCCCGCCCGGGGGTCTCCCCCCGTCACGCCCCCCTATGAAGGACCTCCGGGGGCCGTCTTGTCCACAGTCCGTACGGCGTCGGATGGGGCGGGAGTGAGCGGTGTGGCCAGTTGTGCTGCCCGGGTGACTTTCTGACGCACTTTCGGCTTCGGAGAGCCGTGAACTATGGTCGGATTGTGTCCCGGAGCGGCCACCGCCATGACAATCGGCGGCGACGCACGGTGGAGCGGCCACTACGGCCAGTTCCAGCGTTGGCGCGAGAACCCGACTGCGGGGCAGTCATCCGGGGAAGGGTAGTTCCCGGACAGGCCCCGGGCGGTGCCGACGCGCCGAGCCGGACGCGCGGCCCGGCCCGGTGGCACGACCGTGGTCACCGGAACGGGACGGGCGGCACGAGCGATGGGTCATCGGTTCATTTCTGACGGACTGAGCTGCACCGGGGGGTGCAGGGGCGGGCGACGACAGGGTCCGGGTTCGGACGCCTGCGGGGGAGAGTTGAGATGATGGAGCAGGAACAGGTGTTGGGACGGGCGAGTACCTCACACGCCGGCCAGGGCACGGTGCCGGAACAGCGCAGCCCGGTGGACCTGCCACCGCCCGGGATGCCGTACGGCGGCGTCCCGTACCGGGCGGAGCCGCCGCAGGCCGCCGCGCCGGGAGCCCGGCTGCGGGTGGACGCCCGGCGGAACCTGGAGAGCGTGCTGCGGGCGGCCCGGGAGGTGTTCGGCGAGTTCGGCTACGGCGCGCCGATGGAGGAGGTCGCCCGGCGGGCCGGGGTCGGCGTCGGCACGGTGTACCGGCGCTTCCCGAGCAAGGAGGTGCTGGTCCAGCGGATCGCCGCCGAGGAGGTGGCCTGGCTGACGGCGCAGGCGCGCGAGTCGCTGTACGGCGGCGGCGGTGCCTGGGAGGCGCTGGCCGGGTACCTGGCCCGGGCGGTCAGCACCGGTGCCGGGCGGCTGCTGCCGCCGGAGGCGTTCCGGTACGCGGAGGAGCTGGGCCGGGTGCCCGAGCAGCGGGTGCCGGAGCAGGCCGTCGCGCCGCGCTACGACCTGCGCGGCGACGAGGCGCGCCCAGCCGGTGACGTGTCGGCGGCGGACGCGGATCCGCGGCTGCTGCTCCAGTTACTGGCCGCTCTCGTGGCCCGGGCGGGCGCGGCGGGCGAACTGCGGCCGGGCGTCACGGTCGCGGACGTGGTGCTGGTGCTGACCGCGTCGGTGCCGGTGCACGCTGCACGGATGGTGCCGGCGGCGACCGGGGTGCAGGGCATGACCGTTGGTACGCCCGGTATGCCTCAGTCGGAGGGTCACCCGGTGTCCGGGCCGTCGGACCGGCTGTTGCAGATCCTGTTGGACGGTCTGCGGGCGCGCTGACGCCCGTCGGCTTCTCCGGACGTCGCGTCTCGGAGTCGCGCGGGCACGGCAGTTGGACGAGTGGCTGGAAGCTGGACGAGGAACCGGCGCGTGGGCACGGTCCGCGCGCCGGGTGCGGGCGTCGCGCAACCAGCCGTCGCGCGCGGCGCGTACACATTCGCGACGGCCCTCGGAAGAGTGGGTACCGGCCGCTTCGGCTACCGCCCCATCTCTGCGCTATGCCATCCTTTGCCCGTGGTTGGAGCCAATGTCCCGATGCGCGCTCTTCGAGCGCCGTCGGCGCGGTACGACGGGGAGCCGTGCGCCTCCGCACTCCCGCGTGCCCTGCCACATTGCGGGGGCGGCCGTCGTGGAGTCTGGGGTCCGTTGTGAGCGCCGAGGAACAGAACGACTACGGCCACGGCCTCGGCTTCGGCCGGGCTGACGGCCGATCCGCGGGCCGGTCCGACGGCGCGTCCGACAGCGGGTCCGACGGCGTGCCCGGCGGCTCTTGCGGCGGCCAGTCCGAAGGACCCGTCGGCGCGACCGGCCAAGTGCCCGGCGCCGTACCGGGATCGGCCGCGGGCCCGTCCGCCGGCCAGGTCCCCGACCAGGCCGGGATGCCCGGCCGCGAGTCGCTGTCCGCCTCCGCCGGCCTCCCGCCGGGCCGCGTGCCCGGTCAGGCCCCGGCCGGCCACGGCCGCGTCGCCCCCGAGGCCTTCGTCGGCGACGGCCGCCCCGCCCGGCCCACCGTGCCCGCCCCCGCCGACCCGGTCGACGGCGAGCGCCCGCCCTCCGACGCCGAGTTGACCGCGCGGGTGCGGGCCGGCGACGACACCGCGTACGAGGAGATCTACCGCCGGCACGCCGACTCCGTCCGCCGCTACGCCCGCACCTGCTGCCGGGACAGCTTCACCGCCGAGGACCTCGCCGGCGAGGTCTTCGCCCGGACGCTGCAGGCGCTGAAGGCGGGCAAGGGGCCCGACTTCGCCGTCCGCGCCTACCTGCTGACCGCCGTGCGCAACGTCGCCGCGGCCTGGACCCGCAGCGAGCGGCGCGAGCAACTCATCGACGACTTCGGCGTGTTCGCCCAGACCTCGGCCGCCGTCGTCGACCTCGACCTGGCCGACCCGGGCGCCGACGCCTGGGCGATGGCGATGGCCGACCAGCGCATGGTCATGCAGGCGTACGCCGAACTGCCCGAGGACGACCGGGTGGTGCTCTGGCACACCGAGGTCGAGCGAGAATCCCCCAGGACCGTCGCGGTGATGCTCGGCAAGACCGCCAACGCCACCGCCGTCCAGGCCCACCGGGCCCGCGACCGGCTCGCCACCGCGTTCCTCCAGGCCCACGTCTCCGGCAGCCAGGAGAGCGCGTGCGAGGCGTACGCCGCCCGGCTCGGCGCGTACGCGCGCGGCTCGCTGCGCAAGCGGGCCTCGGCGGAGGTCGGTCGGCACCTCAAGGAGTGCGACCGCTGCACGGCCGCCTGCCTGGAACTGATCGAGATCAACACCGGTCTGCGCGCCCTGCTGCCCGGCGGTGTGCTCGTCTGGGTCGGGGTCGGCGGATTCGGCGCCACCGCGGCCGTGCTCGGCGGTGCGGCCGCGGTCGGCGGTGCGGCGGCCGGGGCGGCGGGTTCGTCCGGGACGACGGCTTCGGCCGGGTCGGCGGCGGGTGCCAGTTCCGGCAGTGCTGGTGGCGCGGGTGCGGCTGGTGGCGGGAGCGGGTTCGGTGCCGGTGCCGTGGTCGGCCAGGGCCTCGGCGCCGCCGCGAAGGCCGGAATCGCCGCGGCCGCCGTCGCCGTGGCCGCGGCCGCCGTCGCGGCCTACGCGCTCACCGGCTCGTCCGAGGCCAACCCCCCGACAGCGGCACCACCCGCCTCCAACCCCGCCACCACCACCGCCCCGGTCGCCTCCACCGCGGAGGCACCCGCGTCCGCGGCGCCCGTCCCGGTACCCGCGCCCGCGCCCAGTAGCGCCGACCCCACGCCGGAATCCGAGTCCACGCCCGGCCCGGCCACGAAGCCGTCTTCCGAGCCGACACCGACGCCGACCCCGACACCCAAGGCCGCGCACCCCCCCGCGCCCCCCGCACCCATCGGCGCCCAGGCTCCCAAGGCCACGCCCGCGCCCGCGCCGCCGGCCCCCACCGTGCCACCCGTGACGACGTCCGAGGTGTCGCCGGTGCCCACGCCCGCGGTGCCCGTCGTCCCCAAGCCAACCCCGACTCCGGCGCCGACCTCGACCGTCACTCCGCCGTCCCCGCCCGCCGCCACCGACTTCTGGGCCGACTCGCTGCCCGTCACCAAGCCCGGCCACAACCGGGTGCCGCCGAGCGGCCCGAGCATCCGGCAGACGGGCAGCGACTGGTTCTGGCAGCGCAGCGGCGCCTGGATCGGCGGCGAGTACCACCCGCACGCCCTCACCGTGCACGCCCCCGCCACCACCCGGATCGACCTCAACCGCGCCTGCACGTCCTTCGACGCCGTCGTCGGCGTCGACGACATGACGATCTCCTCCGGCGGCGTGATCTTCTCGGTGCAGGGCGGCGACGGCAGCACCCTGTGGCGCTCCCCCACGCTCGGCGCGGGCGACGAGGCGGTGCCGGTGCACGTGCCCCTCGCCGGGCAGACGTCGATCCGGCTGGTCGTCACCCCGGCGTACGGGGTCTGGTCCGTGCTCAACGTCGCCGACTGGGCCGAGGCCCGCTTCAGGTGCTCCTGAAACGCGCTCTTCGAAGCTCTCGGGGCTCTCGGCGCTGTGGGGGCTTCTCGGCGTTGTCGGCGCCGTCGGCGCGTCAGATCGCGCAGGATCCGTCCGCGCAGGTCTCGCCGGCCGGGGCGACCGGCACCGGCGCCGGACGGCGCTCGCCGATCTCGGCGGCGACCTGCTCCAGCACCCCGCGGAAGGTCTCGGCCTCCTGGCCGCCCTGCACCGCCCACCGGCCCTCGAACACGAAGGTCGGCACGGCGGTGATGCCCAGTTCCCGGGCCTGCGCCAGTTGCGCGCGCACCTCGGCGGCCCCCTCGTCGCCCGCCAGGTAGGCGGCCACCCGCTCGCGGTCCAGGCCGACGGCCGCCGCGACGTCGGTCAGCGCGGCGCGGTCGCCGACGTCCACGCCGTCGGTGAAGTGCGCCTTGAGCAGCGCCTCCTTCAGCCGGCCCTGGACGGCCGCGCCGTACTCCGTCTCCGCGAGGTGCAGCAGGCGGTGACCGAGGAAGGTGTTGGCGTGCAGCGCGGCGTCGAAGTCGTACGTGATGCCCTCGGCGAGGCCCAGCTCCGCCACCCGCGCGTCCATCGCCACGGACTGCGGGCCGTAGCGCTCGGCCAGCCACGCACGGTGCGGGCTCGCCGTCGCCGGTGCGTCCGGGACCAGCTGGTACGGCCGGTAGACCACCTCGACGTCCTCCTTGCCCGCGAAGCCGTCCAGCGCCTGCTCGAAGCGGCGCTTGCCGATGTAGCACCAGGGGCAGGCGATGTCGGAGTAGATCTCGACCTTCATGACGGGGGCTCCAGGGGTGGGGACGGATGGACCGAGATAGGTGAACGATGAACCATCTCAGCACATTCCCGGCACTCCGGGCCTCCCGTGGGCCTCAGCCCTGTACCCGTGGAGGACCTCAGCCCTGTGGAGGTGCCGGGACCACCAGGACCGGGCAGGCCGCGTGGTGGACCGCGGCCGTGCTCACCGAACCCAGCAGCAGCCGGCTGAAACCGCCGTTGCCGCGGGTGCCGACCACCAGGGTGTGCTGGCGCGTCGACGCCTCCAGCAGCACCTCGACCACGTTGCCGAGCACCACGTGCAGTGACAGCTTCCCCGTGTACGGGCGCGCCCGCTGCTCCTGTACGGCGGCGACCGAGCGGCGCAGCCCGTCCGCCATGCTCTCCACCAGCGTCTCCACGCTCTCCTGCACCAGCTCCGCCATCCCCGGCGGATAGCCGCCCGGCGCCGGGTTGACCACGGCCAGCACGTACAGCGGCAGGCCGAACAGCTCCGCCTCCGTCATCGCGCGGTCCAGCGCCCAGAGCGACCCGTCCGACCCGTCGCACGCCGCCAGCACCCCCGGCGGACGGCCCGTCGGGGGGCGCCCGAGCACCGACAGCACCACCGGAACCGGCTCCCCCAGACTGACGCCGACCACCCGGCCTCCTCACGAACGGACCGAACCGAACGCGGCCATCATCGCCCGCCCCGCCACCCCCGCCCCCGAGCGACACCGTGTCCATGGGGCGCGGCGGATGAGGGCTTCGCGATACGCGCCGGTGGCAGGTCAGCAGGCGGCGGTCAGATGAGGGGGCTCGGGGCCAGGGCGGGACGGACGGGGTGGGGGAGGCCGGTCCAGCAGGCGCCGTGGCGGCGGGCGCGGACGCGGCGGAGCCAGAGTTCGGTGGAGACCAGGTCGGCGAGGCCGGCGAGAGCGGTCGGGGAGAGGCCGGCGGGGTCGGTGAGGCCGGCGCGGACAGCGGAAAGGTCGATGAGGCCGGCTTCGGCGAGGAGAGGGGCGTCGAAGAGCTCGGCCAGGCCGTCGGCGGCGAGGCGCAGACCGGCGCGGGCGGGGGCGGTGCGGTCGGGGCGGGGGCCGCGGCCCCAGTCGGGTGGGAGGTCGGTGCGGCCGGCGCCGGTGAGGACGGCGCGCAGGAGGGCGTGCCGGGCGCCCGGTTGGAGGCGGATGTCGTCGGGCAGCAGCCGGGCGGCGCGGACCACCTGGTTGTCCAGGAAGGGGGCGTGGAGCCGCTGGCCGGGCTGTTCGGCGGCGTGGACGAGGGTGCGGAAGGAGCGCGCGTGCCGATAGAGGGCGTGCCGGGCCCGTCGCGCGCCGGGGTGTTCCTCGGGCGCCGGTCTGCGCGCCGCCAGTCGCAACCGGAGCGCGACCGCGGAGAGCGCGTCGTCGGAGAGCCAGCGGGCGGCGGGCCCGGGGACGCACCAGGCGAGGTCGCCGGCCGAGCGGTGGCCGGCCGTACCGGCACCGCCGGAGATGTGGCGAGCGGTCAGCTTGGCGGCGGCGTCGTCGAGCGCCTCCGCGTACCGGATCCGGGAGAGCCGGTGGGCGGCCCGGACCACGGTGAGCGGGGTGCGCAGCGCGCCGGTGAGGACCCCGGCGGCGGCCCGGTCGGCGCCGGCCAGTGCGGCGACCGGGGGCAGGAGTTCGCGCGGCCGGCCGGCCCGGAGGAGGTCGGCGAGCCGGGCCGGGTGGCCGTCCAGGACCTGCCGGGCGCCGTAGCCGGTGAGGTGGTCGGTGCCGCCGGCGTCGAAGCGGGCCCGGGCGCGGGCGGCGACGACGAGCTCGGGGCCGGGTTCGTCGGTGAGCGGCCCGTGCGGGTCGGTGCCCAGGCCGGCGTAGGGCAGGGTGTCCGGGCCGGGGTCGAGCACGGTGTGCCGCAGCCGGGGGGTGTCGGGGGCGAGGGCGAGGGTGGCCGGGGATTCGGTCTCGTCGAGGGTGACGGCGGCCAACTGCTCGGGCGCAGGGGGCTCGTGGACGGCAGCGCGCGCCCAGGAACCCTTCACCGCGCCGGTCCGCGCGCTGTTTCGTCCGCCGGTCCTGAGGGCGGGCAGCCCGTCCGGAGCGGCGGCCGGGGCCGGAAGCGGCACCGCGGCGGCGAGCAGGGCGACCGTCGCGGACGCGGTGCCGTACGACAGGTCGACGCCCAGCCGGGCGCGTGCGCTGCCCCGTGGCGCGGGCACGGTGGTGCGGACCCGGGAGCGGACGGATTCCAGGAGGGCGCGGGTGAGTTCGCGGACGGCGGGCGCCTCGCCGCGCAACTGCTCGCCGCTGCCGCCGGGCTCGTCGTAGGCGTCGACGTAGGGCCTGCCGTCGCGGACGGCGAGCACGTGGCCGGGCGGCACCCGCTGGACGCCCGAGTACGGGGTGCCGGTGCCGAGCGCTTCGGGCGACTCCGGGCAGGCCAGCCGGGCGGCGAGGTGGCCGGTGTCCAGGGACGCGCCGACCAGGTCGGCGAGCGGGAGGGCGGCGGTGGCGTACGCGGTGCCGCCGCACCAGGGCGTGTGGAAGGCCGGCTGGGCGCCGGCCAGGTCGGTGAGCAGCAGGGTGGAGCGGGTGCCGGTGCGCAGCACGACGGTGTAGCTGCCGGGCCAGGCGGTGAGATGGCGGACGGCGCCGCCGCGGGCGGCGGCGAGGCCGGCGGCGAGTTCGGCGTCGGTGGCTCCGCAGTGGCCGAGGACGGCGAGCCGGGTGGTGGCGGGGGTGTCCTCGACCGGGTCGGGCGCGGTGAAGCCGGTGGTCACGGCGGCCGGGGCGCCGGGGCGGAGGGTGGCCAGGCGGATCTCCTCGGGCCGCCAGTCGCCGACGGCCCAGAGCGGGTTGGGGCCGGTCCACAGGGGGCGCGCGGCGATCGGCGCGACCGTGCCGATCGCCTCGTGCGCCGGTTCGCCCGCCCGGAGCGGGCCCGTGCTCCAGCCCGTCAACCACCGCATCGCGCCTCCACCGGACGAGGACCTGCCGCCGTTCGGCGCGTCCGCCGCCGGGCGGCCCGTGTCAGCCCGTGGCGTGCCGTGGCGGCTGTCCGGTCCGTTCCGGCGCGCCGTCAGGAGACATCGTGCCACCGGTTGGCGCCATGGAGACCGGTGTTGTCGGTTCCGGTTCCGTGCCCCGCCGTTGCGGGCCGCCGCGCGCCCGCCTCCGGGGCACGGCCGGATCCGTTCGGTGGGCCCGTCGCGTGCGGTCTGCCGCCGGCGGGCCGGGCCTCCCCCTCCTCGGCCCGGACCGCCCGCGAGGACGCCTTTGGCATGGGCATCGCGAGATGGCCGAAAGGCGTCGCTCGGCCCGGGAGGGCATCCGCATGCCCTCCCGGACGTCGCCGCCGCCCGCGGGGATTGAGGCGGCGGCATCCCCCGGCCCGCCGGGTCCTCGACGGCGGGCCGACCCACGACCACCAGCGAATCGCCGAGCAGCCGGTCGGGCCAGGGGGCACGGCCGGGCGCACATGGACACGGGACCGGAGCACGACGCTCCGGCGCGCGGCATCCCCGACGCGTTCCGGGCGGTCCGGACCAAGCCCCGCGAACCACCCCGGGCCGGGCCGCCGGGCGCGCGATCCCGCCATCCGGAATGGGGCCTCTTAACCGTCGGAACGCGTCCGACTACTCTAGGTACAGCAGCTACGGCCCGGTGCCGCCCGGGCCCCGCGCACAAGGCCGCAGGAGGTGCCGCCGCCACCATGACCGTCAGCCCACGTGGACCGAACGAACGGCTCGGCACGCTCCTGAATCTCGCCCAGATCAGCAACGCGGGGCTGGCCCGCCGGGTCAACGACCTCGGCGCCCAGCGCGGGCTGACGCTGCGCTACGACAAGACCTCGGTGGCGCGCTGGGTCGGCAAGGGCATGGTCCCGCAGGGGCCGGTCCCGCACCTGATCGCCACCGCCATCGGCGGCAAGCTCGGCCGGCCCGTCCCGCTGGAGGAGATCGGCCTCGGCGACACCGACCCGGCGCCCGAACTCGGTCTGGCCTTCCCGCGCGACGTCGCCGAGGCGGTCCGCTCGGCCACCGACCTCTGGCGGGTCGACCTCGACCTGCGCCGCGGCCAGGGCGGCGGGCGCTGGAGCGACAGTCTGGCCGGCACCTTCTCGGTCGCCGCCTACGCGACGCCCGTCTCCCGCTGGCTGATCACGCCGGCGGACGGCTCGGTGGCCCGCGAGGCATCGCGCGCCGCCAGCGAGACGACCTCCTACCGGGTCGGCCACTCGGACGCCGCCAAACTCCGCGAGGCGGCCCAGGAGGCGCGCCGCTGGGACTCCAAGTACGGCGGCGGGGACTGGCGTTCGTCCATGGTGCCGGAGTGCCTGCGGGTGGAGGCCGCACCGCTGCTGCTCGCCTCGTACAGTGACGCCGTCGGCCGGGCGCTGTTCGGCGCGACCGCCGAACTCACCAGGCTGGCCGGGTGGATGGCCTTCGACACCGGGCAGCACGAGGCCGCCCAGCGCTACTACATCCAGGCCCTGCGGCTTGCCCGGGCCGCCGCCGACGTGCCGCTCGGGGGCTACGTGCTCGCCTCGATGAGCCTGCAGGCCGGCTACCGGGGCTTCGCGGAGGAGGCGGTCGACCTCGCCCAGGCCGCCCTGGAGCGCAACCGGGGCCTCGCCACCGCGCGGACGATGAGCTTCTTCCACCTGGTGGAGGCACGGGCCCAGGCCAAGGCCCGCAACGCCGCGGCGTCCGCGACGGCGCTCGGCGCGGCGGAGAGCGCACTCGAACGATCGCGCGCCGGGGATCCCGATCCGGCGTGGATCGACTTCTACGCCTACGACCGGCTCGCCGCCGACGCCGCCGAGTGCTTCCGCGACCTCGGAGTGCCCTCCAAGGTCCGGCAGTTCACCCGCGAGGCGCTGGCCAAGCCCACCGAGGGCTTCGTCCGCTCGCACGGCCTGCGGCTGGTGGTCTCGGCGATGGCCGAGGCCGAGGCGGGCAACCTGGACGCCGCGGTCGCCGCCGGCGAACGCGCCGTCGAGGTGGCCGGCCGGATCTCCTCCCAGCGCAGCCGCGAGTACGTGGTCGAGATGCTGCGCCGCCTGGAGCCGTACCAGAGCGAGCGCCGGGTACGGGAGTTGACGGAAAGGGCGCGTGCGGTGATCGTCGCGCCGGCGTGACGGCGCGGGACCCGACGATAAATGGGATGCACCTGCGAGAGGGGCCTGGCTAAGGTCTCTCTCGTCCAGGTGCGCAGGCAGAGGTTACTTCCACTCTTAATGGGCGTGTCGCGGGTTCGAGTCCCGCCGCCGGTACTCCGTGCCGGTGTAGCTCAGTCGGTAGAGCAGCTATGTCACCTCAGCCGCCTTCGACCTCTGGACACCTACACGTGAATAGAATTCCGCACCTCCCGGTGCGACGGCAGCGGTTACTTCTGTGGAGTGCCTCCAGCGAGGCGCGGTGAAGCTGAGTTTCCATCGACCGCGGCCGACTTTGATCTCGGGAGGCAGAGCGCTTCGGAGTGCCCGGTGCGCAGGCGGGGGTTACTTCGGATCTTGCGGTTCCGGGTTCAAGTCCCGGGCGGCCGTACGTGAGTGCGGCCGGTAGCTCAATTCGGAAGAGCACAAGGCATACAAACCTCCGCCGACGTCGGCCGTCAGGCCGGCATGATCTCGGGCACCCCTTCCTCCGACGTGCCTCCCTCCCGCTTCATGTTCCACCAGCAGGCCAGGGGGGCTTCGCCATGTCTCGATTCAACGTCCGCAAGGCCAAGGCCGCACCGGCCTCGCCCGTGTCCACCACCGGCCGGCGGACCACCAACCACAACGGCGGCCCCGGCTTCGTCCGGGACCGCAAGTCCGAGCTCTTCCTCCTCGCGATCGCCAACATGGTCGGCCAGGACACCTTCTACGAGCGCGGCGGCGACCGCGACGACCGCTACACCGCGCTGGTGCGCGAACTCGCAGTCGCCGATCCGGAGTGGACCCTCGGGCTGCTGCGCTGGCTGCGCCACGGCGCGCACATGCGCACCGCCGCGCTGGTCGGCGCCGCCGAGTTCACCCGCGCCCGGCTGGACGCGGGCGCCCACGGCTTCTCCCGGCAAGCCGTCGACGCGGTGCTGCAGCGGGCCGACGAGCCCGGCGAGCTGCTCGCGTACTGGACCTCGCGCTACGGCCGGGCCCTGCCCAAGCCGCTCAAGCGCGGCGTCGCGGACGCCGCCCGCCGCCTCTACAACGCCCGCTCGCTGCTCAAGTACGACACCGCCGGAAAGGGCTACCGCTTCGGCGACGTCCTGGAGCTGACGCACCCCTCGCCGGACCCGGAGAAGCCGTGGCAGGGCGCACTGTTCGCGTACGCGCTGGACCGCCGGCACCGGCCGGAGGAGGCCGTCCCGCCGGCGACCGACCGGCTGCTGACCGCCAACCGCGAGCTGCTCGCGCTGCCGGTCGGCGAGCGCCGGGCGGCCGTCACCGCAAAGGACGGCACCGAGCGGCTGGCCGCCGCCGGGCTGACCTGGGAGGCGCTGGCCGGCTGGCTGCAGGGTCCGCTGGACGCGCCGGTCTGGGAGGCCGTCATCCCGTCGATGGGCCCGATGGCGCTGGTGCGGAACCTGCGCAACTTCGACCAGGCCGGGGTGTCGGACGTCGTCGCGGCCGAGGTGGCCCGGCGGATCGCCGACCCGGACGAGGTGCGGCGCTCACGCCAGTTCCCGTTCCGCTACCTGGCCGCGCACCGGCACGCGCCCTCGCTGCGCTGGGGGCATGCCCTGGAGACCGCGCTCGGCCACTCGCTCGCCAACGTGCCCGAGCTGCCCGGCCGGACGCTGATCCTGGTGGACCGCTCCGGCTCGATGTTCGACCGCTCAGGCGGCCCGACCCAGCTCAACCGGGCCGACTCGGCGGCGATCTTCGGCACCGCGCTGAAGATCCGGGCGGCCGAGGCGGACCTGGTCGAGTTCGGCACCACGAGCCGGGTGGTCGAGGTCGGCCGCGGCGAGGCGGTGCTGCGGGTGCTGGAGCGCTTCACCAGCCTTGGCGGCACCAACACCGCCGACGCCGTCCGGGCGCACTACCGCGGCCACGACCGGGTGGTCATCGTCACCGACGAGCAGACCGGCCCCGGGCGCTGGGGCGGCGACCCACTGGCCGCCGTCCCGGCGCACGTGCCCGTCTACACCTGGAACCTGGCCGGCTACGCCACCGGCCACGGCCCCAGCGGCGGCGCCCACCGGCACAGCTTCGGCGGCCTCAGCGACGCCGCCTTCCGCCTGATCCCGCTCCTGGAGGCCGGGACCAGCGCCGACTGGCCCTGGGAGGTGTAGCAGTCGACGGTGCGTGGGGTCGGAGGCCCTGCGCACCAGGACACGGCCTGGCGGGGGGCCGGCGGTGGCGCGCGGGCGGGGGGCCAACGTGTCACCGCCGCTGCCAGGCGGGGGGACGGCGGTGGCGCGCAGGGTCGGGGGCCCGGCGCGCCACCATGCCGTCGTACGAGGTGGGCGGCACACACTGCCGCCCACTTCGGCGTGCCCGGCCCGCGTACCGCCGCGGCCGACCGGAGAGAGGCGAGCAGCGCTCGCGCGGTGGAGCCTTGACGGGCCGACCGACGCGCGAGGCGCGACAACCGCTCTGCGCGGCCTCGACCCCCGGTGCGTGCCGTGGCAGCATCGGCGGCAGGCGGGGGCGGGGCGGACTGCGAGGAGTGGGCGGTGGCGTACGACTTCGACGTGCTGGTGGTGGGCGGCGGGATCGTCGGGCTGGCCACGGCGTACGCGCTGACCAGGGCCAGGCCCGGGCTGCGGCTCGCGGTGCTGGAGAAGGAGCCCGGCTTCGCCGCCCACCAGACCGGACGCAACAGCGGGGTGATCCACAGCGGCGTCTACTACCGGCCCGGCTCGTACAAGGCCCGTTTCGCCGTGGCGGGCGCCGCCGAGCTGGTGGCGTTCTGCCGCGAGCACGGCATCCCGTACGAGGTGACCGGCAAGCTGATCGTGGCCACCGACGACGCCGAGCTGCCCCGGCTGGCGGCGCTGGCCGAGCGCGGCCGGGCGAACGGCATCCCGGTCGCCGAGCTGGACCGGGCCGGGATCGCGTGCCACGAGCCGGAGGTCCGCGGTCTCGCCGGGCTGCACGTCGGCACCACCGGCATCTGCGACTTCCCGGCCGTCGCGACCACGTACGCCCGGCTGGCCCGGGAGGCCGGCGCGGAGCTGCGGACGGGCTGCGAGCTCCGGGCGGTGGCCCGGCGGGCGGACGGGGTGACGGTGCGGACCTCCACCGGAGAGCTGCGCTGCCGGGTGCTGGTGAACTGCGCCGGGCTGCACAGCGACCGGATCGCCCGGCTGGCCGGGGACGACCCGGGGGTGCGGATCGTGCCGTTCCGCGGCGAGTACTACGAACTTGCCAAGGAACGCCGGGAGTTGGTGCGCGGCCTGGTCTACCCGGTGCCCGACCCGGCGTTCCCCTTCCTCGGCGTGCACCTCACCCGGGGCATCCACGGGGACGTGCACGTCGGCCCGAACGCGGTGCCCGCGCTGGCCCGCGAGGGGTACGGCTGGCGGACCGTCGACCCGCGCGACCTGGCCGGAACGCTCGCCTTCCCGGGCACCTGGCGGATCGCCCGGCGGCACTGGCGCCAGGAGGTCGGCGAGCTGCACCGCTCACTGTCCAAGCGGGCCTTCACCACGGCCGTCCGGCGGCTGCTGCCCGCCGTGACCGCCGACGACCTGGTGCCGGCCGCCGCCGGGGTGCGGGCGCAGGCCGTCGCCCGGGACGGCTCGCTCCTGGACGACTTCGCCTTCGCCGGCTTCGACCCGGACGACCCGCGCTCCCCCCGCCGCCTGGTGCACGTCCTGAACGCCCCCTCCCCCGCCGCGACGGCCTCGCTGCCGATCGGCCGGGAGGTGGCCCGCCGGGCGCTGGCCGCGCTGGAGGCCGGCGGATGAGTCCCGAACGAGCCCCGTGATGGGCCCGGTCACGGCGCTCCCCCGGCGCTCGGCCGGGTGGGGGTACCCGGCGCCGTAGACTCGGGGGATTGTGACTGCCACCGCCCCCATTCCTCAGCAATCGCCGTCCGCCCGCCTGTCCGCCGCGCCGGCCGGCTACCCCGCGCCGATGTACCCGCACAAGGCGACCGAGGCCCAGCACCGCGAGCGGCGCATCCGCAGCTTCCAGCCGCGCCGGGGCCGGATGACCAACGCCCAGGCGGGCGCCCTGGACCGGAGCTGGGAGACCTACGGCATACCGATCGACGGCAGCCCGCTCGACCTGCGCGAGCTGTTCGGTGAACTGCCGGTCACGCTGGAGATCGGCTTCGGCATGGGCGAGACCACCGCCGCGATGGCCGCCGCCGACCCGGCGACGGGCATCCTCGCCGCCGACGTCCACACCCCCGGCCACGGCAACCTGCTCGGCCTGCTGGAGCGCGACGGCTCCGAGAACGTTCGGCTGGCCGCCGGCGACGCCGTCATCCTGCTGCGCGACATGCTGCCGGACGCCTCGCTGGCCGGACTGCGGGTCTACTTCGCCGACCCGTGGCCCAAGCCCAAGCACCACAAGCGCCGGCTGGTCCAGCCGTCCTTCCTCGACCTCGTCCTGCCGCGCCTCGCCCCCGGCGCCCTGGTGCACTGCGCCACCGACTGGGAGCCGTACGCCGAGCAGATGCTGGCCGTGCTCTCCGCCTCGCCGGAGCTGGAGAACCTGCACCCCGAGGGTGACGGGAGCGGCTGGCTGGAGCCCGCGGACCACCCGGACGGCAGCATCCCCGGGTACGCGCCGCGGCCCGAGTGGCGGCCCGTCACCAAGTTCGAACGGGCCGGGATCGCCAAGGGCCACGTCGTCCACGACCTGCTGTTCCGTCGCCGCTGAGCTCTCGAAGGCCATTCGAACGGCCCATTTCCAGGTGATCGACGGGCCCGACGCGGCGTGGACGATACGTCCCGAGTCCTCCCGACGGGCCCGTGCGGTGGCCTACCCTGTGCCGGGTGAGCAGCCCGTCCGGCGGGTTCCAGGCCACCGTCCAGGCCGCCGCTGACGCACCGGAGGCGGCCCTGCGCACCGGAGGCACCCGGACCATCCCGGGGCCACGGAGGCGCCGGGCCCACCGGCTCCTGCCCTGGCCGCGCGGATCCACCCCGGCCGCTCCATCCGCCGCCCTCCCCCGGCGCATCCGCTCGCTGGCGATCTCCTCCGTCACCGCGACCGCCGTCCTGACCCTGGCCGGCTGCGGGGTCCTGATCCTGCACCTGGTCCGGCGGCAGACCGGCACCACCGGGCTGCTGGTCGGCCTCGGCCTGGCCATGGTGCCGCTGCCGTTCGTGCTCGGCGGCCTCGCCTGGCTCAACCTGACCGCCCGGGTGCCGCTGCGGCACACCGTGTTCTGTCTCGGCTGGGGCGCCTTCGCGGCGACCACCGTGGCGATCCTCGCCAACAACTGGACCAGCAGCCACCTCACCGCCCACCGGGGCCCGCTCAGCGAACTGCTGGGCGCCGGCATCATCACCCCGATCATCGAGGAGACCGCCAAGGGCACCGCCCTGCTCGTCCTCCTGCTACCACTCGGGCAGCGGCTCCGATGTCGCGGTCTCCGGGACGGGCGCCCCTGCGCGCCGGTCCTGCGCCGCCTGCCGAGCCCCCGGCGCCCCCGGCCGTACGCGCGCCGGCCCGCCGGTCCGCACGCCCGGGGACGGCTGCGGCTGCGCCCCTACCTGCGCCCGCTGCCGTACCTGAGCCCCGCTCCGCCGTCCGGCGACCGCCCGCACCCCCGCTCCCGGCCGCGCACCCTGGCCGCCGGGGTGGTGCTCGGTGGGATGGCCGCCTGCGGCTTCGCCTTCACCGAGAACGCCCTCTACCTGGGCCGGGCCTTCACCAACGACCAGCAGCAGCGGCTGGACAGCATCGGCCTCGGCGAGCCGCCCAGCCTGCGCGACTTCGACAGCACCGTCCAGACCTTCGTCCTGCGCGGTCTGCTCTCCCCCTTCGCCCACCCGCTCTTCACCGCCCTGACGGGCCTGGGCCTGGCCGTCGCCCTCACCACCGGCCGCCGCTGGCTGGCCCGCCTCGCCGCCCCGGTCGGGCTGCTGCTGGCTATGACCCTGCACGGCACCTGGAACGCCGCCGCAGATCTCGGCACCCACGGTTTCCTGCTGGTGTACGCGGTGCTGATGGTGCCCTGCTTCGGCGCGCTGGTCGGCTTCGCCGCCTGGGCCAGATCCCGGACCACTCGGCATGCCGCCCGGCGCGGAGGTCGCTCGCCCGAGGCCCGGTGAAGAACGGATTTCCCATCCGGGCGACTTCCACGTATTGTTGTGTTCACCGACGCGGGGTGGAGCAGCTCGGTAGCTCGCTGGGCTCATAACCCAGAGGTCGCAGGTTCAAATCCTGTCCCCGCTACTCAGTAGCCGTAAGGCCCGGAGGATCCGTCCTCCGGGCCTTACGCGTTTGCCGGACGCGGCGCGGGCGCGGTGGGCGGCTGAGTAGTGCTCGGCCGTGAAACAGGCGTGTAACAGGACCGGATTCCAAGATCCGGGGTCCGCGGCCGAACCGATACTGAGGGAAAGTCACCCGTTCGGGCTCGGAACATCGGGCCCGGGATAGGAACCCTCATGCTCTCCAAGCGCCTTGCCGGCTCCGCTGCGATCTGCCTGCTCCTCGCAGGGGGCGCCACCGCATGCGGCGACAACAAGGACACGGGCAATGACACGGCCGCGGCCTCCTCGGCTGCGGCGACGAAGCTGGACACCGACAAACTGAGCGCGCAGGACATCCAGAAACAGACCAAGGACGCGCTGGCCTCCGCGACCTCCGTCAAGCTGAAGGGCACCGTCGCCGCCGACGACGGCGCGATGGAGTTCGACCTGGCGATGGACACCAAGAAGCAGTGCACCGGCACCGTGACCAACCCGGCGGTGGGCAAGGTCGAGATCATCAGCGACGGCAAGACCTCCTACCTGAAGCCCGAGGCCAAGTTCTGGACCGCCATCTTCGGCCCGGAGGCGGGCGCCAAGGCCACCGAGCTCTTCAAGGGCCGCTACCTGACCGGCTTCGACAGCGACCCGAAGATGCAGTCGCTCGCCTCCGCCTGCGACCTCGCCGCGCTCACCAAGAACTTCGTCGAGGGCGGGGCCAACAGCAAGCTGGAGAAGGGCTCGGCCGGCGACGTCAACGGAGTGAAGACCTTCGGCATCAAGGCGACCAACGACAAGGGCGGGCAGTCCGTGATCCACGTCGCGACCGAGGGCAAGCCCTACCCGATGCGGATCGAGAAGACCTCGGCCAAGTCCGGCACCGGCAAGGTGGACCTCACGGACTACGACAAGCCGATCACCGTGCAGGCACCGCCGGCCGACAACACGATCGACTTCGCCAAGTTCAAGGACCAGATCAAGACCGCCTGAGCACTCGCCCCGAAAAACACGTTGCCCTTCTTCGGATGGGCTGCCTAAGGTGGCCGCACACTGAAAGGAGGTGATCCTGAGTTGAGTACCATCAGGATGCGTGAGGTGGCTGCTCGCTAGAGCCGCCCCTGCCTGCGCAGGGTGGGGCCCTGAGGCCTCCGGCAGGCGAAATCCACAGCAGTCACCCAGCCCGCGGGCTCACCGGTACATCCCCGGTGCCTCGGCGCCAGGCCAGTGCACGGGCCGGCGCGGAGGAGCAGCCCGCGGGCTGTCTGCTTTTCCATCGCCTTTCCGCGATGCCTTTCCACGACGCCTTTCCATGGCACCTTTCCATGGCGTCTTATCCGCAGTGCCTTCTTTCTCGCAGTGCCTTCCTCGCGGCGCCTTCGACGTGGCCAGGGCGTGCCCGGGGCGTTCACGTGGTGGGGCCGCAGCGCTAGAGTCGGCCGGGGTTCCGGAGCGGAACGGCACGGACACAGGGGGTCAGGCGATGGTGAAGGCGCGGCGGCAGGTCGGCACGGCGGCCCTGCGGACGGCGCAGCGGATCGCGGCCGGGATCCTGCTCGGGACAGGGCTGCTCGGCCTGGTGCTGTTCGCGCTCGGCCGGGCCCAGGCCTGGCAGGCGCTGGGCGGCGGGCTGGTGGTCGCCGGGGCTTCGACGGTGCTGGGCGGTGCGCTCGGCTTCCTGTTCGGAGTGCCGCGGGTGCGCGGCGGCTCCGGCGAGCCGCAGGGCTCGTACGCGCCGAACACCAACCTGGAGCAGGTGTCGGACTGGCTGACCAAGGTGCTGCTCGGGGTCGGGCTGACCCAGCTCGGCTCGCTCGGCGAGCGGCTGCACGAGCTCGGGACGGCGCTGGCGCCCGTGCTGGGCGGGGAGGACGCGGCGGTGCCGTTCTCGGCGGCACTGGTGCTGTACTTCCTGGTCCTCGGCTTCCTGGCGGGCTGGCTGGTGACGAGGCTCGCGTTGCCGCAGGCGCTGACCGACGCGGACCACGCGCTGGACCTCTTCCTGGCCGGGCAGGACCGCGACCGGCGCGGCGACAAGGTCGGCGCGGACGACCTACGGGTGCGCGCGATGCAACAGCTCGGGCTGCTGGGCGGCAGCGCCGACCACCCGGCCATGCTGGCCGGGCAGCTGCCGCCCTCGTCGTCGTCCGCGCCGTCGGGACCGGAGAGCGTGGTGGCCGAGGTGCGGTCGACCGCGCGCCGCTCGGCACTCACCGCCGAGCAGGTGCGGGACCTGTACGCGGACGGGTCGCAGGGCCGGCGGATCCAGGCGCTCGCGCTGATGCAGGGCGATCCGGCACTGGCGGACCTGCCGAGCGTGCTGGACGCGATCGAGCATCCGCGTTCGGGCTTCGAGCAGTACCACGCGCTGCTGGCCGCCCGCGGGCTGCTCTCCCGGCTGCCCGCCGCCCAGGCGCAGCGACTGCGGGACGCGGTGGCGGGGCAGTTGGTGCTGCCGGACGGGATTCCGTACGGCTCGGACCGGAGTTGGCTGGCGGAGAAGATCCTCTCCCGGCTGGAGGCGACGCCGTTCCTTCCGCAGCAGCAACAAGAACCCGCCGTTCCGGCTCCGGGTCAGAAATCCTAGACCGTGAAGCGCAGTTCGGGCTGATCCCAGCGGGTCTTGGCCCGCACGGGGATGGTGTCGGGGCACGCGGCCCGACGGCGGCGGTCCGCGGCCCGCAGTAGCAGGACGCGACGGGTGCGGCCGTCCTCGGCCCGGGGGAACCGGCGGATCTCGCTGGCGATGCGGTGCTCCCCGAGCGCATACCGCAGGGAGTCGAGGTGGCCGCAGCCGCGGCCGTGGCCGTCGTGCAGCGGGTGGACGCGCACCTCGCCGTCCGCGGCGGTCACCCGGACCAGCTCCACCAGGGCCTCCAACTGCCGCCGCGGGCCGAAGCGTTCGGGATAGGCGAAGAGCAGGTAGCCGCTCAGGGTGAGGGCGAACGCCCCGTCCGCGAACGGCAGCCGGGGCAACGCGGCGGCCACGTACTGCTCGGGGTGGGCGGCCGAGTCGGCGGTGTACAGCCGACGGGCGCGGTCCCAGCTGCGCAGGTAGCGGTCGTACGGGCGGCGCCGGGCGGGCGGGTACAACTCGGGGCGGGCGGCCATCGCGGAGGCCATCACCGCCCGGGCGGCCCGTGCTTGGGCGGCGACCTCGGACGGAGGCAGGGCGTAGGCCGGGTCGGCGGCGATCACGTGGCAGCCGAGCGTGCGGGCCTCGGCGGGCAGCCCGGCCGCGCCGCCCGGGCAGTCGAGCACCGGGCCGGGCAGGGCGGCGAGCGCGGCGCGGGTGAGGCCGAAGAGCCCGCAGTACTCGTCCAGCGGGCGGGAGGTGACCAGGAGGCCCGGTTCCACGGCGAGGGTGTCGTCGGCCACCTGGCCATCCGAACACGGGCCGGCCCCGCCCGCATCCGGACCGGGTCCGGAGCAGGGGCGGGGCCGTCGCCGTACGCCGGGTTCAGCGGCCGAGCAGGCCCTGGGCGGCCGCCCGGTTGACGTTGGTCAGGCCGCGGACCAGCTGCGCACCGAGCAGGACGATCAGCAGGCCGGCCACCGACAACGCGGCGATCTGCCCGGTGCCCTGGATGTAGTAGACGTGCTCCACGTTCCCGCTGTCCCAGTAGTCGAACACGCGGTAGCCGGGCCAGGAGACGTACGTCGGGAAGACCCAGTGGTACAGCGGGTAGAGCAGCATCGCCCAACCGAGCAGCTGGAACACGACGGTCAGCACGAAGCCGAGCACCGCCCACGGGAACATCAGCACCTGGTACAGCACGGCCTTCCACCCGGCCGCGTCCGCCATCCGCGCGGTGATCGCACCCCAGGTGCCCGGCCGGACCTGCCGCACCGGCGCGGGGCCGGGCACGTCCAGGGCCAGCATGCTCCGGACACGGGCCCGCTCCAGCCGGCCGAAGCCGCGGGCGGCGGCCGTCAGCCCGGCCAGCACGGGCAGGCCGAGCACGGTGACGAAGGTGCCGAGGCCCAGCGAGAAGAGCGTGATCGCGACGGAGAAGCCGACGACCGCCACCGGCAGGCCCGTGAGCACATAGCCGACCTCGCGGTAGTGGTGCGCGGAGAACGGCGCCCGCCAGAACGGCGGCGGCTCCTCCGACCGGCGGACCCGGGCGGTGCTGAGGCCGTCGCCGTGGCCGCCGAGGACGTCCTGCGCGAGGTCCTGCATGGTTCGGCTGCTGCTCATGTACCCGGCCCCTGTCTGGTGTCCGTTCCCAGTTGCTGACTTCTTCAGTCTCGTCGGGCAGCGGGTCGGGCAGTATCCGGAGGCCTGGCGGATCGGGGGTGGGGTTAACCCCCTCCCGGGATCGACGGCCCAACCGGGGTCGACTACCTCCCGGGCTCAACGACCCGTCTGCGGCCACTCGTCGGCGAGCAGCGAGTACAGGTACGAGTCGGACCAGACGCCGTCCTTGAGGAGGTCGTGCCGGATCCGCCCCTCCAGCCGGAATCCCCGCTTGGTGAGCACCCTGGCGGAGGCCGCGTTGTCGACGTCCACCCGGGCGGCCAGCCGGTGCACGCCGAGGGAGCCGAAGGCGAGGTCGCACAGCAGCGCGACGATCTCGCCCGCGTAGCCGAGACCCCAGACGTCGCGGCACAGCACGTACCCGAGGGTGGCGGACCGGTACGCGCCGAGGGTGAGGGAGGCGTGGGCGACCGGGGCGGCGTCCGCCGGATCGTCGGCGTCGGCGCGCCGGATGACGGCGAGCCGGTAGGTGTCCCGCTCCTCCGCCATGGCCTCCTCCAGGTAGAGGGCGATCTGGTCCGCGCAGGTCTCGCGGTCGCGCGGTCCGAAGGGGAGGTACCGGGTGACCTCCGGGTCGCCGAACAGCGCGTGCAGCGCGTCCACGTCGCCCGGGGTGTGGTGGTACTCGCGGATGGCCAGCCTGGGGCCGACGAGTCGTACGGGGACCATGGTTGCCGACCCTACCCCCGGCCAGCGGTTACCGTTCGGGCTATGAACGACGACGACCTGCGGCTCGCCCCGCGCACCAAGGCCGCCGACCTGCTCGCCTGGGCGGCGGCGGAGGGCCGCACCCCGGTGGCCGAGGCGCCGCTGCGCGCGGTGCTGGCGCTGCTGGAGCTGGGCGAGGGCAGGATGCACGACGGCTGGCCCGAGCTGACCTCCGACGCGGTGGAGCACCTCCTGTACGAGCGGCTCTACCTGTACGTCCAGCCCGCCCCGGACGAGGACCCGCTGGCGTACGGCGCGGCCGTGCGCCTGCTGATCGACCACCAGCGCGCGGCCAAGCGGCTCAACGCCAAGCGCCAGCAGCGGCTGCACGCCGAGGCCGAGTGGCAGGGCGAGGTCGCGGCGGGGCTGCTGCGCCGGGCCGACCTGGTGACCTGGCCCCGGCTGTACGCGCTGCTGCTGCACGCGCACGGGGTGGACGTCGCGGACGAGGCGGCGGTGCGGGACTGGCTGGCCGGTTTCCGGGAGCTGGCGGAGGAGGAACGGCTGGCCGCGTTCGCCGCGCTGGTGCCGGCCGGGTGGCTGGACGACCCGGACGAGCAGGGCTGGGGCCCGGCCCGGGTGCTCTCGGTCGGCATGGCCACGGACGGCGCGCGGCTGCTGCTGGAGCAGGGCCTGATGCGGCGCAGCTACCGCAACCTGGCCGAGCTGACCGCGCTGGGTCGGCCGATGCCGGACGAACTGGCCGGTGACTTTGGGGAGTTCGAGGAGGCGGCGGCGGAGGAGGCGCTCGCGCTGTACGGCGAGTGGACGGTGCCCGGGCTGCCGCGGTTGCTGGTGGCGGAGTTCCCGGAGCTCGCGCCCGAGCCGGGGCAGGCGGAGATCGACGCGTACCTGGCGCAGCTCCCGGAGGGGCCCGCGGAGGAGTGACGCGAGCAGGCCCCGGCCTGGTGGCCGGGGCCTCTCGGGATGCGTCAGGGCCTCTTGCGGTGTGTCAGGGGGTGCGTCAGGGGTTGAGGCCGTGCTGCTGGAGCCAGGTCTCCGGGTCGACCGGGGCGCCGCCGCCCGGGCGGACCTCCAGGTGCAGGTGCGGGCCGGTGACGTTGCCGGTGGCGCCGACCTTGCCGATCTGCTGGCCGGAGGCGACCTGGCCGGTGCCCTTGATGATCGAGGAGAGGTGGCAGTACCAGATCTCGGTGCCGTCGGGCAGCGTCTCGACGATCCGGTAGCCGTACGAACCGGCCCAGCCGGCCGAGGTGATGGTGCCCTGGCCGACCGCGAGGACCGCGGTGCCGGTGTCGGCGGCGAAGTCCAGGCCGGTGTGCAGGTGGGCCCAGTAGCGGGCGCTCTGGCCGTAATGGGCGGAGAGGTTGTAGTCGCGCACCGGCAGGGTGAGGGCGGCGGCCTTGGCCTTCTCGGCCTTGTCGGCCTCCTCGGCGGCGGCCTTCCTGGCCTCGGCCCCCTTGGCGGCGGCCTTGGCCTCCGCCTCCTGCGCGGCCTGCACGCGGGCGCTCTCCTCGGCGGCGGTGCGCTGGCTGTCGGCCTGCTGCTGGATGCGGGCGGCGAGCGCGAGGCCGGGGTCGGCGGAGAGGCCGACCGGGGTCTCGTCCGGGGCCTCGATGGCGGGCGCGGCGGCCGGGGTGGCGGAGGTGAAGCCGGTGGCGCCCAGGGTGGCGGCGACGGCGGTGACGCCGAGCAGCGGGGCGGTGCCGCGGGTCTGACGCGGCATCCGGTGCCGGTTGACCTCGGCCTCCGGGCCGGCGAACTCGCTTTCGGCCGGGCGGGGTTGATCCAGGAGCTGGGTACCGGCTGCGGGGCCGGCGGGGTGTGCCGGGGTGTGCGTCGACGCCACGGAGGCGCGCTCCTTTCCTTCCTTCGCGCCTACCGGGTTAGCTGACGGGTTCGGAGCAGGAAGGTCTCCTACGGCCGGGCCGGAGCCCTGCCGATTCACCCCAGGGAAGGTGGTTCCCCGGCTCCCTGGCCTGCCCGGAGGCCGGCCGGCGGGATTAGGCGACGGCGCACGGTGCCGTCTGGATACGGCGTTGACGACCGCGCTGCGTTATCAAACGTTAATCCTAGGAGCCCCTGATTCCAAGCCATCCGCCAGGGACGGCCGGTGACAGCTCGGGCGGCTTGCACTCTATGGCCGATTTGCCGCCCTTGACCACCCCTGACACCACTAGTGTGATCGGACGTCAACGAACGAACCGCCATCTGAGTACTTCTACTCATGTGCGGCCGGCCGGACCGCCACCATCCTGACGCCATGAACGCACCGATGCAGTCACACACCACGGCCGCGTACTACGTCCAGGCCGTGCTCTCCTTCGCCCTGTCCGGCACCGCCCTCGCCGTCGGAATCGCCTACCTGCCGGTCGGGGCCTGGACCCGGGCATTCCTCGCGCTCGGCCTGCTCTACACCGTCACCTCCTCGTTCACGCTCGCCAAGGTGATCCGCGACCGGCAGGAGTCCAACGAGATCGTCACCCGGGTGGACCAGGCCCGGCTGGAGAAGCTGCTCAGCGAGCACGACCCGTTCAAGGTCGAGGGGGCCTGAGGGCGGTCGGGGGCCTGAGGGCGCTCGAGGAGAGGCCTTGACGGCTAAGGCTATTAGCCTTAGCTTTATGGCTATCGGCAGCAACGCCGATGCCCCGCAGCAGCGGACCGAGGAGGCCCACCATGAACGGCACCCCCGCCCCGAGCACCCAGTTCCTCGACGTCCCCGGCGGCCGACTGGCCTTCGACGACACCCGGCAGGGCGACGGCGCCCCCGTCGTCCTGCTCCCGGGGATGCTCGACACCCGGGCCGCGTACCGGCACCTCCGCCCCCTGCTCACCGCCGCCGGCCGTCGCGTCATCACCATGGACCTGCGCGGCTTCGGCGAGTCCTCGATCGTCTGGGACGACTACACCCCGGCCGCCATCGCCACCGACGTCCTCGCACTGCTCGACCACCTCGGCATCGAGCGCGCCGTTCTGGTCGGCAGCTCGTACACCGGCGCGACCGTCGTCAAGGTCGCGGGAGACGCCCCCGAGCGGGTCGCCGGGATCGTCCTGCTCGACTCCTTCGTCGAGAACCCCCCGCAGAACGCCCTCATGCGCGGCGTCGTCCGCGTCATGGGCACCATGCTCGTCCACTGGCCCGCCTTCTGGGGCTTCTACCAGCGCAAGCTCGCCTACCCGGGCGCCAGGCCCGCCGACTTCGACGCATACGTGAACGGGCTGGTCGCCGCGATGCGCACCCCGGGCAGGAAGACCGCCACCCGCGGCCACGTCAGCGGCGACGCCGCGCCGGTCGGCTGGACGGCCGCCGTGCGGTGCCCGGCGCTGGTCGTCATGGGGAGCAAGGACCCCGACTTCCCGAAGCCGGAGGCCGTCGCCGACCGGCAGGCCGCGGCGCTCAACGCCCGGAAGGTGATGATCGAGGGATCGGGGCACTACCCGATGGCCGACAACCCGCGGGCCACCGCCGACGCCCTGCTGGCCTTCCTCGCCGAAACCGCCTGATCGCCGGCCGCCGCCACACCTCACGGAGAGACCGAACCATGCCCCGAGTCGGACTGACGCCCGAGCAGGTCGTCGACCACGCCCTCGCCCTCATCGACGAGCAGGGCCCCGACGGACTCACCCTCGCCGCCGTCGCCGCCCGGGCGGGCGTCGCCACCCCCTCGCTGTACAAGCACGTCAGCGGCGGCCTCGCCGAACTGCGACGGCTCATAGCGGTCCGGGTCACCGAGGAACTGGGCGCCCGCCTCGCCGACGCCGCCGTCGGCCGCAGCGGGGACGACGCCGTCACCGCCCTCCTCCGCGCCTACCACGCGTACGCCACCGAGTACCCGCACCGCTACAACGCCCTCCCGCAGGCGCCGCAGCCCGACGACGACCTCAGCCAGGCCGCGGCCCGGCTGGTCGGGGTGATCGTCGCGGTCCTGCGGGAGTACGGCCTCGAAGGCTCCGAGGCCATCCACGCCGCGCGGACCGTCCGCTCCCTCGCCCACGGCTTCGCCTCCCTCTCCATCGCCGGCGCCTTCCGACTCGCCGAAGACCTGACCACCACCCAGGACCGCCTCATCACCACCCTCACCAGCGGCCTCCACACCTGGCCCAAACCCAACTGAGGCGCGCAGGAAGTCGACCCCGCCGACTTCCTGCGCCGAAGGCCACCTCGAACAGTGGGTGCCAGCGCCGCCCAACGGCCGGCACGAAAGTCGGACGGGCGACTCGCCGGCGAAGTCGCTCGGGGCGAACGGCCCCGGGGCCTGGCTGCATCGTCGACCGGGCCACGGCCCAGCGCGAGAAGTCGGCCCCGCCGACTTCTGGTGCGACAGGCCGGAGATGCCAGGGCCGGGGAATCGTTTCTGCTGGCTCCTGAGAAAGCGCGGGCGGGAGGCGCCACTGGGGCCAATGGGCGTGGGGAGAAGAGGGCGAGCCAGACGCAGGAAGTCGGAGCTGTCGACTTCTCGTGCGGGGGCGGGCGGCATGCCTCGGGCGTGGAAGTGAGGAAACGTTTCTGCGGGTGCCACGAGGGCCACGGGCGTTCGGGGAGTCGGAGATGTCGGCTTCTGGGGCTGGGGGAGGGGGTGTGGAGGAGGAGGGTGGGAGTGGAGGGGTTAGTGTGGCCGCGCTGGCTGGTGGTCATGACCGGGGACCGCCCACCGTTTCGCGGAGGTCCAGGTGCCCGCACTGATAGCGAGGGTGCGGCGCTGGTATCGGCGGGTGCTGGACGGGGATGCGCGGGCCGGGCGGGGCGCGCTGGTGGTGATGCTGGCGCTGACGGTGGTGCTCAGCGTGCTGCCGATAGCGCTCCCCTACAGCTGGCCGCCGTCGGCGCTGGTGCTGCCGCTGGTGGTCGGCGGGATGGTGCTGCCGCGCGGGCGGCTGCTGGTGCTGGTGTGTGCGGCGCTGGCGGGCAGCCTGCTGGGGGCCGTGGTGCAGGATCCGCACGCGGTGCGGGTCGGGGTGACGGTGGTGCTGATCGCGACGGGGGCGACGGTGCTGGTGGCCAACCGGTTCCGGCACCGGCTGGGCCTGCGCGGCACCCAGGGGGATTCGATGCTGCTGGAGCTGGCAGAGCACAACCGGACCCTCGCCCGGTTGCCGGACCGCCTGCTGGACTGGCACTTCGACAGCGCGGTCGCTCCGGCCGGCGGCACCTCGTTCTCCGGGGACTTCCTGCTCTGCGCCCACCGCCCCGAGGACGACCTGCTGGAGCTGCTGCTGGTGGACGTGTCGGGCAAGGGCAGCCGGGCCGCCGCCCGTTCGACGCATCTGTCGGGCGCGTTCGGGATGCTGCTGGGCCGGGTGCCGCCTGAGGCGTTCCTGCCGGCGGCCAACGATCACCTGGTCCGGATGGGCTGGGACGACCACTTCGCGACGGCCGTCCATCTCGCGCTGCGCCCGGCGACCGGCGACTACCGCCTGTTCAACGCCGGCCATCCGCCGCCCGCGCGCTACTGCCGGGCGGACGGCGGCGGCTGGGAGCTGTCCGCGCCCGGTGGCCCGGCGCTGGGCCTGCTCCCGGGTGCGCCGTATCCGGCGACGACCGGCCGTCTGGCGCACGGGGATTCGCTGGTGCTGTTCAGCGACGGTCTGGTGGAGGTGCCGGGCCGGGATCTGGACGAGGGGGTGGGCCGGCTGCTGGCTGCCGCGGAGCCGGTGGTGCGGACCCACCGCGCGCAGCAGCAGCTGTCCCGGGGCGCGGCCGAGCGGCTGGTCCGGACGGTGGCGCGGGACGTCGAGGACGACCGAACACTGGTGCTGGTGCGGCGCGTTGGGACGGCTGGGGCGCCACTGGCCGGCTGACCACCGACCGAAGCAAGGAGGGAGCCGGCCCGCCGGACACTCCGGATCGGGGGCGAACGAGGTTGGAATGACGCCGTATTGACCAGATATTGACGAGATCCGGTCAACATGGCGCGATCCCGTCACCCCTTCGTAGGATCATCACCCTAGAATGCGCGGCGTGACGATGACTCAGTGGTGCGTAACGGCAACCGGCGCGCTCGCCGTTCTCGCCCTCGTGGCCGCCGCCCGCTACCACGCCGTCTCCGTCACCCACCGCCGCCGGGCCGACCGGCTGCGTCGCGACGTCGCGCGGCTCCAGGAGCAGCTGACCGTCGAACTCTCCCGCCGCGGCGCCGAACTAGCCGCCGTTCAGCAGGAGCAGGAGCTCACCGCCTCCACCCAGCGAGCCTTCCTCAGCGTCGCCCGCCGGATCCTCGTCATGGCCCACGACCAGCAGGCCCTGCTCGACGAGATGGAGCGCACCCACGACGACCCGTCGCTCCTGGAGGGCCTGCTCAAGGCCGACCACGCCGCCGCCCAACAGGCCAGGCTGGCACAGACCCTGGCCGTCCTGTGCGGTGCGCGGGCCGGCCGGCACTGGCCCGAACCGGTCTCGCTGGAGGACGTCGTCCGCGGTGCCCAGTCGCGCATCCTGCCGTTCCAGCGCGTCATGGTGCGCAGCCGGATCGAAACCGCGGTGGTCGGCGCCGCCGCCGAGGCGCTGATCCACGCGGTCGCCGAACTGCTGGACAACGCCACCCGCTACTCCCCGCCCAGCACCCAGGTCTTCGTCACGCTCATGCCGGTGCACAACGGCGCCGTCATCGAGATCGACGACGGCGGTGTCGGCATGCCGGAACAGGCCGTCGCCAAGGCCGCCGCCGCACTCGCCGGCGGCAGCACGCTGGAGGTGTCCCGGCTGGGCGAGGTCCCGCAGCTGGGTCTGGCCGCCGTCGGCCGGCTCGCCGAGCAGTACGGCTTCCGCGTCACCCTCAGCTCGGCGCCGTCACCGTACGGCGGCGTGCGGGTCGTCGTGCTGCTGCCGAACGCCCTGCTCACCGAACCGCTGCCGCCCACCGTCCCCGGTCTCGGGCCGGACGACCGGGCGTTCCACGCCGGCCCCCGCCAGTCTCCCGCGGCGGGCGGCCACCCCCTGGTGGAGACTCCACCGCCCGCAGGGCCTCCCCCGGCAGCCGGCGGGACCACCCCGCCGCCGCTGCCCCGCCGGAGCCACCGGCGCGGCGCCGACCGCCCCGCGCAGCACGCCGCTCCCCCGCCCGCCCCGCCGTACCGCTCGGCCCGGGAGGCGCAGGCGTTCATGGCGATGTTCCAGGCCGGCACCGCCAACGGCCGCTCGGCCGCCCGGGCGCAGGCCCAGACCGACCGCTCCCACCCCGATTTCCCCCAACACCCCCAGCGCTTCGGAGAGTTCCATGACCACCACCCCTGATCTCGGCTGGCTGCTCGCCGACATCGTCTCCGTCCCCGAGGTCCAGCACGCCGTCGTCGTCTCCAACGACGGCCTGGAGATCGGCCGCAGCGCGGGCATCGTGCGCGAGGACGCCGAGCGGCTCGCCGCCGCCTGCTCGGGCCTGCAGTCGCTGGCCCGCGGGGTCGCGGCGGGCTTCGGCGGCCCGGGCAGCGCCACCCGGCAGATCATCGTCGAGTACGGCGGCGGCTACCTGTTCATCGTCGCCGCCGGAGCCGGCGCGCACCTGGCCGTGGTGGCCGGCGAGGCGGTCGACGCCGGCCTGGTCGCCTACCAGATGCAGGTCCTGGTCGAGCGGATCGGCACCCACCTCACCAGCCCGCCGCGGGTCGATCACGCGGCGGGGGGCACGCGGTGAACGGGCCGGTCCGCCCGTACGTCATCACCGGGGGCCGCAGCCGGTCCACCCGGGCCGAGCTGGCCGTCGAGAGCCTGGTCAGCGCGTTACCGGAGCTGTCCGAGCTCCCGGAGCACGCGCTGCTCAACCGGGAGCACCGGCGGATCCTCGGCCTTTGCCGGAGTCTGCTGTCCATCGCCGAGGTGGCGGCCCATCTGGGGCTGCCGCTCGGCGTCGTCAAGGTGCTGGTCGGCGACCTCTGGGACCTCGGCGCCGTCCAGGTGCTCCCGCCCGTCCCGCAGGCCGAACGCCTGCCCACAACCCTCCTGGAAGAGGTGCTCGTTGGCCTCCGCCAACTCCGCTGAAGCCCGCTCCGCCGAAGCCCCCGCCGGGGGGCCGTCCGAACCGCAGTACCTGCCGTCCTCCGTCCAGGGCGCGGTGAAGATCCTGGTCACCGGCCCGTTCGGGGTGGGCAAGACCACGCTGGTCGGCTCGCTCAGCGAGATCGCCCCGCTGCGCACCGAGGAGACCATGACGGCCGCCAGCAGCGGCGTCGACGACCTCACCGGGCGCGGGGACAAGACCACCACCACGGTCGCGCTGGACTTCGGCCGGATCACGCTCAACCCGCGGCTCGCGCTGTACCTGTTCGGCACTCCCGGGCAGCAGCGGTTCTGGCCGCTGTGGGAGGACCTCTCGCGCGGCGCGCTCGGCGCCATCGCCATGGTCGACCTGCGCCGACCGGACGAGAGCTTCGAGGTGCTCGGCCGGCTGGAGGAGCAGCGGATCCCGTTCGCGGTGGCCGTCAACACCTTCCCGGACACGCCGGGTTACCCGGAGGAGGAGCTGCGCTCGGCGCTCGACGTGCTGCCCGAGGTGCCGATCCTCTACTGCGACGCGCGCGACCGCCGCCAGTCGTACGACCTGCTGATCGACTTCGTCGACCACCTGCACCGGATGTCCGTCCTGGAGCTGCAGGGATGACCGCCCCCGAGCCGGGGACGGCCCCGGGGTGCCCCGTCGCGCACGGCGGCCTGCCCACGGGGGTTCCGCTGACCCCGCTGCACGGCGCCGCCGTCGCCGACGACCCGCACGGCCTGTACGCCCGGCTGCGCGCCCGCCACGGCCCGGTCGCGCCGATCGAGCTGGAGCCCGGGGTCGAGGCCTGGCTCGTCCTCGGCTACGCCGAACTGCTCGAACTCACCCGCAACGAGGCGCTGTTCTCCAAGGACTCGCGCCGCTGGCGGGTCCCCGCCGAGGGCCGGCTGGCCGCCGACTCCCGGCTGCTGCCGATGACCTCCTGGCGCCCCACCCTGCTCAACCTGGACGGCGCCGAGCACCAGCGGCTGCGCGCCGCCGTCGCCGACACGCTCGCCCAAATCGACCACCGCCAGCTGCGCGAGACCACCGAGGCCGCGGCCAACGATCTCATCGACAGCTGGGGCCCGGACGGCACCGCCGACCTGATCGCCCAGTACGCCCGCGCGCTGCCGCTGCTGGTCTTCACCCAGCTGGTCGGCCTGCCCGCCGAGGCCGGTCCGCACCTCGTCGAGCTGATCAGCCACTTCGTGGACAGCGGCGCCGAATCGGTGCGCGCCAGCGCCGAGTTCCAGGCCATCCTGGTCGACCTCGTCCGCCGCCGCCGGGCCGTCCCCAGCGCCGACCTCACCTCCTGGCTGCTCGCCCACCCGGCCGCGCTGACCGACGAGGAGGCGGTGCACCACCTGGTCGTGCTGATGGTCGCGGGCAACGAGACCAGCATCAACTGGACCGGCAACACGCTGCGGCTGCTGCTCACCGACCGCCGGTTCCGGGCCACCCTCACCGGCGGCCGGCTCACCGTCTCCGACGCGCTGGAGGAGGTGCTCTGGCGCGACCCACCGACGCAGAACTTCCCCGGCCGCTGGGCCACCACCGACACCGTGCTCGGCGGCCAGTACATCAGCGCCGGGGACATGCTGGTGCTCGGCCTGGCCGCCGCCAACGCCGACCCGGCCGTCCAGGGCGCCGCCTCCGCCGCGCAGGGCTCGCTCGGCGGCAACCGCGCCCACCTCGCCTGGGGCGCCGGCCGGCACGTCTGCCCGGCCCAGCACCCGGCCCGGATCATCGTCGAGACCGCCGTCGAGACCCTGCTGCACCGGCTGCCGGACCTCCAACTGGCCGTCCCGCCGGGCGAGCTGGCCTGGCGTCCGTCGCCCTGGTCTCGTGCGCTGCTCGGCCTGCCGGTGCTCTACAGCGCCTTCACCCCGCCCCGTCCGCCAGCCCCCGAGAGGACCGCATGGACACCGCCGCCGCTCCCCGTGGACTTCGCCCTCAGCCCGTCCGGCTCGACCCCTTCGGACGCGACCAGCACAGAGAGAACGCCCGGCTCCGGGACGCCGGCCCGACGGTCCCGGTGGAGCTCCCTGGCGGGGTGGTGGTCTGGGCGATAACCCACCACGACGCCCTGCAGACGCTGCTCGCCGACCCGCGGGTCGGCAAGAACCCGCAGCTGTGGACGGAGTTCCGGGAGGGCCGGCTGCCGGAGGGCTGGCCGCTGCTCGGCTTCGTGACCGTGCCCGGCATGATCACCGCGGACGGCGAGGACCACCGGCGGCTGCGCGGGCTGGTCAGCCAGGCCTTCACACCGCGCCGGATCGCCGCCCTGGCGCCCGCGATCGAGGCCAGGACGGTCGCGCTGCTCGACGAAGTCGCCAAGCTGGACGGCCCGTTCGACCTGCGCGCGCACTTCGCCTACCCGCTGCCGATGCAGGTCATCGGCGACCTGCTCGGCCTCGCGCGGGAGCAGCTGGACGAACTGCACGAGCTGTCCGACACCCTGGTCTCCAGCGCGGCCAGCCCGGCGGCCGCCGTCGCCGCGCGGCAGTCGCTGAACGCGCTGCTGGCGTCCGTCGTCGAGGCCAAGCGGGCCGAGCCCGGCGACGACCTGACCACCGACCTGATCGCCGCCCGCGAGGCCGGCCACCGCCTCGACCAGCAGCGGCTCAGCGAGGCCGAACTGGTCGGCACCCTGCTGCTGATGCTGGTCGCCGGGCACGAGACCACGCTCAACCTGATCACCAACGCCGTCCGGGCCCTGCTCGCCCACCCCGACCAGCTGCGGCTGGTGCTGGCCGGCGGGCAGCCGTGGTCGGCGGTGGTCGAGGAGACCCTGCGCCACGACTCCCCGGTCGGGCAGTTCCCGCTGCGGTACGCGACCGAGGACATCGCGGTCGGGGACGTGGTGATCCGGCGCGGCGAGGCGCTGCTCGCCTCGTACGCGGCGGCCGGGCGCGACGGCGGCCACCACCCGGACGCCGACCGCTTCGACATCACCCGCCGGCCGAACCGGCACCTGTCGCTCGGCCACGGCCCGCACTTCTGCCTCGGCTCCGGGCTGGCCCGGCTGGAGGCGGAGACCGCGCTGCGGCACCTGTTCGAGCGGTTCCCGGGCCTCGCCCTCGCGGAGGGCGAGGAGCCGGAGCCGATCGCCTCGTTCGTCAGCAACAGCGTGCGGAGCCTGCGGGTGACGGTCTGAGCCACCCCGGCCTCGGCAGGGCCGCGGCCCGTACTGACCGACCCCCGTACGGTCAGTCCCGGAAGAGCCCGTTGAGCTCCTGGTAGGTCAGCCCGCCGTCGAGGGCGGTGTACGTGCCGCTCGCGTACACCTCCTCGGCGGCCCGGCGCACCGCGGCGAACGCCGCCTTCGCGAGGCCCGGGCCGAGGCTGACCCGGGCGACGCCGAGCTTCGCCAGCTCCGGGACGGACGGGGAGCCGGGCCCGGCCAGCACGTTGAGCGGTGCGGGCACCGCCTCGACCAGCGCGGCGATCGTCGCCGGGTCGGCCACGCCGGGGACGAACACGCCGTCCGCGCCCGCCTCGACGTAGGCCCGCAGGCGGCGCACCGCCTCGTCCAGCCGGCCCTCCGGCTCGCCGAGTTGGTGCAGGAACACGTCGGTGCGCCCGTTGACGAACGCCGGGACGCCCGCCGCGTCCGCCGCCGCCCGGGCCGCGGCGATCCGCTCGGCCGCCTCGGCGAGCGGGCGGCCCTCGTCCTCCAGGTTGACGCCGACCGCGCCGGTGGCCAGCAGCGCGGCCACCGTCTCGCCGACGCCGGCGGCCGTCGGCGCGTAGCCGCTCTCCAGGTCCGCCGTGACCGGCAGCTCCACCGCGCGGACCACCAGCGCGGTCTGCGCCAGCACCTGCTCGCGGTCGGCTCCGCCGCCGTCCGGGCTGCCGAGCGTCCACGCGACGCTCGCGCTGGCGGTCGCGACGGCCCGGGCGCCCGCGGCGGCGACCAGGCGGGCGCTCACCGCGTCCCACGCGTTGGCGAGCACCAGCGGCTCGCCGGGGCGGTGCAGCTCTCGGAGGAGCCGCGCCTTCTCCTGCTGGATGCCCGTCATCTGCCGCTCCCCCTACCTGGCGGCCGGGCTGAGCCGGGAGGTGACGCCGATGCGGTTCCAGGCGTTGATGGTGGCGATGAGCGCGATCAGCTGGGCCAGCTCCGCCTCCTCGAAGTGGGCGGCGGCCTCGTCGTACACGGCGTCCGGCACGTGGCCCTGGGTCAGCAGGGTGACGGACTCGGTGAGCGCGAGCGCGGCCCGCTCCTTCGCGGTGAACCACGGGGTCTCGCGCCAGGCCGGGAGGGAGAGCAGGCGGTGGTCCTGCTCGCCGTTCTTCGCGGCGTCGGTGGCGTGCATGTCGATGCAGAAGGCGCAGCCGTTGATCATCGAGGCGTGGACCTTGACCAGCTCGGCGAGCTTCGGGTCGAGGCCGGTCCGTGAGGCGCGATCCACGGCGACCATGGCCTGGTAGTAGTCGGAGGCGAGCTCCGGGACGGAAAGCCGCCTCGCGGGGGCGGGCACGGGGGCGTCCGCGGTCCCGGCCGCGGCCACGGTGTCGTTCGTCGTCGTCATGAGCGCCAGCCTAGGCGGGGAGTGGCCCGCCGGCCTGGTGCATTCGGCGCCAGGATATGTGGGCCAATTCCGGCGACGGCCCGGCCGTTCCGGTGGGCGAACGGACGTGCGAGGATCGCTGGCAGGACGAGGTCAGGGGCCAGGATCGTGTGTACGGCGTTCGTGAGCATCAAGCCGGAGGCGACGGTACCCGTCCTGCTGCTCTCCGTCCGGGACGAGTACCTCGGACGCCGCTGGCTGCCGCCGGACCACCACTGGCCGGACCGGCCGTCCCTGATCGGCGGACTGGACCTCGCCGCGGGCGGCACCTGGCTCGCCGTCGACCCCGAGCGGCGGGTCGCCGCCTGCCTGCTCAACGGCTTCGGCCCGCCCGCCCCCGCCGAGACCCGGCTCTCCCGCGGCGAACTGCCGCTCGTCGCCGTCCGGGAAGGCGGCATCGGCCACCTCGACCTCACCCCGTACGACCCCTTCCACCTCGTCCTGGTCGGGCCGCACGGCGCCCGCGTCGCCAGCTGGGGCCACGGGCGGCTGACCGAGAGCGACCTGCCGACGGGCCTGAGCGTGGTCCTCAACGACGGGCTGGAGGGCCTCGCCGGGAGCCGGACCACCTCCGAGCGGATCCACGCCCTGATGGCCGCCCGCGCCGACCGCTTCCGGGCCCGCTTCGCGGCCGCACCCCGCCCCGAACCGGCCGGCGACGGGCCCACCGAGGCAGCCTGGGGCGCCTGGCTGCCGATCGTCTCCGGGGACGGGCTGGCGCTGGACGACGACGCGGCGCTCATCCAGCGGCGCGACTTCGGCGACGGGCGGTTCTGGGGCTCGTCCTCGATCTCGCTGCTCGCCGTCGGGCCGGACCGGCTGCGCTACGACTTCGGGCCGGCCCCGGTGCCGGCCGGGGGCGACGCGTGGCGGCGGGTGCCGCTCGGCTGAGGTCCGGGGGCGGGCGAACCGGGGACCCCGGGCCGGGAAACACCGGAGGCGGGAAACAAGGCAACAAGCTGCCAGGAAACGACCTGCCGGCAAAAGCACTTGAACCTGACCCAGCGGGAGGTTGCATCGTGATGTCCGTCGACCACGAAGGAGATCCCGATGAACCACCGCCGCCTCGCCGGTGCGCTGCCCGCCGCACTTCTGGTGACCGGCACCGCGCTGGCCGTCACCGGTGTCCTGGTGCTCAGCGGCGCGACCGACTGGGCGGTGCCGTCCACCGCGCTGATCGCCGCCGGGGTGCACCTGCTGATCTCGTACGCCCGGGCCGTCCACGCGGCCCCGATCTGAGCGGCGGGTGGCCGGGATGTCGCACAGGCGTCCACTCGGTGAACTTCCGGCGGCAGGCCTGCCGGGCGTCTACACGGCGGTAGTAGCTTCGCTGGGACATCCCCTGATCAGGTCCCCGAGCGAAGGTGCGCGATGTCCACCCTGACCTACCCCGAAGCGATAGGCGTCGGCCTCTTGCAGGGTGTGACGGAACTCTTCCCGGTCTCCAGCCTCGGCCACAGCATCCTGCTGCCGGCGATCATCGGCGGCAGGATCCAGCAGGACCTCGACATGACCGCTGAGGGCTCGTCCTACCTCGCCGTCCTCGTCGGCCTGCACCTGGCCACCGCGCTCGCGCTGGTGGTCTTCTTCTACCGGGACTGGATCCGGGTCATCAGCGGCCTGTTCACCTCGATCCGCCACCGCCGGGTCCGGACGCGGGACGAGAAGCTCGCCTGGCTGCTCATCATCTCCACCATCCCGGTCGGCGTCGCGGGCCTCGCGTTGGAGAAGGCCCTGCGGCACGCGCTCGGCAAGCCCGTCCCCGCCGCGGTCTTCCTCGCGCTCAACGGGCTGGTGCTGCTCGGCGCCGAGCGGCTCAAGCGCGGCGGCTCCGGGCGCCGCCGGGCCGGCCACGCCGCGCCGCTGCCCGAGGTGCCGGGCATGGACCCGGCGGTCGCCTCCGACCACCGGCTCGCCCGGCTGACCTACCGCCAGGGCGCGTGGATCGGCGCGGCCCAGATCCTCGCCCTGTTCCCCGGCATCAGCCGCTCCGGCGTCACGATGAGCGCCGGCATCCTGCGCGGCCTGCACCACGAGGACGCCGCCCGGTTCTCCTTCCTGCTCGCCACCCCGGTGATCATCGCCGCCTCGGCGCTGAAGGTGCCCGAGCTGTTCAAGCCGGAGAACTCCGCCGTCCTCGGCCCGGTCGTGGCGGGCAGCATCGCGGCCTTCGTCGCCGGATACGTCTCGGTGCGCTTCCTCACCAAGTACTTCGAGACCCGCAGCCTGACGCCGTTCGCGATCTACTGCTTCGTCGCCGGCGTCGGCAGCGCGGTCTACCTGTCGGTCTGAGGCTCACAACTCCAGCAGGAGACTGGCGAGTTCGCCGGGCGTGGAGAACATCGGCCAGTGCCCGGCGTCCAGTTCGACCAGCCGCCGGTGCTCGCTCTCCAGCAGCTCGACGACGTTGCCGTACGGCTCCGGCCAGTCCAGCAGGCACTTGACGTACGTCGCCGGCAGGTCGGCCATCGAGCCGGCCAGGACGGCCGGTTCGGTCAGCGAGGCGCCCGGGTGCGGCGTCGGATTTGACACCGGGAGGCGGGTCGGGCGATCGGCCCGCCACCCGGTGTCTCAGGCGATCAGACGGTGAGGCCGAGCGTCGCCAGCCGCTCCGGGTCGGTGAGGATGTCCAGGCCGGTGATGCGGCCGTCGCGGATCGTGAAGGACATGACCGACAGCGGGCGCCCCTCCGCGAAGGACACCACCCCGGGCGAGCCGTTGACCAGCACCGGGCGGGCGTCGGCCGCGAAGCGGGCGAACGTGATCGCCTGGGACGCGACGTCGGCCGCGCCGCGCCGCAGGATGCTCGGCACCAGCGCGCCGCCGTCCGAACGGGCCACCACCCCGGGGTCGAGGACGGTGAGCAGCGCGTCGAAGTCGCCGCCGCGTGAGGCGGTCAGGAAGGCCTCCACCACCTCGCGCTTGCGGGCCAGGTCGGTGTCCGCGGCCGGGGTGACGCCCTGGACGCGGCGCCGGGCGCGGCTGGCCAGCTGCCGGGTGGAGGCCGAGGTGCGGCCGAGGACGGGCGCGATCTCGTCGAAGGGCACGTCGAACAGGTCGTGCAGGACGAAGGCCAGCCGTTCGGCCGGTGAGAGCGTCTCCAGGACGACCATGAGCGCGATCCCGACCGAGTCCGCGACCAGGATCTCCTGCGCCGGATCGAGCGCGGCCAGCCCGCTGACGACCGGGTCCGGCAGCCGGACCGACCCGTCCTGCTCGGGCAGCGGCTCCTCGCGGCGCGAGGTGCGCGAGCGCAGCTGGTCCAGGCAGACCCGGCCGACCACGGTGGTCAGCCACGCCCCGAGGTTCCTCACGTCGCTCACGTCGCTGCGGCTCAGCCTCAGCCACGCCTCCTGGACGGCGTCCTCGGCCTCGGCGAGCGAGCCGAGCATCCGGTAGGCCACCGAGCGCAGTTGGGGCCGCTCCGCCTCGAAGCGCTCCGCCAGAAGAAATTCCCCGCCCATCTGTCACATCCTCGTGTCGGGATCCGTCGGTCCAGTGACGGACGCTAACCGACGAAGACCACGAGGAGCACGAGATGACCACCGCTCGCATGAAGAACCCCGCCCTGGTCCTGCCGGACGCCATGAAGGGCATCCAGGCCATCTACAAGGCCATGTACCAGGGCGGCGTGTCCCCGCAGATCCTGGAGCTCGTCCACCTGCGGGCCAGCCAGATCAACGGGTGCAGCGCCTGCGTCTTCGCCGGCGTCGAGGGCGCCCGCAAGCACGGCGAGACCGACGAGCGCCTGCACGCCGTCGCCGCCTGGCGCGAGGCCCCGTTCTTCACCGACGAGGAGCGCGCCGCCCTCGCCCTCACCGAGGCCGCCACCCGCATCGCCGACCGCAGCGGCAAGGCCGTCCCGGACGACGTCTGGGACGAGGCCGCCGACCACTTCAACCAGGAGCAGCTCTCCGCGATCATCCTGATGATCAGCCTCACCAACTTCTTCAACCGCATCAACACCACGATCGAGGAGCCCGCCGGCGCCACCTGGAACTGATCCCCCGTCGGCGGGGCGGCGCACCCGACATATGAGATGCGCCGACCCGCCTCCGGGCCCTACTCTGACCGGCCGTGACCAACGAACCACAGCCCCTGCCGCCGACCGTGTACGCGATGACGAGACGCACCACCCTGCTGATGCTGCTCGCCTCGACCGCCTTCACGGTCGGCGGCGTCGTCCTGCTCATGCAACACGCCACCGTCAAGGGGACGATCGGCGGTGCGCTGGCGGCGCCGTTCTTCGGTGCCTGCGCCGTCCTGCTCGTCCGCCGCCTGATCCGCAACCGGCCCGATCTGATCCTCGACGCACACGGTCTGGAACACGTCCAACTCGGCCGCATCGCCTGGACCGAGATCGCCGCCGTCCGGATCCGCGAGATGCGCATCAAGTCCGGCGTCCAGCGGTTCATCGAAGTCGTCCTGCACGACCCCGCCGCCTACCTGGTCCGCGCACCCCGTGTCGTCCGGGCCACCGCCGCCGCCAACCGCAGCCTCGGCTTCGGCCCGGCGAGCATCCCCGCCACGACCGTCACCGCGCGTCTGGAGGACGTCGTCGCCGCGATGCACCGCTACCACCCCCGGCTGGGCGAGCACGGCTGACCCCTCGCGGGGCCCGCGGGATAATCCCGATGCGGACCCCGCGACAGCTGCCCCCGCCCACAGAACGGCCTCCATGAGCACCTCCTGGACCACCTTCGGCGGCGACCTGCACCTCGACCTCACCGAACGGCGCGCCGCCGGAGCCGGGCTGCGCGCGGCCCTGGAGGACGCGCTGCGCGAGGCCGTCCAGGACGGACGGCTCGGGCCCGGCACCCGGCTGCCGTCCTCCCGCGTCCTCGGCGAGGACCTCGGGATCGCCCGGAACACCGTCGTCGAGGCGTACGGGCAGCTCACCGCCGAAGGCTGGCTCACCTCCCGCCAGGGCTCCGGCACCACCGTCGCCGAGAGGGCCGCACCGTCGGCCGGACGGCAGGAGGCCCGGCCGGCGGCGGAGCAGCGGGCCGTCCGGCACGACCTGACGCCCGGACGGCCCGACGTCTCGCTCTTCCCCCGCTCCGCCTGGCTCGCCGCAGCCCGCCGGGCCCTCGCCGCCGCGCCGCACGACGCCCTCGGCTACGGCACCCCGCTCGGACGGATCGAACTGCGGCAGGCGCTCACCCACTACCTGGCGCGCGCCCGTGGCGTCCGCACCGACCCCGACCACCTGCTCATCTGCAGCGGCGTCACCCAGGGGCTCGGCCTGCTCTGCGCCGCCCTCCGGGAGCGCGGCGCCCGCGCCCTCGCCGTCGAGGCGTACGGGCTGCCGCCGCAACTGGCCGTCGCCCGCACCGCGGGGCTCACCACCGTGCCGCTCCCGCTCGACGAGGCCGGGGCCCGGGTCGACCGGCTCGACGCCCGCCCCGGCGCCGTCCTGCTCACCCCCGCCCACCAGTTCCCCACCGGCGTACCGCTCGCCGCCGAACGGCGGGCGGCGGCGGTGCGGTGGGCGCGCGAGCACGACGGGTACGTCATCGAGGACGACTACGACGGCGAGTTCCGCTACGACCGGCAGCCGCTCGGCGCGATGCAGGCGCTCGACCCGGAACGCGTGGTGTACGCCGGGACGGCCGCCAAGAGCCTCGCGCCCGGCCTGCGGCTGGCCTGGCTCGCTCTGCCCGACGCGCTGGTGGAGCCGGTGGCCCGGCTGAAGCAGCTCGCCGACAGCATGTCGCCGGTGCTCGACCAGCTCACCCTCGCCGAACTGATCACCTCCGGCACGTACGACCGGCACGTCCGCCGCTGCCGCCTGCACTACCGGCGCCGCCGGGACCGGCTGGTCGCCGCCCTCGCCGAACACGCCCCGCACGTCCGGGTCACCGGCATCGCGGCCGGCCTCCACGCCGTGCTCCAACTGCCGCCCGGCTCCACGTCCGAAGCCGACCTCCTCGCCCGCGCCGCAGCCGCCGGCCTCGCCCTCGACGGCCTCGCCTGGCATCGCGCCGAGCCGGCAGGCCCGGCACCCGACGCGCCACCGGCGCTGGTCATCGGCTACGGCACGCCGCCGGAGCACGCCTTCCCGGCGGCGCTGGAAGCGCTCTGCGAGCTGCTGCACGAGGCGTGAGGGGCCCCGCTCGGGCCGAACTACCGGTTACGGCCGCCGAGTTCGAAGAGGAGCATGATGAAGCCGGCGAAGGCGTGGATGCCTGCGGTGTAGATCACCAGACGGATGCCGACGCGGCGGTTGGCCCACTTTCCGGCGTCGACGGTCTTGGGGGCGGGAGCGGGGGTGGTGTGTTCAGCCATGGGAGTCTCCTCCGGTCCGGGTCAGTGCGGTGCGGCAGGGCCGCCGCCGAGGCAGAGTTCGCCGCCGGGGCTCTGCAACAGGGTGTGGACGAAGAGCAGTTCGACACCGCCGGCCGAGTCGGCGGCGATGCAGTGCGGGGTGAGCGAGTCGAAGTGGGCGGAGTCGCCGACGTCGAGGTGGTGGACGCGGTCGCCGAGGCTCAGCCGGAGCCGGCCCTGGAGGACGTACAGCCACTCCTCGCCGGGGTGCACCCGGACGACCGCGTCCTGGACGCCCGGGGGGACGTGGACGCGCAGGGCCTGCATGGCCCGGCCGGGGGCGCCGGCGCGGCGGTAGCCCCAGCCGCCGGCCCGTCCCGGTTCGATGGCACCGCCACGGACCACCGGGTCCGGTTCGGCCATGGTCTCGCCGAGCAGGCCGGACACGGAGGTGCCGTAGGCGCGGGCGAGGCCGAGCAGGACGGGCAGGGAGGGCTGGCGGCGGCCGGTCTCCAGCCGGGACAGATAGGCTGGGGACAGCCCGACCCGGGCCGCCGCCACCTCCAGGGTGAGGCGGCTGCTGAGCCGGTGCTCCCGGAGGCGGGCGGCGAGGCCGGCCACCTCCTGGTCGTCGAGCTGGTCGCCTGCGGCGGGGCCGCCGGTCGGGCTGGTGGTCATGTGACCAGTGGACACCTCACGTGCCGAGTGGGCAAGAAATTTGCCTCATAGGCAAACCGCTCAACCGGCCGCCCCTACCGGCGACTTACGGCCGCGGGATGTTGCGCAGGTTGCTCCGGGCCAGGTCGATCATGCGACCGACCCCGCCCGAGAGGACGGTCCGCCCTGCGGCGAGGGCGAAGCCCTTCACCTGCGCCGCGGTGATGTGCGGCGGGATGGACAGCGCGTTCGGGTCGGTGACGACGTCCACCAGCGCCGGCCCGGGCCGCTCCAGCGCCTCCGCCAGCACCTCCCGCACCCGCCCCGGCTCGGTGACCCGCTTCGCCGGGACGCCCATGGCCCGCGCGATCCCGGCGTAGTCCACGTCGCCGTTGTCGATCTCCGACTCGGGGTAGCCGGAGACCAGCATCTCCAGCTTGATCATGCCGAGCGCGCCGTTGTTGAACACGACGGTCTTGACCGGCAGCCGGTGCTTGACCACGGTGAGCAGTTCGCCGAGCAGCATGCCGATCCCGCCGTCGCCGGCCATGGCGATCACCTGCCGCCCGGGGCAGGCGAGTTGGGCGCCGATGGCGTGCGGAAGGGCGTTGGCCATCGAGCCGTGCAGGAACGAGCCGATGACCCGGCGGCGGCCGTTCGGCTGGAGGTAGCGGGCCGCCCAGACGTTGTTCATGCCGGTGTCCACGGTGAACACGGCGTCGTCCGCGGCGACCTCGTCGAGCACCGAGGCGACGTACTCGGGGTGGATCGGCAGGTGCTTCTCGATGTCCCGGGTGTAGGCGCCGACGACGTCCTCCAGGGCCTTGCAGTGCTTGCGCAGCATCTCGTCGAGGAACGCCCGGTCGGTCCGGCGCGCCAGCAGCGGGAGGACGGCCCGCAGGGTGGCGGCGACGTCGCCGTGGACGGCGAGGTCGAGGACGGTCCGGCGGCCGAGCCGGGTCGCGTCGTGGTCGACCTGGACGGTGTGCGCCTGCGGGAGGAACGAGTCGTACGGGAAGTCGGTGCCGAGCAGGAGCACCAGGTCGGCGCCGTGCAGGGCCTCGTGGCAGGCCCCGTAGCCGAGGAGGCCGCTCATGCCGACGTCGAACGGGTTGTCGTGCTGGATCCACTCCTTGCCGCGCAGCGAGTGCCCGACCGGCGCGTTCAGCGTCTCCGCGACGGCCATCACCTCGGCGTGCGCCTCGCGGACGCCCGCGCCGCAGAACAGGGTGACCCGGCGAGCCCCGTTGAGCGCCTCGGCGAGCGCCTGCACCTGGGACCACGGCGGCGCGGCGACGGCCTGCTCGGTGAGGAAGTGGCCGGCGCCGGTCGGCCGGGCGGCGGGCAGCGCGGCGACGTCACCGGGGAAGGCGAGCACCGAGACGCCGCGGGCGCCGAGCGCGTGCTGGACGGCGATCCGCAGCAGCCGGGGCAGCTGGGCCGGGGCGGAGAGCATCTCGCACCAGCTGCTGCAGTCGGTGAACACCCGCTCGGGGTGGGTCTCCTGGAAGAAGCCGGAGCCGATCTGCCCGGACGGGATGTGCGAGGCGAGAGCCAGGACCGGCAGGCCGCTGCGCTGGGCGTCGTAGAGGCCCTGGATCAGGTGGGTGTTGCCGGGGCCGCAGGAGCCGGCGCAGACCGCGAGCCGGCCGCTGAGCTCGGCCTCGGCGGCGGCGGCGAAGGCGCCGGCCTCCTCGTTGCGGACGTGCACCCAGCTGATCCCGTCCGCCCGGCGGATGGCGTCCACGACCGGGTTGAGGCTGTCGCCGACGACGCCGTAGACCCGCTCCACCCCGGCCTGCCGGAGCACCTCCACCATCTGTTCGGCCACGCTCGCCACGGGTGCACTCCTTCACCGGCCGCCAACTGCCACAGGACACCTGCACCCTCGCGGCAGTGAGGAGCGACCGCATACGGGGTGAGCCGAACGGGTGAAGGGACGGAAGCGGGCCCAGGGCCCCGGGCGGCGGCTATTCGGCGGCGAGGTGGTCCGGGGACTGGCCGACCTTGCCGGTGGCCAGGCCGACCTGGGGCTGGCGGCGGGCGGGCTCGCGGCCGGGGGGCTGGCCGCAGCGTTCCTGCGCGGGCGGTGCGGTCGTCGGCACGGTGACCGGCGCGCCGGCCTTCACCTGCACCGTCTCGCCGTCGTGCCGCACGTGGATCACCTCGCCGCGACGCAGCGTGTACGTCGTGCCGTCGTGGGTGATCTCGACGCCGAGCAGCATGCCGCGGACCAGCAGCGAGAAGCCGAGCTTCGTCAGCCCGGCGGGCAGCCGGGGCCGGAAGGACAGGGTCTCGCTGTGGTCGCGCAGCCCGCCGAGGCCGGCCACCAGGGCGATGCAGGCCCCGGCGAGGGAGGCCATGTGCAGGCCGTCGCCGGTGTTGCCGCCGAGGTCGTGCAGGTCCATCAGGGCGGCTTCGGCGGTGTAGTCGTAGGCGAGGTCGAGCTGGCCGACCTCGGCGGCGATGACCGCCTGGGTGCAGGCGGAGAGGGAGGAGTCGCGGACGGTGAGGCGCTCGTAGTAGGCGAAGTTGCGGGCCTTCTGCTCGTCGGTGAAGGCGTCGCCGCGGACCTGCATCGCGAGCACCAGGTCGGCCTGTTTGACGACCTGCTTCCGGTACAGGTCGAAGTACGGGTAGTGCAGCAGCAGCGGGTACTTGTCGGGCGGGGTGCGGTCGAAGTCCCAGAGCTGGTGGTGGGTGAAGCCGTCGGCCTGCGGGTGGACGCCGAGGTTCTCGTCGTACGGGATGTACATCGCGGCGGCGGCGTCCCGCCAGGCGGCGGTCTCCTCGGTGTCGACGCCGAGGTCGTCGGCCTCGCGGGGGTGGCGGCCGGCGGCCTCGGCGGCGGCGCGCAGGTTCGTCTGCGCCATCAGGTTGGTGAACACGTTGTTGTCGGCGACGGCGCTGTACTCGTCGGGCCCGGTGACGCCCTCGATGCGGAACTTTCCGGCGGCGTCGTGGTGGCCGAGCGAGCGCCACATCCGGGCGGTCTCGACGAGGAGTTCGAGGCCGTACTCGCGCTCGAACTCGACGTCGGCGGTGGCGCGGACGTAGCGGGCGACGGCGGCGGCGATGTCGGCGCCGATGTGGAAGGCTGCGGTGCCGGCCGGCCAGTAGCCGGAGCACTCCTCGCCGCGGATCGTCCGCCAGGGGAACACGGCGCCGTCCAGGCCGAGTTGGGCGGCTCGTTCGCGGGCCAGCGGCAGCGTGGCGTGGCGCCAGCGCAGGGCCTGGTTGACGGCGCCGGGCAGGCAGTAGGTGAGGACCGGCAGGACGAAGGTCTCGGTGTCCCAGAAGCTGTGGCCGTCGTAGCCGGGGCCGGTCAACCCCTTGGCGGGGATGGCGCGTTCCTCGCTGCGGGCGCCGGCCTGGAGGACGTGGAAGATCGCGAACCGGACGGCCTGCTGGAGTTCGACGTCGCCCTCGATCTCGAGGTCGCTGGTCTCCCAGAACTCCTTGAGGTAGCCGACCTGTTCGGCGACGAGGCCGTCCCAGCCGGTGTACCGGGCGGCGGTGAGCGCGGCCTCGACCTGGTCCCGGACGGCGGGCAGCGAGCGGGTCGCCGACCAGCCGTAGGACATGAACTTGACCAGCCGCAGCCGCTGTCCGGGTTCGAGCACGGTGGTGACGCTGATCCGGCAGTGGTCGGCCTCGGCCTCGGCGACGGTGTCGAGCTTCTCCGGGCCCTCGATGACGTGGTCCATGCCGGCCGCGACCCGGATGCCGCTGTAGCGGGTGCGGTGCACCAGGACGGCCTTGGTGCCGCCGGCGTGGTGCGCCTCGGGCTGGAGCGGGGCCTCCAGGACGGCGGCGGCGCGCGGGTCGCCCTCGGGGCCGCCGGGGAGCTGCTCGTTGGCGACGAGTTCGGACTGGAGCACGATCCGCACCGGGTTGTCGACCGCCTCGACGCTGTACTCGACGGCGGCGATGGCGCGCTGGGTGAGCGAGACGAGCCGGGTGGAGCGGACCCTGATGGTCCGGCCGGCGGGCGAGGTCCACACGGCCTCGCGGTGCAGCAGGCCCTCGCGGAAGTCCAGCCACCGCCTGTGGCCGACGAGTTCGCCGTAGCGCAGGTCGAAGGGCTCGTCGTCGACCAACAGCCGGATGATCTTGCCGTTGGTCACGTTGATGACGCTCTGGCTGGACTCCGGGTAGCCGTAGCCGCCCTCGCCGTAGGGCAGCGGGCGCAGTTCGAAGACGCCGTTGAGGTAGGTGCCGGGCAGGCCGTGCGGCTCGCCCTCGTCGAGGTTGGCGCGCAGGCCGATGTGGCCGTTGGAGAGCGCGAAGACGGATTCGGCGCGGGCCATCGCGGCCGGGTCGAGGCCGTGTTCGGCGATCTGCCACGGGTCGACGGCGAAGGTGTCGGGTGCGGTCATGGCTGCTCCCCCAGCAGTTCGGACAGGTCCTCGACGACCACGGTGGCACCGTGGTGGCGCAGTTCGGCGGCCTGGCCGGTGCGGTCCACGCCGACCACCGCGCCGAAGCCGCCGGCCCGGCCGGAGGCGACGCCGGCGAGCGCGTCCTCGAAGACGGCGGCGTGCGCGGGTTCGACGCCGAGGGTGCGGGCGGCGTGCAGGTAGGTGTCGGGGGCGGGTTTGCCCGGCAGTCCCTCGCGCCGGGCGACGATGCCGTCCACGATCACGTCGAACAGGTCGTCGATGCCCGCCGCCCGCAGCACGTCCCGGCAGTTGGCGCTGGAGGATACCACCGCGCGGGGCAGTCCGAGGGCGCGCAGGCGGCGCACGTAGGCGACCGAGCCGTCGTAGGGCTCGACGCCCTGTTCGCGGATCATCCGCAGCACGGTGTCGTTCTTGGCGAGGCTGATCCCGTGCACGGTACGGGCGTTCGGCGGGTCGGCGTCGGTGCCCTCGGGCAGGTCGATGCCCCGGCTGTGCAGGAACTCCCGGGTGCCGTCGAGGCGCGGGCGGCCGTCGACGTAGGCGTCGTAGTCGGTGACGGCGTCGAAGGGGACGAACTGCCCGCCGGTGCGGTCGGCTTCGGAGCGCAGGAAGGCGTCGAAGGTGTCCTTCCAGGCCGCGGCGTGCACCTTGGCGGTCTGGGTGAGCACCCCGTCGAGGTCGAAGAGGAAGGCGCGGATGTCGTCCGGTAGGCCCAGCATGGGTGCAGTCTTACCCGGGAACGCGGGGAAGCCGCCCATTCCCGGCGGCGCGTCGCCGGGAATGGCGGCTTCCGGCCGGTCCTTCGGCCGTCACGGCGAGTCGGGCATCTGCGCCTGGGGCGACTCGATGATCGCGAAGACCGCACCCTGCGGGTCCTGGACGACGGCCATCCGGCCGGACTGCATGTCGAACGGCGGCTGGATCACCGAGCCGCCCGCCTTGACCAGGGCGTCCACCGTGGAGTCGGCGTCGTCCACCGAGAAGTACACCATCCAGTGCGGGGGCGTGCCCTCCGCCAGGTACTCGGGGACGGCCTGCATGCCGCCGACCGTGCGGTCGCCGACGTTGAGCGAGTAGTAGCCGTCCATGCCCTGGATGGTGGCCGGGCGCAGCCCGAGCGCCTGGTGGTAGAAGCCGCCGGCGGCGTCGGTGCTGCTGGTGTTGAGCTCGTTCCAGACCAGCGCTCCGGGCTCGTTGACCACGCCCGCGCCGATGAAGTCCAGTTTCTGCCAGACGCCGAAGACCGCGCCGGTCGGGTCGGTGGCGACCAGCATCCGGCCGACCGTGCCGATGTCCGTGACCGGGTAGAGGATCGTGCCGCCGGCCTCGGAGATGGCCCGGCTGCTCGCGTCCACGTCGTCCGAGGCGAGGTAGGTGGTCCAGCCGACGGGCGGCAGCGGCTGGCCCTCGGGCGCGGACTGCGCCATGATCCCGGCGACCGGCCTGCCGTTGAGCGTGCACACGGAGTAGCCGCCGAACTCGGCCGGGCCGACCTCGCCCTGCCAGCCGAGCAGGTCGCGGTAGAAGTCGAGCGCGGCCTGCTGGTCGCTCGCCATCAGGTCGATCCAGCACGGGGTGCCGGGCTTGTACGGAGCGGTGACTACGGGCATTGCTGGGCCTCCCGAGGGCAGTGGTCGCCGGTGTGGTCGTCGCCGGGGCGCGGGTCCCGGCCGTCCGCTGCCGGCCGTCGCCGTGCACGGCGGTACACCGCCCACCATCGGCCCGTCGCCGCGATCCCGCCACCGGACGGCGCCCTGGCGGGCGACGGCCACCGGGCGCGGCGGAGCCGGTCACACGGGGTCGTGGCGCTTGGTCGTGACGAAGTAGGGCTGCACCTTGCCGCTCTGGGCGTAGTCCTTGAGCCGGACCAGCAGTTCGGCCCAGGTGCCGGCCACCATCGGGACGCCCTCCTCGCTGCCGGGCTGCCAGCCGCCGTGGCGGAACAGCAGCCGGGTGCGGTCGGGGGCGTCGGGCTGCTCGGCGAGGTCCCAGCTGATCCAGGTGCCGGCCCAGTGCGGCGGGAAGGCGCCGGCGTTCGTCCACACCACCCGGTCGAGGTCGGCGCGCTCGCGGCGCAGCCGGAACGGTTCGGGGACGTCGGGGAAGTCGAAGAGCAGGGTGTCGCCGTCCCGGTCGACGCCGGTGGTCCACCAGGAGGTCAGGCCGTCGTGGGTGTTGAGCGCCGCGAGGACGACGTCCCGCGGTGCGGCGATGTCGATCTGCATGGCGATCTCGGGCATGGGGTCCGCCTTTCCGTGGCCTGCGGCCCCCCTCTCCGGCCACCATGGCACGACCCCCGGGCCGACGCCCTCGGAGGGGCGTCGGCCCGGGGGTCGTGCCCCTGCTCGGCGGCTTCGGTCAGCCGCCGCTGCCGTAGGTGGTGTTCGCGCAGATGTCGTCGTCCGCCGACCGGGCGTCGTTGGTGACGGTGGTGGGCAGCGGGGCCGGGGTGCCCGGGGTGGTGGCACCCGGGGCGGCGGAGGCGCCGGTGGCCGCGCCGGCGCCGTTGGCCGCCGCGAAGTCCTTGCCGACGATCACGGTGACACCCGACGAGCTGCCGGCCTCGACGGTGGCGCCGGGGAACAGCGCGGCGACCTTCTCGGCGTTGGCCTTCTGCCCGGAGCCGTACTCGATCATGGTGGTCTTGTACTTGGTGCTCGCTGCCTGGCCCGCCAGGGTGGCGTTGAACTTGGCGCCCTTGAGCAGGTCGCTCCCCTTGCCGGCCAGGCCGTTGACGGTCGTCCCGTTGTAGACGGCCACCTTGATCGACTCGTTGGCGGTGTCGCCGGCCGGCGCGGCGGGCGCGCTCGGGGCGGCCGGCTGGGACGGGTTCGCCGCGGCGGGGCTCGCCGAGGCATCGCCCTGCTGGCCGGTGGCGTTCTGGCCGTCGATCGTGCGGTCGGCCTTGAGGGTGTCCCAGAGCTTGCCGGCGTCCGGCTGGACCAGGTCGATGTTGGCGTCCTGGGTGCGGTAACGCCAGGGCGCCGTCACGAACTTGAGGTCGTGCATGTCGATGTTCTTCAGCGACAGGCCGAAGGAGAGCAGCTTGTCGGCGGAGTTCAGCCCGGGGTCGACGGTCAGCGACTTGGTGGCGGCGTCGGCGAGCGGCAGCAGGTTGGTGGGGCTCAGCCCCTCCTTCTTGATCTTGGTGGCGAGCGAGCTCATGAACGCCTGCTGGCGCTTCATCCGGCCGATGTCGGAGCCGTCGCCGATGCCGTGCCGCAGCCGGACGTAGTCGAGCGCCTTCTGGCCGTCGACCGTCTGCTTGCCCTGCGGGAGGACCAGCTCCCCCTTCTTCTTCAGGTTGGGGTTGATGTCGCCCTCGTAGATCGGCTTCGGCAGGCAGACGTCGACGCCGCCCACGGCCTTGGTCATCGCGGCGAAGCCGTTGAAGTCGACCACCATGGTGTGGTCGACCCGGATCCCGGTGACCTTCTCCACCGTGTTCTGGGTGCAGGCCGGGTTGCCGTCGTCGCTGCCGCCGACCGAGAAGGCCGCGTTGAACAGGTCGGAGCCGCCCTTGGTCCACTTGCCGTTCGGCAGCTTGCAGGACGGGATCTGGACGATGGTGTTGCGCGGGATCGAGATGCCCACCGCGTGCTTGTGGTCGGCGTAGACGTGCAACAGGATCGTGGTGTCCGAACGCGCACCGCCGTCCTCGCCGCCGCCCAGGTCCGCGTTGTTCTTCCCGCGGCTGTCCGAGCCGATCAGCAGCACGTTCACCGGCTTGTTGCCGTCCGCGTCGGCCTGCGCCTCCGGCGGGCGGTCGGTGGCTATCGCGTCCGCGTCGAAGGACTTGATGTTGGCGTTCAACTTGAAGTAGATCGCGCCGCCAGTGCCGGCGAGCAGCACCAGCACGCCGGCCGCCGACCAGGCGACGATCTTCTTCACGTTCTTCTTCGGCTTGCGGCTGCCGCGCGCCGCCGCCCGGCCGCCGCCCGCGGGCGGGCCGCCCTTGCCGCCGCCCTTGCCCTGGGCCGCGCGCCGGGCCTCGGCGCGGCCACCACCCCGCGGCTGCGGCACGGCGCCGTCGTCGTCCGGGGTGAGCGCATCGGACGCATCCGTGCCACGAGCCGGGCTCTCGCCCCGTTGAGCTGACATCCGCGTACCTTTCACCGACGGAACCGACGCCCGTGATGATCGGGCACACCGTACTTTGGGAGACGGTCGGGACCGCGCCCAGGTTGCACATTACGAAGGTCGTCATGACCACCGAACATCATCGGAGAATACAAGCCGGTCGATCGTGAACCGTGTGACCGGGGTCTCCTCGACGATCCGGGCACGGCACGGCGTGATCCCGGCCCACCGCGGGCGGACCGGGATCGGCGGAGGTCAGAGGCCGTTCAACTCTCGATCACACGGCGGAACATCACCGTGTCGAAGATGTCCTCCATGCGCACCGCGCGGCCGTCGCGCAGGGTCCAGGAGTGGATGAACGGCAGGGTCTCGGTGGTGCCGCGCACCGACGTGACCTGGCGCACACCGAACACCACGACGCGGTCCCCGGCGACCACGAACTCCTGGGGCTGCAGCCGCATTCCGCCCAGCACGGTGGGCACCGTGGCCAGGAACTGGCGGACGCCGGCGTGGCCGTGCTTGGTGCCGCCGAGGCCGTACTCGGCCATGCCGTCCGGGTGCACCCACTCGACCTGCGGGTCGAGGGTGTCCAGCAGCGCGGCCACATCGCGGTCGTGGAAGGCCCGGTAGGCGCGCTCGATGAGGTCCCGGTTGGTGCCGGTCGGCGTGGCGTTCGTCATACCCGTGGGTTCGGCAACGTCGGTCATGTCGTTCCTCATCGCTTGACCGCCACGCGGCGGCCGTCCAGGTACTGCGGGTACATCACGCGCAGGGTCCGCTCGATGCCGTCGCGCCAGTCGACGGTGCACGGGCCGGTCAGCTTCTGTCGCAGCGCGGGGTCGAACCGGTACGTCTCCCGCGTCACCTCGCTGGGGACGAGGGCGGCGGTGACGCCGGTCAGCGCCTCGATGTGGCGGATGCAGTCGGTGATGCCGACCGACTGGTCGCCGCCCCAGTTGACCACGGTGGCCGGCGCGGCGGCCGCCTCCCAGAGCCGGGGAACCTGCGCCACCAGGTCGTCGGTGTGCAACAGGGAGCACCAGTTCTGGCCCTCCAGCGGCACCTGGATCGGCTGCCCGGCGAGCATGGCCCTGAAGTACAGCATCGGCACGCCCCCGTAGCTGCCGGGGCCGTAGGCGATGTTCAGCCGGGCGATGGTGGTGGGCAGGTCCAGCACCCGGGCGAAGGCGCGCACCGCGCCCTCGGTGGCGAGCTTGCCCATCGGATAGGCGGGCAGCCAGTCGGCGGAGCCGTCCACCGGGTCGTCCTCGGTGTAGGCGTGGTCGAGGGTCTGCCGCTTGTAGAGGGCGCCGGTGGAGACGAAGAGGAACGCCTCGGCGGTGCGGCAGTGGCTCATCAGGCGGCCGGTGGCGACGGCGTTGATCTCGGCGGTGGCGTTGAAGTCGCCGTCCTCGCCGCGGTGGACGGCGGAGTGCAGGACGTGGGTGAAGTCCTGCGGGAGGCCGGCCAGCGCCTGCTCGGAGCCGTCGGCCATGTCCCAGTGCCACGTGGTGATGCCCCGGGCGGCCAGCTCCCGCTCGACGCCCGGTGTCCCGAACCGGCCGATGCACCACACCTCGTTGTGCTCGGCCAGCGCCTCGGCGACCGGCCGGGCGACCTGCCCGGTCCCGCCGGTGATCAGGATCTTCTTGCCCCGCATGCCGTTGTTCCCCCTCGTCATCGGTTCCCACCCCGCTCGCGCGCGATGTCGTCGGCCTCCGCCAGCGCGCGGTCCAGCTCGCGCCGCAGGATCGCCTGGAAGGCGGCCACATGGCGCGGGCCCATCAGGGTGTAGTGCTCGCCCGGCACCTCCAGGTACCGGTTCTCCTCGCGGCTGTGCTCGTCCCAGCGTCGCAGTTCGTTGTTCAGCCAGTCCTCGCGGGTGCCGCGCAGCGGGATCGCGTGGAACACCGTCATCGAGCGGACGTCGCCGCTCGGCCGGTACGTCCTGCCCAGGTCGGTCAGGGTGTCGGCGATCTCCGCCCAGGCGGCGAACCTGTCGGCGTCCAGGTCGAGTTCGGCCAGCCGCCGCGGCGGCGCCAGCTCGATCAGCCGGGCGGCCTGTTCCTCGCGCGGCAGGTGCCGGAGGGTGTCGGGGAGTTCGACGGACTGCCGCTTGTCGATGAGCTCCAGGAAGAGCGCCAGGTGGGCGGCCGTGTCGGCGAAGTCCAGTTCCTCCATGCGGTACTTGATGTGCGGCGGCAGGTTGAAGCTGCCGACGAAGTCGACCCGCTCGCCCTGCGACTCCAGCACCTTGGCGATCTCGAAGGCGACGGCGGCGCCGTAGGAGTAGCCGGCCACCGCGTACGGGCCCTGCGGCTGCGCGGCGCGGATGGCGTCCACGTAGGCGTCGACCATCTGCTCGAAGGTGGCGAAGGGCTTCTCGCCGTCGTTGAAGCCGCGGGCGCGCAGCGCGTGGAACGGGCGGTCGCCGACGAAGTACCTGGCGAGGTTGACGAAGACCAGCACCTCGCCGACACCGGGGTGGACGCAGAACAGCGGGGTCTTGTCGCCGCCGGTCTGCATCGGCACCAGCGGGTCGTACCGGCGGGTGCCGGGGCCGGCCGGCTCGGCGAGGCGGGCGGCCAGCGCGCGGACGGTCGGCGCGGTGAGCACCGTGACGACCTCCAGTCCGGTGACGCCGAGGCGCTCGGCCACCTTGGCGCGCAGCCGCAGGATGTCCAGCGAGGTGCCGCCGAGGTCGAAGAAGCCGGCGGTGGCGGAGATCGCGGCCGGGTCGCAGTCGAACATCTCGGCGTAGATCTCGGCGAGGGCGTGCTCGACCGGGCCCTCGGGCGCGGTGTGGCCGCCGAGCATGCGCAGCGTGAGGTCGGCGACGGCCTCCTGCTGCCCGGCGTACGCCCCGTCCTCCAGGCGGCGACGCATCAGGGCGCGCTGGATCTTGCCCAGGCTGGTCTTGGGGAAGGCCTCGGCGGGCAGCGGCAGGACGAGTGCGGGCCGGAAGCCCCAGTGCGTCACGACGGTGGCGCGCACGGCGGTGAGCACCCGGTGCAGGGCGGTCTCGTCGCCGGCGGGCAGCTCGGGGTGGAAGGCGATGACCAACTGCTCGGTGTCGCTGCCGGCCGGGCGGATCGGGAAGGCGGCGACGTAGGAGCGGGCGACGCCGTCAAGCTGTTCGAGGACGGCCTCGATGTCGTGGCTGAAGTGGTTGACGCCGTTGACGATGACGCTGTCCTTGCTGCGCCCGACCAGGGTGAGCCGGCCGTCGTCGATCCGGCCGAGGTCGCCGCTGCGGAACCAGCCGTCGGCGGTGAAGGCCTCGGCGGTGGCCTGCGGGTTGCGGAAGTAGCCGCGGGTGATCATCGGGCCGGTGAGCTGGAGTTCGCCGACCTCGCCGGCGGGCAGCGGGCGGTCGGCCTCGTCGGCGACCCGGACGGACAGGCCGGCCACCGGGGTGCCGAGGTTGGCGAACTCGGCGCCGCGGTCCGTCCCGGGGAAGCCCCGGCGGGAGTAGATGCTGCCGGCGCAGGTCTCGGTCATGCCGAAGGCGGGCCAGAGCGTGTCGCCGGCCAGACCGTACGGCGCGAGCCGCTCCAGGAACGCTTCTCCGGTGCCGACCAGGACGGCCTCGCCGCCGCTGATGATCTGCCGGACCGGGCTCAGGTCGAACCGCTCGCCGGAGGCGTCCAGCCGGTCGGCGGCGGCGGTGATCAGGCCGAGCAGGAAGTTCGGCGCGAAGGTCATCGTGACGCCGTACCGGGAGAGCAGGCGGAGGAACTCCGGCGGGTCGGCGAGCACCACGGCGGGGGCGACGTGCAGTTGGCGGGCGCCGACGGACAGCGGCAGCAGGTGGCACTCCAGCAGCGCGGCGACGTGGTCGAAGGAGACCCAGTTGAGCGTGACGTCGGCGGCGTCCAGCCGGTGCGCGCCGTTCTTGCCTGCCATCGAGGCCAGCAGGTTGGCGTGGCTGAGCATGACGGCCTTGGAGTTGCTGGTGGAGCCGGAGGTCAGCATCAGCACCGCGGTGTCCTCGGGCGCCGCGCGGTGCAGCTCCTCGGCCGGCTCGCCGGGCAGCTCCTCCAGGACGGCCAGCGGACGGTCCGGGTCGGGCGGCAGGAGCGCGGCGAGACCCGCGGTGGTGACCGTCAGCGGGCCGTCCAACAGGGTTGCCACATGGGCGAGTTGGGCGGCCCAGCGCTCCGGGTCGGCGGCAGCGGGCGCGGCCAGCGGGCAGGGGACGAAGCCACCGAGCACGGCACCCCAGAAGGCGGGCAGAAAGTCCTGGGCGCGCTCCAGGATCAGCACCACGCGGTCGCCGGGGCGCAGTCCGCGGGCGCGCAGTCCGGTGAGGATTCTCCGGGCGGCGTCGAGGAGTTCGGGGTAGCTCTGCTCGACCGTGCCGGCGTCGGCGGCGCCGCGGCAGTGGCCGAGTCCCACCGCGGGGTGCCGTCCGGCGACGTCCAGCAGCAGGTCTGTGAGGTTGGTGGGACGATTCACGGCCGTCTGTCTCCTGGCCTCGGGGCGCGCCGGGGCAGCCCGCCTGGCACGCCGAACAGGGTGAGGGACCAAAACTCGTACGGGAGTCCGCACACGTGATGCGACCGGACGAGTCAGCGCGGGGGTGTCGACGACGGCCTCGGCCGGCACCGCGCCGTCGCGTCGGTGGCGGGCCGGATCGGCAAAGCTTTGAGTTGAAGAGTCCCCGTGTGGCGTGTGGTCACGATTGCCACCGTACGGTCGGATCACGCCTGGTCAGCCGGGTGGTTCAAGGTTTGGCCGAAAGGGGACAAGGCGGCGACCGGCGGTGAGGGGCGGGCTACTTCTCGTGAGAGAAGCGGAATCCGCGACTTTCCGTTACGGAGTCCGACTGCAGCTTGATGCCAGGTCGACTGGAGATTCGCCGTGGCGGCGGCGGGAAAATCGAGACATGATATGTGCGCGACGTACCACTTCCGCGCCGCAGCCGCGAGACCCCTGCCGCGGCAGCCTTCAATGGCGCCTGACCTGCGCTTTTTTGCCAAGGTTGACTGACTTCGAACAGGCGAACTACTGTCGGGAGCAGGTGGTCTGATTGATCGTCAGTCAACATGTCCTGTTTACCATGCTGAACGACGAATGAGCGGAAAGATCACCACCGTCAGGGGGACGAAGTGACCAGTGCAGCCGGCTCGCCGAACGGCCCCGGCCAGGAAGACACGACGCCGGCGGCCCACGCCGCGCATGTCGAGAAGACCCTGCTCCAGGCCCGGGAGCTGATCGAATCCACCGTCAGCCTCTACCGCCGGCGCCCGGACCAGAGCCCCCCCGCCCCGCACACCGACGTCACCGCGCTCGGAGAGGCCGTCGAACAACTGGTGGTCGGCGCCCGGCACTCCGTCTGCATCGCGATCACCGGCACCGGCGCGTTCGAGCAGATCGCCCGCGAGGCGCTGACCGCCATGCCCGTCGGCACCGTCGTCCGGGTGCTCTGCGCGCCCGGCGTCGCCGACTGCGCCCTGGCCAAGCTCGCGCACGCGCCCGGTGCCCGCTACGAGATCCGGGTCTCCGAGGCCGACCTGCGCGACATCGTCATCTCCGACGGCGCCGCCGCGCTCGTCCGCGCCGCCTCCGGGAACGCCAAGGGGCAGGCCACTCTCGTCAACGACCGGGCCGCCGTCCGCGCCCTGGAGCTCCTCTTCGCCGGCGCCTGGTCGCTCGGCCGCAAGCTCGACGACCACCTCGCGCTCAGCCCTCGACTGCTCGGCGAGCTCACCCGCATCATCCTGGAGCGGCTGCGCAGCGGCTCCACCGACGAAGCCGCCGCCCGCGACCTCAACATGTCCCTGCGCACCTACCGGCGCCACGTCGCCGAGATCATGCGCGAACTCGGCGCCAGCTCCCGCTTCCAGGCCGGCGTGCGCGCGGTCGAGCTGGGGCTGCTCTTCGACTGAGGCGCCCCACGGGGCCCTGCGATCCAGGGCCGGGCGCCGCCCCCGCTCTACGCGGGGAGAACCGCGGCCCTTACCGCGGGCTGTGAGTAACACCAACGGGGAAACTGGTGAGTACGACGTGTCCATCGAGGCCGAGGACGAACTGGAACGAGCGCTCCTGGAAGTACGGGAGCTGATCGAGTCGACGGTGGCCATCCACCGCGACCGCAACCACCGGGCCCAGCAGATCGCCACGGTGGACGGCGGCTACGGACCGGTGCTGAGCACCGCCGCCAACCTGATCCGAGGCGCCGTGCGCAGCATCGACATCGTGCACGCGCGGATGCCCAGGACCGAGGAACAGGAGCCCGGACTCGACGAGTTCGCCGAACGCGAGCTGATCTACGCGGCCGCCGAATCCATCGCCGTCCGGCTGCTGGCCACCCCGGCCATGATCGACGAGGACTTCGTCCGGGAGCAGCTCGCCAAGGAGCGGCCGGTGGCGATCCGGGTGGCCCGGGTGCCCCCGCTCCAGGCGCTGATCGTGGACGGCACCACCGCCCTCGTCGTCGCCGAGTCGGCCACCGGTGTCCGCGCCTCCGTCATCCGCGAGCCCAAAGTGGTGTACACCCTCGGCTCGCTGTACGAGAGCGTCTGGCGCAACGCCGTCCCCGCCGGTGAGCGGATCGTCTTCGGCGACCGCGACCGGGCCGCCCTGGCCCAGCAGATCCTCAGCGCCCTGCGGGCCGGCGTCACCGACGAGGTGGCCGCGCGCGAACTCACCGTCTCGGTGCGCACCTACCGCCGGCACGTCGCCGAGATCATGACGATGCTCGGTGCGCAGTCCCGCTTCCAGGCCGGCGTGCGCGCCGCCGAGTTGGGCCTGCTGCGCCCCGGCCGGCCCGCTTCCGGCACGAGCGGCGGCGGCCAGAACTGACGCCGGGCGCCGGGCGGGTGGCAGCTTCCTGAAGGGTCCGTTGCCGCTCCCCCGGCGCCCGCAGTTGTATGGGCCCCGGAAAGGGAAAACCGGTTCCGCGGGAACCAGGAAATCCCTTCCCGATGGCCTGCCGTGCTCCCCCGAACAGCAGACATCGGCGCGCGGGGATCCGACCTGCCCGGAAAACCTCCGGCGGCGGATCCCCGCTCCCCAGCGTGGGGCTGCCGGAGTCGGACCTCAAGCAGATCACCACCTGCAGAACGCCTACGACGTCCTGGCCACCAACCCGTTCTGGACCACCGTCCACGGCGAGGACAGCCGCCAGGCCTGCCTCGACTACGTCAACGAGAACTGGACCGACATGCGGCCGAAGTCCCTGGCCGACGCCATGAACGCCGCCTGACATTCCCCCACCGGGCGCCGCGGAACCGACGAGGCCCTGCTTCCTCTGAGCGGAAGCAGGGCCTCGTTCGCAGGGGCTCAGCGTCTACGTGCCTGGCCGGTCGGGCGTCGCAGGGCGCTGACCTGTGCGCTTCCGGCGACGCTGACAGCATGCTGCCAAGGTCGTCACTGGCAGCCGCGCTGCCAGTTCCAGCCGATGAAGGTGTGCCGGGTCGCGGTCTCGAAACGGCAGGTGGCGGTGCCGTCCGCGTTGAGGTCGATGTGCGAGTCCTGGGTGTTCGCGTACCACAGCCCGGTGACGTCGAAGACTCCCTTGTAGGTGAATTCGGCGTGGGCGTCGGTGTGCGAGGCGGCGCAGTCCGTCGTGCAGTCGGTGTTCTTCGTCGCGGCCTTCAGCGACCAGCCGGCGTCCCACGGCTCGCGGTTCCACTGCTGGGTGGCGTCGGTGTTCGCGGCGCCGATCCGGGTGCCGTCGGTGGTCCAGGACGAGGTCGTGTACAGGCCGGTCATCCGGATGTTGCAGCAGTCGAACCACTCGTTCCAGCTCTTGAACTGGCGCGTGGTGCCGGCGTCGGCGGCGGCCCGGGCCCTGACGGCGGTGCCCTTCGCGGCCGGGACGAGCTTGACCTCGCCCAGCACCGGCTTGCAGTCCGCGCCGACGGTGATCTGCTGCTGCACGGCCATCCCGGCCGGCGGCGCGGGCAGTGCGCCGGTCAGCCGCAGCGCACCGCAGTCCTTCCCGGCCGGTGCTGCAGCCGTCCCGGCGGTGGCGGCGGAGGCCGGGGCGGCCGTCAGTGCCAGAACTCCGGCGGCGAGCACGGCGGCGAGGGTGATTCGGTTGCGCAAGGTTCCGGGCCTTCCTGGTGAGTGATCGCCAGGGAGCGTAAGCGGTGATCGTTCCGGATCGGCCGTTCCGCCGAAAGTTTGACAGGAAGCTGACAAAGCGCTGGTCGAAACGGTCCCGACGGCCCTAGTGACACCTTCATGTCAGCACTGTTGAACACCGCTCCGAACCCGTCGGAAGCTGTCGCACGGATATCTGGAATCCAGCGCGGCCACGCCGCAGAGGGGGTTTCCGCATGACGGCCGGACGAATGCACGACGGGATGTCCGCTGCCCCGGATCTTCCCGCCGCCCAGCTGCTGGACCGGCTCGACCTCGCCGAACCTGCGTTCGAGGCCCACATGCGGGCGAAACTGATCCAGGCGGAGAAGTGCCTCCAGGCCAGCGCGCACGACGCCCTGGACCCGCGTGTCGGCGCCCTCACCGGGCACCTCGCCGCCGCCGGCGGCAAGCGGCTGCGCCCGCTGCTGGTGCTGCTCGGCGCCGAGTTCGGCGACCCGTCGGCGCCCGGCATCCCGCAGGCCGCCGCGATCGCCGAGCTGGTCCACCTCGCCTCGCTCTGCCACGACGACATCATGGACGGCGCCGCCACCCGGCGCGGCGTCCCCAGCGTGCACGCCCGCTACGGCGAGCGCGCCGCCGTGCTCAGCGGCGACTGGCTGCTCGCCCGGGCCGCCCAGCTGGCCGCCGAACTCGGCTCCGCCGCCGTCCATCTGAACGCCCAGGCGGCCGGCCGCCTGGTCGCCGGCCAGCTGCGCGAACTGACCGGCCCCGGGCCCGACGTGGACCCGGTCACCCACTACTTCCACGTGGCGGCCGGCAAGACCGCGGCACTGCTGTCGATGGCGCTTGGCATCGGCGCCGTCCAGGCCGGCGCGCCCGCCTCGGCCGCCGCCGCGCTCACCGAGTACGGCGAGCAGCTCGGCATCGCCTTCCAGGTCGCCGACGACCTGCTGGACCTGCGCCAGCCCGCCGAACTCAGCGGCAAGCAGCGTGGCACCGACCTGCTGGCCGGCGTCGCGAGCCTGCCCGTCCTGCTCGCCCGCGAGGGCGCCTACCCGGCCGACGCCGAACTGCGCGCCCTGCTCGCCGCCGGGCCCGTCCCGGCCGCCGACGTCCCGCGCGCACTGGAGCTGTTCGAACGCTCCGGCGCGCTCGACGAGACCGAGGCCGTGATGCACCGCCGCCTCGACCGCGCCCGCGCCGCCCTGGACGCCCTGCCCGACCGGCCGGCCCGGCGCGCCCTGCTCGCCCTCTGCGACCACGTCGCCCCCCGCACCCGCTGACGCGGGCGAACCCCGCTAGGAGCCCCCATGACCATGGCCGCACGGGTCGCCGAACTCGACCGGATCCGCCAGGACGTCCGGCACGGTCTCGCCGCCGCCACCGAGGCGCAGCACGCGAAGGGCAAGCTGACCGCCCGCGAGCGCATCGCCCTGCTGCTGGACGAGGGCTCCTTCCACGAGGTGGAGCCGCTGCGCCGGCACCGCGCCACCGGCTTCGGCCTGGAGGCCAGGAAACCGTACACGGACGGCGTGGTGACCGGCTGGGGCACCGTGCACGGTCGGACGGTGTTCGTGTACGCGCACGACTTCCGGATCTTCGGCGGGGCCCTGGGCGAGGCCCACGCGCAGAAGATCCACAAGATCATGGACATGGCCATCGCGGCCGGCGCGCCCCTGGTCTCGCTCAACGACGGCGCCGGCGCCCGCATCCAGGAGGGCGTCACCGCCCTCGCCGGCTACGGCGGCATCTTCCAGCGCAACACCAAGGCCTCGGGCGTCATCCCGCAGATCTCCGTGATGCTCGGCCCGTGCGCGGGAGGCGCCGCCTACTCGCCCGCGCTGACGGACTTCGTCTTCATGGTCCGCGAGACCTCGCAGATGTTCATCACCGGCCCCGACGTCGTGCGCGCCGTCACCGGCGAGGAAATCAGCCAGAACGGCCTCGGCGGCGCCGACGTGCACGCCGAGACCAGCGGCGTCGCGCACTTCGCGTACGACGACGAGGAGACCTGCCTCGCCGAGGTCCGGTACCTGCTCTCGCTGCTGCCGCAGAACAACCGCGAGATGCCGCCGACCGCCCGCGGCGACGACCCGGCCGACCGCCGCAACGACCGCCTGCTCGACCTCGTCCCGGTGAACGGCAACCGCCCGTACGACATGCGTGCGGTGATCGAGGAGATCGTCGACGACGGCGAGCACATGGAGGTCCACGAGCGGTGGGCCACCAGTGTCATCACCACCCTCGCCCGGCTCGACGGCCAGGTCGTCGGCATCGTCGCCAGCCAGCCGCAGCGCCTCGCCGGGGTGCTGGACATCCACTCCTCGGAGAAGGCCGCCCGCTTCGTCCAGCTCTGCGACGCCTTCAACATCCCGCTGGTCACCCTGGTCGACGTGCCCGGCTTCCTGCCCGGCGTCGACCAGGAGCACGGCGGCATCATCCGCCACGGCGCCAAGCTGTTGTACGCGTACTGCAACGCCACCGTCCCGCGGATCTCGCTGATCCTGCGCAAGGCCTACGGCGGGGCGTACATCGTGATGGACTCGCAGTCGATCGGCGCCGACCTCACCTACGCCTGGCCCGTCAACGAGATCGCCGTCATGGGCGCCGAGGGCGCCGCCAACGTCGTCTTCCGCCGCCAGATCGCCGACGCGGACGATCCGGTGACGATGCGCCAACAGCTCGTCAAGGAGTACCAGGCCGAGCTGATGCACCCGTACTACGCGGCCGAGCGCGGCCTGATCGACGACGTCATCGACCCCGCCGAGACCCGCGCCACCCTGGTCAACGCCCTCGCCATGCTCCGGACCAAGCACGCCGTAAGCCCGTCCCGCAAGCATGGCAACCCCCCGGTGTAACCAGAGGAATGAGCGTCATGTCCGGCGAAACCGTCCCCGTGCTGGAGGGCCCGCTCGGGCCCGCCCTGATCCGGGTCATCAGCGGCAGCCCCACCCCGGAGGAACTCGCCGCGGTCGCCGTGCTGCTGAGCACCCGCACCCCCACGGCCGACCGGGACCGGGCCGCGCCGCCCCCGGCCGCCCGGTGGGAGGCCGGCGACATCCTCCCGCCCGCCTCCTGGGCCGCCCGGAGCTGAACCGGGGCCACCGGCTGGCAGCTTGCTGCCGTCCGCGTTGCGACTCCGGCGGACGGCCTGTTACTCAGAGTGAAGAGGCCGGGGCCGTTCCGGATGTGGACGCGGTCGAGTGAGGAGGGCAGCCGTGCTTCAGGTGGTGTTCCGGATCCTGGGGCCCCTGGACATCAGCGCCGATGGACGGCCGGTCGCCCTCCAGGGCGCCCGCCAGCGCACCGTGATGTCCATGCTGCTGCTCGCGCCCGGCCGGGTGGTCTCCGTCGACACCCTCGCCGACGCGGTCTGGAACGGCCACCCTCCGGCCACCGCCCGCAACCAGATCGCCATCTGCGTCTCCGGCCTGCGCAAGACCCTCAAGACCGCGATCTGCATCGACGACCTGATCGTCACCAGCCACCCCGGCTACCTGCTGCACCCCGGCGAACACCGCATCGACGCCGTCGAGTTCGAGGAGCGCGCCGCCGAGGGCCGGGAGGCCGCCCGGCGCGGGCGCACCGAGGAGGCCCGCGCCCACTTCGAGGACGCCCTCGCCATGTGGCGCGGCCCGGCCCTGGCCGGCATCACCGCCCACGCCGTCGAGGCCGAGGCCGCCCGGCTGGCCGAACTGCGCCTGGACGTCCACGAGCAGCTCACCGCGCTGCGCCTGGACCTCGGCGAGCACCGCGAACTCATCGGCGACCTCACCGCCTTCGTCCGCGAACACCCGCTGCGCGAACAGTCCCTCGCCCACCTCATGCTGGCCCACTACCGGGCCGGCCGCCGCGCCGAGGCCCTGGAGGCCTACCGCGACGGCGCCCGGCTGCTCGCCGACGAACTCGGCATCGCCCCCGGCCCGGCCCTCCAGGAACTGCACGACGACATCCTCAACGACGCCCCCGGGCTGACCCTGCCTGCCGCCCCGGCCACGACCCCGGCGCTCACCGTCCCCGCCCACCTGCCGCCGGTGCCCGCCGCCTTCACCGGCCGCCACCATGAACTCGCCGCCCTGGACCGGCTGCTGGAGCACCAGGGCGGCGCCTCGCTGCCGGTCGGCTCGATCATCGGCACCGGCGGCGTCGGCAAGACCGCCCTCGCCGCCCACTGGTCCCACCAGGTCGCCGCCCGCTTCCCGGACGGCCAGCTCTTCGCCGACCTGCGCGGCTACGACGAGGAGGAGGAGCCGCGCCGCCCCGCCGGCGTCCTCGACCGCTTCCTGCGCGCCCTCGGCGTGCCCGGCCCGCAGATCCCCGCCGACCCGACCGAGCGCACCGCGCTGTTCCGCAGCGTGCTGTACGACCGGCGGGTGCTGATCGTGCTCGACAACGCCCGCTCCTTCGAGCAGATCCGCCCGCTGCTGCCCGGCAGTTCCGGCTGCTGCGTGCTCGTCACCAGCCGCGACAGCCTGAGCAGCCGGCTCGCCGGCGACTACGCGCTCGTCCCGCTGCACCTGGCCTCGCTCGGCCGGGACGAGTCCATCGCACTGCTCTCCCGGGTGGCCGGCGCCGACCGCTTCGCCGCCGACCCGGTCGGCGCGGCCCGGCTCAGCGAACTCTGCGACCGGCTCCCGCTCGCCCTGCGGATCGCCGCGGCCCGGCTCGCCGCCAAGCCGCACTGGACGGTCCGCACCCTGGTCGCCCGCCTGGAGGACCAGCACCGCCGCCTGGACGAACTCAGCCTGGACGCCCGCGGGGTGCGGGCCGGCTTCCGGCTCAGCTACCGCGACCTGCCGGCCGGCGCCGCCCGGATGTTCCGGCTGCTCGGCTCGCTCAACGTCACCGAGTTCTCCGCCTGGGCCGGCGCCGCCGTCCTCGACATCGACCCGGTCGACGCCGAGGACCTCATCGAACAGCTCGTCGACGCCCAGCTGCTGGAGCCGCTCAGCGCCGGCGCCGGCCACGTCCGCTACCGCTTCCAGGGCCTTCTCCGGCTGTTCGCTCGCGAGTGCGCGCTTGCCGAGGACGGAGAAGGGGACCTGAGGCAGGCCCTGCGGAGGGCCTGCGCGGTGTGGCTGGGCCTCGCCAAGGAGGCCCACCGCCGGGTCTACGGCGGCGACTTCACCGTGGTGCCGGGCACCGCGCCGCTGCACCGGCTGCCCGACCACCTCACCGACGACCTGGTCGAGGACCCGATGGGGTGGTTCGAGGCCGAGCGCAACTCGATCAACGGGCTGATCCAGCAGGCCGCCCGCGACGACGAGTCCGGCTACGCCTGGGACCTGGTGATGACCACCGTCACCCTCTACCAGAACCGCAACTACCTTGAGGACTGGCGCGAGGGCGCCGAGGCCGCGCTGGACGCCGCCCGCCGCACCGGCGACCGGCTCGCCGAGGCGGCGATGCTGCACTCGCTGGGCACCCTGGAGATCGTCCAGTACGAGCACGACAGCGCCGGCCGGCGGCTCGACCTGGCTCTGCGGCTGTTCGAGGAGCAGGGCCAGGAGCAGGGGCGCGCCCTGGTCCTGCGCAACCTGGCGCTGTGCGAGCGCCAGCGCGGCGACCTGGACCGGGCCGCGCGGACCGGCCGACGCTCCCTGGAGATCTTCCGCAGGGGCGGTGACCGCTACGCCGAAGCCCATGTGCTGGGCCTGCTGGCGCAGATCGAACTGGAGCGCGGGGACGCGCAGGCGAGTCTGGTGCTGTCCTCGGAGGCGGTGGCCCGCAGCCGCGGGCTGGGCACGGTCCGCGGCGAGGCGCAGAGCACCGTCCGGCTCGCGGAGGCGCTGATCCGCGCGGGCGACGGCGGCCGGGCCGAGGAGGCCTGTCGGCGCGCCCTGCAGCTGGTGCTCGGCAGCGGGGACCGGCGCGGCGAGACGCACGTGCTGCGGGCACTGGGCGAGGCCCTGTGGTGCCAGGGCCGGAGCGATGAGGCCGAGCCGGTGCTGCGCAGCGCGCTCCAGGCCGCCGAGGCGGTGCCGGACGCCTTCCTCCAGGCGCGGGCGGTCGCGGTACTCGGCTGCGTGCAGGCGCTGCGCGGGGACGGCGACGGCGCGCTGGGGATGTTGCGGACGGCGTCGGGCCTGTTCGTGGAGGTCGGCGCGCGGGGCTGGTACGAGCGGGTCGAGCAGATCCTGGCGGCGCTCACGGACGGCGAACCGGTCGACGCGCGGCGGCTGTTCGAGCTCGCGCAGCCCTGACGTCGAAACCGGCCGCGCAGTGCCGGGCCGCCGCCGGGACGCCGGCCGCGGAGCGACCGCCGGCAGGGATCAGGTCCACGGGTCGTCGTGCTTCAGGGAGTAGCCGACCGGGTGCACGCTCGCCAGCGGGGCGGCCCGCACCGCGGGCGCCGTGGAGTCCGCCGCGAGGGCGGTGCCCTGGGCGACCGCCACCGTGCCGGCCGCCACGAGGAGAACGGTCGCGCTCGCGGCGAGCCTGCCGAGCGAGGAAACCACGGCGGCGTGCGCGGACTTGCGGGCGGAGAGCAGAACGCAGTTCACGGTGGCCTCCTGGACCTCTCGTTCGTCCGCCTGACCCGGAGCCCTGCGGCATGCCCCGAACGCTACGGAACCCGCGTTTTCGGGCGCTTTCAAAACCCTTTCGATCTGCCGAAATCGATCCGAGAACCGACCGACAGCGGGAAAGAACCGCAGGTCGACACCGTTTCACGCAGATTGGCACGCGGGTGTCCGCGGGCCGTGGCGGCGGTGGGGGGCGGGCATGGACTTCAAGCTGCTCGGGCCGGTGTCGGCCGAGATCGACGGACGTCCGGTCGACCTCGACGGCGCCAAGCAACGCACCGCGCTGGCCGCCCTGCTGCTCGCCCGCGGCCACGTCGTCACCGACGAGCGGCTGACCGTCCTGCTGTGGGGCTGGCAGCCGCCCGCCACCAGCACCAACCAGCTCTACACCTACGTCTCCCGGCTGCGCACCCGGCTCGGCGCAGGCCACGGCCTGCACCGCCACGGCGCCGGCTACCGGATGGACACCGCCGGCGCCACCGTCGACTGGGAGCGCTTCCGCGAGCTGGCCGACGCCGGCCGCGCCGAACTGCAGGCCGCCCGCTACCCCGAGGCCGAACGCCACCTCGCCGACGCGCTCGCGCTCTGGCACGGCCCGGCCCTCGGCGACGTCACCGAGCACCTGGCCGCCGCCGAGGGCCCCCAGTTCGCCGAGGCCCACCTCGCCACGATCGAGCACCACACCGAGGCCGCCCTCGCCCTCGGCCGGCACCACGAGCTGCTGCCCGCGCTCACCCGGCACGTCACCAAGCACCCGGTCCGCGAGCGGGCCCGCGGGCAGCTGATGACCGCGCTGTTCCGCGCCGGGCGGCAGGCCGACGCGCTGGCGCAGTACGAGGACGCGCGGCGCATCCTCGCCGAGGAGCTGGGCATCGACCCCGGCCCCGAACTGCGGGCCCTGCACGGGGAGATCCTCACCGGCGCCCTCGCCGGTCCGGCCGCCCCCGAGCGGACCGCCGTCACCGCCGCTCCCGGCACCCGCCCGGCGCTGCTCCCGGCCGCGCCCCGCGACTTCACCGGCCGCGAGCCCGAACTGCGGCTCGTCCTCGACGCCCTGCACGAGGACCGCGACGTCACCGTCACCGGCGCCCCCGGCACCGGCAAGTCCGCCCTCGCCCTGCACACCGCCGAACAGGCCCGCGCCGCCTTCCCCGACGGCCAGCTCTACGCCGACCTGCGCACCCCCCAGGGCACCCCGCGCGCTCCCCGGGAGGTCCTCGGCTGGTTCCTGCGCGCCCTCGGCGCCGCCCCCGGGCAGATCCCCGGCGGCCTCGACGAACGCGCCCAGCAGTACCGCACGCTCCTGGCCAGCCGCCGCATGCTCGTCCTGCTCGACAACGCCGCCGACGACGCCCAGGTCCGCCCGCTGCTCCCCGGCGGCGGCGCCACCCGCACCCTCGTCACCGGCCTGCGCCCGGCCCTGGCCACCCTGGAGGGCGCCCGGCTCGTCCGGCTCGGCCCGATGAGCCCCGCCGAGGCCACCCGGCTGCTCGCCTCGATCGCCGGCACCGAACGGCTCGCCGCCGACCCGGAGTCCGTCGCCCGGATCGCCGAGTACTGCGACCGCCTCCCGCTCGCCCTGCGGATCGCCGCCGTCCGCCTCGCCGACCGTCCGCACTGGCGCCCGGCCCGCCTCGCCGACCGGCTGGCCGACGACGACCGCCGGCTCGCCGAACTGCGCATCGGCAGCCTCGACATCACCGCCGCGCTGCGCCCCGCCCTGGAGGTCCTCGACGGCCCGGCCGCCCAGGCCCTGGCCGTCCTGGCCGCCGCCGGCCTCGCCGTGCTCACCCCGGCGGACGCGGCGGCCCTGCTCGATCTCCCCCTCGACGACGCCGAGGACGTCCTGGACGGGCTCGCCGACGCCCGGCTGCTGGAGCCCTGCTCCGGCGTCGACCCGCACGCGCGCTACCGGCTGCTGCCCCTGGTCGGGCTGCTCGGCCGCTCCGCCGTCCCGGTGGCCCGACCCGCGGCGGCCTGATCCCCCCTCAGGCCGACGCGGGTCCGCTCACCCTCGGCCACACCCGCCGGCGTGGCCCTCGTCCAGCCCGTACCGCACCGTGTACCCGTTCGTCGGCCCGTTCGTCGCGGACCCGTGCACGGCCAGATCGCTCAGCACGTCGACGTAGTTCGCCAGCAGCTCGGCCCACGGAGTCCCGTTCTCCTTCAGCAACAGGTCCTGATCCACTGCCGCAGTGTTCTCGATCTCGGTCAGGACATCGAGCGGGTGCTCGACCTTGGCTTCCTCGAACATCGTTCCTCGTTCCGTTCCGTCGGTGGCGTCGGACCGTTTCCGGCCCCCACCCACAGGCTGGAACCACCGCCTCTACTCGCCCTCCGATCCGCCTTTCACGGGAAATACAGACCGCCCATAGCCCGGATATGCACCGGCATTCCACGCTGCCCCCATGACCACCGGCGCCGAACTGCCCGCCCCTCTCGACAGCATCGTCATCGCGGGCGGCACGCTCACCGCCTGGATCGCCGCCGCCCGGTTGGCCTCCGCCTTCCGGGGCACGGTCCGCGTCACGGTCGTCGAAACCGCCGAACGCCCGTCCGCCCAGGTCACCGCCCTCGCCCCGGCCTTCCGCCGCGACCTCTTCGACCGCCTCGGCACACCGGAGAACATCTGGATGCGCGCCGCGTCGGCCTCCTTCAACGCGGCCACCCGGTACGTCGGTTGGCGCGCCGACGCGGTCTACCTGCCCAACCCCGCCGGCGGCCAGGACTGCGAGGGATTCCCGCTCACCGACTTCTGGCAGCTCCGCCGCCGCACCGGCCACACCCTGGAACCCGTCGACCACGCGTGCTCCGTCGTCCCCCCGCTGCTGGACGCCGGGAAGTCACCGCGCTGGCTCGACGGCCGCACCGCGTTCCCCTACGGCTGGCACGCGGACACCGCCATGCTCACCCACTTCCTGCGCCGCACCGCCGTCCAGACCTGCGGCGTACGGCTGCACAGTGCCGAGATCCTCGGCGCCGACCGGGACGGGACGGGCATGGTCACCGCCCTGCACACCACCCGCGGCCGGATCGAGGCCGACCTATTCGTCGACTGCACCGGCCGCGCCGCCCGCCTGCTCGCCGGCATCCTCGGCGAACCCTTCCAGCCCGCCGGCGACCGCCTCCCCGCCGACCGCACCGCCACCGTCACCCTCCCCCACGACACCGCCCGCCACGGGATCGAGCCCTACACCACCGTCACCACCCGCCCCGAAGGCCACCTCTGGCGCCGCCCGCTCCCCGGCCGCCACACCATCGGCCTGGTCTACGCGAGCGCGCGCACCACCCCCGCCGAGGCCGAGCGCATCCTCCGCACCCCCGCCGGCGCCGTCGTCACCCACACCGCCACCCCCGCCGGGCGGCTGCGCCGCAGCTGGGTCAGGAACTGCCTGGCCCTCGGCACCGCCGCCGCCTCCGCCGACCCGCTCGACGAGGACCACGCCGCCACCCTCACTCTGCTCGACCGGCTGATCCGCGACCTGCCGTCACTCGCCGGCCGCGAGACCCCCGCCGCCCGCTTCAACGCCACCGCCGCCGCCCTCCACGAGCAGGCCCTCGACCTGGCCCGACTCCGCCGGATCACCTCGCCCTACGCCGCGCCCGCGCCCCACCCCGACCAGCTGCGCCCCGTCCTCGACGCCCACGCCACCGGCCTCGCCCCCACCCCCGACGACCTGCCGCTGCGCACCCTCCTCACCACCCTCAGCCCGCACACCGCCAACCCGCCCCCGTCCCTGGCCCACCACCCCCACGCCGTCCGCGCCGCCGAGGACGCCTTCACCCGCATCAAGCGCCACCAGCGCACCCTGCTGGAGACCCTCCCCGACGCCCACATCTACCTCTCCACCACCCAGTCCCTCCCGAGCCCTGCCCTGACCTGACACTCCGTCGCCTGCTCCCACCCCTTGCACACCGACCCCACGCCAGGTCTTCACCTGACGCTCCGCCGACCGCGGACGGGCCGGGGGAAGGTGGGCTTCGGGTGGCGCATGCATCACGGCCGGCAGCCGAACGGCCCCCTAACCCCGAGCACTTCCATGGCCGGCCCCACCCAGCCGTCCACGCGCACAACGCCCCCGACTCGCGGCAGCCCTCCAGGAACTCGACGAACTGCTCAGCGTCGAAGCCGAACCGGGCGAACGGACCTCCTTCGGCATGGCCGAGGGCCACGTATTCGTCAGGAGTGGGAGGCCGGTCGAGCTGAAGGCCGGCCATCGCCATGTTCCGCGACGCCGTGGCAGGGGCCATACCGCCGACCTGCGCGTACCAGCTGGTGCTGTGGTGCGGCACCTGAAAGGCTGCGCCACATGGCCATGGCGAAGAAAGGCACGCGGGTCATTGTCGTCGACGGGGAACGCTATCGCTGGGTAGTCGCGCCCAACGACGAGCCCGGTCTGGCGATCGTTGTCCTGCATGCGGACGTTGATGGACAGCGCATGGTGACGTGGGTCGAGCACGGCGTGGTGGTCGCACCCGGGTTGGTTGCCGGCGCCGTCCGAGATGCGTTGCTCCACCACGGTTGGACCCCTCGGCTACGTGGCAGGCAACTCACGTTGCGGTGCCTGGGCCGGAATCCGAATCCTGCGGATCTGCGGCTGGTCGCTTGGCCGCCCACGGCTTGAGTGAGTGGCTCGTCGATCCGTTGATCTCGGTCAGGCAGCAGCGGGCGCGGGCCGCTTGGCGACGAGGCGGAATCGGAGTTCCTCCCGCGTCACCTAAAAGTCGCTATCAAGCCACTGGCTCTCGTAATAGCTCCGCCCGCGCGCCGTCGCGCCCGTCGCCGTGAACACACCGGCCCGAAACGGAGACTGACGGTCGCACAGCGTGATGCGACGGTATCGCTTGGTACGATAAACCAGGCAAAATGGCAGCTTATGGGTGCCGGTCCGGGGTACACCGGCATCTGCGTGACCACCACAACGCACAGGCCCACAGCAGGGCACGGGGGAACCACATTGCGACTCGACATGCATGATGGCCATGCAGAGCCGGAAACCGACTTGGCCGAATTCGACTCCCTCAGCGAGGACGACATCCGGCTCTTCCATCTGGCCGTCGGCCGGGGCCAGCTCGACCCACGCGACGCCGTCGAGGCGCTGGGAATGGATCAGGAGCTGGTCGGCGCGGCCGTCCGGCGGCTGGAGCGGATGCACCTGCTGCGTCCGCTGCCGGCGGGGACGGACGGGATCGCGCGCTTCGTGCCGGTCAATCCCGACGTTGCCGCGGCCGGACTGGTCGCGCCGCTGGAGAGCGAGTTGCGTCGGCGGCTCGCGGACACCCAGCGCGTCCGGGGCGAGCTAGCGCTGCTCGGCCAGGTCTACGCCCAGAGCCGCGCCCGGGACCACGCGGGGCTGGACGAGGTTCGCGAGCTCGGCACGGTCATCGACCTCATCGCGGACGCGACGGCCCGGTGCCGGGAGGAGGCGCTCACCTGTCAGCCCGGCGGCGGCCGGGCGCCCCACCTACTGGAGCAGGCGTACACCCGCGACCTGACAATGATCCGGCGCGGGGTGCGGATGCGCACGCTGTACCAGCACACGGCCCGGCATCACGCACCGACGCAGGAGTACGTCGAACGCATCACTCAGGTCGGGGCCGAGGTGCGCACGACCAGCGAGCTGTTTGGGCGGATGATCGCCTTCGACCGCGAGGTGGTGTTCATCCCGCATCAGGACGATCCCGATTCCGCGGTGGTGATCCGCGATCCCTCGACGGTCGGATACCTGTGTACGGTGTTCGATCAGTGGTGGTCGCAGGCGGACCACTACACCCCCGCACGCTTCAGCAGGTCTCCGGCGGCCGGGGAGATCAAGGAGGCGATCATCCGGTTGCTGGCCGAGGGGCTGAAGGACGAGGTGATCGCGCGGCGCCTCGGCATGTCGTTGCGGACCTGCCGGAAGCACATCGCGGAGATCATGGAGATCCTGGGTGCGGAGAGCAGGTTCCAGGCCGGATACCTCGCCCGCGCCGCGATCGGCCTGGAGGACCCGGGAGTCGCCTGAAGCCTGGAGCACACACGTCAACGCCGAAGGCAAAGACGCCGGGCCCGATCGACTCAGCGATCGGGCCCGGCGGACAACCGGCGTGTCAGACCGCCGCGTTGGCCTGCTTGACCAGGTCGACGGCGGCGGCGAGGCCGAGGCCGGGGATCGCGCGACGCAGCTCGCGGACGGCGCTCATCTCCTCGGTGCGCGGGTCGATGCCCGCGTGCTGCAGCAGGCCGACGACCCACTTCGCCTTCAGCTGCTGCTCATTGCCGCTCAGCCCGTCGAGAACCGACAGCGCGCGCTCAAGGCCGCGCTGCTCGTCGGGGCCGGCAGCGGCCAGCGCCTCGCGCAGGGCGGTACGGACGACGTCCAGCTCACGCAGGACGACCAAGTGGGTTTCACGGGAAGAGAACATGATCAACTCCTTGTGTCAGACAACCTATCAAACTGACCGTCAGGGCGCCGGGACGGCGCACTCCTCGTCCACGAGCTCGGCGATCTGCCGTCCGTAGAAGAGAAGTTGGTCGTCCCAGCCCATGTATGCGGCGAAGTCGTGGGCATGGGTGAAAACTCTGAGCACCGACGTGCGGGACACCGTCCGTGCGTCCGGCAGCGACCCGTAGCCGTCGAGCAGCGCCTCGCGGGCCGCCTCCAGCCGGGCCGGGTCCGAGCCGACCCCGAAGTGCTCCCGGAGCATCCGGAACTCGGTGAACTCGCCGAGGATCCAGCCGAGATCGAAGCCGGCCGGCCCCCGGGACACCTCCTCACCGGTGAGCAGGGCGCCCGCTCCTGTGCGTCCGTCCACGATGAGCGACCCGAGGCCGGGTGCTCCGTGCAGGAGTACGTCCCCGGGGGAACCCCCGGAAAGCCCGGCGCACCACTGCCGGACGGTCTCCCAGCGCCTCGGGCCGAGCACACCGCGCAGCGACTCGTACAGTCGCGGGGCCGCCCCGGGGCCGTGGCCGGTGCCCATCCAGGCATCGAGCCGGGCCGGCCCGGGCGGGCCGTTCCGCGGCAGCTGCTCCCCGGGCAGAGCCAGGGCGTGCAGCAGGGCGAGGGTGCGGCCGGCCCCGGCAAGCGCGCGGACCAGGGCCTCGGTGCGGGTCGTCGACACCGGGTGCAGCAGCAGCGCGGCCGCCGACGTACGGGCCGGGACGCGGTAGCGGCGTTCCTCGCCCCGCACCTGAGGCAGCGCCGGCAAAAGCCCGCCCGCCACCGTGCCCAGGGCCGCTCGGACCGGACCCGAGGGCGCGCCGAGCACGGCTGCCCGCAGAGCGCCGGGGCTGCGGTTCCAGTGGAATCCGGCACCGGACCGGTACACGGCGGTACGCAGAAATCCGGTGTCGAACTCCTCGACCGGAGTTCCGTTTTCCTGGTCGGTCATTTTCACCCCCTGAGGACGAACGGAAGGCCACCGAACGGCCGGCGGCGATGACATTTCTAGCATGATTCGCGCGAACAAGAATGGGGAATCCATCGGGAGCTACCGGAAGCAGGCCACCACCAGGCAGGAGCGGCCGATCGACCGGCTCGCCGATGGCAAAATATTCCGACGCCCCGGCTGGGCCATTCCTTGACGGACGACTACCGGGGCGACTCCGCGGATGGTTTCCGCGAGATTCCCGGGCGCGTTTCTGAGCCAGTGAATGTGATTATTCCGGAAGATGCGCAGGTCGCGGATCCGGACCCCAAAGAAGGGCCATTCTTCGGGGGTCGAGAGCTGTTAGAAATTTGCCCAGCAGCCGCCGACGCCCCACCCGGGGCGAAGCGAAGGCGGCCGCACCGGCTCCTCCGTGAGCCGTCCACTACCGATCCCGAAGACGGAGAACACCATGAACAACGCTGACCAGCTCATCGCCGGCTACACCGCCTACACCGACGCCGAGGAGGTCGGTGCGGGCGCCACGGCCGAGGCCCCGGCGACCACCCCCGCGCTGAGCGTCATCGCCGTCTCGACCGCCGCCTGCGGTGCCGCCGTCGGCAGCGCCATCGGCGGCTCGATCGCCGGCACCGTCAACTGGGGCTGCTGAGCCAGTCGTTCCCGCAGGAGGGGCCCGCAGCAGGCAGGCCCCTCCGGCACGACCAACCGCGGCCCCATCCGGGCCGCCCCCTCTAACTCCTCAGGAGATGCCGTGAACACCACCGACCAGCTCATCGCCGGCTACACCGCCTACACCGACGCCCAGGAGGTCGGCGCCAGCGCCTCCGCCGAGGCCCCGGCCACCACCCCCACGATCGTCACCGCCTCCTCCCCCGAGTGCGGCGCCTTCACCGTCAGCGTGGTCAGCGGCGCCGTCGGCGCCACCGCCAACTGGGGCTGCTGAGCCAGTCGTTCCCGCAGGAGGGGCCCGCAGCAGGCAGGCCCCTCCGGCACGACCAACCGCGGCTCCATCCGGGCCGCCCCCTCTAACTCCTCAGGAGATGCCGTGAACACCACCGACCAGCTCATCGCCGGCTACACCGCCTACACCGACGCCCAGGAGGTCGGCGCCAGCGCCTCCGCCGAGGCCCCGGCCACCACCCCCACGATCGTCACCGCCTCCTCCCCCGAGTGCGGCGCCTTCACCGTCAGCGTGGTCAGCGGCGCCGTCGGCGCCACCGCCAACTGGGGCTGCTGAGCCGCCCCGACAGACGTGGGGCGCACCTGCTGCGCGCCCCAACGACGAGGGCCGGTCGACCCCCGCGACCGGCCCTCGCGGCGTTCCCGTCGGATGAACGGCACTCCCGTCAACGGCTAGATGACCGCGCCGAGCTCGGCCAACGCGGGAGCCAGTGCCTCCCGATCACCGACCACCACACCGGTGAAGGCCCGTGGGTCGAGCCAGCGGTGTGCGGCCGACTCGACCTCCTCCGGCCGGACCGTACGGACCGTCTCCGGGAAGTCAGTGAGCCACTGCGGCGGAAGCCCGAAGCCGAGCGTGGACGAGAGGTTGGTGGCCAGCGTCGCCTGGCTCGCCAGCGAGATCATGCTCATCCCGAGCAGGAACCGCCGTGCCGACTCGACCTCGGCGGCCGGCAGCGGGCCGTCCACCAGCCGCGCCAGCTCCGCCCGGATCTCGCGAAGCGCCGCCGCGGTGTACCCGGTCGCGCTGTCGGCCTCGATCGCCAGCCGCAGAGTGTCCTTGACGTCCTCGATCCGGGAGTCCGTCCGGTACGCGTAGCCCTTGGTCTCGCGGATGTTCGTGACCAGGCGTGAGGAGAAGTACCCGCCGAACACCAGGTTCGCGAGGCTCATCGCGCCGAAGGACGGATCCGTCCTAGCCGGCCCGGGCGCGACCAGCCGGATCTGCGACTGGACGGCCCCCGGCCGGTCCACCAGCCGCACCGGCTCCGGCCGCAGCTCCGGCACCCGGATCGGCTCCCGGTCCGCCGGCCCGCCCTGCCACCACGCGGTCAGCGCGGCCACCTCGGCCACCGTCCGCTCCGGATCGAGGTCGCCGACCAGGACCAGTGAGGAGCCGGCCGGGGTGAGGACGCGCCGGTGGAGTGCCGCGACGCCGGCGGGCGTGACGGCGGCCAGCGCGGCCGGTTCGGGCGTGTCCTGCACAGCCGGGTCGTCCCGGTAGCAGTGCCGTCGCAGCGCTTCCTGGGCGAGCACGTGCGGCTGGGAGCGGACGACCTTGATGCGCTCGGCGAGCCGGCCCTTCGCCGACTCGACCTCGGCGGCCTCGTAACGGGCGTCCGCCAGGGCGTCGGCCAGCACCTGCAGCAGCACCGGCAGCCCGCTGCGGGGGGCCGACCCGATGAGGTTGAGCCACATCGGGCTGCGCACCGCGTCCAGCGTGGCGCCACTGCGGGCCAGCAGGGTGTCGGTCTCCCGGTGATCGCGCCCGGTGGTCCCGCGCAGCACGGTCGCCGCCATGACCTCGGCGGTGGCCAGGGCTTCAGTGCCGCGGGGCACACAGGGAATCCGCAGCCGCAGCTCGGTCATCGAGGTGGAGGGCTGGCGGACGCAGATGACGCGCAGCCCGTTCGGCAGCACGGTGTCCACCAGGGGTGGGAGCCGGTAGGGCTGTTGCGCGGCCACGTCGGGGATCGGACGCGGTCCGCGCACGGTGCGGGCGATCTGCGCCGCGGAGCGGTGGACGAGCTGCGGGGTCTGGGCGATCACAGGACGGGCTCCAGTTCCTGGTCGGCGGGGCGGGAGGTGGGCACGAGCCGGAGCACCGCCCGGGCGTCCGGACTCAACGCGACTGCGGCTGAGGCGAGTTGATCGGCGGTGACGGCGGCGAGCCGGTCCGGCAGCTGATCCACCAGTTCGGCGCGGCCGTAGAGGACCTCCAGCGCGCCCAGCGACCTGGTGCGGGCCTCCAGGCCGTCGTGTTTGCGGTGCAGGCCGGCCGTCGCCCGCATCGCCGCGCAGGTCAGTTCGTCGCCGCGCGGGCCGTGGGCGGCGAGGTCGGCGAGTTCCTCGTCGAGGACGTCCAGGATCCGCTCCGGCGCGGTGGCGGCGTCGTGGGTGGCCACCACCAGGAAGGTGTCGGGGGCCCGCGCGGTCAGCGCACCGAACAGGCCGCACCCGGTGCTGACGTCCGTCACCAGCCGGGTGTCGTGCAGCAGCCGGCGCTTCAGGCGGGCCGTGGGCGCACCGGTGAGCACCGTCGAGAGCAGCATCTGGGCCAGGTAGGCGTCCAGTTCCGTGGCCGGGTCCGGCATGCGGTAGCCGGCCGCCAGGGCGGGTGCGGGGGCGTGCCGGTCCGGGTGCTCGCCGGTGCGGGCGCCCGTCAGCGGCGGCTCGGCCAGCGGGACCGCCGCCGGTCGCGGACGGGCGGGGATGTCCTCGAAGTGGCGCCGCACCAGTGCGAGGGCCTCGACGGGGTCGAAGTCGCCGGCGATCGTCAGCACGGCGTTGGCGGGCGAGTAGTAGGTGTCGAAGAACGCGGCGCACTCGTCGAGGGTGGCCCGTTCGAGGTCGCGGAAGTCCCCGTAGCCGTTGTGGGCGTTCGGGTAGGTGTCGTAGAGGACGCCGGGCAGGACGGTCCACGGGAAGCCGCCGTACGGCCGGTTGAGGACGTTGAGCCGGATCTCCTCCTTCACCACCTCGACCTGGGTCCGCAGGCTCTCCTCGGTGAGCCGGGGCGCCCGCATCCGGTCCGCCTCCAGGAACAGCACCTGTTCGAGCGCGGCCGCCGGGACGACCTGGTAGTAGTCGGTGTAGTCCTGGTGGGTCGAGCCGTTGGCGGTGCCGCCGGCCGCCTGGACGCGCTGGAAGTGCTCCAGCCGCGCGACGCTCTCGCTGCCCTGGAACATCAGGTGTTCGAAGAGGTGCGCGAAGCCCGTCCGCTGCTCGGGTTCGGACCTGAAGCCGACGTCGTAGTGGACGCCGACCCCGACCGCGGGCATGTGCCCCATGGGGTACAGGAGGACGCGCAGTCCGTTGGGAAGCGTCGTCCGGTGGAGCGCCGGCGTGTGCAAGGGGATCAGCCTCCGGTGTGCGGTGGCCACGGGTTCGGGGCCTGGTGGGTGGAAAGGCGCGGGCCCCGCCCGGTGCGGAGCGGGGCCCGTCGGTCACGCCCGGTCCTGGGACGCGGGTGCGGGTGCGGTTTCGTGGGGTACGGTCCGGTGGTTCATCGCCCAACGGGTGTACGTACGACGGGGGATGCCCATGAGTCGGCAAAACCTTGAGATGGTGAAACCGCTCTCGCGTCGAATCGCCTCAAGGGCCGGGTAGGGACCTGGCGGTAGTCCGCCACTCGTCGACGGGCCCGCAGCTCGATGTACGCCTCGCCGAGCGCGGTCTTCAACTCGGAGATCTCCTCCTGGAGTTCCTTCTCACGGTCGTTGATGCGCCCGGCGCTGCCCTCCAGGCCGCGACGACCGCCCTCGATGAACTGCCGCTTCCAGTTCCCCACCGACTGCTCGGAGACCTTGGCATTCCGGGCGGCCTCCGCGATCGAGGTTCCGCCGCCGAGCACGGTGAGGATGATCTTCAGTTTGTCTTCGGCCGGCATGGCCGGGGGACGTGACATCTCCAGTCATCTCCGTTCCTTCGGATCCGGTGCACTCGGATCGCCGCTCAGACGGAAGCCGAAAGGCCCAGAACCGGCGAGTCCAGATTGCGAGCGGGGCAGGCGGGGTCGATCCCGGCGGCCGTGAACGTCTCCAGCACGGTCGCCTCCGGACCGGCCGGGTTGGCCGACCGGGAGTGGTGCACGAGGGCCTCGGCCAGCGCCGACGCCCGGTGTTCGCCGAAGCTGAGCCTGCGCATGCCGGGCCGCAGGTCATCCGGCTCCCACGCGACGGCCACCCCGGGGGCCAACTCCTCGGCGATCAGGGAGACTTCGTCGCCCACTCCGGGCAGTCCGCGGACCGCCTCGGCCACCGTCCGGGCGGCGTGCCAGGCACCGGTACCGAGGTAGACCACCAGCGCGTCCCGGCGCGGCAGCAGCCTCTCGGAGGAGGCGACCTTCGCGCGGAACGGCACGCCGGCGTCCTCCAGCGCGCTGAGCACCCGGTGCCAGGCCTCCACCGCCGCGTCGACGGTCGTCAGGTGGACGTACACCCGCAGCAGGCGGCGTCCGGCCACCGTGCCCCGCGAGCCGTCCGCCATGAAGTAGCCCGGGGAGATGGCCGGCCGGGCCGCGGGCAGCCGCACCGCGACGGGCCCGGCACCGGTGGACTCGGCCGGCGCGGCCTCCTCCGGGTCCGCGGCCGGCAGCAGCACCCGGACGCCGTGGTACTCCACGACGCGCGTGCCGTTCGGGCCGGCGCCCACCGGGCGGACCCGGGTCAGGCTGTGCGAATGCGGCATCGCGGCCGCGAACCGGGTCTCCAGCCGCGGATCGCGCAGCGTGCGCTGCTGCCCGCCGGACATCGGCTCCCGCCCGGCGTGGAAGGCGTCGTAGAACGCGGCGGACAGCTTGTGCTGGAGGTCGCGCGGGGTCGACGCGGTCAGCTCCTGGTCGAGCACCCGGGCCGAGCAGCCCCCGGGTGCCACCTCCACCGCCGCCAGCAGTTCCCGGACGGACGGAGACAGTGCGGACGTCATGGTGTCCGCGAGCGACATGGTGTTCACGAGAGGCCCCCCAGGCCGAGCGTGGTGACGGAAGCGGCGGGCGCGAGCAGCGCGGTGCGGCCGATCCCGGCCGCGGCCCGGTCTACGGCGCCGAGCCGGACGCGCTGGGCGGAGCCGGCGAGCATCCGCTCGATCAGGTGCCAGCCCGCGTAGCCGGCGGTCCGGGCGGCGAACCCGGCGTCGAGCTCCGGACGCACCGCCCGGTACCCGGCGCAGAACGCCTCGATCCGCGGGCGCAGCCGGTCCAGCTCCTCGACGCCTCGGCCGACCACGTCCTCGTGGGACGGCGAGCGGCCGAAGCGATCCTCGGAGCCGAGCGCCTTCGGAATGCCGAGGACGGCCCGGTAGAGCCACTCGCCGGCGAACCCGCCGACGTCCCGGGCCGGATCGGCCAGCCGGAACTCCTCCCAGTCGGTGAGCAGCAGCGTCTCGCCCGACAGCAGGAACTGGTCGAGCCGCAGGTCGCAGTGGGACGGGCGGCGCTCGGCCGCCAGTTCGCGCTCCCGAAGCTCGCCGAGTGCGGCCAGCAGCTCCCGGTCCGACTGCATGAGGCCCCAGGCCTCCAGCTGGGCCGCGCTGCAGTTCACGAACAGCGACCACGGCAACGCCTGCAGGCTGTCCATGGGCGGCATCGGGGGCAGCGAGTCGTCCAGCTCGTGCTCGTCGAGCGGGAGTTCGTGCAGTTCGGCGACCAGCCGGCCGGCCCGCTCGGACAGCGTGTCGTCGAACTCCTCGTCCGAGGCCAGTTCGGCGCCGGACCGGCAGCCGTCCAGCAGGTCGAAGGCGAGCATGCGGGACGGCTCGTCGGCGGCGAGCAGCGCGGGACTGCGGAGTTCGGCCACCGGGGCGGAGCGCAGGATCCGGTCGAACGAGGTGACCCGGCTGAACCGGCTCAGCGAGTCCTGCGGGCTTCCGCCGATGTGCTTGACAAAGACCTCGGCGCCGGTGGACGTGGTTCCGGCCCAGTTGTCGTTGCGGCCCATGTAGGAGGTCAGTGCCTCCGGGTCCAGGGCGCCGAGTCCGGCCCGGGTGAGCAGGCCCTGGACCTGCGGAGCGTCGTCGAGCGACACCGGCGTGTACCGGAGCTTGGGCGGGTTCGGCGGGTTCTTCAAGTCAGTTGACATGAGACTTCTCTGCGTGGAGAGGATCGGAAGAGGCATGGCCGGGCCGACGGGGCGGCGCATCCGTCACCAGTGGGTGGAACGGACGGACCAGGCCTCGGGAGCGGTGGGGACGGTCCGGCGACGCGTCGCCCTCATCTCGGCCAGCACGGCGCGGGCCCTGCGGACCTGACGTCGCCTCATGAGCTGCTGGGCGGTGAGCACTGCGAGCATCGCGACCGCGGACGCGAGCACCGGCTTGACCACGGACGCGTACCGCGCGCCGCGGCCGGTTCCCGCGCCGGCCGGCATCAGCTGCCCCAGGCGGTGTCGTACGCGACCACGGTCGGCAGCTTCACGCCCAGCGGGCCGGTCGGCGCGGCGGAATTCACCGTGCTCGTCGTGGCGACCGCTCCACAGACGGCGACGACGGCGAACGCGGCCACGAAAGCGGAGATGATTCCCCTCATTTTTTCCCCCGGTTGAATTCGGATCGGCGAGCGCTTTCGACGCGCCCTCTTCGATGTCTCAAGTCTGCCGAGCGGGCACTGTGCGGGTACAGCCGGCGCCGTGTGCAGCTAGCTGCATGCAGCAACACTCCCGGCGCGCAATACGGGCATCGCATGACAGAACCGGACAGAACAACCTGTCTGCCGAGGGCCCGAAACTTTGGAACGGCCCGACCTGCGCCATATTTGCGCCGCGCCCCACGGTGGCCTGCGCATCGTCCTCGCACCCCACTAACGCGATTCTTCGGCCGCTCCGCAATTGCTAGAAAGGTCGCGCCGAAATCGACGTCGGCTTTCCGCCCCCCGAATGACGAGGACGCGCGACCATGCCCGGATCACCCGAACACGCCGTAGCCACCCCACCGAGAATTCGGCTGTGGACCGACCTGTTGCGCGGCGACCGGCTGAAGCTGGCCGGGGCCGCTCTGCTCGCCCTGGTCTCGACCGGGACGACGCTGGCCGTGCCGATCGTCGTCAAGGACGTCCTGACCGCCTTCGCGCAGCACAGCGGCCTGCTGAAGCCCGTCTCGGTCATGGTCGGGCTCGCCCTCGTCGGAGCGGTCACCGCGGCCGTCTCCGGCCGGCAGCTCGCCAGGCTGGGCGAGTTCCTGATCCTCCGGCTGCGGGACCGGGTGATGGCCCACGCCCTGCGCCTTCCGCTGACCACCGTCCGCGCCGCGGGCCCGGGCAACCTGGTCGCCCGGATCACCTCGGACGCCATGGTGCTGCGCTCGATCGTCGACGTCGGCGTGGTGCAACTGCCCATCGCGGTCCTCACCGTCGTCTCCACCCTGGTGGTCATGGCGCTGCTGGACTGGGTGCTGGTGCTGGTGACGATCGGTTCGTTCGCGCTGGCCGGCGCCGTCATCGGCGTCGTGATGATCCGAGTGCGGCGGAACTTCGTCACTCAGCAGACCGCGCTGGGCGAGCTCGCCCAGCGCTTCACGGCCGCCCTGGACGCGCTGCCCACCGTCAAGGCGTACCGGGCCGAGACCCGCGTCGCGAACCACCTGTCGGACGAGGCGCAGCGGCTCACAACCTGCGCGCTCGACGGTGCCCGGCTCCAGTCCCTGATCACCCCGGTGCTGAACCTGGGGCAGCAACTCGCCCTGGTGAGCGTGATCCTGGGTGGTGGCGCGCGGATCGCCGACGGACACCTCGGAGTGCCCGAGTTCGCCGCCTTCCTGCTCTACCTGCTCCAGCTGGTCGCCCCGGTCACCGTGGTCGCCACCGGTGTCGGCCGCCTGCAGGCCGGCCGGGCGGCACAGGAGCGGTTCGACGAGCTGCTGGCCTTGCCCGCGGAGGAGGGTGGCGAGGAAGCCGCCGGACGGACCGAGCCGGTCGCGGGCGCCGCCGCGGTGGAGTTCACCGACGTCTCCTTCGCCCACGGCGCCCAGCCGGTGCTGCGCGGCCTCTCCTTCGCCGCGCCGGCCCGCGGGCTGACGGCCCTGGTAGGCGCCTCTGGTGCGGGCAAGTCCACCGTGCTGTCGCTGACCGACCGGTTCGACACCGCGCAGACGGGCCTGATCCGGGTGCTGGGCCGCGACGTCCACGACTGGCCGCTGCCCGAGCTGCGCCGCCGGGTCGCCTACGTCGACCAGGCGTTCACGCTGCTGGAGGGCACCGTACGGGAGAACCTCGAACTCGGCAGCGCCGAGCCGCTCGGTGACGCCGTCCTGCTCGACACGCTCGACCGGGTCGGACTGCGCCAGGACGTCCTGCGGCTGCCCGACGGCCTGGACACCGTCCTGGGCCGGGCCACCGATCTCTCCGGCGGCCAGCGGCAGCGCCTGGCCCTCGCCCGGGTCCTGCTCACCGACGCCGACGTCATCCTGCTCGACGAGCCCACCTCCCAGCTGGACGCAATCAACGAGCAGCGGCTGCGCGACCTGGTCGACTCGCTGGCCGAGACCCGCGCGGTCGTCGTCGTGGCGCACCGGCTCTCCACCGTCCTGCACGCCGACCGGGTCGTCCTGCTCGACGCGGGCTCGGTGGTCGACGCCGGACCGCACGAGGACCTGCTCGCGCGCTGCCCGCGGTACCAGGACCTGGTCACCAGCCAGCTCGGCCACCACCGCGAACTCCAGACCGTCTGACCCACCACCAAGAGGTGCATGTCCCATGACCCCACACCGCGATACGGCGATCCGGGTCCGCGACCTGAGGATGCGCTACGGCAGCCGCGACACACTGCACGGCGTCGACCTGGACATCCCGCGCGGCGAAGTGCTCGCGCTGCTCGGGCCCAACGGCGCGGGCAAGACCACCACGATCGAGATCCTCGAAGGCTTCCGCCGCCGCTCCGGAGGCGAGGTCAGCGTGCTCGGCTGCGACCCCGACCGGCCGGACGGCGACTGGCGAGGACGCATCGGCATCGTCATGCAGTCCTGGCGCGACCACCCCCGGTGGCGGGTCGGCGAGTTGATCGAACACTTCGCGCGCTACCACGCCGACCCGCGCGACCCCGCGGAGGTGCTGCGGCTGGTCGGCTTGGAGGAGCACGCGCGGCAGTCCTCCGCCCAGTTGTCCGGCGGCCAGCGCCGCCGGCTCGACGTGGCGCTGGGGATCCTCGGCCGGCCGGAGCTGCTGTTCCTCGACGAGCCGACCACCGGGTTCGACCCGGTGGCCCGGCGTGAGTTCCACCAGCTCGTGGAACGGCTCAGCCAGGAGGAGGGCATGACCGTCCTGCTCACCACACACGACCTGGCCGAGGCCGAACGGCTGGCCGACCGGATCGCCATCCTGATCCGGGGCCGGCTGGCCGCCTGCGGCACCACCGCCGAGCTGGCCGAATCGATCCGGGCACAGGCGGAGGTCCGCTGGCTGGAGGACGGTGTTCCGCGCAGCGAACCGACCGCGGACCCCTCCGGCTTCGTCTGGTCGCTCCACAACCGCCTGGGCGGCCCGATCCCGGGGCTCGAAGTGCACCGCCCCACCCTCGAGGACACCTATCTGCGCATGATCCACCAGGAGGACACCCAGTGAACGCATCCCGCACGCTCCGGGCCGGGCTGCACCGGGGCGGCATGGAGATCCGGCACATCCTGCGCAGCAAGCGGGAGTGGTTCTCCCACCTGTCGCTTCCGATGATCTTCCTGGTGTTCGCCGGGTTCACCGACCACCCCGTCCCCGGCACCACCGTGCCGGCCGCGCAGCTGGTGATCGCCGGCGGACTGGCGTCGCTGGTCTCGCTGACCGGGATCACCACGCTCGCGCAGATCCTCGCCTCGGAGCGGGAGGACGGCACCCTGCTGCGCATGCGTGGCACGCCCGGCGGAATGCTCGCCTACCTGCTGGGCAAGGTCTGCGTGGTCGCCCTCGTCGTCGGGGTCGGCGCCGCCGTCCTGCTGGTCGGCGGCGCGCTGTTCGTCGGCTCGTCGCTGCCGGGGTCCGTCCAGCAGTGGGCCACCCTGCTCTGGGTCCTGGGTCTCGGGCTGGTCGGGGCCAGCGCGCTGGGCGCCGCGGTGGGCGCCGTACTGCCCAACCCGCGGGAGGCGCTCGCCGTCGTCATGATCCCGCTGTACGGGCTGGTCGCCATCTCCGGGGTGTTCTTCCCGACCACCGTGATGCCGCACGTGCTCCAGCGGACCGCCGACGTCTTCCCGATCAAGTGGATGGCCCAGGGCGTCCGTTCGGCGATCATGCCGGACGACGCGGCGGTCGCCGAGGCCGCTGGCGGCTGGCAGCACCTGGCGACCTTCGGGGTGCTCTCCGCCTGGTGCGTGCTCGGGCTGGCCCTCGCACCCCGCCTGCTGTTCAGGATGGCCCGGAAGGAGTCCGGCAGCCGGCTCTCCGACCGGCGCCAGCGCTCGACCGTGGCCCCCGTCCGCTGACCTCCCACGACCCTTCCGGAGAAGCTGTGTTCGCGCACGACACCGACTCGTCGGCCACCCATCGGACCGCCGTGGTCTACCCGCTCCAGCCCTCGTCGATCCATCAGGTCGTCCCGCTCGCCCGCTTCGCCGAACGCCGGGCGGCCCGACGGCTGTGGATCGGCCAGTCGCTCACCGTGGAGAGCCACCAGGTGTTCGCCGCGCTGGCGGGCATGGGCCTGCGGCTGCCCTGCGCCACCGGCGTCGCCCTGGCACCGCTGCGGCACCCCTACCACGCGGCGGTCGAGGCCCGTTCGGTGGCGACGCTGACCGGGGAGCCGTTCGTGGCCGGAATCGGCCTCGGCGCACCGGAGTTCCAGCGGATGGTGATGCGCGAGCCGTATCCCAGCCCGCGCACCGCCGCACTGGAATTCGCCACGACCATGCGCGCCCTGCTGTCCGGGCAACCGGTCGAACACCAGGGCCGGTACCACGACGTCCACGCCAAGCTCCAGCCGTTCCACGCCCCGCCCGTCGAGATCGGCCTGGGCGTGCTGCGGCCGCGGATGGCGAGGACCGCGGGCGGGGTGGCCGACGTGGCGATCACCTGGATGACCCCGCCCGACTACGTCCGCGACACCCTGGCGCCCGAACTCGCCGCCGGCGCCGCGGAGGCGGGCACCGCCACGCCGCGGATCGCGACCGTGGTGCACGTCGCCCTCACCCGGCCGGGCCGCGACATCGAGCACGTCGCCTTCCGGGGCGCCGGCACGCACCTCGGGGCCGCCCACTACACCGACATGCTGCGCAAGGCCGGGCTGGCGGTGGACGCCGCGGACCCCAAGGCCGGGGCGCGCGCCCTGCTGCAGTCCGGGGTGTTCGTGACCGGCACCGCGCAGGAGATCGCCGAGGCCCTCCAGCACTACCGGCACTGCGGGGTGGACGAGGTCGTCCTCAACCCGGCGGGGGTGATGCTCACCGAGGGCGTGCACTCCGCGATCGCCGACCTGGAGGAGATCTTCGACGCCGAGGGGGCGGTCACCCATGGCTGATCCGGTCACCGGGGCAGCGCCCCGGACGGCGCCGCCCCTGGCCACCCGCCGGCTGCTGCTGGTCGGCACCGGCTCGCTGGGCGTGGCCTCGCTACCGTTCTGGCTCAACTGGCTACGGCTCGAACACCCGGACGTCGACACCAAGGTGGTCCTCACCCGCACCGCCGAGCGCTTCGTCAGCCGGGTGACGCTGTCGCCGATCCTGGGTAAGCCAGTGCTTCAGGACGCCTGGCCGCAGGAGCCCGAAACCACCGCCCTGCACGTGGACCTCGCCCAGTGGGCGGAGGGCGTCGTGGTCTACCCGGCGAGCTTCCACTTCATCGCCCGGCTGGCGCTCGGGCTCGCGGACACCCCCGTCATGCTCGCCCTCCACTGCACCCGCTCCCCCATCGTGCTGGCCCCGGCGCTGCCGCCGGGCGGCGCCGAATCGCCCGCCTACCTCCGGCATCTCAACGCCCTGGAACGGCGGCCCAACATCGCCGTGCTGCCGCCGCAGTCGGGGTACAGCGTCACGACGGGCCGGATGGACGCGTCCACCGCGGCGCCGCTGCCGGACGCCCTCGCCGCGCTCGACCGGCTGGCCTCGGGGTGATCGGCCCGCCACCGCGGATCCGCCTGCTGCTGGCCGACCACGACCGGCGGATCCGCGAGCTCCGGACGAAGCTGCTCGCACTGCTGCCGGAGGGCGACATCGAGGTGGTGGCGCAGGCCGCCACCGGCCCGCAGGCCCTGGCGATGGCCATCGCGCACCGCCCCGACGTCGTGGTCGCGGACCTGGACCTCCCCGGACTCGACGGCATCCGGGTCGCCGAGGCGCTCGGCAGCCTGCTGCCGAACAGCCGCGCGGTGCTGGTCACCGCCCGGGCCGACGCGACCGGGCTCACCGGCGCCCTGGCCGCCGGCGTGAGCGCCTTCCTGCCGAAGGCCGTCTCGGTCACCGAACTCGCCGCGGTCGTCCGGGCCGCACCGGCCGGTCGGTGCCACGTCGACCCCGGGCTGCTCGGCGACGCGATCAGCACGGCCGGGGAAGCGGCTCTTGCCGGAGAACTGGGCCACCCCGGCACGGCATTGAGGGCAGAACCTTCCGTGCGGGATGAAACGGGAATGGAAAAGGCCAGGTCAGAGAGTTTCTGACCTGGCCTCCGTTCGGTGGGCCACCAGGGGCTCGAACCCTGAACCTACGGATTAAAAGTCCGCAGCTCTGCCAATTGAGCTAGTGGCCCGCGGCCCCGGTCCCCGTGTGGGGAGGGCCACTGCGATCCTACCCGGTGGGGCCCGCGGGTCCGCCAGTGGATTGGGGGGACGCGCCGGGGTGGGGGGTGGGGTGTAGTGGGCGGCGCGGACGCGGCGGAGCCAGGCTTCGGCGGGGCGCGGGTCGGGGGTGGCGGGGAGGATGCCGGGGCGGGTGAGGCGGTCGGCGGCGGCGGTGAGGAGGGGTTCGGCGGTGGCCGGGTCGTCGGCTATGCGTTCGCCGAGGTCGCGGATGCGGTCGGGGTCGGGGAGGCGGACGACGTTGGTGCCGGTCTCGTGGAGGCGGACGGCCTGTTCGACGAGCCGGACGAGGTGGCGGGCGTGCTTGGCGGCCCGGCGGCGGGTGGCGGGGTCGGTGGTGTCGCGGGTCAGCAGTTTGCGGAACTGCTGGTCGGCGTAGCCGAGATAGGAGTTCCGGACGGCGGGCGCGCTCAGGAAGCTGGTGCGGATCGCGATGAGTTCGGCGCCGAGCGGGGTGCGGGTCTCGTACAGGTCGTCGGGCAGCCAGACGAGTTCGGACGCGGTGGGGTTGCAGGAGAGCGCGAGGCGGCACCACTTGGCGGCCTCGTGCAGGGTGACGTCCGGCGCGGTGCCGACGTGCGACTCGGCGGGGCGGTGCAGGCCGTGCAACTCCTCGGTGGGGGTCGCGAACAGGCCGAGCCGGTCGATGTCGGAGCCGGCGTGGGCGAAGCCGTACGCGGTCGAGCCGACGATGCCGGCGAGCAGGACGGTACCGGGGACGGAAAGCATGGCGTGCTCCTCTCGATGGCGTGGTCGAGCGTCGACGGTGCGGTCGAACGGCCGGTACCGCATCCTCCCTGGTACGGGCCGCGCCGGGCGAGCGAATTCCGGTGCCGGGCCGGCCGGTCCGCCGATACTGGGCCCATGGAGCACAGTCCGGAGATCAGCCCCGAGAAGCTGCGGGCCTGGTGGTCGCACCGCCAGTGGCTGGACCGCCCGCACACCGGCGCGTCGGCCGCCGAGGTGCTGGCCGCCACCGGGTGGGCCCGCTCGGTGGGTGGCGCGGCGCCGTATCTGGGCCTGTTCGCCCGGGCCGGGCTGGGCCGGGCGGCGGTGGACGCGGCGGTGGCGCGGCTGGAGGTGCACGAGTTGCCGACGGCGCGCGGCTGCACGTACGTCCTGCCGGCGGCCGACTTCGCGCTGGGGCTGGCGGTCGGCGCGGCCGCCCCGGCGGGTGAACTGGCCGCCGCGGAGAAGCATCTGGGGGTCGGCCGGGACGAGGTGGAGAAGCTCTGCCTGGCGATCGAGCGGGTGCTGTCGGACGTGGAGCCGCTGGATCCGACGTCGATCAGGGAGGCGGTCGGGGACGCCGTCCGGCCGCTCGGCGAGGCGGGGAAGAAACGCGGCGTCTCGACGACGCTGCCGCTGGCCCTCGGACTGATGCAGTCGCGCGGGCGGATCCGCCGGGTGCCCGTCAACGGCCGTCTGGACCAGCAGCGTTACGGCTACGTGGGGTGGGACCAGCCCGTCTCCGGGGATGCCGCGGACTTCGCCCGCCGCTACTTCTCCTGGGCCGGTCCGGCCACGCTGAAGCACTTCCGCTGGTTCTCGGGGTTCACCGCGGCCACCGCCCGGCGGGCCGTCGCCGAGGCCGGGATGGTGCCGCCGGCGCCCGGCTCCGAGTTCCTCCTCCCACCCGAACTCGTCGACGAGTTCGCGGAGTTCACCGTGCCGGCCGAACCGCGCTACACGCTGCTCGCCGGCATCGACGGCATCCATCTGCTGCACCGCGACCTCCCCCGGCTGCTCGACCCGGCCGACGCCGAGCGCCCGCTGCCCGCCGGCCGGGTCGGCCGCCCGTTCGGCGGCGAGGCCGACCCGCAGACCCATGTGGTGCTCGACCGGGGCCGGATCGTCGGGCTGTGGGAGTACGACACCGAGCGGGCGGAGATCGTCCACCAGTCCTTCGTGCCGCCCGACGACGCGCTGCGCGAGGCTCTGCGGCGGACGGAGGCGTTCGTCCGGGACGAGCTCGGCGACGCCCGCGGGTTCAGCCTCGACTCGCCGAAGAGCCGCGCGCCGAAGATCGCGGTGCTGAGAGCGGCGGCCGGCATCCCCGGAATCCCCCGCACAGCCGGCTGACCCCCGGGTACGGTACGAACCATGTCGACCGCTCCTCCCGAGGTCCTGCTCGTCACCGGCGCCGGCCGCGGCATCGGTGCCGCCACCGCCCTGCTCGCCGGACGGCGCGGCTACCACGTCTGCGTCAACTACCGTGCGGACGAGGCCTCCGCCGCCGCCGTCGTGGCCACCATCCGCGCCGAGGGCGGCACCGCGATCGCCGTCCGGGCCGACGTCTCCCGCACCGCCGACGTGGAGCGGCTGTTCGCCACGGTGGACGCCGAACTCGGGCTGCTCACGGGCCTGGTGAACAACGCCGGCACACTGGAGAGGCAGTGCCGGCTGGAGGACCTCGACGAGGACCGGCTGACCCGGATCTGGGCCGCCAACATCACCGGCCCGTTCCTCTGCGCGAAGCAGGCCGTCCGGCGGATGTCCACCCGGCACGGCGGGCGCGGCGGCGCCATCGTCAACGTCTCCTCGGCCGCCTCCCGGCTCGGCTCGCCGAACGAGTACGTCGACTACGCGGCCGCGAAGGGCGCCGTCGACTCGATGACCCGCGGCCTGGCCCTGGAGGTCGCCGCCGAGGGCATCCGGGTCAACGCCGTCCGCCCGGGCCTGATCCACACCGGGATCCATGCGCTGGGCGGCGAGCCCGGCCGCGTCGACCGGGTCGCACCCGGCCTGCCGATGCGGCGCGGTGGGCGGCCCGAGGAGGTCGCCGAGTCGATCCTCTTCCTCCTCTCCCCCGCCGCCTCGTACACCACCGGGGCGTTCCTGGACGTCTCCGGCGGACGCTGAGCGGGCCCTGAGCGGACCCCGAGCGGCCCTGAGCGGCCCTGAGCGGCCCCTGGGAGGACGACGCGCGCACGACACGCGGACGCCGAGAGGACGATGGGCGGACGCCGGGCGAACGCTGAGATCTTCCCCGCGACCACGCCCCCGACGTCTCCGGATTCCTCCCGCCGCCCCGTCCGCACCCGTACCGTGGTGCCCATGACCGACGCCTTCATCGACATCCCCGGTGTCCGCAACTTCCGTGACGCCGGGGGCATCGGCGCCCTCCGCCGCGGCGTGCTCTACCGCTCCGGGTCCTTCCACACCCTCACCGAGGAGGGCGCCCGGCGGCTCAAGGCCCTCGGTCTGCGCACCGTGATCGACCTGCGCAGCCCGTTCGAGCTGGAGGTCTGGCCCGACCTGTGGCACTGCCTCGACCACGAGACCCTCAACCTGCCGACCCTCCCCGCCAACCGCGAGGACCTCGACCGCCCCTGGCCCGAGGACCAGGCCGAGCTCTACCCGTTCATGGCCGAGACCGCCGGGCCCTCCCTGGCCGCCACCGTCCGCCGCCTCGCCACGCCGGGCGCCCTCCCGGCCGTCGTCCACTGCGCCGTCGGCAAGGACCGCACCGGCCTCACCATCGCCGTCCTGCAGTCCCTCCTCGACGCCTCCGAGGCCGACATCACCGCCGGCTTCCTGCTCTCCAACGCCGGTCTCGGCCTCCTCGACGGCCCCACCCCGTACCGCGACGAGACCGGCACCGAGCGCGTCTCCCGCCCCGTGTACGCCGCCCTTCTCGCCTCCGCGCTCGCCTGGATCGGCACCCACCACGGCTCGATCTCCGGCTACCTCCGCGCCCACGGCGTCACCGACGAGGACCTCTCGGCCCTCCGGACCAACCTCTCCGCCTGATCCGCCCCCGCCCCTACCCCTACCCCTGGCGCTCCAGCCGCCACCACTGCGTGGGGGAGTCGATGTCCTCCCACTGCCGGACGGCAGGGTCGGGGGCCGGGGCGGCGGTCAGCGGCTTGCCGCTGATGAAGCTGGTGATGGTGTACGTGCCCGGGGCGTCGTCGTGGTGTTCGAGGAGCCATTCCTGGGCGCCGAAGGCGTTGGCCGACCACTGCTGGATGAGGACGCCGTTGTCGGAGGAGGCCCCGGTGACGTCGAGGCGCTTGCCGCTGGCGGCGTTCTCCAGGTGGTAGAGGGCGCCGCCGGGGTGGACGGCGGTGAGGCGCCAGAGCTGGGCGTCGGTGCCGGTGTCCTCGCCGTGGTGGATGCGGGCGCCGCTGCGGCGGCTGCCGTCGGCGACTCCGAGCAGGAGCCCGCTGGCGACGTTGCGGACCCGGTAGAGGCCGTCCGTGATCGCGGTGTCAGTCACGGGTGAAGTCTCCCACCGGGGTCCGACAGGCCTCGCGGCCGAAGGTGACGGCGGGCACCCGACGGCACACCCGCTCGCACCGCCGCCTATGCTGCGGCGAATGGCTTCCGATCACAATCCACCGTTCCGTCAGCAGCCCACCTTCACCGATGCGGTGACGGCCTTGGAGGCGGCGATCGCGGCCGCCGACGACGAGCGGTTCGGCCCCGCGCTGGGCCAGGTGGCCGGGCTGTTCGGCGCGGCCGGCCCGGCCGAGGTCGCGGCGGCCGGGCCCCGGCTGGCCGCGCTGCTGCCGGACGCCCCACCGTTCCCCCGCTCGCACCTGGCGATGGTGGTGGGCGCGTGCGTGGAGGGCGGCGCCGATCCGTCGGCCTGTGCCGGCCCGGTGCTGGCGGGCCTGCGCGGGGCGCTGACGGGCGCTCAGCGGCTGGTGGAGCGATGGGAGGCGACGGGCGGCGGCCCACTGCCCGACCCGGAGGAGGACGGTCCGGCCGAGGCGCACGAGCGGATCGAGGATCCGGCGGTGCTGGACGAGTGGCAGGCGCATCTGGCGGTCGCCGGCTGGTGGACGCTGCACCTGTGGCAGCAGGCCGCGTGGGCGGTGTACGCGCACGCGGCGGTGCGGGCCGAGGCCCGCGCCTCAGGAGTGACGGCCGTGCTGCTGGAGCTGGCCCGGCGGTACCGCGGCGGCTTCCACGACCTCAAGGGCCTCACCTGTCTGGCGCAACTGCTCGACGACGAGCCGCTGCTGGTGCTGGACCGGCCCACCGGCACGGGCTACCTGCTCCGCATGGACGGGCTGAGCGACAACTTCCAGCTGCACACCCTGCTCGCCGACGTGCTGATCGGCGGCGGCCACCTGCCGGGTACCCGGCCGGACCCGGAGGTGGTGGCGCTCAGCCGCGACGCGTTCCTGGACGGCCGCAAGGTGATCGCGAGCGGCGCGTTCAACCTGGTGGCGCCGGACGGCTCGTGGCTCTGGAACGAGGGCACGCCGAGCGACATCCCGGTGCTGGACGGGGTCCGCACGCTGGTGCTGGACCCTCAGCCGTACGAGCGCAGCTGGTCGGCGGGGCGGTTCATCCAGGAGATCCCGGGCGACCTGCGGCTGGAGCGGGTGCTGTCCCCGGCGGAGGCGGCGGAGCGGCTGGCCCGGACGGCGCCGGCACAGCCCGCCGAGGAGGCGTTCCGGTAGGAACGGCACCGCGGGTCGGGACGGCACCGGGCCGGGGGCCGGCTCGTAGGGTCGGGTTATCGTCGGAAGCCGGAACGAACCGGTCCGACGAAGCGAACCGGTCCGATGAGTGGAGTCGACGATGGCGAAGGTCCCGAACGTGCTCTCGGCCGCCGTGCCCGCCGCGCTGACCGCGGCGAGCGGTCTGGTCGGCGGTTACGGCGTGGCCCGTTGGAGCGGGCGTCGCGAGCTGGGCGGCGCGGTGCTGGCGGTGGCCGGTGCCGGAGCGGCCGCGCAGTGGCACCGCCGTTCGGGCGCGGCCACCGCGGCGGCGCTGACCGGGCTGTACGTGGCGGCGTTCGGCGCCTCGCACCCGCTGGCGAAGAAGATCGGCGCCTGGCCGTCCGTCTTCGCGGTCACCGGGGTGGTCGCCGCCGCCTCGACCGTCGCGACGGCGCTGGCCGTACGACGGACCCGCTGACCGTGCGACGGGGCTGAGGCTCACCGCACCGCCGCGCCGAACCGGGCCTCGAACGCGGCCCGGTTGGCCGAGACCGGCGTGCGGTCCCACACCGCGAACACCACGTGTTCGAAGGCGGCCCCGTACCGGGCCAGCGCGCCCTCGAAGGCCTCGGCGACCTGCGCCGGGTCGTTGCGGAACACCCCGCAGCCCCACGCGCCCAGCACCAGCGTCCGGATCTCGTGCCGGGCCGCCGCCGCGAGCACCCGCAGTGCCCGTTCGGCGAGCACGCCGCGGACGTCGACGCCCGCCGAACGCCGCTCCAGCTGACCGAGGTTGGGCGCGGGCGAGGTCAGGAAGGTGACGGGGTACGGCCGGGCGAGCAGTTCGCCGTGCGCGCCCCGGATCACCGGCACGCCGGGCGAGACGATCACCCGGTGGCTGTAGCGAAGATCGCCGGACGCGCGGTGCGCCTCGTAGTAGGCGCCAGCAGGCAGGTGTACAGCAGCGCGCTGCGGCACAGGTCCTCCTCCTGGGCGCGGGCGCCGCGCAGGTAGCCGCCGCCGGGATTGCGCGCGGACGCGAAGTTGAGCACCCCGACCGGCCCGGCCCCGGCCTCGACCAGGCGCCGCGCGGCCTCGATGCTGCCCTCTGCCGTCACCTCCACCGGCCGCCGCGGGCCGGGCCCCGGACCCGGGCCGCCGTCCCGCAGCAGGGCGTCCAGGGCGGCCGGCGCGTACGACACCGTCCCAGCCCTGGCCGCCGCCAACTGCTCCTCCACCTGCACGAGTTCGCCCCCGGCCGCCCGGTAGCTCCCCCGCTCGACGATCCCCTCGTTCACCACGGCCACTTCATGCAGTCTGCTGCTCATGCCGCAGACGCTACGGGACTTCCCTCACCACGCGCCACAGGTTATTCTCACAGACAGAACAACGCCTCGGGGGGTATCGGGGATACCGGGGGACACCGGGGAACGTTGCGGGGGGAACGCCGACGGGCCCGCTCCACCGAAGTGGAGCGGGCCCGTCGTGCGTCAGCTGACGACTACCGGCTGTGCGACTACCGGCTAAGCGACGCCGGTCGTTCAGTTCTTCCAGCGCGGCTTGCGGTCGTCACGGTTGAAGCCACCGCGCTCGCGGTCGAAGCCACCGGAGCGGGCGCCGCGGTCGTCACGGTCACGGTTGAAGCCACCGGAGGCCTGCGGGCGGCCGCCGGAGCGGTGGTCGTCGCGGCGCGAGAACGGACGGCTGTTGCTGCCGCGCTCGTCGCGGTCCCGGCCGAAGGACGGGCGGTCGCCGAAGGAGCGGGCCGGACGGTCACCGAAGGAGCGGCCGCCGCGGTCGTCACGGTCACGGTTGAAGCCGCCGCGGTCACGGTCGAAGCCACCGGAGCGGGCGCCACGGTCGTCACGGTTGAAGCCACCGCGCTCGCGGTCGAAGCCGCCGGAGCGGGCGCCGCGGTCGTCACGGTCACGGTTGAAACCGCCCGAACGGCCGCCGCGGTCGTCACGGTCACGGTTGAAGCCACCGCGGTCACGGTCGAAGCCGCCGGAGCGGGCGCCGCGGTCGTCACGGTCACGGTTGAAACCGCCCGAACGGCCGCCGCGGTCGTCACGGTCACGGTTGAAGCCGCCGCGGTCACGGTCGAAGCCGCCGGAGCGGGCGCCGCGATCGTCACGGTCACGGTTGAAACCGCCACGGTCACGGTTGAACCCACGGTCGTCCCGGTCACGGTCACGGTCCCGGTCGCGGCCGAACGCCGGACGCTCGGTGCGCGCCTCGCGGTACGACGGAGTGCGCTCCTCGCCCGCCGGGGCGGCCTGGGCCGGCACCGACACCGGCGCCGCGGGAGCCTCGGCCGCCGCCTCCGCGGTGGCCTCGCCGGCCTCCGCGGCCGGGGCCTCGTCCTCGATGCCCAGCGCGGCCCGCTCGCGCGCCGCACGGGCGGCCAGACGGTCGGCCTCCTCGCGCAGCTCGGCGGCGCGGCGCTGCGCGCGCTCCAGCTGGCGGGTCATGTCGGCGAGCTCGCGCTCGGCCGCACCGGCGATGTTCGCGGCGCTCTCGGCCTGCACCTCGGTGAGCGAGCGGGCGCCGGTGATCCGGGCGACCTCGGCGTCGAAGGCGTGGTCCAGGATGTGGCGGCTGGCGTCGACGCCCGCGTCCTCCATCAGCCGGAACACGCTGCGGCGCTGGTGCGGCAGCACCAGGGTGACGACGGTGCCGGAGCGGCCGGCGCGCGCGGTGCGGCCGGAGCGGTGCAGGTAGTCCTTGTGGTCGCCGGCCGGGTCCACGTTGAGGACCAGGTCGATGCCGTCGACGTGGATGCCGCGGGCGGCCACGTCGGTGGCGACGACGACGTTGACGTAACCGTCCTTGAAGTCGCCGAGGACGCGGGTGCGGGCGCCCTGGGTCATGCCGCCGTGCAGCGCGTCGGCCTTCACGCCGGCCTCGATGAGCTGCTCGGCGACGCGGTCGGCGCCCATCTGGGTGCGGACGAAGATGATCGTGCGGCCCTTGCGGGCGGCGATCGCGTTGGTGATCGGCGCCTTGTCCTTGGGCTTCACCACGAGGATGTGGTGGGTCATGGTGGTGACGGCGCCGGCCGACGGGTCGACCTCGTGGGTGACCGGGTTGTTCAGGTAGCGCTTCACCAGGGTGTCGATCTCGTTCTCCAGGGTGGCGGAGAACAGCAGGCGCTGGCCGCCGGCCGGCACCTGGTCGAGGATCTCGGTGACCTCGGGCAGGAAGCCCATGTCGGCCATCTGGTCGGCCTCGTCGAGGACGGCCACCTGGACGTCCTCGAGGACGGCCGAACCGCGGTTGATCAGGTCGCGCAGACGGCCCGGGGTGGCGACCAGGACGTCGACGCCGCGCTCCAGCGCGTAGATCTGGTTCGACATCGAGGTGCCGCCGCAGACGACCTTGAGGCGCAGGCCGAGCACCGAGCCGAACGGCTCCAGGGCGTCGGCGACCTGCATGGCCAGCTCGCGGGTCGGGACCAGGATCAGACCGCGCGGGTGCTTGGCGCGGGTGCGCTCGCCGCCGGCGAGGCGGGTCAGCAGCGGCAGACCGAAGCTGAGGGTCTTGCCGGAGCCGGTACGGCCGCGGCCGAGCACGTCCTTGCCGGCCAGGGCGTCCGGGATGGTCGCGGCCTGGATCGGGAAGGGGGTGGTGACGCCGCGCTTGGCGAGGGCGCGGACGACCTCGTCCGGCAGGCCCAGGTCGCCGAAGGTGATGGTGGGCTCGGCGGCTTCCTCGGCCTCGGCGGAATCCTCGGCCTCGACGGCGTCCGTCTCGACGGCGTCGGTCTCGACGAGCTCGGCGGTCGGCTCGGTGTCGGTGGTGGTGTCGGCGGCATCGGCGGCGGACTCGCTTGCGGGCATGGCGAAGCGGGCGTCGTCAACGAGAGACATTCAAAACCTTCCGGAAGTGGCACGCGCCAAAGTCCGGGGTTCTGTTTCACAACCGCCTCAATGCGGTCAGCCACGGATCGCCGGAACGCGCCAAGGGCGCCAGATGGGAGTAGGGCGCCAGTCAAATGGATCAAACGAACGATCTACCACCATAGACGACCCTCGGGATCAGAGGCAAACGCCCTGGCCATCCCCCTAATGCGTACCCGTGCCCGGGCTCGGCGCCGAGGAACCGGAGCTACCGGACGAGGGCCCGGGGAGCGGTGGGACGGTCGCGACGGGCGAGGTGTGCTCGGGCTCGGGGGACGTGGACGGGTGGCTGCTCGGGCCGGCCGACGGGCTGCCCGAAGAACCGCCGCCGGAGCGGCCCTCACCGGTACCGCTCGAGCCGCCCGTGCCGCCCGTGCCGCCGGAGCCCGCGGTGCCGCCCACCGCGCCCGACGAACCGCCGCCCGACGAGCCACCACCCGGCCGGGGCACGGGGCTGGCGCTCACGCCCCCGGCCGCGCCGCCCGCGCCGGGCTCGGGGGCCGGGGCCGCCGCGCCCGGCACCGCGATCACGCCGGCGGGCGCGCCGTTCACGCCTGGCGCCGGCTCGCCCGGTGGCGGGGCCGCGCCTCCGGCCGGCGCGTTCTCGGCCTGCAAGCCCCCCTGCCGCTCCGGGCGCCCGGACGCACCCCCCGAGTGCCCGCCGACCGGCGAGGGTGACGGCCCCGCCGTCGCCCCCGGCTTGCCCGCCGGCCCGGCGGCCTGGCCCACCGGCGCGCCGCCGCCGTGCTTCCCCTCGGCCGCCGGGCCGACCGACATGCACCCCGTCAGCCCCAGCCCGGCCACCGCCAGGACCGCCGCCGCCCGCACCACACCCGTCCGTAGGTTCGCCACCCTCGGCTCGGCCCACCGGTCGGCCACCGCTCGCACCGGAGCCACCGCGCCGCCCCACGCCACACCCTGCGCCGAGACCGTCCCAACCGTCCGCACCGCCCGCACCGAAGCCACCGAGCTCCCTCTCTGCCGCCCCACCCGGGCCGCCCGAAGCCGCGCGGCCGCTCTGGACGATCAACGCGTGCCCGGCCCGGCGGGACACGGGCGGGGCACGACGAAGCCGCCGGGCGCAGTCCACCCGGCGGCTTCCCCGACAGTTCGAAGCCCATGGTCCGGACGTGGCCCCGCCCCCGGATCTCAGCCCCAGAGCGCCGACGCGAGCCCCGCCCCCGCGTACACCGCCGTCAGCCCCGCGACCAGGCTGCCGACCACGTTCGCCACCGCGTACCGACCCGCCCCGGTCTCGACCAGCCGCAGCGTCTCGTACGAGAACGTCGAGTACGTGGTCAGCGCCCCGCAGAACCCCGTGCCGAGCAGCACCTGCACGTGCGGGGACGCGGCACCGGCCGCCACGGCACCGGTCACCAGGCCCAGCACCAGGCAGCCGAACACGTTCACGACGAAGGTCCCCCACGGGAACACCGAGTCGTGCCGGGCCTGGACCGCCCGGTCCGTCAGATACCGCAGCGGCGCACCGACCACGGCCCCCGCCACCACCAGCAGCCAGTTCACTTCTGGTGCTCCCCCGCGCCCCGCCCGACGTACCGGATGACCTCGCACGGATCGAGCACCACCAGCCCCTCCGCCACCAGCTCGTCCAGCTGCGGCAGGAACCCGCGCACCCGCTCGTCCTCGTCCACGATCACCACCGCCACCGGCAGGTCCTCGCTCAGCGACAGCAGCCGGGTCGTGTGCACCAGCGACGACGCCCCGAACCCCTCGATCCCCCGGAACACGCTCGCCCCGGCCAGCCCGGCGGCGCGCGCCCGGTGCACGATCTCGCTGTACAGCGGCCGGTGGTGCCAGTGGTCGTTCTCCCCCACCAGCACGGTCAGCCGCAGCGCCGGCCCCGTCAACCTGCTCATGACCGCCTCCCGTCGGCCCGCGCCGCGCGGTGGACCAGACGGCGCGTCAACCCGGCCGCCGCCCAGACCGCGCCGAGCGCCGCCAGCAGCGTCAGCCCCAGGTACGTCAGCCCGAGCCCGAGCCGCCCCTCCTCCACCAGGCGCCGCACGTCCACCGCGTACGTCGAGAACGTGGTGAACCCGCCCAGCACGCCCGTCCCGAAGAACGGCCGCAGCAACGGGTGCGCCGGACGGCCCTCGGTGATCGCCACCAGGAAGACCCCGATCACGGCACAGCCGCCTACGTTGATCAGCAGCGTCGTCCACGGGAACGCCGACGGCCCGCCGGCCCACGCCAGCCCCGCCGCGTACCGGGCCACCGCCCCGATCACCCCGCCCAGCGCGACCACGGCCACGGCCGGCCCCTGCCCGCGCAGCAGCGGCGGGCGCCGCCGCGCCGCCTCCCCGGGCCTCGGCACCGCGCGCGCCAACCCGTCCACCGTCCCGTCCGAGGTCGTCATAGGCCCATGAAACACCGGCCTCGACCACCTGGCACACCGTCACCCCAGACCCGACAATGATCCGGTGGAGATGACCCGGGAAGAGTTCGAGACGCTGGTCAGCGACGCCCTCGACCAGATTCCCCCGCAGCTCGCGGCCATGATGGACAACGTCGCGGTCTTCGTCGAGGACGAGCCCGACCCCGCCGACCCGGAACTCCTCGGCCTCTACGAGGGCACCCCGCTCACCGAACGCGGCGAGTGGTACGCGGGCGTCCTCCCCGACCGGATCATCATCTACCGCGGCCCCACCCTGCGGCACTGCGAGACCCGCGAGGAGGTCGTCGAGGAGGTCCGCACCACCGTCATCCACGAGGTCGCCCACCACTTCGGCTTCGACGACCACGAGCTCGGCGAACTCGGCTGGTCCTGACCCCGCCACCGGAGGGTCCCCACCCACCCGGCCGAAACCCGTTTTGGCGATCGGCTCGGCATCCCATATGCTTCTCGACGTCCCCGAACGCTGGAAACAGCGGGACAGGCCGCAAGCCCTCATCGTCTAGTGGCCCAGGACGCCGCCCTTTCAAGGCGGTAGCACGGGTTCGAATCCCGTTGGGGGCACGCAGTAACGCAGTACCGTAGTAAAGTGCAGTGCCGCAAGACCTGGTGGCCCACCAGCCACCCAAGGTCCCGTGGAGCAGTTGGTTAGCTCGCCACCCTGTCAAGGTGGAGGTCGCGGGTTCAAGTCCCGTCGGGATCGCTCGTCTCATCCGAGACGACGCAGTACGGCCAGGTAGCTCAGTTGGTACGAGCGTCCGCCTGAAAAGCGGAAGGTCGCCGGTTCGACCCCGGCCCTGGCCACCACGCCTGACCAGGCACGATGCCCTCGAAGCAAATCGCTTCGGGGGCATTTTCGCGTTGCTTGACGCCAACGGCCCAGCGGACGGTCACACCCCGAGGGCAATAGCGCTGAATTCAAAGCCGAGCAGCGCTACTATGCATGCATGGCTACCGTGCAGATCAGGAACCTGAACGACGAGGCCTACGCGATACTGCGTCGGCGCGCAGACGAGTCGGGACGATCGCTGCAGGAGTACCTCCGGCTACGACTCGAGGAGGAGGCTGCACAACCCACCGTCGAGGAGGTGTTGACCACCGCCCGCGAGAACCTGTCGAGCAGTGTCTCGATGGCCGACATCCTCGCCGCACAGCGGGAGGGCCGGGGCGAGTGATCGTCGTCGACAACTCGGTGCTCGTGGCCGCGCTTGTTGATCGGGGCCCTGTCGGGAAGGCCTGCGCGAGCCGGATTTCGGGAGAACGCCTCGCCGCCCCAGCGCTGATCGACATCGAGGCCACGAGTGCCGTCCGAGGACTGCTGCTGGGCCGAAAGATCGAGTTCGCCGACGCGGATCGCGCACTTCGGCTGTTGCCCTCACTGCCGATTCAGCGAGCCCAGCACACGGAGCTCCTGCCGCGGATCTGGGAACTCCGAGGCAACTTCACTGCATATGACGCCGCGTATGTAGCCCTTGCCGAGCATCTGGGCGTACCTCTGGTCACTGGCGACGCCAAGCTGCAGCGAGGTTCCGGGGCACGGTGCGTCATCGAAGTAATCAACTGACGGACGGGCGTCAGCCCCGCAGGGCCCGGTCGTCGAGCCGGCGCAGCAGGCCGGGCAGGTGCTGGTACCGGTCGCGGAGCTCGGCCAGCCGCTGCCGGAACTCAAGGCCGCGCCCGACGTAGTCACAGGCGTCACGGAGTTCGACCAGGAGGGCCACAGCGGTGTCGTAGCGGGTCGCCTGTTTACGGGCGACGTGGTTTTCGACCTCGCGCCAGATCGCTTCCTCGTCGGCAGCCAGAGCGGTCAGCTTCGTCGCGCGCGCCTCGGCTCGAACCCGCTCACCGCGCTGCCGGCGCTCGGTGGCCAGCGCGTGCGCGGCATCCAGCAATTCGGCGGCGGAGCGCTGCCCCGGCACCGTCACGACGGGCGGCTCGCCGTGCAGGCGGCGCAGAAGTCCGGCTCCCAGCTGAGGCTCATCGCCCAGTGCCAGGCGCAGCAGCAGATCGTCCTTCTCCTTCCCGGGAAGCGCGGCGATTAGCGGCGCCAGTTCCTTCTTCCCGGGCCGCTTGCGAGGTGCGGGGGCGGGCGGGCTGGCCTGGGCGGCGACCGCCAGCAGGTCGGCGTCGACACGCAGGAAGTCCGCGAGCGCCCGCTGCGGTGCGGTGAGCCGGTCGAGCCCGGCCGGGACCGGGGGCTCGAGCGTTGCCCGATACTCATCCTCGTCGTCGTCCTGGAGTGCCCAGGCGCCGATGCCGGACAGCCATGCGAGGTACAGGGCGCGGTGATCCCCGGAGGCCAGCTCGGCACGAACCCCGGCGATGGCGCCGAGCGAGTCCTCGGCACCCTCGTCCCAGTCTCCGCTCTCGTCCTCACTGCGCAGGTCGAGGATGAGGTGGGTCCTGGTCGTCCATGCCTCGAAACACTCGTCGAAGCAGTACGGCTCCACCGCTCGCTGTGTGAGCTGCCCCTTGGGCACACGCAGGATCACCTGGTGGGTGCCCCAGTTGGTCAGGTAGAGATGAGCGTCGTAAAACTGCTCCACCATCCGCCTGGGGTCGCCTCGGAAGTTGCCCCACTGGTATTCGTTGGTGAAGCTGGTCGCGGTGATCCGGGCCCGGGTCGACAGCGATCGCAGTTCGTCCTGCTCCTCGCGGGTCAACGGGCGGTCGATCGCCAGGAACCCGTAGTACTGGTACTCGCTCATCGCCGCGACCCTAGCGAGTCTGCCGATCCTCGATGATGGAATCCGTCAAACCCGAGGCAGACAGGAACCGATGATGGAATCCGAGCAGCCCCGCACCGTCGAGCAGATCCGAGGTCTCGTCAGCTGGATCGGCGCAGGGCGCAAGCTCACCCAGACTGGCAAGGTCACCCTCGCCGACGCCCGGGCCCTGGTGACGCTCCTGGAGACCGGCGACACCATCGACCCGGCCATCGGTGACAGGACCTTCAAGACCAAGTCGAGCCAGGAACTCCACCACCTGAACCTGCTGGTGGAATGGGCCAAGGCGGCCCGGCTGCTGCGGGTCGTCGGCGGCCGTCTGGTGCCGGTCAAGAAGAACGCGCGCGTGCTGGAGGACCCCGAGCGCATCCTCGACGCACTGTTCGAGGCCCTGCCGCGCATCGGCGAAGCGGTGCTCCCCTCCGGGTGGCTCGGCTCGATCTTCGCCGAGGAGTACCCGGCCGGGCTCCGGGTGCTGCTGACGAGCCTGTATGCCGCCGACGACCTGGTTCCCGAGCAGGAGCTTCAGGCTGCGGTGTGGGACAAGGTCTCCGGGTTCTACGTCCTCGACGATCTTCCCGAGGACCGCCTCCGGCTGCTGCGCCAGAGCAATGACCGCGACGTGGACCGCGTACTCGCGACGCTCCTCGGCCTCGGCTCGGTCCAGCGTGTCGGCGGCGCCGTCGCCCTCACCTCGCGGGGCCGTCAAGCCATGGCCCGGCTGCGCGGGGAAGCACGCCCCGGCGATCCCGTCTACCAGCTCCGCATCGAACTCGCCGACGTGGAACAGCCCGCCGTCTGGCGCCGCGTTCAGGTCCCCGCCGGATTCCGCCTCGACCGACTGCACCTGGTCATCCAGGCCGCCATGGGCTGGCAGAACTGCCACTTGCACGCGTTCGACGTCAAAGGCGTCAACTACGGCCATCCCTCCTCCGAACTCGACTTCGTCGACGAGACCGCCGCCGCCCTGGACGCCCTGGTCAAGGAGGGGGAGTTCCTCGACTACACCTACGACTTCGGTGACTCGTGGGAGCACCGCATCCTCGTCGAGCGCCAAGTGGCTGCCGGGGCGGGCCACCACTACCCGCTGTGCGTCGACGGGGCAGGAGCCTGCCCGCCCGAGGACTGCGGCGGCGCGCCTGGATACGACGACCTCAAGCAGACCCTCAGCGGCCCCTCCCATCCCGAGCGCGAGGATCTGCTGCGCTGGCTCGGCCTCGAAACAGCGGCCGACTTCGACCCGATCCGCTTTGACCTGCACCGGACGAACCAGCGGCTCCGCGCTCTCGACTGGTAAAGACCAACCAGCTCGTCCGTGCCGGATGACGCCAGTGCTGACGCCAATCGACCCGGATGACGGCGTCTGACTGCGGCCGTCTACGGACGGCAGAACCACCTGAAACAGGGCATCTCGACGCCATTGCTTGGCCTGAAAAGCGAAAGGTCGCCGGTTCGACCCCAGCCCTGGCCACCACGTGTGACCAGGCACGATGCCCTCGAAGCAAGTCGCTTCGGGGGCATTTTCGCGTTGCTTGACGCCAACGGCCCCGAATCGCGGCGAACCCGGGCAGCCTGATGGGGCCGCCCGGGGCTCGAGGCAGGGTGACGCCGATCACAATCCTTCGACGTCGACCATGGTGCCGGCAGTGCCGTACGTGAAGAGCCGGGGCGGCCCCATCCGGCTGGTGACGGCCCGCATCGCGGACGGAGAATCTCCGGCTCTTCGCGGCAACCTTTTCGGCCTCCGCGGCCACTCAGTGGTGTCCGGCCAAGTGGTTCGGTCAGATGCGACGGCTGAAAGAGAGCACAGACGTGTCCCTTGAACGAGAGCACAGAGATGTCCCTCGCCCACCCCACGTCGTCAGTGGCGTCGCACGGGTGGGCGGCCACGGGCGCGGAGCTCGTCCGTCGCATCGCGCCCGTCGGCTGCACCAGCGCCGGGGTTTCTGGGCGGCTGTCGGCCTGGCGGTCGTGGGCGCCTGCGTGGCCGTGGTCAACACGGCCTCGGCGGGCACCGTGGCCGTGGACACGAGCCCCTGGTACCTGCTGGTCAACCGCAGCACCGGCCAGGTGCTGGACGACTACGGCTACGGCTCGTACGACGGCGCCGCGGTGGTGCAGTGGAGCCGCACCGGCGAGGCGAACCAGCAGTGGAAGTTCATCGACGCGGGTGACGGGAACTACCGGCTGCAGAACCGGTACTCCGGAAAGGTGCTGGACGACTACGGCTGGTCGAGGACCGAAGGCTCCCAGGTGAGGCAGTGGAGTGACCTGAACGGCGCCAACCAGCAGTTCCACCTGGAAAAGTCGTCGGACGGCTACGTGCGTCTGATCAACACCTTCAGCGGCAAGGCCGTCGAGGTCCCGCTCGGTTCCAAGACCGACGGGGGCCAGATCGCCCAGTACCACGACTGGAACGGCGCCAACCAGCAGTGGCAGCTCGTCCCGGCCGGCAGCGCCGGAGGCACCGGGAACCCGGGGGGCTCCGGCAACCACCCGACGTCGGCGCCGCCGGCCGGCGGCGGCAACAACTCGGCGAAGAGTTTCATGGGCAGCAACACGGTGCTCATCGGCGGCTCGATGTCCGACGCCTCGGCGAACGCCGCGCCGTTCGACGTGCAGTACGCCTACGTGCACAGCCAGCCCGCGCCCTCCTCGGACTACTACACGGCGGCCCGCTGCCAGGACGCGTGGACGGGCTGGTGGGGCTGCTGGAACGGCAGCACCACGGCGCCCGGCACGTACGTGACCTGGCGGGGCGCCAAGGCGGCCCAGGAGACCTACCAGGGCAAGCCGCGCCCCCAGAAGTTCCTCTGGACCTGGTACTCGCTGCGCGACCTCGGCGACGCGGCGGGCCAGGGCGACGGTCCGGGCGAGGTCAAGGCCATCAACAGGGCCGACCTGCTCGCCCGGTACCTGAACGACTACCGCTTCTTCCTCCAGAAGATCGGCACCTCGCACGACATGATCGACCTCGAGCCCGACTTCTGGGGCTACGTCCGGTCGCTCGGCGACCCGCACCAGGTCGCCGCGCAGGTCACGGCCGCGGACCCGACGGACTGCGGATCGCAGGAGAACAGCGCCGCCGGACTCGCCCAGTGCCTGATCTCGATGGCGCACAAGTACGCTCCGAACACCGCCGTCGGTATGCACCTGTCCTGCTTCGACTGGCAGCAGAACACCCCGCAGTGCGTCAAGGACTACGCCCACCTCGGCGCACAGAACGCCGACTTCCTGGCCACCGACGTGTCGGACCGCGACGCGGGCTGGTACGCGCAGCCCGCCCACGGCGGCCTCGACAAATTCTGGACCGACCAGAAGGCCGCCGCCCAACTGTCGTTCTACAAGACGATGGCCGAGTCCGTGGGCAAGCCGGTGGTCCTGTGGCAGATCCCCGTGGGCAACATGGCGCAGAACAACACGCTCAACCACTACAAGGACGACAAGGTGGACTGGTTCTTCGCGCACATGGACCAGGTGGCGAACGCGCACATCGCCGGTCTGCTTTTCGGCGCGGGGCAGCAGGAACAGACCACGGCCGAGACCGACGGCGGAAACCTGATCAACAAGACGATCGGGTACCACAACTCGGGCGGTGCAGCGCTCAAGTAGGCGAAGGAAAGACCGTGGCCCCGCCTCTTCGGTGGGGCCACAGTCGTTCTCTTGGCCGGGCGGACTCCTCGGCCGGCGTCGGCCACGTCGAACGATGATCGCCCGACGCGGCGCAGCCCACCGGCTCCGGGCTGGGCAAGGTTCGCTGGGTGGCCCGGTCGGTGGTGGTGTCAGAGGGCGGGGAAGGCGGGGAAGGTGCAGGTGGGGGCCGCGCCCGGGCCGTTGGTGGTGGTCACGGTGACGTCGGGGCCGGACGGGTGGAGGTTGGTGTCGATGGCGGTGATGCGGGCGTTGGCGGCGGTCGCCGTGGTGACGTCGAGCTTGACGTGTTGCAGGGTCAGTTCGAGCGGGCGGGTCTTGTCCAGTCCGACGAGGGTGGATTTCGCGCCGCTGGGGGAGTGGGTTGCGGTGACGCCGTCGACGGTGATGCCGGTGAACCAGGGGGCGTTGGGGCCGCTGCCGCCGGAGTAGTGGGTGTCGAAGACGAGCGGGGCGCGGACGGCGTCGAGGCAGGTGTTCAGGTAGGTGACGCCGGTGACCCTGCCGCCGTTGGCGGGGGAGCTCTTGATGCGGATGCCGGTGCTGGAGCCGCTGGTGTTGCCGAGGCCGTCGGTGCCGGTGAGGGTGTTGTCGCGGAAGAGGACGTTGGTCACGCCGCTGGTGGTCTCGCTGCCGATGGAGATGCCGTGGGTGCCGTAGAAGTGGTTGTTCGTCACGGTGATGTTGCCGCTGGGCTTGTTGCCGCCCTTGATGGCGATGCCGTCGTCGCCGTCCATGATGGAGGAGTCGGTGATGGTGACGTTGGTGGCGCCGGCCGGGTCGATGCCGTCGGTGTTGCGGGCGGTGGCGGGGGTCTTGATGCGTACGCCCCAGGCGGTGAAGCCGTTGCCGCCGTTGTAGACGACGTGGAAGTTGGGGGAGCTCAGCAGGTCGACGTGGTAGAGGGTGAAGTTGTCGGAGTTGTCGGCCTGGATCAGGCGGGGGTTGTTCTGGTTGGAGCCGGCTTTTTGGGCGTCGGTGGCGAGCTGCCACCAGCTGGTGGTGGTGCCGAGGACGGTCTGGTCGCCGCGGCCGTCGATGCGGCCCTGGCTGCCGTCGGCGGCGCGGACGGCCTCGATGCCGGCGTTGGCTCCGGCGACGCTGATCAGTGGTTTGCAGCCGCCGCCGGAGGAGGCGAGGGCGCCGCAGCGCGGCTTGCCGCTGATCTGGTAATCGGCGGGGTTGCGTGAGCCGTAGAGGGTGACACCGCTGTCCAGCAGCAGGACTTCGCCTTGGTGGACGGCCAGCGGTCCGGTGAGGAAGGCGTTGTGGCTGGAGTCCGTCGTCTGCAGGCGGACGGCCACGGTCTGCTGTCCGGTCTGGGCGCAGGTATCGAGGGCATGCTGGATGCGGATCGTGTCCGGTGGGGTGGTTTCGCTGCCCTGGTCGGTAGTGCGGGTGGGCATGGTCCGGGCGGCGGGGACGGTGGCGCAGACGGTGGTGGGCAGTGCGGGCTCGGTGACATGGCGGGTGTCACCGGTCGCTGTTCCGGCTGGCACGGTCGATCCGGTGCCATGTGAGGCCGCGACCGGGTTCCAGCCGTCTGTGCCCGCGAGGTACGCGGTGGCGGCGTACTCGCCGACCTGGGCCGCCGGCAGTTGCGGGCTGTCGGCGCCGGTGGCGGCGCCCGGTCCGGTGTTGCCGTACGAGGTGAGGCGGGCCGAGTGCCAGGAGAAGCCGCTCATGTCGGTCCACGGGGTGGCGCTCTTGATCGCGGCCGGGAGCGCCGTGTTACGGACGACGACCTGGGCACTGGCGGTGGCGGTGGGGTGCCAGGGCCGGCCGAGGTAGTAGGTACCGTCCTTCGCGGTGGAGCGGACGGTGCTATCGGTGATCAGAAGGCCGTACTTGTGGGAGGTCTCCGTGTTGGCGGCGGTGAGGAAGCCGTTGAGGCCGTCGGCAGGAGCGCCGTCGTCGTCGGCCTGAATGGTCGCGTGGTCGAGGACGGCGGTGGCGTTGCCGAAGATCATGTCGACGTCGCCCTCGACGTAGTCGTCGGTGAAGTACTGGCGGGTCTGCGCGGTGGCGTTGGGGGACCAGGCGAGCAGGGTGTCCTGGTGACCGATGATGCGGTCGTTGCGGAAGACCTGGCGGTCGCCCTCGGCCGCCAGGGCGACGGCCTGGGTCGCGCTGCCGACGTGAGCCGCGGCCCGGTCGAAGGTGTTCTCGACGGTCAGGTTCTCCACGGTCAGTCCGGTGGCTGCGAAGGTGGCCGTGGCGCTGCCCTCGGTGCCGAGTTGGCCGCCGCCGGACTTGGCCGTGCCGGCGGAGTTGCCGTAGCTGATGACGACGTCGGCGGGGTTCCCGGTGGCTCCCGTGACGGTCAGCCCGTCCTTGCCGACCGGCACCCGTACCACCTCGCGGTACGTGCCCTTGGCGATTCGGATCTCATCGCCCGGCCGCGCGGCGTCTACCGCCGATTGCACGGTTCGATATCGGCCGCTGCCGTCAGAGGCTACGGTCAGCGTGTGGGCCTTCGGGGTCAGGACGGCCTGGGCGATCAGGGGGACGGTGGCGCCCATGACGGCGAGGACTCCGGCGGTGGCGAGCACGCGACGGGTCGCCGGGCGTCGGCGGTGTGTGCGTTGGTCGAGATCTGGCAACGGTCTGTCCTTCTGGAGCGGCGGCCCGCGGACGCGGGCCGGATTCTCCATCAGTTGCCGTCGGGACACGAAAGGTTGCCGTGCGAAAGCGTGTGTTCCTTTCCGCCGGGCGGGCCGCCTCCGGCTGCACGTCTCACCGCGGGGAGGAGAGGTGCCCCCCGACTGCGAGGGCGCCATCGGAGTCCGAGGCGTCGGCACGGTAGGTGTCGTCCCTCGGATCCCGCGGGCCCGTGGCGTGGTTGTACTGGGCCGCGAAGACGTGCTGCCCCGGCGGCACCGTGCAGCCAGGCTTGAGCGTCCAGCGGTAGATCAGCGCACCGCCCTGATCCTGCACGGTGACGGCGAACCAGTTGGCGGGCAGAGTTTGCCAGTAGCCCGTGTTCTGCACCCCGCCGGTCTGGGCGATCCGCAGCTCAACGGTGAGGGTGGCGAGCGGTTGGGTGGTCTTGAGCGTGAGGTTGCTCTGCGCCCAGTAGATCGTGCTGTGCGGGTCGACAGAGCCGTCCGATGACAGCGCTCCCTGCTGGGACTGCGGGCTGCCGGACGGTGACCGGCTCGGATTGCCCGTCGGCACGTTCGGGGTCGGGTTACCCGTCGGCACGTTCGGGGCCGGCCTGCCTGACGATACGTTCGGGGCGGAGCTACCCGTCGGCACGTTCGGGGTGGGGTCACCCGTCGGCACGTTCGGGGCCGGGCTGCCGGTGGGCGGGACGAAGGGCGTAGGACTCACAGTCGCCGTCGCGGTCGATGTGGGAGCGGTCGCGGTGTCGGGCCGTGGTGGCGAAGTCCGGACCACGGCGGCGACTGCCACGCTGACGGCCAGGATGCCAGCTGTGGCAACGGAAGCGAGAGCCGCCTTCGGCCAGGATCGCCTCACCCGTGGCCCGTCGTGGCGGGTTGCGGCGGGTGTCATGCCGCGTTCCATCCGAGCCTGGATCCGGGCGCGGTCGGGCTGATGCTGCTCGGCGGCATTGCGAAGCAGCCCGGCGACCTCCTCGTTCAACGACTCCTCCTGCCCGTCACCAGTTCTCCAGCCGCGCGTGCGCCCAGCATCCGTTCCAGCTCGGCCATACCCTTCGAGGTCTGGCTCTTCACCGTACCGACCGACACTCCGAGAGCCAGCGCCGTGTCCCGCTCCGACAGGTCGAAGGCGTGCCGCAGCACCACACACGCCCGCTTGCGGAACGGCAACCGCGCCAAAGCCGTCCTCACGTCCACCACAGCAGCCACGTCCGGACCCTCGATCCGCTCCGACCGATGGGACCAGAACATGGTGATCCGCCGCCTTTCACGCACCGAACTTCGGATTCGAGCCCGCGCCAGGTTGGCCACGACGCCCCGCGCATACGCGAGCGGCTGCTCCGCTGCGCGCAGCCGGTCCCATCGCCGCCACAAAGCGAGCAGCGCATCAGCCGCCAGGTCGTCGGCCGCATCCGCTTCGCCCGTCAGAAGGTGGGCGAAACGGGCAAGTTCGGCGTAATGGCGTTCGAAGAATCCATGGAACTCCGCGGACGCATCATCGAAGAGCATGTCCGTCGGCAGCCTCTCAGTGCGTTGTTGGCGCTCACATCCGAAAGCGGGGGAGCGGAAGCGTACCAATCGGTAGCCGGCTCCGGTTCATCAAGTGGTTCTATCGACGCACGTCATCGTCGCGGAATCGCCGTGCTCGAGGAATGCATGACGCGACCGGCGGCGTGCAGTGCAGCGGCAGCCGGCAAGCCCGGCCGGCGGACGACTTCGCCGTCGTCGTGCGGGAGGAGATCGGCGCGCGGGTCTACCGCTGGATCCCCGAACCGGGCCGTAAGGTCCAGCCCGAACAGCACGTCCTCGCCGACCGGTACAACCGCGCCAGCAGCGGACGGGACGCCAAGGATGACACCGATCGCGCCGACGCCGGGACCGCCGCAGGCACCCTCGCGGCCCGGACCGGCTTCGCCCCGCGGGATGAGGGCCGCGCCCGTCCGCTCGACGGAAAATTCTCCTTCCCGAACGGCAACCTTCCCGGACGCGGCGGCAACTGACGGGTAACCGGGGCCGAGACGGAGGCCCCCGCGCCAGAAGGACAAGCCTTTGCCAGATCAGAACCGCTCTCATCGCCGCCGTCCGACAACCCGCCGCGTGCTCGCCGCCGCCGTCGTCCTCGCTGCCGTGGGTGCCGCCGTACCGCTGGTCGCTCAGGCCGCGTTCACGTCGAACTCCGGCACGCCGACCACGCTGGGCGCGGCGGCGGCCGGCAGCGGCCGCTACTTCGGCACGGCGGTGGCCGCGGGCAGGCTCGGGGACTCGACGTACTCCACCATCCTCGACCGGGAGTTCAACGCGATAACCCCCGAGAACGAGATGAAGTGGGACAGCACCGAACCCTCCCGGGGCTCGTTCAACTTCGGCCCCGCCGACGCGATCGTCGACCACGCCGCCGCGCACGGCCAGAAGATGCGCGGCCACACCCTGGTCTGGCACTCCCAGCTGCCCGGCTGGGTCGGCTCGATCAACGACGCCAACACCCTGCGCAGCGTGATGGACAACCACATCACGCAGGAAATGACCCACTACAAGGGCAAGATCTACGCCTGGGACGTGGTGAACGAGGCCTTCGCCGACGGCCCGAGCGGCCAGCACCGCAGCTCGGTGTTCCAGAACGTGCTGGGCAACGGCTTCATCGAAGAGGCGTTCCGCACCGCCCGGGGCGTCGACCCCGGAGCGAAGCTCTGCTACAACGACTACAACATCGAGAACTGGTCCGATGCCAAGACCCAGGGCGTCTACGGCATGGTCAAGGACTTCAAGTCCCGTGGCGTGCCGATCGACTGCGTCGGGTTCCAGAGCCACTTCGGCGCGGGCGGCCCGCCGTCGAACTTCCAGACCACGCTGTCGAGCTTCGCCGCGCTCGGCGTGGACGTCCAGATCACCGAGCTCGACATCGCCCAGGCCCCCGCGAGCGCGTACACCGACACCGTCCGGGACTGCCTCAACGTCGCCCGCTGCACGGGCATCTCGGTGTGGGGCATCCGCGACAGCGACTCGTGGCGCGGCGGTGAGAACCCGCTGCTGTTCGACGCCAGTGGCAACAAGAAGCCCGCCTACGCCGCAGCGCTCACCACCCTCGGCGGCGGCAGCAGCGGTGGCGGCGACGGCACACAGGGCGGGGGTATCAGCTCCGGCACCGTCTACTCGCTCTCCGCGGCGGTCGGCGGACGCGTTCTGGACGAGCCCGCCGGGCAGAACGGCAACGGCACCCCACTTCAGGTGTGGGACGCCAACGGCGACGCGGCCAACCAGCACTGGCGCGCCGACCGCAACGGCGACGGCTCCTACACGTTCACCAACCTCGCCAGCGGCCGGGTCCTGGACGAGCCCGCCGGCCGGACGGCCAACGGCACGAAGCCGCTGGTCTGGGACGCCAACGGCGGTGCCAACCAGCACTGGCGCGCCAACCGCAATGCCGACGGCTCCTACACCCTGATCAACGTCGCCAGCGGCCGGGCACTCGAACTCCCCGGCGGCCAGAGCGCCAACGGCACCTCCGTCCAGATCTGGGACTCCTGGGGCGCCGCCAACCAGCACTGGAACCTCGGCTCGTCCGCACCGACGGGCGGCGGCACCTGCACCCTCCCGTCGACGTACCACTGGTCCTCGACGGGCGCGCTGGCGCAGCCGGCGAACGGCTGGGCCGCGGTGAAGGACTTCACCGACGTGGTCTACAACGGCAAGCACCTGGTCTATGCGTCGAACGTGAACGGCTCCTCGTACGGCTCGATGATGTTCAGCCCCTTCACGAACTGGTCCGACATGGCCTCGGCCCCCCAGACCGGGATGAGCCAGGCCGCGGTGGCGCCGACGCTGTTCTACTTCGCGCCGAAGAACATCTGGGTGCTGGCCTACCAGTGGGGCCAGTGGCCGTTCGTCTACCGCACGTCCAGCGACCCGACCAACCCCAACGGCTGGTCCGCGCCGCAGCCGCTGTTCACCGGCAGCATCCCGGGCTCCGGCACCGGCCCGATCGACCAGACCCTGATCGCCGACGACCAGAACATGTACCTGTTCTTCGCCGGTGACAACGGCAGCATCTACCGGGCGAGCATGCCCATCGGAAACTTCCCCGGCAACTTCGGCTCCTCGTACACCACGGTCATGAGCGACTCGGAGAAGAACCTCTTCGAGGCCCCGCAGGTCTACAAGGTCAAGGGCCAGAACCAGTACCTCATGATCGTCGAGGCCCGCGGCGCGAACGAGCAGCGCTACTTCCGCTCCTTCACCGCCTCCAGCCTGAACGGCTCCTGGACCCCGCAGGCCGCCAGCGAGAACAACCCCTTCGCGGGCAAGGCCAACAGCGGTGCCACCTGGACCAACGACATCAGCCACGGCGACCTGGTCCGCAACAACCCCGACCAGACCATGACCATCGACCCCTGCAACCTGCAGTTCCTCTACCAGGGCAAGTCCCCCACCGCGACCGGCTCCTACGACCACCTGCCGTGGCGGCCCGGCCTCCTCACCCTCCAGCGCTGACAGTGAGGATGTTCATGAGCGGTTCCCGGGCAGGTCTGACCCAAGCTCTGACTGACCTCGGGTCCTCAACGGGATCTGTCGGCCTCGTCCGGGAGCCGCTCGTGAGCATCCGCCGGCCCGACTTGCGTGACTTCATAAGAGCCTGGCCAGGCACGATGCCCTCGAAGCAGCTCACTTCGAGGGCATTTTTGTGCCGGTTGACGCCAACGGCGCAGCGGACGGTCACCGCCCTCCTACCCTCGAGGACCAGGTCGCCGAGCTGGACAGGGCCCAGGCAATCGAGCGACTCCAGCAGTTCTGGACCGAGGGCTACTGACTCAGGTTGCCGGATCGCCGCGTGGGGCCGCTGGTGTCTTTCGCCTGCCCCGCCGACCCCTACCGCGGCGCCGTCAGGTGGGTAGCGACCCAGTCGGCGGTCGTGGGGAGCCAGTCAGGGAGGGCGGTGCCCAGGAGGTGGTTGCCGTGGGGGACGAGGAGGAGCTCGGCGGCGGGGACCTCGGCGGCGAGGGGGGTCGCGTTGGTGAAGCCGGGGATGACGTCCTCGCCGCCCTCGACGACGAGGAGGGGGACGGTGAGGGCGCGGGCGAGGTCGGTCAGGTCGACGCGGCGGGCGAACGCGCGTGCGGAGTCGAGGCCGCCGCAACGCTGGGCGAGGGTCGCGGTGACGAACGGGACGAGGCCGTCCCAGTCCAGCCGGTAGGGGCCGCTGACCAGGGCGGCGGCGCGGACGCGTGGCTCGTGGGCGGCGGCCGTGGCGGCGTAGTACCCGCCGAGGCTCAGGCCGATCACGGCGATCCGGTCGAGGTCCAGGCCGGCGCGGTCCGCGAGGGCGTCGATCGCGCGGCCGACGACCCGGTGGTAGTCCGGCTCCGGGGTGCTGGTGGCGGCGAGGACTCCCTGGCCGGGGCCGTCGAGCGCGAGCACGGCCAGGCCCCGGGCGAGCAGCGCCTCGGTGACGGCGTGGAACTCCTCCTTGCAGGAGTCCATCCCCGGCACGACCAGTACCACGGGCGCCGCGTCACCGCGCCCCGTCCCGGCCGCCGGGCGGCGCAGCCAGCCCGCGAAGCCCTCGCCCTCGACGCGTTCCGCGCCCGGGTCGAGGTGGGCCAGCGCCCGCCGCATGGCCTCGTCGGCCTCGGTGGCGGCGTGGGCGGCGGCCTCGCGGTCTGGGTGCGGGAGCAGCCCGGCGAAGTGGAACCAGCGGGCGGCCGTCCGGTACGCCTCGCCGGCGGTGACCGTCAGACCCGAGGCTTCGGCGCGCTCGGCGATCCCGGTGTACCGCTGCCCGGCGGCGCGGAAGGCGGCCGGCCATTCGTGCAGGGAGGCCAGTGGGGTGGTCACCCGGGTGTAGTCGTACGGGTCGAGGCCGGCGCCGTGGGCGCGGGGGCGGTTCTCCTCGACGAAGGCGGCGAGCAGCCCGGGGGCGTCGAGGAAGGAGAGGTCGACGGAGGGGTCGAAGGAGAGGTCCGGGGCGTCGGTCATGGCGAACTCCTTGGCAGGACTGCGGAACGGATGTCAGGTGAGGGTCAGGACGGCCTTGCCGCGGATCCGGCGGTCGCGCAGGTCGGTGAGAACGGTGGCGGTCTCGCTCCAGGGGGCGACCCGGCCGATCTCCGGGGTCAGCCGGCCCTCCCCCACGAGGCGGACGAGGGTGGCGAGGTCCCGGCCGTCGGGCACGTCGGAGTCGGCGTAGTGGAAGTGCCGCAGGGCCGCGGACTCGGGGCCGCTGAAGAAGTCGAAGAAGTCGAGGGTGACGGGCGTCCGGGAGGCCTGGCCGAACCAGATCAGCGTGCCGCGCCGGGCCAGCCGGGCGAGGGCGAGCGGCAGGTTGGCGCCGCCGGTGGATTCCAGCACCAGGTCGTAGGGTCCGCGCGCCTCGCCGAGCTCGTGGACGACCTCGGCGGCTCCGAGTTCGGCGAGCCGCCGGCCGCGCTCGGGGGAGGCGGTGACCACGGTCAGTTCGGCCCCGGCCGCGGCGGCCAGCTCGGTGACGTAGTGCCCGACGCCGCCGGAGGCCCCGGTCATCAGCACCCGGCAGCCGGCCAGCGGGCCCGCCGTACGGAGCAGGCGCAGCGCGGTGAGCCCGGCCAGCGGGAGGGCGGCGGCCCGGACGGCGTCGAGCGAGTCGGGGAGTTCGGCGAGGGAGGAGGTGGGGATGCACACGTACTCGGCCCAGCCCCCCGCGGGCGGGTGGCCGACCACCCGGCGGCAGACGGCCGGCCCGGATCCGTCGGCGGCGGCCTGCACGACCAGGCCGGCCACGTCCTTGCCGGGCCGCCAGCTTGGCCTGGGGGCCTCCAGCTGGAAGGTCTCGCCCCGGTTCACCGAGAACGCCTCGACCTTGACCAGCGCTTCCCCCGGCCCCGGCTGCGGCTGTGCGACCTCGGCGAAGCCGACCGGTGCGTCCGCCCGGCCGGTCGGTGTCAGCGCCTTCATCTCGTTCGTCCTCCTTCGGCGGTCATCCCTTTCGTCGCCCAGCACACCGCCCGCCGCACGGGCCGGTCCAACAACCGATGAACGGCGGCGACAAAGGGCGGTTGTCGTACGTGCCGGAGGGCCGCCTAGGGTGAAGACCCATGGATCTTGATCTCGCCCAGGTGCGGGCGTTCGTGGCCGCCGCCGAGGAGCTGCACTTCGGACGGGCGGCGGGCCGCCTCGGGGTCAGCCAGCAGGCGCTGTCGAAGCGGCTGGCCCGGCTGGAGGCCGCTCTCGGCGTGCGGCTCCTGGACCGGGACGCCCGGGGGGTGGGGCTGACCGAGCCGGGGCGGCGGTTCCTGGATCCCGCGCGGCGAGTGCTGGACCAGGGGGACCGGGCGGTGGCGGCCGTGACCTGCACCGGCCGCCCGCTGCGGATCGACGTGTGGGGCCACCTGTACGCGCCGATGCGGACGGTCGCGCAGGCGCTGGACGGCGCACCGGGGCTGGAGGTGGAGCCGGTGCCGGGGCGGGATCTGCCGTCGGTCGCGGCGGCGCTGCTGCGCGGCGAGTCGGACGCCGGGTTCGGCCGGGTGCACCCGCTGCCGGACGGGCGCGACGCGGGGCTGACCCACCGGCTGGTCCGGCTGGAGCCGGTGGACGCGCTGCTCAGCACCGACCACCCGCTGGCCGACCGGGACGTGCTGAGCCCGGCCGACCTGCGCGGCAGTGTGCTGCGGTATCCGGCCGCGGTGGACCGGCTGGACTTCCTGACCCGGTTCGCCACCCGGTTCGGCATCGAGGAGCGGATCGGCTCGACCAATCTGGGGCTGGAGCACTTCGTGGACCGGATCCGGACGGATCCGTCCTGCTTCTCCCTCGTTCCCGCCGACTGCCCGCTGCCGGACGTCCCCGCCGCGCCGGGGCGCCCGGGCATCCGGACGGTGCCGCTGGCCGATCCGACCCCGCTCTACGCCTGGTCGCTGCTCTGGCGCAGCGGCCCCGAGGACGCCGATCCGCACCCCCAACTTGGGCCGCTGCTACGGGCGTTCGCCGAGGAGGCGCGGCGCAGCCGGTGGCTGGAGTACGACCCGGCGCGCGACTGGCTGCCGGGCCCCGACGAGGCCGCGCTCAACCCGTAAGGGCTCGGCCCGCGAGAGCTCGGCCCGCGAGAGCTCAGCCCGCGAGAGGCCGTCCCGCGAGGGGCGTCACGCCACCGCCTGGTACGCCAGCACCTCGAAGTCCCGTGCCACCGGCGGCGGGGCGGGGCTCTCGAACATCCGCTGGGTGAGCAGGACGCCGGTCAGCCGTTCGGCCGGGTCGTTGAACCAGGTGGTGCCGAGGCCGCCGTCCCAGCCGTAGCGGCCGGGGGCGGCGAGGCCGGTGCGGGTGGTGGTGACGGAGACGCCGAAACCCCAGCCGGTGAGATCCTCACGGCCCAGCAGCGGGGCGGAGCCGGCCAGTTGGGCAGGGGTGAGCTGGTTGGTGGTCATCAGCTCGACGGCGGGCCGGGAGAGGATCCGGACGCCGCCGTGGCTGCCGCCGCCGAGCAGCATCCGGGCGAAGGCGAGGTAGTCGTCCACCGTCGACACCAGGTCGGCGCCGCCGTCGTCGAAGGCGGCTGGCCGGGCCCAGGCGCTGTCGGCCGGGTCGTCGTACGGGACGAGCCGCCCGCTGCCCGGGTCGCGCAGATACTCGACGGGGAGCCGGTGCAACCCGTCGGCGGGGACGGTGAAGCCGGTGTCCCGCATGCCGAGGGGTTCGAGGACGCGCTCGCGCAGCACCTCGCCGAGCGGCTTGCCGCAGGCGCGGGCGAGCAGGACGCCGAGGACGGCCGAGCCCGTGTGGTAGAGCCAGCCCGCCCCTGGTTGGTGCAGCAGCGGCAGCTCGCCGAGCCGGCGCAGGTACTCGTCCGGTGCGGGGTGGTCGGCCCGGGGCGGTCGGACGTCGATGCCGCGGTCGGCCATCGCCCGGGCGATCGGGGCGGACGGCGGGAGCATCACGAGGCCGTACCCGAGCCGGAAGGTGAGCAGGTCACGCAGGGTGATCGGCCGGGCGGCGGGCTCGGTGTCGTCGAGTTCGCCGTCCGGCCGGCGCAGCACCCGCCGGCCGGCCAGCTCGGGCAGCAGGTCGTCGACCGGGTCGTCGAGCCGCAGGACGCACTCCTCGACGAGGGTCAGTGCGGCCACGGCGGTGACCGGCTTGCTCATGGACGCGATGCGGAAGAGCGTGTCCCGCCGCATCGGCTCACCACCGGCGGCCGCGAGGCCGCCCAGCACCTCGACGTGCTCGTCGCCGTCCCGGTCGACGGCCGCCACCAGGCCGGGCACCCCGCCCCGCTCGGCGTGTCCGGCCAGTACGGTGTGCATCCGGTCCAGCCGTTCCTTCGACAACCCCGTCGCGCCGCTCACCGGCCACCGCCTCTCAGGCCGCTGACGGCCCGTCATGGTTGCTGTCGTGCCTCACTCTGCACCACGGCGCCGACAATCCGGGCCGGTCGGTGGAACCACTGCGTGTCCGTCAGCAGCACCGTGCCGTCGACCGCGTACAGCTTCACCGACTTCGCCCCGACGCCGGCCTTCTGCGGGATGGCGATCCAGCGCATCGGCGAGTCCGCCACGGCGACCGGCAGCGCCTCGGTGCTGCTGCCGTCGTCCCAGGCGGCGACGGCCTTGGCGACGTCCGGCTTGACCGGCGCCGTCCGCACCCGGGGCACGCCCGGCCCCCGCCCTTGAGACCCTCCAGGCCGCCGGACAGGCCCTCGTGCTCGGCGCCGGTGGGCTTGAGCCGGGTTCCGGGCATCGGCACCTGGCGCCCGGAGCCGCCGACGTTGCCTTCCCGGCGACCGTCATGCTGACCTCCACCGAGTCGAGCCCCGGCGGGTACCCTTTCTGGGCTCCCTGAGCACCTCCTCAACCCCCCAGAGCCCCGAACCGCCGCAAACCGTTGCCCGGGCCCGTCCACCGACCCGTCCACCCGCCGTTCGCGATTCGCCGCCAGCGGCTGTGACACTGGAGGGGCTCGAAAACCGAGGTGCGCGCCGACGTGCCTCCTTGCGAACCTAGAGGGATGCCCGCAGTGAGTTCTCCCGCAGTCCAGTCCGCCACCGCGCCCGCCGCGGGTCCCGGTATCGGCGAGCTGGCCGCCCGCCTGCCCGAGCTGACCCTGCGCGACCAGGTGCGGATCGGGCGCCGGCTGGAGGGGGCCCGACGGGTCCGGGCGCCCGAGGCCCGGCAGAAGATCGCCGCCGAGATCGCCGCGGACATCGACCGCGCCGAGCTGCTGGTCGAGCAGCGCCGCGCCGGCGTCCCGACGATCACGTATCCCGCCGAGCTGCCGGTCAGCCAGAAGAAGGACGACATCCTGGCGGCGATCCGGGACCACCAGGTGGTGATCGTCGCGGGCGAGACCGGCTCCGGCAAGACGACCCAGATCCCGAAGATCTGCCTGGAGCTCGGCCGGGGCGTGCGCGGCCTGGTGGGCCACACCCAGCCCCGCCGCATCGCGGCCCGTACGGTGGCCGAGCGCGTCGCGGAGGAGCTGGACACCCCGCTCGGCGAGGCGGTCGGCTGGAAGGTCCGGTTCACCGACCAGGTCGGCCAGGGCACCCTTGTCAAGCTGATGACCGACGGCATCCTGCTCGCGGAGATCCAGACCGACCGCGACCTGCGCCAGTACGACACCCTGATCATCGACGAGGCGCACGAGCGCAGCCTCAACATCGACTTCATCCTCGGCTACGTCAAGCAGCTGCTCCCGCGCCGCCCGGACCTCAAGGTCGTGATCACCTCCGCGACCATCGACCCGGAGCGCTTCGCCCGGCACTTCGACGACGCCCCGATCATCGAGGTGTCCGGCCGGACGTACCCGGTGGAGGTCCGCTACCGGCCGATCGTCGAGGACGCTGACGGCGACGCCGAGGACGACGCCGCCGACCGCGACCGGGACCAGATCCAGGCGATCTGCGACGCCGCCGAGGAGCTCCAGGCCGAGGGCCCGGGCGACATCCTGGTCTTCCTCTCCGGCGAGCGCGAGATCCGCGACACCGCCGACGCGCTCAACCGCCTGAAGCTGAAGTCCACCGAGGTCCTGCCGCTGTACGCCCGGCTGAGCTCGGCCGAGCAGCACAGGGTCTTCCAGCGCTCCGGCAGCCGCCGGATCGTCCTCGCCACCAACGTGGCCGAGACCTCGCTCACCGTCCCGGGCATCAAGTACGTGATCGACCCGGGCACCGCCCGCATCTCCCGCTACAGCCACCGCACCAAGGTGCAGCGGCTGCCGATCGAGGCGGTCAGCCAGGCCAGCGCCAACCAGCGCAAGGGCCGCTGCGGCCGCACCTCGGACGGCATCTGCATCCGGCTGTACTCGGAGGACGACTTCCTCTCCCGCCCCGAGTTCACCGACGCCGAGATCCTGCGCACCAACCTGGCGTCGGTGATCCTGCAGATGACCGCCGCCGGTCTCGGCGACATCACCGCCTTCCCGTTCCTGGACCCGCCGGACTCCCGCAACATCAAGGACGGCGTGCACCTGCTGCACGAACTCGGCGCCCTGGACCCGGACGAGAAGGACCCGCGCAAGCGCCTCACCGCGCTCGGCCGCAAGCTGGCCCAGCTCCCGGTGGACCCGCGGATGGCCCGGATGGTGCTGGAGGCGGACCGCAACGGCTGCGTCCGCGACGTCATGGTGATCGCCGCCGCGCTCTCCATCCAGGACCCGCGCGAGCGCCCCACCGAGAAGCGCCAGGCCGCCGACGAGCGGCATCGCCGGTTCAACTCGGAGACCTCCGACTTCCTCTCCTACCTGGCGATGTGGCGCTACGTCCGGGAGCAGCAGCGCGAGCTGTCCTCCTCGGCGTTCCGCCGGATGTGCAAGGCGGAGTTCCTCAACTACCTGCGCATACGGGAGTGGCAGGACGTCTACACCCAGCTGCGCACCGTCGCCAAGCAGTTGGGCGTGACGATCGAGGAGCCGCATCCCGATGCCGAGCCGGACGCCGACCGGATCCACCAGTCGCTGCTGGCCGGGCTCCTCTCCCACATCGGCCTGTTCGACGTGGAGAAGCGCGAGTACGGCGGCGCGCGCGGCGCCCGCTTCGCGGTCTTCCCGGGCTCGGGCCTGTTCAAGAAGCCGCCGCGCTGGGTGATGTCGGCCGAGCTGGTCGAGACGTCCCGGCTCTGGGCCCGGATCAACGCGAAGATCGAGCCGGAGTGGGTGGAGCCGCTGGCCGGCCACCTGATCAAGCGCAGCTACAGCGAGCCGCACTGGGAGAAGAAGGCCGGCGCCGTCCTGGCCTACGAGAAGGTGACCCTCTACGGGATGCCGATCGTCGCCCAGCGCAAGGTCAACTACGGGAAGATCGACCCGGAGCTGTGCCGCGAACTCTTCATCCGCAACGCGCTGGTGGAGGGCGACTGGGAGACCCACCACAAGTTCTTCGCGGAGAACCGGAAGCTGCTCGGCGAGGTCGAGGAGCTGGAGAACCGGGCCCGTCGCCGGGACATCCTGGTCGACGACCAGACCCTGTTCGACTTCTACGACGCCCGGCTGCCCGACGACGTCGTCTCCACCCGGCACTTCGACGCGTGGTGGAAGAAGGCCCGGCACGAGCAGCCGGACCTGCTCAACTTCGAGAAGTCGATGCTGATCAACGACGCCGCCGACGGCGTCACGGAGGCCGACTACCCGGACCACTGGCAGCAGGGCAAGCTGCGGTTCAAGCTGACCTACCAGTTCGAGCCGGGCAGCGACGCGGACGGCGTGACCGTCCACATCCCGCTGCCGGTGCTCAACCAGGTCACCGCGGAGGGCTTCGACTGGCAGATCCCGGGCCTGCGGGAGGAGCTGGTCACCGCCTGGATCAAGTCGCTGCCGAAGGCGGTCCGGCGCAACTTCGTCCCGGCACCGGACTTCGCCAAGGCCGCGCTGCGTGAGGTGAGGGACCGCCAAGAGCCGTTGCTGCCGTCCCTGGAGCACGCGCTCAAGCGCCTGACGGCCGTCACCGTCCCGCCGGAGGCCTGGGACGACGACCGGGTCCCCGACCACCTCAAGGTCACGTTCCGGGTCGTGGACGGCCGCCGCAAGCTCGCCGAGTCCAAGGACCTGGAGGAGCTGCGGCTGCGGCTCAAGCCGAAGCTGAAGGAGACGCTCTCCTCGGCGGCCTCCGGCAAGGGCATCGAGCAGAGCGGGCTGACCGCCTGGCCGGTCGCGCTGCCGGTGCTCCAGCGCACCTTCGAGCAGCGTTCACGCGGCCACTCGCTGCGCGCCCACCCGGCCCTGGTGGACGAGGGGGCGACGGTCGGCATCAAGCTGTTCGACACCCCGGAGGCACAGGAGCGGGCGATGTGGGAGGGCACCCGCCGGCTGCTGATGCTGACCACCAACTCCCCGGCCAAGTCGATCCAGGGCCGCCTGGGCAACCAGGCGAAGCTGGCGCTCTCGCACAACCCGCACGGCTCGATCACCGCACTGTTCGAGGACGTGGTGGCCTGTGCGACGGACCGGCTGATGGCCCTGGGCGGCGGCCCGGCCTGGGACGAGGCGGCCTTCGGCAAGCTGCACGACAGGGTGCGGGCGGACCTGTACGACCTGTCCGCGGACACCACGCTGAAGACGGCCACCGCGCTGATCGCCTTCCACAAGGCCTCGACGCGGCTGAAGACGGTGAGCAGCCCGGTGCTGCTGAACGCGGTGAACGACGTGCGGCTGCACCTGGCCTCGCTGGTGCACCCGGGCTTCGTGACGGACACCGGCTGGCAGCGCCTGCCGGACCTCAAGCGCTACCTCCTGGCGGTGGACCGCCGGCTGGAGGCGCTGCCCAACCACCCGCAGCGGGACGCCCAGCTGCTGCTGAAGGTCCAGCAGGTGCAGCAGGCCTACGGGGAGCTGCTGGCGGCCGTCCCGGCCGGGCGGCAGCCGTCCCCGGAGGTGCGGGCGATCCGCTGGACGATCGAGGAGCTGCGGGTCAGCTTCTTCGCCCAGTCGCTGGGCACGCCGGCCCCGGTCTCGGAGAAGCGGATCATGAAGGCGATGGAGGCGGCCCGGGCCGCGCTCTGAGCTGGGACGGGCCCTCAGGAGCCAGTTCGACCTGGGGGCCCACCATGGGCTACGATCTGTCTTGTTCGCAGCGCGGCAAGCGAGTGAACGAGATCAGAAATCTCTGGTCCCGTGGAGCAGTTGGTTAGCTCGCCACCCTGTCAAGGTGGAGGTCGCGGGTTCAAGTCCCGTCGGGATCGCCGCAGTGCGAGAGGCCCGGAACCGTTCAGGTTCCGGGCCTCTCGCTTTTGACCGCCCGGCTTCTACCCGGGCCAGGTACGGACCACAAGTGACAGAACGTGTGACAGTCGTCACTCACCATTCCCCAAGGAACGGGCGCGCCGGACCTCCATGAAGAGCCCACTAATTTAATATATAAAATTGTACAGCTATTCACTGTAAATCCCCCCCACCACACAAACATCAAATCGTTATCCGGAGTTCAACATTCCGACCGGTCGGCCGATCGGGACCGGCCGCACCCGGGCACGACAAAGGGGCCACTTACCGGACCCGGCGGAGTCCGGTAAGCGGCCCCTTTAAAGAGCCTTTGGCCTATCAGGCCTCGGTACGCTGGGCGGGAATCCCGGCCAGCAGTGCACGCACCTCCGCCTCGCGGTAACGGCGGTGACCGCCGAGCGTGCGAATCGACGTCAGCTTGCCGGCCTTGGCCCAGCGGGTGACCGTCTTCGGGTCCACGCGGAACATGGTGGCGACCTCTGCCGGCGTCAGCAGCGGCTCGGCGTCAGGGGTACGAGCGGTCATGAGCGGCCTCCTCGGGAGAACCGAACCAGGGCGGTTCTATCCTTCAAATTCTGCACCTTGGCCCGCGATGCCCGAAATGGCATAGACGGGTCGAGTCGGTTATAGGACGAACGGCTTGTCCTGGTGTCTACAACTACACCATCCGTCCAGCCCTATCGACCAAACCGCCAAAATTGACCCCTCACGGGTTCAAGGCCGACGGATGGCGATGGACCACCCCATAACGGACAGTCACGCTGCCGTGACATCCGGTTACGAGGGGACCAGACCCTCCGTTTCCCCGCAAAGCACGCATCGACTCCAGAACCACCCAAAAGTGGGCACGCTCACGTGAAGTTGGGCTGGTTGTCCCATTTTTGCACATAGGGGTAAGTTCGCGTCAACGGTGAGTAGTGTCACGTTCGGCGGCTATTGACCCGAACCGGGACCTCGGTCATGCGGGCCCGGACCGCAGGACCGACCCAGGACTCCTACAGTCATACACGCGCCGTCGGACGTCAGTTCGCGTACCGCAGGGCCAGCACCCGCCGCCAGCGCACCGTCAGCTCCCCGTACACCCGCAGCGCCTCCACGGTGTCCCCCGCCCGCAGCGCCCGCAGGCCCTCCTCCAGCTCCCCCGCCGAACGGTCCGCCAGCAACCGCTCCGGCCCCAGCAGATGCACCAGCCCCCCGTAGTCCAGCTCCACCAGCGAGCGCGGATGGAACTCCTCCAGCCACCGCCCGACCTGCTCCGCCCCCCGCACCAGCTCCCCCTCCGGAACCGCCTCGCGCAGCGCCCGGTAGGCCCGGGCCACCCGGCGGCGCGCCTGTGCCATCGGCGTCAGATAGAACAGTGCCGCCGCCCGCGCCTCCCCTTCCCCTTCCCCTTCCTCCTGCGCCCCCGCGGCGAGGTCCTTCCCCTCTCCCGCCGGCACGAAGCAGCGGTCCTCCTCCCCGAACGGCAGGAACCACCGCACCGGCACCTCCCACCGGCTGGTCAGGATCCACGGCCGCGCGTCCGGGTGCTCGGCCCGCCAGCGCTCCCGGTCGGCCTCCGCGGCGGCCCGGGCCACCGGCGGCACCGCGGTGTCCAGCAGCGCCACCGGCGCCCCCGCCCGCAGTTCCTCCAGCGCCTGCCAGCTGCGCAGCCTGGTCGCCCACGGGCAGACGTACAGGACGCCGTCCAGCACCCGCACGTAGGCCCGCTCGCTCTCCCGCTCGGGCAGCGCCCGGGGAGTGCGGGCGACCAGCTCCGCCAACGCCTCCCGCTGCTCCGCCAGCACCGCCGCGGCGACCGGCTGGGCGGCCTCCGCCGCGTCCGGCCCGTGCTCCGCCGCGTACGCCTGCCAGCGCGCCCGCTCGGGCTCCGAGTAGGCGGCCAGGGGCTCGTAGACCCGCAGGTGGGCGGTGTAGGGCGGCTGTACCGAAGTGCGTACGACGGTCACGTCCTGCATGGTCGCACGTGCCGCCCGGAGCCGGGAGGGCGCGGCCCCGAACCGTTCGCGCCCGTACTCCCCACCCCCTCTCGTCTCACCCTGCGGACAACCGGCACAAGGTCGGACAAGAGGGCGGATCAGCGGCGCGCACGCGACTACTCTTCGCCTTAGGCGCCCGCACCACAGCAGCGGGCCTTCGATACTGGAGTCACCACAGTGACCGACGTACAGACATCCGCCACGCACCCCGCACCCGGCGTGCTCAGCAGGATCTTCCGTACCGAGCAGGACGGCGCCCCGAGCGACGGCCACGAGCAGGTCGTCCTCTGCCACGACCGCAGCTCCGGGCTCAAGGCGATCATCGCCATCCACTCCACCGCGCTGGGCCCCGCCCTCGGCGGCACCCGCTTCTTCCCGTACGCCTCCGAGGAGGCGGCCCTGGAGGACGCGCTCAACCTGTCCCGCGGGATGTCCTACAAGAACGCGCTGGCCGGGCTCGACCTCGGCGGCGGCAAGGCCGTCATCATCGGCGACCCGAACAAGGACAAGAACGAGGCGATGCTCCGGGCCTACGGCCGCTTCGTCGAGTCCCTGCGCGGCCGCTACATCACCGCCTGCGACGTGGGCACCTACGTGCAGGACATGGACGTCATCGCGCGCGAGACCGAGTTCGTGACCGGCCGCTCGCCCGAGCACGGCGGCGCCGGCGACTCGTCCATCCTGACCGCCTTCGGCGTCTTCCAGGGCATGCGGGCCACCGCCCAGGCCCGCTGGGGCCAGCCGACCCTGCGCGGCAAGCGGGTCGGCGTCGCCGGCGTCGGCAAGGTCGGCCACTACCTGGTCGGCCACCTCGTCGCGGACGGCGCCACCGTCGTCATCACCGACGTCTCCGAGGCCGCCGTCAACCGCGTCCGTGCGGCCCACCCCGACGTCGAGGTCGTCGCCGACACCGCCGCCCTGCTCCAGGCCAAGCTGGACGTCTACGCCCCCTGCGCGCTCGGCGGCGCGCTGACCGACGCCTCGGTGGCCGCGCTGGGCGAGTTCGGCACCTCGATCGTCTGCGGCGCGGCCAACAACCAGCTGGCCCACCCGGGCGTCGAGAAGGACCTCGCCGACCGCGGCATCCTCTACGCCCCCGACTACCTGGTGAACTCCGGCGGCGTCATCCAGGTCGCCGACGAGATCGAGGGCTTCAACTTCGAGCGGGCCAAGAACAAGGCCACCAAGATCTTCGACACCACCCTGGAGATCTTCACCCGGGCCGCCGCCGACGGCGTCCCGCCGGCGGTCGCCGCCGACCGCCTCGCCGAGAAGCGGATGCGCGAGATCAGTGCGCTGCGCACCGTCCTGCTGCCGGGCGCCCGCCGGGGCTGATCCGCCCGCTCCGGACCCCGCATGCGCGGGGGGCGAGGGCCCACCCGTCCCCCGCGCATCACGATGTGGAACCGGATTCTCACTTCTGCGCCCGATCGGGTGATCGAGAGTCCCCCTTGGGGGGATAATCGATCCCGGAACAACGGAACCGAGACACCTCCTGAGGGCGTGCAAACCGCCGCAAAACCTCCTGTGACCTGGGAAGACCCGGTCTCGGGTGCGGTCGGTGCGCGCCACGTCACACCGACGACGTACCGTCCAGCGGCGGAAACAGGTACCGTTAATGCTCCAAGGGACGGTCCTCCCATTCGGGCAGGCCGGTCCTGATCATGAACACGTGTCAGACTCGGGGCCGTGAGCCCCATCGTTGAGGGGGTCGACCCATGGGGCGCGGCCGGGCCAAGGCCAAGCAGACGAAGGTCGCCCGCGAGCTGAAGTACAACAGCGGCGGGTTTGACGCTAACCGTCTGTCCAACGAGCTGGGCGTATCGCCGTCCACCGCTTCGATCGAGCCGGAGCCGATCGAAGAGGAGGAGGACGACGACCCGTACGCGGAGTACGCCGCCCGCTACGCCGACCTCGACGACGAGGACGACAACGAGCCGGGCACCGGGCCGTCGCAGGCCTCCCGCCGCTCGTAACCCGCAGTTCCGCCGGACCGGTCCGGGCGCCCAGAGCGCCGGGCCGGTCTTCGGCGTTCCCGCGTACGGTCGTCCTTCCTGCTGAGAGCCCGCTGATGACGCGAGAGGGCCCCTCCGGCGTACCGGAGGGGCCCTCTCGCGGTTGCTCCGCGGCTCAGCCGGCCGTGAAGCCCTCGTAGGCGTTGTAGAGGGCAGCGCCGCCCTCGTGCTCGTCGGTGCGCTCGACGATGTCGCCCAGCAGCCAGGCCTCGACGCCGCGGTCCTCCAGGAGCGACAGCACCACGTCCACCGAGTGCGGCGGGACGACCGCGACCATGCCGACGCCCATGTTGAGCGTCTTCTCGATCTCCAGGGTGGCCATCTTGCCGACCTCGGCGACGGTGCGGAACACCGGCAGCGGGGTCCAGGTGCCGCGGTCCAGGCGGGCGTGCAGACCGGCCGGGATGACCCGGGCCAGGTTGGCCGCCAGACCGCCGCCGGTGACGTGCGAGAAGGCGTGGATCTCGGTGGCGCGGGTGAGCGCCAGGCAGTCCAGCGAGTAGATCCGGGTCGGCTCCAGCAGCTCCTCGCCGAGGGTGCGGCCGAACTCCTCGACCTTGCGGTCGAGCTTCCAGCCGGCCTGGTTCAGCAGCACGTGGCGGACCAGCGAGTAGCCGTTGGAGTGCAGGCCGGAGGCGGCCATCGCGATCACCACGTCGCCGGCCCGGACCCGGTCCGCGCCGAGCAGCGCGTCGGCCTCGACGACACCGGTTCCGGCGCCCGCGACGTCGTACTCGTCCGGACCCAGCAGGCCCGGGTGCTCGGCGGTCTCGCCACCGATCAGGGTGCAGCCGGCCAGCGCGCAGCCCTCGGCGATGCCCTTGACGATCGCGGCGACCCGCTCCGGCACGACCTTGCCGACGCAGATGTAGTCGGTCATGAACAGCGGCTCGGCGCCGCACACCACGAGGTCGTCCACGACCATGCCGACCAGGTCGTGGCCGATGGTGTCGTGCTTGTCCATGGCGGCGGCGATGGCCACCTTGGTGCCGACGCCGTCGGTGGCCGTGGCCAGCAGCGGCCGCTCGTAGTTCTTGAAGGCGGACGCGTCGAAGAGCCCGGCGAAGCCGCCGAGGCCGCCGACCACCTCGGGGCGGTCGGCCTTCTTCACCCACTGCTTCATGAGCTCGACGGCGCGGTCGCCCGCCTCGATGTCGACACCGGCGGCGGCGTAGGTGGCGCCGTTCTGGTTGGAGCTGGTCACTGCGTGCGGCCCTCTCGGGTCTGGGGGTTGTTCGGGAACGTCCGGGGGTTGTTCGGGAACAGCGGGGGCGGAACGGCGGTGGGGCCCCGCCTGCGGGACCCCACCGTGGATTCGTTACGGGCGGCGCAGCGCGTCGGCCGCGCCCGCCCCGCCGAGCAGCGACTGGACGCCGTCCAGGTCGCTGCCGCTGGTCGGCTTGCCGCGGACGGCGGGCGGCTGCTGGCCGCCCTTGATCTCGGCCTCCAGCAGGAGCTTGCCGAGCAGCGCCGGGTCCGGCAGCTCCATCGGGTACTCGCCGTCGAAGCAGGCCCGGCAGAGCCTGTCCTTGGGCTGCTTGGTGGCCTCGATCATGCCGTCGATCGAGATGTAGGAGAGCGAGTCGGCACCGAGGGTGCGGCCGATCTCCTCGATGGTCATGCCGTTGGCGATCAGCTCCGCGCGGGTGGCGAAGTCGATGCCGAAGAAGCACGGCCACTTCACCGGCGGCGAGGAGATCCGGATGTGCACCTCGGCGGCGCCGGCCTCGCGCAGCATCTTCACCAGCGCGCGCTGGGTGTTGCCGCGGACGATCGAGTCGTCGACGACGACCAGGCGCTTGCCGGCGATGACCTCGCGCAGCGGGTTCAGCTTGAGCCGGATGCCGAGCTGGCGGATGGTCTGGCTGGGCTGGATGAAGGTGCGGCCCACGTAGGCGTTCTTCACCAGGCCGGAGCCGTACGGGATGCCGCTGGCCTCGGCGTAGCCGATCGCGGCGGGGGTGCCGGACTCGGGCGTCGCTATGACCAGGTCGGCCTCGACCGGGGCCTCCTTCGCCAGCCTGCGGCCCATCTCCACACGGGAGAGGTGGACGTTGCGGCCGGCGATGCTGGTGTCGGGGCGAGCCAGGTAGACGTACTCGAACACGCAGCCCTTGGGCTTCGCCTCGGCGAAGCGGGAGGTGCGCAGGCCGTTCTCGTCGATGGCGATGAGCTCGCCTGGCTCGACCTCGCGGATGAACGAGGCGCCGACGATGTCCAGCGCCGCCGTCTCGGAGGCGACCACCCAGCCGCGCTCCAGCCGGCCGAGCACCAGCGGGCGGATGCCCTGCGGGTCGCGGGCGGCGTAGAGGGTGTGCTCGTCCATGAAGACGAGCGAGAACGCACCCTTGACCTCGGGCAGCACGACCTTGGCCGTCTCCTCGATGGAGAGGTCCGGGTGGCCGGCGAGCAGCGCGGTCACCAGGTCGGTGTCGTTGGTCGCGGCGGTGCGGCCCGAGCGGGAGACGTGCTCCTCGCCGGGCAGTTCGGCGACCATGGCCGCCAGTTCGGCGGTGTTCACCAGGTTTCCGTTGTGCCCGAGGGCCAGCGAACCGTGGACGGTCGCCCGGAAGGTCGGCTGGGCGTTCTCCCAGACCGAGGAACCGGTGGTCGAGTAGCGGGCGTGTCCGACGGCGATATGCCCGTGCAACGACCCCAGCGAGGCCTCGTCGAAGACCTGGGAGACGAGTCCCATGTCCTTGAAGACGAGAATCTGGGAGCCGTTGCTCACTGCGATGCCCGCGGATTCCTGACCGCGGTGCTGCAGGGCGTAAAGGCCGAAGAACGTGAGCTTGGCGACCTCCTCGCCGGGAGCCCAGACACCGAAGACGCCACACGCGTCCTGGGGGCCTTTCTCACCGGGAAGAAGATCGTGGTTGAGTCTTCCGTCACCACGTGGCACGCCTTCGAGTCTAGGGCAGCGGGAACGGGCTTCCGGAACCCGGGATGCCGGGATTCTCGGGCGATCGTTCGGTAACGCGCGTAGACAAAACCCCTTACCGGGCGGGGATTTCAGGGTTGCGCAATTCCGGCGGGTGGCGACTGGCCTTGCGGTTCGCGCCTGTTGGCGCATTCCGCGTACGGAGCGCCGGGTGTCGGGGCGGAGGCGAACGTGAGCCTGCTCACCCGGGGTTCACGCGGGCTTCACGCTTCGGCTCACTGCTTGGTTCGCCGCTCGGCTCACGTAGGCCTGACGGCTCGGCTCACTGCTCGGCTCACGCAGGCCTGTTCACGCCGCCGGCAGCAGGAGGCCCCAGGCGCCCGGGTGCACCGTCCACGTCCGGGCACGGACCGGGCCGACCGGGTGGCCGTCCGCCTCGTAGCCGAAGCCGCGCCCGACCACCGAGACGCTCGCGGCCCGGGTGCGCACGAGTGCGTCGGGCGCATGAACGACGATCTCCATCACGCCCGTCCCGTCCGACTCCCCGGACGGCAGCGTGACCTGCACCAGCCGGACCGGCCGGTGGACGTCCGCGAGCAGCCGGCCGTCGGCCTCGACCCGGATCCGGGAGCTGTGCTCGGCCGCCTCGGAGACGGGTGCGTTCCCCTGCTCGGCCGCAGCCAGTTTCGCCCATAGCGAACGCCAGCCCCCCGGACGGCCGACCAGCCGCCGTGCCCCGCTCCCGGAGATCCGCACCCCGCCCAGCGCGACTCCGCCGCCGTCGTCCACCAGCAGATCCAGCTTCCGCGGCGCGCCCGACAGCACCGCCCGGGCCGCCGGTACCGGAGCCCCCGGCACACCGAGCGCGCGGGCCGCCACCAGCTCCTCCGGCCGGCCAACCGGAACCATGCCCACCGGATCCGCGCCCAGCTCACGCTGCCGATGCAGGGCCTGCAGCACTCGCTGCAGGGCGAGATCGGAACCGATCACCACCGGTCGCCGTCGACCCCGGTGCGAAAGCACCCGATCGAGTTCGGACGGACTCTCCGGGTACGCCACCTTGACGTCCGCACCCCCGCAGAGCACGTCCTTCGCGATCCGCACCGACTCGCCGTCGGCCTGCCGGGCCACCGGGTCTAGGAGCAGCAGAAGCGGTTCGGGGCCCCCGGTTGCGGGTGTGGACAGGGACGACACGACCGGTCCTTCCTCAGGTAATCTCTCGGTGCAAGAGCCCCTTGCGCTACTGCGCCAGGGGCTTCGTCTATCTCGGGGCAGACTGCGGCCTTCGCAGGATGCCCCAACCGGAAGGGGTGTACGCCTGTGCCGGCACTCGTGCTCGTTGGCGCTCAGTGGGGAGACGAGGGCAAGGGGAAGGCGACCGACCTCCTCGGCGGCTCCGTCGACTACGTCGTCCGCTACCAGGGCGGCAACAACGCCGGTCACACGGTGGTCATCGGCGACCAGAAGTATGCCCTGCACCTGCTCCCTTCCGGCATCCTCAGCCCGAACGTGACGCCGGTGATCGGCAACGGCGTCGTCATCGACCCGGGCGTGCTGCTCTCCGAGCTGGGCGGCCTGAACGAGCGCGGCATCGACACCTCCAAGCTGCTGATCTCGGGCAACGCCCACCTGATCACGCCGTACCACCGCACCCTGGACAAGGTCACCGAGCGCTTCCTGGGCAAGCGCCGGATCGGCACCACCGGCCGCGGCATCGGCCCGACCTACGCGGACAAGATCAACCGCGTCGGCATCCGGGTCCAGGACCTGTTCGACGAGTCGATCCTGCGCCAGAAGATCGAGGCGGCGCTGCACGACAAGAACCAGATCCTGGTCAAGCTCTACAACCGCCGCGCCATCCCGGCCGAGCTGGTCGTCGAGGAGTACCTCGGCTACGCGGAGAAGATCAAGCCCTTCCTCGCCGACACCACCCTCGTCCTGGACGAGGCCCTCAAGGCCGGCAAGGTCGTCCTCCTGGAGGGCGGTCAGGGCACCCTGCTCGACGTCGACCACGGCACGTACCCCTTCGTGACCTCGTCGAACCCGACCGCGGGCGGCGCCTGCACCGGCGCCGGCATCGGCCCCACCAAGATCGACCGGGTCATCGGCATCCTCAAGGCCTACACCACCCGCGTCGGCTCCGGCCCGTTCCCGACCGAGCTGAACGACGAGGACGGCGAGGCCCTGCGCCGCATCGGCGGCGAGCGCGGTGTCACCACCGGCCGTGACCGCCGCTGCGGCTGGTTCGACGCCGTCATCGCGCGCTACGCGACCCGGGTCAACGGCCTCACCGACTTCTTCCTCACCAAGCTCGACGTGCTGACCGGCTGGGAGCAGATCCCGGTCTGCGTCGCGTACGAGATCGACGGGCAGCGGGTCGAGGAACTCCCCTACAACCAGTCGGACTTCCACCACGCCAAGCCGATCTACGAGACGCTGCCGGGCTGGAACGAGGACATCAGCAAGGCGAAGTCCTTCGCCGAGCTGCCGAAGAACGCGCAGGCGTACGTGAAGGCGCTGGAGGAGATGTCGGGCGCGCCGATCTCCGCCATCGGCGTCGGTCCGGGCCGGGACGAGACGATCCAGATCAACTCGTTCATCTGAGCCTGAGGTTCGTGAGGGGCCCTGCGGGACACGGGCGGTTTCTAGTGGTCGTTGCAACACGTGGTCGGTTGTCTAGGCCGCGAGGAGTTTAGCCAGACGCTCGGCTGGGGTTTCCCAGCCGAGCGTTTTGCGTGGGCGGCGGTTGAGCTGGTCGGCGACGGCGGCCAGGTGCTCGGGCGTGTGGACCGACAGGTCGGTGCCCTTGGGGAAGTACTGCCGCAGCAGGCCGTTCGTGTTCTCGTTGGAGCCGCGCTGCCAGGGACTGGCCGGGTCGCAGAAGTAGACCGGGATGTCGGTGGCCAGGCTGAACTCCGCGTGCCTGGCCATCTCGCTGCCCTGGTCCCAGGTCAGGGACCGCTTCAGCTGGACCGGGAGTGTCCGGGCGGTGGCCACCAGGGCGTCGCGGACGGTCTCGGCGGTGTGGTCGCCGGGCAGGTGCAGCAGCATCACGTAGCGGGTCGAACGCTCGACCAGGGTGCCGATCGCGGACTTGTGCTCCTTGCCGAGGATCAGATCGCCCTCCCAGTGGCCGGGGACGGCCCGGTCCTCGGCCTCGGCGGGGCGCTCGCTGATCATGACCATCGGGTCGGTGAAGCGGGAACGCCGGCAGTTGGCCTGCCGCTGGGGCCTGCGGCGGGCCCGGCCTGAGCGCAGGGCACCGGCGAGCTCGCGCCGCAGCTCGCCGCGGCCCTGGACGTAGAGCGCCTGGTAGACGGTCTCGTGGACCACGTGCATCTCCGGCCGGTCGGGGAACTGTCGACGTAGAGCGTGGCAGATCTGCTCCGGGCTCCACTGCTCGTCCAGCATCGCCTGGACGGCGGCGTGCAGCTCGGGGTTCTCGGTGATCTTGCGGGCCTTGGGGCGGGGCCGGCGAGCGTCCGCCCTGGCCTGGGCGGCGTGCGGACGGTAGTGCCACTGCCCGCGAGTGCCCTCGGTGCGGTTGCGGCGGATCTCCCGGCTGATGGTGGACGGACTGCGGCCCAGCTCCGCGGCGATGGCCCGCACGGTGGCCTTCTCCCGCAGCCGGTCGGCGATGTGGATCCGCTCGTCCTCGCTCAGATACCGGGAGACACCGGAAGGCGGCACCACCATGCGAATCGGTGGTGCCGCCTTCTGCCGCTGCTCGGCTCCGCGGCCGTGACGCCACTTCTGGCCGGTCCGGCGGGCGATGCCGACGATCCGGCACGCCTCGGTGTTCGTGTAGCCCTGCTGCATGAGCCGGGAGTATGCCTCCCGTTCCCGGCGCAGCTTCACAGGCCCCTGGGCCGTCCGGTCCTTGCGGATCTCGAAGTCCAATGCATCCCCTGAACTGGGGTGTTGCAACGACTCCTAGAACCCAAGCACGTCCCGCAGGGCCCCTCGCTTTGCCCCACCCCTCCATTTTGCACTAGTGCGTATATCCATTGCCTCTAGTGCAATTGGGCGCTACCGTCTGGATCATGACCGCGAAGCTCCCCGTGCCCGTCACCCTCACCGGCCGCCACGTCCGCCTGGAGCCCCTGGACCGCCGGCACCTCCCCGACCTCTGGGACACCGTCGGCCCCGACCCGGAGGTCTGGCGCCGGGTCCCCTTCCTCCCGCCGACGACCGAAGAGGAGTTGGGCGCGATCCTCGACACCCGCATCGCCGAGGTCGAGGCCGGAACGGCGGTGAAGTTCGCCGTCATCGAGCTGGCCGGCGGCAGGGCCGTCGGCGTCACCGGCTTCTACGACTTCAGCGCGGTGAACGAGCTGGTCGAGATCGGCGGCACCTGGTACGCCCGGTCGGTGTGGCGGACGGCCGTCAACTCGGAGTCGAAGCTGCTGATGATGCAATACGCCTTCGAGGACCTGGGCATGGGCCGGGTCTTCTGGAAGGCGGACGCACTCAACGACCGCTCCCGCAACGCGATCCTGCGCCTCGGCGCCAGCTTCGAGGGCATCCACCGCCGGGACCGGCTCCGCGCCAACGGCGTATGGCGGGACACCGCCTACTTCTCGATGCTCGCCGACGAGTGGCCCGAGGCCAAGTCGCGGTTGGTCGAGCGCCTTTCCCGCGGCTGAGTGTTGACGCGCCAGGCCACCCACCCGACGAAGACAAGTGCCACGAGCAGCGACACCAGCCCGATCACGTGTGCCCCACCTTCGTCACCGCCCACACCGCCTTGCCGTGACTCCCGATCGCCTCAACGCCCCACGACTCGGAGAGCGCGTCGACGATGTCCAGGCCCCGGCCGCTCGTTCGCGAGTCGTCCGGGGCCTGTCTCCGGAGGGGGTTCCCCGACGAGTCGGAGACGGTGATGTGCAGCCTCCCGCCCCGGAGTTCAAGCACGACCGTCGGCTGCCCCTCCCCGTGGAGCAGTGCATTGGTCACCAGCTCGGAGACGATCAGGCACGCCGAGTCGGGGTCGAGCCCGATGATTCGGAGGGCGTCCCGCAGGAGTCGGCGGATCGGGCCGACCATGCCGAGATGGGCCGGCGGCGAGAGGCTCAGCCTGAACCCCGAAGTCGGCTCCGTACGAGGGGAAGTGAACAGAGGAAGACACACGACTGTCTCCAGCCCTATGAGAGAGATGAGGATGCTCGCGAATGAAGACGCCACCCGTGGCCTACCCCCGCCGACGATGAGGAGCGCAGGCGTCGGCAGCCTGCACTCGCACACCCGGGGTGCACTTCGGGACGCTGACGACACTTCATGTAAGCGGCTCGCTACACACCGTAGAGCATCCACCGGCAGTCATGCCACCCAATCGGCAGCATTAGTGCCCACTTTTTTAGGGGAACATGTGCCCCAATCCTGGTCGCCCGCCTCTCCGAGTGGACTGCCACCGAGAGACACGGGAGACTCCCGGCATGCCACCGAGGAACACACCAACCGCCCGCCAGTTGCGTGTTGGACTGGAGCTGCGAAAGATGCGCGACTCCGCCAGGAAGACGACCGCTGACGCAGCCTCAATCCTCGGCCTGGATCGAACGAAGATCACCCAGATCGAGAAGGGCCTCTACGCCATCTCGCCCGACCGCGTACGGACCCTGGCCCGCGAGTACCAGGAGGGCGACTCGGCCTATGTCGAAGCGCTCGCCTCGGTCGCGGCAGAGCGCGGCAAGGGATGGTGGGAGGAGTACCGGGGCGTCCTGCCTGGAAGCCTCCTCGACATCTCGGAACTCGAACATCGCGCCGAAGGCCGGATAAGGACTCTGCAGATCTGCCACGCGCCCGGCCTGCTCCAGACCGAGGACACCGCCCGGGCGATCTTCGAGATGGTCCATCCACGGCTCCCCGCTCGCGATCTCTGGGCACGGATCGCCCACCGCGTGGAGCGCGTCAAGGTTCTCACCAGGCCTCATGCCGTCGAGTACGACGCGATCATCCACGAGGCGGCCCTGCGCATGAACTTCGGCGGAAAGGCCGTGGCCCGCGCCCAGCTCGAACACATCCGTGCGATGACCGACCGCCCCAACATCACCGTGCGGGTCATCACGTTCGACGCCCCGGGCTTCTCCGGCGCCGGGAACGCGGTCCTCTACGTCGGTGGCGCCGTCCCACGGCTGGACACCGTGCAGGTCGACTCCGTCCACGGCCCCATCTTCCTCGACGGCTCCGACCAACTCGACAACTACCGCGAGACTCTCAACGCCATGGAGAGGTCGGCGCTCAGCCCGGCCGACTCGATCGCCTTCATGGATGATCTCCTGAAGACGTCCTGAAAGGAGAACCGTGGAAGACCTCGACTGGCGCACTCCGAGCATCTGCGGCGCGGGCAACAACTGCCCCGAGGTGGCGATCACGGCAGACTCGGTGTTCATCCGAAGCAGCCTCGCCCGCAACGCGCCCCCTGTCCGCTTCACCCACCGGGAGTGGCGGGATCTCCTCGATGGCATAGCCAAGGGAGAGTTCACCATCTGACCGGAACTGGAGAAGGCGACCATGTCCCAGCAGTGGCAGAAGTCATCGCTGAGCGGGGAGTCCAACGAGTGCGTCGAAGTCCGTTCCATCGCCAACAGGATCGAGATTCGCGAGTCCGACGCACCTGACTCGGTCATCGTGACGACTCCGCAGAAGTACGCCCTCTGGATCGAAGGCGTCAAGCGCGGCGAGTTCGACCACTTCGGCAACGCCTGACAAACGTGTTCCGGTGGCCCCTTGCTCCGCGCAAAGGGCCACCGGCTGACCATCACCGAACCCCTGGGAGTTTCAATGACCGAGTCAAGCCGCCTGCGCGACCGGCTGTGCGGGGGTGAACTCCCGTCCGTCGCGCAACAGCGCCCACAGGACGTTCACCCGGCGCCGGGCAAGGGCGATGAGGGCCTGGACGTGGCCGCAGCCCTCGGCACGCTTCTTGAGGTAGAAGTCCCGGTTCGGGCCGTCCTTGATCATGCTGGTCTGCGCGGACATGTAAAACACCCTGCGCAGGCGACGGCTGTAACGCTTGGGCCGGTGCAGGTTGCCGGTGCGTCGGCCCGAGTCGCGGGGCACCGGAACCAGGCCGGCCGCGGAGGCCAGCCGGCCGGCATCCGCGTAGGCCGACAGGTCGCCCGCAGCGACGACGAACTCGGCGCCCAGGATCGGGCCGATGCCCGGCATCGACTCGATGATGTGCGCCTGCGGGTGGGCATGGAAGGTCTCCTTGATCTGCTTGTCGAGGCCACCGATCCGCTCGTCCAGCGCGAGGAGTTGGGAGGCCAGGTCTGCGACGATCGAGGCCGCGATGCTCTCACCGGGCAGCACAGTGTGCTGGGCCCCGGCCGCCTCCAGCGCGGTGGCGGCGACCTTGTCGGCCGAGCGGACACCACGCTTGCGCAGCCAAGACTCCAGACGGGCGCGGCCCACCCGGCGTATCCCGGCCGGGGTCTGCCGGTAGGTCAGCAGGGTCAGCGCGCCCTTGCTGCCGGACCAGTCGAAGGCCCGCTCCAGGGCCGGGAAGATCCCGGTCAGCACGTCACGGAGCCGGTTGACCATGCGGACCCGGTCGGCGACCAGGTCAGTGCGGTGCGCGACCAGCAGCGCCAGATCGGCCACCAGCTGGGCGGGGACGTCCACGGCCGCGAAGTCCCTGCGCAGGCGCGAGGTCTCCGCGATCACGAACGCGTCGCGGGCGTCGGTCTTCGCCTCGCCTCGGTAGGCGCCGGACATCCGGTTGACGGTGCGGCCGGGAACGTAGACCGGCTTCTGCCCGTGCGACGCGAGCAGGGCCAGCAGCAGCGCGGACGCGGTGCCGGACAGGTCGATCGCCCAGTCCACCGCACCCGCCATGGCCAGCGCTTCGGCGACCGCTTCCAGGATCGCGGCCTCGTCGTTGTCGATCTTCTTCGACCAGACCTGGAACCCCGACTCGTCGACCGCCGCCGCCCAGTGGTGGCCCTTGCCCGCGTCGATCCCCACCCAGATCCGAGCCCGCCGCTCTGTCATCCCACGCTCCCCACGCCGAAACCAGCACTCTCCTTGGCCCGAGGAACACCCCGCCGTCAGCTCCGTAAACAGCGACCAGGACGCAGATCTCAATCAGCGGTCAGGGCGCCCCGGAGAGCCGGACGGCCACTCCTTGGGAGCCACCAGAGGCAAGCCACCATCAGCCACATCCGGCCCTCCCGGGCCGCCTAACAACTTACGGAGCCACCATGAGCGACTGGCAGAGGCCGTCACTGAGCAGCGAGTCCGACGTGTGCCTCGAAGTCCGGACCGTCGACGGCATGGTCGAGATCCGCGAGTCGGACACGACCGAGATCACCGTCCGCACCACCCCGAAGAAGTGGGAGGCCTTCCTCCTCGGCGTCCAGGCCGGCGAGTTCGACCACCTCGTCGCGGACGCCGAATAGGTCGTTCCGGCGGCCCTTGCGCCTCGCAAGGAGCCGCCGGAAGTAACTGCGGACGATGCGGGGGTTGGCGCTGGCGTCGGCAGAAGACGTACTGATGGCAGACCACGTTTAACGCCCCAGAACGACAAACGTTTCGGATCCGTGCCCTCAACCAGAAGCCCTCGGCAGTTTCGACTGCCGAGGGCTTCTGTGTATCGCGGTGGCACCAACCGCAGTCACCCGGCGAGCAGGGGGTTCGCGCTGGTGGGCGGCCGGACGCCGGTCAGGTCGGCCGCGCGGTCAGCCAGCAACGGAGCCAGCTCGGGGTACCAACCTCGGGCAACTGCTTGCAGCATCTCGGCCAGGGCGACCAGTTCCCCGATCCGGCCGGCTGGGGTGTCGAGCACCGGCGCGAACTCCGACCGGAGACGGGCAGCCACCTGGGGGACGAGCAGACTGTTGGCGTGGAGCAGGCCCGGGTCGTAACCCACGGGCACCAGCCCCCAGCGCTCCCAGTCGAGCAGGGTGAGCGGGGCCGTCAGGTTTCCCCAGTGCAGATCAGCATGGCCGGTGACCCGCTCGACCTTCTCCGGCGCGGGGATGCCGAGGAACTGCGGGAAGGCCCGCTCGATCCACTCGGGTCGGATGGTGGTGCGGACGCCCTCCGCCTGGCCGAGCCGGCTCAGGACGCGGCACAGGCTGCTCCACCACTCGTCCGGTAGTCCCGGGTCGTGGGCGAGGTCAGCCCGGTCCGGCGAGATGACCGGGTGGCTCACGTAGTCGGTCATCTCAGCCTGGTAGACGTGTTCATCCTCCCTCCAGTCGATCACGTCGTGCAGCCGTGGCCGGGGAACATCGTCCGGAATCAGGGTGGACGCGCCGACGATGCCTTCGCCCTGCTTCCGCTGCGCGTTGGCCTTGGTCGTGCAGTTCACCCTCAGCCACTGGTTTCCGGCTCGTCGACCCATGGTTCGGCCTTGGAAGCCCCAGGCTGCGGGGCCAGTACAGGTCAGCCCCAGGAGCAGCGCCGCAGTGTGGTGAGCGGCCTCCATGCGGACCTGGGTCGCCTCATCCGGTGGCGAGTTCATCAAGGATGCTCCTCAGACGTTCAGGTGCAAGGGGGACGGCCACGGCCTTCGCCGCATCGTCCCAGTGTTCCGGAGTGCTGGCCGACACAAGGACCACATCCAGGCCAGGGCAGGACGCGACAGCCAGTAGTGCAGCCGCTGGAGCCGACAGGCCGGCACGAATGAACTCCGCCAGTTCGGGTGTCATCAGGCCGGGCAATTCACCGCCGTGCAGAGGCGCAGAGGCGAAGGTGATGACTCCGGCATCTTGCGCCTGGACGAGTGGCCCGCTGCCGTTCAGCGCCTGGACCATGGGATCGGCCATGACCAGGCTGACTGGCAGCTGGAGGCCGGTGAAGTGGTGCGAGGCTGAGCCGGCGGCCTCCCCGGCGAGGCCGAGCAAGTCAGGCACCGTGAACGCGCCGGAGGCCAGGCCCGACCAGGTGGCGACTCCATACCCGCCGATCTGGCCGCTTTGGGCGAACTCTTCCAACACTGCGAAGGCTTCCCGGAGCTCGGCCTGCACCTGGGCGCGGTCATGGCCGACCCGCTCGGGGTTGTGGACGAACACCAGGTTGGCCCGGCCGAGCAGGCGCAGCGCGCGCTCCGTCTGCCACCGGATGAAGGTCGGTGCGAGGCTGTGACCGCCCGCCGCCTCGTCGGCGGTCAACACGCCAGCTGCGACCGCAGCTCGACCCTGGGCAGCCGTGTGGAAACCGGTCTTCGTCGACATCCGTGCATCTGGGTAGTCGGCTGCCACCTGCGCCAGCTGCTGGTGGGCGAAGCCATCCGCATAGTTCGGAGCCGTATCGACCCAGGAAGCGCCCGCCGCGAGGGCGGTGCGCGCCGCTTGAGCAACGACGCGCACCCGGTACGTCCCCAGCCCCAACACGGCCGTCACAGCGCTGTCCCGACAACGGCGGCTGCTTGGCCCTCGATGAGCACCGACACCAGGGAGGCCACGTGCTCGACCTCCAAGCTGGCGATCTCGGCCAGCGCCCCCAGGGTGGCCGGCTCACCTGTGAGCAACTTCTGGAGCAGCGGAGTGGCCTGCCCAGCGAAGTCCCACGCCGTTCCCGCCGCCGCCAGGGTGACGGTGCCTTCCGGCGCGTTTTCCGTCAGCCTCGCCCGTGGTGCAGTGAGGCGCACCCTCACCTCAGCCCTCGCGGGCAGACCTCCGATGTACGGCAACGAGGTGACCGCCCTGCCGTAGTGCGTGGTGTCCACCGACTCGGCCCACCGGCTGACCAGGTCCGGATCGGTGAGCTCGCTCAGCACCTCGGCGCGCAGATTCTCGACGTAGGCAGCCTGCTCCTCTGGCGAGGCGAACCGAGGCACATCCAGGCGCAGCGCGGTACGAGACCGCAGCTGGTCGACCACCCAGGTCAGGAGGTCAGCTCCCGTGTTGGTGACCAGACCGAAGGTGAGGTGCAGCGACTCCGACCCCTGGTCGGCCGCAACCGCATGCCACCAGCCGCGCGGCAGGTAGAGCACGTCGCCGGCCGTCAGCACGATGTCCGCGACCGGCTCGCCCTCGGGAGTGTCCGGGCTTTCGACGTCTCGGAACGTCGGAGCCTCACGGGTGGGGCCGTAGAGCCGCCAGCGCTTTGCTCCGTACATCTGGACGACCACCACGTCGTGGTCGTCCCAATGGGTGCCGAAGCCCTCCTTCTCGGTCCACGACGCGTAGGCGTTGACCTGCACCAGCGTTCCGAGGAAGCGCTCCAGTCCTTCAGCTGCCGCCCCGATGGGCGGGTGGATCTTCTCGATGGAGTCCAGGACGAGCGAAGCACCCTCTGCCAGGCGAGCGTGCAGCTCAGCCGGTTGGAAGCGGTGCCACGTCACCGACCGGCGGGTGGTCACCGGCAGCGCGTACCGGTGCAGCGGCAACATCTCGCCGTCCAGCGACAGCCGCAGCCGTGGAGGCTCCAGCCGCTGGGTGGCGAGGATGGTGTTGAGGTCGTCCCAGGAGAGCAGGCCGGCGACGTCGGTGGCCTGCCCGGGGATGACGGCGTAGGAGCGGTTGAACGTCTGGGCGAGGAACGAGTCCCCGCCCAGACGCGCCGCCCACGAGGCAGCATCAAGCATCGTGGGCGGCCGGATCAGTCGTTGCCGTCGGAACGGCCGCTGCTGACGTCGGACGGCTGCTCGGTGCGAGCCCGAGCCGCAGCGATCTTCCGCGCCGAAACGAGGAGACCGCCCTCAGCGGTCGGAGCCGCCGGGGTGCTGTTGTGCACCATGGTCTTTCCCTTCTGATAGACACTCCCGCCGGGGTTTCGACGGGAAGACTTTGATGGTGAGGTTTGGACGACCAGTGACCGAGCCCGCAAGCGGTCAGTGGCCACCGAGCCCGGCTGGGTCAGAGCCGCTGCCGGGCCAACTTCGTCCGGCACGTCCCTACAGAACCGCCTCCAACCGGCGTGAACCAGAGCAGAATTGGCGCATTGATGTCGCATCCGAGGCGCATACCCGGGCGCCACCTGGCGCGTTGTCAGGACAGACGATCTGGCGTAGCAGAGGGCGGGAGCCGATGGTGGTCAAGCGGGAACGGCTCGCTCAGCGGCGCAAGGATGCTGGCCACACCCAGGAGACACTGGCTGACGCGCTGGGAGTTCACCGCTCGACGGTGGTGAGGTGGGAGCGCGGCCAGGGCGAGCCGCAACCGTGGATGTGGGTGAAGCTGGCCCGGCTGCTGAAGATCCGCACCATCGAGTTGAGGGCGCTCTTCACGACGCCGGATCACCCGGCAGCTGCCTCCAGGTTGGTGCCAGCTCCACGAGCCGAATCCCCAGATCCTCCAACGCAGCCGCCTGGCCTCGGGAATGCTCACACCGAGCAGCTCGACCTTGGCGATCTGGCGCAGGAGGCTGTCGTTGTCGGCTCGTCCACGGCGCTCATGGGCACGGAGGTCAGAGTTGGTTGCCGCACATCTGACGGGAGGGTCATCTTCGTGACCATGCCGCGCCGCGCCTTACTGCGCACTGCCACGGCCGCCACCGGTACCGCGATGCTGTCCGCCTTCGGCGGCCCCACTGCCCAGCCGAAGCCACTCGCGCTCTCGCCTGACGTCAACCCGGTTCACAACATGCGCCAGCTGCGCAGGTCGCTGGTCGGCTGCGACAACGTGCTCGGTCCCCGGAACGTCGTCGCCACAGCCCAGGAGCATGTCCGCCTGATCCAGCAGCTGCGCCGTGACGCTTCCGGCCGCGACCGCCAGGACTTGATGCAGGTCCAAGCCGAGTACGCCGAGTTCTGTAGCTGGCTCTACCAGGACAGTGGCGACCACCGTGCCGCTCAGTACTGGGCTGATCGGGCCATCGACTGGTCGGGAGCCGCTGAAGATCACGAATTGACCGTCTACATCACGGCCCGCAAGGCCCAGCTGGCCGGTGACATGAAGGATCCCCTGGAAGCAGTCGATCTGGCCGAGTCGGCCCAGCGCCTGGCCATGCCCGGCAGCAGGCTCGGGGCCCTCGGGGCGGTCTTCGGGGCTCATGGGCACGCACTACTGGGCGACGGGCTGGCCAGTCAGCGGGGCTACGACCTGGCCCTGGAGCTGGTGACCCGGCCCGGTGACACCGAGGTCCGTCGTGGTCACTGGCTCAATGAGGCCTACGTGGAAGCCCAACGGGCGCGCTCGCTGTCCGTCCTGGGCGACTACGAGGCGGCGACCACCGGCTTCGATCGAGCGATTCGCGCCCTGCCGGCCTCGTTCCGGCGGGATCGCGGGGTGTATCTGGCCAGGTCGGCGGGAGCCCAGCTCCACTCAGTTGGTCCCGAGCAGGCGGCCATGACCGCAGCTGAGGCTCTATCAATTGGGATCAGTACGGGATCGGCCAGAATCTTCGCCGAACTGGCATCGCTCGACGGTCAGTTGCAGCGGTGGTCGACGGTGGCTGCGGTGACCGAGTTCCGTGAAGCTCTCGACAGCGTCATGCTTCATGAAGTGTGATCACCCTGGCGGCGTTGCACCGCCTAGCGAGAAACGGAGCCACGATGACCGAGCGCCCCTTCGTCCTGCTGAGCGTTGCCACTTCGATCGACGGCTACATCGACGACACCTCGCCGCAGCGGCTGCTGCTGTCGAACGCGGACGACTTCGACCGCGTGGACCAGGTGCGGGCAGAATCGGATGCCATCCTCATCGGCGGCAACACGCTGCGCAGCGACAACCCGCGGCTGCTGGTCAACAGCGACGAACGCCGGGCCGCTCGGGTTGCGGCCGGCAAGCCGGAGTACCCGCTCAAGGTGACGATCACGGCCAGCGGTGACCTCGACCGTGACCTCAAGTTCTGGCACTTCGGGGACAAGAAGGTCGTATACACGACCGACGCCGGCGCGCTGAAGCTGCGCGACGCCCTCGACGGCCTGGCCGACGTGGTCTCCACCGGCGACACGGTGGACTTCGGCCTGGTGCTCGATGACCTGGCCAGCCGAGGCGTGAAGCGCCTGATGGTCGAGGGTGGCGGTCAGATCCACACCCAATTCCTCTCCCAGGGCCTGGCCGACGAGATCCACCTGGCAGTGGCACCGCTGCTGGTCGGCGAGGTCGGCGCACCGCGCTTCGTCTACCCGGCCGAGTTCCCCGGTGGCAGCACCCGCCGGATGAAGCTGCTGGACACCCGGACGGTCGGAGACGTGGTTCTGCTGCGCTTCGCGCCGAAGAACGTCTCGGCCTGAGCGCCGGCGACCAAGCCGCCGCGTCGCGGCGACCGTCATCGTTCAGGCTGGCCGAGTGCCTACCTCGACCGTGCGGAGCAGGCATGGCGCACCACCGATCGGCATGCCGTCGTGCGGGTCCACCTCCAACAGGTAGATGCCTGCCCTCATGGTCAGGTGGCGGGCAGGGCGAAGACCTTGTTCTTCAGGGCGGCGAAGACGAGGGTGCCGTTGGTGCTGAGGCGCCAGTTCTCGCTGGTGGCGTTGCCTTGTTAGTCCGGGTCCCTGAAGGTCCACTTGAGCCTGCCGGTGGTGGCGTCGACGGCGTGGACGCCGTCGGTGCCCAGCTGGCTGGGGACGAAGAGGATGCCGTTGGCGAGGACGGGGGCGCTGTCCCAGCGGGGGAGGCTGGGCAGCTGGCAGGTCCAGCGCGGGCTGCGTCGAAGGCGGTGACGGAGGGGGCGCCGTCGCTGGCGTACACGGTGCCCTTGGCCACCAGTGGGGCTCCGAAGCGGTCGCCCTGGTGCTTGGTGGACCACAGCTGGGTGCCGTCGGCGAGCTTGACGGCCTGGAGGTCGGACCCGTCCCACGTGGTGTATGCCCGTTCCTCGTCGGCCCAGACTCCCCAGTCCCCCGTACGAATGTGCCGGTCGGTGTTGCCGGGTGATCGTACGACGGCGGAGGGTCGCGTCTTCGGGACAGGGCAGGCGGCCGGCCCCGGCGGCTATTTCTCCTTGCGGGAGGTCGGATGGCGGAGGGCGAATCCGGGTTTCGTCGGACGCGGCAGGCGGGGTTGGGTGGTGACCAGCCAGACCAGCCAGCCGACGAACAGGACGGCCAGCAGGAGGAGGGACAGTCCGGCGACCAGCAGCGTGTTCACCGGCGTGCGGAACGACGTCGGAGTCGGAGAGGCCGGGGGCGGCGGGGAACCGGCGGAAGCGGCGGATGCGGCATGGTTGTCTCCGGTCGGGGATGTCGAGCCTGCCGACCGTGCATCTGGTGTGAATGTACGGCTGATTGACGGCAAGGCAGGACAACTGTCAGCGAGTGACGCGGGATCGACCTTAGAGGGTCGAGGTACAAGACTTGCTACCGAGCGCGGGAACGTTCACTCCATCGTGGGGTATCCCCCGGTTCGGCAGCTAGGGCCCGGTGTGCGCGGCACACTTCACCGGAAGCATCGACGGAACCCGCGATCCGGAGAAGAGAGTCATGCCACCCCGCTTGTCGCCGACCGTGCGCCAGCAGCGCCTTGGCATCGAGCTGCGCAGGATGCGCGAACGCGTGGGCGTGACGCCCAAGAATCTGGCCGCCACGCTGGGGACGGACCTGCCCAAGATCTCGCAGATGGAGAACGGGAAGTCCGGCATCAGCGCCGAACGGCTCCGGATCTGGGCGCGCACCTGCGACTGCGCCGACGGCCCCTACCTCGACGCGCTGCTCGCGATGACCCAGGACCGCCGGAAGTACTGGTGGGACGGCTACCGCGGGCGGATCCCGAACGGGATCATCGACATCGCGGAGATGGAGCACCACGCGGAGTCGCTCACGATCCTGCACACCAGCTTCATCCCCGGGCTCCTGCAGACCTCCGCCTACGCCTCCGCCGTGTTCGCGCGGCTGCGGCCCCCCCTGCCCCGGCACGAGGCGGACGTGCGGACCGCCTTCCGGATCCAGCGCCAGCAGATCCTGGTCGACCGGCCGAAGCCGTACACCGCCTTCATCCACGAATCCGCGCTGCGGATGCAGTTCGGCGGGCCGGTGGTACTGCGCGAGCAGTTGGAGAGCCTGCTCCAGGATTCCGAGCGCCCGGGCGTGGAGATCCACGCGATCCCGTTCAGCCTGGACACCTTTCCGGGTTCCGGGGAGAGCCTGTATCTCGCCTGCGGGCCGGTTCCGGAGCTGGACACCGTCCAGATCGATCTCTCCCAGGGCCCGAAGTTCGTGCACGCCGAGGCCGATTTGCAGACGTACCGCGAGATCAAGACGGAGACCGAGGCGATCGCGCTCGGGCCGGCCGAATCCCGGGACTTCATCCGGACCATACTGAAAGACCTCGCGGGCCGGTCATGAACGACTGGCAGAAGTCGACGGCGAGCGGCGAGGCCAACGAATGCGTCGAGATCAGGGCCGCAGACGGCCTGGTGGAGATCCGCGAGTCGGAGCGCGCCGAGATCATCGTCCGGACCACGCCGCGCAAGTGGGCGGCGTTCGTCCGAGGGGTGAAGGCCGGGGAGTTCGACCGCTACGGCGACTTCACCGGAGGCCTCGCCACCGACCGCACCGCGCCGTAAACGCTTCGTCGCCCGCCGGCCGGCGGCGGTAGGCTTTGGCAGCCCACAGTGGACCCCTGCGCCTGGCACAGCACCCCGGGCGGGGCGCTGTGCGGGAGAAATCGGAGCATCCGAGGATGGCTCGGCACCTGATCACCAGCGCCCTTCCGTACATCAACGGGATCAAGCACCTGGGCAACATGGTCGGGTCCATGCTCCCGGCGGACGTCTACTCCCGCTCCCTGCGCCAGCGGGGCCACGAGGTGCTGTACATCTGCGCGACGGACGAGCACGGCACGCCGGCCGAGCTGGCCGCGCAGGAGGCCGGGCTGCCGGTGGCGGAGTTCTGCGCCCGGGCGCACGAGGCGCAGAAGGCGGTGTACGACGGGTTCGGGCTCTCGTTCGACTTCTTCGGCCGCAGTTCGTCCCCGCAGAACCGGGAGATCACCCAGGAGATCGCGCGCGAACTCCAGCGCAACGGTTTCATCGAGGAGCGCTCGATCCGCCAGGTGTACTCCAACGCCGACGGCCGCTTCCTGCCCGACCGGTACATCGTCGGCACCTGCCCGCACTGCGGCTACGACAAGGCGCGCGGCGACCAGTGCGAGAACTGCACCCGGGTGCTGGACCCGACCGACCTGCTGGAGCCCCGCTCGGCGATCAGCGGCAGCGCCGACCTGGAGGTCCGGGAGACCAGGCACCTGTTCCTGCTCCAGTCGAAGCTGACCGAGGAGGTCGAGCAGTGGATCGCCGCGCACGGCGACGACTGGCCGGTGCTCGCCTCCTCGATCGCCCGCAAGTGGCTGACCGAGGGCCTGCAGGACCGCTCGATCACCCGTGACCTGGAGTGGGGCGTCCCGGTGCCGGCCGACGTGTGGCCGGAGCTGGCGGCCGAGGGCAAGGTCTTCTACGTCTGGTTCGACGCCCCGATCGAGTACATCGGCGCCACGAAGGAGTGGGCGGACGCGGCCCCGGCCGGGCAGCCGCGGGACTGGAAGTCCTGGTGGTACGAGGCCGACGAGACCGTCCGCTACACCGAGTTCATGGCCAAGGACAACGTCCCGTTCCACACGGTGATGTTCCCGGCGACGATCCTCGGCTCGCGCCGCCCGTGGAAGAAGGTCGACTACGTCAAGGCCTTCAACTGGCTGACGTACTACGGCGGGAAGTTCTCCACCAGCCAGAAGCGCGGCATCTTCACGGACGTCGCGCTGGAGCTGCTGCCCGCCGACTACTGGCGCTACTTCCTGATGGCGCACGCGCCCGAGTCGGACGACTCCAGCTTCACCTGGGACCTCTTCGCCTCGGTCGTCAACAAGGACCTCGCCGACACCCTCGGCAACTTCGTCAACCGGGTGCTGTCCTTCAGCCGCAAGCGCTTCGGCGACGACGTCCCGGGCGGGCACGCGCCGGGCGAGGCGGAGCAGCGGCTGGGCACGCAGATCGCCGACCTGCTGGCCGAGTACGAGGCGCAGCTGGACGCGCTCAACTTCCGCAAGGCGGCGCAGAGTCTGCGCGCGCTGTGGAGCGCGGGCAACGCGTACCTGGACGAGAAGGCGCCGTGGCTCCAGGTGAAGACCGACCCGGAGGCGGCGGCGCTGACCCTGCGCACGGCGATGAACCTGATCCACCTGTACGCGGTGGTGTCGGAGCCGTTCATCCCGACGGCCGCGGCGGCGATGCGCGGAGCGTTCGCGGTGGCCGACGGCGACCCGGCGGCGTCCCGGCGGTGGGTGAGCGCCGAGGAGGCGCGGGCGCTGGACCTGGTGCCGGCCGGGACGGCGTTCACCGTGCCGCCGGTGCTGTTCGCGAAGATCACGGACGAGGACCTGGCCGCCTGGACGGCCCGCTTCGGCGGCGAGTCGGCGTAACGTCGGTCGGCCTGACGAAGCCGGCGCGGGGCCCGGCCGTGGGTCACGGCCGAGCCCGTCCGTCCGGCTCTCAGCCGGCGGACGACGTCTCGGCGGTGACCCACGCCAGGTAGCCGGGGCTGCCCGCGACCACCGGAACGGCGACCACCTCGGGTGTCTCGTACGGATGCCGCTCGGTGAGGAACGCGCCCAGCCGGTCGGCGAGTTCGGCCCTGGTCTTGAGATCGATCCGCCACTCCTCGGCGTCCTGGACCTCGCCCTCCCACCAGTAGACGGACCGGACGGGGTACACCTGCGCGCACGCGGCCAGCCGGTCGCGGACGGCGGCGGACGCCAGGTCGCGGGCCCGGTCCTCGGTCTCGTGGGTGGTCGTCACCACGACGAACCCGTGCTCGTTGGCTGCCATGCGGCGACCCTACCCGCCCGCGCGGGATACCGGCCGCCGTCAGGCCGGGAGCGCCCGGGCGGTGTGGACGGTCATCGCGGACAGGTAGAAGGCGTCCGGGCGGTGCAGGATGCCGGTGGCGGCGGTCTCGTCGAGGAGAGCGTCGAGGGTGGCGGCGTCGTCGGCGGCGAGGTGGTCGGCGAGCTGGTCGCGCAGGCGGGCGAGCTGGGCGTGGAGGTGCTCGCGGGCCGGGCGGGCGAGCGGCGCCGGGTGGTCGACCAGGAAGGTGCGGGTGCCGGAGGGCGTCAGGCCGGCGCGGGTGAGCATGGCCGGCCAGTCCTCCACCTCCTCGGTGGCGCCGGGCAGTTCGGCGCGCATCGTGCTGAAGCCGTCCTCGTGCGCGGCGTCCAGCCGGGCCTGGAAGCCGGCCCGGCCGAGGCCGAAGTCGCGCGGGAGGTAGCGCAGCGGCAGTCCGCGTTCGGCGACGGCCAGCAGACCGCCGGGGCGCAGCCGTCCGGCCAGCGCGGTGAGTGCGGTCTGCTGGTCGCCGAGGTGGTGGATGGCGTTCGCGGACCAGATCAGGTCGGCCTCGCCCAGCTTGTCGAACTCCTCGGGCAGGTCGGCCTGTTGGACGGTCAGCCGACCGCCCGCCCGGGTGCGGGCACGCTCCAGCAGGGCCGCCGACTGGTCGACGGCGACGACCTCGGCGTCCGGGAAGGCGTCGGCGAGCAGCCCTGCGATCACGCCCGGCCCACTGCCGACGTCGAGCACCCGCCGGACCTCGCCCCGGCCCGGCAGGTCGCGCAGCCACCGCGCGGCCGCGGTGACGGCGGGGGCCCGCAGTTCGGCCTCCCGTTCCAGGTGGGCGGCGAGGGCGTCCCAGTCGAAGTCGGCGGCGGGGACGTGCCCGTGGTGGTGACCAGAGTGGTGACCGGGGTGGTGCCGGTGGTCGGACATGCGAGGTCTCCGATCGTGCGGACGGAACGGTGTGCGGGAGGGAGCTTCCCCGCTCGGGCGGGGACGGAGGCGGCGGACGCGCGGTTCGGTCGCGCGACACCGAGCGAGAGCCCCGGGGCGCGCCGTACCCGCCCGTCCACCGCCAGGCTGCGGCCGGCGCCGTAGAAGCGGCAAGCTTTGTTGCCGTTCCCGCAAAACCCCCGGCCGCGTCACCCCCCGGTCCGTCGCCAGTACGACCGGGCGGCCACCGCCAGCGCCACCCCGTACACGGCGAACGCGCTCACCCCGATCCAGCTCACCATCAGCGCGTCCGTCGCCGTGGCGAAGTCGCCCTTCCGGATCGTCGTCACGCCGGTCGTGCACAGCATCACGTACCCGAGCCCGACCACCCCGTACGGTGCGAGCGTGCCCGCACCGAGCAGGGCGGGCGTGAGCGGCAGCCAGCGCGGCACCCGGCGGCCGCGCAGCAGCAGGGTCCAGCGCGGGAAGACCTGTCCCCACGGCCGGACCAGGCCCCACAGCAGGAACACCCCGATCCCTGCCAGCAGTGCGGTGGCGTCGAGCCCCCAGTCCTCCAGGGTGAGCCAGATCCCGGACGCGCCGTTGCGCTCGTTGCTCGCCCGCATCTCGGCGCCGTCGACCCCGGCGAAGCTGCCGCCGAGCGCCCAGTTCAGCTTCATCACGGCGTACGGGACGAACGCCAGCGTGCCCGCGCAGGCGGCGAGTTGGACCGCGGCAGGAGCCTCCGACGGGGCCGGGGCGACCGCCCACGCCGCACCCGGCCGCCGAACGCGCGCGGCCGCGGCCAGCAGCACGGCACCGGCCGCCGACAGCGCATGGTGCACCGTCCCCGGACCGCTGTCCACGCCCTCTCCGACCAGCAGCATCAGCACTTCCATCAACAGGCTCCAGGCCGCCGCCCCCGCCAGCCCGGCGAGCACCCACAGCACCGTCCGCAGCACCGGCCCCGGCTGCCCCCGGGCCGCCGCGACCCCGGCGGGCACCGCCGCCGCACCCACCCCGGCGACCCCCCACCCCAGCCAGGAGATCCCGAACAACGCCGTCCCGCTCAGCGCGCATGCCACCCCGAACCCGGCATAGGCGACACCCCAGCCGGCCACACCCCAACCGCTCCTCGTCATGCCCCCAGGCTCGCCCGCGCGCTCCGCCCATGGCCTCCCCCGTCGCGACGAACCCTCTCCCCCTGCCGGGGGATCCCGGCACTTGCGCTGGAGTGCGCTCCAACTCCTAGCCTCGGAGCCGTCAGACGGACCACCCACCACCAGGGGGAGCACTCCCATGCGCTACCGCGTCCTCGGCGGCACCGGCATCGAGGTCAGCGCCTACTGCCTCGGCACCATGATGTTCGGCGCGGTCGGCAACCCCGACCACGACGACTGCGCCCGGATCATCCACACCGCCCTCGACCGGGGCATCAACTTCGTGGACACCGCCGACATGTACTCGGCCGGCGAGTCCGAGGAGATCGTCGGCAAGGCGCTCGCCGCCCGTGGCGACCGGGACGAGATCGTGCTGGCCACCAAGGTGCACTTCCCGATGGGCGAGGGCCGCAACCGGGGCGGCAACTCGCGCCGCTGGATCGTCCGGGAGGTCGAGGAGAGCCTGCGGCGGCTGCGCACCGACCGGCTCGACCTCTACCAGGTGCACCGGCCGGACCACACCACCGACATCGAGGAGACCCTCTCCGCCCTCGACGACCTCGTCCGGGCCGGCAAGATCCGCGCCTTCGGCTGCTCCACCTTCCCCGCCGAGCAGATCGTCGAGGCGCACCACGTCGCCGAGCGCCGCGCCCTGCCGCGCTTCCGCACCGAGCAGCCGCCGTACTCGCTCCTCGCCCGCGGCATCGAGGCGAACGTGCTGCCCGTCGTCCAGCGGCTCGGCATGGGCGTGCTGACCTGGGGCCCGCTCGCCGGCGGCTTCCTCACCGGCCGCTACCGCAAGGGCCGACCGATCGACCTCACCGCCGGCCGCGCCGCCCTTCACCCGGCCCGCTTCGACCCGGAGCTGCCCACCACCGCGGCCAAGCTGGACGCCGTCGAGGCCTTCACCGCCCTCGCCGAGGAGCTCGGCCGCACCCTGCCCGAACTGGCCGTCGCCTTCCCGCTGGCCCATCCCGCGGTCACCTCGGTGATCCTCGGCCCGCGCACCATGGAGCAGCTCGAATCGGCCCTCAAGGGCGCCGACCTCGTCCTCGACGACGCCACCCTCGACCGCATCGACGCCATCGTCGCGCCCGGCACCGACCTCTACCGGGCCGACGGCGTCTGGCAGCCCCCGGCGCTCACCACCCCGGCCCTCCGCCGCCGCCCCACCGCGGACCGGTCCGCGAGCTGACGGCGCCCGGCCACCCCGCGATCCGCCCGCTACCCCCTCGGGGCCGCGAAGCCGTGGACGAGGACCGTACGGCCGGAGGCCCACCGCTGTTCGGCGCTGCCGAGCAGGGTCCAGCCGAGGCGGCGGTAGAAGGCCACGGCCCCGGGGTGGGTGGCGACGACGTCGAGGACGGGGTGCAGGCCGAGCGCCCGCGCGTGCGCCACGGCGCTCGCCGTCAGCCGGGCGCCGATCCGGTGCCCGCGCGCCGCGGGAGCGACGTAGAGGCGGCCGATCACGGCGGTGAGCTCGGGGCGGCCGCCGGTGCGCCCGCTCCACAGGCCGGGAGCGACGTCACCGGGATCGCTGCGGGAGAGGCCGACGTGGCCGGCCGGACGGCCGTCGAGCTCGGCGACCCAGGCGGCGAGCAGGCCGTCGGGGGTGAGCCAGGCGGCGGGGCGGTCGGGCCACTCGGTGGGGTAGCCGTCGGCGGTGTGCACGTCGCCCAGCACCCGGACGCAGTCGGCGAGGTCGGTGGCACGGCGCCGTCGGACGGACACCCCGGCCCGCCCCGGGTCGGACGCGACGACGTCGGCGCGTTCTTCAAGGTCAGCCATGCCGGTACGTTACCGGCCGGGCCTCACCTGCGCAGCAGGTCGATGACGCCGGTCAGGTCCTCGTCGCCGCTGCCGATCTCCAGCAGACGCTCCATCACGCGGAAGGACGGTGCGAGCCGTTCATGGCGCACCCCCTGCTCCTCGGCGGTGCGCAGCAGCGTCTGCTTGCCCGCGACCTGCATCGCCAGGTTCGACACCACGTCCCTGGTGTGGTCCCCGCTCCAGCCGCTCCGCGGTCCTTGCGATGGTCCCGTAAGCCGGGGCACGCGGCAGCCCCCGGGCCTTCGGGCCCAGGGGCTGCGTCGTGGGAGAGGTCAGACGGGGAAAGGTCAGGCGAGGTCGGCCCGGTACCAGTCCCAGCTGGTGTTGACCTTGTCGTTGTTGTCCCAGGCGTTCACGGGCGCGTTGAAGGTCGAACCGTTGCTGGCGAACTTGTAGAGCGTCACCAGGTTCTTGCCCGCACCATCCTGCCCGCTGTTGTACATCACCGCGAGGTCGGACCTGCCGGCGCCGCCGAACTTGCCGGCGACCAGCTTGATCTTGTCCCAGGTCCAGCTGCCGTTGACCTTGTCGTTGTTGTCCCAGACGTTCACCGGGGTGTTGAAGCCGGAGCCGTTGCTGGCGAACTTGTAGAGCGTGACCAGGTTCTTGCCCGCACCGTCCTGCCCGCTGTTGTACGCCACGGCGAGGTCGTCCCGGCCCGTGCCGCTGAAGTCACCGGCGACGGCCTTGATGCTGTTCCAGTTCCAACTGGCGTTCACGCGGTCGTTGTTGTCCCACACGTTCAACGGCGCGTTGAAGGTCGAGCCGTTGCTGGCGAACTTGTAGATGGTCAACATGTTCTTGCCCGCGCCGTCCTGCCCGCTGTTGTAGAGGACGGCGATGTCGGCCTTCCCCGAACCGCTGAACTTGCCGACGACCGGCTTGATCGCGTTCCAGTTCCAACTGGCGTTCACGCGGTCGTTGTTGTCCCACACGTTCACCGGCGCGTTGAAGGTCGAGCCGTTGCTGGCGAACTTGTAGATGGTCAACATGTTCTTGCCCGCGCCGTCCTGCCCGCTGTTGTAGAGGACGGCGATGTCGGCCTTCCCCGAACCGCTGAAGTCGCCGACCACCGGCTTGGCGTTGGCCCAGTTCCAACTGCCGTTCACGGTGTCGTCGTTGTCCCACACCTTGACCGGATTGCGGAAGCCGCCCGAGCCGTTGTTCGCGAACTTGTACAGCGTGGTGAGGTACTTGCCGCTGTCGCTCCGGCCGCTGTTGTAGAAGACGGCGATGTCGGCCTTGCCCGTCCCGCTGAAGTCGCCGACCAGGACCTTGGCGTTGTTCCAGTTCCAACTGCCGTTGACCGTGTCGTTGTTGTCCCAGGCGTCGACGGGGGTGTTGAAGGTCGCGCCGTTGCTCAGGAAGGTGTACAGCGTCACCATGTTCTTGCCGGAGCCGTCCTGGCCGCCGTTGTACATGACGACGATGTCGTCCTTGCCGTCCCCGTTGAAGTCACCGGTGGCGGTGGTCGCGGTGCCGCGGTTGGCCACGAAGAACGCGACGGCGGCGGAGGCCGGCCCGGTCTGCCCGGCGTCGTTGACGGCCCGCACGGTGAGGCTGTGCGAGCCCTCGGCCAGACCCGCCGTGTCGAGGTCGACCCGGTAGGAGGGGCCCGAGCCGTTCGCGGTGCCGACGGCCCTGCCGTCGACGTAGAAGGTGGCGCCGGTCGGGGTGCCCTCGGCGTCCGTCACGGTGGCGGTGAGCGCGACCGTCCCGGTCACGATGGAGCCCGCGCCGAGGCCCGTGACGGTGGACACCGGCGGGACGGGGTCCGGGTACGGGTTGGCGTGGTCGGAGCCGAGCCCGGCGGCCGGCCCGCACTGCGGCCAGGCGCTCTGGCCCTGCTTGGCCAGGACCTTCTCGCCGATCAGGATCTGCTGCTTGGGGGTGGCCTTGTCGGCCCGCGGGGCGTAGTCGAGTCCTCCGTAGCTCTCCCAGGTGCCCTGGTCGAACTGGAGGCCGCCGTAGTACGGGCCCACCGGGTTGATCGCCGACCAGTTGCCGGACGCCTCGCACTGGACGAGCTTGTCCCAGGTGCTCAGGGAGGCGGCGCCGGCGGGGGCCGCCGAGAGGAACGTGCCGGCCGCTCCGACCGTCGACAGCAGCGCGGCGACGGCGACGGCACGGGACTTCTTGCGGGCGTTGGTGGCGGAAGACATGGGAGTACCTCGAACGGTGGCGGAGAGCATGGCGAAGAGCGGATGCGGGGAGCGGTGGCGCGGTACGGGAAGCAGCCCCTGGGCCTGCGACCGCAGGGGCTGCTTCCACCGGAGGGATCAGGCGAGGTCGGCGCGGTACCAGTCCCAGCTGCCGTTGACCTTGTCGTTGTTGTCCCAGACGTCGACCGGCGCGTTCAGCGTCGAACCGTTGCCGGCGAACTTGTAGAGCGTCACCAGGCCCTTGCCGGCCCCGTCCTGGCCGCCGTTGTACATCACCGCGAGGTCGGACTTGCCGGTCCCGCTGAACTTCCCGGCGACCAGCTTGGCCTTGTCCCAGGTCCAGCTGCCGTTGACCTTGTCGTTGTTGTCCCAGACGTCGACCGGCGCGTTCAGCGTCGAGCCGTTGCCGGCGAACTTGTAGAGCGTCACCAGGCCCTTGCCGGCGCCGTCCTGGCCGCTGTTGTACATCACGACGATGTCGGACTTGCCGGTCCCGCTGAAGTCGCCGGCGACGGCCTTCAGCGCGTTCCAGTTCCAGCTGGTGTTGACCTTGTCGTTGTTGTCCCACATGTTGACCGGCGCGTTGAAGGTCGAGCCGTTGCTGGCGAACTTGTAGATGGTCAGCATGTTCTTGCCTGCGCCGTCCTGGCCGCCGTTGTACAGGACGCCGATGTCGTCCTTCCCGGAGCCGCTGAACTTGCCGACCACCGGCTTGATCGCGTTCCAGTTCCAGCTGCCGTTCACGCGGTCGCTGTTGTCCCAGACGTTGACCGGGTTGAGCACACCGCCCGAGCCGTTGTTCGCGAACTTGTAGATGGTCAGCATGTTCTTGCCGGCGCCGTCCTGGCCGCCGTTGTAGAGGACGGCGATGTCGGCCTTGCCCGTGCCGCTGAAGTCGCCGACGACCGGCTTGGCGTTGGCCCAGTTCCAGCTGCCGTTGACCTTGTCGTTGTTGTCCCAGATCCGGACCGGGGCCTTGAAGCCGCCCGAGCCGTCGTTGGCGAACTTGTACAGCGTGGTCAGGTACTTGCCGGCGCCGTCCTGGCCGCTGTTGTACATCACGACGATGTCGGACTTCCCGGTCCCGCTGAAGTCGCCGACCAGGATCTTGGCGTTGTCCCAGGTCCAGCTGCCGTTGACCTTGTCGTTGTTGTCCCAGGCGTTGACCGGGGTGTTGAAGGTCGCGCCGTTGCTCAGGAACGTGTACAGCGTGACGAGGTTCTTGCCCGAGCCGTCCTGGCCGCTGTTGTAGAGGACGGCGATGTCGTCCTTGCCGTCCCCGTTGAAGTCACCGGTCGTGGTGGTCGCGGTGCCCCGGTTGGCGACGAAGAAGGTGACCGGGGAGGAGGTGGAGCCGGTGCTGCCGGCGGCGTTCTTCGCGCTGACGGCCAGGGTGTGCGGGCCGTCGCTCAGCTTCCTGGTGTCGAACGGCGCCGAGTAGGTCGGGCCCGCGCCGGTCACGGAGGATACGGGCTTGCCGTCGACGAGGAAGTCGGCCTCGGTCGGGGTACCGACGCTCTCCGAGACCGAGGCGGTCAGGTTGATCTGGCCGCTGACGATGGTGCCCGCGGAGGGGCCGGTCACCGAGGCGACGGCCGGGGTCGGGTCGCCGGCGATGTTGTTGTAGCGCAGCGCCGTGTAGTAGCTGGTGGGCCAGCCCTCCAGGCTGGAGCTGTTGATGTTGGCGGCGGTCGGCCCGTGGGTCGGGTTGTGGGGGTTGCTCTCCGCGTAGTACGTGAAGTCGCCGCTCGCCTTGTCGGTCCAGTTGGCGAACAGGAAGGTGTGCGCGTCGGTGTAGTCGAGCGCGTCGCCGGACTGCAGCTCGGAGAAGCCGATCCGGGTGGAGACGCTGGGCAGGGTCCAGGTGGTCAGGCTGTCGGTCAGGTGCCAGGCCATCGATATGAGGCCCGAACAGTCCTCCCGGTAGGTCCCGTTGCTGTCGGTCCAGTACCCGCCCTGGTTGTACGGCACGTTCTGGTCGACCCAGCTCTGCGCCCGGGCCAGCACCTCGCCGCGGGAGATCGTGCCACCAGCGCTCGACGCGGCGTGGGCACCCGGGGCGGCGACGAACAGCGTGGAGGCGGCGCAGCCGGCGACGAGGGCGGCGGTCGAACGGAGGGCGGTGCGGGTGAAACGGGACATGACGGCGTGGTCCTGACTCATCGGTGGAATCGTGTTCGGCGGTGTGCTGCGAGCTACTTGGTGGTGCTCGCGGAGGTCAGTCGGTCGGCGAGGGCGGTGAGCGCCGGCCGGTCGTCGGTGGGGGCGTACGTGGCGCCCTTGTCGGAGAACTCGGGGAACTGCAGGACGGTCAGCAGGTTCCCGCGCTGGACGAGGTAGACGTGGTTGGTCTGGGGACCGGGTGCGGACATCCCGGCGACGGCGGTCCACCGGCGGGCGAAGGCCGCGCCGTCGGCGGTGGTGCCGGTCTGGGCGACCTCGGCGTCGGGGCTCAGGTGGGCGTTGCCCTGCAGGGTGCGGGAGGTGTCCTGGCAGGTCTTCATCGCGCTCAGCAGCGACTGGTAGGTCTGCTGGGCGGCGGCCGGGTCGGCGAAGGTGAAGGAGTCCTGGATCGCGGGGGTCTTGAAGCCGCTGACGTAGCCCTGCTGCTGCCAGGTCAGGGCCCCGCGGACGGACGCGCATTCGTTGAGGCCGACGTCGTGGGTGACGGGCTGCGTGTGCGGCGGGGCCATCGGCTTCCACGACGCGGCGGCGCTGCCCGGCAGCTCGGCCGGCGCCAGCGGGGGCGGCGGGGTCGCGGCGCTCGGCGCGGCCGAAGGGGCGGCTGCGGACGGGGCGAGGGCGGGCGGCGCAGTAGGCGCGGCCGACACAGCGGGGGCGACGGGAGCAGCCGCGGAGGGGGCGGCGGGAGCGGCGGCAGCGGTGGTGGCCACGGAGGGCGCGGCGGACGTGGTGGGCGCGGCGCCCCGGGGTGTGGGCGATGCGTCCGCGAAGCCGCTCACGGCCAGAACCGCGGCGACCAGAGCCGGGGCACCGGCGAAGAGAGCGATGCGCCGGATGCTGTGCTGAGACATGGGAGAACTCCGTGAGCGAGCAACTGGGAAAAGAGGAAATTCGGCGGGAAGGATTCACCAGGCCGAATCAGGCCAATCGTTCGTCGAGTTCAGGAATGGAGGTGCGGAATTCCGAAGCAGGAGAGCACCGTCGCACTCCGCGCCCGGCGGAGCAGATCCGCGGACTTCCGCTTCGCCTGCTCCGGCCCGCCGACCCGGCGGTTGACGAAGAACGTCAGGGTGATCCCGCCCGCTTCGGCCCGGGCCCGGACGTGCTCCAGCTGGTGCGCCGGAGTGGCGTGCGCCCAGAGGGCGTCGTGGACCAGCCGGGCGTCCGCGTCCGTGGGGACGGCGGCGGCCGCGACCGGGGCCAGGTGGGCGAGTGCGACGTACATGCGCTCAGTCCCAGCCGATGCCGGAGGCCTGAACGGTCAGCTCGCCCTTGGGGGCGACGTCCCAGCCGATGCCGATCGCGTTGGCGGCCGGCGCGGCGGCGATCATCAGCATCCCGGCGGCGGCGAAACCGACGACAATTCGAGCGGCCTTAGGCATGGCGGTACCCCTGTTCGAAATCGGAATGATTGGCTGCGCGGAATTCCCGCCAGCTCCCGCCGGTTCCGGCTTTTCCCTCCGGCCGTTCCCGACGAGGAATACTCTGCCGGTTCGCCGGGCCACTGGGGAGGGGTTTCGCCTGTCACCAACCGTCCTGACACCTTGGTGACAGGACGATCCCACCCCTGTCCGCTTGATGACTTTTCACCCGGTTCGCCCCTTGGGGTCCGTTGTTTGCGCGGTGCGGGCACGACTGAAATGATCAACATCGGCGCACGTGCACGAACCGCGCCGACCGGGGGGATCCACCATGCAGGACGTACTGGGCCTATTGGGGCTCGATGCCACCGTCGCCGCCGTCTACCGGGCGATGCTCACCGACCCCGGCCTCGGGGTCGCCGAACTGAGTACCGAGCTCGGCGTACCGGAGAGCCACGTCCACGGCGCACTGGACCAGTTGGCCGACAGCGCCCTGCTCCGGCCGTCCCGGGACACCCCGGGCACGTTCCGGGTGGTCAGCCCGGAACTGGCCCTGGAGGCCGCGCTGCACCGTCAGGAGCAGGAACTGCTCCGCCGTCAGCAGGAGCTGGTCTCCCAGCGGGCCGCCGCCGCCCGCGCGGTCGCCGAGTACGCCGAGCACCGCCCGTTCCCCGGCTCCGAAGGCAGTCTGCGCCTGAGCGGACTGGACGCCATCCAGGCCCAGCTGGAGGTACTGGCCCGGGAGCTGAGCACCGAGTGCCTGAGCGTGATGCCGGGCGGCGCGCAGTCGCGGGCCAGCCTGGACGCCTCCCGCCCGCTGGACGAGGACGCCCTGAACCGGGGCGTCAGCCTGCTCACCCTCTACCAGAGCAGCGTCCGCAACGACCAGGCCACCTTCGGCTACGCACGCTGGATGACCGGGCTCGGCGGACAGGTCCGCACCGCGCCGGTGCTGCCGCCCCGGCTGCTGGTCTTCGACCGGAAGGTCGCCGTCGTCCCGATCGACCCGGCGAACACCCGCCTCGGCGCCCTGTGCACCCGCGAGCCGGCCATCGTCGCCAACCTCGTCGCACTGTTCGAGCAGGCCTGGAACACCGCCGTCCCGCTCGGCGCCGACACCGCCGCCGACCCCGAGTCCGGGCTGGGCCCGGTCGAGAAGGAGCTGTTGAAGCTGCTCGCGGCCGGCCTCACCGACGAGACCGCGGCCAGGCGCCTCGGCGTCTCGCTGCGGACCGTCCGTCGCCAGATGGCCGCCCTGATGGAGCGCCTGGACGCCAGCAGCCGCTTCGAGGCCGGCCTGAAGGCCGCCCGGCTCGGCTGGCTCTGACCACGGCGGAATGCCGCCCCACCCCGATGGGGTTGGATACGGGCATGGCATCTCGTGCACGTGTACGCGCCCCCGAGCTGGTCGGCGCAGGCGGCTGGCTCAACACCGGCGGCAAGGCCCTCACCCTCGCCGACTTCCGGGGCAAGATCACCGTCCTGGACTTCTGGACCTTCTGCTGCATCAACTGTCTGCATGTCCTCGACGAGCTGCGGGAGCTGGAGGAGAAGCACCGCGACACCGTGGTGATCGTCGGCGTGCACTCGCCCAAGTTCGTGCACGAGGCCGACCACCAGGCCGTCGTGGACGCCGTCGCCCGGTACGAGGTGCACCACCCGGTGCTGGACGATCCGGCGCTGGCGACGTGGAAGCAGTACGCGGTGCGTGCCTGGCCGACGCTGGTGGTGATCGACCCCGAGGGGTACGTGGTCGCCCAGCACGCGGGCGAGGGGCACGCACACGCGATCGCCCGGCTGGTGGAGGAGCTGGAGGCGGAGCACGCGGCCAAGGGCACGCTGCGCCGCGGCGACGGCCCTTACGTGGCCCCGGAGCCGGCCGCCGGGGACCTCAGGTTCCCCGGCAAGGCGGTCCGCCTCGCGAACGGTCACTTCCTGGTCGCCGACTCCGGTCACCACTCGCTGGTCGAGCTCGCCGAGGACGGCGAGACGGTGGTCCGCCGGATCGGTGACGGGCAGCGCGGCCTGGTGGACGGTACGAGCCCGCGGTTCAGCGAGCCGCAGGGCCTCGCGCTGCTCCCGGAGGGCCACGACTACGACGTGATCGTCGCCGACACCGTCAACCACGCGCTGCGCGGCGTGCGGCTGGCCGACGGCAGCGTCACCACCCTGGCCGGCACCGGCCGGCAGTGGTGGCAGGGCTCCGCGACCGAGGGTCCGGCCCGCGAGGTGGACCTCTCCTCGCCGTGGGACGTCGCCTGGTTCGACGGCAGGGTGTGGATCGCGATGGCCGGCGTGCACCAGCTGTGGGCGTACGACCCGGCGGCCGGCACGGTCGGCGTCGCGGCCGGCACCACCAACGAGGGCCTGGTGGACGGCCCGGCCGACGAGGCGTGGTTCGCCCAGCCGTCCGGCCTCGCGGTCTCCGCGGACGGCGCGAGGCTCTGGGTCGCCGACTCCGAGACCTCGGCGCTGCGTTCGGTTTCACGTGAAACGAAGACGGTCCACACGGCCGTCGGCACCGGCCTGTTCGACTTCGGCCACCGCGACGGCGCGGCCGACCAGGCACTGCTCCAGCACCCGCTGGGCGTCACCGTCCTGCCGGACGGCTCGGTGGCCGTCAGCGACACCTACAACCACGCGCTGCGCCGCTTCGACCCGGCGACCGGCGAGGTCACCACGCTGGCCACCGATCTGCGCGAGCCCTCGGGGGCCGTCCTGGTGGACGGCGACATCGTGGTGGTCGAGTCGGCCCGGCACCGGCTGACCAGGCTGCGGCTGCCCGAGGAGGCCGTGCGGGTCGAGTCGGTCGCGCACCGCACCCAGCGGGCGGCCACCGAGGTCGCGCCGGGCACGTTCCGACTGGACGTGGTGTTCGAGGCGCCGAGCGGCCAGAAGCTGGACGAGCGGTACGGCCCGTCCACCCGGCTGCTGGTCAGTGCTACCCCGCCCGAGCTGCTGGTCTCGGGTGTGGGCGCGGACACCGACCTCTCGCGCGAACTGGTGCTCTCCGACGAGATCACCGAGGGCGTGCTGCACGTCTCGGCGATGGCCGCGTCGTGCGACGACGACCCGGAGATCGAGTACCCGGCCTGCCACGTGCACCAGCAGGACTGGGGTGTGCCGGTGAAGCTGGTCGCCGACGGCGCCCGCCGGCTGCCGCTGGTGCTCGCCGGCATGGAGTAGTAAACGCAGGAACACGCGGAAGGGGCCTGGCGGAGCACAGCTCCACCGGGCCCTTCCGTACCGTCCTCAGCCCTCCAGGAAGGCCTTGATCGCGCCGGCCAGCAGGTACGGGTCGTCCGCGCCGCACAGCTCGCGCGCCGAGTGCATGGACAGCGCCGCGATGCCGCAGTCCACCGTCGTGATGCCGAGGCGCGCCGCGGTGATCGGGCCGATCGTCGTCCCGCAGGGCATCGCGTTGTTGGAGACGAAGCTCTGCCACGGCACGCCGGCCTTCTCGCAGGCCGCCGCGAACACCGCCCGGCCGACGCCGTCGGTCGCGTAGCGGTTGTTGACGTTCACCTTGAGGATCGGCCCGCCGTTGGGCATCGGGTGGTGGCCCGGCTCGTGCCGCTCGGTGTAGTTCGGGTGGACGGCGTGGCCCATGTCCGAGGAGAGGCAGACGGTGCCGGCCAGCGCGCGGGCGCGGTCCTCCAGGGTGCCGCCGCGCGCGTGGACGGTGCGGTCCAGCACGTTGCCGAGCAGCGGGCCCTGCGCGCCGGTGTCCGATTCGCTGCCGGTCTCCTCGTGGTCGAAGGCCGCCATCACCGGGATGTACGGCAGGTCCGCCGCGCCCTCCGCCGAGGCGACGGCGGCCAGCGCGGCGGTGGCCGCGTGCACGGACAGCAGGTTGTCCAGCCGCGGGCCGGCCAGCAGCTCGCGGTCCCGGCCCAGGTAGGAGGCGGGCTGGACGTCGTGCGTCATGAGGTCCCAGCCGACCACGTCGGCCGGCTCCAGCCCGGCCCGCCGGGCGACGTACTCGATCAGCGCCCCTTCGTCGACCGGGCCGAGGCCCCAGATCGGGGTGAGGTGGCGCTGCTTGTCGAGCTTCATGCCGTCATTGACCTGGCGGTCCAGGTGGATCGCCAGCTGCGGCACGCGCAGCAGCGGCTCGTCGAGCTGCACCAGCCGCCAGCTGCCGTCCTTCAGGGCCAGCCGCCCGGAGAGGCCGAGGTCCCGGTCGAGCCAGGTGTTCAGCGGCACCCCGCCGTAGATCTCCACGGCGACCTGCCGCCACCCCGCCGACCCGGTGTCCGGCACCGGCTTGACCCGCAGGTTCGGCGAGTCGGTGTGCGTCCCGACCACGCGGAACGGCGTCTCCGGGCCGGCCCCTTCGGGCAGGTACCACGCGATCAGCGCGCCGCCCCGGATGACGTAGCGCCCGCCGGCCGCCGCATCCCACGCGTCCGTCTCGGCGACCTGACGGAACCCCGCCTTCTCCAGCCGCTCGGCGGCACTCGCGACCGCGTGGTACGGGGACGGCGAGGTACCGAGGAACGCGATCAGATCGTCGGTGTGTGTCCGGTCGAAGAACGCCTGTCGGGCGGCGGCGGGCGACATACTGCTCCTGAGTCGATGGAGGGCCGAAGCCGGATGGGGGTCGGCTTCGCACCTTGAGCATATGCCCGTACACGGACAGGGAAGTCGTAACCTCCCAACGGATGCGAAACGCGCACACAACCGTGAAGTGGCGCCCCTCCGACCACCGTTCACCCAGAGATCCGCCCTGGTCGCGGACGGTCATCCCGGCGGCCTTCCCCTCGTCGCGGTGAAGTCCTCGGGCAGAGCGCCCTGTTGACCACGGCCCCGCCGACCGCGACGAAAACGGGACGATCTGACGTCACGTCAGCATGCGGAAGCGAAGGCCGAATTGATCGCCGAAGAACGGTTCGCAGACGGCGCAGCCGAACAACGCCGAAGGGCCCGGCTGTGGAGCCGGGCCCTTCGGCGTGAGGGTGAGGTCAGGCGGTCGGTGGGTGCGGGGTCTTAGAAGACCTCCTCCGCCAGCTCCATGATCTCGTTGTCGATGCCCTCGGCGATCAGGCGCTGCGGGGCGACGGTCGGCAGGATGTTCTTGGCGAAGAAGCGGGCCGCCGCGACCTTGCCCTGGTAGAACGGGATGTCCTTCTCCGAGGCGCCGGCCTCCAGCTTGGCCAGGGCCACCGCGGCCTGGCGCAGCAGCAGCCAGCCGACGACGACGTCGCCCGAGACCATCAGCAGGCGGGTGGTGTTCAGGCCCACCTTGTACATGTTCTTGACGTCCTGCTCGACCGAGGACAGGTCGGCCAGCAGCTTGCCGACGATGGCCTCCAGGTCGCCGGCGGCCTTGGCGAGCAGCTCGCGCTCGGCGGCCAGGGCGTCGCCGCCCTCGGCCGAGCCGAGGAACTTCTGGATCTGCTCGGACAGCGCGGTCAGCGCCTGGCCGCCGTCCTTGACGATCTTGCGGAAGAAGAAGTCCTGGCCCTGGATCGCGGTGGTGCCCTCGTAGAGGGTGTCGATCTTGGCGTCCCGGATGTACTGCTCGATCGGGTACTCCTGCAGGTAGCCGGAGCCACCGAAGGTCTGCAGGGACTGGGCGAGCTGCTCGTAGGACTTCTCGGAGCCGTAGCCCTTGACGATCGGCAGGAGCAGGTCGTTCAGGCGCTCGGCGGCCTCGTCGCGCTCGCCGCGCAGCTTGGCGGCCAGCATGTCGTCCTGGGTGGAGGCGGTGAACAGGACCAGCGCGCGCATGCCCTCGGCGTAGGCCTTCTGGGTCAGCAGCGAGCGGCGCACGTCCGGGTGGTGCGTGATGGTGACGCGCGGGGCGGTCTTGTCCAGGAACTGCGAGATGTCGGCGCCCTGCACGCGCTCCTTGGCGTACTCCAGGGCGTTCAGGTAGCCGGTGGAGAGCGTGGCGATGGCCTTCGTGCCGACCATCATGCGGGCGAACTCGATGATCTTGAACATCTGGCGGATGCCGTCGACGGTCTCGCCGAGCAGCCAGCCCTTGGCCGGGTGCTTGGCGCCGAAGGTCATCTCGCAGGTGTTGGAGGCCTTGAGGCCCATCTTGTGCTCGACGTTGGTGGCGTAGGCGCCGTTGCGCTCGCCGAGCTCGCCGGTCTCCCAGTCGAAGTCGAACTTCGGGACGATGTAGAGGCCCAGGCCCTTGGTGCCCGGCTTGCCGCCCTCGGGACGGGCCAGCACCAGGTGGATGATGTTCTCGGACATGTCGTGCTCGCCCGAGGTGATGAAGCGCTTCACACCCTCGATGTGCCAGGAGCCGTCCTCCTGCTTGATCGCCTTGGTGCGGCCGGCGCCCACGTCGGAGCCGGCGTCCGGCTCGGTGAGGACCATGGTGGCGCCCCAGAGGCGCTCGGTCATCCGCTGGGCGACCTTCTTCTGCTCCTCGGTGCCCTCGTCGAAGACGACGCCGGCGAAGGCCGGGCCGGAGGAGTACATCCAGATGGCGGGGTTGGAGCCCAGGATCTGCTCGGCGTAGGCCCAGATCAGGGAGGACGGGGTGACCTGGCCGCCGATCTCCTCCGGGATGCCCAGACGCCACCACTCGGCGTCCATGTAGGTCTGGTAGCTCTTCTTGAAGGTCGCCGGGACCGGCGCGGTGTTGGTCTCCGGGTCGAACACCGGCGGGTTGCGGTCGGTGTCGGCGAAGGACGCGGCGAGGTCGTTCTCGGCGAGGCGCGAGATCTCGCTCAGGATGTTCTTCGCGGTCTCGACGTCCATGTCCGCGAACGGTCCGGTGCCGTAGACCTGCTCGCGGCCGAACACCTCGAAGAGGTTGAACTCCACGTCCCGCAGGTTGGACTTGTAGTGACCCATGGCCGTTTTCTCCGGTTCGTCGCTTCCGGGAGACCGCCGCGTTCCGGCGTCCCGTACCCACCAGTAGGCATCATGATGCTACCCGGCGGTAACTTGGGCAAGCCCCCGGCCGTGAATCCGCTATGAACGTGGTCACGTCCCACAAGCCGGGACGACCACTCCTTGTCAGGATCGACGCCAGCGCGCGCGGCTGCGCTCCCGCTAGCCTGTCCGTGTGTACGGATATGACCAGAACGCATACCCGGGCGACCCCTACCAGCAGCAGGCGGGTCCGCAGCCGGGCATGAACGGCATGCCCGGCCCCGACGCCTACGGCGCGCAGTCGCAGGCGTCCCAGCAGTCGCTCTACCCCGAGCCCTCCCCGCCGTCCCTGGCGGACGCCGTCCGGGCGTTCACGACCGGGTCGATGGCGGTCGAGGACTTCCAGGCGATCTTCATCACTTCCAAGGTGCACTGCCCGCGCGGCGACCGCCCCGGCTTCCTCGCGCTGCACAACACCCCCACCCCGGTGATCCCGATGTTCAGCTCGCTGAAGGAGCTGCGCCGCTACGCCGGGAAGGACTCGAAGCACTTCACCGTCACCGGCGCCGAGGTCCTGGACCTGCTGCCGACCGGCTACGGCTTCGCGCTGGACATGGAGGGCGAGCACCGGATGGTGTTCGACGCCAAGGCCGTCGAGCAGATGGTCGACTTCACCATGCGCCGCATGTATGGCTGACGACCGCTTCGCGGCCGCCGAGTGCCATTGCTTCGCAGACGGCTGACGACGGCTGACCCACGCTGCACCTGACACGTCCCAAGAAGAGGAGCCCCGCGCTCCCCCATGACCGCATAGTTCAATTTTCAACTTGCCGCTTGTTGAGAATTGAACTACCCTCGTGCATGTAGGCCAGAGAAGCACCTGAAGGAGGCCGACATGCCCGCCGTGACCGTCGAAAACCCGCTGACCCTGCCGCGCATCGCCACCCCGGACGCCGTAGCGTCGACCGCCCGCCCGGTCCTCACTGTGGCCACCGCCCCCGAGGGCTACGAGGGCGAGGGCTTCCCGGTCCGCCGCGCCTTCGCCAAGATCAACACCAAGTACCTCGACCCGTTCATCATGATGGACCAGATGGGCGAGGTGGACTATGCGGCTGGGGAGCCGAAGGGAACCCCTTGGCATCCGCACCGCGGCTTCGAGACCGTCACCTACATCATCGACGGAACGTTCGTCCACCAGGACTCGCACGGCGGCGGCGGCACCATCACCGACGGCGACACCCAGTGGATGACCGCCGGCTCGGGCCTGCTGCACATCGAGACCCCGCCGGAGTCGCTGGTCATGTCCGGCGGCCTCTTCCACGGCCTCCAGCTCTGGGTCAACCTGCCCGCCGCGGACAAGATGATCGCCCCGAAGTACCAGGACATCCGCGGCGGCAGCGTCAAGCTCCTCGGCTCCGAGGACGGCGGCGCGCTGCTCCGGGTGATCGCCGGCGAGATCGGCGGCCACCAGGGGCCGGGCGCCACCCACACCCCGATCACCATGATCCACGCGTCGATCAGCCCCGGCGCCCAGGTCACCCTGCCCTGGCGCCCGGACTTCAACGCCCTCACCTACGGCCTGGCCGGCAGCGGCTCGGCCGGCGCCGAACGCCGCCCGTTCCACATGGGCCAGGCCGTCGTCTTCGGCGACGGCGACTCCCTCACCATCCGCGCCGACGAGAAGCAGCCGGACTCCCGCAGCGCCAACTTCGAGGTCGTCCTCCTCGGCGGCCTGCCGATCCGCGAACCCGTCGCCTGGTACGGCCCGTTCGTGATGAACAGCCACCGCGAGCTCCAGCAGGCCATGGAGGACTTCCAGGCCGGCCGCCTCGGCACCATCCCCACCGACGCCCGGTAGCCCCCGGTAGTCCGCCACGACGCCTCCGCCGTCTACAGAAGTGCGTAGACGGCGGGGGCGTCGTCGCGCGCCTCCGAACTTTCGCTTCGCTCGATCTCGCACCGCCATCACCTTGAAGCGTCGACGTCGGTAATGCGCCGTTCCGCGTCGGACCTTTCCATGCTCTGTGAGGCACCCGGAGTGGCTGTTCTGCCAGTCCGCGCGCTCACCGCCGGTCTTCGCACGGGGCGTCGAGCAGCGAGCTTGATCGGTTTGGCATGGATTCGGATCGTCTGCGACCAATACGATCTATGATCAATTTCGATCCGGTTCCGACTGTCCCCGACCAGGCGTCTAATTGCCGCTCGATGCAGGCTTGTTGACATTGCATGGCGCAACATCTCGCTTTACTTGATCTTGATGTGTCGCCATTCTCGCCGTGAGCGAACATGCATGCTATTCGGCGGGCTTGCCCGCACATGTTTGCCCTTGAGGGCTCCCTGCCGATGCGCGGGAGCCAAGGTGAGAACCAGGGAGGGATCATGCGAAGGATGGCAACCGCTGTGGCCACAGCGATGTTGGGCCTCGCGACAGTCGGCATCGGAAGCGGAACAGCCCAAGCGGAGGTCTGGGGCGGCTACAAGACCCAAGACGGTGGAGTGGGCCTTCGGAGCTGCGCGTCGCAGAGCTGCACGCTGAAGGGCCGCGGCTACGCGGACCAGAAGGCAAACATGTTGTGCTGGGGCTTCGGGCAGACCATCAACGGCAACCCCAGGTGGAACCACCTGGACCACTACCTGGCCGACGGCAGCTACTTCGGTGACGCATACAGCGCCCAGTACTACCTCTGGTGGGACGGCACGGTCCCCGACTGCCGCTAGTCGCGAGAGAGTTGTCGTGGCCCTGCCTCTCCGGCGGGGCCACGACGGTGCGAAGCTGGGCGTCGACAGGCGACGTCGGACATGAAGGTGGCGTGTTGAATGCGGATGAACAGGGCCCGAGTGGTCATCGCTGTAGTGGCTTTAGCGGTTCTCACCGCAGGCTGCAGCAAAGACGCGAAGACGGGCGGTGATTCCGACATCGTGGGCGAACCAGTGGTCCCGCAGATCGGAGCGGACCCGGCAGACGGCTCGCCGGTAACCCATCCGCTGGACGGTTACTCGGTCGGGGCCGAGGAGTCCGCGCTGATCTTCCGGGCCATGAGCCAGGCCACCCGGATCTGCATGACCGCCAAGGGGTTCAACTACGACCCCGGGCCGGCGTCGACACCTCCCCCGCCGACTCCCGTCGACACTTCGCTCCTGGGCCTGCTCTCCGTCTCCGCTGCGCAGCAGACCGGGTACCACCTGCCGCCCAGGCCAGGCGGCAATGGCACCTCCGGTACGGGGAATCCGCCCGGGCAGGGCCCCGAATACCAGAAGGCCCTGCTGGGGGATCGCGGGACCAAGGTCGGTGCCGCCGGCTCCAAGGCAGACCGGGGCTGCATGGGAGAGTTCGAACGGCGGCTCCAGGCGGAAGGCATCAAGGACACCGCCTCGGACTTGGTGGGCACCCTCCGCGGCAAGGCGTACGACCACGCCGCCGTCGACAGCCGAGTCCGCGCCTCGCTCGCGAACTGGCAGAGCTGCATGGCCAAGCTGGGTTACAACTACGCGAATCCGGTACAGGCGAGTTCGGCGGCCTGGCCGGAACAGGTGTCACAGGAGGAACGGGACACGGCGGTCGCCGACATGAACTGCAAGGGGCAGGTGAAGCTGCTGGCCACCTGGAACGCCGTGCTGACCGCCTACCAGCAGCTGTACATCAGCAGGAACGAGCAGGCCCTCCAAGCAGACAGGGAAATCTCCCAGCAGCGGATCGCCGCAGCCAAGAAGCTGTTGGGCCAGGCATGACGGCGGTGGCCGGCGGCCACCGCCGTGGTTGGCTCCTGCTGCTCGTCCTGGCCCTCCTCGCCGTCGTCGGATTCGTTGGCACGCTCGCCGCGAACCGGTCGAGCAGCGAGAGCGGTGAGGCATTCACAGGTGAACGACTGCGCGTCCAGCAGGACTACGGTGACTACTGGAAGGCGATGCTGGTGGCCAATGAGTCCGGTGACGGCTCGGCACTGGCCGACCACGCGGCGGGTGAGCAACTGGAGATCCTGCGTGCGAACCTGGGCGCCCTGACTGGCGCTGGGCTCGTGGCCAAGGGGTCCGTCGATCACCGGATCCGGAGCATCACGGTGGACGGGACGTTGGCAACCCTGGTGGACTGCGTCGACGTCGGCAAGTGGATCCAGTACGAGGCGCGGAGCGGAAGAGTTCAGCCCGGCCAATTGACGGACCGCCCGAAACAGCTGGCGAGTTACACCCTCGCGCCCAGGGGCGGCCGCTGGCTGGTGACACGGAGCGAGGTCCTCTCGGAGTGCTGAACGCCGCCCGGGGGCGTCCGCGCAGCCGAGCACGATCCGACGCCGCTGAGCCATGCCTGCGACGACGTCGCCCACCTCGATCAGCGGACCAGCGTCTCCTGGTCGTCGTCGGTGAAGATCGACTCGCCATCGGCCGATCCATGCGCGGCAGGGGGACAGGTCGCAGATGACAAGCCGATCACAGGCGGCAGGACGCTAGGTGCTTCTGAGGGCCCTCAGCGGGTCCGTCCGGGCCGCACGCAGGGCAGGGTAGAGACCGGCCAGGAGGCCGACGACGGTGCCGATCAGCGGGGCGGGCAGGGTGGTGGCCGGCTGCAGCACGGCGGTCCAGTCGCGGGCGGCGGCCACGCCGACCACCGTCACCACGCCGAGACTGGTGCCGATCAGCCCGCCGAGGGTGCCGAGCGCGGTTGACTCGGTGAGGAACTGGGCCGCGATGTGGCCGGTCCGGGCGCCCAGCGAGCGGCGCAGACCGATCTCCGCGGTCCGCTCCAAGACGGCGACCAGCGTGGTGTTGGCGATGCCGACGGCGCCGACCAGCAGGCAGATCCCGGCCAGCGCCAGGAACAGGCCGGTCAGGTCGGAGGACACCGTGTCCTGGAGGCTGTGTGGGTCCGGCGGCGGGACCACGGTGAACGCGTTCGGGGCGTCCGGCCGCAGGGCGAGCGGGATCTGGGCGGCCACCACGGGCGCCGCGCCGACCCGGGTGGCGACCAGTGCCTGGGCGCCGCGGTCCGGCTGCGGAGCCGGGTTGCCGTACCGTTCGAGCGCCGTACCAGCCGGGATGATCAGGCTGAGCAGGGCGCCGGGCTGGCGCTGGACGTCCGAGTAGATGCCGACGACGGTGTACGGGACGCGGTCGATGAAGACGGCCGGCTGAGCGTCCAGCCGGCCCACCCCGAGCCGTTTGGCGGCCGCCTCGCTGAGCAGGACCACCGGCTGCGCGGTGCTCTGGACGAACTCGTCCAGGGTGACCCCGGCGGTCAGGGCCGGCTCCATCGCGGCGACCGCGCCCGGGGTCGCCGCCAGGACGGACAGTCCGGTGCCCTCGTCGGGACCGTCCGGGCGGCGGGAGACCGTCGGGGTGCCGGGCAGCGGCCACCAGACGCCGCCGGCCCGTACGCCGTCGATCGCGGCGATCCGGTGGTCGGCGTCAGCGGGGAAGTCGCTCGGCGGGTTGGTGCCGGGGGCGACGCCGTCGGCGCGCGGCAGGTCGGTCACGGTGACGGTGGTGGCCTTGGTCAGGCTGAACCGCTCGCCGATCTGGCCGGTGGCGGTCGCGGTGAGGCCGAGGACTGCGACGAAGGCACCGATGCCCAGCACGGTGCCGAGCAGGGTCAGCGCCGAACGGCCGGGGCGCTGCAGGATGCCGGAGAGCGCCTCGGAGAGCAGGTCACGGAGGCTGAGCCGGGAGGGCGACTCCGGGAGTGCGGCCCCTCCGTGTCGTCGGATGCGGATCACCGGGCAGGCGCTCCCGCCTCGCCGAGCACGCCGTCGCGGATGGTCACCTGGCGCTGGGCGCGGGCGGCGACGGCCGGGTCGTGGGTGATCACCACCAGGGTGAAGCCCTGGGTGTGCAAGGCGTCGAACTGAGCCAGCACGGCTTCGGCGTTGGCCGAGTCCAGGTTGCCGGTCGGTTCGTCGCACAGCAAAAGACTGGGCCGGTTCACCAGGGCGCGGGCGATCGCCACGCGCTGGCGCTCGCCGCCGGACATGGTGCCGGGCAGCGCGTCCGTGCGGTGGCCGAGGCCGACCAGGCGCAGCGCCGCCAGGGCGGCGGCGCGGCGGGCTCGCGGCGGGGTGCGGTTGTAGACCTGGGCGAGGACGACGTTCTCCTCGGCGGTGCGGTGCGGGAGGAGGTGGAAGGACTGGAAGACGAAGCCGATCCGGCGCCCGCGCAGCGTGGAGCGGTCCCGGTCGCGCAGGGCGCCGGTGTCGATGCCATCCAGCTCGTAGCGGCCGGTGGTGGGGGTGTCGAGCAGGCCGAGCAGGTGCAGCAGCGTGGACTTGCCGGAGCCGGACGGGCCGGTGACGGCGAGGTACTCGCCGCGGCGGACGGTCAGGTCGCAGGGGCGCAGGGCGATGACGGGCGGGTGGCCGGGGTGGGTGCGACCGACGCCGTGCAGGGTGATGACGGGCGGTGCGGGGATCATTTGCCGACCACCACCTGGTCGCCGGCGCGCAGCCGGGCGCCGTCCGCCGGGGTCACGGCCACCATGCCGTCGGCGGTGACGCCGGTGGTCACCGGGACGGTGGTCCGGCCGCCGGCGGTGTCCACCGTCGTGACGGAAGTCCGGCCGGCCGCGTTGGTGGAGATCGCGGCGATCGGGACAGCGGTGACGGGGGCGCCCGCTTTGGCCTTGAGGACGGTGAGCCGGACGTTCTTGCCGTTCATCGCGGCGGACAGCGGGGTGTCCGGGACTATCGTCACCGGGACGTAACTCTGGCCACCGGGCTGGTTGTTGGGCACTCCTGCGGCCGGGCCTGCTGCGCCGGGCTGCGCCGGGCCGGAGCCCGCGCCGGGTGCCGCCGAACCGCCGAGGGTGATCATCTTGCCGGCCGGGGGAGCGGTGGTCGGGGCGCCGAGCTCGGCGACGGTGCCGGGAATGGTGGTGTTGGTGTCCTCGGCGAGGAGTTCGACGGTCATGCCCGGCTTCACGCCGGCCGCCTGGGCCGGGGTCAGCTGGCCGGTGACGGCCAGACCGCCGCTGGTGAGCGAGAGCAGAGTGCCGGAGACCGGCGAGCCGACCGCGCCGTTGACGGCGGTGACGGTGGCCGGGAGAGCGGGCAGGAACAGCACGTGGGCGGCCGGGACCATCGGCCCGTTGACGGCCCTGGCCTTGCCGAGGGCGGCCTGGTCGGCGGCCAATTGCTTCCGGGCGTTGGCGAGTTGCTGGTCGAGGTCGCCGGTCTGCGGTTGCTGGGACTGCTGGGCCTGCTGGGACGGTGGCGGGGTTTGGGGTGGTGCGGCCGCGCCCGCCTTCTTCTGCGCGGTGAGGCTGTCCACCGTCTGCCGGTCGGCGTCGACCGCCTTCTGCGCGGTGTCCACGGCCTGCTGGGTGGTGGCGCCGGTCGTCGGCACCGGGTAGCCGAGCCCACGGTAGAAGTCCGACACCGCGGCGGCGGTGCCCGGCCCGTACGCGCCCTTGTCGTCGTCGCCGCTCCCGTGCCCCAACCCGGCCAGGGCATCCTGGAGTTCGGCCACGTCGGGGCCGGTACTGCCCGGCTTGAGGTCGCGGTACGCGGGCACCGGCCCGGGGAGGGCGAACAGCGGCTGCCCGGACACCTCGGCGAGCAACTCTCCGGCCGCGATGGTGTCCCCCTGCTTCACGCCCAGCTTGGAGACGAACAGCCCGGTCACCTCGGTCGAGGCCGCAGCCGGGACCACGTTGTACTGCGCCGGCGGGTACACCACCGCGCGCACGGCTATCGAGGGCGTCAGCACCTGACTGACCACCGGCGCGGTCAGCAGGCTGTTCGGCGGCGGCGCCGTCTGCGCGGCCCGCTCGGCCGGGGACTTCACCAGCGTCGCCGCCCCCACCCCGCCCACCGCCACCAACCCGGCGCCCAGCGCCACCCCTAATAACGCCCGCCGCCGCCGCGCGGTACGGGACCCGGCGGACGGTGGCGGCTGTTCAACGGTCTCATCGGTCGTGCCGGTCGTTGTCAACAGTGCCTTCTCCTCGATGGTGCCCCTCGGGAAGAGCATGACCCATCGGATGTCGTTGGGACGTAAGGAGGTTGGAGGCGATCGGCCGTCATCCCCGTGAGTCAGCGACGATATCGGCGGCCTTCCTTGGCCTGACGCCCAGTTGCTGCCGGCAGTCGGCGACGTCCGCCGAATTGGCTTCCACGTCATGCTTAGCATAGGCGTTTCGGACCGCCACGACGCCCCCGTCGCATTGTCTGCGGACTTCAGCAGGTCATCGGTCCTCATACAAAGTGCAGTTGCGAGGGAGTGCTACTGAACTTGGTGTGATGGTGGGGCGATTTGCCTGACAGCAGTCGCTGGCATCCGGTCAATGGGCGTGGAAATGAGTGTCCTCCACGATCTTGAAGTCCGGCCGCCACGGCGCGACACGATCGGCGCCGAGCGCCGGCCGGTTCGCCACCCGATCGACTGACCGGTCCCTCCCCGCGGCGCCTCGTCCGACCACCGCGGCTACTGCGGCTTCAACAGCTACCGCAGCTACAGCAGCGCGTAGACGGCCGAGGCGTCGTCGTGCGCCTTGCCGCGCGGCCAGCGCTCGCAGGCGGCGTCCGCCCGTTCGATCTCGCGGACCTGGGCGATCAGCTCGCCCGGGCCGGACTCGGCGAGCAGCTGCAGGGCGTCCGCCCAACTGCCCAGGCCGAAGCGCTCGGTGTAGCGCGAGGCGCCGTCGGTGAGGGCGGCCAGCGCGCGTAGCCGTTCCAGGCGGACGAAGCCGGTCTCGGCGTGCTCGGCCGCACGCGGGCTGGCCGCGGCGATCCACGGGCCGTTGCCGGTGTTGCGGGCGGCCCGGACGGCCAGCGCGTACTCCAGGTGGAGCTCGGCCCGTTCCGTGGAGCCCGGCACGGTCGACCAGATCTGCCGGCGCAGTTCCTCGCCGCCCGGGAAGCGCTGGTTGTCCCCGATCACCTTCGGCGAGCCGTCCTTGAACTCCAGCACCAGCAGCGAGTCGCCGAGCACCAGGTACTCCAGCGACTCGCCGTGCCGCCGGGCGGCGACCACCATCGCGGCGGGCGTGTTCGGGTGGGCGAGGTCGCACCGGCCGCCGTGCAGCGCGGCCGTCTCGACGATGGCGTCGGCAAGGCACTCGGCGATCGAGCGGTCCGACCGGTCGGTGAGCCGGGCGAGCAGGTGCACGCCCAGCCGTCGGACGTACCAGGCGGTTCCGTGTCGGCACCCGGACTCCAGGCCGGTCGGCGAGCTCGCACCGTCCAGCAGTACCAGCGCTTCCGGCGAGGCCGCCGCGAAGTCCTCGCTCTCGCGGTCCGGCCGCCGTGCTTCCCCTGCGAGCTGTAGCTGCATCCCGACAGTGTGGCCGCCACCCCCGGCCCGCGCCCAGACCCCTGCGCCGGTGTGGCGCGGGCCGCTGCCCTCGGGGCGCTCGTCGTCCGGTGGCAGCCGGGGCAATTCGGCCATACCGTCGGATAGCGAGTGGACAATTCGGCCAATCGGGGCCCGTTGGGTTTGGCATCACCTTCGAGTGGCCGGGCGGCCCGGGACTGACGAGGAGCGGGACATGTTCTGGCAGTTCATCGTGGTGACGGCCGCCTCGCTCGGCTTTCCGACCGCCGCGCTGCTCTTCCTGATCGGCGGGCCTCGCTTCCCCGACGAGCAGCGCGAGCGCCCCGCCGAACGCTCCTAAGCCTCCGCCAGCACCCGCTCCAGGACGATGGCCAGGCCCAGCAGCGACTCGTCGCCGCCCGGCTCGCCGACCACCTGGAGACCGAGCGGCAGACCATCCGCCGTCCGCCCGGCCGGCAGGCTGATCGCCGGGTGGCCGAGGTAGCTCCACGGCGCCGACATCGCCGGATCACCGGTGCTGTGCAGCCCCTTCGGGGCTCCGCCGGTGGCGGACGGGACCAGCCAGGCGTGCACCCGGCATTCGCGCATCAGCTCCGTGATCCGCGTGCGCTGGTGTTCCCGCACCCGCAGCGCCGCCGTGCGGTCCTCCGGGGCGATGCCCTGGCCGTGCCGGATGCTCGCCACCGTCTCCGGCCGGTAGAGGCCGCCGAAGCGGGCGAACCAGTCGGCGTGGCTGCGGGCGAGTTCGAAACGGTTGATCGTCTGCAGCGGGCGGGTGATCTCCTCCACGTCCCAGGACAGCGGGAACAGCTGCTCCACCGTGAGCCCCGCGGCGCCGAGGCGCGCCGCCTGCGCCTCGAAGACGGCGATCGCCTCCGGCCCGGCACCGGCCCGTTCCAGGTACGTCCGGTCCGGCACGCCGAGCAGGACGTTCTTGAGGTCGGCCCGTTTGACGGGCCGGGCGGCGCTCTCGACCCGCCGGCCGTCCCAGTCGTCACAGAGCAGCGACGCCGCCAGCGCCGCACCCGCCACGTCGGCGGTGAACACGCCCAGGGTGTCGAGGCTGGGCGCGTTCGGGATCACCCCGGCCATCGGGATCCGCCCGTACGTCGGCCGGAAGCCCACCACCCCGCAGTACGCGGCGGGCCGGATCACCGAGCCGACCGTCTGGGTGCCCACCGCCAGCGGCACCAGTCCGGCCGCGACCGCCGCCGCCGAACCGCTGCTCGACCCGCCCGGGGTGTGCCCGGGGTGGTGCGGGTTGCGGGTCGGGCCGGGTGCGCTGGCGGCGAACTCGGCGGTCACGGTCTTGCCCGCGACCAGCGCCCCGGCCGCCCGCAGCCGGTCCACCACGACGGCCTGCGGCCCGGCCAGCACGCCCGGTGGCAGCGCCGATCCGGCGTGCGTGGGCAGCCCGTCCACATGGACGATGTCCTTGATCCCGACCGCCACGCCGTACAGCGGCGGCCGGTCCGCCGGCTCCGGGTACCGCGCGGCCAGCGCGCGGGCCTGCGCGTGCAGCCGGTCGTGCCGCCCGGGCTCGGACACGAAGGCGTGGATCAGCGGGTCGACGCGCTCGATCCGGGCGCACAGCCGGTCGACGTGCTCGGGCAGCGACGGCTCGCCGGACCGCAGCCCGGCGGCCTCGCGGGTCAGCGACCGGGGCCGGGCCAGGGATTCCTCCCCGGCGGACTTCTCCATGCCGACGGACTTCTCCATGCCGACCACGGTAGACCCCGGACGCACCGGCCTACTGGTGCTCGGCCGCGAGGTACGGCGTCTCGCGCAGGAAGTACGCCCCGCAGGTGTGGCAGCAGAGTTCGGGCGTCCTCCCCCAGTCCGCCGCCTCCCGGACGGGCGCCGCCGCGTCCAGTTCCCGGCCGCACATCGCCACGCTTCCGGCGCCCCGGACCATGTGCCACAGCCGCACCCCGTCCGGCGGGCCCCCGGCGCCGTACTCGGCTCGCATCTGGTGCATCATGCCCCCATCGTCCGACCGCCCACCGGCCCCGGCAACCGCACGCCGCTCGTCCTGCGTCGCCGCCCGGCGGGCCCGCACAGCCGATCGACCGCCGGCGAGATCAAACGGGGCACGCACAACCGTTCGCGCCCCTCGGTGGTCTTCCCGGCCGAAGAGCGAACTCCGATCCGACCACTGGAGCCTGACCATGCGTTCCCCCCGGCTGACCGCCGCCAGCGCTGTGCTCGTCCTCACCGCCGGCACGGCGGCCGTCGGCGCGACCCCCGCCCTCGCCGCCGACGCCGCGCCCACGGCGACGGCGAGCCCGTCCGCCACGGCCACCGGGAACCCGACCGCTCCTGCCACCACTCCCGCGGCGACGCCCGGCGCCACCGCTGCCCCCACCACCACGCCCACCGCCACCACCACGCCCACCGCCACCGGCTCGCCCTGGCCGGCCGGCTGCCCGGAGGGCCCGATGGCGGCCCCGATGCCGGCCACCGGCAGCGGCCCGGCCGGCGGTGCCGTGGTGACCGGCGGGGCGCCCGGCGAACTGTCGGTCACCTTCGACAACATCGCCACCACGACGGTCCGGGAGCTGGCCACCACCTTCACCCTGACCGGCAAGGGCGGCGGGGCCGGTCTCGACGTCAAGCTGCGCGCGCCCGGCTCCGACTGGAAGCCGCTCACGGGAACGAACACGGGTGCCTACCAGCTCGCCCAGGGCGAGAAGCTGACCCTCCAGGTCCGGATCACCGCCGGCGCCCAGGCCACGCTCGGCGACTACCGGTTCTCCTTCGCGGCCAAGTCCGAGCTGCTGCCGAGCGGTTCGGCGCCCTCGAAGAAGTACACCTGCCCGCAGCTGGCCGGCACCTTCGGCGGCACGTTCACCGTCACCGACCACGCCGTCGCCACCACCTCCCCGGCCCCCGCGGCCCCCACCACCCCTGCCGCAACTCCCACCCGCACGCCCACCCAGCTCGCCGACACCGGCGCGGGCGCGAACACCTTCCCGATAGCCGTCACCGGGACCGCCACCATCGCCGTCGGCGGCGCCCTCCTCCTCGTCACCCGCCGGCGGCGAGCCGAGGACTGATCCGTCCTCGGCCTACGACGCAGCCCGCAGCAGGGCCCCGTCCTGCCACTTGAGGATCTTGTCGAAGCTCACGATGGCACCCCGGAGGGGGTGGTTGCGGAGCTGGACGTGGTCGGTGAGGGCGTGGATGAGGAAGAGACCGCGGCCGGATTCCGCCGTGAGGTCGGGAAGGTTGTCGAGGTCGACCGGGCGGAGGGTGGGAGCCGACGGGCGACAGGGGAGGACGTGGGTGTCGTAGGGGCGGCCGTCGCGGCGGGAGCGGTGGACGGTGAACACCCGGTCAGGGACGGTGGCGCGGCCGCGGCGGGCGCGGCGCCGGGCCGGCCGCGGGGGCGGCGGGGCCACCGGGCGGCGCTGCGGCGCAGGCGGCGGCAGGGGGGCGGGCGCGGACAGGCCGGGGCCGGAGTCGGTGACCTCGATCCGCAGCCGGTCGCCGCTGATCGACGCGGTGACCTGGAAGCCCTCGTCGGGCCGCCCGCCCGCGCCGTGCTCGACGGCGTTGGCGCAGGCCTCGCTCAGGGCGACGCCGAGGTCGTCGGCGATCTGCGGGTCGACGCCCGCCGTCGCCATGGCGCCGAGCAGGATGCGCCGGGCCAGCGGAACGCTGACCGGGTCGCGCTTGAGGTGCAGAGTCCACCAGATGTCCACGGGAGGTCCCTCCTGGCTGCAGCTCCACATACAACTAGGTATCTCCGGGTGTTCCCGCGGCGAACCGTGACCGAGGTCCGCTACCGCCCGATCGGCGGATGGACTGCGGCCGTGGTCTGTGCCGCGCGGCGCACTCAGGGCCCTGCACGCCGCGGCCGAACGGGGCATTCGTAGGCATTTCCCACCCTGCCCACGGGGGCGTGGTAAGCGATGAGATGATGGCCCGGCCATGACTGCCCTCGCCGCCGCCCCGCACCCGGGCGCCCTCGCACCGGACGCGCCGGTGGGGGCCGCCGCCTGGGATCTGCGGCTCGCCCGGGCCGTCCCGTTCGCGCTGGTCTGCACGCTGATAGCGGCGGCCGGGCACGCCCTGGCGGGCGGCGGGAACGTCGCCCCGGCCGCCTTGGCGACGGGCTTCGCGGCGGTGCTGGTGCTCGCGGTGGCGTTCGGCGGACGGGAGCGTTCGCTCGCGGCCATCGCCGGTGCGCTGGGCGCGGGCCAGCTGGGTCTGCACTGTCTCTTCCACGCTTTCGGCGGCCAGGCCACCGCGCTGACCAGCATGGCCGGGATGCACCACGGCGGCTCCGGTCCGCTGACCCTGCCGCGGGTGGCCGGCCGGCTGATCTGCAACGAGTCCCACCCGGGCACGCTGGCCGGCCTGCCGGGGGGCCCGTCGGCCGAGCAGCTGGTGTCCTCGGCGGGGCTGGACCCGCGCGCCTTCGCGGACGTGCCGTGGTGGCAGGGCGGCCTGCTCGGCATGACGCCGTCGATGCTGGCGGGCCACCTGGCCGCGGCCCTGGTGGCCGGCTGGTGGCTGCGGCGCGGCGAGGCGGCGCTGTGGCGGCTGGTCCGGGTGGCCGCGACGGCCGCCAGGGAGCACTGGGCGGCGCCGCTGCGGACGGCGTTCGCGCTGGCCGCGGCGCTGCTGCGGGGGCTGTTCGGCGCGGCCGGTCCGGCCCGCCGGTTCGGTGTCCGGGGCGGGGAGCACCCGCTGTCGACGGGTGCCGCGCTGCGGCACAGCGTGGTCCGGCGCGGCCCGCCGGTCGGGGCGTTCGCGTACTGATCTCACCCTCGCCCGTCAACGGACAGGAGGGGCCCACCTGGTGCCCCCGTCCGTACCGGGTGCCGGGCGTGCGCAGTCGCCGGGCCGTACCCGCGTCGATCTCGCGGCGGCGGTCCGTCCGCAGCTCCACCCCCACGACCCCACGTGCGGACCCCGCCGAGGCACGGTTCCACCGTTCGCCCGCGAGCAGGGGGTCCGCCGAGCTCCGAACGGAGACCTCCGAATCATGCGTTCCCTTCCCACCCGCCGTATCGCCGCCGCCGTCGCCGCTGCCGCCACCTCCGTCGTGGTGCTGGCCGGCCCGGCGTTCGCGCACGTCACCGTGAACCCGGGCACGGCCTCGCAGGGCGGTTACACGGCCGTCGACTTCCGGGTGCCGAACGAGAGCGACACCGCCAGCACGGTGAAGCTGGAGGTCAACCTCCCGCTGGACCACCCGCTGGCCTCCGTCCGGACCCTCCCGATGCCGGGCTGGACCGCGACCGTCGAGAAGGCCAAGCTCGACAAGCCGATCAAGGTGCACGGCAACGACGTCAACGAGGCCGTCTCCAAGATCACCTGGACCGCCGACGCGGGCATCAAGATCGCCCCCGGCCAGTTCCAGGAGTTCCGCGTCTCGCTCGGCCCGCTGCCGACCGACTCCGACAGCCTGGTCTTCAAGGCCCTCCAGAGCTACGACAACGGCGACATCGTCCGCTGGATCGACGAGTCCAAGGACGGCCAGCCCGAGCCGGCCCACCCGGCGCCCGTCCTGAAGCTCACCAAGGCCGCCGGCGGCGACGGCCACGGCGACGGCCACGGCGGGGTCACCGCCTCCCCGGCCGCGGACGGCCACGGCCACGGCGACAGCGAGGACCAGGCCCAGGCCTCGTACGGCGGCAAGAAGAGCAGTGACTCCACCGCCCGGGTGCTCGGCGTGGTCGGCATCGTGGTCGGCGTGATCGGCACCGCCGTCGGCGTCCTCGGCCTGCGCCGCAAGAGCAGCGGCTCCGCCTCCTGACCCCCGCGCCGGCGGGGCCGTACCCGCACCCCGGGTACGGCCCCGCCGGCGGTCCACCGCGCACGATCGGAACTCCCCATGCCCCGCACCACCCGCGCCCCCCGCCTAGTCGGAGCCGCCGCCCTCGCGCTGGCCGCCGCCCTCGCGCTGACCGCCTGCGGCTCCTCCGGCGACGGCTCCGGCACCACCAAGGTCACGCAGCAGAAGGACGCCTCGCCGTACGAGGGCACCAAGCTCGTGAAGAACTTCGAGAAGCCGGACCTCCAGCTCACCGACACCTCCGGCCAGCCCTTCGACCTGCGGCAGAAGACCAACGGCAAGGCCACGCTGCTCTTCTTCGGCTACACCAGCTGCCCGGACGTCTGCCCGACCACCATGGGCGACATCGGCGTCGCGATGAAGAAGCTCTCCCCCGAGGAGCGGCAGAAGATCGACGTCGTGTTCGTCTCCACCGACCCGCAGCGCGACACCCCCAAGGTGCTGCGCACCTGGCTCGACTCGATGGGCAGCGACTTCATAGGCCTCACCGGCGACCTGGAGAAGGTGAAGACCGCCGCCAAGTCGCTCGGCATCATGATCGAGGACCCGGTGGTGAACGCCGACGGCACCGTCACCTCCACCCACGGCGCCCAGGTGCTGGCCTTCCTCCCCTCGGACGACAAGGCGCACGTGCTCTACCTCGGCGGCACCGAGGTCAAGACCTACGAGCACGACCTGCCGCTGCTCGCCCAGGGGGTCGCGGCATGAAGGCCACCGGCCGCGCGACGCTCGGCTTCCGGCGGACGGCGCTCACGGGGGCGGTACTGGCGACGGCCCTGGGCGGCGGCGCCATCCTGGTCGCCTGCAACGCGGGCGGCCAGGACGGCGCCGCCGACGGACCGGCCCGGCTGAGCGTCGCCGACTCCTACATCCCGCTGCCCCCGGCCGGCGGGATGGCGGCCGGCTACCTGACCGTGCGCAACGACGGCGGGCAGGACCAGCTGGTCAAGGTGGCCAGCCCGGGCGCCGAGTCGGTCACCATGCACCGCTCGACCCCGTCGAGCATGGAGCAGATCGGCAGCCTGGACGTGCCCGCGCACGGCGCGCTGCAGTTCACCCGGGGCGGCACCCACCTGATGATCATGGGATGGCAGAAGGCTCCCGCCCTGGGGGACGAGCTGGAGCTCGACCTGACCTTCGCCAAGTCCGGCACCATCTCCGTCAGGGTGCCGGTCAAGGAGCTCACCTATCGCCCCGGCCAGAGTTAAGGGGTCCGCCACATGCCGAACGGCCTGTCCGCACACCGCCGCCGGACCGCCGGACTGCTCGGGGTACTCGGCGCGCCGCTCACGCTGATGTTCGCCGGCGCCGGTCCGGCGTCCGCGCACGCCACCCTGGAAGCCACCGACCCGCACCAGAACTCGGTGGTCGCCGCCGCCCCGCAAGCGGTCACGCTCACCTTCAGCGAGTCCGTGTCGCTCTCGGGCGACTCCGTCCGGGTCCTCGATCCGGCCGGAAAGGCGGTGGACACCGGCAACCCCGGACACGCCGACGGCAGGGGCAACACCGCCCGGGTCGGGCTGAACAGCGGGCTCGCCAACGGCACGTACACCGTGGCCTGGCGGGCCGTCTCGGAGGACTCGCACCCCATCGGCGGCGCGTTCACCTTCTCCATCGGCGCGCCCTCCGACACCTCGGTGTCCACCACCGCACTCCAGAGCGCCAAGGCCGACGGCGTGGTCGCCGCGCTGTACGGCACCGGCCGCACCGTCGCGTACGCGGCGTTCGCGCTGCTCGCCGGGGTCGCCGCGTTCGTCCTCGTCTGCTGGCCCGCCGGGGTGGCCCGGCGCCCGGTGCAGCGGCTGCTGATGACCGGCTGGGTGGCGCTGCTGGTGTCCACCGTCGCGGTCCTGATGCTGCGCGGCCCGTACGAGCGCGGCTCGGGGATCGGGCAGGCCCTCGACCTGTCGCTGGTGCGCACCACCCTGGACGAGCGGATCGGCACGGCGCTGGCCGCCCGGCTGCTGCTGCTCGCGGCGAGCGGGGTGTTCCTGTCGCTGCTGGTCGGGCAGCTGGGGCAGCCCGCCGCGGAGCCGGCGAAGCCCCGGAACGAGGCCGAGAACGAGGCCGCGAACGAGAGCGACAGCGACGACACCGAGGCCGCCGAACTGCGGGAGCTGGAGCGGCGCGCCGTCGAACGTCCGCAGCGCGAGGTGCGGCTCGGCCTCGGCGTCGCCGGGCTGGTGCTGGCGGTCGCCCTGGCGGCGACCTGGGCCGGCGCCGACCACGCCTCGGTGGGCATCCAGGTCTGGCTGGCGCTGCCGCTCGGACTGCTGCACCTGATCGCCATGGCGGTCTGGCTGGGCGGCCTCGCCGCGCTGCTGGTCGCGCTCCGCGAGGGCGTCGGCGCGGAGGTCGTCGACCGCTTCTCGAAGATCGCCTTCGGCGCCGTCGCGCTGCTCACCGCCACCGGGATCTACCAGTCCTGGCGCGGCCTCGGCAGCTGGGGCGCGCTGACCGGCACCGAGTACGGGCGGCTGCTGCTGGTGAAGACGGGCTGCGTGGTCGCGATGCTCGGCGTCGCCTGGACCTCCCGCTCCTGGCTGGCCCGGCTCCGCTCGGCCCCCGCCGAGGCGGCCGAGGTCGAGACGGCCGAGCTGCCGGAGCCGGTCGCCGTCGCGGCGCACTCCGACGACCCCGTCCGGCAGGCGCAGCTGGCCCGCCAGCAGGCCGCCCGGGAGCACGCCGGACGGGACCGCGGGCTGACCCCGAGCCGGGCCGGGCTGCGCCGCTCGGTGCTGGTCGAGGCGGCGGTCGCGGTGGCCGTGCTGGCAGTCACCACCATGCTCACCAACTCCCCGCCCGGGCGCGTCGCGAGCGAGGTCAAGGCCGGGGGCGCCGGGGGTGCCGCCGGGGCGCCGGTGGCCGGCGGGGCCGCCACCGCGCAGACCGAGCCGGGCCGCACCCTGGAGCTCAAGCTCCCGTACGACACCAAGGGCCGCACCCCGAACGCCAAGGGCACCGCGACCGTCACCCTCAACCCGGCCCGGACCGGCCCCAACGAGGTGCACCTCAGGCTGGACGGCACGGACGGGCAGCCGGTCGACGTCCCGGAGGTGCAGCTCGCCTTCACCCTGCCGGACCGCGACCTCGGCCCGCTGCCAGTGACGCTCACCCCCGGGGGCACCGGCCGCTGGAGCGGCACGGCGCAGCTGCCGCTGGCCGGCACCTGGGTGGTGTCGGTGCAGATCCGTTCCTCCGACATCGACCAGACCACCCCGACGCAGTCGCTGAAGATCGGGTGAGCGCGGTGGACGAGACCGCTGCGCCGGCACGGACCGGCGTCACCCGGCGGGCGCTGCTCGGCACCGCCGGCGCCGGACTGGTGGCCGGCGCGGGCGCCGGGGTCGCCGGGGCCGTCGCCCTGGACCGCGGCCCCGGCGCCGGCACCGCCCCCGCGGCCGGCGGGGCGCTCGGCGCGGCCCGGGTGCCGTTCCACGGCGAGCACCAGGCCGGCATCCTCGAACCGCAGCAGGCCCGGGTCCAGCTGGCCGCCTTCGACCTGGCCGACGGCGCCGGGCGGGACGGGCTGCGCGGGCTGCTCCGGCGCTGGTCGCGGACGGCGGCCCGGCTGACCGCCGGGGAGCCCGCCGAGGAGTTCGAGAACCAGGTCGCCCTGGACGCCGGCCCGTGCTCGCTGACCCTCACCTTCGGTTTCGGCGCCACCCTGTTCGACCGGACCGCACTGGCCGACCGCCGCCCGCCCGGGCTCGAACCGCTGCCGTCCTTCCCGGGCGACGCGCTCGATCCGGCCCGCGGCGACGGCGACCTGTTCGTCCAGATCGGCGCCGACGACGCCCTGGTGGCCGTGCACGCCCTGCGGGTGCTCCAGCGCCAGGCGGCCGGGACGGCGGCGCTGCGCTGGCAGTGCGCCGGCTTCGCCCGCACGCCCGGCGCCACCCCGCACCCGATGACCAGCCGCAACCTGATGGGCCAGATCGACGGCAGCAACAATCCGAGGCCCGCCGACGACGGCTTCGCCGCCACGGTGTTCGCCGGCGCCGACCAGCCCGCCTGGCTGGCCGGCGGCTCGTACCTGGTGTTCCGGCGGATCCGGATGCTGCTGGACCACTGGGAGGCGCTGCCGCCGGACCGGCAGGAGCGGGTGATCGGGCGGCGCAAGTCGGACGGCGCACCGCTCGGCGCGCCCGCCGGGGCCGGCGAGCACGCGCCGGTGGACCTGTCCGCGCAGGGCCCGGACGGCGGCCTGGTGATCCCCGCCGACGCGCACATCCGGGTCGCCGCCCCGGCGGCCAACGGCGGCGCGGCCATGCTGCGGCGCGGATTCTCGTACCACGACGGCCTGTTGGCGGACGGCTCGCCGGACGCCGGGCTGCTCTTCCTCGCCTTCCAGGCAGACCCGCGCAAGGGCTTCACCCCGGTGCAGCGCAAGCTGTCCCGCGGCGACGGCCTCTCCCGCTTCCTGCGGCACGAGGCGAGCGGCGTGTACGCGGTGCCGCCGGGCGTCCCGGAGGGCGGCTACGTCGGGCAGCAGCTGCTGGAGGGATGACGGCAGCACGTGGTCCCGCCCACTGAAACGCTTTCATGGGCGGGGAACGGAGTGGTTATGGTGACTACTTCGGTCAGACGAGACGGAGACGGCATGTCGGCGACCCGCTACACCTACCTCGGCCCGGCGGGCACCTTCACCGAGGCGGCGCTGCGCACCCTGCCGGAGGCGGCGACCCGGGAGCTGGTGCCGCTGGCCTCGGTGCCGCTGGTGCTGGACGCGGTGCGCGCCGGCGAGGCCTCGGGCGCCTTCGTGCCGATCGAGAACTCGGTCGAGGGCGCGGTCACCGCGACCAACGACGAACTGGCCTCCGGCGCCCCGCTGATGATCTACCGCGAGGTGCTGCTGCCGATCTCCTTCGCGCTGCTGGTGAGGCCGGGGACGGAGCTGTCCGAGATCAGGACGGTGACCAGCCACCCGGTGGCCCAGCCGCAGGTGCGCCGCTGGCTGGCGGCCAACCTGCCGGACGCGCGGTGGGAGTCGGCCGCGTCCAACGCGGACGGCGCCCGGCTGGTCTCCGAGGGGCGGTACGACGGCGCGTTCGCGGGCGAGTTCGCCGCGCCGATCTACGGGCTGGACCCGCTGGTCAAGGACATCGCCGACGCGCAGAACGCGACCACCCGGTTCATCCTGGTCGGCCGGCCCGGGCGGGTCTCCTCGCCGACCGGCGCGGACAAGACCTCGATGGTGGTCTGGCTGCCGGACGACCACCCGGGTGCGCTGCTGGAGCTGCTCCAGGAGTTCGCGGTGCGCGGGATCAACCTGATGCGGATCGAGTCCCGGCCGACGGGCGAGGGGCTGGGCAGCTACTGCTTCCTGATCGACTGCGAGGGCCACCTGTCCGAGCGCCGGGTGGGCGAGGCCCTGATGGGGCTCAGGCGGATCTGCCCGCAGGTGCGTTTCCTCGGGTCCTATCCGCGCGCCGATCAGCAGGCGCCGACGCACCGGCGGCCAGGGACGTCCGACGAGGATTTCGCGGCGGCGGCGGACTGGCTCTCCCGCGCCCTCGACGGCCGCGGCGACATCTGAGCGACGCCTATTGTCCTTCTGACCTTTTCCGACTGTTTTCGACCCGGGATCACCGGGCGGGACGGGTGACCGCACCCGCCGTCCACAGGGGTGCCGGCACCGGATGTGGCTGTCCACAGGACCGTCGGCTGTCCACAGCCGAAAGTTATCCACAGGCCTGGGGGCGAGTCGACAAACCGGTATAGCCACTGCACACAAGCGGTCGGATCATCGGTTTGCGTCGCAGAGATGACCAATCGGACCAGAGTCACCCTCGCGCCGGCAAATCACCCGTCCGAGTGGTTCAATTCCCTCGCCCGAGAAGGTCAAATGAGGTTTGAAACCTCAATTCCCTGGTTCGGACTCCCGGAGGCTCTGGATCCCCGGCAATCCACAGTCCTGACCCCGCGCCTGTGGATAACCCGGACTCGGGCGACCCCTCGGAGAAGTTATCCACAGGCGCCACGGAGTTATCCCCAGGAGAAAACCCGTACCGGTGGAAGAGCCCCCGCCCGGTAGGCTTGGCCCCGTGATTGACCTTCGCCTGCTTCGTGAAGACCCTGACCGAGTGCGCGCCTCGCAGCGCGTCCGTGGCGAGGACGTCGACCTGGTCGACGCCCTCCTCTCCGCCGACGAGCGGCGCCGCGCCTCGGGCAGTCGCTTCGACGAGCTGCGCAACGAGCAGCGCCTGCTCGGCAAGCAGGTCGCCCAGGCCAAGGGCGACGAGAAGACCGCCCTGCTGCAGCGCACCAAGGAGCTGGCCGCCGAGGTCAAGGCCGCGGACGCCGAGCAGAGCGCGGCCAAGGAGGAGGCCGACCGCCTGCTCCGCTCGCTGGCGAACCTCATCGACCCGGCCGCCCCGGTCGGCGGCGAGGAGGACTTCGTCACCCTGGAGGAGATCGGCACCCCGCGCGACTTCGCCGCCGAGGGCTTCGAGCCCCGCGACCACGTCGAGCTCGGCCAGATCCTGGGCGCGATCGACACCGAGCGCGGTGCCAAGGTCGCCGGTGCCCGCTCCTACTACCTGACCGGCGTCGGCGCGCTGCTGGAGCTCGCCCTGGTCAACATGGCCTTCGCCCAGGCCACCGCGGCCGGCTTCATCCCGATGATCACCCCGACCCTGGTCCGGCCGGCCGCCATGGACGGCACCGGCTTCCTCGGCCAGGCCGCCGAGAACGTGTACCACCTCAAGGAGGAGGACCGTTACCTCGTCGGCACCAGCGAGGTCCCGCTCGCGGCGTACCACATGGACGAGATCATCGACGCCGAGAAGCTGCCGCTGCGCTACGCCGGCTACTCGTCCTGCTTCCGCCGCGAGGCCGGCACCTACGGCAAGGACACCCGCGGCATCATCCGCGTCCACCAGTTCGAGAAGGTGGAGATGTTCGTCTACACCACTCCCGAGGACGCCGAGAACGAGCACCGCCGCCTGCTCCAGTGGGAGAAGGACTTCCTCAACGCGCTGGAGCTGCCCTACCGGGTGATCGACGTCGCCTCCGGCGACCTCGGCGCCTCGGCCGCCCGCAAGTTCGACATCGAGGCCTGGATCCCCACCCAGGGCAAGTACCGCGAGGTCACCTCGACCTCCAACACCACCGAGTACCAGTCCCGCCGGCTCGCCATCCGGATGCGCGAGGAGGGCAAGACCCGCCCGCTCGCCACCCTGAACGGCACGCTGGTCGCCGTGCCGCGCACCATCGTGGCGATCCTGGAGAACCACCAGCAGGCCGACGGCTCGGTGGTCGTGCCCGAGGCGCTGCGGCCGTACCTCGGCGGACGGTCCGTCCTGACCCCCGTCAAGTAGCACCTGCCGCACCCGCACCACCGGCAACTCCCTGGAGACGCACGGCCCATGAGCACCACCAGCCCCAGCCCCGTCTCCCCGAACGGTGGCGGCCTGCCGTACCGGCTGGTCGCCACCGACCTCGACGGCACTCTGCTGACCGGCGAGGAGACCGTCTCCGAGCGCACCCGCGCCGCCCTGGCCACGGCAACCGGCGCCGGTGCGCTGCACATCATCGTCACCGGCCGCTCGGCCGCCTGGGCCCGGCCGGTCTTCGACGAGATCGGCTACGCAGGGATAGCGGTCTGCGGCCAGGGCGCCCAGGTCTACGACGCCGGCGCGCACAAGCTGCTCACCTCGCTCACCCTCGACCGCCGGCTCGCCGCGCTCGCCATCGCCAAGATCGAGGCCGAGACCGGCCCGCTGGCCGTCGCCGCCAACCAGGACGGGCTGGACGGCGAGGTCCTCGCCGGGCCCGGCTACGAGCTGCTGATCGGCTCCGACCTGCCGGTCGTCCGGGTCGACCGCGACGAGCTGCTCGCCGCACCGATCAGCAAGCTCTACATCCAGCACGCCGGGCTGACCGACGACTCCCTCGCCGAGGCCGCCCGTCGCGTCGCCGGGGACCTGGTCGGCGTCGTCATGGCCGGCGCCGGTGTGGTCGAACTGCTGCCGCTCGGCCTGTCCAAGGCCACCGGCCTGGCCGTCGCCGCCCGCCGCCTCGGCGTCCGCGCCACCGACACCATCGCCTTCGGCGACATGCCCAACGACGTCCCGATGTTCGGCTGGGCCGCCCACGGCGTCGCCATGGCCAACGCCCACGAGGAACTGCTCGCCGTCGCGGACGAGATCACCGCGAGCAACGACGAGGACGGCGTCGCCCTCGTCCTGGAACGCCTCTTCCCGGCCCGCTGAAAGGCCGTCGCGAGGAACCGTCCTGGCGCCGTCATGACGAAGGCGGCTCCGCCATCGCCAGTTGTAGGATGACCGGGCAAGAGGTTGTAGGATGACCGATGACCGGTTGTGCTGGCGAGTGGTGAAGGGAGGACCGGCATGAGCAACGACGGCAGCAGCCTGCAGGCGGCCGGGCGGCGCTCCCTCGTGGACACCGCCATCGACCAGCTGCGCGAGCAGCTCGCGGGCGGGGTGTGGCCGGTGGGGTCGCGGATTCCCACCGAGCACGAGCTGGCCGAGCGGCTGCAGGTCGGCCGGAACACCGTGCGGGAGGCGATCCGGGTGCTGGTGCACGCCGGAATGCTGGTCTCCCGGCAGGGTGAGGGCACTTTCGTCCGCAGCACCAGCGACCCCGCGGCCGTCCTGCGCGGCGTGCAGCGCTCGGGGATCCGGGACGTCCTGGAGGTCCGCGCGGCGCTGGAGACCGAGGCCGCGCGGCTGGCCGCCCTGCGACACACCCCCGACGACATCGCCCGGATGCGGGCCGCGCTGGCCCGCGAGGCCGAGGTGATCGCCTCGCACCCGGAGCGGGCCGGCCGCGAGGCCACCGTCGAGCACGACCTGGAGTTCCACACCGCGGTCGTCGAGGCCGCGCACAACCCGGCGCTGGCCGAGGTGTACCGCTACTTCGGCGCCTCGGTGCGCGAGTCGATGCGGTCGGCCTTCGGCGACCACGAGATGCCCGAGGTGGTCGTGGCCACCCACGCGGCGCTGGTCGACGCGATCGAGAGCGGCGACCCGGAGCGCGCCGAGACGGCGTGTCGGGCACTGCTCGCCGAGCCGACCGCGGCCGTCGAGCAGCTCCTCGCGACCATCGCGGCCCGGAAGTAGGACGGCGCGAGCCTCCCTCCGCCCTCCCACGTCCTTCGAGATTCACGAAAGAACAAGCTCACCCATGGCCGTCACCCGTGCCCAGCAGCCGGTTGTCACCTCCTCCGCTCCGCTTCCCGTCCGCTCCCGGCTGGCCCACCCGGCCCTGCTGCTGACCGGCATCCTGCTGGTCGCCCTGAACATGCGCGCCTGCCTGGCGGCGGTGTCGCCGATGGTCGGCGAGATTCAGCGCGCCTTCGGGCTGTCGGCGACCGCGAGCGGCCTGATCACCACCGTGCCGGTGCTGTTCCAGGGCGTCGGTGCGCCGCTCACCCCGCGGCTGGCCAGACGGTTCGGCACCGAGCGGGTGGTGCTGGGCGCGGTGCTGGTGCTGGGTGCGGGCGTGCTGCTGCGGGTGCTGCCCTCGGTCGTGGCGCTGTACGCGGGCTGCATGGTGATCGGCGTGGCGATCGCCGTGCTGAACGTCTCGATGCCGGGCCTGGTGAAGCGGGAGTTCCCGGACCGGGCGCCGATGATGACCGGCCTCTACTCGACCACGATGCTGGTCGGCGCGACCCTCGCGGCCGGCCTGTCGGTGCCGTTGGAGCACGCGCTGGGCGGTGGCTGGGAGGCCTCGCTGGGCGCCTGGTCGCTGCTCGCGCTGGTCGCGGCGGTGGCCTGGCTGCCGCAGGTGCTGCGCTCCCGGCAGGAGCGGGCGTCGGTGGCGGCGGCTCCGGCCGCGAGCAGGCCGGTCGAGGGGATCTGGCGGTCGCCGCTGGCCTGGCAGATCAGCCTCTTCATGGGCATCTCGTCGCTGCTCGTCTACATCCTGGTGGCGTGGATGCCGACCATCCTCGCCGACCACGGGATGGACCGCGGCGAGGCCGGCCTGGTCTTCGCCTTCTCCAACCTGGTGCAGGTGGCCGGCGCGTTCCTGGTGCCGCTGCTGGCCGGCCGGATGACCCGCCAGCGCGGCCTGGCGGTGGCCATGGCCGGGCTGAACGGCCTCGGCATCGCCCTGCTGCTGGTGGCGCCGGTGTCGGGGGCCTGGGCGGCGGCGGCCGTCCTCGGGGTCGCGCAGGGCGGTTCGCTGGGCCTCGGCCTCGCGTTCATCGTGCTGCGGACCGGCAGCGCGGCCGGTGCCGCCCAGCTGGGTGGCATGTCGCAGGCGATCGGCTATCTGGTCGCGGCGGCCGGCCCGGTCGGCGCGGGTGCGCTGCACCAGCTGACCGGCGGCTGGAACGCGACGCTGGCGCTGATGCTGGTGCTGGTCGCCGTCGTCGGCGCGGCCGGCTGGGGCGCGGGCCGCAACCGGACGCTGTAGGACGGCAGTACGGAGCAGGGCCGGCCACCGTGACGTGGCCGGCCCTGTCCGTCTACCGACGTATCGTCAGCCGAGCAGGTCGGACTGCAGCGTGACCACCTGACGGAACGGCGCGAGCGGCACGCCCTTGGGGTTGGTCATCGTGACGACGGCGAGGACGTCGGACGCGCCGATGTAGGCCAGGCGGGCCGTCGGATCGCCCTTGTCACCCTGCGTCGACGTCTCCTTGACCGTCAGGTCGACGCCCGCGGTGTCCCAGCCGTCGTGCGAGGCGATCTTCGCCCCGGGAACGTCCTTCGGCTGGCTGTCCGAGCGCAGACCGGAGAACACGTCCCAGGCCTCGGCGGAGGAGCCGAAGCGGAGCAGCCGGATCTGGGTGCGGGTGCCGTCGGAGGCCGTCCACTCCCGGACGGTGGCGGCGCGGCAGGCGTTCTGCAGCAGCAGTTCGCGCAGCTTGGCCGGGTTCTGCTGCTCGGCGAGGACCGCGTCGCAGGTGACCCACTCGGCCGCAGCCGGGCCGGTCGGCTTCGCGGAGGCGGACGACGACGCGCTCGCGGAGGGGGTCCCGGACGGGCTGGCGGACGCCGACGGGGTTGCCGACGGGCTCGCCGAGGCGGTGCCGGAGGGCGTCGCGGTCGGGATCGGGAAGACCACCGGCGCCAGCGAGCCGCCGGCCTCCCTGGGCGTGGGCAGCAGCAGGTAGCGCAGGTCCGCGTAGTGGCGGTTCTTGTCCTTCGCGGCCGTCGCGCCCTTCCCGTCCGGCGCGCTCTTGCCGGACGGCAGCGGCGGCAGTGCCAGCGCCGGGAAGGTGTAGCGGCCGTCGCTCTTGGTGGCCAGGCCGGGGATGTCGGTGCGCTCCGGGGCGGTGACGGCCAGCGCGGCGCCGGTGCCCGTGAGCGCGAACACCAGGGTGGCGGTGGCCCAGCGCACGGCCGCCTTGCGCCGGCGGGTCCGCCGGGCGAGGCGGGCCTCGCGCTCCTCGGGCGTCTCGGGGATCACGGGCGGGGGCGGCAGCAGGTCCACCGTGGGCGGCAGCGGCGGAGCAGCCGGCGTGGCGGGCGCCTCAGCGGGAGCGGGAGCGGGGGCCTCCGCGGGGGTGCCCGCGTTGTCCTGCGGGGTGGCGTGGTCGGTCATACGGACGCTCCCGGGCGGGCGAGGCGGTCGAGCTGCATGGTGAAGAGGGCGACGATCTTGTCCTTGGGCAGCGGTGCCACGCCCTCGGCGTTCATGACCACCAGGAGGTCGCCCTCGGCGGCCGAGCACTCCAGGTAGTCGATCGGCGCGGACGGCGGCGCCGGCATCAGGTAGCAGTGCGCCTCGGGGTGGTTCGGGATCTCCGGGCCGATCCGGAACAGGCCGGTGTCGCCGGTGAAGACCGCGGTGTACTCGTTGAGCTTCTGCACTTCCTGCTGGTTGAACTGGCGCAGCTTCAGGCCGATCACCAGGTCGTCCCCGCTGGCCCGGTACGTCCGCACGCCGGTGGCCCTGACGTGCAGGCTCTCCCAGTAGGCGCGGAGCTTGTCGCGCTTGTCCTTGGGGATCTGCTGGAGTTCCGCGTCCAGTTCGGCGTGCAGCTGGTCGGCGCCGATCTCGTCGTCATTGCCGTAGCCGCCCTCGTCCGGGCCGAGCTCGTAGCCGGCCGGGACGGGCAGCAGCAGGTCGCGCAGCGAACCGAAGTGGTTGCCGTTGGACTTGGCGCCGAACGGCGTGGCGGTCGCCGTGGGGGCGGGCGCGGCGGACGGCCCGGCGGCCGTGGCCGGGGCGGGGTCGTCGTACTGGGTCTTGATGATGCCGATGCCGATGGCCACGCCCACCAGCGCCGCCGCGACCGTCGCGGCACCGGCACGGAGCAGGCGGCGGGACGCCGGGCGGGGCTGCGCCACTGCGGGCTGCTCAGGCTCGGCCGGGGGCTGCTCCTGATCGGCAGCAGGCCGCGCAGGCTCGACGGTGGCCTGTTCCGGCCCGGCGGCGGGCGGGGTGGGCGGGACGGCCGGCTGCTCGACCACGGTCGGCGTCGGCTCGGGGTTCGGGGCCCCGGTCACGGTGTTGTCGCTCATACCAGCCGCTCCCACTGCTGCTTGGCGATGTCCTTGACGACATCGGGGTTCACCGGCTTGGTGCCGAAGGCCTCGACCTCCATGACCACCGTGCCGCGCTGGGCCAGGGCGTGACCGTAGTAGTACTGCTCGGTGCTCTCGGCCCAGTGCCGGGGCTCGTCCTCGATCTTGTAGCCGCCGTTGGCGCCGTCGGCGAACGGCTGCAGGTGGTAGAGGGACGCGCGCACCTTCGCCTCGCTGGCGCGGTCAGGCGTGAACTGGACTAGCGTCACGCGGTACTTGACGTCGTCCTTCTTCCAGTCCACCTCGACGGCGCGGCGGAACCCGCGGGAGTTCAGGTCCTTGAACTCCCGGGTCGAGTCGCCGCGGCGCTCGGCGATCTCGCCGACCGACAGCCAGCTCGGCTTGTCCGGGTAGTCGCCCCACGGGATGCTGCCGTCCGGGGCGGTGACCAGCAGCTTCTGCAGGTCACCGTCGATGGCCAGCGGCCTGGGCTGGTCGGCGGCGAAGGCGGTCGGGTCGACCGCCCCGGCCGGGTAGGACGGCCGCGCGACCTGGAGCGGCGGCAGCGGCGTCGGCGGGCGGTGGGCCTGGATGGCGTAGCCGATGCCACCGCCGACCAGGGCGCCGAGCACCAGGCCGCTGACCGCCAGCAGCACCGGCCGGGGGCGGCGCGGGGCGCGCGGGGCGCGGTCCGGTCCGGCCGACAGCTCGTCGAACGAGTAGGCCTCGGCCGGCTCGACGATGAACGGTGCGGCGGAGGATGCGGCCTCGGGCTGCGGAGGAACGACGGGCACGGGCGGTGCGGCCGGAACGGCGGGCGGTACAGGCGCAGCGCCGGGCGGAGGCGTGTCGCCGGACGACGGCTCCACGGGTTCGGTGGTCACGAAGTGGCTCCAGAAGAGGAAAGGGTGGCGTCGGAGGGCGGGCGGCGGCGCGGGCTCAGCCGCCGGAGGAGAGCCACTCGCGCTGGCGCTTCATCAGGTCGCTCAGCAGCGCCTTGTCCGGCGTCCCCTTCACCTCGACGTCGATCGTGTACTGGACGTCGCCCTGGCTGGAGATGCCGGTCATCGATCCGGTGAACGCCTGCTGCCTGGGCTTGTGCACGTAACCGTGGGCGTTCGGGTCGCCGTCGATGTCGATCGGGTCCTGCGACTTGACGGTGTAGCCCCTGACGAACTCGGTCGCCATCGCCGTCGAGCCGAAGTGCAGCAGGGTGACGGTCACTTCGACCTTGCCGTCGGCCGTGCGGTACATCCGGGTGGCGCCCTCCTTGTACCCGTACGAGCCCAGGATGTCCATGATTCCGTCCTGCTTGCCGAACATGGCGGCGACGTCCTCACTGGTCATCGTCCGGCCGTCCGCGGGCCCGTACGACTCGCCGCCGTCCGGGATCGGGAGCAGGAAGAAGCGCAGGTCGCCGTCGTGCTTGCCGCCGTTGACCGTTCCCTTGACGGTGCTGGCCGGCTTGGGCGTGGTGGGGACGGCGGTCGGCGTCGGCACCGGCACGGCGGAGGGCGTCGGGCTCGGGCTCGCGCTCACCGAGGCCGCGGTGGTCGCGGTCGGCGCGGGCGCGGCGGCGGCCGGGCGGGCGTCCGGCTTGCCGACGGCGACGGTCACCGCGGCGCTGGTCGCTGTGACGGCGAGCAGCCCGGCGGTGGCCAGCGCGACGCCGACGGCACGCGGCAGGCGGCGCGGGGCCGCAGCGTCCGGTGCGGGTGCCGGCGTCGACACCGGTGTCGGCTCTGCGGCCAACTCCTCACTAGGAAAGGGAGATTGAGCAGCAACCGGCTGCTCGGCGGCGGAATCGTTTTCGGGCGCGGACAAGGGGCTCCCCCGGGGAAATGTGGAATGTCGCGCACGGGCCCCCTCGCAAACCGCCCCCCAGCGGCTCTCCGGACCGTCCGTCACGCGTCTCAGCAGGAAGTATGAGAGTCCGTCCACACCACTGCCAACAAAGTTAATCGCCGCACTCCCGCCCAATGCCCGATGAATCGGACACGCCGTGATGCAAACGCAATGGGCGGACCGGCGCCGACCGCCGATCCGCCCGTCCTGCTGGCACTTCGCCCGCCTGTCTCCGCGAGCCGGGACGCGTCAGAGGACACGTCAGGAGACACGTCAGGAGGACGCCCGCTCCCACATCTCGGTGACCTTGCCGGAGGCGTCGATCGCGACCTTGTAGTCACCGTCCGAGCAGGGGAAGAAGCCCTTCTCGTTGTGCGGCGTGGCGATGCACTCGTTGATGTGCTTCACGAGGTCGGCCACCGCGACGTCCTTCGGCGGGGCCAGCACCGAGCTCAGGTGCCCCTTGACGGCGGGGTCGAACTGCGCGGTCTTGTCCGGGCCGACCGGCAGGAAGCCGACGTCGTTCACGCCGCACACGTCCTTGGTGTCCTTGTAGACCAGGGCGGTCGCGGTCGAGCCCTTCACCGGGACGATCCACTTCTGCCCGGCAGGCAGCGGTGCGTGGGTGCAGAAGCCCTCCGGCCCGTCGTCGGCGCCGCCGGACGGCTTGGCGGTGGCCGCGGGCTTTCCGGTCCCGGCCGGCGAGGCAGCCCCGGTGGCCTTTCCCGTAGCGGGCGCGGTGGCCGTGGGCGCGGTGGTGGCGGCCGGGCTGGAGTCGCCGCCCTTGGCCTGGTCCGACGAGTTGTCCGGACCGCACGCCGCGAGCCCCAACGCGGCGGTGGCGACCAGAGCGGTGGCGAGCAGTCTCCTGGAGTCGAACATGACGAAATAACCCCCGTGTGACGCATGATCAGATAGAAGGTGTCGGCCGTCAGGCTAGCGCCTCCCACTGTCCGCCCGAGCGCGCCCGCTCCTTGCGCGTCAGCACCCCCGAGATCCGTCCGGCGAGCAGGGGACGTTGCCGGACAGGGCGGCGAGGACGCGGGCGCAAACGGCGGTGACCGGAACGTGGATGGTGGCGGTCGGGTCGGCGGTGTTGCTCAGAATCTCACCCACCGGAGCGCACACGTAGGGTCGAGGCCATGCGACTGAGTACGGTGATCCTCCCCACCCACCGGTGGGCCGAAGGACAGAAGATCTGGCGGCGGGCCGAGGACCTCGGGTTCCATGCCGCGTACACCTACGACCACCTCTCCTGGCGGTCTTTTCGGGACGCGCCGTGGTTCGGAGCCGTCCCCACGCTGACCACCGCAGCGGCAGCTACGGAGAGTATCCGGTTGGGCACCCTCGTGACCTCGGTCAAACCTCGTTCACCCATCGCTGCCTGACCAGCGAAATAGTCGTAGTCATCACAGCCAGGACCGACACCGTTCTGTACAGGCCGCTGTGCGACCTGTTGCTGGTGACGTACGGGCCGCCCCGGTCGGTGCGTACAGCCTTGCCTACGACGCTGCGCGCAGGCACTTGCGGCGGTCCTGGTGAACCAGGGACTTCGCGCCACGAGCAGGGGCGGCCATGTCGCGGTCTACGAGACGGTGAAGGCGCAGCTGGACCCGCCACTCGGAGGCATCCTGCGACCGTTCAGCCGCATGCGTGTCCGCCGGAACGAGAGCGAATACCGATCTGCCGAAGCTCCGCCGGTCACCCCCGAGGAGGTCAGGGGAGATCTGCCGAAAGCACAGGCGATCATCGAGCTGGCGGAGAAGGCCATGCCGCACATGGTTCGCTACTGATCACCGAAAACCAGCCTCGGTCACGGGTGGCCGGGTCGACCCGGCACACGCCGTGTCCTGGTGAACCTCTGCCGACGGCCGCCAGCAGCGAGTTCGCTGAGGCGCTCACCGATCACGGAAACGCCCGGGCGGGGCTCCTGCTCGTAGTACCAGGGCTTGCGCCGGCGCAGCAGCTCCTCGCCGTGCTCGTCCCAGGTGAATCCGGGCTTCCGCAGCAGCTTCCGGAACACCTCGTCGACGGTCTCCGGGTGGGCGGCGGCCAGGCGGCGGAGCGGCAGCGGTGCAATCGACTCCTCGCGCAGGTACACGCGCAGCAGGTCCTGGTGCTGCCTGCGGCCAGGGAGGGCCGGATCGGCGAAGAGGTCCCGCAGCATCCCGTAGTCCGGGTAGAAGTTGAGCCCGTCGACTTCGTCATAAATGGCACCGACCGTTTCCGATTCCGCGAGTCCTCGCGGCAGTTCGAAGGCCGGGAAGGCAAGGCCGGGGAGCCGCCTGCCCCGGGCCCGGTCGGGATGCTCGGCGACGGCGGCTTCCTGCCGGTGCCGGTAGTAGGCGTTGAGCCGCTCCTCGGTTTCGGCAGGGGGAAGGACCAGTTCGTCGCTGCCGCAGAACTCGATGAACGCGGTTCGGTCCTCCCGCATCGAGCGCCATCCCTGCTCGATCTTCTCCGGGCTGCGGAAGACCAATGAGGGGTGTTCGGTGGCCAGTTGGAGCGCCGCCTGGGCGATCTCGGTGGCGCTGGACTTCGGGTAGGACGACATCATTCCGGAGATCAGCCACGCCCCGTCGACCGAGTGGACGGGCACCAGGCAGGTGTGCAGGAATCCCCCCTTGGACACTCCGCGGAAGGCCACCCGCCCGACGTTCGAGTACGTGCGGTACTCCAGGTCGTCGATCAGGTTCAGCAGGACGACGGCGTCCCCATCCTTGCGCCGGATCTCGAAGATGCCCTCGACGGGGTCACGCCAGCCGAGAAGCATCTCCCGATCCGCCTCGGTCAAGCCCCGTCGTCCGGCGACGAACCGGTCCACCACGGTCGAACCGTCCGGCAAGCGGTACCGCAGGATGAAGTTGTCGATGATCCGGATCGCATCGCCTTCCTCCAACTGCCGCTGGGGCCCGGCGGCCTCCAGGAGGAGGGGCGTCAACCACCGGTCGAAGCGCGCGCTCTGGGCGAAGGCGACGAGTTCACCCTTCAGTTCGGAGCTTCGCTCGATCAGGTCTCGCAACGATGCCTCATCCTCGTTCCGTACCACGACAGCCATGCAGGCCCTCTCGATCTTGAAGGTTCCGGCGCTCACTGCGTCCAGTAGTAGCGGTACGCCTCGACCCACTCCGCTCCGTCCGGAGCCGGTTCCGGCAGCTGAAGGTCCAGCAATCCGATCGTCTGCCGGAACTCACCGCGGGTGCACAGGGCGACGATCCTTCCGTCCAGTGAGAGGTCGATGCCTCGCACGGTCACCTCGGCGCCCAGCACCGAGGTGCTGAACGGCACCGCCAGGTTCTCCTCGACGGCGGTGAACAGAGCCGACAGCTCCTCGTGCTCGTCGTAGGTGTCGACCGTCGCTTCCTCGACCAGCGCGGCCAGTTCGCGCCTGCTCAACTTGCCCATGGCGCCACGCTAGCGGACCTGCTCGTGCCGACTTGCGGGCGGTCCGAAGTCCCGCCGATCCGCGCGCGTATCGTCACTGCATGCGCTTGAGTACCGTTATCCTGCCCATCCACCGGTAGGCCGAGGGGCAGAAGATCTGGCGGCGGGCCGAGGAGCTCGGGCTTCCACGCCGCGTACACGTATGACCACCTGTCCTGGCGGTCGTTCCGGGACGAGCCGTGGTTCGGGTCGGTGCCGACGCTGACGGCGGCGGCGTGCGCGACCGAGCGGCTGCGGCTGGGGACGCTGGTGACCTCGGGCAAGCCTCGTTCACCCATCGCAGTCCGACCTGCGGGGAGACCGGTAGAGAAGTCAAGGGCTGCGGCGCCAAGCCTCACACCGAGATGAGCCGGACACGGTCGCCGCAGAGCTTCGTCATGTCATCGATGTCCGAGGTGAGCATGGCCACTGGTCCCGGCTGACGCAGCGCCATCTCGGCGACGGTCGCGTCGATCGCGTACTTGTGCCCGTGCAGGCCGGCCTGTTTGAGCAGCTTGGCCGAGGCCCGAGCAGCCTGATCTGTGACCGCCTCAACCTTGACCCGGGAGAGCGTCCAGCTCAGCCGGGCTTCGTTCACGCGCGCATGCGTGACTTCCACGATGGTGTTCGCGCCGACGACGAAGTCGGCCCCCATGGCATGGAACACCTGGAGCATCGCGAGTACACCCCGGTCCTGGGTGATCCATGCGGACAGCCCCTGGGAATCCAGCACGACCGTTTCGAAACGCTCGGTCACGCGGCGCTCGCCGAACCCGCAGCCTCGCCGGAAGCGGAGATCCTGGCCCGTGCCTCAGCCAACTCCTCATCGGTGAACTGCCCCTGCTCGTCCTGGTATCGACGAAGGTCGTCCGCGAGCAACTGGTGCCGGATCTGGCGCGCGACCGCCTCCGCGACGTAGCCGGAAACGTTGTCGGTGAGCTTCTTCAGTTCTGCCACCTGCTCCGTCGGGAGGGTGACGGTGATGCGCGTGGTTGCTGACATATAGAAAGCATACTGCGATATGCGCCCGCACGGAGGCCTTCTGGGAGTCAGGGGTGGCTGTTCGCGCCGAGAGGGGGTGCCACCGTGGGTTGCGAAGCCGTCGCCCGCCGGTGGGCACGCGTAGGGTCGGCGGTATGCGACTGAGTACTGTGATCCTCCCCATCCACCGCTGGGTCGAGGGGCAGAAGATCTGGCGGCAGGCCGAAGAACTCGGGTTCCATGCCGCGTACACCTACGACCACCTGTCCTGGCGGTCGTTCCGGGACGAGCCGTGGTTCGGGTCGGTGCCGACGCTGACGGCGGCGGCGTGCGCGACCGAGCGGATGCGGCTGGGGACCCTGGTGACCTCGCCGAACTTCCGGCACCCGGTGACGCTGGCGAAGGAACTGATCACGCTGGACGACGTCTCCGGCGGGCGGCTGACGCTCGGGATAGGGGCCGGCGGGCTGGGCTTCGACGCGACGGCCATGGGGCAGGAGGCGTGGTCGCCGAAGGAGCGGGCCGACCGGTTCGGCGAGTTCCTGCCGCTGCTCGACAAGCTGCTGCGCCAGGACGCGACCACCGAGACCGGCACGTACTACTCGGCCGTGGAGGCGCGGAACATCCCCGGCTGCGTGCAGACGCCGCGCGTGCCGTTCTACGTGGCCGCCACCGGGCCGCGCGGGCTGCGGCTGGCCGCCGAGTACGGCCAGGGCTGGGTGACGTACGGGGACCCGAAGGGTCCGGCGGACGTGCCCGTGGAGCAGGCGCCCGCGGTCATCGCGCAGCAGATCGGGAAGCTGACGGCGGCCTGCGAGGCCACCGGCCGGGACGTGGCGACGCTGGAGAAGGTCCTGCTCCAGGGCTCGACGGCGGAGAAGCCGCTGGAGTCCCTGGACGCGTTCGTCGACTGGGCGGGGACGTACCGGGAGCTGGGCATCACCGAGCTGGTGGTCCACTGGCCGGTGCCGGACTCGATCTTCGCGAACGACCTCGCCGTCTTCGAGCGGATCGCCACCGAGGGCCTCGCCCAGCTGGGCTGAGCGGGCCCCGGCTAAGGATGCGGACGGGTGCGCTGGGCCGGGAGCCTCGGCTCCGGCCCGGCGGCCCTGGCGGACCCGGTGGATCCGGCGGTCCCGGCAGGCCCGGCGGGCGCGCCCGGGGCGCGGCGGGCGATCTCGGCGAGGGTGTGGAACAGCACGTCGCCGAGCAGGACGGGCTCGCGCGCGAAGGCGCGGGCGGCGGGAGGGGCGGTCGGGAGAGGCTCGTCTCGAAGCTGGCGCGTGCGCATGGCTCTTCCTGCCGACGGGATCACCGAGGACACTCCTGCCCGCCGGACAGAAGCGGGACACCCCGGCCGGGAGCTGATCGGCCGGAAACGGCTGTTCGGGGGCCGAAAGAGGCCCGAAGGACACCTGAATGAGGCCCCGAGACGGCGGCGACCGGGCCGCGACGGGACCGGCGGGGGGAGGGCCGGGGGAACCCGACCGCGGCGGCGACCGGTCGAGGCCGATGCGCGAAGATGGACCGGTGACCGAACCCCGCACCCCCCGCCTGATCGCCACCGACCTGGACGGCACCCTGCTCTGCACCGGCGGTACCGTCACCGAACGCACCGCCGCGGCCCTCGCGGCGGCCGAGGCGGCCGGGATGCGGGTGGTGTTCGTCACGGGGCGCCCGCCGCGCTGGATGCAGCAGGTCAGCTCGCACATCGGCGGGCACGGGGTGGCGATCTGCTCGAACGGCAGCGCGGTCGTGGACGTGCGGCGCGGTGAGCTGCTGGAGTCCTTCCCGCTGCCGGAGGAGACCGCGCTGGCCGTGGTCGAGGTCCTGCGGGCCAAGCTGCCCGGCACCGCGTTCGCCTTCGAGTACCCGGCCGGCTTCGCCCGCGAGCCCGGGTACGAGGTGCCGATGTGGGGCGAGGAGGTGGACCACCCGGTCGGCCCGGCGGAGGAGCTGCTCGGAGCGGGCGGCCCGGTGCGCGGCCTGTTCAAGCTGCTCGCCAAGCACCCGGACCTGGACCCGGACAAGCTGCTGGACGAGGCCCGGGAGGCCGCCGGGCACCTGGCCGAGATCACCCGCTCCGCGCCGATCCCGCTGCTGGAGATCAGCGCGGCCGGCGTCACCAAGGCCAGCACGCTGGCCCGCTGGTGCGCGGAGCACGGGATCGACCGCGCCGAGGTGGTGGCCTTCGGCGACATGCCGAACGACCTGGAGATGCTGGCCTGGGCCGGCACCGCGTACGCCGTCGCCAACGCGCACCCGCAGGTGCTCGCGGCGGTGCCGCTGCACACCGTGAGCAACGAGCAGGACGGCGTCGCGGCGGTCCTCGAGGAACTCCTCGGACTCTCCCGGACGAAGGGCTCGTTGACGTAGTCCGGGGTGCGCCGGTCGTGCGGACGGCCGACCGTCAGCGGCCATCGGGGCGTCTCAACGGCACGGCGCGCTCGGGCAGTTCGCGTGCGGGCTGCTTGGCGAGCAGCACGACGAAGCGGCGGAAGGCGTTCTGGCAGGTGGCGTACCGCTCGTAGGCGCGGCTGGAGCGCACTTCGGGGAGGCCGCGGGAGCCGGGGACGACCCAGATCCAGCCGATGCCGTCACGGACGTGGGTGATGCGCGCGGTGAGTCCGGCGGCGCCGGCGCGCAGGCCGTCGAAGCCCCGTTCGGCCTCGCCGGCGGTCTCGAAGGCGGCCGGGGTGACGGCGACCACGCGCCCGTTGGGCGCCTTGAGTTGCCAGCGGTAGCGCCCGTCCGGGCCCCGCTCGGTGCGAAATCCCCCGCGGACTGCTCCTGTTGCGGCGTGACCGCGGCCCGACGCGTCCACTGTTCTCCCGTCCGGTTCCTCTCCGAGACGGGAGCAACGATATGTGTGCACACGGACCGGCCGGAAGGGGCGAGGGCGGACAACTTCCGTTATTGGTCGGGAAGTTCTCCCCCGTTCAGCTTTCACCGGGCCGACGGGGCGGTGCCGCCCCGGCTGCCGGCGGCGATCACCGGCCGACCGGCTCCAGCAGCCCGTCCGCCTCCCGCTCCCGCCGCCACATCGCGTGCAGCCGCCCGTCCTCGTCCGCGAGCAGCTCCGACCACCGGCCGCGCTCGGCGACCCGGCCGCCGTCCAGGACGAGCACTTCGTCGACCGTCCCGTCGTCGAGCCCGGCGAGCCGGTGGGTGATCAGGACGGTGGTGCGGCCCTCGGTGGCGGCGAGCAGGTCGGCGGTGAGCGCGTCGGCGGTGGGCAGGTCGAGGTGTTCGGCGGGCTCGTCGAGGACGAGCACGGGGAAGTCGGCGAGCAGCGCCCGGGCGAGCGCGAGCCGCTGCCGCTGGCCGCCGGAGAGGCGGGCGCCGTGCTCGCCGACCATGGTGTCGAGGCCGGCGGGCAGGGCGTCCGTCCAGTCGAGCAGCCGGGCGGCGGCCAGGGCCGCGCGCAGCTCGTCCTCGCTCGCGCCCGGCCGGGCGAGGCGCAGGTTCTCCCGGAGCGAGCTGTCGAAGACGTGGGCGTCCTGCGCGCAGAGGCCGATCACCCGGCGGACGTCGTCCCCGGCGAGCGCCCGACTGTCCACAGCCTGTGGACAGCCGGTGGCGAGGGTGACGCTGCCCGCGCTCGGCTCCAGGAAGCGCAGCAGCGCCTGGGCGAGCGTGGTCTTGCCGGAGCCGGACGGGCCGACGACGGCGATCCGGCGCCCGGGGGTGAGGTCGAGGTCGACCCCGGCGACGGCGTCCACCGCCTGGCCGGGGTGCCGGGCGGCCAGCCCGCGCACGGCGATCGGCAGCGGCTGCTCGGGCAGCGGCGCCGGCTCCGTGGGCTCCACGACCGGGGCCTCGGCCTCCAGCACCTCCTCCAGCCGCGCCCGCGCGGCCCGGCTGCGCTGCCGGGCCTGGACGGCGAGCGGCATGCCGGTGACGGCCTCGAAGGCGGCCAGCGGGGTGAGCACGACGACGGCCAGGCAGACCGGCGCCAGCGCTCCGCCGCGCACGCCCTGGAGGCCGACGGCCGCGGCGGCGGTCACGGTCAGCCCGGTGAGCAGCGCGATCAGCCCGGTGCCGAGCGCGGCGGTGGCGGCCGAGCGGGCGGCCAGCCGCGTCAGCGCGGCGTCGGCGGCGCGGACGGCGGCCAGCCGGCCGGGCAGGGCGCCGGCCACGGTGAGCTCGGCGGTGCCGGTGAAGGCGTCGACGACGGCGGTGGACAGCCGCCCGCGCGCCGGGGCCTGCCGCCGCTCGGCGCCGGCCGACCAGCGGGCGGACAGCGTGGGCACCAGCGCGCCCGCGAGCAGCAGCCCGAGGCCGAGCACCACGCCGGCGGCCGGCAGGAAGGCGCCCATCGCGACGGCCGCGGCCAGCGAGACCACGCCCGCGACGGCGGCGGGCAGCCGCCAGCGCAGGTAGTGGTCCTGGATCGCGTCGACGTCGGCGACCAGCCGGGAGAGCAGGTCGCCGCGCCGGAACGCGGGCAGGCCGGCCGGGGCGAGCGCGGTGAGCCGCCGGTACACGGTGGCCCGCAGGGTGCCGAGGGAGCGCAGCACCGCGTCGTGCGAGACCAGCCGCTCGGCGTACCGGAAGACGCTGCGGCCGATGCCGAACGCCCGGACGGAGGTGACGGCCATCATCAGGTAGAGGACGGGCGGCATCTCGGAGGCGTACGAGATGAGGTAGCCGGAGGTGGCCATCAGGGCGACGGCACAGCCGAGGGCGAGCGCACCGAGCAGGATCGACAGCGTCAGCCGGGGCGCCGTGGCTCCGGCCACGGGCTCGTCGTCCACCACGGTGACGGCCGTGGGCCGTCCGCTGTGCGCCGGCCGCTCGACCGCACCGGCGACCGGGACGGCGGGCCCCGCCAGGCGGACCCGCTCGTCGGCGACGGCCAGGAGCGCGGGTCGGTGCGCGACGACCAGCACGGTGCGGGCCGGGTCCTCGGCGAGCGCGCGGACGGCGTCGACGACGGCCGCCTCGGAGGCGCCGTCCAGGTTGGCGGTCGGCTCGTCGAGGAGCACCAGCGGACGGTCGTCGGCGAGCAGCACCCGGGCGAGCGCGAGCCGCTGCCGCTGCCCGGCGGAGAGCCCGGCGCCGTCCTCCCCGAGCGGCGCGTCCAGGCGGGTGACGAAGTCGAGCGCGTGGGCGGAGCGCAGCGCCGTCCACAGTTCCTCGTCGGTGGCCTCGGGCCGGTGGAGCCGCAGGTTCTCGGCGACCGTCCCGGCGAACAGGTGCGGGTGCTGTGGCACCCAGGCGATCTGGCGCCGCCAGGTCTTCGGGTCCAGCTCGGCCAGGTCGTGCGTCCGCCCGTCGGCGGCGGTGATCCGGACGGTGCCGGCGTCCGGAGCGGTGAGGCCGAGCAGGACGGCGAGCAGGGTGGACTTGCCGGCGCCGCTCGGGCCGGTGAGGGCCACGGTGGCGCCCGGACGCAGCGTCAGCGCGGCGCCGTCCAGCGCGGGCTCCGTCCGGCCGGGGTGCCGGACGACCAGGCCCTCGGCGCGGACGACCGCCCCGGCGAGCGCGGGCGCGGGCGTCGTGCCCGTGGCGGGCAGCGGGGTCTCCAGCACCCGGAAGAGCTCGTCCGCGGCCGTCAGCCCCTCCGCGCTGGAGTGGTAGAGCGCGCCGACCTGGCGGATCGGGGCGTACACCTCGGGCGCGAGGATCAGGACCAGCAGTCCGGTCTCCAGGTCGAGCGTGCCGTCCACCAGCCGGAAGCCGATGGAGACCGCGACCAGCGCGACCGACAGGGTGGAGAGCAGTTCCAGCGCGAACGAGGAGACGAACGCGATCCGCAGGGTGCGCAGGGTGGCCCGGCGGTAGTCGGCGGTGATCCGGGCGATGGTCGCGGCCTGTGCCCGGGCCCGGTTGAACACCTTGAGGGTGGGCAGACCGGCCACCACGTCGAGGAAGTGGTGGGAGAGCCGGGCGAGGGTGTCCCACTGCCGGTCCATCCGGGACTGCGTGGCCATCCCGATCAGCACCATGAACAGCGGGATCAGCGGCAGCGTCCCGGCGATGATCGCGGCCGAGGCGAGGTCGGCGCCGGCGATCCGCAGCAGCACGATCACCGGGACGGCCACGGCGAGCGCCAACTGCGGCAGGTACCGGGCGAAGTAGTCGTCGAGGGCGTCGATGCCGCGGGTGGCGAGGGTGGCCAGTTCGCCGGTGCGCCGGCCCGCCAGGTAGGACGGGCCGAGCGCGGTGGCGTGGTCGAGCAGCCGGCGCCGCAGGGTGGACTTCACCCGGGCGACGGACCGGTGCGCGGTGAGTTCGGTGAGCCAGCCGACCAGCCCGCGCCCGACGGCCGTCAGGGCGAGCAGCACCAGCGGGGTGGTGAGCTCGCCGAGGGTCGCCTGCCGCTGGAAGCCGCGGACGACGATCTCGGCGACCAGGCTCGACTGGGCGACCACCAGGCCCGCGCCCGCCGCGCCGAGGAGCACGGACCCGGCGAGGAAGGCGCGGGTGGTGCGGGCGTACCCGAGGAGTCGGGGGTCGACCGGACGCATGTCAGTGACCGGCCGGGATGTGCTGGACGCCGATGCGCTTGCGGAACACCCAGTACGTCCAGCCCTGGTAGAGCAGCACGAGCGGGGTGAACACGGCCGCGACGACGGTCATCAGCTTGAGCGTGTACGGCGAGGAGGCGGCATTGGTCACCGTCAGGCTCCAGCCGTCGTTCAGCGTGGACGGCATGACGTTCGGGAACAGCGCCAGGAAGAGCATGGCGACCGCGGCCACGACGGTCGCCCCGGAGAGGACGAACGCCCAGCCCTCGCGGCCTAGTTGGTTGGCCACCAGGGCGCCGGCCAGGGCCAGCACGGCGACCACCAGCGCGGCCAGGCTCCGGCCGTTGCCGCTGTGGCCCTGGGTCCAGACCAGGAAGACCAGCGCGAGCACCGCCGTCACCACGCCGGCCCGCAGGGCCGCGGTCCGCGCCCGCTCGCGGATCCCGCCGACCGTCTTGAGCGCGGCGAACACCGCGCCGTGGAAGGTGAACAGGCTGAGCGTCACCAGGCCGCCGAGCAGCGCGTACGGGTTGAGCAGGTCCCAGAAGCCGCCGACGTAGTTCTTGTGCGCGTCGATGTCGACGCCGCGCACGATGTCGGCGAAGACCACGCCCCACAGGAAGGCCGGGATCAGCGAGGTCCAGAAGATGGCCTCCTCCCAGTTCCGCTGCCAGCGCGGCTCGGGCCGCTTGGCCCGGTACTCGAAGGCGACGCCGCGCACGATCAGGCAGACCAGGATGACCAGCAGCGGGATGTAGAAGCCGCTGAACAGGGTCGCGTACCAGTCGGGGAAGGCCGCGAAGGTGGCGCCGCCCGCGGTCAGCAGCCAGACCTCGTTGCCGTCCCAGACCGGGCCGATGGTGTTGATCAGCACCCGCCGCTCGGCGGTGTCGCGGGCGAGCGGCTTGGTGAGGATGCCGATCCCGAAGTCGAAGCCCTCCAGGAAGAAGTAGCCGATCCACAGGACCGCGATCAGGACGAACCAGACGTCGTGGAGTTGCATGTCAGATCCCAGGTGGTCCTCGGTAGGCCTCGGTGGGCCTCGGTAGGCGGAGGAGCAGGCCTCAGTAGGCCTCAGTAGGCGAAGGCGAGCGGCTTGTCGGCGTCGTCGCCCGTGGACGGCCCGCGCAGTGACGGGTCTACGGCGGGGGGCTGCTCGGTCACCACGGGGCCGGCCTTGGCGTACTTGACCAGCAGTCGGACCTCGACGACGGCGAGGACCGCGTACAGCAGGGTGAAGGTGGTGAGCGCCCCGATCTGGGTGCCGGTGCTCACGTTGGGGGAGACCGCGCTCGCCGTGGTCATCAGGCCGAAGACGGCCCAGGGCTGGCGGCCCATCTCGGTGAAGATCCAGCCGAAGCTGTTGGCGATCAGCGGGAAACCCATGGTCAGGATGCCGATCCGCCAGCTCCATGCGGTGAGGGAGGGGCCGAGCTCGCGCTTCGGGGTGAGCATCAGCCGCGGGACCTCGGTCTCGCCGGTGCGGAACTCGGGGCGCAGGAAGAGCTTCTTCCGGGTGGTCCAGAGGCCGACCACGCCGGCCACGAAGGAGGTCATCCCGAAGCCGATCATGAGGCGGAAGCCCCAGTAGGTGACGAAGATGCTCGGGATGTAGCTCTTCGGGTCGCCGCCGTAGCGGGCCGCCTCGGCCGCGGCGGTGTCGTTGACGCCGGGGACGGAGGAGCTGAAGTCGCTGTGGGCGAGGAAGGACAGGATCCCGGGGACCTCCAGCTCCACCGAGTTGTGGCCCTTGCCGACGTCGCCGACCGCGAAGACCGAGAACGGCGCCGGCGACTGGGTGTCCCACAGGGCCTCGGCGGCGGCCATCTTCATCGGCTGCTGCTCGAACATGACCTTGGCGAGCGAGTCGCCGCTGAGCGCGGTGCCCAGGCCGAAGACGACGGCGAGCACCAGGCCGAGCCGCAGCGAGGTGCGCATCGCGGCGGTCTTCTTCGGGTCGGCCGTCTCCGGCCTGCGCTTGGCCTTCCACAGGTGGAAGGAGGCGATGCCGACGATGAAGGCCGCGCCGGTGAGGAAGGCGGCGGTCAGGGTGTGCGCGACGACGGTGAGCGTGGTGTTCTGGAACAGCACGGCGCCGATGTCGGTGAGCCGCGCCTTGCGGGTGGCCGGGTCGATCGAGTAGCCGACCGGGTGCTGCATCCAGGAGTTGGCGGCCAGGATGAAGTAGGCGGAGAGCACGGTGCCCAGCGCGACCATCCAGATGCAGGCGCAGTGCAGCTTCTTCGGCAGCTTGTCCCAGCCGAAGATCCACAGGCCGATGAAGGTGGACTCGAAGAAGAAGGCGATCAGCGCCTCCATCGCGAGCGGGGCGCCAAAGATGTCGCCGACGAACCGGGAGTAGTCGGACCAGTTCATGCCGAACTGGAACTCCTGGACGATGCCGGTGACCACGCCCATCGCGATGTTGATCAGGAAGAGCTTCCCCCAGAACTTGGTGGCGTGGAAGTACTTCTCCTTGTTCGTCCGCACCCAGGCGGTCTCCAGCCCGGCCACGACGGCGGCCAGGCTGATGGTGAGCGGCACGAAGAGGAAGTGGTAGACGGTGGTGATGCCGAATTGCCACCGCGCGATGGTTTCGTGAGCGATTGCCAGTTCCACGTCGCCCTCTCTCCGACCAGCCCTTCAGGGCACGTTCCGGACAAACTTCCCTATTGCCGTAGACCACTGCCTACCCACGCAAGCTTGTCCGCTTGTGAACGTGAACACGTTCACAAGGAGAGTATCCATCATCCTTACGAGCGATCCGCAGCCGGGGTGGGGGTTGACGTGCGACAAGGTGCCGACAGTCTGCGGAGCCGCCTACGACGACGACAACGAACGGGCCGGGCACATCCGGAGATGGTCTTGGACAGCCCGGCGCTTGACAGGCGGAGCCCACACCGCTGCGTGGGCTCCGCCGATGCGAGTCCCTAGGCGGAGATCCGCCGGCGCACCGTCTGCCTGATCTCCTCCGGCAGCGCCTCGGCCGCCAACAGGCCCGGCAGCAACGCCGGTTCGAGCGTCACCGCGCGGAACGACCGTGCCACGGTCACGTCGTGGTCCGGGCGGTGGACGATCTCCACCCCGTCCCCGGCACACAGCTCGCCCGGCTCGATCACCCGCAGGTACGCGCCCGGGAGTGCCGCCTGCGTGAAGCGGCGGATCCAGCCGTCGCGCTCCAGCCAGCCCTGGAAGGTGCCGCACGGCACACGCGCGCAGGACACCTCCAGCACCACGTCCGGGCCGATCCGCCAGCGCTCGCCGATCAGCGCGCCGTTCACGTCCAGACCGAGGGTGGTCAGGTTCTCGCCGAAGAAACCGTTGCCGAGCGGGCGCCCCAGCTCGGCCTCCCAGCCGTCCAGGTCCTCCCGGGCGTAGGCGTACACCGCCTGGTCGTCGCCGCCGTGGTGCTTCACGTCGAACACCCGGTCCCCCGCGAGCCCGACCGCGCCAGTCCCCTTCGGCCCCGGCGCGGCCACCGCCACCGGCCCGTCCACCGGACGCTTGTCGATGCCCGTCTCGCCGACACCCCGCTTCCACGGATTCGGGCGGGGCCTGCCGACGTTCACCGAGAGCACCTGTGCGGAAGTGTCCATACCTCCGACGGTACGGCGGCCGGAAATCCGGGGCGAGCGAATTACCCGCCCGTCGACGCCACTTCCGGTCGGCGCCCTCAGCTCTTCGGCCGGCGTTCTCCGGTGACGTCGGGGCCGATCACGAACCCCTTGGCAGGACCCTCGGGGATCACGGCCTCCTGGCCGTAGGGGACCCGGGTGGAGGACGCGTACGCGCGGCGACCGGCGTCCGGACCGGTGAGGATGGTCACGGCGCCGCCGTCGTCGTAGTCGTCGATGATCACGTACACCGGGATGCCCGCGGCGGCGTACGCACGGTGCTTGAGGACGTGGTCGCGCTTGCGGGCCTCGGCGCCGGGCGAGACGGTCTCGACCACGAGCGGAATCCCGGATGCCAGCAGCCCCAGGCCTTCGGGGTGTTCGATCTCGTCGGTGTCGTCTGGCGCGACGAAGACATCCGGAATGAGCACCTTGAGACCGGCGATCACGTTGCCATCCTGCGCCGGTGCGAATCCGGTGCCTCGCAGGTACTCGTACAGGGCTTGGCCCAGGCGACGATTGATGGTGAAGTGCCGGGTCCCGCCGGTGGGTGACAACGTGATCGTCCCCTCGATGATCTCCGCTCGGAAGCCCTCGGGCACATCCATGGACTTCCACGCCTGCCACAGCTGCTGGTCCAGGTTCACGACGGTCTCCTCGGCGGCGAGCGCGCTCATCAAGACACCCCTTTTCCCGTCCAGTGTGATCAACCCGTGCGAGCTCGCACAAGCAACGGCAGCACGATCGCATGCGGCGGCGGCGCTGATCGTGTGAACGGACAGGGTTCACCCGATCAGGGGGTTTGGGCGCCGAGAACGGTTGGAGACTCAGCGAACCAGGTCACCATTCGCGGGTAGTTCGACCCGGAACGTGGCGCCGGCGCCGGGTGCGGTTTCCAGGGTGAGGGTCCCGCCGTGCGCGCGGGTGAGGGCGGTGGCGATGGCGAGGCCGAGTCCGGCGCCGCCGCCGTCGTGGCGGCTGCGGGAGGCGTCGACCCGGTAGAAGCGGTCGAAGACCTGCACGGCCTGCTCCTCGGTGAGGCCGGGGCCGGCGTCGGCGACCTCCAGCAGGCAGACGCCGTCGGGGCCGCCGCCGACCCCTATCCGGACCGGGGTGCCGGGCGGGGTGTGCTTGACCGCGTTGCCGACCAGGTTGGTGACCACCTGGCGGAGCCTGGCCTCGTCGCCGAGGACGGGGGCCGCGCCGGGGGCGCCGTTGCCGGCCGGGCCGGTGAGCGCGACCGGCCGGGTGGGGTCGAGGGCGGTGAGGTCGTGCAGGGCGTCGGCGGCGAGGGTGCGCAGGTCCATCGGCGCGAGGTCGAGCGGGCGTTCCTCGTCGAGCCGGGCCAGTACCAGCAGGTCCTCGACGAGGGCGCCCATCCGGACGGCCTCGCTCTCGATCCGGGTCATGGTCCGGCGGACGTCCTCGTCGGTGGGCAGCGCGCCCATCCGGTACAGCTCGGCGAAGCCACGGATGCCGGCCAGCGGGGTGCGCAGCTCGTGCGAGGCGTCGGCGACGAACCGCCGCATCCGGGCCTCGGACTCGGCGCGTGCGGCGAACGCGGCCTCGATCTGGGTGAGCATGCCGTTGAGCGCGATGGAGAGCCGCCCGACCTCGGTGCGCGGGGAGAGTTCGGGCATCCGGTGGGAGAGCTCGCCGGACGCGATCCGGGCGGCGCCGGCCTCGATGCGGCGCAGCGGGCGCAGCCCGGTGCGGACGGCGAAGAAGCCGAGGGCGGCGATCAGTACCAGGACGGCGCCGCCGATGGCCAGGAAGGAGGTGCGGAGCTTGCCGACGGTCGCGTCGATGTCCTCGCGGGAGACGGCCACCATCAGGTAGGTCGGGGTGGCCAGGGGCGAGGCGTAGGCGCTGGGGCCGGTGGCGGGGGTCCTGGACGGCTGGAGCGGCAGGACGAGAACCCGCCAGGTGCGGTGGCCGCGCTGGTCGGGCAGGTCGAAGGGGACGTCGGGGGCGGTGGCGGCCGGGTTGAGGCCGGCGAGTTGGGGGGCCGGGTCGCTGTCGGAGACGGGCTGGCGCAGGACGGCCTGCACCTTGCCGTCGGTGGAGAGGTACTGCACGAGGTACTGGCTGGGCAGCATGGACTGCCGCCGGCCGCCGACGGCGGGCCGTGCGGCGTCGGGCGGGCTGAGCCTGCCCGGGGCCCGGTGCGACAGTGGTTGCCCGAAGCGCTGGAGCTGTTCGTCGAGCTGGCCCACCAGCTGGACCCGGACGGTGCCGAGCACGATGGTGTCGCTGACCACGAGTCCCGTGGTGACGAGGGCGAGCGCGAGCACGAGCAGCCGTACGCGCAGTGACATCCGGGAGGTGAACCGCGTGAGCACGGAGGCCGGTCAGCCCTGCGGGGGCCGGCGCAGGGCGTAGCCGATGCCGCGCACGGTGTGGATCAGCTTGGGGCCGTGAACGGGGCCGGAGTCGAGCTTGCGGCGCAGGTAGGAGATGTAGGACTCGACGATGGAGAGGTCGCCGCCGAAGTCGTAGGCCCAGACGTGGTCGAGGATCTGCGTCTTGGAGACGACCCGGCCGACGTTGGCCATCAGGTAGTGCAGCAGCTTGAACTCGGTCGGGGAGAGCGAGACCGGGACGCCGCCGCGGGTGACCTCGTGGGCCACGGGGTCGAGGCTCAGGTCGGCGACGACCAGCCGGCCGTCCTCGGCGGGGCCGCCGGCCCGTCGGAGGATGGCGCGGATCCGGGCGATCAGCTCTTCGAGGCTGAACGGCTTGGTGACGTAGTCGTCCGCGCCCGCGGCGAGGCCCTGGACCTTGTCGCCGACGCCGTCCTTGGCGGTGAGGAAGAGCACCGGGAGGTGGTCGCCGGGTTGGCCGTGGGCGGGGCCGGCGATCTGGCCGCGGCTGGTCCGGTCGCGCAGCTTCTGGACGACGGTGAAGCCGTCGAGGTCGGGGAGCATCACGTCGAGCACGACGAGGTCGGGGCGTTCGGCGGCGATCAGTTCGAGGGCTTCGGTGCCGGTGGCGGCTGAGGCCACCCGGAAGCCGGAGAAGCGCAGCGAGGCGGAGAGCAGCTCGCGGATGTTGGGTTCGTCGTCGACGACGAGGAGGAAGGCCTCGCCCGGGCCGCCGGCCACCGCGGAGCCGCCTGGTGTGGTCACAGTGCCTTGCACGGGGGTTTCGCCTCCCGGTCGGACGATGGCGTTCAGCATGAGGCTAGCCCGCGGAGGCTATGCGGCATGGATGAATGTTGGATTAACACCTTAACGGTCGGTTTTGCCGCGGCCGGCCCGCGGGGCTGGGCTTGGGTGGTGTGCGCACGGGGGCGGGAGGTCCCGTGCGACAAGTCGGGGCCGCCCGCAGCCGCCACCACCGCGGACGGCCCCGGGAGCACGCCCGTCAGCCGGCGCGGTTGACCTGAACCACGGCATGGCGACCGCTGGTGCGCCATGCCTCGCCCGTCCCGTCGAGGGCGGCGACGGTGGCCGCGTCGATGCCGACGATCACGTCCGACTTCAGCGTCCGCAGGGCCGCGACCGGAGAAGGGAAGTGAGCAGCCGTCTCGCCGAAGGAGGTGGTGGGCGGCCAGAGCCGGTCGCCCACGAGGCGGCGGTAGTTGAGATCGCCCTTGAGGATCGTCATGGCCACCCCGGCGAGTTCCGACCGCAGGTCGGCGGGCATGTCGTGAAACGACAGCGGCGCGCAGAAGAACTCGTGCGTACGGACCGACAGATCACCTTGGTTCATCGCCTGCCACAGCCGCCGTCCGACCGCCTTCGCGTGACCCGAGGAACTGGCTCGCAGGCGCTCCACCGTGAGGAGGACGTCGGTCGTGGTCGCGTCCGAGACGTAGTACGGCCGGGGCTTCACGTACAGGACGACCTCCGTCGCCAGCCCGCCGGCCAGGAGGTGGTCGATCAGCACCAGGTCCGGAAGCAGTTCCCGTCCGGCGTTGTCCGCGATCAGAGCGATCCGCCCGCCCGATGCCCGTCGCACCTCGGCCCAGAAGGCCGCGCTGTCGTCGGCGAGCAGATCGGAGGCCGCCAGGTCGCCTCCCGTCGAGGTGATCCGGAAACTGAGGTCCGCCCGGTTGCCCCACAGGGCGGACGACAGCAGCACCTCCGCGCGCTGATCCTCCCGCAGGCCGTCGAGCTTGTTCAGAGCCGCCAACTCGTCGTCGACCGCCGCCCCGGCCAACTCGGCGTTCTTGAACGGCGCGAACGGGTCGACGCCCTGCCATGCACCGGGCCCGAAGTATCCGATGGCGTCCAGCAGCCTGCGGTAGAAGTAGCTCTCCGCCCACAGGAACGGCACCTCACCCCAGGTCCGGCCCCACAGTCCCTCTCCCCAGGCCAACCACTGGGCATGGTCGTGGGCGCTCTCCGCCGGCGGTTCGAGGACACCGGTGATGCTCTCCGCAAGGAGCCGCTCCACCTCTGCTCGCTGTGCCGGGCCGTACGGCAGCGCGTCGAGAACCTGCCGGACGAGTTCCGGGTGGCGCTCGTGGAACACGCCCCAGGCGAAGGACCCGGGGACATCGCTACGGATCACGGGTGCGGTTGGCACGTGGGGACTCGTCTCTCTTGTCATCGGTGGATGGCTGGGCCACTGGTGGCCTCCACTGAACCAACGAGACCGCCGAGCCGCTCGGAATCATGATGTCTGCCGATGGCGATCTCAGGCCGTCGTCGGAGTTCGTCGCCGCACTCGACAACAACCGCCGACCACGAGCCGAGGTCGCAGCCTGGTCTTGAGCGGGACAGCACTCTCCCCGCCTCTCGATTCCAGGGACTTCGCTGTACTACCACTGGGTCGGCGACGCCGTGTACCGGCAGGTACGGGATACGGCCGACTGCGCCAAGGCCCCGTGAGCGTCCGGAGCACATGATCCCGACCGGCGGCCCCTTGCGGGAGGCAAGGGGCCGCCGGAACAACTCGCCGGCACCTACGCCCTCGCGGCGAGTTGCGGCCCCTCGCGCGTGCGAGCGCGACTTGGCCGCAGGGGTGCCAGGTGGGTCCGCAGAGTGCCGCCCTTGCATAGGACGTCGGCTTGGCCGACTTCCTGTGCTGCGGGGGCTCCGCAGGCTTCGAACTGCTGACACAACATCCGGAGGTCAGGCGCGGGTGCAGACATGGGTGGTCTTGCTGCTGCCTGCGGTGTGGACGATGCGCAGGGTGGCGCCGTCGTAGTCGACGGCCAGGTTCTCCTTGCTGCTGCCGATGGAGCCGGGCGGGGTCCAGGGCAGGGTGAGCTGGATGGTCGCGCCGACGGTGGCCGGGACGTTGAGGGCCTCGGGGGCGCGTTCGTGGACCAGCTTGCTCGGGCCCTCGAAGATGTCGAGCGAGAGGTGGCCGCCGCGTAGCAGGAAGCCACCGTGCCAGGTGGCGTCCTTGCCGCTCTTGCCGTCCCAGGCGATGGACCAGCCGCCGTTGCCGCCGCCGTCGGTCTGGACCGTGACCTTGCCCTGGACGGTCTCCCCATGGGAGGTGGTCGACTGGATGGTCCAACTGCCGCGCACGAAAGCGTCGAAGACGCGGTCCGCCACGGTGGGCTTCCCGGCCCCGGAAGGCGCGGAGGGCACCGAGGGGGCAGAGGAACCGGGGGCCTGTCCGGTCGCTGTCGGGCCACCGTTGGAAGGCGCGGACCCGTCGCCGTCAGCCGCCGTCCCGTCATGACCGCCACCGCTGGAACAGGCCGCGACGAGCGAGGCCCCGACGCCGAGCGCGAGGTAGCGCAGGGCGTTACGGCGGCCTATGACGCGTGCAGCGGTGTTGAAATGACCAATGCTCACATGCTCCCCCGAGGACGTGCTGTTAACGGGCGGAGTCTAGGGCGCCGACGAAGAGGATCAACTGCTTATCGGCCGAAGGACGCCTCGCCTGCGGACAAGTCGGCCTGTACGCAAGGTTCTGTCGCCTGCCACCCACCTTTGCCGGCGGCCCCTTGCGGGAGGCAAGGGGCCGCCGGAACGATTCGCTACGCGTTGGCGGTGAGGTGGTCGAACTCGCCCGCCTTCGCGGCCCTGGAGGAAGGTCGCGAATTTGACGGGCGTGGTGCGGACGATGACGTCGCCCTCGTCGGACTCGCGGAGTTCGATCACCCCATCGACGGCACGCACCTCAACGCATTCGGAGTTCGCACCGGAGTAACTGGACTTCTGCCACGTGGGGCTGCGCATGGTTGCCACGACCTATCTGCAAGGGTGTTGGAGATGGACGGGAGAGCCACATCTACCGGCGGCCCCTTGCGAGCAGCAAGGGGCCGCCGGAACGATTCGCTACGCGTTGGCGGTGAGGTGGTCGAACTCGCGTGCCTTCGCGCCCTGGAGGAAGGTCGCGAACTTGATGGGCGTGGTGCGGACGATGATGTCGCCCTCGTCGGACTCGCGCAGTTCGACCAGACCGTTGACCGCGCGGACTTCGACGCACTCGTTGTTCGCGGCACTGAAGCTGGACTTCTGCCAGTCGGGCTCAGGCATAGGTGGCTTTCACTTCTTTCACGATGGATCGGATGAAGTCTCGCGATCCATCTTCGGAGAGCGCGGTCGAGTCCAGGCGCGAGAAGATGGCTCGATGCTTGGCGAGGTCTGCCGGGGAGTCGAAGAAGAGCGCACCCTGGGACACGTCCATCTGGATGGTGTCCAGCTCAGGGACAAGTCCTTCGGCAAAGGTCAGATTTTCACCGGCGCCCGGAAACGTATCGACGGCGAACGGCACGACTCTCACGGAGATACCCGGCCGCTCGGAGTCTTCGAGGAGAGCTCCAAGCTGATCCGCAAGCACCTTGGGGCCGCCGAACTGCATCCGCAACGCAGCCTCGTGGATGAACGCCTGCATGGATGTCTTGCCGCTGCGGACGATCTCCTGCCTTCTGATGCGGAAGGAAGTCCTGACCTCGACATCTTCTACGGGCAGGGGCGGAAAGACCCGAGCGAACACAGCAGATGCATAGGCGTCGGTCTGGAGTAGTCCCGGCATGTAGGTGGTCGTGCAGATGGCGAGCCGAGTTGCGTGGCCTTCAAGCTCCGCCACCTCAAGAAAGTCTGTTGTCAGACTTCCGCGATACTCCTCCCACCAGCCCTTTCTCCGATCCGAAGCCATGTCGGCGAGCGCGTCGATCAGAGGCTGGTTGACACAGTTACAGGCCGAGGCAACCATGCGGAGGCGTTCCGGGCTGACGCCGATCTTCGCGGTCTCCATCTGCGTCATCTGACCAGGACTGATCCCGAGCCTGTTGGCGAGCTGGCTGCCGCCAAGTCCGGCCTGCTCTCGCAATCTCCGCAGCTCGGATCCGAGCCGACGTTGGCGGAGGGTCGGGTTGGCTCGAACGGCCATGGCGTCCTCTCTGCTGGTGATGAGGCCAGTCTGCCGCGCTGGTGGGACGCGGGTCCATCTGGACCGTTGACGGTCCCGTCCACGGTAGAGGGAACTTTCCAACCGGCGCCTAAAATTTCGAGCCCTATGCGCTATCGTCATTGCCAGATCGATCCGACGGATCGTCAGTAATGCCTGCTTCCAGGGCAGTGGGCGCCTGCTGCCCGGGCACCGAAGAGCAGCCACGCGCGGCATCAGCCAGCCGCGGCTTGGTCTGGCTCACGGCGACGTATCCGCCGCCATCCGTCTCTCCCCCTTCTCTCCCCCTCTCCACACCGATGCCTCATGGAGGTTCCCGTGTGCACCCTTAACTCGCCCTCGCTCGCCCTCGCCCGGCAGTCGCTCCGGGACGGGCTCACCCGTGCCGGGTGGGACGCCGAGACCATCCTGAACGCCGAACTCGCCCTCGCCGAACTGGTCGTCAACGCCTGGCGGCACGGTGCCACGGCCTCGCCGGTCGTCTTCTACTCGCTCCTCGGCTGCACGCTCCGCGTCTCCGTCTCGGACGAGAGCGACGCCCTCCCCGAGCAGCGGGCCCCCGCCGACCTCGCCGAGACCGGCCGGGGCCTCCAACTCGTCCAGGGCCTCACCCACCGTTGGGGCGTCGACCCGCAGAAGCGCGGCAAGAGCGTCTGGTACGAGCTGGACTTCGCCGCGTGACCCGCCGGCCCGTCGCGCCCGACGACCCCAGCCTGCGCGACTACACCGAGCCCCAGATCACCGCCCTCCTGGGCGAGTTGCGCAAGCGCGGCCGCCCCTACGGCCTCCTCTGGGGCTCCGTGTCCGCCACCGACACCACCATCGACGGCCGCATCCTCGTCGACTTCGGCAACGCGCCCGTCAGCACTCTGCTCAACCTCCTCCACCTCCTCCGTGACGCCGAGAGGAACGAGGCGTGGGACCGGTGAACTTCTTCGTCGGCGCCGCCCTCGTCACGCTCCTCGCGCTGGCGATCGCCACCGTGGCCCTCGGTGTCGTCGCGACCCTCAAGATGCCGCGCCCCGACGACTGCGACCAGCAGCACTGAGCGCACACGCGAAGGCCCTCGCCCACCTGGGCGAGGGCCTCGCGGCGGCGTCAGCCGTTGGCGGAGTTCCGGTTACCACCGCCGAATGCGGTTGCCACACCCTCGACGAGCTGGTTGGCGGTGTAGCCGCCGTTGGCGTCCGGGGTGCCGACGACGGTGACGCTCTGGCCGGGCTGGAGATCGGTGACCTTGCCCTCCTTGTTGAGCTGCACCTTCGTCGCATCGCCGGTGGTCACCTTGACGGTGTTGCCGTTGGCGTCGGTCAGGTACACCGTCGTGCCGTCGACGGCCTTGACCGTGCCCCGGGTGAATCCGGGCTGTCCGCCCTGGCCTTGTCCGCCCTGGCCCTGACCGCCACCCTGCCCACGACGCGAGCCGTTCTGCCCGTACCCGCCGGCACCGCCGGCGCCCTGCCCGTACCCGCCGCCCGCAGCTCCCGGACGCTGCTGCCCGCCGGAGGCCGCCGCTCGCGGCGAGCCACTCGGACCGTGGTTCTGCTGGTACCAGACCCCGCCCGCGAACGCGCTCGTGCCGATCACGCCGGCGGCCAGCGCAAGGGACAGCCAGGGCAGCGGACGGCGCGGCGGCGCGGCCAGCTCGGCGGCGATGTCCCGGGCGTCCGGCGGCGTGGCGAGGAGGGCGACCTGTTCGGCCGGGGTGCTGTTCTGGTCGGTCATGATGTCTCGTCCTACTCGTGCCGGAGGGCGTCGATCGGGCGCAGCGAGGCGGCCCGGTTGGCTGGGTAGCTGCCGAAGAACAGCCCGATGGCGACGGCGATGCCGAACGCGCCGAGCACCGACTCGGGGATCACCACCGGCCTGATGCCGACGATGCTGAAGTGCGAGCCGGCGATCCCGACCGCCACCCCCAGCCCGGCCCCGATCACCGACAGCAGCGTCGACTCGGTCAGGAACTGCCCGAGGATCACCGCGCGCGGGGCGCCGAGCGCCTTGCGGATGCCGATCTCGCGCGTCCGCTCGGTCACCGTCACCAGCATGATGTTGGTGATCCCGATGCCCCCGACGAGGAGCGAGATCGCCGCCACCGCGCCGAGCAGCACGGTGAAGGTCTTCGTCGTGCTCTCCCGGGCGGTGAGCAGCGAGGCCTGGTTGGTGATCCGGAAGTCGGCCTTCGTCGGGTCGGCGATCGCGTGGGTGCCGAGCAGCACCCGGGTGATCTCGGTCTGGGCTTCACCGGTCGTGTCCGCCGAGGCGGCCTGCACCACGATCTGGTTGACCGGGCCGAAGCCGGTGAAGGCGTTCTGCACGGTGGGCAGCGGGGCGACCAGGACGTCGTCCGGGTCGGTGAAGCCGCTGCCGCCCTTGGCCTGGAGCACGCCGACCACGGTGAAGGGCGTGCCGCCGACGGTGATCTTCTTCCCCACCGGGTCCTCGGTGTCGAACAGCTGCTTGGCGGTGGTGGCGCCCAGCACCGCGACCTTGCGCGAGCCGAGCACGTCGTCGTCGGTGAAGTACTCGCCGTGCGCCACCTTCTGGTTGGCGGTCTCGAAGTACGCGGGGTAGGTGCCGACGATCGAGCCGGGGCTGTACGAGACGTTCCCGTACAGCGCGGTGCCGGTCGTGGTGACGACGGGCGCGACCGACTTGATCGCGCCGGAGTCGGCGTCGGTGGCCAGCGCCTTGGCGTCGGCCACCGTCAGCTTCTTCACCGAGGAGGCGCCGCGCGCCCCGCCATTCGCCGAACCCGAGCTGACGGTGAGCGCGTTGGTGCCGAGCGAGGTGATCGACTCCTTCACCGCGACCGACGAACCGTTGCCGACGGCGAGCAGCAGGATCACCGAGGCGACGCCGATCAGCACCCCGAGCATGGTGAGCGCCGAGCGCACCTTGTTGGCGGCCAGTCCGCCGGCCGCGAAGCGGAGCATCTGCCAGACGATCACGCGGGCACCCCCGCCTCGGCCTGGTCCAGCAACGGCGGCGGCCCGTCCACCGGCGCCTGCCGGACGTCGCTCACGATCTGGCCGTCGACCAGCCGGAGCACGCGCTTGGCGTGCCGCGCGACCTCGTCCTCGTGGGTGATCAGGACGACGGTGCGGCCGGTGGCGTTGAGCCGGTCGATGATGGCGAGGACGTCCTCCGTGGAACGGCTGTCGAGGTTGCCGGTCGGCTCGTCGGCGAGCAGCATCGCGGGCGCGGTGACCAGTGCCCGGGCCACCGCGACGCGCTGCTGCTGGCCGCCGGAGAGCTCGTTGGGCCGGTGCCCGGCCCGCTCCGCGAGCCCGACCAGCGAGAGCGCGGCCAGCGCCCGGCGGCGCCGCTCGGCGGCCCGCACGCCCGCGTAGGCGAGCGGCAGTTCGACCTGGGCTAGGGCGGTCGTGCGGGGGACGAGGTTGAAGGACTGGAAGATGAAGCCGATCTTGCGGTTGCGGACGAGGGAGAGCTGCCGCTCGTCGAGGTGGCCGACGTCGGTGCCGTCCAGCAGGTAGCGGCCGGCGGTGGGGACGTCGAGGCAGCCCAGGATGTTCATCAGGGTGGACTTGCCGGAGCCGGAGCTGCCCATCACCGCGACGTAGTCGCCCTGGTGGACGTCCAGGTCGACGCCGAGCGGCGCGCCGGTGGCCGGGTCGGCCGGGCCGCGCAGCGCGTGCACGGTGGCGTCGCCGTGGCCGTAGGACTTGGTGAGCCGGCGGATCCGGATGACGGGCGGGGGATCGGCCGGCACCCGCTTGTCGATGACGTGACGCATGCTCAGCCCCTACCGCCGCCGCGGCCGGAGCCACCCTGGCCGCCGCTGCCGCCCGGGATCCCGACGGAGCCGCGACCGCCCTGGCCGCCACCGCCCAGGCCCGGGAAGGAGGCGTTCGGGAAGCCGTTCCCGCCGCTGGTGGTGGGGAGTGCGACCTTGTCGCCCTCCTTCAGGCCGGCGAGCACCTGCACGGTGCTGTCGCCCTCGACGCCGACGCCGACGCTGACCCGCTCGGTGGAGCCGTCCGGCTGGACGAGGGTCGCGGTGCGGCTGGCGCCGGTGCCGGAGAGGGCGGAGGTGGGCAGCGAGAGCGCGTTGTCGGCCTCGCCGGTGACCACCGAGACGGTCGCGCTGAGGCCGGTGCGCAGGTGGCTGGTGTCGCCGCTGATCTGCAGCGTCGCCGCGTACTGGACGGCCGTCGACCCGGCGCTGCCGCCGCTGCTGCTGGGCAGCGAACTGACCGACAGGACGGTCGCGTTGAGCTTGGTGTCGGACTGCGCGTTCAGCGTCACGGTGGCCGCCTCGCCCTTCTTGAGCTTGAGCGAGTCCAGCTCGGAGAAGTTGGCGGTGACCTGCATCCCGGTGGGGTTGGTGAGCACGATGAAGCCGTTCGGCGTGCCCGAACTCGTACTCGTCGCGGTCGACTTGGCCGACCCGGAGGCACTGCCGGAGCTCGTGCCGACGGTGTCGCCGACCTTCGCGGAGACGGCCGCGACGGTGCCGTCCACGGAGGCGGTGAGGGTCGTGCCGGCCAGCGCCGCCTGGGCGTTGGCGAGGTTGGTCTGCGCGGTGGCGACCTGCTGCTGGGCCTGGGCGACGGCCGCGTCGTCGACCTTGGTGGTGGTGATGGTGGTGGTCTGCGGAGCGGGCGTACTGCTCCCGCCCGCTCCGCGCTCCCCGGTGCCCCCGGTGCCGCCGGGAAGCGGCTCGGTGGTCGTGGTGGTGACGCCCGCCTGGGCCTTGGCCAGGTTGGCGTTGGCCGTGGTGAGCGCCGCCTGGGCGGCGTCCACCTGCTGCTGGGCCGCGGTGGTGTCGACGGTGGCCAGCACCTGGCCCTTCTTCACGGCGTCCCCGACCGCGACCTTGACCGCGGTCAGCCGACCGCCGGTGGTGAAATCCTGCGCGGCATCGGTCGGCGACACCAGAGTGCCGGTTCCGGACACGGTGGCCAGGACCGTTCCCTTGGCCACGGTCGCGGTCCGGCTCTGGGGGCGCCCGGCGGCGGCGCTGGTGCCGCCGTTCAGGGTGGTGTACACCAGGGCGGCACCGCCCAGCAGTGCCACGCCCAGTGCGGAGTTGACGAGGACGGCACCGCGCCGTCGCGGAAGGACCTTCATGCCCGACAGCTTCGCCGGGCGCTCTTGCGGAGCCCTGGGCGCCGACTGGGAGAAGACTGACCGGCCCTATCCGGACATTCCGGACGCATCGCCCCGTTCGCGCAGGCCACTTGGCCGCAGCCTGGGCGTCCGTTGGCCGAACTCCCAGCACGCTCCCAGCAATCCCCAGCCATCCGGGAGAACGGCGCCGGAGACAACCCGGAGACGACGACGGAGGGGGAGGCCGACCAATCCGGCCTCCCACTCCGCACGCGCTACTGCGAGGGCTACGAGGCCGGCTTCGTCAGGCCGACCTGGGTGATGCTGGTGATCTTCCCGGAGCCGTCCAGCACCACGTCGTACGTGTTGCGGGGGAAGCAGGGGTCCTGGTCGGCGGCCGACGTGTGGTTGATGCAGGAGTCGGTGTGTGCCGCGAACTGAAGGAGCGTGGCCGCGTGGGTGCCGTAGTTGAGGTCGGCGAGCTTCGCGGTGGCACCGGGGGCGAAGGTGTACGTCTTCTCCTCGCCCGCGTCGATCCAGCCGCCCTCGGGCTTGCCGCAGAGGTACTTGGTCTCCTTGGCGTAGACCGTGGTCACGGTGGCCGCCTTGGACAGGTTCAGCATCTTGTGCCCGGCCGGGACCGCCGGCGCCGTGCAGTTCGGGTCGTTCACGGGCGCGCCGGTCGCACCGCCGGTCGCGCCACCGGTCGGCTTGGCGGTGGGCACCGAGGTCGCCGTGGTGGGCACGGTGGGAGCGGCGTTGGTCGGCGCCGGCGACGGGTCGTTCTCCGGGCCGCAGGCGGCCAGGGTGAGGGCGGCGGCAGCGGCTGCGAGGGTCAGGAGGGTACGGCGGGAGGACATCATCGATCCTTGGGAGAGTGGTCGGACGGGGACGGGACCGACGGTCACGGGGCGTTGTCGTAGACCTCGGTGATCGCGGTGATCTTTCCGGAGCCGTCCAGCACGATGTCGTAGTCCGTACCGTCCTCGCAGTTCGAGGCCGGGTCGTTGATGTGGTTCACGCAGTGGTTGGTGTGGTCGACCAGCTGCTCCAGGGTGATCGGCTTCTGCCCGTCGAGCGTGGTCAGCGTCGCCTTCGCACCGGGCGCGAAGGCGTAGGTCTTGTCCTCGCCCACGGGCCACCAGCCCTGGTCGGGCATGTGACAGGTGTACTCGCCGTCCTTCGCGACGACCGCAGTCGTCGTGGTGGGCTTGGTCAGCACGATCACCTTGTGCCCGGCGGGGATCGGCTTCATCTCGCCGGGCTTGCAGTCCTCCCCGGCCTGACCGGGCTTCGTTGCGGTCGGGGCCGGCTTCGCGGTCTTCGTCGGCTTCGGCTTGGCGGTGCCCGACCCGGTCGGCTTGGCGGTGGGCACCGTGGTCGCGGTCGTGGGCGCCGTCGGAGCGGCGTTGGTGGGTGCCGGGCTCGGGTCGTTCTCCGGGCCGCAGGCGGAGAGGGCGAGAGCGGCGGTGACGGCCGCGACGGTGAGAAGGGTGCTGCGGGTCTTCAAGATGGTTCCCCCGTGTGACGGCAGTCGGACGACTGCCTGCTGACGGTCGCACAGACTATCGACCGGAAAGCCGCGGCAACACTCGGGTGATCATCTGATACAGATTCAGAACGGGATCGGCACGAAGCACCGCAGGGGCGCACCGAGCCGGCACGCCCCTGCGGGTACGGGGAAGGTCAGAGCGTCTTGCGGAACGCCTCGGCCACCGAGAGGAAGATCGAGTTGCCCTCGGCCTCGCCGATCGAGACCCGGACGCCCTCCGGGAACGGCCGGACGATCACCCCGGCCTCGGTGGCCGCGGCGGCGAACTCCGCGGAGCGCTCGCCGAGCGGCAGCCAGACGAAGTTGGCCTGCGAGTCCGGGATCTCCCAGCCCTGTGCGCGCAGCCCGGCGACCACCCGGGCCCGCTCCTCGACCAGCGCCTCGACCCGCACCAGCAGCGCCTCCTCGGCGCGCAGCGAGGCGACCGCGGCGTTCTGGGCGAGCTGGCTCACGCCGAACGGGACGGCGGTCTTGCGCAGCGCGGTCGCCACCTGCTCGTGGGCGATCGCGAAGCCGACCCGCAGGCCCGCGAGGCCGTACGCCTTGGAGAAGGTGCGCAGCACGCAGACGTTCGGGCGGTCCCGGTAGAGGTCGATGCCGTTGGGGACCTCGGGGTCGCGGATGAACTCGATGTAGGCCTCGTCGACGACGACCAGGACGTCGCGCGGCACCGCGTCGATGAAGCGCTCCAGCTCGGCGCGGTGGATCACGTTGCCGGTGGGGTTGTTGGGGTTGCAGACGAAGATCAGCCGGGTGTTGGGCGTGATCGCGGCGAGCATCGCGTCCAGGTCGTGGTCCCCGGCGGCGGTGATCGGCACCGGGACGGGCGTGGCGCCGGCGACCTGGGTGATGATCGGGTAAGCCTCGAAGGAGCGCCAGGCGAAGATCACCTCGTCGCCCGGGCCCGCCGTGGCGAGGATCAGCGACTGGGCGACGCCGACCGAGCCGGTGCCGGTGGCGATGTGCTCGACGGGCACGCCGAAGCGCTCGGCGAGCTCCTCCGTCAGCCCGGTGACCGCCATGTCGGGGTACCGGTTGAACGAGCCCGCCGCCGTGACCGCCGCCTCCAGCACGCCGGGCAGCGGCTCGTACGGGTTCTCGTTGGAGGACAGCTTGTAGGCGTCGGCGCCGGCCGGCTTGCCGGGCTTGTAGGTGGGGATGCCGTCCAGGGTCGGCCGCAGTCGCGGGCCCTGCGCAGACGTACCACTCACGGTCCTTCTCCTTCTCGTTCTCTCCGCGCCTCGTGGGCGCGTGTTCTCCGGTGCGTACGCCTCGGGTGCGTGCGCCGGACCACCCCGGTCGGGTGCCCCGCACGATACCGACCGCCCTCACCCGTAGGAGTGAGATGGCCGGTCGGTTTACAGGTGCAGATCAGCCATTCTGCCGGGTTCCAGTGGCACATGTCAGAGGTAAGACGGCAGGTTTCGGACGGGTATCGAAGGGGCGCACCCCGGCTCACTCGTGGAGAAACGTATCTCCAAGGGCTCCCGATGCGCCGGTCACAGACCCTTGTCAGGAGCCATACGATCGGTCCGCCATGACAGCAGCAGCCAACCAGAGCGGTCGGCGACCCACCACCTCACGGCGTCTGGAGCGGGCCGGCATCCGGGATGTGGCAGCAGCCGCCGGAGTGTCGATCACCACCGTCTCCGACGCGCTGAACGGGAAGGGCCGCCTGCCCGACGAGACCAGAAGCCGGGTGCGCGAGGTCGCCGAGCGCCTCGGCTACCGCCCCTCGGCGGCGGCCCGCACCCTGCGCACCGGACGGTCCGGCCTGATCGGGCTGACCGTCACGACCTACGGTGAAGAGCCGTTCACCTTCACCGAGTTCGCGTACTTCGCCGAGATGGCCCGGGCCGCCACCAGCGCCGCCCTCGGCCGCGGCTACGCGCTGGTGGTGCTGCCCGCCTCCTCCCGGCACGACGTCTGGGGCAACATCGCCCTGGACGGCACCGTGGTGATCGACCCGCCCGACCAGGACCCGCTGGTCAGCGAGCTCTACCGGTCCGGCGTCCCGGTGGTCAGCGACGGCAAGCCCGGCAACTGCCCGGTCACCGCCTGGGTCGACAACGACCACGAGGCCGCCGTGCTCGGCATCCTCGACCACCTCTCCGAGGCCGGCGCCCGCCGGATCGGCCTGCTCACCGGCACCAGCACCGACACCTACACCCGGCTCTCCACCGAGGCCTACCTCGGCTGGTGCGCCAAGGTCGGCCAGGAGCCGGTGTACGAGGCCTACCCCGCGCACGACCCGGCCGCCGGCGCCGTCGCGGCCGACCGACTGCTCGCCCGCCCCGACCGCCCGGACGCCGTCTACGGCCTGTTCGACCCCAACGGCACCGACCTGCTCGCCGCCGCCCGCCGCTACGGCCTGCGGGTGCCCGACGACCTGCTGCTGGTCTGCTGCAGCGAGAGCGACGTCTACGCCTCCACCGAGCCGCCGATCACCACGCTCTCACTCAAGCCGCGCCGGATCGGCACGACCGTCGTCAACCTGCTCATCGACGCCATCGAGGGAGTCGACTCCGGCACCGGCGTCGACATCGCCCGGCTCTTCCCACCGCGCTTCCGCACCGCCGGCACCGGCCCGCCGCCGGGCACCCTGATGCCCACCGAGCTGATCGTCCGCGCATCCTCCCAGCGCCGGAGCCCGCGCACCACCGTCAGCGCTCCCCGCCCCCCGGGCGAGGTCTAGACCATAACGAGCCGGGACAAAACGGACCTCGCGGGACGGCCCGGCTGACGCTCCGGAGATTGGATACCCACCAGGTGACGACGCCGGGAGAGTGGTCTTCCTATGATGGGCGAATGACACCCGAGGACCGCTTCCCCGGGCCTGAACACCCCGACTCAGGCCCCCGCCACCAGCCGGCCCTCGATGTGCTGCCGTACGGCACCTACTACGAACCGGAACCCGGACCGGGCTACTCCGGCACGCAGTACGACGAGACCTACACCGGCTACGGCGGCGCCCGCTACCTGGAACAGCACTGGCCCTCCGACGGCCAGGGCCACGGACACACCGTTCACGCGCCGATGTTCTCCCACGAGAGCCACCCCGGCTACGAGCCGACCCTGCCCGACCAGCCCTCGCCCGCCCTCCAGTTCGACCAACTCGACCAGCTCCCCGGGCGCGACGACCCGCCGACGATCGAACTCGGTCCGCCGCTCCCCGAGCCCGGCACGCCCACGTACCCGTACCCGGCACCCGCCCCCGACGAGCCCCCGGGCCCGCTCTACGTCGTCGGCGACGTCCACGGCTACCTCGAGGAACTGCTCGCCGAACTCCGCCACCAGGGCCTCATCGACGCCGACGGCCACTGGGCCGCAGGCCGCGCCCGGATCTGGTTCCTCGGCGACTTCACCGACCGCGGCCCGGACGGCATCGGCGTCATCGACCTGGTCATGCAGCTCGCCGCCGAGGCCGCCGCGGCCGGCGGCTACTGCCGGGCCCTGATGGGCAATCACGAACTGCTCTTCCTCGGTGCCGCCAGGTACGGCGACGAACCCGTCCAGTCCACCGCGGGCACCGCCTCCTTCCTCGCCGCCTGGCGACTCAACGGCGGCCAGCAGCACGACCTCGACCGCCTCCAGGCGCACCACATCAGCTGGCTCTCCCGGCTGCCCGCCATCGCCATCGAGGACGGCCACCTGCTGCTGCACTCCGACACCACCGCCTACCTGGAGTACGGCGAGTCCATCCCCGACGTCAACGACGCCGTCCACAAGCTGCTCGCCGACGAGGGCGTGGACGAGTGGTGGGACTGCTTCCGCCGCTTCACCAAGCGCTTCGCCTTCCGCGGTGAGGCCGGCCCGATGGCCGTCCACGAGCTCCTCGACACCTACGGCGGCACCCGGATCGTGCACGGGCACAGCCCGATCCCGTACCTCACCGGCGCGGTGCACGCTGACGACGGCGCGCCGCCGCACATCCCCGGCCCGTACGTCTACGCCGACGACCTCGCCGTCGCCATGGACGGCGGCGTCACCATGGAAGGGCGCCTGCTCATCGCCCGACTACCCGTCAACTGACACACGGACAGAACAGCTGTTCCCGGCGCCCGGGCCGCCGCACGCGCGCGGCCCGGGGCGCGAAATTCCGGAAACCGACTGTCACCATGGCCGCACCCGCCCCTACCATGAGGCACACCACACCCGGCCGCCCGTCCGGCGGCCCGCCTCCGCGCCCGATTCGGCGTCCCTGAGGGCCTTGCCCCTGGGGCGGAGCGAACCGGGGTCCGCATGAACGGGGTCCCCATGACCAACCCCCCGCCGCTGCACGCCGAGGACCGCCCGGAGTACGAGCGACTCCTCGCCGAAGCCCTCCGCGACGGCACCGTGCTCACCGCCCTGCGCGCGCCCGGCGCACTCACCGCCGCCGAGCTGCGCATCCGCGCCCTGCGCGACGCCGACGCCATCGCCGCCGCGGCCGACACCGAGTACCGGCACTACACACAGCTCCGCGACAGCCTCCGCAACACGCCACCGCCCCCGGAAGGCACCGAACCCACCGCCCCCGGCCTGCTCACCCAGCTGCGCTCCGCCGACGGCGGCGCCGGGCTCTTCCCCGTCCTCACCGTGCTCACCCCGGTCCTGGCCTGGGCCGCGGCGCTCGTCCTGCTCGTCCTCGGCTACACGCTGCGCGCCGCCGACCCCGACCTCACCCTCGCCCGCTCCCTCCTCACCGCCGGCTGGGTCGCCCTCGCGGCCGGCGTCGTCGCGATGACCGTCGGCCTCGTCGGACTCGTCCTCACCGCGTTACGCGACGGCTCCGCCGCACCCGCCGGCACCGACCCCGAACTCGCGCGCGAACTCGCCGAGGCCCGCCGCGCATGGCGCACCGCGCTGCGCGATCGCGGCCTCCTGCCGTACCTGCACGCGAGCCTCCCGGCCGTTCCGGCCACCGGCGCCCGGCCCGTCAGCAACCCCGACGCCACCGGCCCCGACTTCACCAGCCCGGACTTCAGCAGCCCCGGCTACACCCCGCCCGGTTTCACGGGCCCCGGCGCCGAGGGCATCACCGGCCCCGAAGGCCGCGAGTCCCGCCCCGCCGCCTTCACCACCCCCGACTTCACCGGCCCCGGCTACACCCCACCGGGCTTCACCGGCCCCGACGAGGTCTGAGGCGCGCCGCAGCACGACCGCCCGTCCGATTGAGCTACAGTCCGTTAAATCGTGACCACCCTCAGTCAGTCAGGCGCGTGCGAGCACCCATGACTCAGACCGACCAGTCCGCGCTGCCGACACCCGGTACCGGCGACGGCCACCCGCCCCGCGGCCGCGCCCGGCACGCACCGGGCGCGACCGGCCTGCTGGCCCGACTCGGCTGGGCGACCGGACGCCGGACCGCCTCGCCCGCCCCCCGAACCCGCGAGGACGAGCTGCTCGCCGTGCACCCGGCGCTGGTCCGGGACGCCGGCCTGCTCGCCGAGGTCCGCGCCGACCTGACCCCGGCCGCCGCGCGGGCCGAGAACCTCACGCTGGCCACCGCCGCACTGACCGGCCACGGCATCCCGTACGTCCTGGCCGAGGACGCCCGCCGGCCCGACGAGCCCGAACGCCACCACGTCGCCGTCCCGTTGGAGCACCGCGCCGCCGCGCTCCAGGCCCTGGAGACCGCCTGCGCCGGCCGGCACGTCTACCTCGAACCGATCAGCTGGGGCCCGGGGCCCGGACCGGGCCTCGCCCCCGGCCTCACCGCCGCCGTCGCCGCCGCCGAGGCCTGCCCCGACCAGGCCGACGCCCCGCAGCGGCTGATCCGCGGCGTCCGGGTGTTCCGGCCGTTCGTCACCCCGTCGCGGAGCCTGCGGTACGGCGCCGAGCACGGCTGCGAGATCAAGTTCTGGCAGCCGTGCGACGGCCCCGACGGCGGCGCGATCGTCCCGTACGGCGACACCCGCGCCGGCTGGTGGGTGCCCTCGCTCGCCCCGGCCGCCCGCGTCACCGTCGCCGGCCGGCACCACGGCGTCCCGGCCGCCTTCGCCCGGCGGCTGGTCGAGGACGTCGACTTCCCGATCGACGCCGTCTACACCTGGGTGGACGACACCGACCCGCGCTGGCGCGAACGCTGCGCCCGAAGCGCCGTACCCACCCCGCCGAGCGCCGCCGGCCGGCCGCACGGCACCGAACCGGAACGGTTCCGCAACCGTGACGAACTCCGGTACAGCCTGCGCTCGTTGGCGATGTACGCGCCGTGGATCCGGCACGTCCACCTGGTCACCGACGACCAGGTCCCCGACTGGCTGGACACCGGACACCCGGGCATCACCGTCGTCCCGCACCGCGAGCTGTTCGACGACCCGAGCGTGCTGCCGGTCTTCAACTCCCGTGCGATCGAGTCCCAGCTGCACCGGATCGAGGGACTCACCGAGCACTTCGTCTACTTCAACGACGACATGTTCCTCGGCCGCGAGCTGGGCCCCGGCTTCTTCTTCCAGAGCAACGGCGCCGCCCGGCTCTTCCAGGACGCGGTCATCCCGCCGAACGCCGTCCGCTCCGAGGACGACGCCTACACGGCCGGACAGAAGAACACCCGGGACGCCGTCGCCGGGAGGCACGGCCGCACCCCCGTCCGGACGTTCAGCCACGCCCCCCGGGCCGCCCACCGCAGCCTGCTGGCGCTCAACACGACGGAGTTCACGGCCGAACTGAACCGGACCGCCGCCGAGACCTTCCGGGCCCACGGCAGCCTCTCCCCGTTCACCCTCTACGGGTACACCGCCTACCTCACGGGCCGGGCCGTCTTCGCCGAGGCCGACGAGGTGTTCCTCGACATCGGCCGGCCGGACGGGCTGCGGCGGCTGCCCGAACTGCTCGCCGAGCGGCGGGCGGCGGTCTTCTGCCTGAACGACGTCACCACCGGGGTCGTCGATCCCGCCGTCCAGGACGCCGCCGTCCGGGCGTTCCTCGACGCGTACCTCCCCGTCCCCGGCCCCTTCGAGAAGCCCGTGCCGCCCTCGCTCCCACAGCCCGCCCGACCGGCCCCGGTGAACGCCCTGATCGAGTGAAGCCCCGTGGCCGCCGGGGCGATGTCCCTCCGGGCACGCGGGCCCCTCCCGCACAAGGGTGATGCCGACGGGCCATCGGAGCGACCGTCACGTGTCGATCACCCGGACGCGCCGCCCGTGCGCCTCATCTTGGCAGACACACCCCACACCGGCCCGCCGTTCGGAGACCGCATGCCCGCCGCCAACCGCCCCACCCACCGCCGTCGCCTGCGCGGCACGCTCGCCCTCGTCACCGCAGCCCTGACAGCCGTGCTGCTGCCCGGCACCTGGCAGACCGCACACGCCGACCCGGGACAGACCAGGGACATCAGACCCGCCGCCCCGGGCGCGCCGCTGACCTGGGGGAGCAACGAGAGCGGCGAGCTCGGCGACGGCTCCATCGCCCCGCGGAGCCTCGCCCCCGGGCGCGTCTGCGGCGGCGCCCCGTGCACCAGCCCGCTGCACGACACCATCGCGCTCTCCGCCAACGGCAGCCACACCCTGGCCCTCCAATCCGACGGCACCGTCCTCGCCTGGGGATCCAACCTCTTCGGCCAGCTCGGCATCGGCACGACCACCACGTCCACCACCCCGGCGAGAGTCTGCGCCCCCGGCGCGACCGCGCCCTGCACCAGTTTCCTGAACAACGTCGTCGCCGTCGCGGCCGGCGGCGGCCATAGCCTGGCCCTGCGCGCCGACGGCACCATCCTCGCCTGGGGCGACAACCTCTACGGCGAACTCGGCAACGGCACCAACGGCAACTCCACCACCCCGGTCCAGGTCTGCGCGATCGGCACCTGCGGCGCCCCACTGGGCAACGTGGTCTCCATCGCCGCCGGCTTCTCCCACAGCCTGGCACTGCTCGGCAACGGCCTCATCGTCGCCTGGGGGGACAACGCCAACGGCCAGCTCGGCGACGGCACCACCACCAACCGCAACATGCCCGTCATCACCACATCCGGTGACTACGGCGCCATCGCAGCCGGCTTCAGCCACAGCCTGGCCCTGCGCACGGACGGCACCGTCTACGCCTGGGGCGACAACACCTACGGCGAACTCGGCGACGGGACCAACACCGAGCGGCACACCCCCACCCAGGTCTGCGCCCCGAGCACCTGCGACAGCGCCAAGCTGAGCGGCATCGCCGCCATCTCCGCCGAAGGCTTCCACAGCGTGGCACTGCGCTCGGAGGGCACCGTCCGCGCCTGGGGAAGCAACGGCTTCGGCCAGCTCGGCGACGGCACCAACACCGACGCCAACCTGCCCGTCCGGGTCTGCGCCCCCGGCGCGACCGCGCCCTGCGGCACATTCCTGACCGGCATCAGTGCCGTCGCCGGCGGCTACCAACACACCTTGGCCCTGCGATCCGACGGCGGGGTGCACAGCTGGGGGGCCAACTACGCCGGCCAGCTGGGGAACGGCACCACCAGCAACAGCAACACCCCGGTCCGGGTCTGCCAAGTCAACAGCTGCGCCGACCAGCTGACCGGCATCAGCGCCGTCGCCGCCGACAACTACTCCAGCCTGGCGCTGTCCCGCTCCGCGACCGGCACCTGACCGCACCGAATAGCCTCTGATCGCACCGCTGCCCCGGGAGCACCGCCGCTCCCGGGGCAGCGTCATGCGGCGACAACCGCGGGGAGCCGGATCCGGCGTCATGCCCGGGTAGTACTCGGCCTTCAGTCAGGGACAGATCAGTTCGATGGTCGGAAAGTAGGTCCGATAGCGCGAGGCGTCGCGCGTGAGCAGCCGATATCCACGCACAGCCGCATGCGCTCCGATGTAGAAGTCCGGCAGAGGTGAGATCTTCTGCCCGCCGCGCTTGCGGTACAGCAGAAATGCCTTGCCTGCCAGAAACCCTGCCTCGTAGGGGAGCGGCTCTCGCGCGAAGTCCTCGGCGGGCAGGACCGCGTCCAAGTCCTCGATCGCGGCATACGCCACCGAGACCTCCGCGTAGACGATCGGGTTGATCACCACCTCCCCCTCGTCCTGGGCCTTGGACAACGCGGCCTCCGACCAATCGGCCCAGTTCTCATCGTCCGTCATCAGGTCGAGCAGCACGCAGGAGTCCACCAAGGTCACCGGCCGGCCCCGGTCCGGGCCGACCAGCCTCAACCGACTACTCGCCACGCAGTAGCTCCATGATCTCGTCCGTGGACATTCCGCCCGCGGCGCTTCCCCTCATCCGGCGGGCCACCCGCTGCCCTCTGGTGCCGTACCCCTCCCGGCGCACTATCCGCAGGACGCCGTCCTCCTCGATGACGTCCACCTCGTCCCCGGGTCGCAGACCGCACTTCTCGCGAAGGTCCGCGGGGATGGTGACCTGCCCCTTGCTGTTGAGCCGCATCTCCCACCTCCTGTACCACGTAATACCTCTACCACGTAATACTAGATGCAGCCCCCACTCGCCCGGAAGTCATGCGAGGAAGCGTCGTCCGGTCCTCCACTCGGCGCGGGAAAGCCCTGGCGGGTGGCCGCCGATGTCGCCTCGGTGCTGCAGATCGCCCGCGCGCATGATGCCGTACGCGGGCTCGACGACGACGAGAAGGGTACGGATACTATCCGCACCCCCGGCGGTGACCAGCAGGTTTCCATCATCAGCGAGTCCGGCCTCTACTCGTTGGTCCTTCGCTCCAGGAAGCCCGACACCAAGAAGTTCCGCCGCTGGGTCACCCACGAAGTACTACCCGCCATCCGAAGGACCGGCCGGTACGCGGTCGAAGATCACACGGCTTCGGCTCTGCCGTCCGAGACCGCCGCGGTCTTCGGATCCGTCGCTCGGGCCGGTCTGGAGGCACTCCTCGCCTTGGCCCGCACCGACCCTCGTGATGCCGCCGCCGTGATCGCCGAGGCACTGTCACAAACGCATCCCGACCAAGTGTCGACGATCACGTCGGGACTTCTGGTCAACCGCGGCCCTGAAGCACCGCCTGAGGTGCCACCCATCTCCTCCGGGACGCCACCCGAAATGCCTGCGCAACGGGCAGCATCGGCGCCTCTCTGGCACACTCGGATCCCTGAGAACGCCATTCCCTTCAGCGCTTGGTGGAGATCCTCAGCTGCGAGTTCAACCGGCCCGAGCTCAGTCGCGACCAGCTCTTCGCGATCGCCCGTGACGCCCGACTACTGCGACGGTTGACCGCACCGTACAGCGGCAATACGCTCACCGATCCGCGCCTGTCAGGGCTCTTCGTCGTCCGCCGCATCGGTGGAGCTGCACACGGCTGGCCCTGCACTCACCACTACCAGCCACTCGTCCTGCCTCAAGGCATCATGATCATGCGTCAGCTGGTCGCACAGGACATCGAACGCGGCGTGCTGTAGCGCACTCTCCGCTGTGGGCGGCAGAGCAGCAGTCGGTCGATCTGGTCTAGTCCGCAGCAGGCGGCGGAGCCAGGCCCCGGGACTTGGCGAGCTTGACCCCTACCGGGATCAACATCCGACCGAGCGGGGTATCCGGGTGGTCACGGAGGATGATCCGAGGGTCCGTTCGAGTGGACCGGTCGACGAACCGAAGCAACTCGCGTTCTATGTCATCCGTAGTCGGCCGATTCGCCGGCTCCAGATCGAGCATCGCGGTGATGAGCCCGCTCAGCGCGGGACCGGCGTGCACGGCGGGCGGGTACTCCCCATGGGCTATCCGATAACCGACGACGCCGGGAGACGTGTCATCGAACGGGCTCCTGCCCTCGACCATGGTGTAGAGAACAGTGCCGAGCGACCAAAGGTCAGAGGCCGGGAGATCCTGGCCCCGCCAGCGCTCCGGAGCGATGAATGGCGGCGAGCCCATGACAGTCCCATCGGAGTTCGTGGGGCTTGCTGTCTCGTGGAACACCGCTAGCCCGAAGTCGACGAGGACGGCGCTTCCGTCCTGCCGGAACAGAACGTTCTCCGGCTTGACATCCCTGTGCAGGATGCCGTGGCCGTGAACAGCCGAGATCCCGTGCAGGAGGTCGAGACCTATGCGGGCCGTCTCATCGACGGGTAACGGGGCGTGTTCGCGCAGGACCCGGTCCAGGCTGCGCGGATTGAGGAGTTCCATGACGGTCCAGATCTCGTTCCCGAGGTCGACAACGTCGTGGATGGCAACCACGTTGGGGTGGTTGACCCGGGCGAGGGCCCATGCCTCGGTGCGCGCCCTGGCGAGGAAGCCCTCGCGGTCACGGGAGTGAGGCGTCTCGATCAGCTTGAGCGCAACACGGCGGTCGAGGCGAGTGTCGATCGCCTCCCAAAGTGCTCCGGCACCACCCTGGCCGATCAGTTCACGCAGACGGTATCGACCGTCTATCAGCTCCGGATCGAGATGGGCGTCGGGTACGGGGTTACGCGGGATTGTTCCGAACAATGCCCTGGTGCCATGTTCGGAGCCCTTACCCGCTTGCGCGTCGTGGGGGCGGTAGGCGGTCAAGAGCGCGGTCAACAGGAGGGCTGTCTGTTCAGCCTGGTGACGGGCTTGTTCGCTCTCGTCGAGTCGCCACCGGAGCTTGTCGAGTTCGTCCTGGGTGGCCAGCAGCCGAACCATGAGCTGGTCACGGTCCAGGACGGGGCCCATGGCCATTGTCGCGTCGTTGGCCGCACGCCACAGTGGGGCGATCTCATCGAGTCTGCGCTGGCGATCGGCATTGTCGCTCGAGCAGATGTCTGCGACGGCCTCGACGAAGGCCCAGGAGAGCCTTTCGCCCTTGAGTGGTTCGTAAAGCTGGCGCTGCGACGGGACAAGCGTGTCGTCGGCATGGCCGAAGTGTTCGGGGCGGAGCTGTGCGTGCAGGCCGGCTACGGTCAGGTCGGCTTCCTTCAGCCAGCTCCGCAGCAAGGTGGCGACCTGTTCCGGGGGGCTGTCGCCTAACTCCTTGAACCGTCGTCCCGGCTTCCTCGGCTCGGCGGTTGCCACCAGTACTCCCCCGAATTGTCACCGGACAACCGGTGTTGTCCGCGTACTACACCCCACGGGCAAGACTGCCGTACCAACCCGGGCCATAGTCAACTCGCGGGCCTTCGACGGTAGATGGCCCTGGTCACAACTCACCGGAGATTGCCATGTTGCGCTCGTCGAAGTTGTTCCGCAGCCGCATGTCCAGTCTGCTTTGCTGGCTGGACTCGCCGAGCGGGAGGGGGTTTCGGTGGATCGTCACCACCGGGTTGGCGGTGACCGCACTGGCGCTGGGGGTAGAACGGCCTGAGGTATGAGAAGTTCCCTCCCGGAGAGGGTCGGTGGTCCACGTGAGAGAAGAGACGACCGGTGAGCAACCGAAGCCGATCGTGAGCCTCTGAGGCGCCCAGGCACACATGGGCGGCCGTACCGGGAGCATCACTCACCCGGTCCGGCCGCCCACGGCGTCGCGGTGTCGGTCCGCCAGCGGGAGGTAGACCCAATTGCCCTGGGCCCTGAACCCCTCGGACATGGCCTGCATGCCGGCCACGCCCTCCGCGTCGTAGTCGGTGTTCACGGCGGTGGAGCCGTCGCCGTGCTCGTCGCGGATCTTCTGGGAGATCTTCATCGATGACAACTTCAGCCTGAAACCAGCACATTGGGGCATGACGGGTAGTAGCCATCGCTCAGCGGTATCGAGGTGGCCGCCCGGGTTCTCTGCGGCGACCACCGCCATCAACTGACGTTGCTCACCGGGACCGTGATCCTCGCACCGACCCTGATGACCATGCCCGTGACGTCAGCGGCGCTCGGGACGGACGAAGCGCAGGGCGAGCCGGATCGCCGGGAGCAGCGTCCAGCACAGTGAGGCCGAGTGAGTGACCAGCGCGACAGGTATCGACGCCGTGAATGTCACGACCATTGCGGCGTTCCAGGACAGGGTGTTGGTGATCACCGAGGGTGGGGTGTGGTCCTTCAGTAGCCCGCGGTGTCGCAGTGCGGAGAAGGCCCGCCAGAGGAACAGACCCGCGAGAGCCTGGCTGGCCGCGTAGGCGGTGAACTGGATCTGGAACGCGTCGGCCTCATTGGTCAGCAGCTTGGTGGCGAACGGCATGGTGACGATCATGAGCAGCCACAGCAGGTTCCAGTGGATCGCGCTACCCGTCAGCCCCTTCGCGTAACGGAACAGGCGCTGATGGAACAGCCAGTGCATGGCGACGGCCGAGAAGCTGATCAAGAACGCCACGTACTCCGTCAGGTGCTCACGCAGGAAGTGCAGAACACCGCCGTTGCCGTGGACCTCTCCGTGCGGGACCGGTAGCTCCAGCGCAAGCAGCGTGATGGCGATGGCGATCACGGCGTCCGAGAAGTAGATCAACCGTTCCGGGCTGACCAGCTCGGCCTCGTCGGACTCTCCGTGCATCCTGCCTGTGGGTCGCGCAGCCGTCTCGGCCATCTCGCCGTATCCCTCCGATTTCAGCATTGAACTTGTACCTGTTGTGGTCTGTGCCGCCATCTGCGCGGCGGATGGACATCAGTCGTATGGGCCCGGCGTTCCAGCACCGTCGTCGACGCTGTCGAACGTGGCCGTCGGGCGCGGTGCCCGCCCGGTCAGGCCGTGGTGTGTGCGACGGCCTTGGCCTGGGCCCGGGCGGCGTACCGGCCGGAGATCACGAAGGGGATCACGAACCCGAGGACCTGCACTGTGATCAGGGGCAGCGTCGCGGCGTGGTCGTAGGCGACGATGAGGGCGCACGCGACGGCAGCGGCGGCGAACGCCGTGGTCCACACGCCGGTCAGCACCATGTTGACGCGGATGAAGCCGGGTGCGTTCCAGAATTTCTCGGGCACCTGGGACCGGGCGATGGAGAGGGTGAACGGCCGGCGCACCACCAGGGAGGCCAGTGCCGTGACCGCGAGGACGGCGTTGGCCAGCGCGCACGTCCACGTGTTCAGGCCCGATTCCGGGGCAGCGAGCGAGATCACGGCCATTGCCACGAAGAACGCGCACGTGGCGGCGCCCAGCAGGTCCACGCCGCCGGCGCGAAGCCGGCCGGCCAGCGACAGTACGGCGACCAGGGCGGCGGCGCACATGCCCAGCCTCCAGTCGAGCGGGCTCAGTGCCGCGTAGCAGAGCCATGGTGCGAAACCTCGGACGTAGTTCACCGCGGCTATCCCCCCGGAGTCACATTCCAATGTTGGACGGTCAAAGGATGACGGGTCATGTTTGTTCTGTCCAGTCCTGACATGTCAGCCCGGTAGTAGGGTTCGGGTATGAGCCTGCGCCACGCGATCCTGGGCCTGCTGGCCGAGAACCCCAGTAGCGGATACGACCTCATGAAGCGCTTCGAGACCTCGCTCGCCTTCGTCTGGCCGGCGAAGCAGAGCCAGGTCTACGGCGAGCTCGCCAGACTCAGCGAGGCCGGGTTGATCGAGGTCACCGGCACCGGCGCCCGCAATCGCCGCGAGTACGGCATCACCGATGCGGGGCGCGCCGAACTGAGGGACTGGATGATCGGGCCCGGCTCCGAGGCCGCCTACCGCAGCCCCGCACTGCTGCGCGTCTTCTTCCTGTGGACGCTGCAGCGCGAGGAGGGCGCCGCCTACCTCCAGGAATTCGCCCGCCGCAACAAGGCGCGCCACGCCTTCCTCGAAAGCCTCCGTGACGGCGCGGAGTGGCGCGGTGATCCCGTCCAGGTCTGCGAGTGGCTGGCACTGGAGTTCGGGATCCGCGCCTCCCAGTCCTCCGGGGACTGGGCGGAGTGGGCAGCTGAGCAGCTGACCGAGCACCTGTAGGCCAGGCCAGGCCCGCCCCGGCTCACTCCGCCAGTGCGTCAGTCGGCCGGCGGGATGTAGACCCGGTTGCCCTGGACCTTCAACTCCTCGGACTTCGTCTTCATGCCCTCCAGCGCCTCGGCGTCAACGTCGCTGGTCACGACTGCCGCGCATCAGCGTCTGCTCGGCCGGGCTCAAGGTGTTCCAAGGCTGCATGGCGTGGATCATCCCAGGCACGGCCTCAGGTCACTGAGCGGATTTCTGCGCAGCAATGGCCGCTGTCGCTGACCGGCAGGCCGGACCCGCCACGTCGAAGCGCCGCTCCGGGAAACCAACGGGACCCGGAGCGACGCAGTCGGTCAGACCAGATCAGTCCGCCAGCGGCAGGTAGACCTTGTTTCCCTGGGCCTTGAACTCGTCGGATATGGCCTTCATGCCCTCGACGGCTTCCTCGTCGTACTCCGGCGAGGCCTGACCCTGGCCGAACTGCTCATTGACGCTTTTGCTGATCTTCATCGACGACAACTTCAGTCCGAAACCAGCACATCGCGTCTGAATGCGCCGACATGATGCCTTCTGGGCGGCATCGGGGCGCGACGCGGGGACGGCTCGGCGTGCCGTGGCAGGGTCAGCGCCGGGGGTAGACGAGGACCGGGCCGATGCCGGTGTCGATGCCGAAGACCGCGGCGTCCGCAGCGATCAGGTCCGGGACGAGCGTCCCGGCGGGGAGCGCGGATGCCTGGCCGTTGGCCAGGGTGACCGAGGTCGGTGTGTCCCTCAGGCTGCCGGTGGCCTGGTCGGGTGTCTTGGCGTTGCCGTACGCCGTTCCGTCCTTGTCCACCGTGGTCAGTTGGACGGGGTTCCGGGCGCCGGTCGCCTCAAAGCAGTAGCCCTTCTTCTCCTGCAGGTCGAAGACCGCGAGGCCGGCGATCAGGTAGCGCCCGTCGGCCGACAGTCGTGGCTCGGCCTTCTTGCCCGTGCACTCGACCGTGGCGAGCGCCTGGCCGGTCCCGCCGTCGTGCACGGCCCAGATCGACCTGTCGTTGTCGTGCCCGGTGAGCGGCCAGGCGGCCACGACACGGCCATCGGGTGATCCGTAGGCCATCACCTTGCCGGCGCCCACCATGGGGCTCGCCCCCGCCGGCACCACGTCGCCGCTGAACCAGCCGCCGAGCACCCAGAAGGCGCCGAAGCCCTGAACCAGCGGGCCGGCCGAGGTCAGCCCTGCGACGCCCGTACTCGTGTTGCACGAGCCGATGGCCAGCTCGCAGGGCTTGGGGGCGTTCAGGGCGGGGTCGTTCCGGCGGTACGTGGTGACCTGGCCCGAGAGCACGTCCACCACGGCCGCGGACCCGGCCAGCTGCACCGTGGCGAGGCCGCCGTCGCGCTGGACGCCGTAGCCGGTGGCCTTGTCCGGGACCGTGGTCTCCTTGACCGGCGCCGCCTCACCGCTGGACGCGGTGTCGTACGCGGCGAGACGTGTGACGCCGCTCGCCCGGTTCACGCCGTCCCCGCCTTCGGTACCCGTGACCGCGAGGACCGCGTATTCCTTACCGGCCTTGTGCGTGACGAACACCATCGCGTCGGCATCCAGGCTGTCGCGCGTGGGATTGGCGACCGGCTTGCTCCGCCAGCGGATCGCGCCGGTCTTCGCGTCGTAGGCGAGAACGCTCGCGGTCTTCTTGTCCTCGGAGATCGAACGGAACAGGATCAGTCCCGCGTCGGATGCGACAGCCGGACCACCCAGGTTCCCGTCCTTGCCCGCCGCGACCTCCCATCCCCTTGTACTGTCGAACGCCGCCGGAATCGGTTTGGCCGGCGCGGCGGACCGGGACGGCACGGCAGACTGGGACGGCACGGCAACCGAGGTCTGCGTCCGGGACTCCTTGGGATCACCTGTTCCCGACGAACCTCCACACGCGGTGAGTGAGAATGCCGCGAGCGTCACGAACGCCCCCGCCTTCACCACTGATCTGACCATGCGCTTCCCCCAAAAGCACCTCTGCACAGCGACTATGACGGTACGACAGGTTTCCCATTTCCAGCACGGAGAACCGTCCCACCATGGCAGCACCCGGCCGCCCGCCTCGTCCACGGGATTTCGGGTGGCCCGGAGACAGCCCCCGGAAACGGCAGAGCGCCGCCCCGAGGTGATTGGGGCGGCGCTCAGGTGTCCTGGGTCAGTCGGCCAGCGGGAGGTAGACCCGGTTGCCCTGGGCCTTGAACTCCTCGGACATGGCCTGCATGCCGGCCACGGCCTCCGCGTCGTAGTCGGTGTTCACGGCGGTGGAGCCGTCGCCGTGCTCGTCGCGGATCTTCTGGGAGATCTTCATCGAGCAGAACTTCGGGCCGCACATGGAGCAGAAGTGGGCGGTCTTGGCCGGTTCGGCGGGGAGGGTCTCGTCGTGGAAGTCGCGGGCGGTCTCCGGGTCGAGGGCCAGGTTGAACTGGTCCTCCCAGCGGAACTCGAAGCGGGCGTCGGAGAGGGCGTCGTCCCAGGCCTGGGCGCCGGGGTGGCCCTTGGCGAGGTCGGCGGCGTGGGCGGCGATCTTGTAGGTGATCACGCCGGTCTTGACGTCGTCCCGGTTGGGCAGGCCCAGGTGCTCCTTGGGCGTGACGTAGCAGAGCATCGCGGTGCCCCACCAGGCGATCATCGCGGCGCCGATGCCGGAGGTGATGTGGTCGTAGCCGGGGGCGACGTCGGTGGTGAGGGGGCCGAGGGTGTAGAACGGCGCCTCGTCGCAGATCTCCTTCTGGAGATCCATGTTCTCCTTGATCTTGTGCATCGGGACGTGGCCCGGGCCCTCGATCATCACCTGGACATCGCGCTCGCGGGCGATCCGGCCGAGCTCGCCGAGGGTCTGCAGCTCGGCGAACTGGGCCTCATCGTTGGCGTCGGCGATGGAGCCGGGGCGCAGGCCGTCACCGAGCGAGAAGGTGACGTCGTAGGTGGCGAGGATGTCGCAGAGTTCCTCGAAGTTGGTGTAGAGGAAGTTCTCCTTGTGGTGCGCGAGGCACCAGGCGGCCATGATCGAGCCACCGCGGGAGACGATGCCGGTCTTGCGGCGGGCGGTCAGCGGGACGTACCGCAGCAGCACGCCGGCGTGGACGGTCATGTAGTCGACGCCCTGCTCGCACTGCTCGATGATGGTGTCCCGGTAGACGTCCCAGCTCAGCTCTTCGGCCCTGCCGTCGACCTTCTCCAGGGCCTGGTAGAGCGGCACGGTGCCGATCGGCACGGGGGAGTTGCGCAGGATCCACTCGCGGGTGGTGTGGATGTTGCGGCCGGTGGAGAGGTCCATGACGGTGTCGGCGCCCCAGCGGGTGGCCCAGGTCATCTTCTCCACCTCCTCCTCGATCGAGGAGGTGACGGCGGAGTTGCCGATGTTGGCGTTGATCTTCACCAGGAAGTTGGTGCCGATGATGGCCGGCTCGACCTCGGGGTGGTTCACGTTGACCGGGATGACGGCCCGGCCGCGGGCCACCTCGTCGCGCACGTACTCGGGGGCGAGGCCCTCGCGCAGGGCGACGAACTCCATCTCCGGGGTGACGATGCCCTGCTTGGCGTAGGCCAGCTGGGTGACGGCGGCGCCGCCGCGGCCGCGCAGCGGGCGGCGGGGGCGGCCGGGGAAGACGGCGTCGAGGTTGCGCAGGTTCCCGCCGCGCGGCGAGGTGTGCTTGATCCCGTCGTCCTCGGGGCGGGCCTCGCGGCCGTCGTACTCCTCGACGTCGCCGCGCTGGCGGATCCACGAGTCGCGCAGGGCGGGCAGGCCGCGTCGCACGTCGGCCTCGTAGGCCGGGTCGGTGTACGGGCCCGACGTGTCGTACAGCGGGACGGTCTTCCCGTTGGTGAGCACCACTTCGCGGTACGGCACCCGCAGGTCGGGGCGGGATCCCTCGCGGTAGGCCTTGCGCCAGGCCGGGGTGGGGTAGCCGGTGCCCGTACTGCTCGCGGCGGCGGCGCCGGTCACGGTGTCGGAGGCAGACTGCGGCTGTGGTTCGAACGTGGTCATCGGACCTCTACTCCCTACGCCGGCATTACCCGGTCAGGTTCCTGCGGTCGGCGCAGCGTCCGGTCCGTCCGTCGACGTGCCGTTCAGCGCCCTCTCAGCCCGGTGCTCCGAGCTCCCGCGTCCGCAGGCGGTGTTGCCTGCGCATGACGCCCAACACCGTAGCGAGCGGATCGCCGCAGGTCCAGATGGCTTCCGGTGCGGATGGCTTCCGGTGCGCGGACGGCGGCGGCAGACTGGTGCGCATGGTCGGACTGACGGGGCGGGTCACGGGGAAGGTCGGCGCGGGGCTGGTCGGGGAGGTGCTGGTACACGTGCCCGAGCGGCAGGGGACGGAGGCGTTCCTGGCGTACCTGGCGGTGCCGGGGGATCCGCTGCCGCTCGGTACGCAGGTGGTCGTGGTGGAGTACCAGGCGCCGCGGACGGTCTTCGTGTCGCCGGTCTGACGGGCACGGCGCTCGTCCGACGGGCACGGCGCGCGAACCTCTTCGGACGCCCTTCGGACTCCCATCGGGCCCCGTGTGACACATCCGTACCGCCACCGGGACGAAGTCACGACGTCATCCTCTGGCGCGCGATCACGAACAGGCGCAGAATCTCCGCTGCCACCGCGTCCGCGCACTCCTGCACAACCACGCGCAGCCACGGAGCGGTGTGCCCTGAAGGGGGAGTCTGCCGATGGTCATCGGCGTCGTCGCGGGGGCCGTGGTGGCCTCCGTCATCATCCTGATCGTGCTGTTCAGGCTCATGTGGCGGGTAGCCGAGCCGAACGAGGCACTGATCATCTCCGGTTCGAAACACGGTGACGGTCTGGGCTTCCGGATCGTCACCGGGCGCGGCACCTTCGTCCTGCCGGGCATGCAGGTGGTGCGCCGGCTCTCGCTCGACCTCAACGAGGCCGAGCTGGACGTCGAGTGCGTGACCTCGCAAGGAATCCCGGTGCACGTCAAGGGCGTTGTGATCTTCAAGGTCGGCGACGACTCGGTGTCGATCGCCAACGCCGCCCGGCGTTTCCTGGACCAGCAGAAGCAGATGGGCCTGCGGGTGCACAACGTGTTCGCCGGTCATCTGCGGTCCATCGTCGGCGGTTTGACGGTCGAGGACATGATCCGCGACCGCGAGCGGCTGACCGGGGAGACCCGGGCCGCCTCGGGCGCCGAGATGGAGAAGCTCGGCCTGATCATCGACTCCCTGCAGATCCAGGAGATCCTGGACCCGACCGGCTACATCCGGAACCTGGCCGCCCCGCACGCCGCGGCCGTGCAGCGCGACGCCCGTATCGCGGCGGCCGCCGCCGACCGCGCGGCGACCGAGGCGGAGCAGGAGGCGTTCGCCCGCAAGGCCGAGGCGACGCGCAACAGCGAGATCCAGCAGGCCTCCTACCAGGCCGAGATGGACACCGCCAGCGCCCGGGCTCGGCAGGCCGGCCCGCTCGCCGAGGCGGCCGCCCGGCAGGAGGTCGTCGTCCAGGAGACGAAGGTCGCCGAGCTGGAGGCCCGCCGCAAGGAGCAGCAGCTGCAGATCGACATCCGCAAGCCGGCCGACGCCCAGGCGTACGAGACCCGTACCCGCGCCGAGGCCGACCGAGACGCCCGGATCTCCTCGGCCCAGGCGCACGCCCGGGAGACCGAGCTCAAGGCCGCGGCCGACGCCAGCCAGGTGAAGATCGCCGCGGCGGCCGAGGCGGAGGCCACCCGGGTGCGCGGTCTGGCCGCCGCCGAGGCGACCAGGGCCACCGGCCAGGCGGAGGCCGCGGCCGTCGAGGCGCGCGGTCTGGCGGACGCGGAGGCCGCCCGGGCGCTCGGGCTGGCCAACGCCGAGGGCATCCGGGCCCGGGCCGCCGCCCTCGCCGAGAACCAGGACGCCGTGGTGGCACAGGAGTTGGCGGAGAAGTGGCCGGAGATCGTCCGGGCCGCGGCCGAGTCCTTCGGCAACGTCGAGCACATGGTGCTGCTCAACGGGGCCGACGGGATGGGCGAGATGTTCGCCAAGGCGCTCACCATGGGCGGCACCGGGCTGGGCCTGGCCCGTCAGCTGCTGAACACCATGCACGAGCGGGAGCAGCACCCGGCGCAGAGCCCGGCCGACGCGCCGGCGCCGGTGGTGCATCAGGTGCGGATCGAGGAGTGATCTTCCGGTTCGGGTAGCCCCGGTTCGGACAGGCCCGGGTCGAATGGGCCCCGTGCCTGCCCGCGGATGGGCCCCGTGCCTGCCCGTACCCGGTGGCGACCAACGGCCGAGGCCCGGCACCCCTTCCACGGGGTGCCGGGCCTCGGCGTCGTTTCGGGCGCCGCGCGTCAGCTCTTTGCGGCCTTCTTCACCAGGATCACCACCGCCGCCGCGATGCCCACGACCACCAGCAGCTTGACCAGCATGGCCAGCAGTGCGCCGACGACGCCGAACACGAAGGTCACGATGTTCCAGGCCAGCACCAGGACCAGCACCGGCACGACGATGTTGCGCACCCAGGAGGGCAGCGACTTCCAGAGCTCAGCCATGTCCGTTCCTTCTCTCCCCTCGGGCCGGCTGCCGTCCGGTGCCGCATCCCGCTTGTTTCGGTACTTCGATCGTACGGGGGTGCAAGTGCCGGAACGAGGCCCAACGGCCCGGAGAGAACCCCGAGATCACCCCGACCCGGAACCCCGGGGGTGCCCCTGAGGGGCACCCCGAGCGGGGTCAGACCGGCCAGCGCTCGCCCCGCCACGCGGCGTCCCAGAACATCCACTCGTAGCGCGAGGTGGTGACGAAGTGCTCGACGACCCGGCGGCGCTCGGCGGGGGAGATCTCCTCGCCGATCCGGTCGGTGAGCGCCAGCACCCGCCGCACCACGGACTGGAACGCCTCGTCGCCGTAGGTGGCGATCCAGGTGGCGTAGAGCGGGTCCGGGGAGCCCTGGGCGAGCAGCGCCCCGCCGACCCGGGCGTAGATCCAGTAGCAGGGCAGCACCGCGCCGAGCGCCTCCGCGAAGGAGCCGCCGTAGACGGTGGCGAGCAGGTAGCTGGTGTACGCCCGGGTGGTGGGCAGGACCGGTTCGGCGGCGGCCTGTTCGGCGCTGCCGCCGAAGGCGGTCAGGAACTCGGCGTGCATGCCCTGCTCGGCCGCCAGGGCGCCGACCGCGTCGTCGGCGAAGGCCCGCACGTCCTCCTCGCCGGGCGCCCTGGCGGCGCAGACGGCGAGCGCGCGGGCGTAGTCGCGCAGGTAGTGCGAGTCCTGGACGACGAAGTGGCGGAACGCCTCGCGCGGCAGGGTGCCGTCGGTGAGGCCGCCGATGAAGGGGTGGGCGAGGATCTCGGCGTAGACCGGCTCGATGGCGGCCCAGAGTTCTTCCGTCAGGCTCATGACCCGACCCTAGGCGGTCGGTCCTCGGCCGGTCGGTCTTCGGGCGGTCGGTCCTCGGCCGGTCGGTCTTCGGGCGGTCAGTCCTCGGGCGGGGAGAACACGACCAGGACCCGCAGCTCCTCGGTGATGTGGTGGAAGCGGTGCGGGGTGCCGGCCGGGACGTACACGACGGTGCCGCGCCCGACGGTGGCGGTCTCGCCGCCGACGGTGAGTTCGGCCCGGCCGCTGATCACCTGGTAGATCTCGTCCTGGTCGTGCGCGGTCTGCGGGTCGGTGTCCCCGGGGGAGAGCGCGTACAGCCCGGCGGACATCCGCGGTTCGCGTAGGAACCGCAGGTACGCGCCGTCGTTCGCCGCGCGTTCGGCGTCGAGTTCGTCCAGCCGGAACAGCTTCACCGGTGCCGCCTTCCCTTCTCCGTCCAGCTCCGGGACCACGGGCATTCAACACCAACATGTCGGGCGGGAGCTTCCCTGCGCACCCGGCGGCCTGTCAGGCTGGGCGCCATGAAGGGTTTCGTCATCAAAACGCTGATCAACGCGGTGGCCATCTGGGTCGCCGCCTGGATCGTCACCGGGATCCAGCTCACCGACGGCAATGCCGACTGGCAGCGCAAGGCGCTGACGGTGGTGGCCGTCGCGCTGGTCTTCGGCGTGGTCAACTGGCTGATCAAGCCGGTCGTCAAGCTGTTCTCGTTCCCGCTGTTCATCCTCACCCTGGGGCTGATCACCTTCGTGATCAACGCCCTGATGCTCTGGCTGACCTCCTGGGCCTCGGGGAAGCTGAACCTGGACTTCCACGTCGACGGCTTCGTGCCGGCGCTGCTGGGCTCGCTGATCATCAGCCTGGTCTCCTGGGGCCTGCACCTGGCCCTGGATGACGACTGAGCACGGTCGTGCCGCGACGCGAGCGGGGCCCGTGCCCGGGTGGTCCACCGGGTACGGGCCCCGTTCTGCCGGTCGGTGCGGTCTTCCTCGCCACGGGTCCGTGCCCAGAATGGAGATGCGGAGGGAAACCGCCGCTCCGCCCGATCGGTTGATCACCACAGCACAGGCTCACCGCAGCACGTAGTCACCGCAGCACAGGCTTACCGCAGCACAGCGGAACCCCGAACGGATCCACCCGGCCGGGTCGGCGTTTCGGCCCCGGCCCGGCGCGGGAGAATCCTGCACAACGCTCGCGCCCCGGAGGTGGCCATGGGCCCCGACAACCGAACCCCGCCACCCCGCCCGGTCGTGAAGCGCACCGCCCGGGCGATCCTGCTGGAGCTCGATCCGGACAACCCGTACAGCCCGGCCGGCATCGTGCTGATCCGCCGGGTCCGGCCCGGCTCGCCGCACCCGTACTGGATCACTCCCGGCGGCGGGGTGGAGCGCGGCGACCGCACGGTGGTGGACGCGCTGCACCGCGAGGTGGACGAGGAGCTCGGCGGCAAGATCGTCGACGTCGTGCCCGCCTTCGTCGACACCATCAGCCACACCCACCACGACGACGGCACGCTGCTCCACCCGCACGGGGTCAAGGTGCAGCACTTCTTCGTCTGCCGACTCGCCTCGATGGACCTCAGCCGGCGGCACGGGCCCGAGGTGGACGAGCCCAACGGCGAGTACGAGGTGGTCCGGCTGCCCTTCACGCGCGAGGGCGTCACGTCCGTCAACCTCGTCCCGCCGCGGCTGCGGGCGTACCTGGCGGCCAACATCGAGGGCGTCCGCGCCCTGCTCGCCCCTGACCTCGGTTAGCCGGCGGCGAGGTCGCCCACCAGGTCGTGCCGGATCCGCTCCGGCGACACCCCGCAGCGCAGCAGCACCCCGACCCCCCGGCGGACCATCGCGGGGGGCCCGCTGAGCACGGCGTCCCGGCCGGTCCACGAGCCGAACCCGCCCACCACCTCGGGCAGTTCGCCGGTCAGCGCGCCCTCGGCCGGGCCGGTGCCGGAGACCACCGGCCGCACGGTGAGCCACGGGTGCCGCCGGGCCAGCTCGCGCAGCCCGTCCAGGTCGTACAGCTCGCCGGCCCGGCGGGCCCCGTAGAACACCTCGACGGCGCGGCCGGCCCGGCCGTACTCGGCGAGCTCCTCGACCATCGCGCGGATCGGCGCGATCCCGGTGCCGCCGCCGAGGCAGAGCAGGTCCGCCGGGGAGCCGTGGTCGACGGTCATCGTCCCGGCCGCCGGGCCCAGCCGCAGGACGTCCCCGGGCGCGGCCCGGTGCACCAGCGCGTTGCTCACCCAGCCCGCCTGGACGGCCTTGACGTGGAAGGTCAGCAGCCCGTCCGGGCGGGGCGCCGAGGCGAACGAGAGGTGCCGCCAGACCCGCGGCCACCAGGGCGTCTCCAGGCTGGCGTACTGCCCGGCCCGGAACGGGTACGGCTGGTCCGGGCGGACGGTGATCACGGCGACGTCCCGGGTGCGGCGCTCGTGCCGGACCACCTCGCCGTGCCACCAGGGCGGCGAGGTGCGGGCGGCCTCCTCGGCGGCCTCGATCATGATCGAGGAGACCAGCCGGTAGACCCGGCGCCAGGCCAGCTCGGTGGCGGCGTCCCAGCGACTGCCCGCGTACCGGGCCAGTGCCTGCACCAGGCACTCCCCCACCGGACCGTAGTGGCCGGTCAGCGTGCCGTACCGGCGGTGGCCGCGGCCGAGGGCGCTCAGGTAGGCGCGCAGCGCGGCCGGGTCGTCGGCGCCGCGGGCGGCGGCCAGCAGGGCGCGGAAGAGGCGGTCGCGCTGGACGTCCATGGCGGCCGGGAAGAGCGCCCGGACCTCGGGGTGGTGCAGGAAGATCAGCGCGTAGAAGTGCGCGGTGGCCCGGTCGGCGACCGGTTCGACGACGGCCAGGCTGTCCCGGATCAGCTCGATGTCCCGTGCGGTGGGCGGCTGTTCGGCGGCCGTGACGCCGACTGCGGGAGCCGGTGCCGGGCGGTGTTCGGCGATGGTCTGCATCGCCCACTCGTGGCTCCAACCGTCCCCGGGACCGGACCAGTTGAGGCCGGGGGCGTCGGTGAGCAGCGGCCTGAACGCCCGGGCGGCGGCCGGGGCCGCGGGCTCCGGGAAGCTCGGCGCGGGGACGGCCGGAGGCTGGGCCGGCGGGTCGGGGATCGCCTGGCGCACGGGCTCGGGGGCGGCCGGGCACACCGGCCCGGCCACGAGGTCCGGCACCGGCGGGAGGACGGTCGTCGGCGCGTCCGCGGGCGCGTGCGGCGGGAGGTCCGGCGGGTCCAGTGGCATCGGCGGCCGTCCGGGCATCCCGTCCACCACTGCCGCCCGGTCCGGGGGGAGCTGTGGGAGCGGCGCCAGGCCCGGGACGGAGGCGACCCCCGCCGAGCCGTGCCCGGTGCGGACCAGAAGAGTTCTGCGGGACTTCACCGCAACGTTTCGAGTACCCAAGAGAATCGTTTCGCCTCCGGCCGGCCTGCGCCACCACCTGGCTTGTCTCTGCTGACGCCTAGGCAGCGTGGCACGCCCGAACCGCTCATCCGACGAATCACGCGAAGCCCGGACACCCGGCCCCGGAACGCGCTACTCTCACTCGATCTGTGGTCGCCCTGGGTGGCCCCCCGTCCACCCAGGGCGACTGCTCCCTGCTCAGAGCTGCCGCAACAGCATCCCCGGCTGCTCGACGCAGTCCGCGACGAACCGCAGGAACCCGCCCGCCGTCCCGCCATCGCAGACCCGGTGGTCGAAGGTGAACGACAGCTGCGTCACCTCGCGCACCGCCAACTGCCCCTCGTGGACCCAGGGTTTGGCGACGATCCGGCCGACGCCGAGCATCGCCGCCTCGGGGTGGTTGAGGATCGGGGTGGAGCCGTCCACGCCGAACACGCCGTAGTTGTTCAACGTGAAGGTGCCGCCGGTCAGTTCGGCCGGGGTGAGCGACCCGTTGCGGGCCGCCTCGGTCAACCTGGCCAGCTCCTCGCCGAGTTGCTCGGTGGTCCGCGCGTGGGCGTCCCGCACCACCGGGACGACCAGCCCGCGCTCGCCCTGCGCGGCGAAGCCCAGGTGCACCGCCGAGTGCCGGACGATGCCGGAACCGTCCTCCGTCACACTGGAGTTGAGCTCCGGGAAGCGCGCCAGCGCGACCGTGCAGATCCGGGCGAGCAGCGCCAGCACGCTCACCTTCGGGCCCGGTGTGGCGTTCAACTGCCGCCTCAGCGCCATCAGTTCGGTGGCGTCGGCGTCCACCCAGCAGGTCGCGGCGGGGATCTCCCGGTGGCTGCGGCTCAGCTTCTCGGCCACCGCCTTGCGCAGCCCGCGCAGCGGGATGACGCTCTCCTGCGCGACCGGCGCGGCGGTCGGGGCGGCGGGCGCGGAGACCTTCGCCGCGACCGCCCGTTCGACGTCCGCACGCATGATCAGCCCGTCCGGCCCGCTGCCGGTGAGCGCGGCCAGGTCGACCCCCTGCTCCCGGGCCAGCCGCCGCACCAGCGGCGAGATCACCGGCACGACGACGGGCGCAGCGAGCGCGGAAGCTACGGGGGCCGGAGCAGCAGGGGCAGGGGCAGGGGCTGCGGGAGCCACGGCCACCGCGGCCGGAGCGGCAGCAACCGCGCCCACCCGGCGCCGCCGCCCGCCCCTCGCGGGCTCCGCGACCCCGTACCCGACCAGCGGCCGCTCCACCTCCGCGGCGGGCCCAGCCGGCTCGGCGGGCGTGTCCGCCGGACCTTCCAGCCCGGCCACGGCGACCGTGACCAGCGGCGCGCCGACGGCGATCTCCTCGCCCGGCTCGCCGTACCGCGCGGTGACCACCCCGCCGTACGGACAGGGCACCTCCACCACGGCCTTGGCGGTCTCCACCTCCACCACCGGCTGGTCGACGGCGATGACCTCGCCGACCTCGACCATCCAGCGCACCACCTCCGCCCCGGTGAGCCCCTCACCGAGGTCGGGCAGGGTGAACTCGCGCACGACGGGCATCATCCTCAGTCCTCCCACTGCAGCCGGGCGACCGCGTCCAGGATCCGGTCCACCCCGGGGAGGTGGTGGTGCTCCAGCATCGGCGGCGGGTACGGGATGTCGAAGCCGGTCACCCGCACCACGGGCGCGGCCAGGTGGTGGAAGCAGCGCTCGGTGACCCGGGCGGCGATCTCCGCGCCGGTGCCGCCGAAGCCGCTCGCCTCGTGCACCACCACGGCCCGGCCGACCGAGCGGACCACCCGGCAGACCGTCTCGTCGTCGAACGGCACCAGGGTGCGCAGGTCCAGTACCGCGAGGTCCCAGCCCTCGGCCTTCGCCGCCTCGGCCGCCTCCAGGCAGACCGGCAGCGAGGGTCCGTAGGTGATCAGCACGGCCGAGGTGCCGGTGCGCCGCAGGACGGCCCGGCCGATCGGCTCGACCGGCGCCGCCGGGTCGAACTCGGCCTTGCCCCAGTACAGCCGCTTGGGCTCCAGGAAGACCACCGGGTCGTCGGAGGCGATCGAGGCGCGGAGCAGCCCGTACGCGTCGGCCACCGTCGCGGGGGTGACCACGTGCAGGCCGGGCGTGCTGGTGTAGTACGCCTCGGAGGCGTCGCTGTGGTGCTCGACGCCGCCGATGCCGCCGCCGTACGGGATGCGGACGGTGATCGGCAGCGGGAGCTTCCCTGCGGTGCGGTTGCGCATCTTCGCGACGTGCGAGAAAAGCTGCTCCAGCGCCGGGTAGGCGAAGGCGTCGAACTGCATCTCGACCACGGGGCGCAGCCCGTACATCGCCATGCCGATCGCGGTGCCGAGGATGCCGGCCTCGGCGAGCGGGGTGTCCAGGCAGCGGTCCGGGCCGAACTCGGCGGTCAGGCCGTCGGTGATCCGGAAGACGCCGCCGAGCGCGCCGACGTCCTCGCCGAGCACGTGGACGGTGGGGTCCTCGCGCATGGCGTCCCGCAGGGCGGAGTTGAGCGCCTGCGCCATCGTGGCGGTGCGCGCACCGGAGGGGTGCTGCGCAGCGGCTCGGCCGAGGGTGGGGGTGGACGGGTGGGCGGTGGGGGACATCAGTGCTGCACCTCGGCCTCGGCGGCCAGCTCGGCGGACAACTGGGCGGCCTGCTCCCGCAGTTGCGGGGTCGGCTCGGCGAAGACGTGGGCGAACAGCGCCATCGGGTCCAGCTCGGCGTCGGCGTGGAACTCGGCCCGCATCCGGGCCGCCAGTGCCTCCGCCTCGTCGGCCGCCTCCTGGACGAGGGCGTCGTCCAGGATGCCGAGTTCGCGCAGCGCGCGGTCCATCAGCAGGATCGGGTCGTGCTCCCGCCAGGCGGTGACCTCGCCCTCGGTGCGGTAGCGGGTGGCGTCGTCGGCGTTGGTGTGCGCCTCGATCCGGTAGGTCAGCGCCTCGACCAGGGTCGGGCCGCCGCCGGTGCGGGCCCGCTCGACCGCCTCGGCCAGCACACTGTGCACGGCCGGTGCGTCGTTGCCGTCCACCAGGCGGCCCGGCATGCCGTAGCCGACGGCCTTGTGGGCCAGGCTCGGTGCGGCGGACTGCGCGGTGAGCGGGACGGAGATCGCGTAGCCGTTGTTCTGCACCAGGAAGACGACCGGCGCTTGGAGCACCGCGGCGAAGTTCAGCGCCTCGTGGAAGTCGCCCTCGCTGGTGCCGCCGTCGCCGAGCATGGCGAGCGCGACCACCGGCTCGCCGCTCAGCCGGGCGGCGTGCGCCAGCCCGACGGCGTGCGGGGCCTGGGTGGCGAGCGGGGTGCAGAGCGGGGCGGTGCGGGCGGCGCGCGGGTCGTAGCCGGTGTGGGCGTTGCCGCGCAGCAGGGTCAGCGCCTCCAGCGGGTCGACGCCGCGGGAGACCACCGCGAGGGTGTCGCGGTAGCTGGGGAACAGCCAGTCCTGCTCGCCGAGCGCGAGCGCGGCGGCGACCTGGCAGGCCTCCTGGCCGGTGGACGCCGGGTAGACGGCGAGCCGGCCCTGCTTGGTGAGGGTGGTGGCCTGCTGGTTGTAGCGGCGGCCGACCACCAGGCGGCGGTACAGCTCGCGCAGCAGTGCGGGGTCGTGCTTCTCCAGCGCGGGGGTGCCGAGCACGCGGACGGGGGAGACGTCCGGGAGGAGCGGGGCCGGGTCGGCGCGGGGGGCGGTGGCCCCGGGCAGCCAGCCGGGCACCGCTGTGTGGTGTCTGTGGTCGAGAACGGTCATCTCGGGGCACCTCCAGGAGTGGCGGGGGGCTCCCTACCGATTGTTCGGTCGTCTGTTCATCTTGACCAGAAGCGTGACAAGGTGGTGGACATTCGGCCCGAGCGGAGGTCGACTTGTGGCAGTGCGTCCAATCGGTGAGGGTGGGGGGTCATGTCGGCTGAACAGATGTCCAGACTCGACCGCGTCGACCGGTCGATCCTGCGGCTGCTGCAGCAGGACGGCCGCGCCTCGATCCGCTCGGTGGCCGAGCGGGTGCACGTGTCCCGGGCCAACGCCTACGCCCGGATCTCCAGGATGGTCGAGGACGGCGTCATCCGCGGCTTCACCGCTCGCGTCGACCACGAACGGGCAGGTCAGGGCGCGTCCGCGTACATCACCCTGAAGATCGTCCAGAACTCCTGGCGCACGGTCCGGGAGCAGCTGCTGGGGCTCCCCGGGGTCGCCCACATCGCACTCGTCGGCGGCGACTTCGACGTCCTGCTGCTGGTGCACACCGCCGACAACCACGCCCTGCGGGAGCTGGTGCTCAACCGCATCCAGTCCATCCCACAGGTGCTCGGTACACGAACCATGCTGGTGTTCGAGGAGACCGACCAGGTCCCGCCGGACTGAAGCCCGAACGACTACCGCGCGCGCAGCCCGTCGAAGGCCAGGTGGACGACCGCGTCCGCGACGCCGTCCGCGGCCTTGAGGCCCGGCCGGTACCACTCCACGATCGAGTTGATCATGCCGAACAGCAGCCGCGTGGCCAGCCGCGGCTCGACGTCCGCCCGCAGCGAGCCGTCCGCGACGGCTGCCCGCAGCAGCTCGGCGACCTGGTGGTCGAAGTCCCGCCGCCGCTCCAGCGCCCACTGCTCGGTGGCCGTGTTGCCGCGCACCCGCAGCAGCAGGGTGACGTACGGCAGCTCCTCCAGCAGCACCTCGGCGGTCCGCCGCACCACGTGCTCCAGCCGCGCCACGGCCGGGCCCTCGACCGCCGCCGGCTCGGCCAGGATCGCGAACAGCCCGTCCAGCGCCCGCCCGACGGCCAGCTTCAGCAGCTCCTCCTTGCCGCGCACGTGGTGGTAGATGGACGACTTGGAGATCCCGGCGGCCCGGGACAGGTCCTCCATCGAGGTGCCGTCGTACCCGCGCTCGTTGAACACGTCGACGGTCACCGCGAGCAGTGACTCAACGGTGTAGGCGGGGCGCGTGGTGTGATCGGCCATCCTCCGAGTATCCCCGGCCCCACTGCGCGGCAAGCGATCGGGTCGGCCGGTCCACCGCACCACGACGACGGTCCACCGCACACGACGATTGGTCCGCATCAGAACGAATCGACAGGCCCTAGACTCGGCGGACAAATCGTCCACGGCCAGCAGGGTGGGGTTCAGTCCGATGAACGCAATACCGGCAGTCGCCGACGTGCCCGAGCAGCGCAGCGACGAACCGGGGAAGGTGTCCGGCATCGGCTGGCAGGAGCGCGCCCGCGTCCTGGCGGTCCGGTTCGGCCCTGCCGTGTGGTGCTACGCGGTGCTCAAGCTGATCGGCTTCACGGTCTTCATGAAGCTGCTCTCGTTCTCCGGCGAGTACCTCAGGAAGCCCGCCCGCTTCGGCGGCGGCGCCAACCCCTGGGACGTCGTGGCCAGCTGGGACGGCTGGTGGTACCAGCAGGTGGCCGAGTTCGGCTACCACCCGGCGCTGGTGCCGGTCGCGAACGGCCCGATCGGGTTCACCGTCGAGCAGAACTCGGCCGCGTTCTTCCCGCTCTACCCGGGCCTGATGCGGCTGACCTCGGACGTCACCGGACTCGGCCTGTACGGCGCGGGAATGCTGGTCTCCGTGCTGGCCTCGCTGTTCGCCGCGGCCGGCATCTACGCCGTGGTGGACCGGCTGGCCGGCCCCAAGGCGGGCGTGATCGCGGCCGGGATCTGGGCGATCGCCCCGGGCTCCGGTGCCGAGTGGGCGCTCTACTCGGACTCGACCTTCGTCGCCCTGGCGGCCTGGGCCTGCTACTGCGTGATGACCAGGCAGTGGATCGCGGCCGGCGTGATCACCCTGGTCGCCGGCCTCAACCGGCCGACCGCGGCGGCGCTGATAGGCGCCGTCGGCCTGGCCGCGCTGGTCGAGCTGTACCGCCGGGAGAGCGGCGTCGTGCGCCCGCTGACCGCCATGCTGCTGGCCCCGGCGGGCCTGCTCGGCTACGTCGGCTGGGTGGGCTGGCGGATGGGCGAGTGGGGCGGCTACTTCCGGCTCCAGCACGACGCCTGGCTGCACTACTTCGACTGGGGCCAGGGCACCTACTACGCGATCCGCGGCGTGCTGCTGGGCCGCAACGACTACCCGTTCGCGTTCCCCGTCCCAGACCTCTTCGCCACCCTGATAGTGCTGACCCTGCCGGCGCTGATCGTGCTGCTGATCCGGCTGCGCCCGCCGCTGGTGCTGACCGCCTACACGCTCGCCACGATCGTCTCGGTGCTCGGCAGCCTGGGCATCTTCGGCAACGTCTCGCGCTATCTGCTGCCCGCGTTCCCGCTGTTCATCGCACTGGCGGTGGCGATGCGCAAGCTGAGCTGGCCGGTGCTGGCCGCCGTGCTGGGCACGGCCGCGATGGCCTCCGGCTGGTACGCCGGGTACGTCATATTCGAGCTCGGCGTGCCGTAGACCGGGCATCCCTGCGCCGTCGGGGCCGCGTCCGCCACGGACGCGGCCCCGACGGCTTTCGGAAATCGAATCCCCTTCGCCCTCTTGAGCCGACCGATCGTTCGGTTACTCTGTGACGTGTCCCGTCCTCCCCTCTGAGGAGCGCACACCATGTCCGCAGCGGTCACCCACCCCCTCGTCAGCGAGCTGGTCGAGCGCCACCAGGCCACCCTGGACGCCGCGCTCGACGCCGCCGCCAAGCGCGACTACTGGTCGCCCTACCCCGAGTTCCCGAAGGCGTACGGCGAGAGCGGCCCCGCGGACGGCAAGGCCGCCTTCGACGCCCTGCTCGGCAAGCCCTTCGTCCTCGACGGCCACCCCACCGACGGCGACCAGGTCGGCGGCGAGGCCTCCCCGTACGGCATCGAGCTGGGCATGACGTACCCGCACGCCGAGCCCGACGCGCTGATCGCCGCGATGCACGCCGCCCAGCCCGGGTGGGCCGCAGCCACCCCGCTGGAGCGCGCCGCCGTCTGCCTGGAGATCCTGCACCGGATCAACGCCCGGTCGCACGAGTTCGCCCAGGCCGTCATGCACACCACCGGCCAGGCCTACGGGATGGCCTTCCAGGCCGGCGGCCCGCACGCCCAGGACCGCGGCCTGGAGGCGGTCGCCTACGCGTACGCCGAGCAGACCCGGCTGCCCCGCCAGGCCGGCTGGACCAAGCCGCAGGGCAAGCGCGACCCGCTGGTGATGACCAAGGAGTTCACCGTCGTCCCGCGCGGCCTCGCGCTGCTGATCGGCTGCAACACCTTCCCCACCTGGAACGGCTACCCCGGCCTGTTCGCCTCGCTGGCCACCGGCAACCCGGTGCTGGTCAAGCCGCACCCGCGGGCCATGCTGCCGCTCGCGCTCACCGTCCGGATCGCCCGCGAGGTGCTCGCCGAGGCCGGCTTCGACCCCAACCTGGTCTGCCTGGCCGCCGAGCACGAGGGCGGCACCGTCGCCCAGACCCTCGCCGTCCGCCCCGAGATCAAGATGATCGACTACACCGGCTCGACCGCCTTCGGCGACTGGCTGGAGGAACACGCCAGGCAGGCGCAGGTCTACACCGAGAAGGCCGGCGTCAACGCCGTGGTCATCGACTCCACCGACGACTACAAGGGCATGCTGGGCAACCTGGCCTTCTCGCTCTCGCTCTACAGCGGCCAGATGTGCACCACCCCGCAGAACCTGCTGATCCCGCGCGGCGGCATCGCCACCGACCAGGGCGACAAGAGCTACGACCAGGTGGTCGCCGACCTCGCCGCCGCGATCGACGGCCTGCTCTCCGACGACGCCCGCGCCGCCGCCATCCTCGGCGCCGTGGTCAACCCCGGTGTGCTCCAGCGCTCGGCCGCCGCGGCCGGCGGCGAGTACGGCGAACTCGCCCTCGCCCCGCGCGCGGTGAACTCGCCCGAGTTCCCCGGCGCGACCGTCCGCACCCCGGCGCTGATCAAGCTGGACGCCGACAAGCCGGACGACCGCGCGGTCTTCCGCAGCGAGTGCTTCGGCCCGGTCTCGTTCGCCGTCGCCGTCGAATCCACGCCCGCCGCGGTCGAGTTGCTGCGCGCCACGGTCCGCGACAAGGGCGCGATGACGGCCTCCGGCTACACCACCTCGCCCGAGGTCGAGGCCCTGCTGGTCGAGGCCGCGCTCGACGCCGGCGTCTCGCTGTCGCTCAACCTGACCGGCGGGGTGTACGCCAACCAGACCGCCGCCTTCTCCGACCTGCACGGCACCGGCGCCAACCCGGCCGCCAACTCGGCCTACTGCGACGGCGCGTTCGTCGCCAACCGGTTCCGCACGGTGCAGATCCGCCGGCACAGCTGATCCCTCCGTCACCTCACCCCGGGCCCCGGCGGTCACCCACCGCCGGGGCCCGGCGGTTCACAGCTCCCACCAGGGCGGCGATGATGGAGGCTGGGAGAACGCCGATCATCGCGTCCAACCGCCCTCCGACCACCGGGAGCTGACACATGACCGCCAAGCCGACCGTCACCGACGTCCTGATCGTCGGAGCCGGACCGACCGGCCTGCTGCTGGCCGGCGACCTCGCCGCCGCCGGGGTCTCCGTCACCCTCCTGGAGAAGCGGGCAGCCGAGTCCAACCTCACCCGGGCCTTCGCCGTGCACGCCCGCACCCTCGAACTGCTGGACGCCCGCGGCCTCGCCGACGAGCTCATCGCCACCGGCCGGCCGCTCACCTCGCTGCGGATGTTCAACCGCTTCGGCGTCGACCTCGCCGCCCTGCCGACCCGCTTCCCGTTCGTCCTGATCACCCCGCAGTACAACGTCGAACGGCTGCTCCACGAGCGCGCGGAGAAGGCCGGCGCGACGATCCTGCGCGGCGCCGAGGTCACCGGCCTGCGGCAGGACGCCGATGGCGTCACTCTGGAGACCGCCGACGGGACCACCCACCGCGCCCGGTACGCGGTCGGCACCGACGGCGTCCGCTCCGCCGTCCGCGACCTCCTCGGCATCCCGTTCCCCGGCGAGTCGGTGGTCGACTCCGTCGTGCTCGCCGACGTCCGGCTGGAGCGCGAGCCGGAGGACTTCATCACCGTCGGCGCGAACGACGCCGGCTTCGCCTTCCTCGCCCCCTTCGGCGACGGCTGGTACCGCGTCATCGCCTGGGACCGCCACGAGCGCGTCCCGGAGGGCACCGTCCCCTCGCTGGAGCAGATCACCGCCATCACCAAGGCCGCGCTCGGCGAGGACTACGGCCTGCACGACGCCCGCTGGACCTCCACCTTCCACAGCGACGAGCGCCAGGTGCCCAACTACCGCTCCGGCCGCGTCTTCCTCGCCGGCGACGCCGCGCACTGCCACTCGCCGGCCGGCGGCCAGGGCATGAACACCGGGCTCCAGGACGCCGCCAACCTCTCCTGGAAGCTCGCCGCCGCCGTCCGGGGCCGGGCCACCGACGCCCTGCTCGACACCTACCAGACCGAGCGGCACCCGGTCGGCCGGACCGTCCTGCGCACCTCCGGCGCCCTGATCCGGCTCGCCCTCGCCGAGTCCGCCCCCACCCGCGCCCTGCGCGGCGCGCTCACCGCGCTCGGCAGCCACCTCGACCCGGTCACCGAGCGCGGCGCCCGCATGATCTCGGGGATCGGCATCGCCTACCAGGCACCGAAGGACGCCCACCCGCTGGTCGGCAAGCGCGTCCCGGACCTGCGGCTGACCGCCCTGGAGAAGCCGCGAGAGGGCGAGCCGGCCGCCCCGGAGCGGCTCTACGAGGCGCTGCGCGCCGGGAAGTTCGTGCTGGTCAGCAATGACGTGCAGACCGCCGCCGAGCCGTGGGCGGACGTCCTGGTCACCGCGGCTCCCGCCGACCCGCACGGCAAGCTGCGCGACACCGCCCTGCTGATCCGCCCGGACGGCTACGCCGCCTGGGCCGCCGTCGACCCCGGCCACCGCGACGTCCAGGAGGCCCTCACCACCTGGCTCGGCACCCCCACCACGGCCTGACGCCGATCGGCGGGCGCGCTCCTCCGCGCGCCCGCCGACCCGACCTTCCGTCAGCCGCGCGCCCACACCTAGTGCCGCGCCGCCTTCGCGCGATCCCGCACACCGCCATCCGGCACCCACCGCCGGCGGCCGACCCCCAACACCCCACCCCGTGGCCCCGCGCAGCGGGCCTCGCTACCCGCGCGCCTTCACATAGTGCCGCGCCGCCTTCGCGCGATTCCCGCACACCGCCATCCGGCACCACCGTCGGCGGCCGTTCTGCGACGCGTCGAAGAAATGCAGAATGCACGCCTCGTGCGCGCACTGCCGCACCCGGTGGGCGCCCTGCGCGACCAGCGTGAGGAAGTCGTCCACCGCCAGCCAGGCCGCCAGCCACTCCGGCCGGTCCACCTCGATCCGGTCCTCGGCCCCGCCCGGCCCGGCCGTCCGCCGGATCCGCCCGTGCGCCAGCACCTCGTCCAGCCCGGCCCGCACGGCTTCGCCCAACTCGCCGTGCTCGAACAGGAATTGGGCTGCCGCACCGAGCACCTCACGAGCCCTCAGGGTGGCCGCCAGCCCGGCCCCGTCGGCCGTGCAGCGCTCGCTCAGCCCGGCGGAGGAGAGCCATATCCCGTATCCCCCGGCCTCGCCGAGCAGGTCGTTGACGGGCGTTCCGGCCCAGCGCGTGTTGAGCAGGTCGAGCGCCAGCGGCTCGCCGATCAGCGGGCGGGGGTCCCTCGGATCCGCCATCACGTCAGTCATCGTTCTCCCTCGGCTCCAGCCGATTCTACGTCCGCCCCGCCGACCAGAATTGGTGTAGACCACATCCGGAATTCCGGTCATTCACTGTATGAAACGACCAGCCTTGCCCTGTTCCACATTTGACTGTTTTTTAGCAACGAATTGCTTGATCATAAGCCAATTCGCGCACTTGTTCTGACATGTTCTAGCCAGCGTTCACGACCCCGGAACGCCGTGACCCCTTGCCGGCCCCCACAGCCGGCCAGAGGAGGATTCGTTGCGCCCCCGCACTCTCGCCCTCGCGGCCGCCATAGCCGTGCTGCCGCTGACCGCCGTCTCGCTCGGCGTCTCCGCCGCGCAGGCCGCCCCCACGCCCCACGCCACCCCCCGCGTCGAGCTGCCGAACACCGTGAACCCCGCGGTCGCCCGCTCGGAGAAGAAGGGTGACGTCCCGGCCGAGCAGCAGATCTCGGTGGCCGTCAGCCTCAAGCTGCGGAACGCCGACGCGCTGGACCGCTTCCTCGCCGCGGTCACCACGCCGGGCACCCCGCAGTACGGCAAGTACCTGACGCCGGAGCAGTTCACCGCGCAGTTCGGCCCGACCCAGGCGGCCGTCGAGCAGGTCAAGGCCTACCTCGCCGACCAGGGCCTGGCCGTCACCTCGGTGAGCGCCAACCGCCAGGTCATCAGCGCCCGCGGCACCACCGCGCAGGTCTCGCAGGCCTTCGGCACGCACGAGAGCGCGTACGTCGACCAGCAGCTCCAGCGCACCTTCTTCGCGAACGACGCCGCCGCGTCCGTCCCGGCCGACCTCGCCGACATCGTCCAGGGCGTGCACGGTCTGGACAACCACGCCGTTCGCAAGAACCGCCTGGCCACGCCGAACGCGATCACCCCCAACGCGGCCACCGCCACCCCGAACGGCCTCTCCCCGGCCCAGTACGACGGCGCCTACAACCTGAACAAGACCGGCGCCGACGGCACCGGCGTGACCGTCGCCCTCTGGGAGTTCGACGGCTACTCGTCCGGCAACCTGACCACCTACGACTCGCAGTACGGCCTGACCGGCCCGGCCGTCTCCACGGTCTCGGTGGACGGTGCCAACTACGACTCCGCCCCCGGCCAGGGCCAGGGCGAGGTCGAGCTGGACAGCGAGATCGTCCGCGGCGCCGCGCCCAAGGCGACCCAGCTGATCTACGAGGCGCCCAACAGCGACCAGGGCGAGATCGACATGGCCAACAAGATCGTGGCCGACAACAAGGCCTCGGTCATCTCGATCTCCTGGGGCTCCTGCGAGCCGGACACCACCGCCGCCTCCATGACGGCCGTCGACAACGCCTTCAAGCAGGCCGCCGCCCAGGGCATCTCGATCTTCTCCGCCTCCGGCGACGACGGCTCGCGCGACTGCACCCGCTCCACCAGCGGCTCGACCGTCAAGGCCGTCGACTTCCCGGCCTCCAGCCCGCACCAGACCGGTGTCGGCGGCACCAACCTCAAGGTCTCCAGCAGCAACACCTACTCCTCGGAGAGCGCCTGGAGCACCGCGGGCGGCGGCGTCTCCACCGTCTTCAGCAAGCCGAGCTGGCAGACCGGCACCGGCATCAACGGCACCATGCGCACCGTCCCGGACGTCGCCTCCAACGCCGACCCGGCCAGCGGCTTCGCGATCTACACCGTCGGTGGCTGGAAGGTGTACGGCGGCACCAGCGCCGCCGCGCCGCTCTGGTCCGGCTACGCCGCCCAGTTCAACCAGAAGGCCAAGGCCGCCGGGCAGCCCGTCCTGGGCGAGGCCAGCCCCCGCCTGTACGCGCTCGCGAACAGCAGCAGCTACGGCAGCGTCTTCCACGACGTGACCACCGGCGCCAACCAGGACTTCCAGACGAAGGCCGGCTACGACCAGGTCACCGGCTGGGGCTCCCCGGTCGCCGACGCCCTGACCACCGCCCTGCTCGGCGGCGGCAGCACTCCGACCCCGCCGCCCACCGGCGGCTGCACCGCGGCCCAGCTGATGGGCAACGGCGGCTTCGAGACCGGCACCGCCGCTCCGTGGACCACCTCCAGCGGCGTGGTCGACAACAGCTCCTCGCAGGCGGCCCACTCGGGCAGCTGGAAGGCGTGGATGGACGGCTACGGCTCGGCCCACACCGACACCGTGTCGCAGACCGTCTCGATCCCGGCCGGCTGCACCTCCGCGAAGCTGACCTTCTGGCTGCACATCGACACCGCGGAGACCGGCTCCACCGCGTACGACAAGCTGACCGTCCAGGCCAACAGCACCACGCTGGCGACCTACTCCAACGTGAACGCGGCCGCCGGCTACGTGCAGAAGACCCTGGACCTGACCTCCTTCGCCGGCCAGACCGTGACGATCAAGTTCACCGGCACCGAGGACTCCTCGCTCCAGACCAGCTTCGTGATCGACGACGTCGCGCTGAACGTCAACTGATCACCGGCCTGGTCACCGGCCTGATCACCGGCCGGTAGCACCACCGAGACCCCCGCCGGGGCGGCGCCGATAGGGCCCGCCCCGGCGGTGTCCGCTTCCGTCAAGGTCTCCGGCCGTATTTCCACAACGTTTCAAGATCGCTAAACCTTCGGTTCACCTGCCGTGACCACTGTCATACGCACGACTGATGACGTAGCCTCTCGACCGTGCATAGGGTTCCCCAAAGCTCGGTGAAGCCGCTGGCGGCGCGCCCCGGCGCCGGACCGGTCCCACCGAGCTCACCTGGTGGGGAGGGTTACCGCATGGCCGCAGAGCAGCACCAGGACGCCGCGCGGCTCCGGCTGGTCGGACAGCGCCCCGAGCGCCCCGGCCCGCCCGCACCCGCGCCGGCGCCCGTTCCGCCACCGTCCGCCGCCGCCCGCCCCGGTGGCGCGGGCGGCTTCGCGGACACCCTTCACCTGGCCATCGAGGCCAGCGGTCTCAGCCTGGACCGGATCAGGGCCGCGCTCGCCCAACGCGGCGTCAGGGTCAGCGTCACCACGCTGAGTTACTGGCGGCGCGGGCGCAGCCAGCCCGAGCGTGCCAGCTCGCTGCGCGCCGTCCACCTGCTGGAGGAGCTGCTCGGCCTGCCGCACAGCGCCCTCTCCTCGCTGCTCGGCCCGCCGCGCCCGCGCGGCCGCTGGGCCGCCGCCGCCAACACCTGCCACCTCGGGCTGGAGGACGTCTGGCCCGGCGAGCAGGAGATCGCCGAGATCTTCTCCGAGCTGGACGCCCCGCCGGCCGGCGAGCTGGAGCGGCTGAGCATCCACGACTCGTACTACGTCGACGCCCAGCGGCGCGGCAACCTGCTGCGGATGCGCCAGGTGGTGCGCGCCACGGTCGCCGGCGTCGGCCGCTGCCTGGTCGTGCACAAGGCCGACGAGGAGGCCACCGGCTGCCCCGAGATCACCTCGGTCCGGCACGGCCGGCTGGGCCGGGTCCGCCGCCGCCCGGAGGCCGGGCTGACCGTGGGCGAGGTGATGCTCGACCGGCCGCTCGGCCTCGGCGACAGCACCGTCTTCGAGTACGAGGTGGAGATCCCGCCCGGCGGTCCGACCATGGAGTACAGCCGCCGCTTCGCCACGCCGGTGCGCGAGTACGTGCTCCAGGTGCACTTCGACCCGGCGGCCGTCCCGGTCCACTGCGAGCGCTACGACCGCGAGCCGGGCGAGGCCGTCGACAGCCGCCGCGAGCAGCTGTGGATCGGCGCCTCGGCGAGCGCCCACGTGCTCTCCCCGGACCAGCAGCCCGGCCACATCGGCATCCGGTGGGAGTGGGAGTAGCCCGCTCCTGACCCTCGTCCGGAGTCACCGCACGCCAACACCTAACCCTTTCACGCCCTGATACTGGTTGACGCTCCATCATCTAACTACTACGTTCATGAGTACCGGTTAGGCATGAGCTTCTCCGGCCGCCCAGCCACGGGAGTGATCAGGCATGTCCAGCACCACCCTGCTCCGCACTCTCCAGACCGGCCACGTCGGCCTGAACGTCACCGACCTGGCCCGCTCGATCGAGTTCTACCGCGCCGTCCTCGGCCTGCAGGTGGCGCACGAGGGCACCGAAGCAGACCGCCGCTACGCCCTGATGGGCCGCGACGGCCGCCTGGTGGTGACCCTCTGGCAGCAGAGCGCGGGCACCTTCGCCACCGCCACCCCCGGCCTGCACCACCTCTCCTTCGAGGTCGAGAGCCTCGACGAGGTCCGCGCCACCGAGCAGCTGCTGCGAGAGCTCGGCGCCGAGTTCGCCTACGACGGCGTCGTCCCGCACAGCGAGGGCTCGGCCTCCGGCGGCATCTTCTTCACCGACCCGGACGGCATCCGGCTGGAGATCTACACCCGCACCGGCGTCGACGAGACCGGCGCCGCCGCCCCCACCTCCGACGCCCCGACCTGCGGCTTCTTCTAGAGCCCGCCGTGACGACCGTCGACACGCCCTACCACCCCGGCGAGCGGGCCGCCCAGTCGCTGGCCGGCCGGCAGGACCGAGCCGACCACGCCGGCCGGTCGATCCGCGACACCATCCCCCCGGTGGCCGCCCGCTTCCTCACCGAGCGGCGGATGCTGGTCCTCGGTGCCGCCGCCCCGGACGGCCGGATCTGGGCCACCCAGCTCGCCGGCGCCCCGGGCTTCCTCCAGGCCGCGGACGAGCGGACCATGGCGGTCGCTGCCCACCCCGCCGAGGACGACCCGCTGGCCACCGCCCTGGCCGGCCCGGCGCAGGTCGGCACGATCGCCCTGGACCCGGCCGGCCGGCGCCGGATGCGGCTCAACGGCCGCTCCGTACCGGACGGCCGGGGCGGCCTGGTGATCACCGCCGAGCAGGTGGTCTCCAACTGCCCGAAGTACATCCAGCGCCGCACCCCGCTGGACCGCCCGGACGCCGGCGCCCCACGCGCCGTGGCCGCCGGCCGGACACTGTCCACCGCCCAGCGGCTGACCGCCGCCACCGCCGACACCTTCTTCATCGCCACCGTCGGCCCGGACGGCAGAGTGGACGCCTCCCACCGGGGCGGCTTCCCCGGCTTCCTGCGGGCCACCGCGCCGGACCGGCTGTCCTGGCCCGAATACCCGGGCAACAGCATGTTCATGACGCTCGGCAACCTGGAGCTGGACCCGCGCGCCGGCCTGCTACTGCCCGACTGGGAGACCGGCAACGCCCTGCTCGTCACCGGCGAGGCCCGCACCGACTGGTCCGCCGAGGCCCGCGCGGGCGTCCCGGGCGCCGAGCGGATGGTCGAACTGACCGTCACCGGCGTCGTCGAACTGGCCGACGCCACCCCGCTGACCTGGACCGAGCCCGAGTACTCGCCTGCCAACCCGCCCACCGCGCCTTAGCTGACCGATCGCCGGATTCGCTCCGGCACCGTCTCGTCCACCCGCGCCACACCGAACGGCCGTCACCTGCCCGGCGCAGTCCGCCGCGCCGGGCTCCGCCCCCTTTGCGACGTTGGTCCCGATGCCATGCGGAACCGGCCCGGGAAGGCCGGCCCTGTCACACCGTCAGGCCGGCCAGGAGAGAGGCGGACCATGACCCGTATCGACCAGCTGTCCCCGCTGCTGGAGTTCGACGAGGTCGAACCGGACGAGGACTGCATATGCGGAGGCTGCCGTGCCCGCCGCCGCGCCCGGCTGCACGCCGCCCCGGTGCACGAGGGCGGGCACGCCGCGGCCCGCAGCCTCCGCCGACGGGCCGCCGTGCTGATGGCCGCCGTGGGCACCGCCATCGGCGGCGGGACGGCCGTCGCCGTCGCGGCCGCCACGGCCCCCGCACCCGGCCCCGCCCCGGGCGACGGCAGCAGCACCACCCAGACCCCGCAGAACCCGCAGGGCGAGGTCAGCGGCCTCTACGGCGACGACGCGCCCGACCAGCGCGCCTTCGCCCCGCCGGTGACCAGGGCGCAGATCATCCAGCGCGCCCAGACCTGGGTCGACCAGAAGGTGCCGTACAGCATGGGCCGCTACTGGTCGGACGGCTACCGCCAGGACTGCTCCGGCTTCGTGTCGATGGCCTGGGGCCTGGGCAGCAGCCAGACCACCTGGACCCTGCCGAACTTCGCCGAGCGGATCGCCAAGGCCGACCTCCAGCCCGGTGACGTCCTGATCTACAACAACCCGGCCAACCCGCAGGCCGGTTCGCACGTCATCGTCTTCGGCGGCTGGACGGACGCCACCCGCACCCGCTACCTGGCCTACGAGCAGACCTCCCCCGGCGCGAAGAAGCAGCCCACCCCGTACGCGTACTGGAGCAACTCCGGCTCGTACGTCCCCTACCGCTACCTCGGGCTCTCCGGCAGCAGCAACGACGGCGCGCCGACAACCGGCTTCCCCGGCGCGGACAAGTTCGGGCCGGGCGCCAACAACACGTACGTCACCAAGCTGGGCCAGATGCTGGTGCAGCGCGGCGGCGCCCGGTTCTACGCCGAGGGCCCCGGCCCGCAGTGGGGCGAGGCCGACCGCAAGGCCACCGAGGCATTCCAGCTCGCCCAGGGCTGGCGCGGCGCCGAGGCCGACGGCATCCCCGGCAAGGACACCTGGGACTTCCTGCTCAACGGCAAGGGCCGCACCATCGACGCCGGCACCCCGCTCCCGCCACCCGTCCAGCCCGGCACCGGGGCGCCCCCCACCTTCCCGGGCGCGGACAAGTTCGGCCCGGGCGCCGACAACGACCACGTCCGGCAGCTCGGCGAGCAGCTGGTCCGCAAGGGCTACGGCGGCGCCTACACCACCGGCCCGGGCCCGCAGTGGAGCGAGAGCGACCAGCGCAACGTCCAGGCCTTCCAGCAGGCCCAGGGCTGGAGCGGCGCCGACGCCGACGGCTACCCCGGCCCGGAGACCTGGCTCCGGCTCTTCTCCTGACGCCCCCGCCTACGGCCTCTCGACCCTCAGCGCTTCTCCGACATCCAGTGGAACAGCCCCATCGCGACACTCGTCGCCAGATTGAAGCTGGACACCCCCGGCTGCATCGGCACCGCCACCAGGTGGTCGGCGCGCGCCCTGAGCTCCGCCGAGACGCCGTGCCGCTCGGTGCCGAAGGCGAGCAGCGCGTCGTCCGGGAAGGGCAGCGTCCGGATGTCCGCGCCTTCCGGATCCAGCACGTAGAGCGGCCCGGCGGGCAGCTCGGGCAGCGTCAGCCGCTCGACCGCGGTGGCGAAGTGCAGGCCCGCGCTGCCCCGCACCACGGTCGGGTGCCAGGGGTCCAGATCGCCGGTGGTGACCACCCCGGTGGCGCCGAAACCGGCCGCCAGCCGGATCACCGCGCCGACGTTGCCCAGGTTGCGCGGGTTCTCCAGCAGCACCACCGGCGCCCGGCGCGGGAGCCGCCCGAGCGCGGCCCGGTTCGCCTCGGCGGACGGCCGCACGGCCAGCGCGATCACCCCGGTCGGGTGCAGCCGGGGCGCCAGCGTGCGCAGCGCGGGCTCCGGCACCTCCACCGCGAGCGCGTCCAGCGCCGGGGCGACGTCCTCGGCCAGCTCGGCGGCGAGCGCCAGCAGCGCGGCGCGGTCGGCGGTCAGCACCCTCCGGACGTCCCCGCCGAAGCGCAGCGCGTGCTTCAACGGGTGGAACCCGTCCAGCAGCACCGTGCCCGGCTCCCGCTCCGCCGCCCGCCAGCCCCGCACCACCTCGTCGTCCATGCGGCTCACTCTGCCACCCTGTCCGCCGCGGGCCCGCCCCGGGCGGCCGGCGGCCTGCCCTGCCGGATCCGCCGCACCCGCGCCCCCACCCAGAGCAACGCGCCGGTCGGCAGGAACACCGCGTCCGCCGCGATCATCGCGAGCGAGAACACCGGCAGCCCGAGCATCACCGCGATCCCCAGGTGCTCGGCCATCATGACCGCCAGCAGCGCGTTCTTGACCCGCCGGTTGAGCAGCGTGAACGGGAACGCGACCTGCACGATCACCGTGCCGTACGAGATCAGGAAGACCGGCACCAGCGCCGAGCCGACCAGTCCGGACAGCCACGGCCAGGGCGTGAAGTAGTCCAGGTGCACCGGGTAGTACAGCGCGGTGCCGTCCTGCCAGCGCGAGCCCTGCACCTTGTACCAGCCGGCCGTGGCGTAGATCAGCACGACCTCGGCGGCGATCACCAGCATCGCGCAGTTGTGGACCATGTTCGCCAGCGCGTCGAGCACCGCCCGCGGCTCGCCGTCCGGCCGCAGCCGACCGAGCGCCCACCAGAGCCCGGCCACCGCCCAGAGCCCCCAGAACAGCGGCGCCCAGCCGACGTACGGGAAGGTGCGGGCGGTCCAGGTGAGGCTCTCGCCGGAGAAGTCCCCGAGCTGACAGGCCGCCAGGACGGCGCCGAGGACGGCCCAGAGCACCACGCCGCCCCACCCGGGTCCGGCCCGGCCCGGGGGTACCTCCCGGCCGGAGGCCGGGGGAGCGTCCAGCGACCACACCTCGGCGCAGCGGGTGAAGACCAGGTACACGGCCATCAGGTGGACGACGTTGTCGCCGCCGTCGCCGAGGAAGACGTCACGGTTCTGCAGCGACAGCACGGTGACCATGAACAGCACGGTGCTCGCCCTGGTCCGCCAGCCCAGCACCACCGCGACGGCGGCCAGCACCGCCAGGTGGTAGACCAGCTCGAACCAGAGCCGCCCGCCGAACCAGGGCAGCACGGTGAACGCCCCGTTGTCGGCCAGCAGCCGCTGGGCGAGCTCCATCGACCAGGGCGAGCGGTCGCCGTACAGCACCCGCCGGTTCGGCCACTCGCGCAGCAGGTAGGCGAGCCAGACCAGCCCGAAGCCGATCCGCATCACCGCCGCCTGGTGGCGGCCGAGCGTCCGCCCGGTGAACGCGGCCAGCGCCCGGGCGGCCAGTTCGGCCGGGCCGGGCCCGCGCGGCGCCGGGGCGTTTCCGGGGGCGACCGGGTGCCCGGCCTGGTGCGGGATGACGTCCACCAGGTGCGGTTCCGTCTCCGGCGGGGCCTGCGGCGGCATCTCCGCGGACTGCGACACCTCGTTCACCCGAGCCCCCGGTAGTCCTCGTCGTCCACCGGCCACCAGGGCAGCTCCCGCACCTTCGGCGCGGGCGGCGCCGCCTCCCCGCTCCAGGACGGCGGCGGGACGGTGGCCGCGGTCACCCGGAACTCGATCTCCAGGATCCGCTCGCCGTCCACGGTCCGGCCGATCCGCTGGAGCGCGATCCGCTTCAGGTACTCCTCGGCGAGCTTGCCGTGGCCGCTGGTCAGCGTCTCGTCCTGCGGGTTGTGCGAGCCGTCGTAGAAGTCCCAGGCCCGCCGCAGCAGGTTCTGGTCGACGTGGCTGGGCGCCGGGTTGCCCCGGATCGCGGCGATGTCCTGCACGGTCAGCCCCGTCCAGTCGTGCGTCCGGGTGGCGCCGCCGTCCGCGACGGTGCGCACCCGCGCGTCCACGCTGACGTTCTGCTGGAGCGGGTTGGGCGCGAAGAGCTTCCAGTTCTGCTCGAACTCGGGGTACACCAGGCCGTCGACCTCGTCCCGGTACTGCCGGGACACCGAATTGGCCGGCGCGACGTGCAGGAACACCGCGGTGAGGAAGAGCCCGGTGCCGGTCAGCAGTCCCACCGTGGCCAGGCCGAGCACCAGCTGCGCGGGCCGTGACCAGGCCCGTTCGCCGAGCGGTATGTCCGTGCTCTCCGCCATGTGCTCTCTCCCCCGACCCTGCCTTCGATGGGCGCCCCCGGTGTCGTCCCGGCTCGGTCGCGCGCCCATCCTGCCCTACCGGGCGCGGCTCAGCGGAGGGTGCCCTGCGCGGGCGGCGGCGGGCAGGCCGCGGTGCCCCGGCGCGGCGCGAACGCGCGCAGCACCGCCGCGCCCCGGTACCGGGCCATGGCGAACGATCCCACCGCGGCGGCCATCCGTTCAGCCGTGAAGCTCGGCGACCCACTCCACGGGCCCGAGGTCAAACCCGGACGGACCGCCCCGGATCTCCACCCCGGGCCCTCCGTCCGGCGCCGCGCCGCGATCACTTCCGGCTGTTGCGCTTCTCCTACAGGACGTAGGCGTCCCGGCCGCTGCTGCTCACCATCGGACGACCCGCGCCCTCCCAGGCGTACATGCCGCCGTCCACGTTCACCGCGTCCCGGCCCTGCTGCACCAGGTACTGGACGACCTGCGCGGAGCGTCCGCCGACCCGGCACAGCACGTACAGCCTCTCGTCCGGCAGCTCGCCGAGCCGGGCGATCACCTGGCTCATCGGGATGTGCAACGCGCCGTCCACGTGGCCGGCGTCCCACTCGTCCTGCTCGCGCACGTCCAGCAGGACGGCGTCGGCGGGCACGGAGGCGGCGTCGGCGGAGGGGATCTGCGGGAACATCGTTCGGCTCTCCTCGGAGTCGGTCGGGTCCGTGCCATTGTCGCCCACCGGCGGCGCGTAGCCGCCGAGCAGCCGCTCCAGCTCGGCCTGCCGGTCGGCGGCCTTGGCGAGCAGCTCCTCGGCGAGCTGCTCCAGCAGCCGGTCCGGGTCCTGCGGGGCGAGCGCGAGCAGCTGGCCCATCGGGCTCTGCTCCAGCCGGACCTGCTCGGCGGCGGTCTCGGCGATCTTGGCGGTGAGCCACTCCAGCCGCCGGCGAAGCCACTCCGGGCGGTCCGGGGCGTCCGGTGCGGGCGCGGCCTCGGGTGCGGTGGACCACTCGGCCGCCAGGTCCGTCAGCGCGGCGGCGTCGCCGAACGCGTAGGCCTCGTTGACCCGGACGAGGAACGCGGCGCGGCGCTGCTGCTCGGCGGGGTCGGTGGTGAGGTCCGGGTGGGCGCGGCGGACCAGCTCGCGGTAGACCCGCTGGGCCTCCCGGCCGGGCCGCACCTTCGCCGGCGCGGCGGGCGGCGGCGGGGCCGTCTCCCCCTCCTGCCCGCTCCGCTCCCGCTGCTCGCGCTGCTCCTGCACGGAGTCGAACAGCGAGTCCAGGTCGGGCAGCTCCTCGACCAGCTGCCGGGCCTCCGCGGCCCGCCGCACGTCCTCCGGCCGCCCGGTCCGGGCCGCCACGGCCTCGGCGACCAGCGCGTCCAGCTCGTCCAGCCGGGCGTACAGCGGTCCCAGCAGCTGATGGTGGATCAGCGCGAAGTTGTCGATCTCGACCCGCAGCGTCTGCATGTCGACGTCCATGCTGAGCCAGGCGAGTTCCGCGGCGGCGACCCGCTCCTCCAGCTCCTCCATCTCCGGGTCCGTCCAGCGGGCGGGGCTCTGCGCGGTCACGTCTCGCCTCTGTCTCGTCCTGGCGTCTGAAGTAATGCCGTGGGCGGTGCTGCCGTGGGCCGTCCTGCCGACCCTGCTCGCAGCGCGGCCAGGCCTGCCACCCTACCCCCGCGTGCGCGGCGTCAACCGGGTGGAAGGGGGGTACGAACCGGCGCGAGGCACGTGCTGCGCAACTGTTCCCGAGGAATCTCCTCGTTTCGCTATCGAGTCCGGCCCGGTCCGTGCTTCGCTGGTATCCGCATTGCGTGCCTTCCTCCGGAGAAGCGGCCGCCTCCAGGCGTGGCGGCCAGGCGGGAGCAGACCGAATCCATGGTCGACGAGCCCAACTCCACATCGCGTCCGGCGGACGCCGAAACCGTACCGGGCGACCACCCGTCCGGCGTGGTCGCCCTGGTCCGGCTCGCCCTCGTCCTGGTCGACCGGGTCGGGCGGATCGCGCAGTGGAGCCGGGCCGCCGAGGAGCTGTTCGGGCACCGCGCCGAGGTCGCGCACGACCGCCCCGCCTCCGGCCTGCTGCCCGCCGTCGAGCCGCGCCACGGCTCCGGCCGCCAGTGCGTCCGCCGCCGCTGCGACGCCCTCGACACCCTGGCCGCGCTGACCGCCGACGGCCACCCCTGGGCCGGCCGGATGCCGGTCACCGACCGCGAGGACCACCTGCGCGACGTGCTCTGGTGGGCCTACCCGCTGCCCGGCCCGTCCGGCAGCCTGCTCGCCCTCGCCACCGACGCCCGGCCGCTGCGCACCACCGGTCCGCGGCTCGCGCTCGGCGAGCGGTTATTGCCGTTCGCCGCCGCCCCCGCCGCCCGGGGCGGCTTCCACGGGCTGGCCGCGGCACTGACCCCGCCCGGCCACCCGGTGCCCGGGCCACTGGCCCGGCTGCTGCCGGCCGGCCACCGCGCGCCGCTCCTGGAGGCGCTGGCACGAGCCGGCCTGCCCGCCCTGCGGCTGGACGCGGCCACCGTGCTGCCGCTGCTGCCGTCCGACCCGCAGACCGGCACCGCGCACGCCGCCGCCGGGATCGGCCGCCGCTACCCCACCGCCCAGCAGCGCGCCGCCCGGGTCGGCCCGCCGCAGCCGGACCAGTCCGCCGCCCGCGCGGCCCGCGGGCGCCCGGCCGGCCCGCTCCCCGGCCAGCGCGACCACGAGCGGCCCGCCGCGCAGCCGGCCGCCGCGCTGTCCGTCCCGTCCACCAGCGGAGGAGGCGTCGCCATCGAGCAGGCCGCCGTCGAGTCGTCCGTCTGCGGCCACCAGACCTGCCGCGACGACCAGGCCCCACCCGCCGTCCCCGCCCCTGCGAGCTCCGACGGCCAGCCCCCGGTCGGCCGGCTCGGCCCGTTCCTGACCAACGGCCAGGCCGGCGAGCAGCTGGCCCTGCTGAACGAGGTCGGCGGCAAGGTCGGCACCACCCTGGACCTCGGCTTCACCGCCCACGAGCTCTGCCAGGTGCTGGTCCCCCGGGTCGCCGACTTCGCGTGTGTAGACCTGGTGGACGGACTGATCTCCGACTCCGAGCTGCCGGCCGCCCGGCCGGACGACGACACCATGCTCCGCCGGGTCGCCCTGGTCCACAACGAGACCGGCGGCGCCTGGGACCACGTGCTCGCCGAGGGCTCGCTGGTGAGCATGCCCCGCCGCACCCCGCCCGGCATGGCCCTCCAGCTGAACCAGCCGGTCCTGGTGCCGGTGGTCGCCGACGACGTCGCGGTCGACTACGCGATCGCGCTGGGCGGCGCCCGGCTGGCCCAGGTGGTCTCCGGCCGCTCGATGCTGGTCGTCCCGCTGTCGGCCCGGGGCACCGTGCTGGGCATCCTCAAGCTGCTCCGGCTGTCCGACCGCGCCCGCTTCGACGAGAGCGACGCCGCGACCCTCAAGGAGCTGGCCGTCCGTGCGGCCCTCTCGCTGGACAACGCCCGGCTGCACCGCGCCGAGTCCAGGGTCGCCACCACGCTGCAGCGCTCGATGATCCCGACCCGCCCGCCGCAGATCCCCGGCGTGCAGATCGCCCACCGCTACCTGCCCGGCGACCCGAAGGCCGAGGTCGGCGGCGACTGGTTCGACGCGATCCAGCTGCCCGGCAGCCGGGTCGCCCTGGTGGTCGGCGACGTGATGGGCCACGGCCTGCACTCGGCCGCCGCGATGGGCCGGTTCCGCACCGCGATGCAGACCCTCGCCGCGCTCGACCTGCCGCCCGGCCAGCTGCTGCGGCACCTGGACAACCTGGCCCACAAGCTCGGCGACGACCACCTCGCCACCTGCCTGTACGCGGTCTACGACCCGATCAACCGGACGTGCGAGCTGGCCAGCGCCGGCCACGTCCCACCGGTGCTGGTCCACCCGGACGGCAGCGGCGAGCTGCTGGAGATCCCGGCCGGCGCGCCGATCGGGGTCGGCGGCGTGCCGTTCGTCGCCAAGACCATCGACGTCTCGGACGGCTCGATGCTGGTGCTCTGCACCGACGGGCTGGTCGAGGTCCGGGGCGGCGACATAGGGGCGGGCCTGGCCGCGCTCTGCGGCAACCTGATCGACCCTCAGCAGAGCCCCGAGCAGGCCTGCGACGTGGTGCTGAAGCGACTGCACTCGGACGACCGCAAGGACGACGTCGCCCTGCTGGTGGCCCGCTTCGACGGGGTCGCCCCGTCCGAGGTGGCCACGTGGAACCTCACGGTGGACAACCGCGAGGTCCGCCGGGTCCGCACCCTGGTCCGCGAACAGCTGGCCGGCTGGCACCTGGAGGCGCTCAGCGACACCACCGAGCTGCTGGTCAGCGAGCTGGTGACGAACGCCGTCCGGGTGGCCCGGGACCGGGTGCAGCTCCAGCTGATCCGGGTGGACAAGCTGCTGGTCGAGGTCAGTGACGACAACCACAACCTGCCCTCGCTGGAGCCGGCCGAGCAGCTGGGCGAGACCGGCCGCGGCCTCACCCTGGTCACCAAACTCGCCGAACGCTGGGGCACCGCCCGCAAGGCGGTCGGCAAGGTCGTCTGGTTCGAACTGCCGCTGCCGCACGAGCCCCCGACAGTCTGACGGCCGGGTGCGGGCATCGCCCACCACCCGGCCGGCAGGCCGCACTTGACGTCTTTCAGGACGGCGGCGTCGGCGGACGCCCACCGGCGGGCCTACGCCGCGACCTCGCGGGAGGCCGCCGCGGCCACCGAGGTGGCGGCACCGACGCCGGCCAGCACTCGCGGCCAGAAGCCCCCGAACACCTCGGCGGAGACGGCGATCAGCAGCGCGGCGATCACCGCGACGACGTGCTCCAGGCCCGCCAGGTTCGGCAGGACGACTGCCTCGCCGACCATCATGGTCACGACCAGCCCGGCGGTGAACCAGGCCCGGCAGCGGAACGCGATGCAGATCGCCAGCGCCACCACCGCGGCCGACGGCCCGGTGTCCCGCACGTGGGCGACCCACTTCGGGAAGCCGAACAGGTGGTCCGGGCCGACCGCCACGCCGACCCGGGCGAACAGCGTGCCCGCCAGGGTGCAGGTGTAGGCGACCACCAGGGTCATCCGCCGGCCGAGCACGATCTCGGCGATGCCGAAGACCACGAACACCTGGGCCAGCGCGCCCCAGACCGGCAGGTCGAGCGCCGGCACGTACAGCGAGAGCGGGGTCCGCAACAGCGAGACGTCCAGCGGCAGCGCGGCCTTCACCACACCGATGTGGTTGACGAAGCGCTCCCCGCCCGGCAGGTGCTGGACGATGCTGAACAACAGGATCAGGGACGTCGCGGTGGTGGCCAGTGGAACGGCGGCGAACTTCTTGCGCACCACCCCGTCCCGGACCGCCCCGAACAGCGTCCCCCACTCGGCGACAGCGGCCGCTCCGGCTGTCGCCAGCGGCCCCTTTCGCACGCCCCCCGTCCCGTGAATCACAACCGTCTCTCCGAATCCCCGAAGCCGTGAACCCTTTTTCCCGGCTACCCCAACATTAGAAGCCCGTTAACAAATCCACATCGGCACAGAAGGGGATCAGGGTCATCCTCTGGGGGGAGGGGATCCCCCCTAGGGCGCCCCCCATCCGGCCGTCCGGCCCCCCTCCGCCCCCCGGCGGAGGGCTAGCCCTTGCCCTCCCGGGCCGCCACCGGCACCCGGGGCGCCACCACGGCGGCCCCCGCGTGCCGGCGCCGGAACAGGGCGGGCAGGCTCGGCGCGACGATGAAGCCCTCGGCGCGCGCGCTCGCGAGACCGATCCGCGGAATCTCGCTGCTCTTCTCGAAGAGCAGGTAGCGCGGCTCCCAGATCGGCCGGTACTTGGCGTTCGCGCGGTACAGCGACTCGATCTGCCACCAGCGCGAGAAGAAGCCCAGGACGGAACGCCACAGCCGCAGCACGGGGCCGGCGCCGAGCCGCGAACCGCGCTCGAAGACCGAGCGGAACATCGCGAAGTTCAGCGACACCCGCTTCAGCGCGACCTCGTCGGCCCGCTGCAGCAGCTCGATCACCATGAACTCCATGAGGCCGTTCTCGGTGTCCCGGGCGCGGCGCATCAGGTCCAGCGAGAGCCCGTCCGGGCCCCACGGGACGAAGCTCAGCAGCGCCTTGAGCTCGCCGTCCCCGTCGTGGCACTCCAGCATCACGCAGCGGCCGTCCGCCGGGTCGCCGAGGCGGCCGAGCGCCATCGAGAAGCCGCGCTCGGTGGCGCCGTCGCGCCACTGGTCGGCCTTGGCCACCAGCTCGGCCATCTCGGCCTCGGGGATGTCCTCGTGCCGCCGGATCCGGACGGTGTACCCGGCCCGCTTGACCCGGTTGTAGGCCTGCCGGACGACCCGCATCGCGCGGCCGTCCAGCGAGAACTCGTCCAGCTCGACGATCGCCTCGTCGCCCAGCTCCAGCGCGTCCAGCCCGTGCCGGGCGTAGATCACGCCGGCCTCCTCGGAGGCTCCCATCACGGCCGGCGCCCAGGCGTGCTCGCGGGCCTCGGCCAGCCAGGCGTCGATCGCGCCCGGCCAGGCCTCCGGGTCGCCGATCGGGTCGCCCGAGGCCAGCGACACCCCGCCGACCACCCGGTAGGTGACCGCCGCCTTGCCGCTGGGGGAGAAGATCACCGCCTTGTCCCTGCGCAGCGCGAAGTAGCCGAGCGAGTCCCGCTCGCCCTGCTTGTCCAGCAGCGCCCGCAGCCTGCCCTCGTCCTCGGGGGTCAGCAGTTCCTTGCCGCGCGGGCTGCGGAAGGCCACGTACAGGACGAGCAGGAAGAGCAGCGCGCCCATGGTGTTGATCACCGCGTTCACCCAGGTCGGTGCGGAGATCACCGAACGCAGGTGCTCGGACGGGGTGATGGTGATCATCCGGCCGACCGAGTAGCGGAACAGGTCCCAGAAGTCGGCGCCGCTCAGCTCGTTGGTCAGCCACACCAGCCCGGCGCCGACCCCGCCGCCGAACACCAGCCCGCCGACGAAGGTCGCGGCGGCGGTCTTCGGGTTGGAGCGGTCGCCCTTCGAGGTGAACTCCTTCCGCCCGACCAGCAGCGCCAGCACGAACAGGCAGGTCAGGACGGTGGAGACGTAGTTCAACGGATGCCGGTTGAAGCGCTCGTCGGGCAGCACCATGGCCAGCAGGTACAGCACCGCGAACATGCCGCCCAACGCGGCGTTGAAGATCCACGCGGCCCGCTTGCGCCGCCGCATGGCGATGGCGAGGAACACCGACAGCACGGCACTGGCCAGGCCCGAGGTCATCAGGTACGGGGTGAAGTACTCACCCTCGTTGTGCTCGCTGACCTGGTTGCCCCACGGCACCAGCAACACGGTGGCCACGTTCAGCAGCGCCAGCAGCCGCAGGTACCAGACGCAGGACGCGGCGGCCCGCGGGCGCCAGCGGTCGAGCACGCCGACGGGCCGGGGCCCGGCGGTCGTCGCTGACGGCTCCGACTTCACAGTGGACGACACAGCTCAATTCCAAACGATCAGAAGGTGGGGCGCATCCGCACAGGGCCCGGCGCCGGGCGCCCGCACGGGCCCGACGGCACTGACCGGCGGCCCTCGGCCTGGCCGACCGGCCACATGGAGAGCGGGCCGGCGAAAGGGCAGCCAACAACATGGTTCCCCACCTCACGTGAGAATTACGTGAACCAGGTAGCGGATTCCCACCCCCGCCGAACGGCGGGGGTCCAGACCCGCCATGCGTTCGGCACCCCACCCCGGCTACCCCTACGCTCGACATCGACCCGCGCGGACCGCCACAACCCGGCCGCCCGACCCGAGGAGGCACCATCACCACCACTCGTGTGCTGATCGTGGACGACGAGATCCTGGTCCGCTCCGGCCTCGGCCTCATCGTCGGTTCCGCCGCCGACCTGGAGGTGGTCGGCGACTGCTCCGGCGGCCAGGCCGAGGAGCACGTCCAGCGCCTGCGCCCGCACGTCGTGCTGCTCGACATCCGGATGCCGGATCTCGACGGCATCTCGGTGCTGCGCCGCGTCCGCGCCCTGCCCGACCCGCCGGCCGTCGCGATGCTGACCACCTTCGACACCGACGAGTACATCGGCACCGCGCTACGGGCCGGCGCCTCCGGCTTCCTGCTCAAGGACACCGCCCCCGAGCAGCTGGTGCACGCCGTCCGGGTGCTCGCGGCCGGCGGCAACATCCTCTCCCCGACCGTCACCCGCACCGTGATCGGCGGCTACGTCGACGGCGGCGGACCGGACGCCGACGCCACCGCGCTCGCCCGCACCCTCACCGGCCGGGAGCTGGACGTGCTGGCGCTGCTCGGCGAGGGCCTGTCCAACGCCGAGATCGCCGACCGCCTCTTCCTCGGCACCGGCACCGTCAAGGACCACATCAGCGCGATCCTCGGCAAGCTCGGCGCCGCCAACCGCGTCCAGGCCGCCGTCCTCGCCCACCGGGCCGGGCTGGTCCGGCCGAAACCCGGCGACGGGGCATGACCGCCGCCGACCAGCTGCCGTCCAGACGGCTGCCGGCCTGGTGCACCGCGCCCTGGCTGATGCTGCTGCTGCCCGTGCTGTACTCCCTGCTGGACGCGGCCCTGGTCGCCCGGGACGCCCGGTGGTGGCAGGTGACGCTCTCGGTGCTGGCCGCGCTGGCTCTGCTGTGGCGCCGCCGCCTCCCGGTGACGGTGCTGCTGCTCACCATGCCCGGCAGCTTCGTCGACAACATCTGGCTGGCCCCGATCACCGCCGTCTACACGGTCGCCGCCGAACGCCCCAGCCCGCGCATCGTCATCGCCTGCGGGACCCTCTTCACGCTCGTCGAGTTCTTCCACTGGCCGCTCTCCGCGCAGAACTTCGAACCGAGCCGGGACCTCGCGCTGTACGCCATCCAGTCGGTCATGCTGGCCGCCGGCCCGGCCGCCACCGGGCTGCTCGCCCGCACCCGGCGGGAGCTGGCGGCCCGGGTCGACGAGCTGACCCGGGGCCAGGAGCGGGAGAGCCGGCTGCTGGCCGAACGGGTGCTGATCAGCGAGCGCGGCCGGCTCGCCCGCGAGATGCACGACGTCGTCTCGCACCAGGTCAGCCTGATCAGCATCCAGGCCGGCGCGCTCCAGGTGAGCACCGCCGACCCGGCCGCGGCGGCCACCGCCCGCACCATCCGCGAGCTGTCCGTCCGCACCCTCGACGAGCTGCGCCAGATGGTCGGTGTGCTGCGCACCTCCGGCCCGCACCAGAACACCCCGCTCGCCCCGCAGCCCCGGCTGGCCGACCTGCCCCGGCTCATCGAGGAGAGCGGCCTGGCCGCCGAAGCCGAGCTGACCCCGGGCGACCGCCCGTGGCCGGAGGCGGTGGAGCGGGCCGCCTACCGGACCGTCCAGGAGGCGCTCACCAACATCACCAAGTACGCCCCGGACGCGACGGTGCACGTGAAGGTGCGGGCCAAGGGGCGCAGGCTGCGGGTCGAGGTGCGCAACGAGCGGCCGCCGGTCCGCCCGGCCGAGACCCTGCCGGGGGGCGGCCACGGCCTGGTCGGCCTGCGCGAGCGCGCGCAGCTGCTGGGCGGCACCCTGGCCGCCGGCCCCACCCACGACGGCGGCTTCGAGGTCCGCGCCGAGCTCCCCGCTTCCCGCGGCTGAGCACCTGGCCGGCCCCCGGGGAGGGGGGAGCCCAGCCGGCCGCCCGGGGGAACCAACCGGGCCCGGGGAACGAGAAAGCCCCGCAGATCCGAAGATCTGCGGGGCTTCGCTGTGCGCGAGGGGGGAGTTGAACCCCCACGCCCTTGCGGGCACTGGAACCTGAATCCAGCGCGTCTGCCTATTCCGCCACCCGCGCATGGGTGCGTCTTCCGTGCCGACCGGCTCTCCGATCCGTTCGTGACCCTGCGGTCCTTCGCGGCTCTTCGACCGGCCTCCCTTGCGGGCGGCCCTTCCGACGTGGAAAACAGTAGCACGACCTGGGGGACTGCTCCGAATCCGTTTCCCGGCGGGCGGAGCGCACCCGAACGGAAGGGCTGCGAACGCGCGAGCGACGCATGGAACCCCCTTCCGACGGGCACGCCTGGCGTGCCGTACCCGATATGCGTCACCCTGTGTGTCCGAGCCCACCCCGGGGCACGACGCGGTCCGGGAACCGTACGGATGGGCCCGGCGTGGATACGATCAGTACGGAAGTACCGCAAGTAGGCGCGACCGGCTCCCCGGAGCCCGGTCGGCGGGCAGGCGAACGAACCCTGGAAGGGGGTGCCCCATGGGAGTGCTGAAGAAGTTCGAGCAGCGACTTGAGGGTCTCGTGAACGGCACCTTCGCCAAGGTGTTCAAGTCCGAGGTCCAGCCCGTGGAGATCGCCGGTGCGCTGCAGCGCGAGTGCGACAACAACGCGAGCATCTGGAACCGCGACCGCACCGTCGTGCCGAACGACTTCATCGTCGAGCTGAGCCCGCACGACCACGAGCGGCTGAGCCCCTACTCCGGGCAGCTGGGCAGCGAACTGGCCGGCATGGTCCGCGAGTACGCCGAGGCCCAGCGGTACAGCTTCATGGGACCGCTCCAGGTGAACCTGGAGAAGGCCGACGACCTGGACACCGGCCTGTACCGGGTGCGCAGCCGCACCCTGGCGGCCGAGGAGCCCCAGCAGTACGCCCCGCCGCAGTCCGGCTACGACCGTCCGCCGGCCGCCCCGGCCCCCGGCGCGCCGTGGCAGCAGCCCGGCGCCGGCCAGTTCAGCGCGCCCCCGCCGCCGGCCGCGCCCCCCGCCGTTCCCCCGGGCCCGCCCGCCACGGCCGGTGGCAACGTCCGCGCGTTCCCCGGCGCCGGCCACGGCACCTCGGTCCGCCGCTGGATCGAGGTGAACGGCGCCCGCCACCAGATCTCCGGCTCCGCCTGCGTGCTCGGCCGCTCGACCGAGGCGGACGTGCGGATCGACGACCCCGGTGTCTCCCGCAAGCACGCCGAGATCCGCCCCGGCACCCCTTCGATGGTCCTCGACCTGGGCTCCACCAACGGCATCGTGGTGGACGGACAGCACACCCAGCGCGCTACGCTCCGCGACGGCTCGCGAATCGTCGTGGGCTCCACCACCATCGTCTACCGACAGGTCGAAGGGTAGTGTCCGCTTTGTTCGCTCGCTTCGCTCACCCACATGCGAGCCGGCCATGTCCGAACTGACCCTGACGGTGATGCGGCTGGGCTTCCTCGCCGTACTGTGGCTGTTCGTCATCGTCGCGATCCAGGTGATCCGCAGCGACCTCTTCGGGACCCGGGTGAACCCCCGCTCCCCGCGCCGCGGCAACGCCACGCCCGCGCCCGGCGGCGCGGCCACCGCCCCCGCCGCCGGGCGCGGTGCGCCCGCGCCGAGCGGTGCCCAGGCGGCGGCCCAGACCCAGGGCGGCGGCCGCCGCCGCGGCGCCCCGACCCAGCTCGTGGTCGTCCAGGGCTCGCTGGCCGGCACCACCGTCGCGCTGCAGGGCCAGACCATCACGCTGGGCCGCGCACACGACTCCACGATCGTGCTGGACGACGACTACGCGTCCTCCCGGCATGCCAGGATCTATCCCGATCAGACTGGGCAGTGGACGGTCGAGGATCTAGGCTCCACCAACGGCACCTATCTGGACCGGCAGCGCCTGACCGCGCCCACCCCGCTCCAGCCGGGCATGCCGATCCGTATCGGCAGGACCGTCATCGAACTGCGGAAGTAGTAGCGCATGAGGGCAAGCATCCCGTCCATGACCCAGAGGGGGGCACAGGTCGCATGACCCTGGTGCTGCGCTTCGCCGCCGGCTCCCACAAGGGACTGATCCGGGAGGGGAACGAGGATTCCGGCTACGCCGGGCCGCGGCTGCTGGCCGTGGCCGACGGCATGGGCGGCGCCGCGGCCGGCGAGGTCGCGTCCTCCGAGGTGCTCGGCTCGATCGTCCGACTGGACGAGGACGTGCCGGGCGCCGACCTGCTGACCCTGCTCGGCGACGCCGTCCAGGGCGCCAACGACCGGCTCCGGCAGATGGTCGAGGAGGACCCGCAGCTGGAGGGCATGGGCTGCACCCTCACCGCCATGCTCTGGACGGGCCAGCGGATGGGCATGGTGCACGTCGGCGACTCCCGCGCGTACCTGCTGCGCGACGGTTCGCTGGTGCAGATCACCCAGGACCACACCTGGGTGCAGCGCCTGGTCGACGAGGGCCGGATCACGCCCGAGGAGGCCGAGACCCACCCGCAGCGCTCGCTGCTGATGCGGGCCCTGGACGGCCGCGGCCAGGTCGAGCCCGACCTGTCGATCCGCGAGGTCCGGGCCGGCGACCGCTACCTGATCTGCTCCGACGGCCTCTCCGGCCCGGTCAGCCACCAGACCCTCCAGGACACCCTCGGCAGCTACTACGCGCCCGAGCAGACCGTGCAGGAGCTGATCCAGCTCGCGCTGCGCGGCGGCGGTCCGGACAACATCACCTGCATCGTGGCGGACGTCATCGACGTCGGCGCCACGGACACCATGAGCGGCCAGTTCAACGACGTCCCGGTGGTGGTCGGCGCGGTCGCCGACGCCCCGCCGTCCTCGGCCGCCACCGACCGCTCGATCGCCGACACCCCGGCCGGCCGGGCGGCCGGCCTCGGCCGCGCCCCGCACGGCGCCTTCGGCCCGGCGGAGGGCTACCAGGACGGCTACGGCGCCGTCCAGGGCGGTTTCGGCCCCGCCGAGGGCTACGAGGGCGACTACGGCACCGCCGAGCCCTCGGTGTACGGCACCGAGGACTTCGACGAGCAGGAGCCCCCGAAGCGCAAGCGCAAGGGGCTCAAGATCTCGCTGGCCCTCCTGGCCACCCTCGGCCTGATCGGCGGCGGCGGGTACTTCGGCTACCAGTGGACCCAGGGCCAGTACTACGTCGGCGCGGACGGCGAGCACGTCGCGGTCTACCAGGGCATCAACCAGAACCTGGCCGGGCTGAACCTCTCCTCGGTGCACACCGAGTACAAGGACATCGAGCTCAAGTACCTGCCGACGGACCAGCGCACGCACGTCAGCAAGACCATCTCGGTCAACAGCCTGAACGACGCCAACGCGACGGTCCAGGAGCTCGACGGCTGGGTCAAGCTCTGCCGGAAGGTCGCCGACGCCAGGACCGCCGGCACCACGCAGACGCCCACCCCGCAGGCACCGGCAACGCAGGCACCGGCTTCCCAGGCGCCGAGCGCGCAGGCCGTGCACGCCGCGTTCCTCGCCGCCACCGCGCCCACCCCGACCGAGAAGGGCCACAGCCCTGCGGCGGCACCCACCGCCACGCCCACGGCGACCCCGACGCCGGCTGCCCCGAGCACCGCGCCGCCCGCCGCCACCGCCCCGGCCCCCGCCGGCGCACAGGGCGACGTGCCCGGTCTGAGCGACGAGGAGCGGCAGCGCGCCGACTCCTGCCCGAAGCCGTGACGCCCGTGATCCGACATAGGCCCGCCCCCGGCGGGCCCGCCGGCCGTCAGGGAGCGGCCACCCCGTGAGTACCTACGACCTGAGCAGCGGCGCGAGCCGGCCCGGCCGCCGCCGGACGCCGGCCGACCGGCCCGTCACCCGGCGCCGGGGCAACACCACCATCTCGCCGCAGGGAGCGCCGAACCGGCGCAACACCGAGCTGGCACTGCTGGTCTTCGCCGTCCTGCTGCCGGTCCTCGCGTACGCCAACGTGGGTCTCGCCATGGACTCCGCGCTGCCGAGCGGCATGCTCGGCTACGGCCTCGGCATGGGGTCGCTCGCCCTGGTCGCGCACCTGCTGGTGCGCCGCTACGCGCCGTACGCCGACCCGCTGATGCTGCCGCTCGCCGCCCTGCTGAACGGGCTCGGCGTGGTGATGATCTGGCGGCTCGACAAGGCCGGGAAGCTGCTGTCAGGGAACTTCCCCGCCGCCGCCAACCAGCTGATGTGGTCGGCCCTCGGGGTCGCGCTGTTCATCGGCGTCATGGTCTTCCTCAAGGACCACCGGGTCCTCCAGCGCTACACCTACATCTCGATGGTGGTGGCGCTGGTCCTGCTCGCGGCCCCGGCGTTCTTCCCGGCCCGCGCGGAGGACTTCGGCGCGAAGATCTGGATCCGGATCGGCGGCTTCTCCATCCAGCCCGGCGAGTTCGCCAAGATCGTCCTGACCGTCTTCTTCGCCGGCTACCTGATGGTCAAGCGGGACGCCCTGGCCCTGGCCAGCCGCCGCTTCATGGGCCTCTACCTGCCGCGCGGGCGCGACCTCGGCCCGATCGTGGTGATCTGGCTGCTCAGCCTGCTGATCCTCATCTTCGAGAACGACCTCGGCACGTCCTTCCTGTTCTTCGGCCTGTTCGTGGTGATGCTCTACGTCGCCACCGAGCGCACCAGCTGGATCCTGTTCGGCCTGCTGATGTCGGTCGGCGGCGCGACCGCCGTCACGATGACCGCAAGCCACGTGAAGACCCGGATCGACGCCTGGCTCGACCCGATGGCCGCCTTCGCCCCCAAGCCGCCCAAGGGCTCCACCGAGCAGATCGGCCAGTCGCTGATGGCGCTCGGCTCCGGCGGGGTGACCGGCTCCGGTCTCGGCCAGGGCCGCTCCTGGCTGATCAACTTCGCCGCCAAGAGCGACTTCATCCTGGGTTCGTTCGGCGAGGAGCTCGGGCTGGCCGGCCTGATGGCGATCTTCCTGCTGTACGCGCTGCTGATCCAGCGCGGCCTGCGCACCGCGATCGCCGCCCGCGACCCGTTCGGCAAGCTGTTCGCCGTCGGCCTCGCCTCCGCCATGGCGTTGCAGGTCTTCGTCGTGGCCGGCGGCGTCACCGGTCTCATCCCGCTGACCGGTATGACCATGCCGTTCCTCGCCCAGGGCGGTTCGTCAGTGGTCGCCAACTGGGCGCTGATCGCTGTCCTGCTGAAGATCAGCGACAGCGCGCGCCGACCCGGGGCCGAACCGGCCCCCGCCACCGAGGGCCAGAGAGGACCCGCCAGATGAACAAGCCGATCCGCCGGGTCTCGATCTTCTGCCTCGTGCTGATCCTGGCCCTGATGCTGCGCACCAACTGGGTGCAGGGCGTCCAGGCCGACTCCTGGGCCAGCAACCCCAACAACAAGCGCCAGCTCTTCGACCGTTACACCCACCCGCGCGGCAACATCATCGCGGGCGGCCAGCCGGTCACGAAGTCCGACTTCGTCAACGGTGTGCGCTACAAGTACAAGCGTTCCTGGATCGACGGCCCGATGTGGGCTCCGGTGACGGGCTACTCGTCCCAGGTCTTCGGCTCCAACGGGCTGGAGAACCTGGAGGACGGCATCCTCTCCGGCACCGACGACCGGCTGTTCTTCCGCAACACCCTCGACATGCTGACCGGCGAGCAGAAGAAGGGCGGCGACGTCGTCACGACGATCAACGCCAAGGCCCAGAAGGCCGCCTTCGACGCCATGGGCAACAAGAAGGGCGCGGTCGTCGCGCTCGACCCGAAGACCGGCGCGATCCTGGCGCTGGTCTCCACCCCGTCCTACGACCCGAGCACCATCTCCGGCAGCGAGGACGGCGACGCCTGGAAGGCCCTCAACGCCGACCCGAACAAGCCGATGGACAACCGGGCACTGAAGTACACCTATCCGCCCGGCTCGACGTTCAAGCTGGTCACCGCGACCGCCGCGTTCGAGAACGGCATGTTCCAGAACATCGACGACACGACCCAGACGCCGGACCCGTACGTCCTGCCGGGCACCAAGACCGAGCTGAAGAACGAGAGCCCCCAGGAGCAGTGCGAGAACGCCACGCTCAAGTCCGCGATGGACCAGTCCTGCAACACGGTCTACGCCAAGATCGGCGCCGACCTCGGCAAGGACAAGATGCGGGCGCAGGCCGAGAAGTTCGGCTTCGACAGCACCATCGACACGCCGGTCCGGGCCGAGAAGAGCATCTTCCCGAACAGTGCCAGCCTTGACGGCACCGCCCAGGACTCGATCGGCCAGCACGACACCCGCGCCACCCCGCTGCAGATGGCCATGGTCTCCGCCGCGATCGCCAACAACGGCAGCCTGATGCAGCCCTACCTGATCGACTCGGAGCGCTCGGCCTCGCTGACCACGATCTCCAAGCACACCGAGAAGCAGTTCTCCCAGGCGATGAGCCCGGCCACCGCGCAGAAGATGCAGGACATGATGGTGTCGGTGGTCGAGAACGGCACCGGCAAGAACGCCCGGATCCCGGGTCTGCAGGTCGGCGGCAAGACGGGTACCGCGCAGCACGGCGAGAACAACGCCAGCCTGCCGTTCGCCTGGTTCACCTCCTGGGCCAAGACCTCGGACGGCCAGTCGGTCGCGGTCGCGGTCGTGGTCGAGGACGGCTCCGACAACCGCGACGGCATCAGCGGCGGCCGGCTCGCCGCCCCGATCGCCAAGGCGGTGATGCAGGCCGCGCTCGGCAAGTGACGAGCGCGCGCCACGGTGAGGGGAATGTCACGATCGGTACCTCCGTCCGGATACCGGTCTGATATCGGCCGACGGCTGACTCCGGTCCGGCGCGGTGCGACCGGTAGCGTATCCGCAAGCAGCGGGTGTGCCCGTTGCCGCCCGCGAGGCGGCGCACGGCCCGGCCGGAGAACCGGCCGCGAGCCGCGCGGCGTCACCCAGAGCGTGCGGGGACACCTACGTCACAACCTCACCGGCGGGTGAGGGAGAGGGTCGGAACTATGGAAGAGCCTCGTCGCCTAGGCGGCAGGTACGAGCTCGGCGGCGTCCTCGGACGCGGCGGCATGGCCGAGGTGTACCTCGCCCATGACACCCGGCTCGGCCGTTCCGTCGCAGTGAAGACGCTCCGGGCCGACATGGCCCGGGATCCGTCGTTCCAGGCCCGCTTCCGCCGCGAGGCACAGTCCGCGGCGTCCCTGAACCACCCCGCGATCGTCGCCGTGTACGACACCGGCGAGGACTACATCGACGGCATCTCCATCCCGTACATCGTGATGGAGTACGTCGAGGGCTCCACCCTGCGCGAGCTGCTGCACTCCGGCCGCCGGCTGCTGCCGGAGCGCGCGCTGGAGATGACCATCGGCATCCTCCAGGCGCTGGAGTACTCGCACCGGGCCGGCATCGTCCACCGCGACATCAAGCCGGCCAACGTGATGCTGACCCGGCAGGGCAACGTCAAGGTCATGGACTTCGGCATCGCCCGCGCGATGGGCGACGCCGGGATGACGATGACGCAGACCTCTGCCGTCATCGGCACCGCCCAGTACCTCTCCCCCGAGCAGGCCAAGGGCGAGCAGGTCGACGCCCGCTCCGACCTGTACTCCACCGGCTGCCTGCTGTACGAGCTGCTGACCGTCCGCCCGCCGTTCGTCGGCGACTCTCCGGTCGCGGTGGCCTACCAGCACGTCCGGGAGGAGGCGCAGCCGCCGTCCGTCTTCGACCCCGAGGTGCGCCCCGAGGTCGACGCGATCGTGCTGAAGGCGCTCGCCAAGGAGCGGGACTACCGCTACCAGACCGCCGACGAGATGCGCGACGACATCGAGCGCTTCCTCGACGGCCTGCCGGTGGCCGCCGCCCAGCAGGCCGCCTACGGCATGGGCGCCGCCGGATACGGCTACGACCAGAACGGCTACCCGCAGCACGACCCGTACGGCCAGACCAACGTGCTGCCGCAGCAGCCCGGCGGCGGGCCGACCACCCTCCTGCCGCAGGCCTCCGCGCAGCCCGGCTACGCGCAGCAGGGCGGCTACCAGGACGACGGCTACGGCCAGACCTACGCGGGCGCCCCGGTCGGCGGTGGCGACGGCTACGACGACGGCTACGGCCGCGAGGGCGGCCGGCGCCGCGACGATCAGCCGAAGAAGAGCAACACCTCCTGGATCGTGCTGGCGGTGGCCGCCGTGCTGGTCCTGGTCGGCACCTTCTTCGTGGCCCAGGCGATGTTCAACGGCGGCGGCGACAAGAAGGACGCCGCGAAGATCGCCGCGCCGAACCTGGTCGGCAAGAGCCTGGCCGACGCCAAGACGGCCGCCGCGCAGACCGGTCCCAAGCTCGTGGTGACCGAGGGCGAGAAGATCGCCTGCCCGGACGCCAACGTCAAGAAGGACCAGGTCTGCACCCAGAACCCGCAGGCCGGCACGCAGGTCGCGGAGAACGGCACGATCACCGTGCAGGTCTCCTCCGGCCCGACCAAGGCGACCATGCCGACCGTCACCGGCAAGACCAAGGACCAGGCGATGCAGGCCCTGTCGGCCGCCGGCTTCACCAACGTCTCCGCCCCCGAGTACAAGGACGACGACACCGCTCCGCAGGACACGGTCCTCGCCCAGGACCCGGCGGCCAACACCCCGGCCGACCCGACCGCTCCGGTCAAGCTGACCGTCTCGCAGGGCAAGAGCAAGGCGAACGTCCCGTCCGTGGTCGGCATGCAGAAGGAGGCCGCGCAGGCCCAGCTGGAGAGCGCCGGCTTCCAGGTCGACGCCTCGAAGACAGCGGTGACCAACGACCCGACCAAGATCAACACCGTCGCCTCGCAGTCGCCCGGCGCCAACACCAAGGCCCCGGCCAACTCGAAGATCACGCTGACCGTCTACAAGGCGCCGGACAAGGCCACCGTCCCGCCGCTGCAGAACGTCAAGCTGTCGGACGCCATCGCCCAGTTGCAGAAGGCCGGTCTCGGCTACGCGGTGAACGGCCCGTCCGACCCGAACGCCGTGGTCATCATGACCAACCCGCCGGCCGGCACCCAGCTGGACCCGAACTCCCAGGTGGCCCTGACCACGAAGCCGGCCGATCAGCCCAAAGGGGGCGACCCCTTTCCCTTCCCCACACCCCCCAAGGGCAACAACTAAGCCCTGGTTCCCCTTCTTGTGAGGCCTGAGCTTCTTCTGAGGCCTGAGCCCGGAGCAGGGAACGCCCGAGGGCCCGTCGCAGCGGTTGCGACGGGCCCTCGGGCGTTTTCCTGAGGTGTCCTTCCCGGGGCGTCAGGAGTGGCGCAGCTCGGGCGGCGGGGTGCGCCTGGCGTCCACGTCGTCGACCCGCACCAGGCTCCCCCACACCGCCATCCGGTACCGCGAGGTGTAGACCGGCGTGCAGGTGGTCAGCGTGATGTAGCGGCCGGGGCCGGTGTAGCCGGAGCCGGTCGGGACGGGTGCGACGATGCCGGTGTCGTACTTGGACGTCTCCGGCAGGGTGTTGTCGACCTTGTAGACGTACCACTTGTCCTTGGTCTCGACGACGATCGCGTCGCCCTTGTGGACCGCGTCCAGGTCGTGGAACTTGGCGCCGTGGCCGTCCCGGTGGGCGGCCAGCGCGAAGTTGCCGGCCGCGTCCCAGGGCATCGCGGCTCGGTAGGGCTGCTCGTACACGCCGGCGACGCCCTCGGCCAGGGTGGCCGTGTCGGTGCCCATCCGGATCATCACCTGGTAGTCCTCGCCCATCGCCGGGACGTGCAGGAAGCCCACGCCGTCCCCGGCCGCGAACGGGACCGGCGGGGCGCCTGGAGCGGGCGTCGCGCCGGGGGCCGCGCCGGGGGCCGCCGCCGACGGCGTGCCGGTCGGGCCGGCGGCCCAGGCGCTGCGCAGCTTGTCGGAGGCCTCGGCCGCAGAGCGGTCCGCCTGGACGTTGGTCCACCACAGCGAGTAGGCGACGAAGAGGCCGAGCACCAGGCCCAGCGTGATCAGGAGCTCGCCGAAGACCCCGAGGGCGGCCAGCGCCCGGTCCCGCCCTCGACGGGCGGGCCGAGGCGAGGGCTCGGGCGGGGAGGCCTCCGCCGCCGGATCGGGTGATTCCGCCGTCTCGTCCTGGATCACCGGTGCTCCCCATCTGTCGCCTGGCGGCCGGGCGCTACCCGCCCGTGATCGCGGCCGGCTTGCCCTGGCTGCGCGGCCGTTCGTCGATCATCTTGCCAAAGACGATGAGGCGAAACTTCGAGGTGAACTCCGGGGTGCAGGTGGTCAACGTGATGTACCGGCCGGGGCCGGTGTAGCCCGAGCCGTTCGGGACGGGCTTGATCACGCTCACGTTGCTGGGGGAGGTCTCCGGGATGCCGCCGGTGACCTCGTAGGTGTAGTACGCGGTGGCCGTCTCCACGACGACCTTGTCGCCCTTGCCGAGCTGGTTGATGTACCGGAACGGCTCGCCGTGCGTGTTGCGGTGCGCGGCCAGCGCGAAGTTGCCCGCCTTGTCGGCCGGCATCCCGGTGCCCGGGTAGTGGCCGACCAGGCCCTTGTCGAGCACCGCCGACTTGGAGGTGCCCTCGGCGATCGGGAACTTCAGCCCCAGCTTGGGCAGGTAGACGATGGCGAAGCCCTTGCCGGGCTCGAACGTCTCCGGCTTGTTCGGATCAGGTGCCGGCTGTCCCGGTTGGGCGGGCTGTTGGGCGTCGAACTGCTGCTCCAGCTGGTTGCGGGCGCCGTTGGCGGCGGCGTCGGCCTGCACGTTCGTCCACCAGAGCTGGTACGAGACGAAGAGCAGCATCACCACGCCGAGCGTGATGCACAGCTCGCCGACGAGGCGCGCGGCGACCACGACCGGGGACTCCTTGGGCCGTACCCGCGCCCCGGCCCCCCGGCCGGCCGCCCGGCGCCGCCCACCGCCCGAGCGCCCCGAGGTCCGGCCCTGGGCCGCCCGCCGGCGCTCGGCCCGGCCGCCGGTGGGCGGGGCCTGCTCGGCGGGTTCTCCGTCCTCGGCCGGCACGCGCAGCTGGACGGTCCGGTCGGTCTGCTCGGGCAGCCAGGGGTGGTCGGCCCCGGCGGCGCTCCGGTCGGCCTGCTCGGCCTGCTCGTAGACGCTCCAGGCGTCCTCGGCGGAGCCGTGCCCGGGCTGGGCCGGCTGGGCGTGCTGAACGGGCTGGGTCTGGTACCCCGGCTGGTGCTGGCCGTTGCCGTACTGACCGTCGGCGTACCGGACACCCTGGTACTGCCCGCCGCCGTACGGGCCCGCCTCCGGCTGGTAACGCCCCTCCGGACGCAGCGTGGTCACGCCGCTCAGCCCCGGCCGATCACCGGGGCGAGCCCGGCCGACCGGTCCACGGCCTGCGGATAGCCGCACTCGGCCAGCCAGTTCGCGAGCATCCGGTGGCCGCCCTCGGTGAGCACCGACTCGGGGTGGAACTGCACGCCCTCGACGAGCAGGTCGCGGTGGCGCAGACCCATGATCACGCCGCTCTCGGTGCGGGCGGTGACCACCAGGTCGGCCGGCACGGTGGCCGGCTCGACCGCCAGCGAGTGGTACCGGGTCGCGGTGAGCGGCGAGGGCAGGCCCGCGAACACCCCGCCGTCCTCGTGCTCGACCAGCGAGGTCTTGCCGTGCAGCAGCTCCGGCGCCCGGTCGACCACCGCCCCGTACGCGACCGCGATCGACTGCAGGCCCAGGCAGACGCCGAACACCGGCAGCCCGATCGCCGCGCAGTGGTGCACCATCTCGATGCAGACCCCGGCCTCCTCCGGCGCACCGGGGCCGGGGGAGAGCAGCACGCCGTCGAAGCCCTCCTCGCCGGCCCGGCGGACGGCGTGCTCGACGGTCACCTCGTCGTTGCGCACCACCTCGCAGGTGGCGCCGAGCTGGTACAGGTACTGGACCAGGTTGAAGACGAAGCTGTCGTAGTTGTCGACGACCAGGATGCGGGGTGAGGTCGGCTGGGTGGTCATTCGCGCGCTATCTCCGTGGGAAGCGGGGACTGGAGGTCGGAGCAAAACCCGCCGGCTCAGCCGGCCGCGGCACCGTCGCCGCCGTCCACTGTGACGTCACCGAAGGGGAGCAACGGTTCCGCCCAAGGGAAGACGTACGTGAACAGGAGGTAGACCACCCCCAGGATGAGGAGCAGCGAGATGACGGCCCGGACCAGGGTGTTCCCCGGGAGGTGACGCCAGATCCAGCCGTACATGGTGCTCCCTCGACGTAGCAGACTGGGGTCAAGAGTAGACGGGCCTGCCACGGCGCCGAGGCCGGTCCGCTACTGCTGCCCGCCCGCCGACCGCAGGTCGGTGGTGCCGGAGTAGCCGGGCAGCGTGAGGTCGGTGCTCTCCTGGACCTTCCAGCCGAGCCCGTACACCTGGACGTACTGGAGGTAGTTGCGGATCGTCGGGTCCGTGTTGACGGCCTCCCGCAGGGCGTCGGTCCGGCCCACCGCCCTGACGACGTACGGCGGCGAGTAGACCCGGCCCTGGAGCAGCAGGGTGTTGCCGACGCAGCGCACGGCGCTGGTGGAGATCAGCCGCTGGTCCATCACCTGGACGCCCTCGGCGCCGCCCCGCCACAACGCGTTGACCACGGCCTGGATGTCCTGCTGGTGGATGACCAGGTCGTTGACGCCGGGCTCGGGGAAGCCCGGGATGCGCGCGGTGGCGTTCGGCGGGGCGTCGTTGAGGGTGACGGTCAGACCGCCGCCCTGCAGCGGCTCCAGGGCGGTGCCGGCCCGGAGGGCATCCATCCGGGCCGTGTCGTCCGGGTTGTGGCTCTGCTGGCCGGCCAGCTCCTGGGCCTGGGCCTGGAGGTCGGCGAGCTGGGCCTGCGCCTGCTGGTTCTGCGAGCTGCGCTGGCGTATCACGTCGCCGAGGCTCAGGAGCGAGTTGTCGGTCCGCAGGTCGGTGCCGCGGGCGGTCTGCGCGCTGATGTAGAAGAGCAGACCGGCGAGCGCGAAGACGGCGCAGGTCAGGGCACGTCCGACAATTCGGATGCCGGAACGGCGGGTACGGGTCGGGCGAGGGGGAATCGACAAATTAGGCACCGTACCCTTATCTCCTTAGAACCCGCCGAGCCACTACGCTAACGGACGCCGGTGGCACGTGCGGGAGCGATCCCAGTGGCGTTCTCCACAAGCGACCGCCGGCCGACCCACCCCCCGCTGCACCTCTGCGCGGTCTCACAGCGCATCGACAGGAGAGCTCCTCGTGCCGAAGTCTCGACTCCGCAAGAAGTCCGACTACACCCCGCCCGTCACGGCCACGGTGAAGATCAGTTCGGGCCGTAGTTGGGTCGCGCCCCTGATGCTGGCACTGTTCCTGATCGGCCTGGTGTGGATCGTCACCTACTACGTGACCAGCGGGAACTACCCGGTCGAGAGCTGGCGGAACTGGAACATCCTGGTCGGCTTCGGCTTCATCGCCGCGGGCTTCGGCGTCTCCACCCAGTGGAAGTGACGCCCGGGGCGCGAGCCCTGGGCGCATTCCGCCGCTGATCCGACTTTCTGCCCTCCCGAGGGGCACCCGCCGTCCCGGACCGCTCGACCCGGGACGGCGTTCAGGTGTGCCCGGATGACGTCGACCGCCCGGACAGTTATCCACACCGTCGCACTGTCGTGCTTATCCACATGGTTATCCACACTGGGGAAAAGTGTCCCCAGGCTGTGGATAACTTGCAGCCGACGCAGCTTCCCCACCGGTGGACACGCCGCTTCGGGGATCGGAATCGCACAGCAGGACACGCGTAGAACAGCAGTCCACAGCCTGATCGCCGCACAGGCTGTGCACAACCCCGCACCCGTTGTGGACAACGGCCCCGGGCGTCACGCACCGTAGCGGGCCATCCCGATCAGGACCATCGCCACGATGACGGCCGCCGCACCTGCCACCGTCAGCCCCTGGACCAGCCCGCGGCGCTCGCGCGGGGCGAACATCAGGCCGGTCGCGGTCAGCGCCCCCACCACCAGGCCGCCCAGGTGCGCCCGCCAGTCGATCCCCGCCATGGAGAAGGTGAGGATCAGGTTGAAGACCAGCAGTGCCATCACCGGGCCGATAGGGCCCCGGGTCCTGATCTGCAGCACCAGGGTCGCGCCGAACAGGCCGTAAATGGCGCCGGAGGCACCCAGCGAGTTCATCAGGTCGCCGGCCACCAGGAAGGCGAAGGCGCTGCCGGCCAGGCCTGAGACCAGGTACAGGGCGAGGAAGCGGAGCCGGCCGAGCACCGTCTCCAGCACCGGGCCGGTCCACCACAGCGCCAGCATGTTGGCGCCGATGTGCCAGAGCTGGAGGTGCAGGAAGGTCGCGGTCAGCAGCCGGTACCACTGGCCCGGGCCGTCGGCGACGCCTACCGGGCCGCCGGGGATGGCCCGCCCGGCGCTGAACAGCGACCAGTCCTGGGCCAGCCACGGCGTGAACACGTAGGCGGCCAGCAGGAAGACCGCGATGTTGATCCCGATCAGCACCTTGCTGACCAGCGCGCCGTCCGCCGCCGGCGTCCCGCCGAACCGGGTGGTCGCCTGCCGCGTCCGGGCGTGCCCGCCGCTGACGCAGTCGGGGCACTGGAAGCCCACCGAGGCGGGCACCATGCACTGCGGGCAGATCGGGTGCCCGCAGCGGGTGCAGGAGATGCCGGTGGCCGTCTCCGGGTGCCGGTAGCACCCGGGCAGCCCGGCCTCGGGCCCGGTCGGCTGGGTCCGATCGGCCGGCGGCCTCGGCTCGTCCGGGAGCATCAGCGGATTCCCCTTCCCGTGCAGGACCACCGGAGCCGCCAGCCTACTGCGGTGGATCCGGCGGCGGGCGCTCTCTCCACCGTCGTTCCTGCCCCCCGTTCCCGCCGGGAACACCGCGTACCGCCGACCGCGCCCCACCGCGTACGGCCCACCCGAAGTGCCATCGGACAAATCAGGATGCATGATCAGCATTCAGGTGGATATGTGCATAAGGGACGCCACCCAGGAGGAGAGACTCGTGACCCGTTTGGACTCAGCTCGTGAGACCGCCGCCAAGACCCGGGACACCGCCGCGCACCTCGCGGACGGCGCGAAGCAGCGTCTGGGCCCGGCCCTGGACACCGTGGGGCCGAAGGCCGCCCAGGCCGCCCACAGCCTCCGCGTCCAGTACGACCGGCACCTCGCCCCACAGATCGGTCACGCCTTCGCCAGCCTGCCGCCCGACGCCCAGCAGAACGCCCTGAAGGCGCTCCACCGGGCGCAGGAGGCCGCCCTGGCAGCCCGCCTGTCCGCCACCCGCGCCGCCGACCAGGCGCGCTCCACGGTCGGCCCCAGGGTCGCCCAGGCCGTCGAGGACGCCCGCGCCGCCGTCGTCCCGGTCGCGCAGGAGGCCCAGACCCGGGGCGCCGCCGCGATCACCGCCCTGCACGGCCATGTGACCTCCGCCGAGATCAGCGACCTCGCCGCGCGGAACATCAGGAAGGAGCAGCGCAACGGCTGGGCCGCCGGTCTCGCCGTAGCCGGCGCCGTGGCGATCGGCAGCGGTGTCCTGGCCTGGCAGTGGTGGCGGCGGCACAGCAACCCGGAGTGGCTGGTCGAGCCCCCGGCCCCGCAGGGGTCCCAGCCGGCCGGCGCCCACGCCACGGGCACCACCCCGGCGCCCGTGAACGGCTCCGGTCCCGAGGACGCCGCCGCCGAGCCCGAGCCGAAGCCGGAGTCCCGGGCCGAGACCTCCACCCCCAAGCCCGGTTCCCCGCCCGGCAGGCCCGCCGACGACGACCGCCCGAAGCCGCACGACCCGCGCAAGCCGCACTGACGGGACTCGCCGCACCCACCGCACGAAAAAGCCGATCGGCCGCTGACCGGAACTCAGGTCAGCGGCCGATCGGCGACTGCTACGAACTACGAGGTGTGGAGCATAGGAGACTCGAACTCCTGACATCTGCCTTGCAAAGGCAGCGCTCTACCAACTGAGCTAATGCCCCTCGACGGCACCGCGCGCGTGCCAACGGGCACTAGCGTACCGGGTTCCGGCGCGTTTCCCAGCGCCTTCCCCTGAAGGAGCCGGGCCGGTCCGGTCGGGATGACCGGGCCGGCCGGCCCGGGAGGCGCGTACGGCGCCCCCGAAGATCGTCGATCGTCAGATCGTCCGGGCTCAGCGACCGGCCGGAACCGGGTCGGTGGCCTCGGTCCACAGGTCCTGCTCGGCACGGTCCGCCTGGACCTGACGGTAGACAAAGAAGCCGCCGAGGGCGACCAGGGCGACCAGGAGAAGCTTCTTCACCGCGGGACCTCGTCCTTCTTGCGTAAGTGGACTCAAGAGCCGTGCTCCGGCCGGACTGACCGGGCCGACGAGTCCAGATGTGTTTCCAACGCCAACGGGGCGGCCGGTGCCAGACTGCCCTTGCGGCCGATGATACACACCGGTGTCCCAATCGTGACCAGCCACCGCTGCCTTCAACCCGGCGGTCCGAGCGGAGGATTGACGCCGCACCTCATGCCGGCGGGCCGGGCGGGCGCCGGGCCGCCCGGGGCCGGGGTCCGGAAACGACGAGGGGCCCGGAATGAATCACTCCGGGCCCCTCGTGGAGGTGGGCCTAACAGGACTTGAACCTGTGGCCTCTTCCTTATCAGGGAAGCGCTCTAACCGTCTGAGCTATAGGCCCCTGCCACACGGAGAGATTACCGGAACCTGCCCGAAGTGCGAAAACATCGAAGGGCCCGGAGTGGATCACTCCGAGCCCTTCGCGGTGGTGGGCCTAACAGGACTTGAACCTGTGGCCTCTTCCTTATCAGGGAAGCGCTCTAACCGTCTGAGCTATAGGCCCTCGCCGCACTGAAAGATTAGCGGACCGACGGCCGATCTCCCAAATCCGAACCGGAGGGGGCCCCGGCCGAGGTCGCGACGGGGACTCCGGCGGCCGGCCGGGGCGCTCCCGCGGCCCGGGGCAGCAGCCACTCCTCGCGGGTGGCGGGGAGTCCGGCCACGCCCTCCTCGGTGCTGCGGACGGCGAGGATCTGGTTGACCCCGATCCGGTTCTGCTCGAAGGCCAGCGCACAGGCGGACATGTATAGCCGCCAGACCCGGGCCCGGCCGCGGCCGACCAGCCTGACCGCCTCCATCCAGTGCGCCTCCAGGTTGGCCATCCACTCGCGCAGCGTCAGCCCGTAGTGCTCGCGGAGCGACTCGAGGTCCCGTACCTCGAAGCCGGCCTCCTCCAGCCGGGCCACGGTGGAACCGACGGGGGAGAGCTCGCCGTCCGGGAAGACGTAGCGGTCGATGAACGGGCTGGGGCGGTGCAGCTCGCCCGCGTGCTCGGGGCGGCGGGCGATCTGGTGGTTGAGCAGGCGGCCGCCGGGCACCAGCAGCCGGTACAGGCCCCGGGCGTAGACCCGGTACTGCTCGGCGCCGACGTGCTCGGCCATCCCGACGCTGGAGATCGCGTCGAACGGGCCGTCGGCGATCTCCCGGTAGTCCTGGAGCCGGACCTCCACCCGGTCGGCCAGCCCGGCCTCCTCGACCCGGGCGCGGGCCAGCGCGACCTGCTCCCTGGAGATGGAGACGCCGACCGCGGTGACGCCGTAGTGCCGGGCCGCGTGCAGCAGCAGCGATCCCCAGCCGCAGCCGACGTCGAGCAGGCGCATCCCGGGCCGCAGGCCGAGCTTGCGGCAGATCAGGTCGAGCTTGGCCTCCTGGGCGGCCTCCAGGCTCTTCGCCCCGGGCGTCCAGTAGGCGCACGAGTAGACCATGGACGGGCCGAGCACGAGCTCGTAGAAGTCGTTCCCGACGTCGTAGTGGTGGCTGATGGCCGCGCGGTCCCGGCTGCGGCTGTGCAGCCGTCCGCGGCCCGTCCCCGCCTCTTCGGGAGGCGGGGTGGGCCGGGGGCCCAGCGCACCGGCCCGCAGGGCGGCGGCGAGGACCCGGCGGCCCGTGGCGCCGAGCACGTCGCGCGGGCCGAGGTGCAGCCGGCGGATCTCCGGGCGCTCGGCGAACCGGGCGACGGCCGTGAGCACCTCGTAGAGGTCACTGCCGGGGGCGATCTCCAGGTCCCCCGAGACGTACGCGCGGGCCAGGCCCAGCTCGCCCGGCTGCCAGAGCAGGCGGCGCAGGGCGCGGCGGTTGCGCAGGACGATCGCGGGCGCGCCGGGCGGCCCGGCGGTGCTGCCGTCCCAGACCTGCACCCGCAGCGGTACCGGAACCCCGAGCAGCCCCTCCAGGGCCTCGACCAGGTGACCTGCGAGCTGAGCCATTGAGCGCGCCTCCGTCCAGTCGTCCGGCATGGCCCGGGCTCGGGCCGGGGGGCGGCCTGCGGCACTCCCTGGCACGGAACGGGCGGCACCCAGCTAATCCCACGGCGGCCGACCCGATTCGGGGTGGCACGCCGCGAGGAGCCGGCTGTCACCCGAATGCTGACGGGCCCCGCAGGCTGCAACAGCCTGCGGGGCCCGTACATTCCGTCCGTGGACAGCGGTCTGACCTCGGGTCAGGATCCGGCCGGGATCAGTCCTCCTCGGCCAGGGTCAGCTCGACGCCGCCGGTGAAGCCGGCCGCGGCGTTGTAGATGAACGCGGAGAGCGTGGACAGCGCGGTCAGCAGCACGATGTCCACCACACCGATCAGCGTGGTGAAGGTCATCACCTTGCCGAAGCCGATGTAGTCCATGAGGTTGAGGCCGCCGTTGCTGTCCGAGCCGGTGACGTCCTTGAGGGTCTTGGACAGCGAGTCGAAGACGCCGAGCGAGTCCAGCGTCATCCACAGCACCGCCGCGGCCACGATGATGATGATCCCGACCGCCACCGACAGCAGGAAGCTGACCTTCATCACGGACCACGGGTCGACCTTGGTCACCCGCAGCCGGGCCTTGCGGGTGCGGCCCAGGCCACCGGGGCCGCCGCCGGTGGAGGGGGTCCCGGAGGGCCGGCGCGCGGCCCCGGGGACGGGCGTGCCGCCGGCCGGGGTGTTGCCGCCGGTCCGGGTGCCCCGGGCCGGGGTCGGCTGACCCTTGGAGTAGGTGGTCGGCTGCGAGAACCCGCCGGACCCGGGGGCCGGGGTGCTCGGCGGCGGGGGCGTCTGACCGCCCAAGGTCGCGCCGCTCTGGCCCGCCCCGCCGACCGGCGGCATCACCGAGGTGGACGCGGCCGGGTGTTCGGCCGGCGGCTGCGGCACGCCGTACCCGCCCCCGCCCTGCGCGCCCGGACGGCCGCCGGAGGCTCCTCCCGCAGCACCCGTGGCTCCACTCACCTGGTCCTCCCGCACTTCCCACCAGAGCGGCGGAACCGCCCTGCTTCGTCACTCGACATCCAGCGCCCGGCGGGATTGCCCGGAACTGGTCGGCGGCCGGTGCCGCCCCGCCCCCTACTGGGGACGCAGCGGCACCGGCCCACGGTTCGGCTCAGACTCCGGCTTCTGCGCCGGGCGCCGTCTCCGTACCCTCGGCCATCTCGGTGGACTCGGTGCCCTCGACCTCGTCCTCCGACGTCTCCTCGTCCTCGGCCTCCGCGTTGCGGGCCATGCCCACGACCGCGTCGCGCTTCCCGAGGTTGATCAGTTGGACGCCCATGGTGTCACGTCCGGTTTCACGGACCTCGGAGACCCTCGTACGGATCACCCCGCCCGACAGGGTGATCGCCATGATCTCGTCGGTCTCGTCGACCACCAGCGCGCCGACCAGCGAGCCCCGGCCCTCGACGATCTTCGCCGCCTTGGTGCCGTAGCCGCCACGTCCCTGGACACGGTACTCGTCCACCGCGGTGCGCTTGGCGTACCCGCCGTCGGTGGCGGTGAAGACGTACGTGCCCGGGCGGACGACGTTCATCGACAGCAACTCGTCGTCCTCGCGGAAGGCCATGCCCTTGACGCCGGAGGTGGCGCGGCCGGTGGACCGCAGGGCCTCGTCGGTGGCGGTGAAGCGGATCGACTGCGCCTTCTTGGAGACCAGCAGCAGGTCGTCCTCGGGGGAGACCAGCTCGGCGCCGATCAGCTCGTCGTCCCGGCCCTCCTCGTCCTGGCGCAGGTTGATCGCGATCAGGCCGCCGGAGCGCGGGGAGTCGTAGTCCTTCAGCGGGGACTTCTTCACCAGACCGGCACGGGTGGCGAGGACCAGGTACGGCTTGTCCTCGTAGGTGCGCACGGCCATCACCTGGGCGATGTGCTCCTCCGGCTGGAAGGCCAGCAGGTTGGCGACGTGCTGACCGCGGGCGTCGCGCCCGGCGTCCGGCAGCTCGTAACCCTTGGCGCGGTAGACCCGGCCCTTGTTGGTGAAGAACAGGATCCAGTTGTGGGTCGTCGTCACGAAGAAGTGGTCGACGATGTCGTCCTGCTTGAGCTGGGCGCCGCGCACGCCCTTGCCGCCGCGCTTCTGCGAGCGGTACAGGTCGGAGCGGGTCCGCTTGACGTAGCCGCCACGGGTGATCGTGACGACGATGTCCTCCTCCGCGATGAGGTCCTCGATGGAGAGGTCGCCGTCGGAGGGGATGAGGGTCGAGCGCCGCTCGTCGCCGTACTTCTCGACGATCGCGGTGAGCTCCTCGGAGATGATCTCCCGCTGGCGGGTCGGCGAGGCCAGGATCGCGTTGTACTCGTCGATCTTGCGCTGCAGCTCGTCGTGCTCGTCGGTGATCCGCTGGCGCTCCAGGGCGGCCAGGCGGCGCAGCTGCATCTCCAGGATGGCGTTGGCCTGGAGCTCGTCGATGGAGAGCAGCTCCATCAGGCCGGTGCGGGCGGCGTCGGCGCTGGCCGAGGCCCGGATCAGCGCGATGACCTCGTCGATCACGTCCAGGGCGCGGAGCAGCGCGCGCAGGATGTGGGCGCGCTCCTCGGCCTTGCGCAGGCGGAAGGTGGTGCGCCGGACGATGACCTCGACCTGGTGGTTGACCCAGTGCCGGATGAAGGCGTCCAACGACAGGGTGCGCGGCACGCCGTCGACCAGGGCCAGCATGTTGGCGCCGAAGTTGGTCTGCAGCTCGGTGTGCTTGTACAGGTTGTTCAGCACGACCTTGGCGACCGCGTCGCGCTTGAGCACGACCACCAGGCGGGTACCGGTGCGGGACGAGGACTCGTCGCGGACGTCGGCGATGCCGGCGATCTTGCCGTCCTTGACCAGGTCGGCGATCTTCAGCGCGAGGTTGTCGGGGTTCACCTGGTACGGCAGCTCGGTGATCACCAGGCACTGGCGGCCCTGGATCTCCTCGACCTCGACGACGGCCCGCATGGTGACCGAGCCGCGGCCGGTGCGGTAGTAGTCGTCGATCCCGCGGCGGCCCACGATCAGCGCGCCGGTGGGGAAGTCGGGGCCCTTGATCCGCTCGATCAGGGCCTCCAGCAGCTCCTCGTTGGAGGCGTCCGGGTGCTCCAGCGACCAGAGCGCGCCGGAGGCGACCTCGCGGAGGTTGTGCGGCGGGATGTTGGTGGCCATGCCGACCGCGATGCCGGTGGCACCGTTGACCAGCAGGTTGGGGATGCGCGCGGGCAGGACGGTCGGCTCCTGCGAGCGGCCGTCGTAGTTGGGCGCGAAGTCGACGGTGTCCTCGTCGATGTCGCGCATCATCTCCATGGCCAGCGGCATCATCTTGCACTCGGTGTAGCGCATGGCCGCGGCCGGGTCGTTGCCCGGGGAGCCGAAGTTGCCGTTGCCGTCCACCAGCGGCATCCGCAGCGACCACGGCTGGGCCAGGCGGACCACGGTGTCGTAGATCGAGGTGTCGCCGTGGGGGTGGTAGTTGCCCATCACGTCGCCGACGACGCGGGCGCACTTGTAGTAGCCCTTCTCGGGCCGGTACCCGCCGTCGTACATCGCGTACAGCACGCGGCGGTGCACCGGCTTGAGGCCGTCGCGGACCTCGGGGAGCGCACGACTGACGATCACGCTCATCGCGTAGTCGAGGTACGAGCGCTGCATCTCGGTCTCGAGCTCGACCGGCTCGATCCGCATGGTCGCCTGGGCGGTGGCCTCGGCGGCCTCGGGGGTCTCGGGCTGTTCGCCTTCGGGACGGTTGTCGTCGACCACTGGTGGTCAGTTTCCTTTCACGCGGACTGGTACGTGCGGCTGCCGGTCGGCGGCGTCACACGTCCAGGAAGCGGACGTCCTTGGCGTTGCGCTGGATGAAGGAGCGGCGGGCCTCGACGTCCTCGCCCATCAGCACGGAGAACAGCTCGTCGGCGCGCGCGGCGTCCTCCAGGGTGACCTGGAGCAGCAGCCGGTGCTCGGCGTCCATGGTGGTGACCCGGAGCTCCTCGGCGTTCATCTCGCCGAGACCCTTGAACCGCTGGATCGCGTCGTCCTTGGGGAGCCGGCGCCCGGCCTCCACACCGGCGGCGATCAGCGCGTCGCGCTCGCGGTCGGAGTAGGCGTACTCGAAGTCGTCCTTGCCCCACTTGATCTTGTACAGCGGAGGCATGGCGAGGTAGACGTACCCGGCCTCGACCAGCGGCCGCATGAAGCGGAACAGCAGGGTGAGCAGCAGGGTGCGGATGTGCTGACCGTCGACGTCGGCGTCCGCCATCAGGACGATCTTGTGATAGCGGAGCTTGGACTCGTCGTAGTCCTCCTGGATGCCGCAGCCGAAGGCCGAGATCAGCGCCTGGACCTCGGTGTTCTGAAGCACCTTGTCGATCCGGGCCTTCTCGACGTTCAGGATCTTGCCGCGGATGGGCAGGATGGCCTGGGTGCGCGGGTCGCGGCCCTGCTTGGCCGAGCCGCCGGCGGAGTCACCCTCGACGATGAAGATCTCGCACTCGGACGGGTCCTTGGACTGGCAGTCGGAGAGCTTGCCCGGCAGCGAGGCGGACTCCAGCAGGCCCTTGCGGCGGGTGAGGTCACGGGCCTTGCGGGCGGCGACGCGCGCGGTGGCGGCCTGGATGGACTTGCGGATGATGTCCGCGGCCTCGTTGGGGTTGCGGTCCAGCCAGTCGTTCAGGTGCTCGTGGACGACCTTCTGGACGAAGGTCTTCGCCTCGGTGTTGCCGAGCTTGTCCTTGGTCTGGCCCTCGAACTGCGGCTCGCCGAGCTTGACCGAGATGATCGCGGTCAGGCCCTCGCGGATGTCCTCGCCGGAGAGGTTGTCGTCCTTCTCGCGGAGCAGCTTCTTGTCCCGCGCGTAGCGGTTGACCAGGCCGGTCAGCGCGGCGCGGAAGCCCTCCTCGTGGGTACCGCCGCCGTGGGTGTGGATGGTGTTGGCGAAGCTGTAGACACCCTCGGTGTAGGAGGAGTTCCACTGCATCGCGATCTCCACCGAGATCGACTTGTCCTTGTCCTCCGCCTCGAAGTCGATGACCGAGGGGTGGATCACCTCGCCCTTGCGGGAGTTGAGGTGGGCGACGAAGTCGGCGATGCCGCCGTCGTACTTGTACGTGACGGAGATCGGCTTGCCGTCCTCGTCCACGTGCTCGGGGCGCTCGTCGGTGAGCGAGATCGACAGGCCCTTGTTGAGGAAGGCCATCTCCTGGAAGCGCCGGGAGAGCGTCTCGAACGAGTAGACCGTGGTCTCGAAGATGTCCGGGTCGGCCCAGAACGTGACGCTGGTGCCGGTCCGGTCGGTGGCCTCGTTCTTGGCCAGCGGTGCGGTCGGCGCGCCCATCTTGTAGTCCTGCGTCCAGCGGTGGCCCTCGGTGTGGATCTCCACCGCGAGCCTGGTGGACAGCGCGTTCACCACCGAGACGCCGACGCCGTGCAGACCGCCGGAGACCGCGTACCCGCCGCCGCCGAACTTGCCGCCCGCGTGCAGCACGGTGAGCACGACCTCGACGGCCGGCTTCTCCTGCCCGGGGACGATGCCGACCGGGATGCCGCGGCCGTTGTCGTCCACACGCACGCCGCCGTCCGGCAGGATCGTGACGTCGATGGTGTCCGCGTGCCCGGCCATGGCCTCGTCGACGGAGTTGTCCACCACCTCCTGCACCAGGTGGTGCAGGCCACGCTCACCGGTCGAGCCGATGTACATGCCGGGACGCTTGCGGACGGCGTCGAGGCCCTCCAGCACCTGGATGTTGCTGGCGTTGTAGGACTTCTCGCCCTGGTCGGTCTGGTCTGGGGTCTGGCTGAGGTTGCCGGAATCGGCCACGAAGCGCCCTCTCTGGCACAGCACGGGCCGCATCCCCACCCCGTGTGGGCGGGCGTGCGACCACGGCGTTTCGACTCGGTTGCCACTAGCAACAGTGTTTGGCTTTCAGTCTACCGGTACGACTGACAGAGATGGGCGTTTGGCAGCCCTTGAGGGCAGATACGCCGCCCTGAATCCCCTCTGCACATGTCCCGATACTCGACCCGGGGGCACAGAGCGCCTGGAAGGGCCGTCAGGGGTTCCGGAAGATCGCGGTCCGCCCAGGCCCGTTCAACGCCCGGCCGGCACGGCGGTCAGCCCCAGGTGTCGCCCGGGCCCTTGCTGCCCGGCGCACGCAGCCGGCCGTAGCCGCGGGCGGGCGCTGCCGGGCCCAGCACCTTGATGCTGCGGACCGTGCCGTGGCCCAGCTCGTGGTTCAGCCGTGCCACCAACTGTCGTGCCAACCAGCGTAGTTGAGTGGCCCAGGCGGTGGAGTCGCACTGCACGGTGAGCACCGCCGCCTGGTCGTCGTAGGAGGAGGGCTGGCAGTGCGCGGCGATGTCCGGGCCGACGATCTGGCTCCACCGGCCCATCACCCCGCCGACCGCGGCCGAGGACTCCCAGCCCCGCTCGGTCAGCAGTCGGTTCAGCGCCGCTCCCAGCGGGACCGGGTCCCGGCCGTCCGAGCGGGCCCCGCTGCGCAGGCCGTGGCGCTTCGCCTCGCGCTTCTCCCGGACCTGCTCGCCGCGCTCGCGCGCCTGCGCCCGGGCGGCCCGCAGCGCCGAGCGGGCGAGGTCGGCGCCGGTCAGCTCCGCGCCGCGGGGCTGCGGGGAGGACTCGACCGGCTCACTCACGGCGATCTCCTTTTCCCCAGCCTGTGGACAACGGTCGCGGATGCGCGCGCCGGTGAACGGTCCAGCGTACGGGAGCGGTCGGACGTCCGGGATCCGCGGGACGGCGGGGATTCCCGGAGGTTCGGTGAGGCTCAGGCGTCGATCCTGCGGACGGCGCCGTCGGCGACCGCGAACCGGGCTCCGGCCAGCGCCTTCGGCACGTCGTCGGCGACCGCCGCGGTCACCAGGACCTGCTCGCCGTCGGCCACCAGTTCGGCCAGCCGGTCCCGGCGGGCCGCGTCCAGCTCGGCGAACACGTCGTCCAGGATCAGCACCGGCTCGCCGCCGTCGGCACGCAGCAGCTCGTACGAGGCCAGGCGCAGCGCGAGCGCGTACGACCAGGACTCGCCGTGGCTGGCGTAGCCCTTGGCGGGCAGCGGGCCGAGCTTGAGCACCAGCTCGTCGCGGTGCGGGCCGACCAGGGTGATCCCGCGCTCGACCTCCTGCCGGCGGACCGCCTGCAGGGCCTGAAGCAGCTGCTCCTCGGCCTGTTCGCGGCTGGTCGGCAGCTCGCCCTCGAAGGAGCTGCGGTACTCCAGCGCGGTCTCGCCGCCGCCGGGCGCCAGTTGACCGTACGCGGCGGCCACCAGCGGCTGCAGGGCGGCCACCAGCTGGATCCGGAACGCCGTCAACTCGGCTCCGGCGCGGGCCAGATGACCGTCCCACACCTCCAGGGTGGAGAGGTCGGCGCCCTTGCCGCCGCCGGCCCGGCGGGCCATCGCGGCGGTCTTCAGCAGGGCGTTGCGCTGCTTCAGCACCCGCTCGTAGTCCTGCCGGACGCCGGCCAGGCGGGGCGCGCGGGCGGTCAGCAGCTCGTCCAGGAAGCGGCGGCGCTCGCCCGGGTCGCCCTTGACCAGGCTGAGGTCCTCGGGGGCGAACAGGACGGTGCGCAGCAGGCCCAGCACGTCGCGCGGGCGGACGTTGTCGGAGCGGTTGATCCGGGCCCGGTTCGCCTTGCCCGGGGTGAGCTCCAGCTCGATCAGGGTGGACCGGCCGCGGTCCACCACGGAGGTGCGGATCACCGCCCGCTCGGCGCCCAGCCGGATCAGCGGGGCGTCGGTGGCCACCCGGTGGCTGCCCAGGGTGGCGACGTAGCCGATCGCCTCGACCAGGTTGGTCTTGCCCTGGCCGTTGGGACCGACGAAGGCCGTCACGCCCGGGTCGAGGGGGACCTCGGCCCGGGCGTACGACCGGAAGTCGGCGAGCGACAGATGCGCGACGTGCATGGCTGTGGACTGCGCTCGCCTTCTGTGGAAAACCCGGCGCGGTGCCGGTGGGGGACTACTTCGACTCGACCGCGTGGCCGCCGAACTGGTTGCGCAGCGCGGCGATCATCTTCATCTGCGGCGAGTCCTCCTGGCGGGAGGCGAAGCGGGCGAACAGCGAGGCGGTGATCGCCGGCAGCGGCACGGCGTGGTCGATCGCGGCCTCGACGGTCCAGCGGCCCTCGCCGGAGTCGGCGGCCCAGCCGCGCAGCTTGGCCAGGTGCTCGTCCTCGTCCAGCGCCCGGACGGCCAGGTCCAGCAGCCAGGAACGGATGACCGTGCCCTCCTGCCAGCTGCGGAAGACCTCGCGCACGTCGGTGACCTCGGGGGCGGCCTCCAGCAGCTCCCAGCCCTCGGCGAAGGCCTGCATCATCGCGTACTCGATGCCGTTGTGGACCATCTTGGCGAAGTGGCCGGCGCCCACCGCACCCGCGTGCACCGAGCCGAACTCGCCCTCGGGCTTGAGCGCGTCGAAGACCGGCTGGACGCGGGCGACGTGCTCGGCGTCGCCGCCGTACATCAGGGCGTAGCCGTTCTCCAGGCCCCAGACGCCGCCGGAGACGCCGCAGTCGACGAAGCCGATGCCCTTGGCGGCCAGTGCCTCGGCGTGCTTGACGTCGTCGGTCCAGCGGGAGTTGCCGCCGTCGACCACGACGTCGCCGGGGGAGAGCAGCTCGGCGAGCTCGTCGACGGTCGCCTGGGTGGCGGCGCCGGCCGGGACCATCACCCAGACCACGCGCGGGCCCTGGAGCTTGGTGACGAGCTCCTGGAGGCTCTCGACGTCGGAGATGTCCGGGTTGCGGTCGTAGCCGATGACGGTGTGGCCGGCGCGGCGGATCCGCTCGCGCATGTTGCCGCCCATCTTGCCGAGACCGATGAGGCCGAGCTCCATGACCAAGTCCTTACCTGTGGTGACGTGCCTGCCGGCGGCGCCGTTGCCGCACACACCCTGAGCCTACGCGCTGGGGAGACGGGGCCTCCCCCGGTCAAGCCCGACCGGGGGAGGCCGTCCACAGGCTGTGGGTACGGACTGTGGGTATCACAGTTCCGAGGTCGGCCGGAGAGGCTGACCGGCATGCGGAGTCCTGCGGGGGACGACCCCCACGCCCCCGGGATCACGCCGGTCCCGAACGTCAGCCGGAGAGGCGGACCGGCATGATCAGGTACTGGTACGCCTTGTCCTCCTCGGCGTCCACCGAGGCCTTGCCGCTGAGGAGCGCGGGCTTGGTCGGGGTGGTGAAGCTCAGCTGGGCGTAGGCGGAGTCGATGGCCTTGAGGCCCTCCTCCAGGTAGCCCGGGTTGAAGGCGATCGAGATGTCGTCGCCCTCCAGGTCCGCGTCGATCCGCTCGGTGGCCTGGGCGTCGTCGCCCGAGCCTGCCTCCAGGGTGAGCACGCCCTGCTCGAAGCTGAGCCGGACCGGGGTGTTGCGCTCGGCGACCAGCGAGACGCGCTTGAGCGCCTCCAGGAACGGCTGGGTCTGGATCGCGGCGACGGCGCTGAACTCGGTCGGGAAGAGGCTGCGGAACTTGGGGAACTCGCCCTCCAGCAGCCGCGTGGTGGTGCGGCGGCCGGCGCCCTCGAAACCGATCAGGCCCTCGCCCGCGCCACCCGAGGACAGCGCGATCGAGACGTTGTCACCGCTGCCCAGGGACTTGGCGATGTCCTGCAGGGTCTTGGCCGGGACGAGCGCGACGGCGGAGATGTCCGACTGCTCGGGCTTCCACAGCAGCTCGCGCACGGCGAAGCGGTAGCGGTCGGTGGCGGCCAGGGTGATCCGGTCGCCCTCGATCTCGACCCGGACGCCGGTGAGCACCGGGAGGGTGTCGTCGCGGCCGGCGGCCACGGCGGCCTGGCTGACCGCGGAGGCGAAGACGTCACCGGAGACGGTGCCGGTGGCGGTCGGCATCTGGGGCAGCGCCGGGTACTCGTCCACCGGCAGGGTGGGGAGGGTGAACCGGGAGCTGCCGCAGACCACGCTGACCCGCTGGCCGTCGGTGGAGATCTCCACAGGCCTGTTGGGAAGGTTCCGCGAGATGTCGTTCAGCAGGCGACCGGAGACCAGGACGGTGCCGGCCTCCTCGATGTCCGCCTCCAGCTCGACCCGGGCCGAGACCTCGTAGTCGAAGCCGGACAGGGCCAGGCTGCCCTCCTGTGCCGTCAGCAGCAGGCCGGCCAGCACCGGCACCGGCGGCCGTGCCGGGAGGCTGCGGGCAGCCCAGGCCACCGCCTCCGCGAGGACGTCACGCTCCACCCGGAACTTCACCGGTAACCGCCTCCTGGATCGAGCGCTCCCGCTCGCACTCTGGTTCGTCTGATCTTGATCGTCGGTTCGGCTGTCCGCCGAGCTCTGCCACTCCGCTTCCAGTCGCCGAGGACAGTCTGACGTACTCCACCGACAGACGGGGCAGACGGGCGGAAGCAACCCGAACAGATGTCGGTGATCCGTTGTCCACAGATTTCGGGCCCACCTGCTTTGAAACGAGTCGATGGGTCTATCTGTGTAGTGGTAGTAGTAGGGCCTGTGGAAACCGTGGATAACCCCGTTTCCGCAGGTCAGCGCCCGAATTTTGTCCACAGTGCGTGTGGATGGCGGCTGTGGACGGACAGGCTTCGCTGTGGACGGCGGAGCGTTACCCACAGGGCACGCAGGGTATCCACAGGTTTTCCCCAGCGCTGTCCCCAGATCCGGGCCCGGTTATCCACGGGCGCCGGTCAACTTTTCGTGACGCCTTTCACACCAGGGCATGAACGCGGCCCCAAGCTTGTCGAACTGTGGACGCCGCTGTGGACAACCTGGGGATAACCGCCCCGAGCCTGGGGACAAGCGGTGGACAACCCTGACGGTCCGCTGGCGGCCCGTCAATTGTCCACACCCTGTGGATAACCGTTGTGCACAAGTCCACAGGCATCTGACCTGCGCGGAAGAGCGTAGCGGTGACCCGCCTGTGGAGGAATTCTGGATAACTCCGGACTCTCCACCCTGTGGACGGTGGAGAAAGCCCCTCATCTGTGGATTGCCGCCTCGCGCGACCCCGGTTTTCGAATCACCGGTCAGATGTTCGGCGCGGACCGTGGGCTGGCGGAGCATCCGTCGAACGCATCCCTGCCCAGCCGGCGCCTATCCACACCTGTTGGATATGCCGAAAAGGGCGTCAGGATCGCTCCTGACGCCCTCGGCCGGCCGTCCTCGACGGCGGTGGCAGGACTAGCTCTTGATGCGGTTGGTCAGCTCGGTGACCTGGTTGTAGATCGACCGCCGCTCGGCCATCAGCGAGCGGATCTTGCGGTCCGCGTGCATCACCGTGGTGTGGTCCCGGCCGCCGAACTGCGCGCCGATCTTCGGCAGCGACAGGTCGGTGAGCTCGCGGCACAGGTACATCGCGATCTGGCGGGCCGTCACCAGTACCCGGCTGCGAGACGACCCGCAGAGGTCGTCCACACCCAGCCCGAAGTACGCGGCGGTCTGCTGCATGATGACCTGCGCGGTGATCTCCGGCCCGGCGTCCTCGTCCCCGCCCGGGATCAGGTCCTTGAGGACGATGCCGGCCAGCTCCAGGTCCACCGGCGCCCGGTTGAGGTTGGCGAAGGCGGTGACCCGGATCAGGGCGCCCTCCAGCTCCCGGATGTTGCGGGTGATCCGGGACGCGATGAACTCCAACACGTCCGCCGGAGCGTTGAGTTGCTCCTGGATCGCCTTCTTGCGCAGGATCGCGATCCGGGTCTCCAGCTCCGGCGGGGTCACGTCGGTGATCAGGCCCCACTCGAAGCGGTTGCGCAGCCGGTCCTCCAGCGTGGTCAGCAGCTTGGGCGGCCGGTCCGACGAGAGGACGATCTGCTTGTTCGCGTTGTGCAGGGTGTTGAAGGTGTGGAAGAACTCCTCCTGCGTGGACTCCTTGCTCGCGAGGAACTGCACGTCGTCCACGAGCAGGATGTCCATGTCCCGGTAGCGCTTGCGGAAGGTGTCCGCCTTGCCGTCCCGGATCGAGTTGATGAACTCGTTGGTGAACTCCTCCGAGGACACGTAGCGCACCCGGGTGCCCGGGAAGAGGCTGCGCGAGTAGTGCCCGATGGCGTGCAGCAGGTGGGTCTTGCCCAGCCCGGACTCGCCGTAGATGAAGAGCGGGTTGTACGCCTTGGCCGGGGCCTCGGCGACCGCCACCGCCGCCGCGTGCGCGAAGCGGTTGCTCGCGCCGATGACGAAGGTGTCGAACAGGTACTTGGGGTTCAGCCGCGCGGCGGGCTCGTCCTTGCGCGCGCCGCCGGCCGGGGGAGCGCCGGGCGGGGCCGGCACGCCGGGGACGGCGGGGCGCTCGGTGGCGCGCTCCGGCGCGGGCTTGTCGGCGGGCCGGCCGCCGGAGGGGCGGGAGCCGGGAGAGCGGCGGCCGGCGCCGACGCGGGGCTGCTCGCCCGGGCCGGGGCCGTACGCGCCGCCGAAGAGGTCGCCCTGAGTGGTCGCGGGCCCGGGGAGCGGCCGCGGCGCCGGACGGGGCGCGGGCTCGTCGTGCTCGTGGTACGGGGGCTCCTGGTAGCCCGGCCACGGCTGCGCCGCCGGACCGCCGTAGGGCGCGGAACGCTGGTCGTAGCCGCCCGCGTCGTACCGGGGGCGCTCGTAGCCCTGCTCGTACGGCTGCGGGTAGCCCTGGCCGCCGTAGCCGCCGGTGTCCTCGGCGGCCGGGCCGGGGTAGGGCTCGGCGGGTGCGGGGGTGGTGGGGACGGCGTTCGCGTCGACCATCACGGCGATCCGGACCGGACGGCTGAGCTCGCGGCTGAGGGCCTCGGTCAGCTGCGGCAGCAGCCGGCCCTCCAGCACCTGCTTGGCCCGCTCGTTGGGGGTCGCCAGCAGGGCGGTGTCGTGCATCATCCACATCGGCTGGGTGCGCTGCACCCACTGCTTGTCCATCTCCCCGATGTCCGGGTCGCTGACCAGCCGCTCGACGACCCTCGCCCAGACCGGGACGAGGTCGCTGTTGACATCAGCCACTGGTGCACGCTTTCTCGGTTCCCCGCGGCTCCAGCAGGGGGGTGGTGGATCAAGAAACTGTGGATCTGCGAGTCCGTCTCCGGGGGGACTCGACCGCGAAGAACAAACCAGACAAGTCCTGCAACGGTAGTCAGCGAACAGAGCCGGATCAAGTCGTTGTCCACAGGCTGTGGGCGAAGAGGGGTGTCGCCCCTGTGGAAGACCGTGCCGGGGCGCGGCCGCACACACCGCGCGGGGCGGCTGGTTTGACCCTCGCGCCCCGTCCCGCGTACCGTAACCAGGTCGAGTTGTCGATGGCCGCTGCCGCATGTCCGCGGGTCCACCCGCTCCATAAGGCGCGCAGCACGGGCGCCGTGGATTGCCTCAAACCCCAGCCGAACTGGGGCGATGGGCCGGATTTCCGAATCAGGGGAGATCACGCGGACGCACGGTGACGGCCAAGCGACTCCCCGTCATCCTACGATTCATCTCAGGAGCCCCCGAGTGAGCAAGCGCACCTTCCAGCCGAACAACCGTCGTCGCGCGAAGACCCACGGCTTCCGGCTGCGTATGCGTACCCGCGCCGGCCGAGCCATTCTGGCCGCCCGCCGTGGCAAGGGCCGCGCCAGCCTGTCCGCCTGATCCACGCCAGAGTCTGTTGTGCTGCCCTCCGACAATCGGCTGCGGCGGCGTCAGGACTTCGCGACCGCGGTGAAACGCGGTCGCCGGGCCGGCCGGCCCCTGTTGGTCGTCCATCTCAGCAGAGATGGTGACCTGAAGGGGCAGGTCGACCGGACCAGCGACTCCCGCCCGCACGTCGCCGAGGGGACTCCTTCGGCGCGTGCGGGTTTCGTCGTGAGCAAGGCCGTCGGCCCGGCGGTCGTCCGCAACCTGGTCAAGCGCCGGTTGCGCCACCTCGTTCGTGATCGTCTGTCCAGCCTGCCCGCCGGTAGCCTGATAGTGGTGCGTGCGCTGCCCCAGGCCGCGTCCGCCTCGTACCAGGACCTCGAACGTGACCTGGACGCGGCGCTGAAACGGCTGCTCAAGGCAGAGCCCGCCGCGACGGCGCCGACGGGAGCAGGGCGATGAAGTACCTGCTGATGGGTCTGATCAGGGTCTACCAGTGGACCATCAGCCCGCTGCTCGGTCCGGTCTGCCGCTACTACCCATCCTGCTCGCACTACGGCTACGAGGCCGTGCGGGTGCACGGAGCGGTCAAGGGCGGTGGCCTGACCGTGTGGCGCATCCTGCGCTGCAATCCGTGGACGCCGGGCGGGGTCGATCACGTCCCGCCACGCAAGCACCCGGTGTGGCACCGCCGACTGCGCGACTGGCTGAGCCGGTCCGCCGCCGGAGCACCGGTGCCCGCCACTTCCGCCGGTCCGGACCCCGAGGGCCCGGCGACCATTGGCCCCGAGCGGCCAATCGATATGTCCAAGGAGCCTGACCGGTGACCTTCTCCTTCCTGAATCCCCTGTACACGGCGGTGTCCTGGATCATCGTCCAGTTCCACTCGCTGTACAGCCACATCTTCGACCCGGACGGTGGCTGGGCCTGGGGTCTGGCCATCGCCTCGATGGTGGTCGTCATCCGGATCTGCCTGATCCCGCTCTTCGTGAAGCAGATCAAGGCGACCCGGGCCATGCAGGCGATCCAGCCGAAGATGAAGGCCATCCAGGAGCGCTACAAGAACGACCGGCAGCGCCAGTCCGAAGAGATGATGAAGCTGTACAAGGAGGCGGGTACCAACCCGTTCTCCAGCTGCCTTCCCATCATCGTGCAGGCGCCGTTCTTCACCGCCCTCTACGGTGTGCTGGCCTCGGTCGCCAAGGGCAAGCCGATCGGTGTGATCCACGGCGACCTGCTGGTGAGCGCCGGCAAGGCGCACATCTTCGGCGCCCCGCTGTCCGCGACCTTCCTGGGCAGCGACGTGACCAGCGTCAAGGTCGTCACCGCCGTGATGATCCTCCTGATGTCGCTGTCGCAGTTCATCACCCAGCGCCAGCTGATGACCAAGAACGTCGACCTCACGGTGAAGACGCCGTTCATGCAGCAGCAGAAGATGCTGATGTACGTCTTCCCGGTCATGTTCGCCGTCATGGGCATCAACTTCCCGGTCGGCGTCCTCGTCTACTGGCTGACCACCAACGTCTGGTCGATGGGCCAGCAGCTGATCGTCATCCACAACAACCCGACGCCGGGCAGCAAGGCCTGGAACGAGCGGCAGGCGCGTCTGAAGAAGGCCGGCCGGCTGAACCCGGACGGTTCGGAGATCAAGGGCGCCCTGTGGGGCCTGCTGCCCCCGAAGAAGTCGGCGGTCGAGGCCGCGGCGGCCACCGTGGTCGAGGAGTCGGTGCACACCCGCCGCCAGCAGCCGCGGAAGCAGACCAAGGCCCAGCGCCAGCACACCGGCGGGCAGACCACGAGCCTGACCAAGGACACCACGGCGGACACCACGGCCGAGGAGCCCGCGGACGCCGTTCCGGCCGAGGCCGGCAGCGCCAAGCCGGTCGCCAAGCCGGGCTCGTCCCGGCCCGGTGGGGCCAAGCCGGGCACCGCTCGGCAGCAGCCGAAGCGCGGTGGCGGCCAGCGGCCGAAGAAGAAGTCCTGACCGGCTTCGTGTAGAGCTTCGTTCCCGGCCCACCAACCTGGGCCTCATCTCCGAAGGAGTCCATCAGTGACGGAAGGCACCACCTCCGCCGTCGAGGCCGAGGCCGCCGCCAGCGCCGACCAGAGCCTCATCGCCCGCCTGGAGCAGGAGGGCGACATCGCGGCGGACTACCTGGAGGGTCTGCTCGACATCGCCGACCTCGACGGTGACATCGACATGGACGTCGAAGGTGACCGAGCCCTGGTCTCCATCGTCAGCGACGGCAACGACCGCGTGCTCCAGCGCCTGGTCGGCCAGGACGGCGAGGTGCTGGAGGCGCTGCAGGAGCTGACCCGGTTGGCTGTCCACCGGGAGACCGGCGAGCGCAGCCGCCTCATGCTGGACATTGCCGGCTTCCGGGCCCGCAAGCGGGAGGAACTGGCCGCGATCGGCGCCAAGGCCGCCGAGCAGGCCAAGAGCACCGGCGAGCAGGTCAAGCTGCGGCCGATGACGCCGTTCGAGCGCAAGGTCGTCCACGACGCGGTCGCCGCGGCGGGTCTGCGCAGCGAGTCCGAGGGCGAAGAGCCCCAGCGGTGTGTGGTCGTGCTGCCGGCCTGAGGCCGGCAGGTCGATGACCGGCCGCTCCGGCGGCCGGTGAGCTTCACAGGACGCGACCCCGTCCGCCTCGTGCGGACGGGGTCGCGTCCCTTCGCGGGGCGGTGGCCCGGCGAGAGATGTTTCACGTGAAACGGTGCGGACAGCGGGTCGGTGGATCCGGGGATCGGAGAGGTCGAGATGGACACGGAGAGCGCGACTGGCGGTCAGCCGGAGGCCGGTGCCGTCAATCCGGCCGCTGAGGGCCAGGCCGTCGAGGCGTCGGCCGCGAGCGAGCCGGGCGAGGCGCCGGCCGTCGCCCGGGAGGTCTTCGGCGACCGCTTCGACGCCGCGGTCCGCTACACGGAGCTGCTGGCCACCGCGGGCGTCCAGCGCGGGCTGATCGGGCCGCGCGAGGTGCCGCGGCTCTGGGACCGGCACGTGCTGAACTGCGCGGTGCTCGCCGAGCTGCTGCCCCCCGGCTCCACGCTGTGCGACGTCGGCTCCGGCGCCGGCCTGCCCGGTATCCCGGTGGCGCTGGCCCGTCCGGACGTCTCGGTGACGCTGCTGGAGCCGCTGCTGCGTCGGACCACCTTCCTGGAGGAGGTCGTCCGGGAGCTGGGGCTGGAGAACGTCACCGTGCTGCGGGGCCGGGCCGAGGAGATGGTCGGCAAGCTCGCGGTCGACGTGGTGACGGCCCGGGCGGTGGCGCCGCTCGACCGGCTGGCCGGCTGGGGGCTCCCGCTGCTCCGCCCGCACGGGCAGATGCTGGCGCTCAAGGGCGACAGTGCGGAGCAGGAACTGGCCGACTCGCGCGCCGGGCTGACCAAGCTGGGCGCGGTCGAGTGGAGCGTGATATCGGTCGGCGAGGGCACCCTGGAGACCTCGACCCGGGTGGTCCAGGTCAAGGCCGGGGAGAGCCCCGGCGGGGTGAGGGCCGCGACCCGGCGGGCCAAGGCGGCCCGGGCCGGGCGGAACGCGAGCGCCCGCACCGGCGAGCGCGGCCGGGGCGGACGCCGCAAGGGCCGCTGACCCCCGGGTGACGCTCGACACTCGCCATGACGGGCGGGTGGTCCTTCCTTCCGGAAGGATCGCCCGCCCGTCGTCGTTCCGGTGAGTGGCCGGACGACTCCGCTCGGACGTCGGAACACCGGAGTGTCGCAACGTCAGATTTCCGACATAGCGGGCATGGTGTTTCACGTGAAACGTCGCTCCCTGCTCTCGGACAGTCTCGATCTGCGGCTCCGCCGCGGGCTCGGCCTCTTCCGGACGGCGACTGTTGCCGCTCCGGTTTCACGTGAAACACTGACCCCCATGCAGGACTCGGAGACCATCGACCAGATCGATGACACGCCCATCGCGCGTGCTGCCCAGGCTGCGGTCCAGGCGATCGGCCGTGCGGGTGAGGGCCTTCCCCGCCCCGCCACCACCCGGGTGATCGTGGTGGCCAACCAGAAGGGCGGGGTCGGCAAGACGACCACCACCGTCAACCTGGCGGCCTCGCTCGCCATGCACGGACTGCGCGTCCTGGTCGTCGACCTCGACCCGCAGGGGAACGCCTCCACCGCCCTCGGCATCGACCACCACGCCGAGGTGCCGTCGATCTACGACGTCCTGGTGGAGGGCAAGCCGCTCGCCGACGTGGTGCAGCCGGTGGTGGACGTCGAGGGGCTGTTCTGCGTCCCCGCAACCATCGATCTGGCCGGCGCGGAGATCGAACTGGTCTCCCTGGTGGCCCGGGAGAGCCGCCTCCAGCGCGCCATCGCCGCCTACGAGCAGCCGCTGGACTACATCCTGATCGACTGCCCGCCCTCGCTGGGCCTGCTGACGGTCAACGCCCTGGTCGCCGGCCAGGAGGTGCTGATCCCGATCCAGTGCGAGTACTACGCGCTGGAGGGCCTCGGCCAGCTGCTGCGCAACGTCGAGCTGGTGCGCGCGCACCTCAATCCCACACTGCACGTCTCGACCATCCTGCTCACCATGTACGACGCCCGGACCAGGCTGGCCGCCCAGGTCGCCGAGGAGGTCCGGACGCACTTCCCGCAGGAGGTGCTGAGCACGGCGATCCCGCGCTCGGTGCGCATCTCGGAGGCGCCCAGCTACGGTCAGACGGTGCTCACGTACGATCCGGGTTCCACCGGTGCGCTCTCCTACCTGGAAGCCGCCCGCGAGCTCGCGCTGCGCGCGGTGGGTATGGGCGGCGCCACGGTGGTGGGCCAGCAGAGGGACGGCCAGGCGGGGCACGGTGCCCCGGTGGCAGAGCACGGTACGACGGAGGGTCATCGGTGAGTGGTCGCAGGGGTCTGGGACGAGGGCTCGGGGCGCTGATCGGCCCCGCCGCGCCGGTGGACGGCGGGGCGGCGGCTCAGCCCGCGGCCGCCACGCCCGCACCGGCCTCGGTGGTGGCGAACGGCGCGGCGGCGGCCTCGACGCCGGTGCTGCCGGGCGGTCGCGGCACGGTGGCGGCCAGGGCGGCGGCGAGCCTGCGGCAGGAGCCGGAGCCTGTCCCCGGCGCCTCCTTCGCCGAGCTGCCGCTGGACGCGATCACGCCCAACCCGCGGCAGCCGCGTGACGTCTTCGACGAGGACAAGCTCGCCGAGCTGGTCGCCTCCATCAAGGAGGTCGGCCTGCTCCAGCCGGTCGTGGTGCGCCAGGTCGGGCCGGAGCGCTACGAGCTGATCATGGGCGAGCGCCGCTGGCGGGCCTCCCGCGAGGCCGGGCTGGAGCGGATCCCCGCGATCGTCCGGGCCACCGAGGACGACAAGCTGCTGCTGGACGCCCTCCTGGAGAACCTGCACCGGGCCGAGCTGAACCCGCTGGAGGAGGCCGCCGCCTACGACCAGCTGCTGCGGGACTTCTCCTGCACCCATGACGAACTGGCCGACCGGATCGCCCGCTCGCGCGCGCACGTGTCCAACACCCTCCGGCTGCTGAAGCTCCCGCCGTCCGTCCAGAGCCGGCTCGCCGCCGGAGTGCTGACGGCCGGGCACGGCCGCGCGCTGCTCGGACTGCGCGACAGCGAGCAGCAGGAGCGGCTGGCCACGCGGATCAACGCGGAGGGTCTCTCGGTGCGCACCACCGAGGAGATCGTCAAGGTGATGGGCCGGGAGGACGAGAAGCCGAAGCGGCAGGCGCCGAAGGCGGGCAAGCTGCTCTCGCCGGCCTTCAACGACCTGGCGAGCCGGCTGTCGGACCGCTTCGACACCCGGGTCAAGGTCGAGGTGTCGCAGCGCGGCGGCAAGCTGGGCAAGGGCAAGGTGGTGCTGGAGTTCGGTTCGGTGGAGGACCTGAACCGCATCCTGGACAGCCTGGCCCCGGGCGAGGACGGGCTGCGGCTGTCGCAGAGCTGAGCCGGGCCGGAGAGGTGTGACCCGATGGGTGCATGTTCCGCGTGAGCGTTGTTTCACGTGAAACATGCACCCATCGGTGTTCGGGGGGAATGCTCGACTGTGGAGTGGACGAGGAGGTGTGGGGCATGGGACGCCGGATCGCTCCGCTGACACTGGACAACCTCGCGGATCTGCCGACGACCTGTCGCTCCTGCGTGTTCTGGGAGCTGGACCCGGTGACCGGAAAGGCGGCGGTGGAGTCCGGCAAGCCGGAGCTGGAGAAGGAGGGGTGGATCTCCGCGGTGCTGCTGGAGTGGGGCTCCTGCGGCCGGATCGTCTACGTGGACGACCAGCCCGCCGGATTCGTGCTCTACGCGCCGCCCGCCTACGTCCCGCGCTCGCAGTCCTTCCCGACCAGCCCGGTGTCACCGGACGCCGTTCAGCTGATGGTCAGCCGGGTGCTGCCGGGCTACCAGCGGCAGGGGCTCGGCCGGGTGCTGGTGCAGACCGTGGCCAAGGATCTGCTGGGGCGCGGGGTACGGGCGATCGAGGCCTTCGGCACGGCCGGGCGGGTGCCGACGAGCTGCGTGCTGCCGGCCGACCATCTGCTCGCGGTCGGCTTCAAGACCGTCCGGCCGCACCACCGCTACCCGCGGCTGCGGCTGGAGGCGCGGACCACGCTGTCCTGGCGCGGAGACGTCGAGGTGGCGCTGGAGCGGCTGCTGGGCGGGGGGCGCAAGGAGCCGGCGCTGCGCCCGTTCTGAGAGGACCTTTCGAGGAGCTGGGCGGGCCTTTCGAGGAGCGGGAAACGACGATGGCGGGGCTCCCCGGTCATGGGGAGCCCCGCCATCGCGGGTGGTCGAGGACCTAGATGAACTCGGCCAGCTCGCGCAGCAGCGCGGCCTTCGGACGGGCACCGGTGATCGACTTCACCGGCTCGCCGCCCTTGTAGACGATCAGGGTCGGGATCGAGATGACGCCGTACTGGGCGGCGGTCGCCTGGTTGGCGTCCACGTCGAGCTTGGCGATGGTCAGCTTGTCGCCGTGCTCGGTCGCGATCTCGTCCAGGATCGGGGCGACCTGGCGGCACGGGCCGCACCAGGTGGCCCAGAAGTCGACCAGTACGGGCTTGTCGCTGTCCAGGACATCGGCCTTGAACGTCGCGTCGGTGACGGTGGTGGTGGCGCCGGCCACGGGAACTCCTCGGGTTCGGAGGCGGTGTGCTGCTGCCAGGAGAACAACGGGCGGGCCCGTTGTGTTTCTGCCTGGACGGGGCGGGGGTGTTTCACGTGAAACAACGTTCGACACCCCCGCGGGGATCTGTCGGTGCGGCGGGGCTCAGACCGCGACGGCGGCGGCCTTGGCCTCCAGGTCGTCCAGCGCGGCGAGGTAGCGCTCCGCGTCCAGCGCGGCGGAGCAGCCGGTGCCGGCCGCGGTGATGGCCTGGCGGTAGGTGTGGTCGACGACGTCGCCGGCGCCGAAGACACCCGGGATGTTGGTGCGGGTCGACGGCGACTCGACCTTGAGGTAGCCCTCGGCGTCGAGCTCCAGCTGGCCCTTGAACAGCTCGGTGCGCGGGTCGTGGCCGATCGCGATGAACAGGCCGGTGACGTCCAGCTCGCGGGTCTCGCCGGTGGTGGTGTCGCGCAGGGTGACGCCGCTCAGCTTCGGGTCGCCGTGGATGGCCTCGACCGCGCTGTCCCACTCGAAGCGGATCTTCTCGTCGGCGAAGGCGCGCTCCTGCATCGCCTTGGAGGCGCGCAGGGTGTCCCGGCGGTGGATGATGGTGACGCTGCGGGCGAAGCGGGAGAGGAAGGTCGCCTCCTCCAGGGCCGTGTCGCCGCCGCCGACCACCGCGATGTCCTGGTCGCGGAAGAAGAAGCCGTCGCAGGTCGCGCACCAGGAGACGCCGCGGCCGGAGAGCTTGTCCTCGTTCGGCAGGCCGAGCTTGCGGTGCTGGGAGCCGGTGGTGACGATCACCGCGCGGGCCTTGTGCACGTTGCCCTCGGAGTCGGTGACGGTCTTGACGTCACCGGTGAGGTCGACCGCGACGATGTCGTCCGGGATCAGCTCGGCACCGAAGCGCTCGGCCTGCGCCCGCATGTTGTCCATCAGCTCGGGGCCCATGATGCCGTCCCGGAAGCCCGGGAAGTTCTCGACCTCGGTGGTGTTCATCAGCGCACCACCGGCGGTGACGGCGCCCTCGAAGACCAGCGGCCTGAGGGAGGCACGGGCCGTGTAGAGCGCAGCCGTGTACCCGGCCGGGCCGGAACCGATGATGATCACGTTACGGACGTCGCTCACTACATCTCCTGGTTCGCATCGCGACCCGCGTTTGCTGCGGGGAGGGCGGTCCTGCTCCGCCGCCCGGGACAACGACTGCCCAGTGTCTCGCATTCCCAGGAGGATCAGTACCAGGCGCCCGCAGTGTGGGAGTGGCGCGCCGGGCTGGGCGTCGATCGCATGGCCTTCAGCCGTCGTCAGCGGGCGGGGCGTCAGCGGGTGTGGCGTCAGTGGGCAAGGACCGTGCGGTGCAGCAGGACCGGGCCGCAGTCGGGGGAGCGCAGGTAGACGTCGACCACGCCCGGCTTGCCGGGCACCGCGTACACCAGGACGTCGACCGGGGCGCCCGTGTAGCTGCCGTGGTCGGTGGCCAGCAGGGTGCCCTCGGCGGGGGCAGGGCAGGTCCGGGGCGCGGTCTGGGGCGCGGTCTGGGCGGTGAGCCCCTGCTGGCCCTCCGCGGGGGCGGCGGAGGGCTTGCCTGGTCCGCCGGCCGTGGCCTCGGCGGTGCCACCGGAGCGGGCCAGCAACTGCTGGATCTGCGCGGCGAGTTGGTCGTCGCGGTAGGCGGTGCCGGCGCCCAGGGCGTGCTCCGCGGTGATGCTGTGGCCGGCGTCGGTGGCGGTCGGGGCACCGGCCGAGACCGACGCCCCGGTGGAGCCGGAGTCCGTCGGATACAGCAGCGCGCCGCCGAGGCCTATGGCGGCGAGTGCGGCCGCTGCACCGAGCAGCAGGCCGAAGCGCCGCCGCCGGGAGCGGGAGCGGCCCGGGCCGGTGGCGCCGACGGGCCGGGCGGGCGGCGCGGCGGGGGTCGTGGCGGGCCGGGACGGTGCGGCCGGGGTGGGAGCCCCGGCGGTGCGGCCGGGGGCCTCCTGGGGGCGATCGGCGGCCTCGCGCCGGGCTTCGGCACGGGAGGCCTGCTCGTCGGCGAGCGCGGCGTCCAGCCGGGCCGCCACGTCGGCCGGCATCGGCGGGGTTTCGACCTCGCCCAGCAGTGCCTGGACCTCGCGCAGCGCGTCGGCCGTCTCACGGCACTCGGCGCAGCCCGCCAGGTGCCGGTGCAGCGCCTCGGCGGCGTCGGCGTCGTCGATCAGCCCCTCGGCGAGGTCGGCGAGCTGGTCCGTGGGGGGGTGGGACTCGGGGGAGTCGGGAGATCCGGGGGAGGAGAACGGGGCCGTCATCGCGTGCTCGCATCTCCTTCCAGAATCGTCCGGCCGGTGTCCGGGCCTGTCCCTGTGACGGTACGGCCGCCCTTCGGGTTCCCCGGTGCGCTACGCCGTGGTGGCGCCGAGCCCCGGACGGGCGCCGTTTCACGTGAAACGTCCGATTCACCGCTGCCCTCGCGCAGGTGGCGGACCAGCGGCAGCAGCCGGGCCCGGCCCCGGGCGCAGCGGCTCTTCACCGTGCCCACCGGCACGCCCAGCAGCTCGGCCGCCTCGGCGACCGGGTAGCCCTGCATGTCGACCAGGACCAGGGCGGCCCGCTGGTCGGCCGGCAGTTCGGCGAGCGCGGCGGTCACCTCGCGGTGCACCTCGGCCCGGACCACAGGGGAGTCTGCGGGCTCGGCGGAGCCGACCAGGGTGTCCAGCCGCTGCGGGTCGTCGTCCAGCGGGGTGGTGCGACGGGTGGAGCTGCGCCGGGCGCGGTCCAGGCAGGCGTTGACCACGATCCGGTGCAGCCAGGTGGTGACCGCCGAGCGGCCCTGGAACCCGGCCGCGGCGCGGAAGGCGGAGACCAGGGCGTCCTGGAGGGCGTCGGCGGCCTCCTCGCGGTCGCCCAGGGTGCGCAGGGCGACCGCCCAGAGCCGGTCGCGGTGGCGGTTCACCAGCAGGCCGAAGGCGTCCGGATCGCCGGCGACGTGCCGGGCGAGCAGTGTCGCGTCGTCGTCCGCCACTGTCACCCTCTCGCGTTCGTCGGGGTCAGCCGGAGACCTTGACCTCGGCGACCTGACCACGGAACCTGCCTTCCGTATCCTTCGGCAGAGCGGTCAGCCAGATCAAGAGGTAACGCGTGGTGATCGGGTTGTCGAGGGTGTACTCGACGTTGGCGCCGACCTTCCTGCCGACGACCGTGAAGTGCTCCGGTTTGGCCTGCGCCGGGTTGGCGGCGGCGGCCGCGGTGGGCACCCGCAGCTCCGCCGTGTGCTCGCCGATGAACTGGACGCTGACCGAGCTGACCGCCTGTGGCGAGCCGAGGTCGATCAACAGCCCCGTGCCCGACTTGAGGGAGGGCGGCTTGGGACCGAGCTGGTCGTTGTACCAGTTGGTGGTCCAGGCGGTGCTCGGGTCGCCGTCGACGGCCTTCCCGGCGCTCTCCTTGCCCTCGGGTGCGTCGCCCATCGGGTTGTAGGACTGGGCGTCCTTGATGGTGATCGGCGCCGGCGTGTGCGCCGCGGCGTGCACGGCCGGCGCGGTGGTGCTGATCGACGGCTGCGGGGCCGCGACGGCACCCGGGCCCGGGTTGCGCAGGTTGTCGACCAGCTGCCAGGAGGCGACGCCGATGGCGCCCAGCGCGACCGTCCAGGCCGTCGCCTTGACCACCCGGCGCAGCCGCCGCCGGGTGCGCCGGGCCGCCGCCGGGCGCGCCATCGGCGGCAGCGGGGCGATGGCGGGGTCGGCGATCACCCGGGTCGGGTTGGGGGCGGTCGGCAGGGCGTGGGTGTTGTGCCGGGGCGGGGTGAAGACGGGCAGCTCGGGTTCGGGCTGGCGGATGCGGGGCATCAGTGCGATCGCCCGGGCCAGCTCCTCCGGCGTGGTGATCGGCGAGGCGTGGTGCGGCGGGTGGTCGAACAGGGCCCTTGCGGCAAGGTCGGACAGGCCCTTGTGGACCCCGGCGCGGACCTGGTCGGGCGCGGCGTTCTGGAGGCCCCTCGGCAGGCCGTGGAGGTCGTAGCGGTCCTCGGGGTAGGGCCAGCGGTGGGTGAGCGCGGCGAACAGCAGGGCGCCGATCGCGCGGGTGTCGGCGCGCTCGGCACTGTCGGTGCTGTCCTCGGCGGGCAGCCCGCGCAGGGCGGCGTCCACCGCGATGCCGTTGATCCGGTACTGGCCGCTGTCGGTGCGCAGCACGCAGCGCGGGGTGAGCCGCAGGTGGGCCTGGCCGCGCCGGTGGGCGGCGGCGACCGCGTCGGTCACCTGGCGGACCATCTGGTACGCCTCGTGCGGCTCCATCGGGCCGTTCGCGATCAGCCTGGCCAGGTCGGAGGCGTGCGGCAGCCACTCCCGCACGACGTAGACCAGCTCGCCCTCCTGGACGGCGTCGAGCACCTGGACGAACCGCGGGTCGCCGAGCAGCGCGGCGGACTTGGCGGCGGCGAGCACCTTGCGGGCGCGCTGGTGGCCGGAGGCCATCAGGTGGACGCCGACGGCCCGGCGCAGCTTCTCGTCGACGGCCCGCCAGCTGCTGAAGGTCTCGGTCTGGGAGATGCACTCCTCCAGCAGGTACCGGTGGCCGATCTTGTCGCCGCTGTGCCGCATCGGCGCGGGGAGGGTGCGCGGGAGGGCGGAGGTGTCGCGCGGGTCGTGCGTGGGCTGCGGGTCGGTGGGCCGGCGCCGGGCGGCGGTGCCCGGCGGCTCCGGGGCCTTGGCGGCGGCCCGTTTCGGCTTGGACGCGCCGCCGGCGGCCAGCTCGGCGGCGATCTCCTGGACGGAGAGCGGCGCGGTGATCTCCGAGGTCTCCTCGCTGACCGAGCCGTCGGCCGGTGTCTCGGCCGGTGTCTCGGCCGGTGCGACGGCGGAGGCGTCCGGGGCGTCGGCGGAGTTTGAGGGGCCGTCCGAGGAGGAGCCGTCGGCGTCGCCGGCCTGGTCGGCCTTCCCGCCCGCGAGCCCGCCGATCGCCGCGGCCAGTGCGGCCTCGTCCGCCGCCGCGTCAGCTGCTGACGTGTCGACGACCGCCTTGGTGCCATCAGCCACCGTGGTCCTGCCTCCCCTTGTGTCGCCCCGGCTGAGAGTCGCTGGAGCATGTGGGTTGGCGGCCCTGTGTGCTCCGGGACAATTGTGCCCACTCTTCTCCACCGGGTACGACCGCTGAGGGGTCCGCTCGGTTGCGTAGCGGTGGAGAGATGTCGTGCAGACCCGACACCGGGCCGCCACCTCGCGGCCCGGGCGACCCGGGGGCGGATGGCGGCCCGGCGCCGGCCGGACCGGCGCTGGAGCCCGATCGTTGCGGTTGACGTTCGGTCAGGGCGGCGGCCGGTCCGGCTGGTTGGTGCGGTGGGTCAGCGGCCGATGCGGCCGCGGACCATGCCCAGCATGGCGTTGAGCTCCTCGATCCGGAGCCTTTTCGCGATGAGCACGAACACGGCCAGCTGGAGGGCGCCGGCCACGACGAGGGCGAGCACGCTGCCCGCCCAGCCGCCGAGCACCCGCTGGACCGCCAGGCTGACGCCGAGGCCGACCAGGGCGGCCGGTACGGAGGCGGTGGCCAGGCGGGTGTACGTCTTGCCGATCCGCTTGGTGTCCAGCCCGCCGATCTTCCTCTTCAGCTTCGGCACCGCGACCGTCACCCCGACGGCGTAGGCGAGGCCGTAGCCGAACGCCATGCCGGTCACCGTCCACTGGGCCGGCAGGGCGAACCAGCAGATCAGCGAGAAGCCGGCCTGACAGGCCGCCACCCAGACGGTGTTGGAGAACGGCGTCCGGGTGTCCTCGTAGGCGTAGAAGCCGCGCAGCATGACGTACTGCGCCGAGTACGGGATCAGGCCGAGCGCGAAGGCGGAGAGCATCAGGCCGACGTTGGTCGCGTTGTTCAGGGCCGTCGCGCCGCCGCCGACCGCGTAGATCGAGCGGCCGATCGCCGGGCCGAGGGCCAGGAACAGGAACGAGGCCGGGACGACCGCCACCGCGGTGGTGCGAAGCCCGTACGACAGGTCGTCGCGCACCGCGCCGGCGTCGTCGTCCGCAGCCGCCCGCGAGAGCCGGGGGAGCACCGCGCTCATCATCGAGACGGTGATGACGGCCTGCGGGAGCTGCCAGATCAGCAGCGCGTTGGAGAACGCGGCGAGGCCGACACCGCCGTGGCCGCCCCGCTCGGCGGCGCTGCCGGCGGCGGTGGCCAGCTGGGTGATGACCAGGTAGCCGGCCTGGTTGGCGAGCACGAAGAAGAACGTCCACTTGGCCAGCCGGGCGGCCTTGCCCAGACCGTGGCCGCGCCAGTCGAACCGCGGCCGGTAGTGGAAGTCGGCCGCCCGCAGGTACGGGATCATCGCCAGCGACTGGACGACGAGGCCGATCAGCGTGCCGAGGCCGAGCAGCCGCACGCCCTCCGGCGTGATGTTCTCCGGCGTGACCTGGGTGGAGTCGAAGCCGCCGTAGACCCAGATGTAGGCGGAGAAGGTGAAGATCACCACGATGTTGTTGAGGACCGGGGTCCACATCATCGCGCCGAAGCGGCCGCGGGCATTGAGGATCTGGCCCATCACCACATGGATGCCCATGAAGAAGATGGTCGGCAGGCAGTACCGGGCCAGCGCCACCGTGGTGTCCGCGCGGGCCGGGTTCTCCATCATCGGGTGCGCGATCAGCTGCACCAGCACGGGAGCTCCGAGCACCGCCAGGAACACGACGCCGCCGAGCCCGACCATCACCAGGGTGAGCAGCCGGCTGGCGTACGCGGTGCCGCCGTCCTCGTCGTTCTTCATGCTGCGCACCAGCTGCGGCACGAAGACGGCGTTCAGCGCGCCGCCGCCGATCAGGATGTAGAGCAGGGTCGGCAGGGTGTTCGCCGCGTTGTACGAGTCGCCCATGACGGCGATGCCGATCGCGCCCGCGATCACCATCGTGCGCAGGAAGCCGGTACCGCGGGAGACCAGCGTGCCGGCCGCCATGATCGCGCTGGAGTTCAGCAGGCTCGCGACCTTGCCGCCACCGGCCGCCGGAGCGGGCTCGGCGATGGGCGCCGCCTGCGCCGTGTGCTCCTCGGCGGCGAGGTCCTCCAGCGGCTCCACCGCGGGCGGCAGCGCCACGGCGCCCACCTGCATGGTGGCCTCCTCCTCGGAGAGCGGCGGGTCGAACTCGATCGGGGGTACGAACGGGCGCGCCCCGTCCCCGTGGCCGTCCTGCGCCGGGTACCCGCCCGCGAGCGGGAACGGCACGGGCGCCGACGGCGCGCCCGGCGGAGCGGTCGGCGGAGCGGTCGGCGGGACGGGCGCGGGCTGCGGCGCCGGCGGCTGGGCCGCGGCCTCCGCCTGGTGGCCGCCGAACAGCGCGTCCACCCCGACGTACTCGGTGGTCTCGGTGTCCCACGCGGAGTGCGCCGGGCCCGGCTCCCACTGCGGCGCGGGCTGCTCCGGGGCACCCCAGCGGTCGCCCGCCGGGGCCTCAGAGGCCACTGTGGCCTCAGGGGCCGCCGGGGCCTCAGGAGCCTCCGGGGCGTTGTCGTGGGGCTGCCGCCAGTCGGCCGGGGTGTCCCAGCCGGGCTGCACCGGCGGCACCGGCGGCGAGAACCGCGTCGGCGACGACTGCGCCGGCGGCACCGGCGTCGGGTAGCCGCCGGCCTGCGGCGGCAACTGCGGCGGCACGTCGTACGCGGCGGCCGGCGGCTGCTGCGCGGCGGGCCGGGCGGCCCGCAGACCGTACGGGTCCTGGCCGTCCTGCGGGCCCTGGTACGCGTCGGCCGCGTACGGGTCCTGGGCGTAGGTGTCGGCCACGTACCAGTCGCCGGACGGCGACTCGGCGCCCGGCCGGCTCTCACCGCGGCCCGGCGGCCGCTCCTCGCTGCGCCCGGTCATGTCACCTCTTCGCTGTCGTGGGGGGAGGCCGGCCCGGTAGCTCGCGGGGTCGGCGGTATCAAGGACCAACCTTCTCATCACTGGTGGCCCGATCCCGGCCATCGGCGCTGCTCGCGCGCGGTGTCTGCGCAGGATTGTCACCGGCGCAGGCGCCGCCGTCGGCGTCGTCCGGCTCGTCGTCCGGCCCCTCGGCCGCGCCGTCCGCCCCGGTGTCGCCGACCAGCTGGTCGCCGTCCTCGTGCGGCTGCCCGGCCCGGCGCTTGCGCTGGCGGACGAAGCGCAGCGCGGCGAGCAGGAGCAGCACCACGCCGCCCGCGAACACGTACAGCACGCCGTTGGTCACCGAGGTGACCTCCACCTGGAAGTCCTGCGGCGCGCCGTACGGGCGCGAGTTCGGCCCGGTGGTCCAGAGCTGGGCCGTCATCTTGACCGGCCCGTTGTTCCGCGCCACGGCCTGGAAGCGCACGGTGACGCTCTGTGCGGCCGGGATGACCAGTTCCGCGTCCTCGCCGACCCCGAGCCGGTTGGGCTGGTGCGAGGTGAGCTTCAGCTTGAGGTTGGTGACGGTCTGGGTGAGGTCGTTGCGGACGCTGACCTGCAGCAGGCCGGTGTTCCCGGCGAGCGTGACCACGGTCTTCTGCGGGACCTTCACCGCGCCGGTCAGTTCCTGGAGGTAGCCCGTGACGCCCTTGCGGTAGTTGCCGCCCCCCGGCGTGTCCGAGCGCCACTCGGTGGACAGCGACCGGACCATGGCGGCGCTGAACGGGCCGCGCACCCGCTGCGGCAGGGTGAGCACCTGCATCAGGGTGTCCAGGTCGTTCTGGATCCTGTCGGTGCCGCTCAGGTCGGCCGCCGACAGCTCGGAGGCGCGGGCCTGGGCCGGGTAGTCGGTGGCGGCCGGGACGGCGGTGGCGGCCCCCGGGTCGGGCGCGGCCTGGGCCAGCACGTCCAGCTTCGCCGGCTCCGCCCACTTGCCGGCCGCCGTCTGGAGGGCGGCGGCCAGCGCCTTGGCGGTGTTCACGGTCAGGTTGCGCGGCGGCATCACCAGCAGGCCGCGCTGGTTCTGCGGCTGCTCGTGGGTGATCGCGTAGGTCTCGGCGAGGAAGCGCTGGGTCGCCAGCGTCTGCGCCTGCGGGGTGTTCAGGTCGGTGTCGAACAGCGCGGAGACGGTCTCGTCGGCCACCACGGCGTTCTGCCCGTTGCCGATCGGGCGCACCGCGGTCGGCGTGTGGTTGAGCGCGTCCGGCTCCGGCATGCTCGCGCCGTTCGCCAGCACCAGGCCGCTGCCCGCCTGCTGGGTGATGCCGGCGATCTGCTGGTCCAGGTGGCCCTGGTAGGGCCACGCGACGTCGGAGCGGGTGTCCACGGACAGCCGGCCCTCGACGGTCAGCCGGCCCGCGGTGGCGGCCTTGCCCAGGGCGGTGGCCATCCCGGTCAGGTCGGCGCCGTTGTGGGCGATCGAGGCGACGTCCGGGTCGGCGTACGGCAGCGCCACCACCTGGTTGCCGGGCTTGGCGACGGCGGCCCGCAGCTTCTCCAGCCAGGCCGTCGCGGCGGCCACGCCGGTGCCCGGGACGGTGGTGTCGTCCTTGGCAGGCTTCCCGGACTCCTCGGTGCCCGGCTTCTGCACCCGGTACGGCTTGGTCATCGCGAACGCGGTGTCCAGCAGGTCCGGGTCGATCACCCAGGTCAGCCCGGGGAGCTTGGCGCCGGTGTCCACGAGCTCGTAGAGCCGGCCGCCCGGCGCGAACTCGCCGGCCAGGCCGTCGTTGCGCAGGACGGAGACGGTCTGCTCGTTGTCGGAGACGGTCTGCGCGGCCAGCACCGGGGCGTGCACCAGCGGCCAGAGCGTGGCGATCCTCGTCGGCTGGGCCTCGCCGGGGTTCGAGGTGTACGTCAGGAAGGTCCGGGCGATGCCCAGCGCCCGTTCGTGCTGGTTGTCGGCGGTCGTGCCCCAGGTGTCCACCGCGAGTTCGTAGACGCCGTCGCCGTTCAGCTGGAGGTCGTTGACGGCGACGCCGAGGGTGAACGGCTGGCTCTGGCCGGGGCCCAGCTCGGGCAGCGCGTACTGCGGGCTGTCCAGCTCCACGCCGTCCTGGCCGACCGGGCCGGTGCGCGAGGCCACCGTCGACAGCTCGCTGCGCCGCTGCAGCGGCTTGCCCGACCACGGCTTGCGGATGGCCGCGTGGGCGTCCCTGAGCACGGACTTGCCGCCGTTGGTGACGTGCCCGGTGATCGTCACGGTGCCGTTCGGGGTGGCCACCTGGGGGGCCACCGTGTCGATCGTCATGACCGCCGGGGCCTCGGCGGAGACCCCGCCGTCCGCGCCCGCCCGGGGGCCGCCGACGGGCAGCGCGCCGGCCGGCGCGGCCGTGAACACCGCCAGCACGGCTCCCAGGGCGGCCGCGAGCCGCCGGGCCGTGCGGCGCCCGGGCCCTCGCCCGTCGGCGGGGCCCGTGGGCCGTCCAGGCCGTCCGTACGCTCCCAGGCCCGAGTGCCGTGCCGGCTCACTCACTCGTTTCGCCCTCGCCGTTCTCGATCGATCGCTCGCTGCTGCTGATGCTGTTCGCTTGACGCTGTCCGCCGCTCGATGCCGCGGATGATCCGCGGGCCGAAAACGATCAGCCGTGCGGAGCAGCCGGGCAAAGGCGGCCGTGAAGAGTTGCGGCCTCCGGTCGCCCGGCCGGCCGTGGTGGCACGCGGCACCGCATCCCCTGTCGGTGCCCGAGACTCGTCCACCGGCATGGTAACGATGCGGCCCGGGGTGCAGTGTTGCGGGCCTTGCAGTGAGACGCCCGAAACACGCGGGCGGTTGACCTGCCGGGGCACGTACCCTTGTGAGCCGTGTCCACTGCCAATGAGCCCGCCGCCCGCACCCATCCTTCCAGCACCGCGACCCAGGTCGTACCAGGCCTGAGCGAGGCCCAGACCATGGGCCTGCAAGAGCTGCTGCGGGTGTCGCCGGTCGCCGACGAGATCGCCCGCCGCTTCCAGGCGGCCGGGCACCGACTGGCGCTGGTCGGCGGCTCGGTGCGCGACGCGCTGCTCGGCCGGCTCGGCAACGACCTGGACTTCACCACCGACGCCCGCCCGCAGCAGGTCCTCAAGCTGGTCAGGGGCTGGGCGGACGCGGTCTGGGACGTCGGCATCGCCTTCGGCACGGTCGGGGCCCGCAAGGACACCCCGCACGGTTCCTTCCTGATCGAGATCACCACGTACCGCTCCGAGGCCTACGACCGCACCTCGCGCAAGCCCGAGGTCACCTACGGCGACACCATCGAGCAGGACCTGGTCCGCCGGGACTTCACCGTCAACGCGATGGCCGTCGACCTGCCCGGCCGCGCCTTCGTCGACCCGCACCACGGCCTGGAGGACCTGGAGGCCCGGGTGCTGCGCACGCCGGCGACCCCCGAGGAGTCCTTCTCCGACGACCCGCTGCGGATGATGCGCGCCGCCCGCTTCGCCGCCCAGCTCGACTTCGACCCGGCCCCCGAGGTCGTCGCCGCGATGACCGCGATGGCCGAGCGGATCACCATCGTCTCGGCCGAGCGGGTCCAGGCCGAGCTCAACAAGCTGCTGCTGGCCGCCCACCCCGTGAAGGGCCTGCGGCTGCTGGTCGACACCGGACTGGCCGGCCACGTGCTGCCCGAGCTGCCCGCGCTGCGGCTGGAGCGGGACGAGCACCACCGGCACAAGGACGTCTACGAGCACTCGCTGACCGTCCTGGAGCAGGCCATCGACCTGGAGCAGGACGGCCCCGACCTCACCCTGCGGCTCGCCGCACTGCTGCACGACATCGGCAAGCCGCGCACCCGCCGCTTCGAGTCGGACGGCCGGGTCTCCTTCCACCACCACGAGGTGGTCGGCGCCAAGATGACCCGCAAGCGGATGCGCGAGCTCAAGTACTCCAAGGAGCTCACCGAGGAGGTCTCGCGCCTGGTCGAGCTGCACCTGCGCTTCCACGGCTACGGCGGCGGCGAGTGGACCGACTCCGCGGTGCGCCGCTACGTCACCGACGCCGGGCCGCTGCTGGAGCGCCTGCACAAGCTCACCCGCTCCGACTGCACCACCCGCAACCGCAAGAAGGCGGCGGCGCTGGCGCGCACCTACGACGGCCTGGAGCAGCGGATCTCCGAGCTGAAGGCGCAGGAGGAGCTGGACGCCATCCGCCCGGCGCTGGACGGCAACCAGATCATGGAGCTGCTCGGCCTCAAGCCCGGCCCGCAGGTCGGCAAGGCCTACAAGCACCTGCTCGAACTGCGGCTGGAGCACGGCCCGATGGAGCACGACGAGGCGGTGGCCGCGCTGCACGCCTGGTGGGCGGCCCAGCAGCAGGGCTGACGAAAACGCGACGAGGGGTGGTCCCGGGCCTCGGGACCACCCCTCACGCGTTCCGGTTCAGGACGTGCCCGCGGTGTGGATGCTCTGCAGACACAGGACGTAGCTCAGCGCCGGCATCCCGGTGTACTTGCGGTAGTAGGTGCTGTCGGACTTCGGCTGCTGCTCGCAGACCTTCTCGTCCGAGGTGGCCAGGTACTTCCAGATCACCTTGTACTGGGCACGGGAGTCGGTGCACGGCAGCATGGTGATCCGCGGGTTGGTGTCGTTCGTCGCGCCGGTGCCGTTCTCGTTGCGCAGGCAGTCGCCGGCCTTGGCGCTGTCGATGGCCTCCGGCCCCGAGCCCGGGTCGGACGGCTTCGGCAGGGTCGGCGTGGCCACCGGCGGGAGCGTGTACGTCGGCGAGGTCAGCGGCTTCGGGCTGAAGCTCGGGCTGGGTATCGCCGGGATCGACACGGTGGGGATCGCCGGGTAGATCGGGTCCGGATTCTTCGGGAACAGGGCGCCGGTGGCGATCAGGGCGATCACCGTGATGATCCATCCGGCCGGCAGCAGCAGCATGAAGATGTGCGGGCGCCTGGCGAGCGGGACGCCCGGGTCGAGCTGCGGGCCGTGGGTGCCCGGGGCGGGCGGCGGCAGCTGCTTGATCTTGTTGTGGGCGCCCAGGTTCAGCAGCAGGGTGACCAGCGTGAAGACCGAGCCCAGGTAGCTCCACCAGCCCTGGACCAGCGTGCGGGCGGACATGTTGCGCACGGTCGCGTCGCCGCAGACACGGCAGAACGGCCCGTGCTGCTTCAGGAACCGCATGATCACGATGATGCCCTGGTGCCCGCGCACAGTGGTCTGCACGGCCGGGAAGCCGCCGCAGACCCGGCAGACCGGGCCGCCCTGGGCAGCCGCGGCCGGGTAGCCGTAGCCGGGGGCTTGCTGGGGGTAGCCGTACGCCGGGTCGGGCGGTGGCGGGGCCGGGTAGCCGTACCCCGGCGGGGGCGGCGGGGCCGGCTGGCCGTACGGGTTTCCGGCGGCGTACGGGTTGGCGTCGTGGGGCTGCGGGGCGCCGTAGGGCATCTGGGGCGGCGGAACGGACAAAGGGGTCCCCCGGGGAGAACGGTGACGGTGTCGGGAAGGGGTCAGGACTGCCCGACCGGCGAGGTGCCAGCAGGGCTCAGCGGGCCGAGGCAGAGCACGTACCGCTTCTTGTTCCAGCGGCGTCCGCTCTTGCCGGAGATCGCGCTGGTGGACTGCGGCGTCTGCCGGCAGCGGTTGGTGTCGGTGGTGTCGTCGAACTTCGTCAGGACGCGGTAATTCGCCTTCGAATCGGAGCACTTGACGATTTCGACGTCGTGCGAGCCGCCCACCCGGACGCAGTCGCCCGGCTTGGCGCTGCTGACGCTCGGGCCGCTGACGAAGTAGCCGACGGCCACCACGATCCCGGCGAGGACCACGCCGACGGTCTTCAGCTTCGACCGGGCGCTGCGCTTCGCGGTCGGCGCGCCGGCGGCCGGGGTGTAGGGGGCGGCCGGGGTGGGCTGCGGGTAGCCGTAGGGCGCGGCGGGCGGCGCCGGCTGGCCGTACGGCTGCTGCGGAGCCCCGTACGGCTGTGGCTGGGGCGCTCCGTACGACGGCGGCTGCGGCGCTCCGTACGACGGCGGCGCCCCGTAGCCCGGCGGACCGGGCTGCGCGGGCGCCTGCGGGGCCGGCCGGCCGTACGGCTGGGCTCCGTACTGCGGCGGCTGGCCGTACTGCGGGGCCTGCGGAGGCGGGCCGTACTGCGGTGGCGGGCCGTACGGGCCAGGCGGTGTGCTCATCAGATTGTCCCCCGAGACCAAGTGCTGTCGCTCCGACAGGTCTGACGTACCTTAGCGACTCTGTCGGACGCCACCCGTTCCGAGGCGGCCCCACGGGCCTTCAGGAGATCCGGTCACCGGGAAGCGGCCCGTACCGCCGGGCCGCCCGGAAGTAGAGGACCGCCGCCACCGCGTACACGGCCGCGACCCCCACGACCACCGCGGCCGACCGTCCGGACAGCGGCAGCACGAGGGCGGTGACCAGGGCGGCGGCCACGAAGGCCACGTTGAACAGCACGTCGTAGATGGCGAACACCCGGCCGCGGTAGTCGTCCTCGACCGACTCCTGGACCACGGTGTCCGCGCAGATCTTGGTGCCCTGGGTGACCACCCCGAGCAGCAGCGCGGCCGCCAGGCAGGGCACCAGCGCGAAGCTCAGCCCCAGCGCGGGGACGAAGACCACCGGCGCCACCAGGCAGGTGGTCATCCAGCCGGCCAGGCCGAGCCGGCGGGTGCTCCACGGGCTGATCAGTGCGGCGATGAAGAACCCGGCGGCGGACAGGCCGACCGCCTGCCCGAGGGTGACCAGCCCGGCCGCGCTGTCGGTCGGGCTGTTGAACGTGTACCGGGCGAGCATGACGACGACCACGATCAGCACGCCGTAGCAGAACCGGGCCGCGGTGACGGCGGCCAGCGCGTGCACCGCCGGCCGGCAGTCCCGCACCAGGTGGCGGAGCGCGGCGCCGAGCTCGACCGCGGCCCGGACCAGGGCCTGGCCGAGTGCAGGGCGGTCGCCGTGGTGCTCGGGGCCGAGCAGGTCGCGGTCCATCCGGCGAGCGGCCAGCGCGGCCGACAGGTACAGCAGCGCGGCCACCGTGACCAGCGCGGCGTCCGCCTTCGGCCCGGGGGACATCAACTGGTGCAGCAGGAAGCCGATGCCCCCGCCCAGGGCGGCGGCGACGGTGCCGAGGGTGGGCGAGAGGGCGTTGGCGGTGACCAGCTGCTCCTGGCGCACCACCCGGGGCAGGGCGGCCGAGAGGCCGGCCAGGATGAACCGGTTGAGCGCGGTGACCAGCAGCGCCGAGGCGAAGAACAGCCAGGTGGGCGCCTCCGCCAGCAGCAGGGCCCCGGTGGCCAGGCCGAGCCCGAAGCGGGCCAGGTTGCCGATGTACAGCACCTGGCGGCGTCGCCAGCGGTCCAGCAGTACACCGGCGAACGGGCCGATCACCGAGAACGGCAGCAGCATCACGGCCAGCACCGAGGCGATGTCGGCGGGGGAGGACTGCTTCTCCGGGGAGAACACGACGTAGGCGGCCAGCGAGACCTGGAAGACGCCGTCCGAGAGCTGGGAGAGCACCCGGGCGGTCAGCAGCCGCCGGAAGTCGCGGCCGCGGAGCAGCCCGAGAAGCGTGGCACGCCGCGCGGACTGGTGGGTGCTGCCGTTCTCGGTGATCGCCACTCGCTCAGAGTGCCACGGAACCGGGCGCTGTTTCACGTGAAACATTCGCCGGGAAACGGTGAAGGGCCCGCGATCTCATCTTGGGTTCTAGGAGTCGTGGCAACACCCCAGTTCAGGGGATGCATTGGACTTCGAGATCCGCAAGGACCGGACGGCCCAGGGGCCTGTGAAGCTGCGCCGGGAACGGGAGGCATACTCCCGGCTCATGCAGCAGGGCTACACGAACACCGAGGCGTGCCGGATCGTCGGCATCGCCCGCCGGACCGGCCAGAAGTGGCGTCACGGCCGCGGAGCCGAGCAGCGGCAGAAGGCGGCACCACCGATTCGCATGGTGGTGCCGCCTTCCGGTGTCTCCCGGTATCTGAGCGAGGACGAGCGGATCCACATCGCCGACCGGCTGCGGGAGAAGGCCACCGTGCGGGCCATCGCCGCGGAGCTGGGCCGCAGTCCGTCCACCATCAGCCGGGAGATCCGCCGCAACCGCACCGAGGGCACTCGCGGGCAGTGGCACTACCGTCCGCACGCCGCCCAGGCCAGGGCGGACGCTCGCCGGCCCCGCCCCAAGGCCCGCAAGATCACCGAGAACCCCGAGCTGCACGCCGCCGTCCAGGCGATGCTGGACGAGCAGTGGAGCCCGGAGCAGATCTGCCACGCTCTACGTCGACAGTTCCCCGACCGGCCGGAGATGCACGTGGTCCACGAGACCGTCTACCAGGCGCTCTACGTCCAGGGCCGCGGCGAGCTGCGGCGCGAGCTCGCCGGTGCCCTGCGCTCAGGCCGGGCCCGCCGCAGGCCCCAGCGGCAGGCCAACTGCCGGCGTTCCCGCTTCACCGACCCGATGGTCATGATCAGCGAGCGCCCCGCCGAGGCCGAGGACCGGGCCGTCCCCGGCCACTGGGAGGGCGATCTGATCCTCGGCAAGGAGCACAAGTCCGCGATCGGCACCCTGGTCGAGCGTTCGACCCGCTACGTGATGCTGCTGCACCTGCCCGGCGACCACACCGCCGAGACCGTCCGCGACGCCCTAGTGGCCACCGCCCGGACACTCCCGGTCCAGCTGAAGCGGTCCCTGACCTGGGACCAGGGCAGCGAGATGGCCAGGCACGCGGAGTTCAGCCTGGCCACCGACATCCCGGTCTACTTCTGCGACCCGGCCAGTCCCTGGCAGCGCGGCTCCAACGAGAACACGAACGGCCTGCTGCGGCAGTACTTCCCCAAGGGCACCGACCTGTCGGTCCACACGCCCGAGCACCTGGCCGCCGTCGCCGACCAGCTCAACCGCCGCCCACGCAAAACGCTCGGCTGGGAAACCCCAGCCGAGCGTCTGGCTAAACTCCTCGCGGCCTAGACAACCGACCACGTGTTGCAACGACCACTAGAAACCGCCCATGATCACAGGCCCTTCCGGGGCGCTATGCGCGGTTATGAACCGTCAGTGCCGAGCAAGCTCGGCGCTCAAGGCTTAGCGCTCAGCATCCGACAGTCGCGAACCTCGCTGCGCTCAGCGCTCGACCTCGCCGCGGATGAACTTCTCGACGTTCTCGCGGGCCTCGTCGTCGAAGTACTGGACCGGCGGGGACTTCATGAAGTACGAGGAGGCCGACAGGATCGGGCCACCGATGCCGCGGTCCTTGGCGATCTTCGCGGCGCGCAGGGCGTCGATGATGACACCGGCGGAGTTCGGGGAGTCCCAGACCTCGAGCTTGTACTCCAGGTTCAGCGGGACGTCGCCGAACGCGCGACCCTCCAGGCGGACGTACGCCCACTTGCGGTCGTCCAGCCAGGCCACGTAGTCCGACGGGCCGATGTGGACGTTCCTGGCGCCCAGCTCACGGTCGCGGATCTGCGAGGTGACGGCCTGGGTCTTGGAGATCTTCTTGGACTCCAGGCGGTCGCGCTCCAGCATGTTCTTGAAGTCCATGTTGCCGCCGACGTTCAGCTGCATGGTGCGCTCGAGGATGACACCGCGGTCCTCGAACAGCTTGGCCATCACGCGGTGCGTGATGGTGGCGCCGACCTGGGACTTGATGTCGTCACCGACGATCGGCACGCCGGCCTCGGTGAACTTGTCCGCCCACTCCTTGGTGCCCGCGATGAACACCGGCAGGGCGTTCACGAAGGCGACCTTGGCGTCGATGGCGCACTGGGCGTAGAACTTGGCGGCCTTCTCGGAGCCCACCGGCAGGTAGCAGACCAGGACGTCGACCTGGGCGTCCTTGAGCGCCTGGACGACGTCGACCGGGGCCTCGTCCGACTCCTCGATGGTCTCCAGGTAGTACTTGCCCAGGCCGTCGAGGGTGTGGCCGCGCTGGACGGTGACGCCGGTCGGCGGCACGTCGCAGATCTTGATGGTGTTGTTCTCGGACGCCGTGATGGCGTGCGCGAGGTCCTGGCCGACCTTCTTGGCGTCGACGTCGAACGCGGCGACGAACTCCACGTCACGGACGTGGTAGTCACCGAACTGGACGTGCATCAGCCCGGGGACCTTGCCGGCCGGGTCGGCGTCCTTGTAGTACTCGACACCCTGCACCAGCGACGCGGCGCAGTTGCCCACGCCCACGATGGCTACGCGAACCGAACCCATTCCGGTTGCTCCCTGTGATCTCATGAGCACCGCCGGGGTCGACGGCGCTCGTCCTGCTTCTTCGATGACTGCTTGTACGGGCGCGAGGCGCCCACTCCTGCCGCGTGGCACAGGGCTGACGCGGTGTCAGCGCTCCTGGGCGGAGCGCCCCGGGCGGTCGTACGGTGGCCCGGGCGGGTCCGGGGACCCGCTCTCCCGGCCACGGCCGTCCGAAGTCTTGGGGGGTACGGCGGTGGTGTTCCCGCCGGTGGCGGGCCCGGTCCGGCCGGTGCGGTTGGCCCGCTCGGTCTCGATCAGCTCGTTGAGCCACCGGACCTCGCGCTCCACCGACTCCAGTCCGTGCCGCTGCAGCTCGACGGTGTAGTCGTCGAACCGTTCGCGGGCCCGGGCCAGCGAGTTGCGCATCCGCTCCAGGCGCTCCTCCAGCCGGCTGCGGCGCCCCTCCAGGACGCGCATCCGCACCGCCCGGTCGGTCTGGCCGAAGAACGCGAAGTGGACGCCGAAGTGCTCGTCCTCCCAGGCGTCGGGGCCGGAGTCGGCGAGCAGTTCCTCGAAGCGCTGCTTGCCCTCGGGGGAGAGCCGGTAGACGATCTTGGACCGCTTGCCGTTGAGCGCCGTCGCCGGGACGTACTCGACGTCCGGGTTGTCCTCGACCAGGAAACCCTGGGCGACCAGGCTCTTCAGACAGGGGTAGAGCGTTCCGTAGGAGAAGGCACGGAACGAGCCGAGCAGGACGTTGAGCCGCTTGCGCAGCTCGTACCCGTGCATCGGGGCGTCATGGAGCAGGCCGAGAACGGCGAACTCCAGCACTCCTGAGCGTCTGCCCAATGCCGTCGTCCTCCTTCCCTCAGGTCGCTGTCCCGCGCCGTGTTCGGCGGTATGCCGCTTCGATGTATCGGCTCGATATATCGAGAACAGTAAACCTGGCCCTCCGAAGGGGCAAGGGGGGCACGCGTGAATGTGATCACAAGCCGACGCGCGGGGATGGTTGGCAACGGGCGTGTAATGATCTGTCGCCGTTTTGTGGTCATTGGCCGCTTATATCCGATTAGTTGTACTTCTCGGCTGCGTACGCTTTCGCGTGTGCACGAGGACCACCTCCGGGAAGGGCGGTTGGCGGGCATCGGACGTGAACCCTGCCTTCAGGCTGGAACCGCCTGGCGAGGAGTAGCTGGAACATGAGCGAACGACGGCGGAGGACGCCCAACCCGGGCGGCGAAGGGCAACAGCCCCCGGGTGACGGAGGCCGCCGGGGTGGGCCCGGGGGCGACGAGCTGAGCTCGCAGGGGCTCGGCCGGCGCCGCCCCCCGGGTATGCGTGACACCGCTCAGCAGCCGCGGATGACCCGTGCCGAGATGCGCAAGGCCGGGCAGAAGAACGGCAAGGGCGGCCGGCGCGGTGCCGCGGCCGCCGCCGCTGCCGACCCGGGCAAGAAGCGCTTCATCGACTACCCGCGCCACGGCAAGACCGGCGTGCGCCGCTGGCTGCCGTCCTGGCGCCAGTGGCTGACCGCGTTCCTGGTGTGCTTCGCGGCGTGCGTCGGCGGGGCCTTCTACCTCTACCAGACCACCGAGATCCCGCAGCTCAAGGACCTGGTGAAGGACCAGAACACCATCTACTACTGGGCAGACGGCACGGAGATGACCCGCAAGGGCGAGACCAACCGTCAGATCGTCGAACTCAACGACATCAGCCCCAACCTGCAGAACGCCGTGATCTCCGCGGAGAACGAGACCTTCCGCACCGACAACGGCATCGACCCCAAGGGCATGCTCCGCGCCGTCTACAACATGGCGAAGGGCGGCCAGACCCAGGGCGCCTCGACGATCACCCAGCAGTACGTGAAGAACGCGTACCTGAGCCAGGAACAGACCCTGACCCGCAAGATCAGGGAGTTCTTCATCACGCTGAAGATCAACCAGAAGATGGAGAAGCCCGACATCCTGAAGGGCTACCTCAACACCAGCTGGTTCGGCCGCGGCGCGAACGGCGCCCAGGCCGCCGCGCAGGCGTACTACGGGGTCGACGCGAAGGACCTCAACCTTTGCCAGAGCGCCATGCTGGCCGGTCTGCTGAAGGGCGCGACGTACTTCGACCCCACCAACCCGGCCAACAAGCCGCGCGCCGAGGACCGGTGGAAGTGGATCCTCGACCGGATGGTGGAGACCCACAACACCACCCCCGAGGAGCGCGCCAAGTGCACCACGTTCCCGGACCCGGTCCCGCCGAAGACCTCCAGCAACATGAACGGTGAGATCAGCTACCTGGTCGACACCGTCAACAAGTACATCGCCACCAAGGACCCGACGATCACCCAGCAGGTGATCGACAAGGGCGGCCTGAAGGTCTACACCACCTTCGAGAAGGACAAGGTCGACGCCCTGAAGAAGGCCGTCGACGACGTCAAGGCCGAGACGCTCGACCCGCAGAAGCGCCCTGACAACGACAAGTTCATCCAGTTCGGCTCCGCCAGCATCCGCCCCGGCGACGGCGCCATCGTCGCCCTCTACGGCGGTGACGGCGTGGAGAACGGCCACTTCGACAACAACGCCGACGCCAAGGGCGTCCAGGTCGGCTCGACCTTCAAGCCCTTCGTACTGGCCACCGCGATGCAGGTCGGCGTCCAGACCGCGAAGGACGACGGCAAGCCGAAGCGGATCAACGCCGACAGCCGCTACCTCTCCGACGACATGTCCGAGATCCGCAAGCCGGACGGCTCGCTGGTGATCGGCGACGACGGCAAGCCCTACCGGCAGAAGAACGAGGACGCCGGCAAGCGCGGCTACGTCTCGCTGCGGCAGGCCATGCAGTGGTCGTACAACGTGCCGTTCGTCCAGCTCAACCAGGACGTCGGCGGCCAGAACGTGGCCGACATGGCGGTACAGCTGGGCATCCGCAAGGACAGCCTGGCCGACCCGAAGACCCCGACCTTCCCGCTCGGCACCTCGACCATCAGCCCGATCCGCATGGCCACCGCCTACGGGACGTTCGCCGCCAGCGGCAAGGAGGCCGAGCCCTACTCGGTGACCAAGGTCGAGGTGAACGGCGTGGAGCGGCCGGGCTTCGCGAAGCCCGAGGGCAAGCAGGCACTGGAGCAGGCCGTCGCGGACAACGTCACCGACGTGCTGGTGAACGTGGCGAAGAACGGCACCGGTTCGAAGAGCAACGCGCTGGGCCGTCCGGTGGCCGGGAAGACCGGTACCACCGACCAGAACAAGTCCGCGTGGTGGGTCGGCTACACCCCGCAGCTGGTCACCAGCGTCGCGATGTGGCGCGAGGACCCGACCAAGCACGAGCGGCTCTCGCTCAACGGCACCGGCGGCAAGGAGTCCGTCCACGGTGGCGACATCCCGACCGACGTCTTCACCCGCTACATGAAGGCCGCGCTGGCGAACGAGAAGAAGATGGACTTCCCGTCGCCGACGTCGATCGGCTCCGAGGTGGACTCCTCGGGCGCCCCGGCCTCCCCGACCGCCACCGCCACGCAGACCACGACCGCGGCCCCGTCGGCCACCGCCGCCCAGCCGACCGGCACTCAGCCCCAGCCCGACAAGCCGCAGCCGCCGGCGCCGACCCAGGGCGCCTGCGTCCCGGGCGTGGACTGCCCGGCCCCGCAGCCGACCGTGCCGACCAGGACCCGCCCGGGTCCGACGCCCAGCTGCCTGCCGATCCTGTGCCCGACTTCGCAGCCCACGGCGACCCCGACGGACACCACGCCGCCGACCAAGCCCGGCAAGCCGACCCCGTCGTCCACCACGACGGGCGGCGCCCAGGGCTCGGTGCCCTAACCCGAGCCGGACACCGGCGGAAACGGCGGTGGCGGTCCTCTCCGGAGGGCCGCCACCGCCGTTTCGTCGTGATGCACGGCGGCCCGGGCGGGCCCGTTGCGGGGGCCTCCTCCTCGTCGGAGCGGGGCGGGTGCGGCAGGATGTCCGGCATGACGTCGAGCGCTCCTGACGAATCCGCCGGCCTGACCGGGCCCAGCGACGCCGTCGGGCCGGTCCCGGCGCCCGGCGCCACGGCCGGTCCGCCACCCAACACCGTGGTGGTCCCGGCCGACGAGGACCCGGTGGCGGCGGCCGGTAGCGAGGTGATCGGCGGCCCGCCCGGACGCCGGGCGCTGCTGGGCGTCTCCTGGTGGATCCCGGCGCGCTTCCTGGCGCTCGTGGTCATCGTGGTCTCGGTGCTCGGCATGGTGCGCGACCTGCCCTGCTACAACCAGGCCTGGTTCCAGCCGGGTTCGCCGCAGTACATCCACGCCTGCTACAGCGACATCCCGCACCTGTTCTCCGGCCGCGGCTTCGCGGCCGGGCTGCACCCGTACGTGGATCGCATCCCGGGCACCTCGGGGGACCTCCAGTACCTCGAATACCCGGTGCTGACCGGCCTGTTCATGCAGGTCGCGGCCTGGCTGACGCCGGGCGGCGGCAGCCAGCAGGACCAGGAGCAGTGGTTCTGGGCGATCAACGCGGGCCTGCTGATGGCCTGCGCGGTGGTCGCCGCGGTGGCGCTCTCGCGCACCCACCGGCGCCGCCCCTGGGACGCGCTGCTGTTCGCGCTCGCGCCCGTCCTGCTGCTGAACGGCACGATCAACTGGGACCTGCTCGCGGTCGCGCTGGCCGCGGTCGCGATGGCGTGGTGGGCCGGCTCCCGGCCGTTCCGGGCCGGTGTCTTCATCGGCCTGGCCACCGCCGCCAAGCTCTACCCGCTGCTGCTGATCGGCCCGTTGCTGGTGCTGTGCTGGCGGGCCGGCAAGTGGCGCGAGTTCCGCGCGGTGCTGGGCGGCGCGGCCGGCGCCTGGCTGCTGGTCAACCTGCCCATCATGCTGGCCAACTGGCAGGGCTGGTCGACCTTCTACGTCTTCAGCAACCACCGCGCCGAGGACTACGGCTCGTTCTGGCTGATCGTGATGCAGAACCGCGGGGTCGGGCTGGAGCACCTCAACGCCTACATCGCGGCGCTGATGGTGCTCGGCTGCCTGGCCATCACGTGGCTGGGGCTCTCGGCGCCCCGCCGCCCGCGCTTCGCGCAGCTGGCCTTCCTGGTGGTCGCCCTGTTCGTGCTGGTGAACAAGGTGTACTCACCGCAGTACGCGCTCTGGCTGCTGCCGCTCGCGGTGCTGGCCCGGCCGCGCTGGCGGGACCTCCTGATCTGGCAGGCCTGCGAGGTGCTGTACACCCTGGGCATCTGGTCCCACCTGGGCTTCGTCGTCGGGCCCAAGCAGCACGGGATCGGCGAGGCCTGGTACCACTTCGCGATCGTGCTGCACCTGCTCGGCACGCTGTACCTGGTAGGCCTGGTGGTCCGCGACATCCTGCTGCCGGACCGCGACCCGGTGCGCTGGGACGGCAGCGACGACCCGTCCGGCGGGGTGCTCGACCACGCCCCGGACGTGTTCGTGGTCGGCACCGCCCGGCGGCTGCGCGAGGAGGAGAGTTACGCCGCCTACGCGCCGGCCGGCCCCGAGCACTGGCTGAGGGAGCCCGAGCTGCCGGAGCCGGCCGAGAAGGCGTGAGCCGTCAGCGGTCCACCACGCGGTCGAAGTGCGTGGTGGTGTGGCGGACCTGGAGGCCGAGCTCGTCGCCGATCACCGGCGGCTTGGTCTCCCCGTCCAGGAAGAGCAGCGAGACCTGCATGTGCGGGGGCTCGGCGAACCACAGCTGCTTGCCCGCCCAGTGGAACGGCGACTTGGTCTTGTTGACGGTCGCCAGGCCGGCCCGGGCGATGCCCTTGGCCCGCGAGGACATGCCCTGGACGTACTTGGGCGCCTCCAGGCCGATGCCGTGCGCGGTGCCGCCGGCGACGACCACGATGTGGCCGTCGGACGGCGCCGGGTGCTGGCGGTAGCCGTAGCGCTCGCCCTTCTTCACCCGGGTGACGTCCAGCACCGTCGCCCGGACCTCCAGCGCACCGTGGTCGCCCAGCCAGAGCCGGGTGCCGATCCGGGCCCGGAAGACGGTGTCCGGGTAGCGCCGGGCCAGCTCGTCCATGCCGGCCGCGCCGAGGTGGCTGACGAACACGGTGTGCACCGGCACCCCGGCCGCCCGGGCGGTGTCCACCCAGTACGCCACCTCCTCGACCGGGCTGGAGCCGTCCGGCCGGTCCATCGGCAGGTGCAGCGCCAGGCCCTCGAAGGAGACGCCCTCCAGTTCGGCGGCGGCCGCCTTCAGGTCGGCCGCGCCCACGCCGTGCCGGCGCATGGTGGTCATGCACTCCAGCACCACCCGGGCGCCGGGCAGCGCGCGCAGCGCGTCCAGGCTCGCCACCGTCCGGATCACCCGGGCGTGCGGCAGCGGCAGCACCTCCTCGCCGACCCGGTACGGGGTGAGCACCAGGAGCTCGCCGCCGTACCACTCGGCGGCGTCGGCCGCCTCGTACGCGGTGCCGACGGCCAGCACCCCGGTGCCGAGCAGCGTCGCCTCCTCGGCCAGCCGGTGGTTGCCCAGGCCGTAGCCGTTGCCCTTGGCGACCGGCACCAGACCGGGGAACTCGGCCAGGACGGAGCGCTGGTGGGCGCGCCAGCGTTCGGTCTCGAGGTAGAGCGACAGCGTCATCGGGTCAGCCTCCTCAGCGGCGGGACATGTAGAGGTCGAGGGCCTTGTGCAGCAGCTTGTTGAGCGGGAAGTCCCACTCGCCGAGGTACTCGGCCGCCTGCCCGCCGGTGCCGACCTTGAACTGGATCAGACCGAACAGGTGGTCGTTCTCGTCCAGGGTGTCGGAGATACCGCGCAGGTCGTACACGCCGCCGCCGAGGGCGTAGGCGTCGCGCATCATCCGCCACTGGACGGCGTTCGACGGCTTGACCTCGCGCTTGTGGTTGGCCGAGGCGCCGTAGGAGTACCAGACGTGCTCGCCGACCACGAGCATCGTGGTCGCGGCCAGCGGCTCGCCCTCGTGGTAGGCGATGTAGAGCCGCATGCGGTTCGGGTCCTCGGAGTTGAGGGCCTTCCACATGCGCTGGAAGTAGGACAGCGGGCGCGGCATGAACTTGTCGCGCTCGGCGGTCACCAGGTACAGCTGGTGGAAGATCGGCAGCTCGTCGTAGCCGCCCTGGACGACCTCGACGCCGCTCTTCTCGGCCTTCTTGATGTTGCGGCGCCAGAGCTGGTTGAAGCCCTTCTGGATGTCGTCCAGCGAGCGGTTGGCCAGCGGCACCTGGTACACGTAGCGGGGCTGGACGTCGCCGAAGCCGGCGCCGCCGTCCTCGCCCTGCAGCCAACCGGCCTTGCGCAGCCGGTCGGCCACCTCGAAGGCGCGCGGCTCGTACCAGTCGGCCTCGATGTCGCGCAGGCGCTTGGCCTGCTTGGCGGCGATGGCCTCCTTGATGGTGGGGGCGTTCCAGCGGCGGATGACCACCGGCGGGCCCATCTTCACCGAGAACGCGCCCTGCGACTTGAGGTGCGCGAGCATCGGGGAGAGCCAGCGGTCGAGGTCCCGGTCGAACCAGTCGATGACCGGGCCCTCCGGCAGGTAGGCGAGGTAGCGCTTGACCTTCGGCAGCTGGCGGTAGAGCACCAGGCCGGCGCCGACGAGCTGGTTGGCGTCGTCGAACCAGCCGATCGACTCGGAACGCCACTCGGCCTTCACGTCACCCCAGGCCGGCACCTGCATGTGGCTGGCCGAGGCGCGGCTCCTGATGAAGGCGAGGTGCTCCTCGCGGGTGATCGTCCTCAGGCGCAGGCTCATCGGTGCTCCTCGTCGGTCGGGCTGTGGTGGCCCCGGGTTCTCGGGGTGACCTTATCGTCCGGGGCCCTGGCCCCCGCCGGTGCGGGCGCGACGGCGCCCCCGTGCGTACCTGTCCTCAAGCAGATACGTGACGGGGGCGCCGAGGGTTCCTGGACGGGTGGGTGGGCTCAGCCCCAGAGGCCACCGCGGGCGATGCCCAGATAGAAGCCGATGGCGGAGGCGCCGAGCGTGATCATCAGGACGAAGCGCTCGGCGGTGGTGACCGAGATGAACATGCCCCAGAGCCCCGTGACGATGCCGAACAGGCCCGTCCACGAGGTCAGGATGTGCAGGTTGTGGAAGAACGAGGTCGTGAAGGCGATCGTGCCCAGCAGGGCGGTCAGCGCGACCAGGGTGTTCTCCCGCGGGTGCGGGTGGCCGTCGGTGTTGAGCGTGAGGGCGGGCATGCGTTGGACGGACTGGGCCATGTGTCCCACCTCCTGGCGTGGAGACGAACGGGCAGGAATCCCGTTCCGTCCAGATTGCGGCGGTTGGACAGGTCTCACAACCCCTATGCGTTTTGTTCGGCCGTACGGGTGCGGGTAGGCTGTGCCGTCTGCACTGGTGTAGTTGTGCCCCCTTGCGCCCTCTTCCGGGGCGACCGCCCGTTCCGGGCGAGTGGGGCCCGACTGTCGGACCCGGCCGCTACGGTGGGCCGTGTCGTCACTGCTCCGGTGCCGACGCTGCACAACCCTCCTGCCACGGAGAGACCGTGGCCGTTGAGTCCAAAGGAGGTGGGTTACCCATGCGTCACTACGAGGTGATGGTCATCCTCGACCCCTCGGTCGAGGAGCGCGCTGTCTCCCCCCTGATCGAGAACTTCCTCACCGTCGTCCGCAACGCCGGCGGCAAGGTGGAGAAGGTCGACACCTGGGGTCGTCGCCGTCTGGCTTACGAGATCAACAAGCAGTCCGAGGGCATCTACTCGGTCATCGACCTGAAGGCCACGCCTGAGGTCGTCAAGGAGCTCGACCGCCAGATGGGCCTGAGCGAGTCGGTTCTGCGGACCAAGGTCCTGCGCCCGGACACCCACTGAGCCACCTCTGAGGCCTTCGGGTCTCGGGTAGCTCGCGTCCGCTGTTTCACGTGAAACAGCGGTGAACGGACATCTTCCCGAGAGGTCATCACCACCATGGCAGGCGAGACCGTCATCACCCTCGTCGGCAATCTCGTCGACGACCCCGAGCTGCGCTTCACCCCGTCGGGTGCGGCGGTCGCGAAGTTCCGCATCGCGTCCACCCCCCGCACCTTCGACCGTCAGACGAACGAGTGGAAGGACGGCGAGAGCCTCTTCCTCACGTGCAACGTCTGGCGGCAGCCGGCGGAGAACGTGGCCGAGTCGCTTCAGCGCGGCATGCGCGTCATCGTGCAGGGCCGGCTGCGCCAGCGGTCTTACGAGACCAAGGAAGGCGAGAAGCGGACGGTCTTCGAGGTCGAGGTCGACGAGGTCGGCCCGAGCCTGCGCTCGGCGACCGCGAAGGTCACCCGGGCCAACCGGTCCGGCGGCCCCGGCGGCGGCTTCGGCGGCCAGCAGGGTGGCGGCCAGCAGGGCGGTTGGAGCGGCGGTGGCGGCCAGCAGGGCGGCTGGGGCGGTAGCTCCGGCGGCCAGTCCGGCCCCTCCGACGACCCGTGGGCGTCCAGCGCCCCGTCCGGTGGCAACCAGGGCGGCGGCTGGGGTGCCCCGTCCGGTGGCGGCTTCTCGGAAGAGCCCCCGTTCTAAGAGCTGACAGATTTCGTGCGGCCCGGCCGCAGGCGTCGGACGACGCCCGCCGGGCCGTGAACCCCAAATGGAGCACACAATGGCGAAGCCGCCTGCTCGCAAGCCGAAGAAGAAGGTTTGCGTCTTCTGCAAGGACAAGGTCAACTACGTTGACTACAAGGACACGAACCTGCTGCGGAAGTTCATCTCCGACCGCGGCAAGATCCGTGCCCGCCGGGTCACCGGCAACTGCACCCAGCACCAGCGTGACGTCGCCACGGCCGTGAAGAACAGCCGTGAGATGGCGCTGCTGCCCTACACCAGCACCGCGCGCTAAGAGAGGGTGACCGAGTAATGAAGATCATCCTCACGCACGAGGTGCCGGGTCTCGGCTCCGCCGGCGAGGTCGTCGAGGTCAAGGACGGCTACGCCCGCAACTACCTGGTCCCGCGTGGCTACGCCATCCGCTGGACCAAGGGTGGCCAGAAGGACGTCGACGCCATCCGTCGCGCCCGCAAGATCCACGAGATCCAGACCCTCGAGGCCGCCAACGAGGTCAAGGGCAAGCTCGAGGGCGTCCAGGTCAAGCTGGCCGTCCGCTCGGGTGAGGCCGGCCGCCTGTTCGGTTCGGTGACCCAGGCCGACGTCGTCGAGGCCATCAAGGCCGCCGGTGGCCCGGCTGTGGACAAGCGCGCCGTCGCGATCGCCTCGCCGATCAAGACCGTGGGCACCCACAAGGTCTCGGTCAAGCTGCACGCCGATGTCCAGGCCAACCTCGACGTCGCCGTCGTCGCCGCCTGAGCTTCGTAGCAGTGGCCCGAGGGCCGGACTCCTCCGCGGAGTCCGGCCCTCGGTCGTTGTTCGGCCTCTGATGTCCTGACGTTCGGCCCCTGGCGTTTTCAGCCTCGGACGGCCCCGGTCACCAGCCACTTGCCGCCGCGGGCGCGCCACACCAGGAAGGCGCCGCGGACCAGCATGAACAGGTTCATCGCCCACCACAGCCCGGCCAGCCCGGCGCCGGTGGCCGGCACCGCGAGGGCCGCCGGGGCGAACACCGCGAGCGTGGCGATCGCCGCCCAGGCCAGGTACGGGCCGTCCCCGGCGCCCATCAGCACGCCGTCCAGCACGAAGACCAGGCCGGACACCGGCTGGCTGAGCGCGAGCAGCAGCAGGGCGGTGTCCAGCTGCGCCTGCACGGCCGGATCGGGCGTGAACAGCGGGACGTACAGCGGGCGCGCGACCACCACCAGCAGGCCGAGCACCACGCCGGAGCCGATGCCCCACTCGACCATCCGCCGGGTGGCGGCCTTCGCCCCCGGGACGTCCGAGGCGCCCAGGTAGCGGCCGATGATCGCCTGGCCGGCGATCGCGATGGCGTCCAGCGCGAAGGCCAGGAAGCTGAACAGGGTCATGGTGATCTGGTGCGCGGCCACCTCGTCGTCGCCCAGCCGGGCGGCCACGGCGGTGGCGAGCATCAGCACCGCCCGCAGGCTGATCGTCCGGACCAGCAGCGGGCCGCCCGCCTTGGCGCCGGCCCGGATGCCGGCCGCGTCCGGCCGCAGCGACGCGTGTTCCCGGCGGGCCCCGCGGACCACGACGGCCACGTATGCCGCGGCCATCCCGGTCTGCGCCAGCACGGTGCCCCAGGCCGAGCCGGCCACCCCGAGCCCGGCCCCGTACACCAGGCCGACGTTCAGGGCGATGTTGGCGGTGAAGCCCGCCACGGCCACCAGCAGCGGCGTACGGGTGTCCTGGAGACCGCGCAGCACGCCGGTGGCGGCCATCACCATGAGCATCGCCGGGATGCCCAGGGCGCTGATCCGCAGATACGTCACCGCGTAGGGCGTGGCCGTCTGCGAGGCGCCGAGGACGTCCGCCACCTGGGGCGCCAGCAGCAGGGTGAGTGCGACCACCGCGGTGGACAGGGCGAGGGCCAGCCAGATGCCGTCGATGCCCTGCTGGACGGCCGCCCGGCGGTCCCCGGCGCCGATCCGGCGGGCCACGGCGGCGGTGGTGGCGTAGGCCAGGAAGACGAACACGCCCGTCACGGACGTGAGCGCGGCGGAGGCGACGCCGACGCCCGCCAGCTGCGAGGTGCCGAGGTGGCCGACGATCGCCGAGTCGGCCATCAGGAAGAGCGGCTCGGCGACCAGGGCGCCGAAGGCCGGGATCGCCAGGGCGAGGATCTCCCGGTCGTGCCGGCGTCTTCCGGCGTCTGTGGAGGTGGCGGTCATGGGCTCCAGGCTACTCATCCACAGGTAATGACTGCTAGTCGCCTGTGTCCATTACTCGAAATCTTGAGCGGCGCGCTCGGCCCGCGGTGTGTTCACAGCCACTCGGTGGCGTGTGAAGAATTTCTCATACACAGGCCCCGGAAGAGGTAATCCCAGGTCAGCAGGGTGACGGTGGACCGATGGTGTGCTTATCCACAGGGTCTTCCACAGGGGTGTCCACAGGTTTGCCGCAGTTCTCCACAGCCCCGGGCCCCTCGTCCACACCCCCTGTGGATAACCGTCTTGGCCGAACGGCGTCCGGCGCCTTAGCGTGGGCCCTCCGTCCGACACTCCCACCCGCCTCGGCGTCCGATTTGTCGGTGCGGTGCCGTACAAAGAGGAGCGCAGCCGACCCGGCAAGACGCGCTCCAACTCGCACCACTCGCTGATCGGGGAACACGCGTGACCGGCCCCCAGTACGACGACCACGACGCCCCGCCGCCGGAGGAGGACTGGCAGACCGCCGAAGACCCCTTCCCCGCCGGCGCCTTCGACGACGCGCCGTTCCCGGACGGCCCCGGCGACCGGCTGCCGGTCCCCCGCGGGCGCGGTGCCGGTCAGGGCGGCGGCCGGGACGGCTTCCAGCGGGGCGGCGGCTTCCAGGGCGGCAAGGGTCAGCGGGACGGCGGCCGGCGCGACGGCTTCCAGCGTGACGGCCAGCGCGACGGCGGCCGCGACCGCCGCGACGACGAGCGTTCCGGCGGCGACGGCTTCGAGCGCGTCCCCCCGCAGGACCTCGCCGCCGAACAGTCCGTCCTCGGCGGCATGCTGCTGTCCAAGGACGCCATCGCCGACGTCGTCGAGGTGCTCAAGCCCGCCGACTACTACCGGCCCGCGCACGAGATGATCCACGGCGCGATCCTCGACCTGTACGCCCGCGGCGAGCCGGCCGACCCGATCACCGTGGCCGGCGAGCTCACCAAGCGCGGCGAACTCCAGCGCGTCGGCGGCGCCCCGTACCTGCACACCCTGGTCAACTCCGTCCCGACCGCCGCCAACGCCGAGTACTACGCCCAGATCGTCCACGAGCGCGCGGTGCTGCGCCGCCTGGTCGAGGCCGGCACCCGGATCGCCGGGATGGGCTACGCGGCCGAGGGCGACGTCGACGAGATCGTCAACTCGGCGCAGGCGGAGATCTACGCGGTCACCGAGCAGCGCACCAACGAGGACTACGCGCCGCTGGCCGACATCATGGAGGGCGCCCTCGACGAGATCGAGGCGATCGGCTCCCGCAACGGCCAGATGTCCGGCGTCCCGACCGGCTTCGCCGACTTCGACCAGCTCACCAACGGCCTGCACCCCGGCCAGATGATCGTCATCGCGGCCCGCCCCGCCATGGGTAAGTCCACCCTCGCGCTGGACTTCGCCCGGGCCTGCTCGATCCACAACAAGCTGCCGAGCGTGATCTTCTCGCTGGAAATGGGGCGCAACGAGATCGCCATGCGCCTGCTCTCCGCCGAGGGCCCGGGTGGCGCTGCACCACATGCGCTCCGGGAACATGACGGACGACGACTGGACCCGGGTCGCCCGCCGGATGCCGGACGTCAGCGAGGCGCCGCTGTTCATCGACGACTCGCCGAACCTGTCGATGATGGAGATCCGCGCCAAGTGCCGTCGGCTCAAGCAGCGCAACGACATCAAGCTGATCGTCATCGACTACCTCCAGCTGATGCAGTCCGGCGGCTCCCGTCGGGCCGAGAACCGCCAGCAGGAGGTCTCGGACATGTCCCGGAACCTCAAGCTGCTGGCCAAGGAGCTGGAGGTCCCGGTGATCGCGCTCTCCCAGCTGAACCGTGGCCCCGAACAGCGCACCGACAAGCGCCCGATGGTCTCGGACCTGCGCGAGTCCGGCTCGATCGAGCAGGACGCCGACATGGTCATCCTGCTCCACCGCGAGGACGCCTACGAGAAGGAGTCCCCTCGCGCCGGCGAGGCCGACCTGATCGTCGCCAAGCACCGTAACGGCCCGACGGCCACCATCACCGTCGCCTTCCAGGGCCACTACTCCCGCTTCGTCGACATGACCCGCGACTGACGGGGGCGGGCCCCGGGGCCCGTGGCGTCAGAGGGTCACGGTGGCGCGGAAGAGGGTGGTCGCGCTGCCGGAGAGGCGGGTGGGGGTGCCGGTGGCGGGGAGGAAGGCCGACTCGCCGCGGGCGAGGGTGAGGGCGGTGCCGTCCGGGGCGGTGAGGCGGGCGGAGCCGGCGGTGCAGAGGAGGATCTGGGGGGTGCGGCCGTCGATCTCGCGGTCGGTGCCGTCCAGGACGAAGCGGGACAGGCGGAACTCGTCGATCGGCACGGGGTAGAGATCCTCGCCGGGGGTGCCGGGCACCGGGGCGGGGTGGAGGACGGCGGGGGCGCCCGCCTCGAACACGACCACCTTCATGAGCTCGGGCACGTCGATGTGCTTCGGGGTGAGCCCCGCGCGCAGGACGTTGTCGGAGTTGGCCTGGAGCTCGACGCAGACGCCGTGCAGATAGGCGTGCGGCACGCCGGCGCCGAGGTAGAGCGCCTCGCCGGCTCGGAGCCGGACGTGGTTGAGCAGGATCCCGGCGATCAGCCCGCGGTCGCCGGGGAAATCCCGGGCGATCCGGCGGTAGGGCGCGTAGTCGCCGTACGGACCGGTGAGGGCCAGCGCCTCGGCGGTCTCCCGGATGGTCTTCTCGGCGGTCCCGTCGTCCATCGTGAGGATCGCGGCCAGGGCGCTGCGCAGCGCCTCGGACTCGTCCTCGGCGGCCAGCAGGTCGATGATCGGGTCGAGCCCCGGGACGGCGAGCCCGGCCAGCAGCCCGGCCGCCTCGGCGGCCGGGCGGAACCCGCAGAGGCCTTCGAACTCGCCCAGCGCGCAGACGAGTTCGGGCTTGTGGTTGGCGTCGCGGTAGTTCCGCTCGGGGGCGTCCAGCGGGATGCCGAGGGCGTTCTCGGCGGCGAAGCCGGCCCGGGCCTGGTCGAGTGTGGGGTGGGCCTGGATGGACAGCGGAATGCCCGCCGCGAGGATCTTGAACAGGAACGGCAGGGCGGGGCCGAAGCGGGCGACGGCCGCGGCGCCGAGTTCGCCCTCCGGGTCGGCGGCGATGAGCTCGTCCAGCCGTTGCGGTCCGTCGCCCCGGTCGGCGCGGGACGGGTCACCGGGGTGGGCGCCCATCCACAGCTCGGCCTGCGGTTCGCCGGTGGGTTCCCGTCCGAGCAGTTCGGGGAGGGCGGTGACCGACCCCCAGGCGTACGGGCGGACGGTGTTGACGAGCCGGTCCATGCGCGAGGTCCTACTCCTTCGCTCCTGTGCGGGTGTTGCCGGATCGCCGGGACACGGGCCCGGCGTGCGGGCGGTCCGGGCCGAGACAGGGCAACGACCCTAGCCGAACCGCGTCACCTGAGGGGAAACGGCGGGCGTCCCGTGGGAGTGCCGTGGTCGGACCGGCGGTGCACAGACGCGGTAGTAGGATGCCAGGACGCATTAGTTTCCACCGTGCGCAGCAGTTTCCGCCGCGGTCACCACGTCGGCGGGCCGCCGACGGGCGCGGCGTTCCGAGGAGCGGGCGACGGTGACCGGCACTCCCGCCATCGGCCGAGAGGTTTGTACGTGACCGTGAACCAGCCGCGTTTTGCTGACCTCGGCAAGGTGCTGGTGATCATTCCGACCTTCAACGAGGCGGAGAACGTCGAGCGGATCGTCGGCCGGGTCCGCGCCTCGGTGCCCGAGGCGCACGTCCTGGTCGCCGACGACAACAGCCCCGACGGCACCGGCGAACTGGCCGACAAGCTCGCCGCCGAGGACGCCCACGTGCACGTCATGCACCGCAAGGGCAAGGAGGGCCTGGGCGCCGCCTACCTCGCGGGTTTCCGCTGGGGCATCGACAACGGCTACGACGTCCTCGTCGAGATGGACGCGGACGGCTCGCACCAGCCCGAGGAATTGGACCGGCTGCTGGGCGCGCTGCGCGGCGCCGACCTGGTGCTCGGCTCGCGCTGGGTGCCCGGCGGCCGCGTGGTGAACTGGCCGAAGTCCCGCCTGCTGCTGTCCCGCGGCGGCTCGACGTACTCGCGCCTGATGCTCGGCGTGCCGATCCGGGACGTCACCGGCGGCTACCGGGCGTTCCGCAAGGAGACGCTGCTCGGGCTGGGCATGGACGAGGTGGCCTCGGCCGGGTACTGCTTCCAGGTCGACCTGGCCTGGCGCACCGTGAAGGCCGGGTTCAAGGTGGCCGAGGTGCCGATCACCTTCGTCGAGCGCGAGCTGGGCGCGTCCAAGATGAGCCGCAACATCGTGGTCGAGGCGCTGTGGCGGGTGACCTCCTGGGGCATCTCCGACCGGGTGGCCCGGCTGCGGGGCGTGAAGAGGCGCTGAGCCGAAGGTTTTTCGACCGGGCCCCTCTGCTGACCACCGCAGGCGGGCCCCGTCGTCGACGCTCGCCGGAAGGCGCGCCCCCTCCGGGCGCGCCTTCCGCACATCCGGCCGCCTGTACAACGGCACCCACATCTGGACCGGCGACACCACACCCGTGCAGCGTGTCACCTGGGGGCACAACCTCGGACGGATCGCCGACCTCGGCGTGGACCGGGTGCTCGCCGGACACCGGGCGCCCGCGCGTCAAGCGCGTCGGTGGAGTCGGTGGAGTCGGCGGAGGAGGGCGGGGCCACAGAGGCCGGTGCCACGGAGGCGGGGACCGCGGAAGGCGCGGCCGACTAGGGCGGATACTGGCCGCATGACGCCGTACGACGTGATCGTTCCGGCGGGCGGGGCCGCCCGGCGCCTCGGCGGGGCCGACAAGCCCGGGCTGACCGTCGGCGAGACCACCCTGCTCGACCGGGTCCTCGCCGCCTGCACCGGCGCCCACACCACCGTCGTGGTCGGCCCGGCCCGGCCCACCGCCCGCACCGGCGTCCGCTGGACCCGCGAGCAGCCGCCCGGCGGCGGGCCGGTCGCCGCCGTCGCGGCCGGGCTCGACCTCGTCACCGCCGAGACCGTCCTGCTGCTCGCCGCCGACCTGCCGTTCCTGGACCGGAGGACCGTCGACCGGCTCGCCACCGCCCTCGACGACGCCGGCCCGGCCGTCCAGGCCGCCGTCCTGGTCGACGCCGGCGGCCGCGACCAGCCGCTCGCCGCCGCCTACCGCACCGCCGCCCTGCGCACCGCCCTGGCCGCCCTCGGCGACCCGGCCGGCCTCCCGCTGCGCCGCCTCGTCGGCGGCCTCCCCCGGCTGCTGGTCGCGGACACCGACAACGTCGCGTACGACTGCGACACCTGGGAGGACCTCGAACAGGCCCGGGAACGCGACCGGGGGTAGGGCGCTCCCGCGCGTCCTCACCGTGCGAACAGAGGCCTGTGAGCGAAACGATGCGCCGTGCACATGGGGTGAACATCCCGGGGAAACCGCCGATCAGGCAGCATGGGGCGCATGGAGCGCACGCTGGATGACTGGATCGCGGAAGTCCGGGCCGACCTGGGCATCGACCTGGACGTCGACGTCCGAGGCCTGCTGGACCTCGCCCGGGTGGTCGCACACGGGGTGGCCCGGCCGGCCGCGCCGCTGACCGCCTTCCTGATCGGCTACGCCGCCGCCCAGCAGGGCGGCGGCCCGGAGGCCGTCGCCGAGGCCGCCCGGCGCACCGCCGTGCTCGCCGAGCGCTGGAGCGCCGCCGCCGGGCCGGGCGAGCCGTGAGCGCCGTCGAGTACGACGTCAAGGAGCCCGCGGTGACCGCACCCGGCGTCATGGCCTGGTCGCAGGCCCGCGAGACCGCCCGCCGGGCGGGGCTGCGCCCGCTGCCGCCGGTCGGCCTGCCGCTCGCCGCCGCCCTCGGCCACACCCTCGCCGAACCGCTCACCGCCCTCACCGACCTGCCCGCCTTCGACACCTCCGCGATGGACGGCTGGGCCGTCGCCGGGCCGGGCCCCTGGCGGGTGGCCGGGCGGCTGCTGGCCGGCCAGGCCGCGGTGGCGCCGCTGACCGACGGCACCGCCGTCGAGATCGCCACCGGTGCCCAGCTGCCGCACGGCGCCACCGCCGTCCTGCGCCGCGAACACGGCACGACGGACGGCACGCTGCTGCGCGACTGCGGCCCCAGGCCGCTGACCACCGGTCAGGACGTCCGCCCGCGCGGCCAGGAGTGCCGCCGCGGTGAGGCGTTGCTGCCCGGCGGCACCCCGGTCGGCCCGGCCGTGCTCGGCCTGGCGGCCGCCAGCGGCCACGACCGGCTCGTGGTCCGCCGCCGCCCGGTCGTCGAACTGCTCGTCCTCGGCGACGAGTTGCTCGCCTCCGGGGTGCCCGGGCCGGGCCTGGTCCGGGACGCGCTCGGCCCGCTGCTGCCGCCCTGGCTGCGAGCCTCCGGCGCCGAGGTGGTCGAAGTCCGCGCCGTACGCGACGACTTCGGCCTGCTCCGGGACGCCCTCCGGCACTCCACCGCCGACGTCGTCGTCACGACCGGCGGGACCGCCGCCGGCCCGGTCGACTTCCTGCACCGCGCACTCGTCGAGGCCGGTGCCCGACTGCTCGTCGACGGCGTCGCCATCCGGCCCGGCCACCCCATGCTGCTCGCCGAACTCCCCTCGGCCGAACTCCCCGGCACGCGCCACCTGGTGGGCCTGCCCGGCAACCCGCTGGCCGCCGTCGCCGGGACCGTCACCCTCGCGCTGCCGCTGCTGCACGCCCGCAGCGGCCGGTCCGCCGGCGGACCGGCCCCCGCACCCGCCGCCGTCGACCTGCCCGGGCACCCGACGGACACCCGGCTGGTGCCCGTCCGGCGCACCGCCGACGGTGTCGTGCCGCTCGCCTTCGACGGGCCGGCCATGCTGCGCGGCCTCGCGCGGGCCGAGGCGCTCGCCGTCGTCCCGCCCGGTGGCGCGGCGGCCGGGGACCTCGTGGAGCTGCTGGCGACTCCGTGAGCCGGCTGGGCGCGTCCTGCGCGTGATGGAACCGCCGGTCACCCGGGCGCGGCCCGTGAGACCGAGGACCGGCGCGGCCGCTGCCTCCGGCGAGGACTGACGCGCAGTAGGTTCGGGGGCATGCATGCGATGACGATTCCCGTACCCGGCGGCCCCGAGGCTCTCGTCTGGGCCGAGGTGCCCGACCCGGAGCTCGGCGAGGGCGAGGTCCTGGTCGAGGTGGCGGCCACCGCCGTCAACCGCGCCGACCTGCTCCAGCGGCAGGGCTTCTACAACCCGCCGCCCGGCGCGTCGAGCTACCCCGGGCTCGAATGCTCCGGGCGGATCGCCGCCCTCGGGCCGGGCGTCTCCGGCTGGGCCGTCGGCGACGAGGTGTGCGCGCTGCTGGCGGGCGGCGGATACGCGCAGCGCGTGGCCGTGCCGGTCGGGCAGCTGCTGCCGCTGCCCAAGGGGCTGGGCTTCGAGGAGGCCGCCGCGCTGCCCGAGGTGGCCTGCACGGTGTGGTCCAACGTGTTCCTCACCGCCCACCTGCGGCCCGGCGAGACGGTGCTGGTGCACGGCGGCGCCAGCGGCATCGGGACGATGGCGATCCAGCTGGCCAAGGCCGTCGGCGCCCGGGTGGCGGTCACGGCGGGCAGCGCCGAGAAGCTCGCCCGGTGCGTCGAGCTCGGCGCCGACATCGCGATCAACTACCGCGAGCAGGACTTCGTCGAGGCCCTCCGGGAAGCCACCGACGGGGCCGGGGCGGACGTGATCCTGGACATCATGGGCGCCAGGTACCTCCAGCGGAACGTGGACGCGCTGGCCGTCAACGGGCGGCTGGTGATCATCGGACTGCAGGGCGGGGTGAAGGGCGAGCTCGACCTCAACACGCTGCTGCGCAAGCGCGGCGCGGTCGTCGCCACCAACCTGCGCGGGCGTCCGCTCGCGGAGAAGGCGGCGATCGTGGCGGCGGTGCGGGAGCACGTCTGGCCGCTGGTCGAGTCCGGGGTGGTCCGGCCGGTGATCGACCGCGTGCTGCCGCTGACCGACGCCGGGGCCGGGCACCGGGTGCTGGAGGCAGGGGAGCAGGTCGGCAAGGTGGTGCTGCGGGCCTGAGCCGGGTTCGGGGCGTACGGGTGACCTGAGCCCGAAATGCCTCGATTGTCGGATTGTGTGAGGCTGGTCCGGAGCTGTCCCGCCGCCGACCCCGCCCCGCGCGGTCGGCCGTCGGAAGGACTCCGACCGTGGCCGCACCAATGCACGCGCTCCTCGGGCCGCTGCCCGCCGCTTCGCTTCGTCGCCGTACCCGAGGCCGCCGGCTGGTGACGGCGACCATGCTCGGGCTCGCACTTCCGCTGGCCGCCGTGACGCTGGCCGTCGCCGCTCCCGGGGCGGGGGCGGCGCCGAGCCCGCAGGGGCCGGGCACCTCCCGGTGGGCGGGGCCGGCCCCGAGATCGACGCCCGTGCGGACGTCCGAGTCTCCCGCCACCCCCGCCACCCCGGCTGCCGCGCCGCCGGAGCGGCCGGTCGCTCACCCGCGCCCGGACGACCGGGACGCGCGGGTCCGCCGCCACCGGTTCGCGGCACCCGAGCGGGCCGACCTCGCTCCGGAGCAGGCGCCCGACCAGGCCGCCGAGCAGGCGCCGGAGCAGCCCTCGGAGAAGGTGCCGGAGCAGGCGCCGGAGCGGCTTCCGGAGCAGCCTCCGGAGCAGGCACCCGGGGTCGACCAGCCCGCCGCCGACCCCGACCCCGACCCCGGCACCTCGGACACCCCGGCCCCGGCCGAGGACGCCGCGGACACCCCGGCCGCCGTCACCAACCAGGCCGCCCCGGCCGCCCCCACCGTCCTCCCCGCCCGCTGGCACGACGCCTCCACCCTCCAACTCCCGCTGGGTGTCGGCCTGGGCCTGATCGGCTGCGGCCTCGGCCTGATCGGCCTGCGCCTCCGCAAGCCCTGACCCTGCCGTGCGGACGTCCCGCAGCTTCGGGCGTCCGCGGCGTGGGGTGGTTGTGTGGGGTTCTGGCGGATCGGTGGGGTGCGGGGTGGGGGAGTCGTAGTTCGGCCGAGTGGCAAGGGAACTGAGTATCCGTACGGATACCCGGGTGGCCTGGCCGGGGCGTACCGTCGTGGTCGGCGGTACAGGGCGGTGGGCAGGCCGGGGGCTTCCGCTCGGCCAACCCCAGTGAGAGAGAATGTTGTTCATGACGAATCCGATGAACGAGCAGTCGCAGGACGGCCAGAAGATCCTGATCGTCGGGCCGGACGGGCTGCCCGTGGGCTCGGCCAGCCCGGCGGGGGACGACGAGGGCGATGCGCCGCGTGAGCTCCCGGTGACCGAGATGGTCGAGCAGCCCGCCAAGGTCATGCGGATCGGCAGCATGATCAAGCAGCTGCTGGAGGAGGTCCGGGCGGCGCCCCTCGACGAGGCCAGCCGGGCGCGGCTGAAGGACATCCACGCGAGCTCCATCAAGGAGCTGGAGCTCGGCCTGGCCCCCGAGCTGGTCGCCGAGCTGGAGCGGCTGTCCCTCCCGTTCACCGAGGACAGCATCCCGACCGAGGCGGAGCTGCGGATCGCGCAGGCCCAGCTGGTCGGCTGGCTGGAGGGCCTGTTCCACGGCATCCAGACGGCGCTGTTCGCCCAGCAGATGGCGGCGCGGGCGCAGCTGGAGCAGATGCGCCGGGCGCTGCCGCCCGGGCTGCACGGCGGCGAGGCGGACGAGGACGAGCCGGGCCACGGCCGCGGCATCCGTTCCGGCCCGTACCTGTAGGCCGTACCGGTAGTCCCTGGGGGGCGGCCGCAGACGGTCGTACCGGTCGTACCGCGACGGTCCGCCGTGCAGCGTCGTACCGCCGGGTGGCGGCCACGGACCGGACCCAGGATCGGCCCTGAGCCGATCGCCGTCGGCGTGAGCCGATACCCTGGCCCCCTGTCGCAGGCCGCTGGAGCCGCCGCGACAGGGGTCGGGCCGGCCGGCGGGCCGGGCCCACACCACGTACGGACGAGACCGAACGTCACGGTCGCGGGGGCGACGCCCGCGCCGAGGGGGAGCAGAGGACCATGAGCGAGCACGGCAACGCGGCGGTCGAGGGCTACTCCCTGGGCAACGGCCGCTACGTGTTGCAGCGGCTGCTGGGCGAGGGCGGCATGGCCTCCGTGCACCTCGCGTACGACAGCGTGCTGGACCGGCAGGTCGCGCTGAAGAGCATGCACAGCGAGCTGGGCCGGGACGACTCGTTCAAGGAGCGGTTCCGCCGCGAGGCCCAGGCGGTGGCCCGGCTGGAGCACCCCAACATCGTCACGGTGTACGACAGCGGCGAGGACATCGCCGCGGACGGCTCCAGCACGCCGTACATCGTCATGCAGCTGATCGACGGCAAGGGCCTGCGCGAGGCGATCAACGACGCGATCGGCCAGTACGGCGCGATGCCGACCGAGGAGGCCCTGAAGGTCACCGTCGGCGTGCTGAACGCGCTGGAGGCCTCGCACGACATGGGCCTGGTGCACCGCGACATCAAGCCCGGCAACGTCATGTTCGACCGCAAGGGCAATGTCAAGGTCATGGACTTCGGCATCGCCCGGGCGCTGGAGTCCGGCGTCACCTCGATGACGCAGACCGGCATGGTGGTCGGCACGCCGCAGTATCTGTCGCCGGAGCAGGCGCTCGGCAAGCCGGTGGACGCCCGTTCCGACCTGTACTCGGTCGGCGTGATGCTGTTCGAGATGCTCACCGGCCAGCTGGTCTTCGACGGCGACTCGGCGTTCTCGATCGCCTACAAGCACGTGCAGGAGGAGCCGCCGGCGCCGTCCACGATCAACCGGTCGGTCACGCCGGCGGTGGACGCGTTCGTCGCCCAGGCGCTGCGCAAGGACCCGGCGCACCGCTTCCCGAGCGCCGCGGCGATGCGCGACGAGGCGGAGCGGCTGATCGCGGAGCTGAAGGGCGGCGGCGGGCACTCGCTGCAGGCCAGCACCCCGCTGGTGATCAACGAGGGCCCGCGCTCGGTGCACGCCGCGCCGCACACCCCGCAGACCCCGCCGCCCTTCCAGCAGCAGCAGCCGTACCAGACGCCGCCGCCGGCCTACCAGACGCCGCAGCCCCAGTTCCTCCAGCAGGGAGGGGTGCAGCAGCCGTACCAGACGCCGCCGCCCGCGTACCGCACGCCGCAGCCCTTCCAGCAGCCGGCGCACACCCCGCCGCCGCGCCCGATGCCGCAGCCGGTGCCGCCGTACCGGCCGAACCCGACCCCCGCGCCCAGCGGCGGCGGCTGCTCCACGGCCGCGGTGGTCATCGCGATCATCGTCGGTGTGCTCGTCCTGGCGGGCATCATCATCGCGATCGTGATCAACAAGGCCAAGACCGAGAACACCAAGACCAAGTACGGGCACGGCGAGCGGCCCGCCGCGGTGCTGGTGCTGGACGCCCCGTCCGACCGGAATGGCCTGCTCTGACGGTTTACGGCCGAACTTGGTGTGCTACGGGGGCTGCCCGGAAGCGGTAGCGTTCGGGGATACGTAAGCGACAGGGCACCGCGATCCGAGCGAACGCCCGGGGCGAGGAGCGATGGCACAGACGCAGCATCCGGACGACGACGAGGGTGCCCGGGCGGCCGGCCAGGCCGGTGGGCCCCCGCAGCCGCCCGCCCCGGGGAGCGACGCCGCCGCGACCACCGCGCTTCCGTCGATGCCACCCGGCGGCCCGCAGACGCCCGGGCGCGGCACCGCGGCGCCGCTGGGCACGGTCGGTGACGGCCGCTACCGGCTGACCCACCGGCTCGGGCGCGGCGGCATGGCCGAGGTGTTCGCCGCCGAGGACGTCCGGCTCGGCCGGACCGTCGCCGTCAAGCTGCTGCGCGGCGAGCTCGCCCAGGACGACGTCGCCCGGCTGCGGTTCACCCGCGAGGCGCACGCCGTCGCTGCGCTCAACCACCATTCGATCGTCTCGGTCTACGACACCGGCGAGGAGTACGTCGGGGACGAGTCCACGCCGTACATCGTGATGGAGCTGGTCGAGGGCCGGACCGTCCGCGAGCTGCTGCTGGACGAGGCGGCGCCGCCGGTCGACCAGGCGCTGATCATCATCGCCGGAGTGCTGGAGGCGCTCGCCTACAGCCACCGGCACGGCATCGTCCACCGCGACATCAAGCCCGCCAACGTGATCATCACGACCACGGGCGCCGTCAAGGTGATGGACTTCGGCATCGCGCGGGCGCTGACCGGCGGGGCCACCACCATGACCCAGACCGGCATGGTCATGGGCACCCCGCAGTACCTGTCGCCCGAGCAGGCCCTCGGCAAGCCGGTCGACCACCGCTCCGACCTGTACGCGGCCGGCTGCATGCTCTACGAGCTGCTGACACTGCGCCCGCCGTTCACCGGCGACACCCCGCTCTCGGTGGTCTACCAGCACGTCCAGGACCCGCCGGTGCCGCCGTCGCAGGCCAACAGCCGGGTGCCGCTCGGGCTGGACCCGCTGGTGCTGCGCTCGCTGGCCAAGAACCCGGACGACCGGTTCCAGGACGCCGACGAGTTCCGCGCGCACGTCCAGCACATGCTGCGCGAGATGCACGGTGCGGCCGGGGCCGGCTGGGCGGGTGCCGCGGCCGGGCTGGCCGCGGCGGGGCAGGGCAACACCGGCGCCACCCAGGTGATCCGTCCCGACGAGACGGCGGCCACCGCGGCCTTCGGCGTGGTCGGCGCGGGCGATCCGACCTCGGGGCTGCCCTATCACGGGGGCGGTCCGCACACCCCGTCGTCGCCCTACCAGGCGGCCGGCGGCCCGTACGACGGCGGCCACGGCCACGACGGCGGGGACGACGACGGGTACGACTCCGGGCGGCGGCGCGGGCCGTGGGGCTGGGTGGCCGGCGTGGTGGCCGTGCTGGTCGCGGCCGGGGTCGGCATCGCGCTCGCGCTCAGCGGCGGCGGCAACGACGGCGGCGGCGGCAACAACCCGGGCGGCGTCCAGACCACGTCGGCCCCGGCGGCGAGCACCACCGAGACCGGCACGCCGACCCAGACCGGCAGCCAGAGCCCGTCGGCGTCCAGCACGGCCACCCGGAAGACGCAGCAGCCGACCGACGGCGGCAACAACAGCGGCAACAACGGCGGCAACACGACGCCGACGCCGCCGTCGGGCCGGCACTCGGCCAGCCCGACGGCGACGTCGACCGCGACGCACACCCCGACGGCCACGTCGACGGCGACCAGCACGTCCTCGGCCACGGCGACGCCGACCAGCGGCAGCTCGTCCTCCGCGCAGCCCGCGCCGACCCAGACGTCCAAGCCGACGCTGCCGGTCACGCCGCCGCCGGCGACGCCCTGACCGCCCGGGTCAGTTGGCGAAGGCGTCCAGGACCTGCTCGTACTCCTGGCACCACCACGCCAGCTGGCCCGCCGAGGCGGGGTAGAGCGGGTCGGCCCGGTGGTCGGCCCGCTGGTAGCGCCACTGGAGCATCCAGAAGTCGTTCAGCCGCTCCCACCAGACCCGGTGGGCGGCCGCGGCCAGGTGCTCGGCGGTGGCGGCACCGGTGGCCCGGTAGGCCTGGGAGTAGTGCCGGACCCGGACCAGGTCGAGCGTGCCCGTGGTCCGGTCGTTGAAGAGCAGGGTGGCGGCGCGGACGGCCTCCTCGGCGCGCGGCTGCGGGCCGAGCTTGTCCCAGTCCAGGACGGCCGTGACCCGGTTGCCGTCCGGGGTGTCGGCGTACAGCAGGTTGAGCCCGTGGAAGTCGCCGTGGGTCCAGCCGGTGGGCGGGGCGGCCTGCGGGGCGGGCCGGCGGTGGGCGTGTTCGGCGAGCAGTTCCAGCCGTTCGGTGAGGCGTTGTACGACCAGGGCGTCCAGGTCGTCGTGCGGGCGGTGGGCGCGGGCGTGTTCGAGCAGGTCGCGGGCGAGGTCGGCGCTGTCGGCGGGGTCGGCGCTGCGGTAGCCGGCGGGCTGGGCGAGGGGGGCGCACACGTCGTCGAGCGCGCCGTGCAGCCGGCCGAGCAGCGCGCCGAGCTCGTCGCACTGCGGGAGGGTGAGCTCGGTTCCGTGCCGGTGCCGGCCATCGGTCCACGGGAACAGGGCGAACAGCCGGCCGCTGTGGCCGACCACCGTGCCGCCCCGGTCGGCGCAGGTCAGCGGGGGCGCGACGGGCAGTCCGAGGGCGTGCAGCGCGGCCATCGCGCGGTGGTGGGCGACGATCTTCGGGCGGTTGGCGGTGGCGGCGTCGACGTAGCACTTCAGGAAGTAGGTGCCGGCCTCGGTGGTGACCCGGTACCCCCGGTTCAGCAGGCCCTCGGCGACGGGTTCGGCGGTCAGTATCCGTCCCACCCGGTAGCGGCACAGGACCTCGGCCAGACCGGTGTGCGGGACTGGCGGGCTGAGGGTCCCTATCGGCGGGGCGGAGAGGTCGGGGCGGGCCGGGGCGCAGGCGAGGGTCTGGCTGAAAGTCACAGCCAGAGGTTAGGGCCATCCGGTTGGGGCCCTTGACAAAGAGTCATGGGTGTGTATGTGAGTCCGCCTGGTGCGGGTGTGCGACTCCGCCCCCGTCTGGCGAGGACGCCCGGGACATCGTGGCTTCCGGCCGGGCCGGCCACGTCGACCATCGCGATGTCGTGGTCGACCGACAGCGCATCGTGCACACCCCGCCGCGGCCGCCTCGCGATCGTCGAGTCGGAATGGATTGATCTGTCCCTTATGGGGTGCTGCCAAACCGGCTTATATCGACAGACAACGGACCTGTCTCTCACACCGCCCCAGGGGCGCGATCCGGCCAGACCGGTCCGAAACCGATACCGAGAACCCCCTTACGTACGGGCCGTCGCCCGGATAACGTGCGCTGGTGTCCTGAAGGCGCCCGAATTGAGAGCTGCGTCACGCCCTCCGTCATCCCACCCTTCCGACGGCGCGCCGCGCGTAGCACCCTCGGGGTTGTAGGCCCTGAACAAGTAGGACGTCCTAGCGCAGGCGCGCCAAGGGCGGACGCTGGGTAACGTTCTCGTGAGGGACGCCGTCGGAACAGGATCACCACCTGCCCCGCAGTAGGTGCGCACACCCACGCGCGCCCCGCGAGGCGGTGACCGGACCGGTCACCGGCGACCCCGGGCGGCCGGACAGACCGAGGAGTGAACGTGACCGTCAAAAGCACGGCGAGGGCCCGCAAGAAGGCGGCCCCCGGCGTCCCTGACACCCTCCGTGCCAAGGGGACGGACGCCCAGCCGGAGCTCGTACAGCTGCTCACCCCGGAAGGCGAGCGGGTCGAGCACCCGGACTACCCGCTCACCACGACCCCGGAGGAGCTGCGCGCCCTCTACCGCGACCTGGTGCTGGTGCGCCGGTTCGACGGCGAGGCCACCGCGCTGCAGCGCCAGGGCGAGCTGGGCCTGTGGGCCTCGCTGCTCGGCCAGGAAGCCGCCCAGGTCGGCTCGGGGCGCGCCATGCGCACCGGCGACTACGCCTTCCCGACCTACCGCGAGCACGGTGTGGCCTGGTGCCGCGACGTCGACCCGCTGAACCTGCTCGGCATGTTCCGCGGCGTGAACCACGGCGGCTGGGATCCGAACGAGAAGAACTTCCACCTGTACACCATCGTGATCGGTTCGCAGACCCTGCACGCCACCGGTTACGCGATGGGCATCAGCAAGGACGGCGCGGACGACGCGGTGATCGCCTACTTCGGCGACGGCGCCTCCAGCCAGGGCGACGTCAACGAGGCCTTCACCTTCGCCTCGGTCTACAACGCCCCGGTGGTGTTCTTCTGCCAGAACAACCAGTGGGCGATCTCCGAGCCCACCACCAACCAGACCAAGATCCCGCTGTACCGCCGCGCCTCCGGCTTCGGCTTCCCGGGCGTCCGGGTCGACGGCAACGACGTGCTGGCCTGCCTGGCCGTCACCCGCTGGGCGCTCGACTACGCCCGCAGCGGCAACGGCCCCGTGCTGATCGAGGCGTTCACCTACCGGATGGGCGCGCACACCACCTCCGACGACCCGACCCGCTACCGGCTCGCCGAGGAGACGGAGGCCTGGAAGGCCAAGGACCCGATCGCCCGGCTCAAGGCCCACCTGGAGAAGGAGGGCCTGGCCGACGAGGAGTTCTTCGCCTCGATCGACGCCGAGAGCGAGCAGCTGGGGCTGCGGGTGCGCGAGGGCGTGCGCAGCATGCCGGACCCGGACCCGACCCTGATCTTCGACCACGTCTACGCCGAGCCGCACGCGCTGGTCGATGAGGAACGGGCCGAGTACGTCGAGTACGCGGCCTCCTTCGAGGCGGGGGAGAACCTCTGATGGCCGGTCAGCTCACCATCGCCAAGGCGCTCAACGACGCGCTGCGCAAGTCGCTGGAGAACGACCCGAAGACCGTCCTCATGGGCGAGGACATCGGCAAGCTCGGCGGCGTCTTCCGGATCACCGACGGCCTGCAGAAGGACTTCGGGGACAGCCGGGTGATCGACACCCCGCTCGCCGAGTCCGGCATCATGGGCACCGCGATCGGCCTCGCGCTGCGCGGCTACCGCCCGGTGGTCGAGATCCAGTTCGACGGCTTCGTCTACCCGGCCTTCGACCAGATCGTCACCCAGCTGGCCAAGATGCACGCCCGCGCGCTCGGCCACGTGAAGCTGCCGATCACCGTCCGCATCCCGTACGGCGGCGGCATCGGCGCGGTCGAGCACCACAGCGAGTCGCACGAGGCGTACTTCGCGCACACCGCCGGTCTGCGCGTGGTCACCCCGTCCGGCGCGCACGACGCGCACTGGATGCTGCGGCAGGCCATCGCGTCGGACGACCCGGTCATCTTCCTGGAGCCCAAGCGCCGCTACTGGGACAAGGGCGAGGTCGGCGACGCCGCCGACCTGGGCCTGCACGACGCCCGGATCGTCCGGCCCGGCACCGACGCCACGCTGATCGCCTACGGCCCGATGGTCAAGGTCTGCCTGGAGGCCGCCGCGGCCGCCGAGGAGGACGGCCGCCGGCTGGAGGTCGTCGACATGCGCTCGCTCTCCCCGGTGGACTTCGCCACCCTGGAGGAGTCGGTCAAGCGCACCGGGCGGGCCGTCGTGGTGCACGAGGCGCCGGTCTTCCTGGGCATGGGCGCCGAGCTGGCCGCCCGGCTCACCGAGCGGTGCTTCTACCACCTGGAGGCACCCGTCCTGCGGGTCGGCGGCTACTACGCGCCGTACCCGCCGTCCCGCGTCGAGGAGGCCTTCCTCCCCGACCTGGACCGCGTGCTCGACGCCGTCGACCGCGCGCTCGCGTACTGATCCCGGGGAGCGATGATGACCACCGAAGTTCGCTCGCTCCGCGAGTTCAAGATGCCAGACGTGGGTGAGGGCCTCACCGAGGCCGAGATCCTCAGCTGGTACGTCAAGCCGGGTGACACCGTGACGGACGGCCAGGTCGTCTGCGAGGTGGAGACCGCCAAGGCCGCGGTGGAGCTGCCGATCCCGTTCAACGGGGTCGTCGAGCAGCTCTTCTTCCCGGAGGGCGCGACGGTCGACGTCGGCACCGTGATCATCGCGGTCGCGGTCGCCAGGGAGGGCGGGGCCCCGGCTCCGGCCGCCCCCGCCGCTGCTCCCGCCGAGCCGGCCGAGCCGGAGCGGCGCGAGGTGCTGGTCGGCTACGGGCCGCGGACCGGCGTCACCCAGCGCCGGGCCCGCCGGACCACCACGACGACCGTGGTGAAGCCGGCTCCGACGCCCGCCGCCCCGGTCGCGCCGGCCCCCGCCCCGGTCGCCCCGGCGCCCGTCGTGGCCGAACAGCCCGCCGGCGAGCGGCCGTTGGCCAAGCCTCCGGTGCGCAAGCTGGCCAAGGACCTCGGCATCGACCTGCGCGCGGTCACCCCGACCGGGCGGGACGGCGTGATCACCCGCGAGGACGTCCACGCCCACGCGTCGGCCGTCGCTGCCGCCGCGGCCCCGGCCGCCGAGCCCGTCGTGGCCGAGACGGTCGAGGCACCGGTGCTGGTTCAGGCCGCGGGCGACGTCCGGGTGCCGATCAAGGGCGTCCGGAAGGCGACGGCGCAGGCGATGGTGGCCTCGGCCTTCACCGCCCCGCACGTCACCGAGTTCGTCCAGGTCGACGTGACCCGCACGATGAAGCTCGTCCGCAACCTCAAGGAGAGCGGCGAGCTGGGCCGGGACGTCCGGGTCAGCCCGCTGCTGCTCGTCGCCAAGGCGCTGCTCGTCGCGATCAAGCGGCACCCCGAGATCAACGCACAGTGGGACGAGGCGGCCCAGGAGATCGTCATCAAGGGTCAGGTGAACCTCGGCATCGCCGCGGCCACCCCGCGCGGCCTGATCGTCCCGAACATCAAGGACGCCGGTGGCAAGACCCTTGCGGGCCTGGCCACTTCACTCGGTGAGCTGATCGAAACCGCCCGCCAGGGCAAGACCTCGCCCGGCGACATGCAGGGCGGGACGGTCACCATCACCAACGTCGGCGTCTTCGGCGTCGACACCGGCACCCCGATCCTCAACCCGGGCGAGGCCGCGATCCTCGCCTTCGGCGCGGTCCGGGAACTGCCGTGGGTGCACAAGGGCAAGGTCGTTCCGCGCCAGGTGACCACGCTGGCGCTCTCCTTCGACCACCGCCTGGTGGACGGGGAGTTGGGCTCCAAGGTGCTGGCCGACGTGGCCGCGCTCCTGGAGCGTCCGAAGCGCCTGATCACCTGGGGCTGACGCCCGGCAGGACCGAAGAAGGGGCCCTCCTCCGCACCGCCGTGCGGAGGAGGGCCCCTTTCGTGCGCGGTGCGCCGGTCAGCGCTGGGTGCGCAGCCGGCGGACGGCGATCAGGACGCCCGCGCCGAGGGCGAGGAGGGCGGCGGCGGAGGCGGCGAGGAAGCCGTTGGTGCTGCTGGAGCCGGTCTGCGCGAGCTCGGGGGTGCCGGCCGGCGCGGTGGTCGCGGGCGCGGCCGAAGTTGCCTGCGGTGCCGGGGACTTCGGAGCCTCGGCGGCGGGCGCGGCGGCGGTCTTGTCGGCGGCGGGCTTGGCCGGAGCTGCCGGGGAGGCCTTGGCCGGAGCGGGCTTCTTGGTGGCCGGGGCGGTCGGCTTCGGGGTGGCGGTGGCCGTGGGCTCGGTGGCGGTGTGGAGGACCTTGACGGTCCTGCTCCGGGACTTGCCGGTGCCGCCGACCTCGGCCCACGCCGAGGTGGTGATCGACAGCGACTTGAGGGCCTCGGGGGTGTCGGCCGCCAGGCTGATCCGGAACATCGCGCGGCTGGCGCGGCCGTTCGCCAGGTGCTGCAACAGCGGCGAGGTGTCGACCCGGATGGCCTCGCCGAGGCAACCGGGGTCGATGGCGAGCTGCGTCCAGGCGCCGTCGTGCATGGCCTCGACCGTCAGGTACTGGAGGAGGGGGCGGTGCGCAACACCGCTGGGGCTGAACAGGGTGAGGCTGGGCGCGGCGTCGTCGTAGTCGGCCCCGGTGAAGTTGCCGAACTCCACGCCGAGTTCGACACTCGAACCGACGGTCAGCGAGGCCGGGACCGGCGCGATGAAGTCGGCGACCGGGGTCCCGTCGTGGTGCCGCTGCCGGGCCTCCTGGGAGACGGTGGGGTTGTTCGCCTCGTACGGGCCGGGGCAGGCGGCCCAGGCGCTGTCGGTGGCGAGCATCTGGATGCCGCCGGCCAGGACGACGGTGGCGGCGAGGGTGGCGATGCGGCGGCGGCCGGAGAGGGCGCGGTCGTTCTTCGCGAAACGGGTGATAACGGACGTGCGCATGACGTGACTCCCCAGGGTCATGTGACTGACGGTGTGTGGATGAAGACGACCGGCCCCGCTCCTCGTGAGCGGAAGCGCCCCCCGGCTCTGCCGGTCTCGCTCTCCGTGCCTTCATCCACATAGACGCGCATCCCCGCCGGGGGTTGCAGGTGAGTTCAAAAGTTTTTTCCGGGAGTCTTCGGCGGGGCTTCGGGATACTGCCTGAATGACTGAAGAGCTGACAGTTCGACCGGAGACAGTGCCGGTCGGGGGCGGGGAACGTCGGTCGCTGCGGCGGGACGTGTCGGGGCCGGCGCTGCTGGCCGGGCTGGTGTGCATAGCGGTGTCGTTCTCGGGCCCGTTGGTGGTGGTGCTCGCGGCGGCGGCCGCCGGGCGGCTGGACGAGGCGCACACGGCGTCCTGGATCTGGGCGGTGTCCATCGGCAGCGGGGTGAGCGGCTTCCTGCTGAGCTGGTGGACCAGAACACCGGTGATCACCGCCTGGTCCACGCCGGGGGCCGCACTGCTGGTGACGAGCCTGGGCGCGTACCCGTACCGGGAGGCGATCGGGGCGTACGCGGTGAGTGCGGTGGTGGTGACGCTGTTCGGGGTGACCGGCTGGTTCGGGCGGCTGATCGCGGCGGTCCCGGTCGGGATCGTCAACGCCATGCTGGCGGGCATCCTGTTCTCCTTCGGCGCCGGGATCTTCGGTGCCGTGCACAGCGCGCCGGCGCTTGTTGTGGGGAGCTTCGCGGCGTTCCTGCTGGCCAAGCGGCTGGCACCGCGGTACGCCGTCCCGGTGGCGCTGCTGGTGGGCGGGGTGCTGGCGGCGGTCACCGTCGGGCTGCCGCTGCACCTGGGCTCGGGCGGGCCGACCCGGCCGGTGTTCACGGTGCCGGCGTTCTCCTGGTCGGCCCTGGTCGGGCTGGCTCTGCCGCTGACCATCGTGGCGCTGGCCTCGCAGAACGCGCCGGGTCTCGGGGTGATGCGGGCCTCCGGCTACCGGCCGGACGACCGGCTGCTGATCGGCTCGACCGGTGTGGCGTCGCTGCTGATGGCGCCGTTCGGCTCGCCGGGGGTGAACCTGGCGGCGATCACGGCGGCGATCTGCTCGGGTCCGGAGAGCCACCCGGACCCGCGCAAGCGCTATGTCGCGGGGATGTCCTCGGGGGCGCTGTACGTGGTGGTGGGCAGCTTCGGCGGGGTGCTGGTGAGCCTGTTCACCGGGCTGCCGAAGGAGCTGATCGCGGTGATCGCCGGGGTGGCGCTGCTGGCGTCGCTGCAGGGCAGCCTGGCGGCGGCGGTCGCGGACGAGCGGGGGCGGGACGCGGCGGTGGTGACGTTCCTGGCGAGTGCGTCGGGGATGAGCCTGTTCGGGATCGGTTCGGCGTTCTGGGGGCTGTTGTTCGGGCTGGGGACCCATCTGGTGCTGACCCTGCGGAAGCAGCCGGGCCGAAATTCGTTGGTATGACTGGGGCGATGCGGATCGTTCGGCCAGGTCGGTGACATTTTCGTGGGCCGGTAGGGGCGACACGCCGGTCCGGGTACGTCTCCGCTCCACCACCCGGGCGACTCCGGGTGACCGGAGCACCGAGGACGCACCCGTATGCCGCCTGGCAACCCTGGCCGTCTCGTCCGGAGTCTGGCCGCGCTCGTGCTGGTGTCCACCGCCGTACTGCCGGCCGCCCTGGAGCTGGCCGGGCCCCCGCCGTTCGGCGTGATCGGGCCGGGGGCCGCGGTCGACCGGGCGGTGCCGCCGCACACCGCGCAGCGCGCCGACCTGGGCAGCGCCGCGGCCGCCCCCACCGTCGACATACGCCGCACCGGGGACCCGGCCAACCGGATCACCCTGGTGCTGCTCGGAGACGGCTACACGGCCGACGAGCAGGACCTGTTCCGGCAGCAGGCCGACCGGGCCTGGCGCTCGCTGATGGACATCGAGCCGTTCCGCACCTACCAGGGGTTCTTCAACATACGGCGGGTCGAGGTGGTCTCCCCGGTCTCCGGGATAGCCGAGACCGAGGGCCGCGGGCACAACGCGACCCCGCTCGGCATGCACTTCTGGTGTGAGGGCACCGCCCGGCTGCTCTGCGCCGACGAGGCCGCCACCGCCCGGTACGCGGGGGACGGTGCCGGGCCGCAGTACCTGATAGCGCTGGCCAACTCCGCCGAGTACGGCGGCGCCGGGGGCACCGGGGTGACCACCCTGGCGGGCGGCAGTCCGGACGCGGGGCGGATCATCCAGCACGAGATCGGCCACACCGTGGGGGACCTCGGGGACGAGTACGACAGCGCCCCGGACGACTCCGACTACCCGAACCTCTCCACCCTCAACGCCGACGACATGCGCAAGAAGCAGGCCAAGTGGTGGCGCTGGCTGGGCGCCGAGTCCCCGGACGGCGCCGGGACGGTGGGGGCGTACCGCAGCGCCAACGGGCTCTACCGGCCGACGCCGGACTCGGTGATGCGCACCCTGGGCAGCGCGTACAACCTCCCGTCGCGGGAGGCGATCATCGAGGAGCTGTACCGCAGGGTCCGGCCGACCGACGCCCCGATGCCGCCGCCCGGCGAGGTGAGCGGCCGCCCCCGGCTGGACGTCCGGCCGCTGCCGCTGGCCGGGCCGCGTCAGCTGCGGGTGGACTGGAAGGTGGACGGCGTCCCGGTGGAGCCGCAGGCGGCGGACCGCGGCTGGCTGGACACCGCCCAGCTGAACCTCGCTCCCGGCCGCACGGCCACCGTGACCGCGACCGTCCGGGACACCACCGACTGGGTGCGGGACGAGGCCTTCCGGGACCGCTACATGACCCGCTCGGTGTCCTGGACGGTCACCGGCTGAGGCTGTTCGTGGCCGATCGGCCCCACCCCGCGCTGGGCATCCGATGATGGGATGACTACTCTGGACGCACTATGACCGCGGAGCCCGCCAGTTCAGCCCGTCCCCTGTCCGCCAGCGCTCCCCGTTCCTCCGCCGAGCACGCACCCGCGCCGGTCCCCGCCCCGCCCGGCGGGCGCGCCGCCTGGCTGGCCTGGTCCATCGGCGCCTGCGTCTACGTCCTCGCGGTGATCCACCGCACCAGCCTCGGCGTGGCCGGGCTGGACGCCGCCGACCGCTTCGGCATCGGCGCCTCCGCGCTCTCCACCTTCTCGATCCTCCAGGTGCTGGTCTACGCGGCCATGCAGATCCCGGTCGGCGTGCTGGTCGACCGGTTCGGGCCGCGCAAGGTGCTGCTGCTCGGCGTCCTGCTGCTCAGCTCCGGCCAGCTGGCCTTCGCGTTCAGCTCCTCCTTCGTCCCCGCGCTGGCCTGCCGGGCGGTGCTCGGGTGCGGCGACGCGATGACCTTCATCAGCGTGCTGCGGATCGCCGCGCGGTGGTTCCCGGCCGCGCGGAACCCGTTCGTCGCGCAGCTGACCGGCCTCTCCGGGATGGCCGGCAACCTGGTCACCACCGTGGTGCTGGCGCAGGCCCTGCACAGCGAAGGTTGGACGCCGACCTTCGCGGCGATCGCGCTGCTGGGCGTCGCGGTGTTCGCGTTGGTCGCGCTCTTCCTGAAGGAGTCCCCGGCGCTGCGGGAGTTCCCGGACCTGCCGCCCGACCCGGCGGCCGTCCACCCGGTGGAGCACCGGCCACGGGTCGGGCGGCAGGTCCGGGCGTGCTGGCAGGAGCCGGGGACCAGGCTCGGGCTCTGGGTGCACTTCACCACCCAGTTCCCCGGCAACACCTTCGCCCTGCTCTGGGGCATGCCCTATCTGGTGGAGGCGCAGGGGATGTCCCGCGCCGAGGCCGGCGGGCTGCTGACCCTGCTGGTGCTCAGCAACATGACCTTCGGCTTCCTGTTCGGCCGGGTGCTCTCCGTCTCGCCGCGGGCCCGGATGCCGATCGTGCTGACCGTCGTCGCGGCCACCGGGCTGGGCTGGGCGCTGGTGCTGGCCTGGCCCGGCGGGCACCCGCCGTCCTGGCTGCTGGCCGGGATCGTCCTGGTGATGGGCAGCAACGGCCCGGCCTCGCTGGTCGGCCTGGACTACGCCCGGGCCCGCAACCCGGTGGAGCGGCTCGGGACGGCCTCCGGGATCGTCAACATGGGCGGGTTCATCGGCACGATGATCACCCTGTTCGGCATCGGCGTCGCCCTCGACGCGCTGGCCCCGGCCGGCGCCGAGACGTACTCGGCCACCGCCTTCCGCTGGGCGTTCTGCTGGCAGTACGTCCCGCTGGCGGTGGGCACGCTGATGATCCTCCGCCTGCGCCGGAAGCTGGCGCAGGCCGGACCGACCGGCTAGAGCCGGTCAGAGGGTGACGGAGAAGGTGGCCAGCACCCGCTCGGCCAGCTCCTTGTCGCCGTCGACGCTCACCGGGCCGGGGCGGCCCCGGCCGCAGGCCAGCCGGACGTAGGTCTCCCAGCCCATGGTCAGCTGGACGTCCGGGGCCAGGCTGATCGACTCGTCCACGATGCCGCGGCCGGCTCCGTCCACCCGGACGGTGCGCAGGAACTCGACCGGGCCGGTGACGTCCAGTACCAGGCTCGTCCCGGCCGGGGCGCCGGCGTTGTGGGCCACGGCCTTGGGCAGCGCCTCCAGCAGCACGTCCCGGCTGATCAGGGCGGCCGGTGAGTCCAGGTTGCCCGGCGCGTCCAGCGCCCGGCGCAGGTCCTGCTCGTGCGCCCAGACGTCGAAGGCCCGCAGGCGCAGCAGCTCGTGGTACGGCACGTCGCGGCTGTACGGGCCGGCCGGCCAGCGGATCGGCTCGTTCGCCGTCTGCTTGGCGTTCCGCAGGGCGCGCGAGCGCCGGATGATCGTGTACTCCAGCTCGCCGGTCATCTCCAGCGCGGTGTGGCAGCGGCGCTTGTCGACCGGCAGCTCGATGTACCGGGCGAACTCGCTGGTGACGTGGCGCAGGTCGCGCGGCAGCGAGTGGATCGGGCGGGGGTCGCCGAGCAGCTCGGACTCGACGGCGATGACGTGCGAGACGATGTCGCGCACCGACCAGCCGGGGCACTCGGTGGCCCGGTTCCAGGAGTCCTCGGGGAGGCGGGCGACCAGCTCCGATATGGACTCGATGCTCTGGGTCCACGCCTCGGTGTAAGCCTGCACGGTCTGGTTGTCCGTCACGGGAATCTCCGGCCCTCCGTCAGCTGCCTTGCCGCGCGCGCCCTGCCTCCGCGGCCGACCGGGTTGGTCCGGCCTCCGGGCGCACACGCTAACCGCACGTTACGCTGCCGGGAGACAGCCGGGCAGCGCTTTCGGGTGACGATCGTAGGACTCTTGCCGTGGACGGTGGTACTGTGCGCGCTTCATTGATCCAACTCGCGGTCTCCGACGCCGAGCCGCCGGCCGAGCGACGGGCCAGAGCCGCCTCGCTGGTGCGTGCGCAGACCGGCGCCGACCTGGTGGTCCTGCCCGAGCTGTGGCCGCTCGGCGGCTTCGCCTACGACCTCTGGTCGGACGGTGCGGAGACCCTGGACGGGCCCACCTCGGACGCGATGGCGGCGGCGGCCAGGGCGGCCGGGGTCTGGCTGCACGCCGGGTCGATCGTCGAACGTGATCCCGACGGCCCGATCTACAACACCTCGCTGCTGTTCGCGCCGGACGGCGAGCTGGTGCACACCTACCGCAAGATCCACCGTTTCGGCTTCGACAGCGGCGAGGCGGTGGTGATGGGCGCCGGGCAGGAGATCGTCACGGCGGCCACCGACTTCGGCACGCTGGGCCTGGCCACCTGCTACGACCTGCGCTTCCCGGAGCTGTTCCGGGCCCTGCTGGACGCGGGCGCGCAACTGCTGGTCGTCCCGGCGGCCTGGCCGGAGCGGCGGCGGGAGCACTGGACGCTGCTGGCCCGGGCGCGCGCCGTGGAGGAGCAGGCGTACGTGCTGGCCTGCAACACCGCGGGGACGCACGGCGGGGTCGAGCAGGCCGGGCACAGCATCGTGGTGGACCCGTGGGGCCGGGTGCTGGCCGAGGCCGGGTCGGGGGAGCAGGTGCTGACCGTCGAGTTCGACCCGGCTGAGGTGGCCAAGGCCCGGGCCGAGTTCCCGGTGCTGCGGGACCGCCTGCTCGGCATTCCGGCGCCGGTCCAGCGCTGAGGGGCCACCACCGGGCCGGTCCGAGGGCCCGGGGTTGGCCTGTACCTGCTCGGGGCGGGTTTGAGAAGATGAGCACTCGTCGTGTTCCCAGCCGTTCTTCGGCCGGTTCGCCGAGGGGCGGCCGACCGGCCCGCCCGAGGAGGTCGCGCGCATGCCCGGCAACGGCGCAGGCGACACCCGTCCCGTCATCCGGCGCAACAGCCTGCGCGAGCAGATCGCGGGCGCGCTGCGGGAGGAGATGATGGCCGGCCGGCTGGAGGCCGGCCGCAACTTCACCGTCAAGGAGATCGCCGACCTGTACGGCGTCTCCGCGACCCCGGCCCGCGAGGCGCTGGTCGACCTCGGCGCACAGGGGCTGCTGCGGACCGAGCACCACCGCGGGTTCACCGTGCCTGAGCTCGGCTGGGACGACTTCCTGGAGATCTTCGAGTCCCGGGTACTGCTCACCGACAGCTACTACCGCCAGTTCCGCACCCGCCGGGCGCTGCCAGACCTCACCCGGCTGCCCTCGCTGCGCCGCCGGGCCGACGCCGCGGTGCGCGCCGCCCGGGCCGGGAACCTGGACGTGATGGTGGGCTGCGACCGCCGCTTCTGGCAGGAGGTCGCCGGGCTGCTCGGCAACCGCCGGGTCGGCGACTACCTGGACTGGCTGCGGGTGCAGTCCTGGATGTTCGCGGCGGCCTACCTGCGGGCGATACCCGTCCTGGCCGGGGCGTGCTGGGACCGCCACCTCGACCTGGTGGACACGATCGAGGCGCGGGACCCGGTCGGGGCGTACCGGATCATCTGCGAGTACAACCTGTTCACCGTGCAGATGCTGGCCGGGCTGGCCGGGCAGCCACTGGAGTCGGTGGCCGTGCTCGGGCTGCTCACGGAGTTCTCGGACGGGGAGCCGGAGCCCGAGCCGCTGGCGCCCGTGCCGTCGCAGCCGTCCGCAGGGCCCGGGACGGTCCGGCCGGAGCGGACCCGGCGGGCCGAGGACGTCGGCCGCGAGCTGGGCCGGGAGCTCGGGCTGGGGCTCGGCCTGGTGCCCCCGCCCCGCGCGATCCCGTACGGCCGGTTCGCCCGGCGGCCGCCCGAGCCGCCTTCCGAGTCCGCGTCCGGACGGCCCGATCCGCACCGTGCGCCGGGCCGGTAGGGTGGGCGCTCGTCGAACCGGCCGCCCGACTGGCGGCCGCCCGACCCCGCCCCCCAGTCGTCGTCCCGGTCTCGCGGACGACTCCCGCCCGGAGAGGAAGAGCCGGCCATGGCCTGCGACCTCTGGCTCGTCCCGCTCGTGGACGTGCTGAGCCACAGCCCCGACAACCCCTTCCGGGACGATCTCGCGCTCTACAACGCCGTGCTGACCTCGCGCGGACTGCCCGAGGTGCCGGTCTACCAGTACGTCCCGGGGATCAGCGGGGCGGTCGAGCCGATAGCCGCCTTCGACTACGACTCGCTGCACTTCCTGCGCCGCGCCTACCTGTTGGGCCTCACCGGCCTGGACATCACGCCGGTGGACTCGCTCGGCGGCGACTACGAGCAGCTGCTGGAGATGTTCGAGAGCAGCGCCGAACAGTCGCACCTGGTCTGGCACTTCGACCACGCGGGCGCCTACGTGCCGATCGAGTTCGCGACACCGCTGGTAGACGACGTGCTGCTGGCCTCCGGCGGGCCGCTCGGATCCAGCCACGGGCTGCTGCGCGAACTGCACGCCGTGGCACCGGCGCTGGGCCTCGACCCGCACAACCCGCCGGCCCCGACCAGGCCGCTCGGGCCGACCGGCCTGGAGCAGCCGTTCGCACCGCCGCTGGACGACGTGCACCCCTTCGCCCGCGAGCGGCACGCCTGGTCCGGCCTGTACGCGGCGGCGACCCGCAGCGTCGCCCAGGGCTCGATGATCGTCTTCGCCTGAGCCCGCCCCCGGGCCGGCTGACCTGCCGGAAGGCTCAGCGCAGCGGGCCCTCCGGCGGGCGCTGACGCGGCATGGTGGGCCGGGCACCCGGCGGCGGCAGGACCCGCACCTGGGCGCCCATCCCGGTCTCGCTGCGCCCGCCCCACGCCCCCGGGGCCTGGGTGGGCAGCCGCGTCATCGACGCGCGGAACTCCAGCATCCACTCCGAGGTCTCGGTGCGGACCATGTCCGAGACGTCCTCGCAGAACCGGCGCAGCACGCCCAGGCAGCGCTCGGCGGCCTCGCCCGCGGTGCCCTCGGTCGGGCCGAGCACCTCCCGCACGCACTCCGACGCCCAGTCGAACTGGAAGGCCTCCAGGCGGCGTTGCAGCGCCTGCGCGGTGCTGACGTCCCGCATCCAGCCGGAGGTGAGGCCGAACACCCGGTCGGTGCCGTGGCAGGCCGCGGCGAGCGCCAGGCCGACGAAGCCCCAGCCGGTGCCGTGGGCGACCGCGCCGGTCAGGTCCACCAGCGGGGCGGTCACCCCGCCGATCGCGAAGCCGGCCGTGCCGAACCGCAGCAGGCGCGCCCAGCGGCGCTTCCAGATCCGGTCCCTGCGGTACCACTCGATCGCCTCGACCGCCCGCTCCTCGGACCAGCGGTAGAGCTCCTCCAGCCGCTCGGCGGGCTCGCCCCAGTCCCCGAGCGGGAACTGGCGGGTGCTCAGGTCGGTGCGGCGCCGGGTGGACTCCCGGTGTGCGACCGTCGCGGCGGGCTGGTCCTCCTCGCCGATCTCCTTGCCCCAGGGACTCTCCTCGGGCTGCATTTCCGGCTGGCTCACCTGTGGGGCTCCCTGTGGCGGGCGGGACTGCTGGGTCTGGCGGGCGCATCGGCTGACGTGGCGTCCGCCGGTGGTTGTCCAACATCACTTCTTACCGCCAAATGGCTGACCGCGGGGCGCTTCCCAGCTGATCGTTACCGGATCCGGGCACCGGAACCCGAGGTGGGAGGGATGCGGGGCGCGACGAGATTTCACCCGTCCGAGCGAGGGCCCGGTCACCCGCCGTCCTGACCCGGGCACCCACCGCCGACATCGCGGGCCCGGGTTTGGATGATCCTCCGACATCGTGAGCGTACGGAGGTCTTCGGCTGGAGGTTCCGACGAGGCCGGAGAGCGGCCGGAACGGGCCACCGACTACCCTTGCCAACCGTGAAGGTCCTCGTCATCGGCGGCGGCGCCCGCGAACACGCCCTGTGCCGCTCCCTGTCCCAAGATCCCGCCGTCACCGAGCTGCACTGCGCCCCGGGCAACGCCGGGATCGCGCAGGTGGCGACGGTCCACCCGGTCGACCAGCTGGACGGCGCCCAGGTCACCGACCTGGCCGCGCGGCTCGGTGCCGGCCTGGTCGTCGTCGGCCCGGAGGCCCCGCTGGTCGCGGGCGTCGCCGACGCCGTGCGCGCGGCCGGCATCCCGGTCTTCGGCCCGTCCGGCGCCGCGGCGCAGCTGGAGGGCTCGAAGGCCTTCGCCAAGGACGTGATGGCCGCGGCCGGCGTGCCGACCGCCCGCTCCTACGTGTGCACCACCGCCGAGGAGGCCGCCGAGGCGCTGGACGCCTTCGGCGCTCCGTACGTGGTCAAGGACGACGGCCTGGCCGCCGGCAAGGGCGTCGTGGTCACCTCCGACCGCGAGGCCGCGCTGGCGCACGCCGCGTCGTGCGAGCGCGTGGTCATCGAGGAGTACCTCGACGGCCCCGAGGTCTCGCTGTTCGCGATCACCGACGGCACCACCGTCGTCCCGCTGCAGCCCGCGCAGGACTTCAAGCGCGCGCTGGACGGCGACGAGGGCCCCAACACCGGTGGCATGGGCGCCTACTCGCCGCTGCCGTGGGCGCCCGCCGGCCTGGTCGAGGAGGTCCTGGAGACCGTCCTGCAGCCGACCGTGGACGAACTGCGCCACCGCGGCACCGAGTTCTCCGGCCTGCTCTACGCCGGCCTGGCGCTCACCTCGCGCGGCACCCGGGTGATCGAGTTCAACGCCCGCTTCGGCGACCCGGAGACCCAGGTCGTGCTGGCCCGGCTGCGCACCCCGCTGGCCGGTGTCCTGCTGGCCGCCGCCACCGGCACGCTGGACCAGCTGGAGCCGCTGCGCTGGGACGAGGGCGCGGCCGTCACCGTGGTCGTCGCGTCCGAGGGCTACCCGGCCGCGCCGCGCACCGGCGACCCGATCGAGGGCCTGACCGACGCCGAGGCGGACGGCACCGCGTTCGTCCTGCACGCCGGCACCAGGGCGGACGAGGACGGCCGGGTGCTGAGCGCCGGCGGCCGGGTGCTGTCCGTCACCGCGACCGGCACCGACCTCGCCGAGGCGCGCGACCGCGCCTACGCCGCCGTCGACCGGATCTCGCTCAAGGGCGGCCAGCACCGCACCGACATCGCGCTCAAGGCGGCCACCGCGTAGCCGTCGCTCCTGGCGCACCCCCGCAGGGCGCTGCGTGCCGTGGGAAACAACCCCCATGGACGCAGCGCCCTGCGGCGTTCCACAACCGGAGCGGCTGCGGGGGGCGACGCACCGTTCGGCGGCCGGAATCCAGCCCATCGGGTGACAGCAGCCGCATCCGGCTGACGTAGCCGGGTGCCCGGCCTTATGGTGCGCTGGATCGCACGGCGCCTTGGCCGCGCGTCGGGGTCGCCGCCGGGTAGCGGCGTCCCCGCGGGGGGATGCTGGACGGCGTCCGGCCGGGCGGTCTCCCGGGTGCTTCGCACCGGACCGGGCGCGTCGTCCGGAATCCGGGCAACGTCACCGGGACGAGTGGAAACCGGGGCGTCCGGAACACCCACCCGGACCGGGGCGTCGAACATGTCAGAAGCGCCGCACAGCATGCACTACCGGGATCGGACGCCTCCGCTTCCCGGTCGGAACTGATCGTTTCGAGTCGGCTCAGGGGCCCGTCAGCGGGCGCCTGAGGGCTCCGAAGGGGGTGCCGCACCGTATGGCCGCTGTCGACACCGCGCGCGCTCACGCCCAGGCGGTCCTGCGGATCCGAGGTCTCGCCCTGGCCGTCGGCGCCCTGCCCGCTGCCGTCGCGGTGGTCCTGCTGGCCGGCCGGTTCACCGGCCGGATCGGCGCGCCCGGCTCCCCGGACGCCGCCGGCTGGGACGCCGCCCGCTGGGTGGTCTGCGCCGTGGCCGCGCTCACCCTCGCGGTGGCCGGGCTGACCGCCCGCGCCTACCGCCGGGCCGTCCCGCCGCAGACCCCGGCCGTCCCGCTGGACCGCGCCGAGGCCCCCGAGCTGTACCGGCTGATCGGCGAACTGGCCGACCGGCTGGACGTCCCAGCCCCGTCCGCCATCGCCCTCACCCCGGACTGCGACAGCTGGCTGGAGGACGTCCCGCCCGCGCGGCGTCGGCCCGGCCCCCGGCACGAGCCGCCCGCCCCCGTCCTGGTGATCGGCTCGCCGTTCCTCTGGTGGATGCGGGCCGGCGAACTGCGCGCCCTGCTCGCCCCCGTGGTGGCCGGCACCGCCGCCTCCGCCGACCCGGAGATCGCCGCCGCCCGCCGCTTCCTGCGCAGCCTCGACGCCAGCCTGGACACCGGCCCGGCCCCCGCCGGCCTCGGCGGCGCCACCCTCGCCGGCCCGCCCCGGGCCCCGCACCGCGGCCCGGCCGCGCTCACCGACCGGATCACCCGCCGCCTGCTCGGCGCCTGCCGCGGCCACGCCGCCGAACTGGAGCGCTCGGTCGCGGGCTGGGCCTCCGAACAGGCCCGGACCGTCGACTACGGCCTGCGGATCGCCGCCCAGGAGCAGGTCGGCCTCGCCTACGCCGGCTGGGACCGGCTGCTCACCCGGGTCGCGCTGCCCGCCTGGCGGCTCGGCCGTCACCCCGCCCACCTCAACGCCGGCGTGGTCGCCGCCCTCACCGAGCTGTCCCGGCGCGACCGGCTGGCCGACGGCTACGGCACCCGGCTCGGCGACCGCCCCGCCTGCGACCTGCTGGAGGAGCCCGGCGCCGTCGACCGGGCGGTCTCCTGGCTCGCCGCCGAGCTGTTCTTCGGCCGCCCCGCCGCCGGCGCCTGGCACGAGCTGGACTGGGCCGACTACCCGGCCGAGGTCGTGGACGCCGGCTGGCGGGCCCGCGCCGCAGCCCTGCAGGCCGCCCTGGACCGGCTCGCCCCGCAGGCCCGCCCCGGTGCCCCGACCCTCACCCGGCTGCTGGCCCGGCTCGCCGACGGCGACGGCGAGCAGCTCGCCGCCGCGCTCGCCGCCCAGCCGGCCCACACCACCACCCCGGCCCCGCTGCTGGAACCCGCCCCCAGCGGCCGCGACCTGCTGGTCGACCATGTCACCGCGATGGTCTGCTGCGCCGCCGTCGACACCGCGGGCGCCACCTCCGGCCTGGACTGGCTGGACGGCCCGGTCCTGCTGCTCGGCGGCGTCCGCCGCACCGACCTCGCCGGCCCGGTCGCCCAGGCCGTCGAACAGGGCCAGGACGGGCCGCTGCGCGCCTGGCTGGACGCCGCCGACGTCCGCCTGGAGAAGCCCGTCCGCCTGTAGGTCCTCAGGGGCCCGCCGGCATCCGGAATCCCGGCGCTCGGCGCCTCCGTACGCGCCCCCGGGACGGGCTGGCGGGCGGCCGTCTCCGCAGGCCGGAGGCCCGGGACCGGACGGCCGGAGAATTCCCGCCACCAATTGCTACCGGTAGGTGACGCAGCGCCAGCACGGTGTGGTCTATTAGACCGCACGCACATCCGGGGGGCGCGTGCCAGCCGGGCGGAAGTGCACCTGGGAGGGGCGCGTGGGGACCGAACTCAACCGCCGCTGGGAGTCCGGAACGCATGCCTACAGCGTCTCCGACCCCTTCGGCCAGGGCCCGCTGCCCTGGCTGCGCAGCCCCGACGAGTACCTGGCCGACGCCGAGGGCACCGTCCCCTGGTACGTCTCGGTGGACGCGCCCGGCCAGCGGCCGCTGGCCGGCGGCGCCCGGCCCAAGCCGCCGGTGGGCACCCCGCAGAGCGCCAACGACGTCGTCCAGCAGATCAAGGGCTTCGCCTCGGCCGGGCTGATCCGCCCCGGCGGCTCGGTGGACTTCCGGGTCACCGTCAACCCGCCCCGCGAGTTCACCGTGGACGTCTACCGGATCGGCCACTACGGCGGCGACGGCGCCCGCCACATGACGTCCAGCCCGCTGATCCCCGGCCTCGCCCAGCCCGCCCCGCTCGTGGTCGGGCGGACCGTCTCCTGCCACCACTGGTGGCACTCCTGGCGGCTGCAGATCCCCGCCCACTGGATGCCCGGCGCGTACGTCGCCGTGCTGACCACCGCGGACATGCTGCACCGCAGCCACATCCCGTTCACCGTCCGGGACTTCGGGGAGCACGCACACGCCCCCGAACTCCTCCTGGTGCTCCCCGACGTGACCTGGCAGGCCTACAACCTGTTCCCGGAGGACGGCCGCAGCGGCGCCAGCCTCTACCACGCGTGGGACGGGCAGGGCGGGCTGGTCGGCGAGGCGGAGGCCGCCGTCACCGTCTCCTTCGACCGCCCGCACGCCACCGCCGGGCTGCCGCTGCACGTCGGCCACGCGTACGACTTCATCCGCTGGGCCGAGCGCTACGGCTACGACCTCGCCTACGCCACCGCCACCGACCTGCACGCCGGCCTGGTCGACCCGGCCCGGCACCGGGCGCTGGTCTTCCCCGGCCACGACGAGTACTGGTCCGAGCCGATGCGCCGCGCCGCCGAGCGGGCCCGGGACGGCGGCACCTCGCTGGTCTTCCTCTCCGCCAACACCATGTACTGGCGGGTCGAGCTGACCGCCGCGGCCTCCGGCGAGCCCAACCGGCTGCTCAACTGCCGCAAACGGCAGAAGGTCCGGCCCGGCAGCCCGGCGGCCGGAGCGCCCGGGGCGGCCAGCGCGCTGTGGCGGGACGCCGGCGAGCCGGAGCAACACCTGCTCGGGGTGCAGTACTCGGGCCGGGTCGCCGCGCCCGTCCCGCTGATCGCCCGGCACACCGCGCACTGGCTGTGGGACGGCACCGGGCTCCAGGAGGGCGACGAACTTCCCGGCCTGGTCGCCGGCGAGGCCGACCGCTACTACCCCAAGGTGGCGCTGCCCGAGCACACCGAGCGGGTGCTGCTCGCCCACTCCCCGTACCGGGACCTCGCGGGCCGCACCCGCTACCAGGAGACCTCGCTGTACCGGGCGCCCAGCGGCGCGTACGTCTTCGCGGCCGGCACCTTCGCCTGGTCGCCCGCGCTGGGCCGCCCCGGCCTCACCGACGAGCGCATCCAGCGTGCCACCGCCAACCTGCTCGACCGGCTGTGCAAGAACCAGCCCTGAGGCCCGCGGCCCCGGGCCCCGGAGGCCGTCGCGGGCGTTCGTGAAAGACTGCGAGGGCAGTGACCTCCCCTTTCGCGTCGCCCCACGCCCGCGAACGACCCCTGAGGACTGAGACACCTTGAGCGGATTTGTCACCAAGCCCGAGCCGGTCCAGGTACCCGGCCTGGTCCACCTGCACACCGGCAAGGTGCGCGACCTCTACCGCACGGAGTCGGGCGAGCTGGTCATGGTGGCCAGCGACCGGATGTCCGCCCACGACTGGGTGCTGCCGAACGAGATCCCCGACAAGGGCCGCATCCTCACCCAGCTCTCCCTGTGGTGGTTCGACAGGATCGCCGACATCGTGCCCAACCACGTGATCTCCACCGAGATCCCGGCCGGCGCCCCGGCCGACTGGAAGGGCCGCACCCTGATCTGCCGCAGCCTGGACATGATCCCGGTCGAGGCGGTCGCCCGCGGCTACCTGGCCGGCTCCGGTCTGACCGAGTACGACGAGAGCCGCACGGTCTGCGGCATCGCCCTGCCGGAGGGCCTGGAGAACAGCTCCGAACTGCCCGCCCCGATCTACACCCCGGCGCTCAAGGCCGAGGTCGGCGAGCACGACGAGAACGTCCCCTACGAGGAGACGGCCCGCCGGATCGGCGCCGAGCTGGCCGCCCAGCTGCGCCGAACCACCCTGGACATCTACGCCCGGGCCCGGGACATCGCCCGCGACCGCGGCATCATCCTGGCCGACACCAAGTTCGAGTTCGGCCTGCGGGACGGCGAGCTGGTGATCGGCGACGAGGTGCTCACCCCGGACTCCTCCCGCTACTGGCCGGCCGACGAGTGGCAGCCGGGCCGCTCGCAGCCGTCCTTCGACAAGCAGCTGATCCGCGACTGGCTGGTCTCCCCGGCCTCCGGTTGGGACCGCTACAGCGAGGAGCCGCCGCCGGTCCTGCCGGCCGAGGTGGTCGAGCAGACCCGGGCCAAGTACATCGAGGTGTACGAGCGGCTGACCGGCACCAGCTGGGTCTGACGCCCCTCGGAAGCCCGCGGGCCGGCTCAGATCCAGCCGTGCTCGCGGGCGATCCGCACCGCCGCGTGCCGGTTCTCCGCGCCCAGCTTGGTGGCCGCCGAGGAGAGGTAGTTGCGGACGGTGCCCTGGGACAGGCCCGCCCGCCGGGCGATCTCGGCGATCGGGGTGCCGTCGGCGGCCAGCTCCAGGACGTCCGTCTCGCGCGGGGTCAGCGGGGTCTCGCCCGCGCTGATCGCGTCCGCCGCGAGCTCCGGGTCGACGTACCGGCCGCCGGCCCGGACGGTCCGGATGATCCCGGCCAGGTCGGCCGCCGAGACGGTCTTCGGCAGGAAGCCGCGCACCCCGACCTCCAGCGCCCGCTTCAGGTAGCCGGGGCGGCCGTGGCCGGTGACGATCATGCAGCGGCAGTCCGGCAGCAGCAGGCGCAGCTCGGTGGCTACCTCGATGCCGTCCTTTCCGGGCATCTGCAGGTCCAGCACCGCGATGTCCGGGCGGTGCGCCCGCGCCATCGCCAGTGCCTCCGGGCCGGAGCCCGCCTGGGCGACCACGGTGATGTCGTCCTCCAGGGAGAGCAGCGCGGCCAGCGCACCCCGGATCAGGTGCTCGTCGTCGGCGAGCAGGACGCGGACGGGCGCGGTGCCGGTCATCGGCGGGCCTTCCTTCGGTGGCGACGGTTCGGCGACGGTTCGGCGACGGGTCAGCGTTCGGGTTCAGCGTTCGGGTTCAGTGTTCGGGTCAGCGACGGTTCAGAGCGGCACGGCGGCGAGCATCCGGAAGGTGCCCGGCGCGGCCTCCGGGACGGTCAGCTCGCCGTCGTGGGCGGCCAGCCGCTCGCGCAGCCCCCGCAGCCCGGTGCCGCCGCCCTGGGAGGGGAGCGGCACGGCGGGCACCCCGTCATTCTCCAGCTCCAGCACCGCCCGGCCGTCCTCCCGGCGCAGCCGGATCAGGCAGCGGCCGGCCTCGCTGTGCCGCAGCACGTTGGTGGTGGCCTCGCGGATCACCCAGCCGAGCACCGACTGCACCGGGGCCGGCAGTTGGTCGGCGTCCTCGCCGAGGTCGATCTCGCAGGCCACGTCGGCCGAGCGGAGCACCGCGCGGGCGCCGATGGCCTCGGCGTGCAGGTCGGCGGTGCGGTAGCCGCGGATGACGTCCCGGACCTCGCGCTGCGACTCCTGGGCGATCTTCTGCACCTCGGCCATCTGGTCGGCGGCCTCCGGGCGTCCGCGGCGGGCGAGTTGGACGGCGAGCTCGCTCTTGAGCGCGATGGTGGTGAGGTTGCGGCCCATCACGTCGTGCAGGTCGCGGGAGAAGCGCAGCCGCTCCTCGGCGACGGCGAGCCGGGACTGCGCCTCGCGGGCGGCGTCCAGCTCCCAGACGATGGCGGCCACCCAGGCGAGGCTGCGGCAGCTGCCGACGAGGACCGCGAGGCCGATCACCGTCCCGACCAGCATCCCGATCGCGGTGCCGGGTTCGACCCCGGCCAGCAGGATCGCCGGGGCGACCAGCAGCATCAGGCCGAGTCCGCCGAGGCAGGCCCAGCGCAGTGGCAGGCCGACGCTCATCGGGCCGACGGCCGCGCCCAGCATGGCGGAGGCGATGACCGCCGTGAACGGCGGCCCATGGGGATTCGCCGGCCCGCCGCCGGACGGGCCGAGCAGCAGGACCGCCCAGGAACCGGCCACTGTGAGAACGGCGTTGACGATCAGCCAGCGACGGTCGCCGGGGCGCTTCAGGTAGTGGTCGAGCGAGGTGCGGTACGCCCGGAGGGTCACCAGGGTCGAGGCGAGCGAGAGGACCAGGGCGACCTGGACGGCGGTGCCCGAGCTCGGGGGGTTCGACGGGGAGGCGCTGACCAGCAGGTTCACCGGCAACATGAGCAAGGCCATCAGATAGAGCGACCAGCGGAAGTACAGCTCGGCACGCTGCGGCTTGCCGAAGCCCCTCCACCGGCGGATAGGCCCCCGGACACCCATCGACTTGCTCCCCACCCGATCACGATGCTGTCGCTGCCTTCATATCAGAGGTGGAACGGGGCTTGTCCTGCGGATTCCGTCGAGTCGTCAGCGGCGCGGCTCCCAGCGGAAGTAGCGCACGGCGCCCCAGACCGCGAGGCCCAGCCAGACGGCGCCGGTGACGAGGTGCGGGGCGGCGGTGGACCAGGTGCCGGCGAAGCCGGTGGCCGCGGCCGAGCCGTCGGTGCCGGTCCAGCCGAGGTGGATCAGCTGGAAGCCCGGGGTGGTGGGCAGCATCCGGCAGAAGTCGGCCAGCCGGTCGGGCATGACCTCCAGCGGAATGAACAGGCCGGAGCCGAACTGGGAGATCAGCAGGATCGGGAGGGTGGTGATGCCGGCGGTCTCGACGGTCTTGGTGAAGGCGCTGGAGAGGGCGGCCAGCGCGATCAGGGTGCCGATGCTCAGGAGCAGACCGGCGGCCAGCAGCAGGGGGTTCACCGGAGTGCTGAGGTCCAGGACGACGGCGCCGCCGACGGCGACCACGGCGGTCATCAACAGGGCGAGGCTCACCGAAGGCACCGCCGTGCCGGCTAGGATCTCGACGTCCCCGGCCTCACCGGTGCGCAGCCGCTTGAGCACCAGCTGGTTGCGACGGCCGACGTACGCGGCGGTCAGGTTGTAGTAGACGACGAACGCCAGGATCCCGCCGATGGTGCCGATGATCAGCAGCGAGTCGACGTCCAGGCCGGGGTGGGACTCGGCCTGCTGCTTGAGCATGTTGCGCCGCCCGGCGAGCATCAGGAGGGGCAGCAGCAGGGCGGTGAACAGGGCCGTGCGGTTGCGCAGCAGGAGGGTGGTCTCCGCCCGGCCGAGGGCGGTCAGGCGGCGGACGGCGGTGCTCTGCGGGCCGGTGGCGGTGGGGACGGTCATCGGGCGGATCCGATCAGGCGGCGGCGGGCGGCGGGAGCGGCGGGGGTCTCGGGCTCGGGCCGGTGGGCGGCCTCGGAGGCGATGGCGAGGAAGGCCTCCTCCAGCGAGGCGCTGCGGGCGTCCAGTGCGCCGAGCGCGATGCCGTGGTGGTGGGCCCAGCCGAGCAGGTCGAAGAGGGTGCTCTGGAGGCCGGTGGTCTGCACGGTGACCTTGCGGCCTTCGACGGTGAGCTCGGCCCCGGCCAGCGGCGGGAGCGAGGCCCCGGTGAACTCGGGCAGCTCGAAGGTGATCCGGGAGGGCCGGCCGGCGATCACCTCGGCGACCGTCCCGGTGGTGACGACCTGGCCGCCGTGCATGATGGCCAGCCGGTCGGCCAGCTCCTCGGCCTCCTCCAGGTAGTGCGTGGTGAGCAGCACCGTGGTGCCCTGGGCCCGCAGTTCGCGGACCAGCCGCCAGACGGCGGCGCGGGCCTCCGGGTCGAGGCCGGTGCTGGGCTCGTCCAGGAAGAGCACCTCGGGGCGGCCGAGCAGGGCCATCGCGAGGTCGAGCCGGCGGCGCTCGCCGCCGGACAGCTGCTTGACCCGGACGCCCCGGCGGTGGCCGAGGCCGACCAGCTCCAGCGCCTCCTCCACCGGGCGGGCGCCGCTGGTCATCCCGGACCAGCTGCGGCCGGTCTCGGCGACGGTGAGGTCGCCGGGGAAGCCGCCCTCCTGGAGCATGATGCCGATCCGCGGGCGGACGGCGGCGCGCTCCCGGTACGGGTCGTGGCCGAGCACCCGGACGGTGCCGCCGCTGGGCGCGGCCAGGCCCTCGATGAGCTCCAGGGTGGAGGTCTTGCCGGCCCCGTTGGTGCCGAGCAGGGCGAACAGCTCGCCGCGGCCGACGGCCAGGTCGACGCCGCGGACGGCGTGGTAGCCGGCGGTGCCGGTGCCGTAGCGGCGGTGCAGGTCGGTGACCTCGATCACGTGCCCGGAGGGGGCCGGGGGCTGGCGCGTTTCCATGGCTCCAGCCTTCCGCCGCCCCGGCCGCGCGGTCAGTGCGCGCCGTCATGAGAAGGGGATGCGGATCCACGGGTCGGCGATGACAAATGTCATGGGTGGAGTCCGGTACGGAAATGCCGAAGGGCCCCCTCGATCGAGGGGGCCCTTCGTTTCTGAGCGGACGACGAGATTCGAACTCGCGACCCTCACCTTGGCAAGGTGATGCTCTACCAACTGAGCCACGTCCGCAGGTCAAACTATTGATTTGTGCTGTGCTCGCGCACTGCGAGCGGACGACGAGATTCGAACTCGCGACCCTCACCTTGGCAAGGTGATGCTCTACCAACTGAGCCACGTCCGCACGGTGCCTGGTGGGGCACCGGCCGCCTCTTCGGATCTCTCCGTTGCGGCGACGAGGAATACTCTACAGCATCGTTCGGGGTGGTCGCCCCACCCTTTCGGACGGGCAGGGCGACCGCGGGACCTCCGGCCGTGGGCCGGCCGTGCCCCCGAGGAGGTCAGTTCGCCTCGGCGAACGCCTCGTACACGTGCTTGGGGATGCGGCCGCGGGCCGGCAGCTCCATTCCGCGCGACTGGGCCCAGGCGCGGACCGCGGCCGGGTCCGGGGTGAGCGCGGTGCGGCGGAAGGACTTTCCGGTGCGGCTCTGACGGCGGCCGGCCGCGACGAACGGAGCGAGGGCCTCCCGCAGCTTTTCCGCGTTGTCCACGGACAGGTCGATCTCGTACGACTTCCCGTCGACGCCGAAGTGGACGGTTTCCGCGGCGGCGCCGCCGTCCAGGTCGTCGGAGAGCGTGACAACTACACGCTGAGCCATGGGTGTCAATCCTCTCGGGCAATTCGGCCGCGGGTGCGCGGGGTGCGCGCCGGGGCCCGTTGTGCACCACTCGCGCAAGCGCATACGGGCAGGCCTGGTGGCCCGCCGGATACGCAGCACTTGCCGCGACAGGTGGCCCTATTCTGCACCCGAAGCTGGTCGAAATCGAAGAGTTCGGCTTTCTTTTCCGGATATTCACGAATCTCCGTCGGACTACCGGATACCTGCGCGCGGGACGGGCGGTTCTGTCCCGGAGTGCCGTATTCGGGTGTTCTTCGGGGGCTCTCCGAGCGGGCCGCCCAATCCGCCGAAATGGGGCGCCCGGCGAGGGGGTCCGCGGGCCCGGATCCCTTGCGGCGTAAGGGTCTCAGGTCTACGCGCGTCGCTCTCCCCGGCCAGCAATCCCGCCCGAAACCCCCGGTAGTCTGGAGTTCCCCCGCCTCACGAAGACACCACCGGGAGTGCCAGTGGCACGCGTCGTAGTCGACGTCATGCTCAAGCCGGAGATCCTCGACCCCCAGGGACAGGCGGTGCAGCGCGCACTGCCCCGTCTCGGATTCACCGGGATCGCCGACGTCCGCCAGGGCAAGCGTTTCGAGCTGGAGCTGGAGGGCCCGGTCGACGACGCCGCGCTCGCCCGTATCCGCGAAGCCGCCGAGACCTTTCTCGCCAACACCGTGATCGAGGACTTCACCGTCCGGGTCGAGGAGGAGGCGAAGTGACCACCCGCGTAGGCGTCGTCACTTTCCCCGGTTCCCTCGACGACCGCGACGCGCAGCGCGCGGTCCGCCTCGCCGGCGCCGAGCCGGTCGCCCTCTGGCACCGTGACAAGGATCTCCACCAGGTCGACGCCGTCGTCCTGCCGGGCGGATTCAGTTACGGCGACTATCTGCGCTGCGGGGCGATCTCCCGCTTCTCGCCGGTCATGGACACCATCATCGAGCAGGCGAAGCTGGGAATGCCGGTGCTCGGTATCTGCAACGGCTTCCAGGTGCTGTGCGAATCGCACCTGCTGCCCGGCGCGCTCACCCGCAACGACTCGCTGCACTTCGTCTGCCGCGACCAGAAGCTGCGGATCGAGAACGCCGGCACCGCGTGGACCCGGGATTACTCGGCGGGCCAGGAAATCGTCGTTCCGCTGAAGAACGGCGAGGGCCGCTTCGTCGCCGACGAGCACGTCCTGGACGAGCTGGAGGCGGAGGGCCGGGTGATCGCCCGTTACCTCGACGTCAACCCGAACGGTTCGTACCGCGACATCGCCGGCATCACCAACGCCGCCGGCAACGTCGTCGGCCTGATGCCGCACCCGGAGCACGCGGTGGAGCCGCTCACCGGTCCGACCACCGAGGGCCTGGGCTTCTTCACTTCCGTCCTGAAGCAGCTGGTGAACGCCTGATGAGCCTCGACACCGTCAAGAACGCCGAGCAGACCCCGGACGCGGCCCAGCCGTGGGCCGAACTCGGCCTCAAGGAGGACGAGTACGCGCGCATCCGGGAGATTCTCGGCCGCCGCCCGACCGGGGCGGAACTCGCGATGTACTCGGTCATGTGGTCGGAGCACTGTTCGTACAAGAGCTCCAAGGTCCACCTCAAGCAGTTCGGCGAGAAGAAGCCCGATTCCAGTGCGATGCTCGTCGGCATCGGCGAGAACGCCGGCGTCGTCGACGTCGGCCAGGGCTACGCGGTCACCTTCAAGGTCGAGTCGCACAACCACCCGTCGTACATCGAGCCCTACCAGGGCGCGGCCACCGGCATCGGCGGCATCGTCCGCGACATCCTCGCGATGGGCGCCCGCCCAGTCGCCGTCATGGACCCGCTGCGGTTCGGCGCGGCCGACCACCCGGACACCCGGCGCGTGCTGCCCGGGATCGTCGCGGGCATCGGCGGCTACGGCAACTGCCTGGGCCTGCCGAACATCGGCGGCGAGGTCGTCTTCGACTCCTGCTACCAGGGCAACCCGCTGGTCAACGCGCTGTGCGTGGGCGTCATGAAGCACGAGGACATCCACCTCGCGCAGGCCTCCGGCGCCGGCAACAAGGTCATCCTGTACGGCGCCCGCACCGGTGGCGACGGCATCGGCGGCGTCTCGGTGCTCGCCTCCGAGACCTTCGACGACACCAAGCCGGCCAAGCGCCCGGCCGTCCAGGTCGGCGACCCGTTCCAGGAGAAGCTGCTCATCGAGTGCACCCTGGAGATCTTCGGCGAGAAGCTCGTCAAGGGCATCCAGGACCTCGGCGGCGCCGGCCTGTCCTGCGCCACCAGCGAGCTGGCCTCGGCCGGCTCCGGCGGCATGCGGATCGAGCTGGACACCGTGCCGCTGCGCGACCACACGCTCTCGCCGGAGGAGATCCTCATGAGCGAGTCGCAGGAGCGCATGTGCGCCATCGTCGAGCCCGACAAGGTCGACCGCTTCCTGGAGATCTGCGAGAAGTGGGACGTCATCGCCACCGTCATCGGTGAGGTGACCGACGGCGAGCGCCTGGAGATCTTCTGGCACGGCGAGCTCGTCGTGGACGTGCCGCCGCGCACCGTCGCCCACGAGGGCCCGACCTACCAGCGCCCGTACGCCCGCCCGAGCTGGCAGGACGCGCTGCAGGCCGACGCCCCCACCGGCGAGCGGCTGGCCCGCCCCACCACCGGCGAGGGCCTGAAGGCCGACCTGCTGAAGATCGCCGGCCACCCGAACCAGGCCTCCAAGTCCTGGATCACCGACCAGTACGACCGCTACGTGCTCGGCAACACCGTGCTCTCGGTCGGCGAGGACTCGGGCATGATCCGGATCGACGAGGAGACCGACCTCGGCGTCTCGGTCGCCACCGACGGCAACGGCCGCTTCACCAAGCTGGACCCGTACACCGGCGCCCAGCTGGCCCTCGCCGAGGCGTACCGCAACGTCGCGGCCGGCGGCGCCCGCCCGCTCGCGGTCTCCGACTGCCTCAACTTCGGCTCCCCCGAGGACCCGGACGTGATGTGGCAGTTCGCCGAGGCCACCCGCGGTCTGGCCGACGCCTGCCAGGTGCTCGGCACCCCGGTCACCGGCGGCAACGTCTCGCTGTACAACCAGACCGGCGAGGTCGCCATCCACCCGACCCCCGTGGTCGCGGTGCTCGGCGTCATCGACGACGTCACCCGGCGCACCCCGGTCGCCTTCGCCGAGGAGGGGCAGCTGCTCTACCTGCTCGGTGACACCGCGGACGAGCTCGGCGGCTCGGCCTGGTCGCAGGCGGTCCACGACCACCTCGGCGGTCTGCCGCCCAAGGTCGACCTGGAGCGCGAGCGGCTGCTCGGCGACATCCTGATCGCCGCCTCGCGCGACGGCATGATCGACGCCGCGCACGACCTCTCCGACGGCGGCCTCGGCCAGGCGCTCGTGGAGAGCTGCCTCAAGGGCGGCCGCGGTGCGCGGATCATCGTGCCCGAGGGCATGGACCCGTTCGTGTTCCTGTTCTCCGAGTCGGCCGGCCGCGCCGTCGTGGCGGTGCCGCGCAGCGAGGAGCTCCGGTTCAACGACATGTGCACCGCGCGTGGCCTGCCGGCCACCCGGATCGGTGTCGTGGACGGCGACAGCATCGACGTCCAGGGGCAGTTCAGCGTCACGCTGGCCGAGCTGAAGGACGCCCACACCGGCGTCATCGAGGCCCTGCTGGGCTGACGTTCGCGCTCTGAGAGGCGGACGGTTCTCGGTGGACCGTCCGCCTCTCGGCGTTTGTCGGGGGCGTTTGTCGGGGGCGTATGTTGGGGACCATGCCTCCCAAGTCCCGTACGTACCAGCCGCAGAAGCTCCGCGCCGCTCTCGCGGCTCAGAACGAGGCGCTGCGCGCGGTCGTGCACCGGCTGACGGCGCCGGACCTGGACCGGCCGACCCGGCTCGGCTCCTGGCGGGTGCGGGAGCTGCTGGCCCACCTGGGCCTGGCGCTGGGCCACCTGCCGGCCACGCTGGACAAGGCCGAACCGGACGGGCCGCCGCTCTCGCTGGCCCGCTACGCGGAGCTGAGCAGGACGCTGGCCGAGGCGGTCGACACCGCGGTGACCGAGCACGCGGCGACCGGATTCGCGGGCCCGCCCGAGGAGGTGGCCGCCGCGTTCGACCGGCCGCTCGACGCCGTGCGGGCCGTGCTCGACGGCACGGTCGCGCTGGAGCCGGAGCGGCGGGTCGACGTGCTGGGCGGCCGGCCGATGGTCCTGACCGACTACCTGGTGACCCGCCTGGTGGAGGCCGTCGTGCACGCCGACGACCTCGCCGACGCCCTCGGCGTCGACGGCTTCCCGCACGACCGCCAGGCCCTCGCCGCCGTCACCCGGATGCTCGCCGACGCCCTCGCCGCCCGGGCCCCCGGAGGGGCGGTCGAGCTGCGGATCCCGCCGTACGCCGTCGTGCAGGCCGTCGAGGGCCCCCGGCACACCCGCGGCACCCCGCCCAACGTGGTCGAGACCGACCCGCTGACCTGGATCCGCCTCGCCACCGGCCGCACCGCGTGGACCGCGGCGGTGGACGCCGCCGCGGTGTCGGCCTCGGGCGAACGCAGCGACCTGAGCGCGTACTTGCCGGTGCTCGGCTGATCCGCCCTGTGCCGGGGTTGCTTCAGCTGGGCGGCCAGGGCTTCGGCGGACGAGGTCGCCCTCTTCCCTGCGCGGGTCTCAACTCCGTTCCGCTACGGGACGGATGGCCCGCCCAGGTACGTCCCGTCCGCCGAGTACGGCCAGGCGTTGGGGGTGCAGCCCTTGAGGCCGTAGATCTGCTGCATCATGGCCGGCGCCGGCTTGCCCGGGCCGGGGCAGGTCTCGTGGCCGTGGCCGATCCGGTGGCCGACCTCGTGGTTGACGATCAGCGCCCGGTACTCGTCCAGCGGGCCGTCGAACTGCGGCGAACCGGTGTTCCAGCGCTTGGAGTTGACGATCACCTGGCTGCCGACGTCGCAGTTCACCTCGCCGTGGGTGTCCAGGCCGGCGGTGGCGCAGAGCCGGTCCGCGGTGGCGGGCGAGGCGATCTTCACGGTGAAGTCGTACGGGCCGCTCGCGACCAGCTGGAAGCCGTTCCTGTGGTCGCTGGTCCAGCCCCGCCGGTCGCCGAGGATGCCGTGGATCTGGGTGGCGGCGGCCGTTGGGTCGATCCCGATGCCGTCCTCGACCTCGACCCGGTAGCGTCGGATGTTCCCCTTGCCGACCGCCTGGGCGGCGGCGGGGGCCACGGTGAACGTCCCGTCGCCCTTGGCGGGGCCGGAGTCGGGCGTCGTGGGGGTGGGGGTGGGTGTGGCCGTCGGGGTGGGCGTGGGTGTCGGGGTGGGCGTGGGTGTCGGGGTGGCCGTCGGCGTCGGAGCGGGGGCGCTCAGCTCGGCCGACGGCACGACCCGGGCCTGCGTCGTCGGGCCGGAGGCGGGCGCGGCGGAGTGGCGGTCCATCAGCGTGACGACCGCCGTGGACAGGACGGCCACCGAGGCGACGAGCGCCACGAGGAACGCGGGGCCTATGCGTCGGCGCGGCGCACGGCGGCGGCCGGCGCGGGCACGTCGGCGCGGGGCAGTTCGGGCTGCGGGCACCTCGACACCCTGACATGGAGAACGGGTGAATGTCTACATACCCGGTATGCAACTTCCCGCCCGGTCCGATCATCCGATGGCGGTTGACCCCTGCGGCTCGGGTGGCAGACTGCACTCCATGGCGACTCACAGGAATCTTCTCGACGGCCCCGAACCGACCCTCCTGCCGGAGGAGGAGCAGCCCTACAAGATGCTGGCCGAGGAATCGGCCTCGCCGACCCAGGTCGCGGCCGACTATCCGGCGTTCTGCCTGGCCTGGGCCATGCTCGCCGACGATGCCTACGCGGCCGGCCGCTACGTCGAGTCGTACGCCTACGCCCGCACCGGCTACCACCGCGGCCTCGACGCGCTGCGCCGCAACGGCTGGAAGGGCCACGGGCCGGTGCCGTGGGAGCACCGCGGCAACCGCGGCTTCCTGCGCTGCCTCGCGGCGCTCGCCCGCGCGGCCGGCGCGATCAAGGAGACCGAGGAGGAGGCCCGCTGCTGGCAGTTCCTGAAGGACAGCAGCGAGGAGGCGTACGCCGAACTCAAGCAGTAGCGGCAGCCCGGCAGCGACAGACGCGTGTGCCCCCCGGTGGACGACCACCGGGGGGCACACGCGCTCACGCGGCTGGCGCGCTCACTTCAGGCGGTTGCCCGCCGAGCGCAGCTGCTGGGCGGCCTCGAGCACACGGGCGGCCATGCTCGCCTCGGCCAGCTTGCCCCAGGTGCGCGGGTCGTAAGTGTTCTTCTTGCCGACCTCGCCGTCGACCTTCAGCACACCGTCGTAGTTGCGGAACATGTGGTCCGCGACCGGGCGGGTGAAGGCGTACTGGGTGTCGGTGTCCAGGTTCATCTTCACGACGCCGTTCTCCAGCGCGGTGGCGATCTCCTCCGCGGTCGAGCCCGAACCGCCGTGGAAGACGAAGTCGAACGGGTCGGTCTTGCCATACTGCTTGCCGATCGCGTCCTGCAGCTCGCGCAGCAGCTCCGGCTTCAGCACGACGTTGCCCGGCTTGTACACGCCGTGCACGTTGCCGAACGAGGCGGCCAGCAGGTAGCGCCCCTTCTCGCCCAGGCCCAGCGCCTCGGCGGTGCGCACGGCGTCGTTGACGGTGGTGTACAGCTCGTCGTTGATCTCGTGCGTGACGCCGTCCTCCTCGCCGCCGGTCGGGGTGATCTCGACCTCAAGGATGATCTTGGCGGCGGCGGCCTGGGCCAGCAGCTCCTGGGCGATCTCCAGGTTGTCCGCCAGGGTCTCGGCCGAGCCGTCCCACATGTGCGACTGGAACAGCGGGTTCTCGCCCCGGGCCACGCGCTCGGCGGAGATCGCCAGCAGCGGGCGGACGTAGCCGTCCAGCTTGTCCTTCGGGCAGTGGTCGGTGTGCAGGGCGACGGTGATGTCGTACTTGGCGGCCACGACGTGGGCGAACTCGGCCAGCGCCACGGCGCCGGTCACCATGTCCCTCTTGTGCTGGCCGCCCAGGAACTCCGCGCCACCGGTCGAGATCTGGATGATGCCGTCGCTCTCGGCCTCGGCGAACCCGCGCAGCGCGGCGTGCAGGGTCTGCGACGAGGTGACGTTGATGGCCGGGTAGGCGAACTTGCCCGCCTTGGCCCGGTCGAGCATCTCGTTGTAGACCTCGGGAGTTGCGATGGGCATGCGATCCGCTCCTGTCGGGTTGGGGCGTACGGACGGTGTGGTCCGACGCTGTGTACGCCTTCGTGACGACTCCGGGGTACCGGCCGCCGATGCGCGGCTCTGCGGTCCGGCTGGTCCGGTACCAAGGTTCGAGGCGACCACCGCGGTACGTCAACGAGGGTGTTTTGCGACCGCGGACCGGAAGCCTGTGCCATCTTCCCAGACAAGTGCGCGCAGGTCAGCAGGAGCCCGCCTGTCGGAACGCCGCCCCACGGGGCCGGCAGCACGACGTGGACGGCCCCCCGGCGGGCAGTCGCCGTGAAGATGCGCCCGCTATCCTGCGCCCGTGGACTCTATGCAGCTGGCCGTCAACCTGCTCGACGCCAAACAACTGATCTCGTCCGTCGGCGCCATCGGGCTGATCGCGATCATCTTCGCGGAGACCGGCCTGCTGGTCGGGTTCTTCTTCCCGGGCGACTCCCTGCTGATCATCGGCGGTGTCGCCGCCTCCGACGCCGCCTCGTCGGTCCTCGGTGACGGCGCCAAGCTGCCGATCGCGGCCCTGCTCGTCGGCGCCCCGCTGGCGGCGATCGCCGGGGCCCAGCTCGGGCACCTGATCGGGGCGAAGATCGGGCCCAGGATGTTCGACAAGCCCGACTCGAAGATCTTCCGCCGCGAGTACGTGGTGAAGGCGGAGGAGTACTTCGCCAAGTTCGGACCCGGCAAGGCCGTCGTGCTGGCCCGCTTCATGCCGATCATCCGCACCTTCCTCAACCCGGTCGCCGGCACCCTGGAGATGCCGGCCCGCACGTTCTTCCTGTGGAACGTCGTCGGCGGTGTGCTGTGGACCGAGTCCATGCTGCTGATCGGCTACTTCTTCGGTGACGCGCTCGCCCCGGTGATCGACAAGTACCTGATCCCGGCGGTGCTGCTGATCGTCCTGCTGTCGATCTCGCCGATCCTCATCGAGGTCGTGCGCGAGCGCAAGAAGAAGGCGGGCGGCGACGAGGCGATGGGCGATGCCGTGCAGACCGGCGGCGGGCGCCACCGGCGGAGCTGAGCGTCAGAGGGCAAAGCAGAGCGGGCCTGGTCCTGTTTCACGTGAAACAGGACCAGGCCCGCGGTCGTACTCGGGGGCGTTCCGGGGCTCAGAGGCCCAGGTCGGCGGCGGTGTAGGCGGTCACGTACTCCAGGCCCTGGGCCTCGACCGTGGCGGCGCCGCCACGCTCGACGATCACCGCGACACCGACCACCTCGGCACCCGCCTCGCGCAGCGCCTCGACCGCGGTCAGCACCGAGCCGCCGGTGGTGGAGGTGTCCTCGACCGCCAGCACCCGGCGGCCCTTCACGTCCGGGCCCTCGATCCGGCGCTGCAGGCCGTGCGCCTTGCCCGCCTTGCGCACCACGAAGGCGTCCAGCCGCCGGCCGCGCGCGGCGGCCGCGTGCAGCATCGAGGTGGCCACCGGGTCGGCGCCCAGGGTCAGCCCGCCGACGGCGTCGTACTCCAGGTGCGAGGTCGCGTCCAGCATCACCCGGCCGACCAGCGGGGCGGCCTCGCCGTCCAGCGTGATCCGGCGCAGGTCGACGTAGTAGTCGGCCTCCTTGCCGGAGGAGAGGGTGACCTTGCCGTGCACGACGGCCTTGTCCTTGATCTGTGCCAGCAGGGCGTCGCGGTCGTTGCTCATGAGCGTCCAGTCTAGGGCCCGTCTTCAACCTCCCGCCTGCCGGGCGAACGACGGGAGTTTTAAGACGGGCCCAGGCCCTGACGCCCGGCGTTCCGGCTAGCGGCGGCGCAGCACCCTGGCCAGCACCACGGCCCCGCCCAGCAGGGCCACACCGCCGCCGATCACCCACGGCATCGCACTGCGGCCCCCCGGGCCCGGCACCACGATCCCGCCGGCCTCGCCGCCCCAGCGGGACGCCGCACGGGCGCGGGCGCTGCGGGCCGGCAGGGCGGGCGCGTAGCGGCCGCGCGGCGGGGCGTGGTCCACCTCCTCGGCGGAACGGCCGACGATGCTGCGGCGCACCGGGCCGCTCAGCACAGGCTCGTCCTCGTACTCGAACGGCAGCTCGGCGGGGAGCTCCTCGGCCACGGCGTCCTCGTGCTCGTCGTCGCCGCCGGTGGGCAGGCCGAAGCGCTCGGCGTCGGCGTCGGAGAAGGCGATGAGGTCGGAGAGGTCGTCGTCGAGGTCGTCGCCGGGCTGATCCTGGCGCTCCTCGATGAACAGGACGCTCGCCTCGGCCTCCTCCGCGGTCTCCTCGTCCGCCGCCTCCTCTTCCGCGGCGTCCGCGGCGTCCGCGTCGTCGTCGGGGGAGACGAGGGCGGCGGCGAAACGGTCCAGCAGGCGGCGGCCGGTGGCGGTGAGGGTGTCCTCGTCGAAGTCGGTGAGCCGACCGGTGGCGCTCAGGTCGCCGGTGAAGCGGATGACGGCGGTGCCGTCCTCGGCGCCGTCCGCGACACTCACCCGGACGGTGGCCGTCGCCTCACCGCTGCCGCGGGCCTCCTGCCCCTCGGCGAGCACGGTCAGCACGCCCTCACGGCCCTCGATCAGCGACAGCACGCCCTTGTAGGTGATGGTGGAGCCGCCGATCCGCACCCGCAGCCGGCCCCCGATCTCCTCGGCCGGGCTCGTGCCGACGGCCGCCGGCTCGGTGCTCAGGCCCGGCACACTCCGGGCCAGCAGAGCCGGATCCTGCAAGGCCTGCCGCAGCAGCTCGGCGGGCATCGGGACGACAACGTCATGCTCCATGGCACGGAGCCTACCGACCGAACCCCGCCTGGTCCCTACCGCCGCCCACCCGGCTTTCCGCCCGGCCCCGCGCACGCCACGGAGGTGCACACCGAGCGCGGCTTCCGGCCTGTGCCGGACGGGAGTTCAGCGGGGGCCCAGGAGGGTGAAGGCGGCCGGGGAGCGGGCGGGGCGAAGGGCGGTGAGCTGCGTGGAGGTGGTGCGGAGGGTGTCGGGGGTGAGGGCGCGCGGTGGCGGGGCGTCGGGGGCGAGGGCGAGCGCGGGCTGTTCGGCGGAGGCGAGCAGGAAGTGCTGGGCGGCGCCGGGCGCGCCGGGGCGGCAGCTCGCGGTGGCGCCGCCCTGTACGGCGTAGGGGACGGTCCGCAGGCCTGTCGCGCGGAGGCCGGATTCGACCGGCCAGAGGCTGGTCAGGTCGCCGCCGGCCCGGACGGCGATCCGGCCGCCGGGGGAGAGCAGCCGGGCGGTGAGGCCGTAGAACTCCTGGGAGTGGTACTTCACCGGCCCGCCGTCGGCGGGTGCGGGCAGGTCGGCGAGGACGACGTCGTAGGCGCGGTCGGCGGTGGTGTCGCGCCGTAGCCACTCCATGGGGTCGGCAACTGTGGTCCGGACCCGGGGGTCGTCGAGGGAGCGTCCGGTGAGGGCGGCCAGGCCCGGGTCGGTGCGGGCGAGCCGGGTGAGTTCGGGGTCGGTGTCGACGATCCGCACCGAGCGGACCCCGCCGTGCCGGAGGACCTCCCGCAGGGCGAGCCCGTCGCCGCCGCCGAGCAGCAGGACGCGGGCGTCGGGGCCGGCGGCCATCGCGGGGTGGACGAGGGCTTCGCTGCCGCGGTACTCGTCGGGCCCGCAGACGGCGAGCCGTCCGTCGAGGTAGAGCCGGAGGGGGCCGTCGACGGGGCCGGCGAGCACGATCTCCTGGTGGCGGCTGCGGGTGGCGTCGCGGATGTCGGCGCCGTACAGGGCGCGCCGGGCGGCGCGTTCGATGGCGTCGGAGCCGGCGGCGGCGCCGGCGAGGACGGCGAGGACGAGTCCGCAGCCGGCCCAGAGCAGCAGTCGTATCCGGGGAGCGGGTTCCTCGCGGAACAGCCAGAGCACGACGGCGGCTCCGGCGACGGCGTTGACGGCACCGGTGACGAGCGCGCCGGTGCCGGGGCCGAGGCCGGGCAGGATGAGGAAGGGGAAGGCGAGGCCGCCGATCAGCGCGCCCACGTAGTCGGCGGCGAACAGGTCGGCCGCGGCCCGGCCGGCCTCCTCGCGGCGGATCCGCTGGATGAGGGTCATCAGGAGCGGGATCTCGGCGCCGATGAGGATGCCGATGAGGCAGGTGAGGCCGACGATGGCGGCCTGGTAGCGGCCGATCCAGGCCCAGCAGGAGTAGAGCACGAGGACGGAGAGCCCGCCGGTGAGGGCGAGGGCGCACTCGACGAGGGCGAAGGCGGTGGCGGGGTGGCGGGTGAGGCGTTTGGCGAGCAGTGAGCCGAGGCCCATGGCGAACACCATGACGGAGAGCACGACGGAGGTCAGGGTGACCGTGTCCCCGAGGAGGTAGTCGCCGAGTGCGACGAGTTCGAGCTCGTAGACGAGTCCGCAGGCCGCGCAGACGAACGCGGCCAGGAGGACGGTGAGGCGGGCCAGCCGGGGGTGGGAGCGCAGGGGGCACGGACGGCGGGCGGGCAGCGGGGCGGGTTTCCGTCCGGATCCGGGTGGGCTGTCGTCGTCGAGGTCCACGGTCGAGTGCGTGGGCGGACCGGCTGGATGATTGATCACGGACAAACGCTAGGCGACGTTCGGGACGGATAGCTGCACCCATGCGACGGACAGTGCGGGATGCCTGGTTGACGGATCGTTCCTGCGTGCGATTCAGCGGCTATGGGGGGTTCTTCGCTCCCTCCGTGGCCGGTGCCGTTCATGCCTGCGGCACCACCAGCGACGAGCGGGTGCAGACCAGCTGACCCTCCTGCGGATAGGCGTGCCAGGTGCGCCAGAGCAGCCGGTCCGCGCTGCCCTGGGTGACCAGCGCGGTGAACGCGCTGGGGTCGCCCGGGAAGACCCCGGCGAGGCCGCGCGGGTGCCCCTCGACCAGCGCGAGCAGTTCCTGGGCGCGGGCCGCGAAGTCGTGCGGCGGCAGCACCTCGATCCGGGCCGCGAACTCGTACTCCCAGCCGCCCACCTGCTTGGCCACCCTTGCGGGCAGCGGGGTGCGGCTGCCGGGCAGGCAGGCGACGGTCTCCAGGCACTGGCCCGGGCCGGCGGCGATGACCACCTGGTGGGACGCGCCGAGCAGCCGCAGCTGGAGGGTGCCGGACGTGCCGGGGCGGCCCGTGCCGTCGAGTCTCAGGTCTCGGACCGCGAGAGCGGGCAACGGTTCGCCGCCCAGGCGCCAGGCCAGGTCGCCGGCCCGGGTGTCCGTGTAAGAGGTCTGCAGTGTGGTGAGCATGCTCGGCTCCGCGTTTCAGCTCCATGCGCGCCCGCCGAGCAGCATCGAGGCCTGGGCGCGATGGCAAGGCTCTTCGTGGCTGTGCGGCGCTGGGCGCGGCCGGCCGTGGAAGGAAGGATTCCGGCTGGAGATTCAGCAGCAGAGAAGCATGAATACGCCGGGTCCGCCGAGGAATTACCCAACTTTGTCAAGCATTCACCGGTTCGAGCTCACCGGCTTCCCGGCTCTGATCGATCCGGTGTGCGAGTCTGCACAGCGTGCGCTCCTTGCGCCGGGTCGTGTGCCGTGCGCGCTGGTTGTGCGCCGATCGCGCATTCGGGCTTTGCCGCCGGTCGAGCCGGGGGTCCCCCGCGGGCAGCGGGGCGTGCCGGGAAGGCAGAGATGATTGCCTATCTGGCATCAACGACCCTTGTGCAGAAGAAGAGTTGACGAATGGTCAGAGTCAATGTCGGGCCATCATTGCTCCTGTGTGAGGGGCATGATGTGCAGGGTCAACGCTCTCGGGTCGATCGGGGGTTCGGTGAACACCCGTCCGAGCAGCAACGGCGCCTCCCCGTCCCCGAGGCCGGGTCGATGCTGCACGCCGCCCGCCCGGCGGGCCCGGGGCACCTCGTGGTTCAGCGGCGCCGAAGCCGTGACACCGCCTCGGCGAGAACCTCGTCCTTCTTGCAGAAGGTGAATCGGACGAGGCTCCGGCCGGCGTCGGCGTCGTCGTAGAAGACGGCGTTGGGGATCGCGACGACGCCGCAGCGCTCGGGCAGGGCGCGGCAGAACTCGATGCCGTCCGTCTCGCCCAACGGGGTGATGTCGGTGGTGATGAAGTACGTGCCCTCGGGGTTGAAGACCCGGAAGCCGGCGGCGGAGAGCCCGTCGGCGAGCAGGTCGCGCTTGCGCAGCAGGTCTTCCCGGAAGGTGTCGAAGTAGGTGCCGGGGAGCCGGAGCGCCTCGGCGACGGCGTACTGGAACGGCCCGGCGCTGACGTAGGTCAGGTACTGCTTGGCGGTGCGGACGGCCGAGACGAGGGCCGGGCTCGCCGTCACCCAGCCGACCTTCCAGCCGGTGAAGGAGAAGGTCTTGCCGGCCGAGGAGATGGCGACGGTCCGCTCGCGCATGCCGGGCAGGGCGGCGATGGGGTGGTGGGCGGCGCCGAAGACCAGGTGCTCGTAGACCTCGTCGGTGATCACCAGCAGGTCGTGCTCGACCGCGAGGCCGGCGATCGTGGTGAGTTCGTCGGCGGTGAGCACGGTGCCGGTCGGGTTGTGCGGGGTATTGATCAGCAGCAGCCGGGTGCGCGGGGTGATCAGCGTCCGGAGCTCGTCGAGGTCGGGGCGGAAGTCCGGGGCGCGCAGGGTCAGCGGGACGCGGGTGGCGCCGGCCATGGCGATGCAGGCGGCGTAGGAGTCGTAGAAGGGTTCGAGGGCGATCACCTCGTCGCCGGGCTCCAGCAGGGCGAGCAGGGCGGCGGCGATGGCCTCGGTGGCGCCGGCGGTGACCAGGACCTCGGTGTCCGGGTCGTACGCGAGGCCGTAGAAGCGCTGCTGGTGCTCGGCGACGGCCTGCCGCAGCTCGGGGATGCCGGGGCCGGGCGGGTACTGGTTGCCGCGGCTCTCGCGCAGCGCGCGGACGGCGGCCTCGCGGACCTCCTCGGGCCCGTCGGTGTCGGGGAAGCCCTGGCCGAGGTTGATCGAGCCGGTGGCGGTCGCGAGGGCGGACATCTCGGCGAAGATCGTCGTCCCCATGCCCGCCAGCCTGCGGTTCAGCAGCGGCCTCGTACCCATCAGCGGCTCCTCACGGCTCGTCGTGCGCCCATCCTGGGGGCAGGCGGGGGCCCGGGACAAGGACGGCCCGCCACCGGGTCGTGCCGGTGGCGGGCCGTCGTGGTGCTCAGGGGCGGGATCAGGCCTCGTCGGTGCCCTCGGCGTCCTCGCCGTCGCCTTCCTCGCCCTCGATGTCGTTCTGCAGACCGAGGCGCTCGATGATCCACTGCTCGAAGCCGACCGCGGCCTGGGTCCAGTTGGCGGTGGTGGTGACGAAGTAGTCCAGGTTGACGCCGGTGCCGACGATCATCTGCGCCTCGCCGATCAGGCGGACCACGCCGTCCTCGTGGGTGTGGGTGTAGACCTTGGGCCAGAGGGTCTCGCGGTTCCACTCGTCGATCAGGTCGAGGATCTCGCCCTTCTTCTCCAGCGGGTACGCGCGGTCGTAGAAGGCGCGCACCGCGAAGAGCTCCTTCTGCTCGCCGCGGAACATGTAGTAGACGCGGAAGCCCTCCCAGGGGGCGGTGAGGTCGCCCTCCTCGTCCACGACGTGCTTGAGCTGCATCTGGTCGAGCAGCTGGGTCACCAGGTTCTGGTCCGGGACGACGATCGGCGGCGGGCCGGCCGGCCGCCCCTGGCCGCCGGGCTGGCCGCCCTGCGGGGCGCCGAACGACGGGATGGACGACGGGTCGATGCTCATGGGGGGTCCTCTTCCTCAGTGCACGTGGTGGCCGGCAATGAGAGGCCGCCCTTCCACCTCCCATCCTGCCCTATTCGGGCCCCGCCTCACAGGGGTACCGGCCGCCGGCGGATCTTCGTTCCGGACCTCGGGTGCCGGTCTTCCGGACCGCGGGTACGGGTCGGCGGCGACGGAATATCCACAGGTGGCGGGCGCTGTGCGGGCCACCCCCTCCGGTGAGGGAGCGGCCCGTGGCCGGCCGCCGGCTACTTCTCCAGCGGCCCGCGTCCGCGGACGGTGAGGCGGTCGTTCTCCTCGTCGCGTTCGACCAGAACGGTGTCCCCGTCGTGCACCTGGCCGGAGAGGATCGCCCGGGCCAGCTGGTCCCCGATCGCGGACTGCACCAGCCGCCGCAGCGGGCGGGCGCCGTACGCCGGGTCGTACCCGGTGAGCGCCAGCCAGTCGCGTGCGGCCTCGGAGACCTGGAGGGTGAGCCGCCGCTCGCGCAGCCGCTCGGCCAGCCGGGCCACCTGGAGGTCGACGATCCGGCTCAGCTCGCTGGTGCCCAGCGGGTCGAAGACCACGATGTCGTCCAGCCGGTTGAGGAACTCCGGCTTGAACGCGGCCCGGACGGACTCCAGCACCAGCTCCTTCTTCTTCTCCTCCGCGGTGGCCGGGTCGACGAGGCTCGGTTCATTGAATGCGTGAGAGCCCAGGTTGGAGGTGAGGATCAGGATCGTGTTGCGGAAGTCCACCGTGCGGCCCTGGCCGTCGGTGAGCCTGCCGTCGTCCAGCACCTGGAGCAGCACGTCGAAGACCTCCGGGTGGGCCTTCTCCACCTCGTCCAGCAGCACCACGCTGTACGGGCGGCGGCGGACCGCCTCGGTGAGCTGGCCGCCCTCCTCGTAGCCGACGTACCCGGGCGGGGCGCCGACCAGGCGGGAGACCGAGTGCTTCTCGCCGTACTCGCTCATGTCGATCCGGACCATCGCCCGCTCGTCGTCGAACAGGAAGTCGGCCAGGGCCTTGGCGAGTTCGGTCTTGCCGACGCCGGTCGGGCCGAGGAACAGGAACGAACCGGTCGGGCGGTCCGGGTCGGCGATACCGGAGCGGGTGCGGCGCACCGCGTCCGAGACGGCCTGCACGGCCTGCGCCTGGCCGATCAGGCGCTTGCCCAACTCCTCCTCCATGCGCAGGAGTTTGGCGCTCTCGCCCTCCAACAGGCGGCCGGCCGGGATGCCCGTCCAGGAGGCGACCACGTCGGCCACGTCGTCCGGGCCGACCTCCTCCTTGACCATCGAGGCGGAGGCGTCTTGGTCGGCCGCGCGCTCCTGGGCGTCGGTGAGCTCCTTCTCGGCGGCCGGGATCTCGGCGTACATCAGCTTGGACGCGCGCTCGAAGTCCCCGTCGCGCTGGGCGCGTTCGAGGGCGCCGTGCAGGTCGTCCAGGCGCTCCTTGAGCTCGCCGACCCGGTTGAGGCTCTTCTTCTCCTGCTCCCAGCGTGCCGTCAGCGCGCTCAACTGCTCGTGCCGGTCGGCGAGATCGCGCCGGAGCCGGGACAGCCGGTCGACGGAGGCCGGGTCGGGCTCCTTCTCCAGGGCCAGTTCCTCCATCCGCAACCGGTCGACGGAGCGCTGGAGTTCGTCGATCTCGACCGGGGAGGAGTCGATCTCCATCCGGAGCCGGGAGGCCGCCTCGTCGACCAGGTCGATCGCCTTGTCGGGCAGGTAGCGGGAGGTGATGTAGCGGTGGGACAGGGTGGCTGCGGCGACCAGCGCGGCGTCCGCGATCTGCACCTTGTGGTGCGCCTCGTACCGGCCCTTGAGGCCGCGCAGGATGGCGATCGAGTCCTCCACGCTGGGCTCGTCGACGAGCACCTGCTGGAAGCGGCGCTCCAGCGCCGGGTCCTTCTCGATCCGCTCGCGGTACTCGTCCAGGGTGGTGGCGCCGACCATCCGCAGCTCGCCGCGGGCCAGCATCGGCTTGAGCATGTTGCCGGCGTCCATCGCGGAGTCGCCGCCGGCGCCCGCGCCGACCATGGTGTGCAGCTCGTCGATGAACGTGACGATTTGGCCGTTGCTCTGCTTGATGTCGTTGAGGACGGCCTTCAGCCGTTCCTCGAACTCGCCCCGGTACTTGGCGCCCGCGACCATCGCGCCGAGGTCCAGCGCGACCAGCCGCTTGCCGCGCAGCGACTCCGGCACGTCGCCGGCGACGATGCGCTGGGCCAGGCCCTCGACCACGGCGGTCTTGCCGACACCGGGCTCGCCGATCAGCACCGGGTTGTTCTTCGTCCGGCGGGAGAGCACCTGGACGACCCGGCGGATCTCCTGGTCACGGCCGATCACCGGGTCGAGCTTTCCGTCCCGGGCGGCCTGGGTCAGGTCGGTGCCGTACTTCTCCAGTGCCTTGTAGGTGCCCTCCGGGTCGGGCGAGGTGACCCGGCTGCTGCCGCGCACGTCCTTGAACGCGGCCAGCAGCGCCTTGGGCGTCGCGCCCTGGCGCACCAGAAGCTCGGCGACCGGCCCGCCCTCGGCGGCCAGGCCGACCGTCAGGTGCTCGGTGGAGACGTACTGGTCGTCCAGGTCGTCGGCGCGCCTGCCGGCCTCGGTGAGCACCGCGAGGGTGTCCCGGGCGAGCTGCGGCGCGGCGACGGTGGAGCCGCTCGCGCTGGGCAGCGCGGTGAGCTGGCGGCGGGCCTCGGCGTCGATCCGGGCGACGTCCGCGCCGACCGCCTCCAGCAGCGGCCTGGTGATGCCCTCGGGCTGCTCCAGCAGGGCGATCAGGATGTGCACCGGCTTGACGTCCGGGTTCCCGGCCGCGCCGGCCTGCCGGATCGCGGCGGACAGGGCGTCCTGCGTCTTGGTGGTGAACTTGCTGGCGTCCACTGCTGGGGGGCCTCCCTCGTCGTCCTTCAGTCCTGCTGGGTACAGCATGCACTAAGTTGAGTCTATTCCGCTCAAGTCTGTGCTCGATCGGTGCTCGGTCCGATCCGGGACGGCGTCCTGTTCCGGGACGGTGCTCGCCGCGGCTGGGCAGCCCGCCTGGTCAGTACCAGCAGCTCCCGGGCCGGACCGCCCGGCCGCTGTCCGGCCGGCCACACCGCGCGCAGCGGGCGCCGCAGGTCCAGCCCCGCCGCCAGCGGCACGGCGACCAGCCGCCGGGTCGCCAGTTCCTCCACCACCGCCAGCTCGCTCAGGCAGACCGGCCCGGCGCCGGTCATCGCCGCCGCCTTCAGTGCGGTCGACGAGGCCAGCTCCAGCCGGGGCCGCGCCGCACCCCCGTACGGCGCCAGCGCCATCTCCAGCACCTCCCGGGTGCCCGAGCCGGGCTCGCGCAGCACCAGCGGCGTCGCCGCCAGCTCGGGCCCGGTCAGCGGCGCCCGGCGGCGCGCCCACGGGTGCCCGGGCGCCACGACGACCACCAGCTTGTCCGCGGCCACCACCGCGCCGTCCAGGCCGGGCGGCGTGGACGGGCCCTCGACGAAGCCGAGATCGGCGTGCCCGGCCAGGACGTGCCCGGCGACCTCCGCCGAGTTCGCCGTCCGCAGCGTCACCGCCGTCCCGGGGCTGGCCTCGGCCAGCGCCAGTAGCCAGCCCGGCATCAGGTACTCGGCGACGGTCAGGCTGGCGACCACCGTCAGCTTGGCGTCCCGCCGCTCGCGCAGCGCGTCGATCCCGGCGTCCAGCGCCTGCGCCGCCTCCACCACCTGCCGGGCCCACTCGACCACCAGCCGGCCCGCCTCGGTCGGCTTGCTGCCCCGGGTGGAGCGCTCCAGCAGCGGGACGCCGATCTGCCGCTCCATGCCCTTGATCCGGGCGCTGGCGGTCGGCTGGCTGACGCCCAGCTCGGCCGCCGCCCGTCCGACGCTGCCCAGCCGGGCCACCGCGAGCAGCAGCTCCAGGGCGCCGAGTTCGGGGACGCGCGGGGAGAGAGCCATAGGTTCAGGCTATGCCCTCATAGAACGCCCGGCGCTACCGGCGGCCGGACCGCGGAGGGACGGTGGGTGCCATGTCCACCTTGGCCGCAGTCCGCCCGATCACCCGCCCCGCCGCCCCTGCCCGGTTCGACCTGGCCCAGCTCGGCCCCAACTGGTACGCCGCCGTCATGGGCACCGCGATCCTCGGCAACGGCGCGGCCGTGCTCCCGGTCCGTCCGCCCGGGCTGGTCGGCTTCGGCGAGGTGATGTGGGCGCTCGCGCTGGCCGCCCTGCTGGTGCTGGCCGCCGCCCGGCTGGTGCACCTCACCCGGCACCGCGACGCGGCCCGCGCCCAGCTGCTGGACAACCCGGCCACCGCGGTGTTCTACGGCTGCCCGCCGATGGCCCTGCTCGCGGTCGGCCTCGGCACGCTGCTGCTCGGCTCCCGGGTGATCGGCACCGGCCCCGCCGTGGCCGTCGACGCCGTGCTCTGGAGCGTCGGCACCGTGTACGCGCTGGCCGTCGCCGCTGGCATCCCGTACCTGATGATCACCCGGCACCGGGTCTCCGCGCTGGAGGCCAACCCGACCTGGCTGCTGCCCGTGGTCGCCCCGCTGGTCGCCTCCGCCTGCGGCCCGGCGCTGGTCCCGCACCTTCCGGCCGGCCTGCCGCAGGAGGCCATGCTGTACGGCTGCTGGGCGCTGTTCGGCGTCGGCCTGCCGGCCACCCTGGTGCTGCTGCCGGTGGTGTTCACCGGGCTCGTCCACAGCAAGCTGCCGGCCCTCGCGCTCACCCCGTCGCTGTTCCTGGTGCTCGGGCCGCTCGGCCAGTCCGTCTCCGCCGTCCACCAACTCGCCGACGCCGCTCGCCCGGTGCTGCCCGCGCTGGCGCCGGCCATGCTCGCGCTCGCCGAGCTGTACGGCGTCGCGGTGATCGGTGCCGCCATGCTCTGGCTGGCCGTCGCGCTCGCCGCCAACCTGCGCGCCCGGCGGGCCGGCATGCGGTTCGCGATGACCTGGTGGGCGTACACCTTCCCGGTCGGCACGTGCGTCACCGGCGCCGCAGCGCTCGCCCGGCACACCGGCTTCGGCGGGTTCACCGCGCTGGCCGCGGGGCTGTACGTGCTGCTGGCCGCCGCCTGGGCGGCCGCGGCGACCGGCACCGCCGCCGGGCTGGCGAGCGGTCGGCTGCTGGGGCGCTGACGGTCCGTCGCCGAGGGGCGGGCTGCGCGCGGATTCCCCTGCGGGCAGTGCTGCTTTCCGCTCCGGTCGCGTGAACCGACCCGTTGCAGGAACGCGCAGGTCGCGCCTGACCGTTCACCGCCAAGCGCCCCGCTCCCGGGCATCGTCCGTATACCTTCATGGCCTCGGTGTTTACCGGAACCCGACCCGCCGCCCGGCCTTCCCCGACCGGCCCTCGGTGCAGATAGCTGCAATTGCGGGAACCTGCACTCGGGTGGCACTTGTTCACCGGGCGTCACGCTGTGATGGTGGAGACACGCCAAGTCGTCCGGGCAATCGCAGCCCGATGGTGGCGACTTGCTCTTCATGACGGATGCAGGACATCCCGTGCCTGCATAACGGGGGGAAGAGCGCCGGCCGGGACGCCATGTGTGGTGATGGCCCCCGGAACCGGATCCGGCGAGGCGTTGCTGCTCCGCCTCGCCGGAAGCGCCTTGGCATGGCGTGGCAATGGTGGCCCCCGGGCACCCGGAGTGCGACGGCACCCGGGCCCCCGGGGGTCCGCCGGCCGCCCGGTACCGTGGCCGCCGGCACCAGTGATCGGGGACGCGGGACACGGGGGCACTGCACATCCGTAGGACGTCCGGCAGGGAGTGTTCGAGGTGACGGCGGAACCGGCGGTCGCTCCGGACCACGGCCAGTTCGCGGACGGGGGAGCGCGCGGGCTCGCCGGCGCGGGAGAACCCGACGACGCGGCCCGGCAGCTGTACCTGTCGATCCTCGCCGAAGGCGGCCGGATCCCGTTCACCGGCATCCACGACACCGAGCAGGCCGCCCTGCAACAGCTCGTCGACATCGGCCTGTTGATGCCCAACCCGATGGACGCCTGCTACACCGCCGTCAGCCCGCGCTCCGTCAGCGACCGCCTCGGGGCCGAACTGCGCAGCGAGGCCACCCGGCTGCTGGTCCGCGCCGAGAACCTCCCCGGCGCCCTCGACAGCCTCACCCGCGCCTACGACGCCATGCCCCGCCCGTCCGGCCGGACCGGCGGCGCCGTCCACGTCGAGGGCCACGTCCACATCCGCCAGCGGATCTCCCAGCTCGTCTCCGACTGCCGCACCGAGGTCCTCACCGCCCAGCCCGGCCACCGGCCCGCCGACACCCTCCAGGTCGCCGTCCTCCAGGACGTCCAACTCCTCCAGCGCGGCTGCTCGTTGCGCACCATCTACCAGCCGGTCGCCTTCGCCGACCAGCCCGCCGTCGCCTACGCCGACGAGGTCACCCGGCACGGCTCGCTCATCCGCGTCCTCGACGAGCCCTTCCAGCGGCTGATGGTCTTCGACCGGGCCGTGGCCGTGATCTCCGCCAACGACGACAACAGCGCGGCCGCCTTCATCACCGACCCGGCCGTCATCGCCCACCTGGTCGGCGCCTTCGAACGCGACTGGGCCCGCGCCGACACCACCGAGGCCGCCGCCGCCCTCGGCCACGGCCAGGCCCGCAGCACCCCCGACCGGGTCGGCCGCCTGCTCGCCCGCGGCCTCACCCAACGGGCTGTCGCCACCCGCCTCGGCCTCAGCGAGCGCACCGTCGCCGCCCACATCTCCCGCCTCCGCGACCGCTACGGCGCCCAGACCCTCTTCCAGCTCGGCTGGCTGATGCGAGGCTCCCGCGATGACCGATGAGCCCACCGCGGCCGAGCGGGCGCTCTACCTCGCCGCCATCCGCCGCGGCGGGCACCTGCGCCCCGAGGACCTCGCCCCCGCCGACCGCCCCACCCTCGCCGTCCTCGTCGCCCGCGGCCTGCTCGCCCCCACCGCCACCGGCTACACCGCCGTCAACCCGCGCTCGGTCGGCGACGGCGTCGGCACCGAACTGCGCACCCGGGCCACCCGCCTGCTCGTCCACGCCGAACGCATCCCCACCACGCTCGCCCCGCTCTCGCACGCCTACGACGCGGTCCCGCGTCCCACCTCGCCCACCGGCGACGCCATCCACATCGACGGCACCGCCGACATCCGCCAGCGCATCGCCGAGCTGATGTCCGACTGCCGGGAGGAGTTCCTGGCCGCCCAGCCGGGCCTGCGCCCCCTCGAAGGCCTGCGCATGGCCCTGCCCCAGGACCTCGCCCTCCTCGACCGCGGCTGCGCGATGCGCATCGTCTACCAGCCCGTCGCCGTCTCCGACCGTGAGGTCCTGCGGCAGATCCTGCTCCGAACGGGCCGGGGCGCCCAGGTCAAGGTCCTGGCCGAGGCCTACCAGCGGGTGCTGATCTTCGACCGCTCGGTAGCGGTCATCCCCGCCTCCGACGACGTCACCCGCGCCGCCGTCCTCACCGATCCCGCCGTCGTCGCCTTCCTCGTCGCCCACTTCGAACGCGACTGGGCACGCGCCACCCCCACCGACCACCACGTCAACTCCCCGCACCCCACCACGACCCGCATCGGCCGCCTGCTCGCCCGCGGCCTCACCCAACGGGCCGTCGCCACGCGCCTCGGCCTCAGCGAACGCACCGTCGCCGCCCACATCTCCCGCCTCCGCGACCGTCACGGCGCCCAGACCCTCTTCCACCTCGGCTGGCAGATGCGGGGAGAGGACGATGCCTGACCCGACGGCAGCCGACGCCACCGAGTCGGCCGTCCAGGAACACGTCCAGGAGCAGGTGGGGTGCCTGCTCGCGCGGAAGCTCACGCCCCGGGCGATCGCCTGCCGTCCGGGGCGTGAGCTGTACGTCGCGAAGACGCGGTTCCAACTGGGCTGGCAGCTGCGGGGAGTCCGGACGGGAGAGCCCGGTGCGTGAGCGCTGCTCAGCCGGTGGCGGCGCTGGTCGGCCAGTATCCGGCGACCGGGGGCTGCTGTCGGGGGACGGTGAAGTGCTCGCCGGGCGCGGTCCAGAAGCCCTCGCGCAGGGACAGCGCCATGCCGGCCCAGTCCAGCGCGGTCTCCACGGTGTGGTTGAGGGCCTCCTGCGACCAGGTGTCGTCGAAGACCAGCGGCAGGACGGGGGCGACCTGCTCGATGGTGGCGATCAGCGGGTTGTGGGTGATGGCCTCGTCGACGAGGAGGACGATCGGCTTCCGCAGGGCCGACGCCCACCCCAGCTCCAGGCTCACTCCGGCCGACAGCGGCGCCCCGACGTAGGCGAACACCAGGTCCGCCGACTGCAGGGCCCGGAAGTCGGACGGAACCCGGGGCTCCGGCGCCCGACCGGCCACCGTCCAGGCATCACTGTGGTGCGCGCTGTACACGGCGGCACCACTGCGGAGCAGCGTGGTGCGAAGCGTCGTCAGCCGCGTCCGACTGGCAAGCGTCACCACACTGTCCGCGGGCCCGGTCAACCGCATCAGCGGCGCGGCCAGAAACACACGTGCACGCCGGCCCTCTTGGGCCTGGCTGTCGTGGTGACGCAGGTAGGGCTCAGTCATGTCGACTCCGGGGGAAGGCCGACCAGGGGAAGGAACGTCGGCGGCGTTATGGGATGTTGGGGGAGTTACTGCTCATGCCGGTGGAAACTCGGCCGTTTGCACTCGAGTTGAAGGTACATCGGCAAGTGTGGTGGACTTGCGTGGGTTATCGGGAGCGAACTGATCGTCCATCGGGCGGTGCGGTGGCGTCCAGGTTTGAGAGGTGTCATCTGGATGCCTGGCAGAGAGATGACATGGTCCCCGGACTTGCGGCAACATGGGTGCAGGCGTTTCATTGCCACTCATTTGCGCGATCGCAGGCTTGAGGGAAGGGACGAGCGTATGTCTCGTATACACCGGTACGTCCGAAAGGTCGTATTGCCGCTCGTCGCCGGGCTGACTGCGGTCCTGGCGGTTGCCGCCGGGACGGTGGGGAGCGGGTATGTCGAGGAAGAGCAGGCGAGTGCCACGGCCACCGTTGTCGCGGCCGATACGCACTGGACCTGAGTCGGCTGACCGAGCGTCACGAGATCTCGTGGTTCTCGGGATCGCACACCTTATGACTCGGTCGCTTCGGGCTGTTCGTCGTGGCCCGGAGTGGCCCGTCCCAGGACATATCCCAACTGGAAGAGCGATTCGACGTTGTAGTCCTCCCGCATTTCGGCGAGATGGCGGGCCAGTGTCCGTTCGCTGATTCCGAGGCGTCGCGCGATGACGCGATGGTTGGTGCCGGCGAGCAGCAGGTCGATGATGGTTTGCCGGAGTCGGGAGACGACCTGCTGCGGCACGGTCGTCGCGCCGTCGAATTCGAGAGCTCGACTCCAGTTCCGCTCGAATACCTCTTCCACCAGGTATTCGATGACGTACTGGTCGTGGATGAATGCGGCCAGGTCCATGTCGTCGGCTGCCGGGATAACGGCAAGTCGCCGGTCTATGATGATGAGCCTGGTGTAGGGCTCGTCAAGCGTTCTGAACTGCCATCCGGCAGCGGACAGCGTTGCGACGTAATCGCGCGTCGGCTGATGGTAGCGAGTGCTGGCGTGATAGATCGTTCGCATGCTGGCGCCCATTTTGAGCCTGGCGAAGTCATAGTCCAGTCCGGCGGCCAGTACTTCGGGCGGGCGCGGGCCACCAGGCTGCATGGCGAGTGCTTCGTCCGGGCCGTCCGCCTGGGCCTGAAGGATGCGCTGATTTATCAGAGCCTTCCCTCGCACGTATTCGATCGGACCTCCCTCCTGCCCTCGTGAATGAAAGGCTTCGGCGAGATCGCCGAGGTCGGCGGGGAGTGCGACCGCCCGTGTCAGCAAATCGAGGGCCTGGCGCTGCCAGGTGAGGCTCATTCTGTTGGAGAGCTGGGCCGGATCGACTGCGGCATAGAGGCCGGGTTCATCCATATCCGGCACCAGGAGGCCGAGCGTGACCAGCTCGTCGAATGAGGCGGCCTCCTGTGGACTGTCTTCTCTCCGGGCGGCCTTGCCATTCCCCTCGATGGTGGCCAGATACAGGGCTCGGGCGTTGGCTGACAGAGCGCGGGGCCTGTCCGGCATGATTCCTGCCTGCTCGCGCCCGTTCATCCCCGTCTCCTTGTCGTAGACCGGACAAAATTGCCAGAGAAACACGACTGTGCTCTGCAACTGATCCTAAAGTCTGACTGGCCACCCGGCCGAGCTTCGCAGGTGCCCGGAGCGCAGCAGTGTTCTCGAGACGGCACCCTCTCACCACACGCAAGCCGCCGGCACCCCCCGAACAGGAGGGGCCGGCGGCTTGTTGTGTACGGGCAGGTCAGCGCTTGGGGCGCCAGACGACCAGGGCGCTCGACTGGGGAGTCGGGGGCTGGTACGGAACGAGGTCGCGGCGGTAGGAGGCGTGGACGGCGGCCTCGCGCTGCTGGAGCGCGGCGGCGGCGCCTTCGAGTGAGTCGACCAGTTCCCCGATGCGGGCCTGGAGAGCGGTGACCTGGTTCTCCAGCTCGATGATCCGCTTGATCCCCGCCAGGTTGATGCCCTCGTCCTGGGAGAGCCGCTGGACCTCGCGCAGTTGCTGGATGTCGCGGGCGGAGTAGCGGCGGCCGCGGCCGGCGGTGCGGTCGGGGCTGACCAGGCCGAGACGGTCGTACTGGCGCAGCGTCTGCGGGTGGAGGCCGGAGAGCTCGGCGGCGACCGAGATCACGTACACCGGGGTGTCCTCGGTGAGGACGTACTGCGGCGGTGCCGCGGGGCGCCTGGTGCGGCGGTGGCCGCCGGGCAGGCCCTCGCCGAGGCCGGGGCCGATCGGGCTGTCGGGGGTCATCGGGGACATCTGGTCGTCACGCTCCCTCCGCCGCCCGGAACAGGGCGGCTCGCGGGTCGTCGGAGGCGGTGGCCTCGCGGTACTGCTCCAGGGCGCTCAGCGCGTCGCCGGTGACGTGCTGCGGCACCACGACCTCGACGGTGACGAGGAGGTCGCCGCGGGTGCCGTCCTTGCGGGTGGCGCCCTTGCCGCGGGCGCGCATGGTGAGGCCGTTGGCGCTGCCCGGGGGCAGCTTGAGCTTCACCGCGGGGCCGTTGAGCGTGGGCACCTCGATGGTGCCCCCGAGGGCGGCTTCCGGGAAGCTGACCGGGACGGTGACGGTGAGGTTGTCGCCCTTGCGTCCGAAGACGGGGTGCGCGTCGACGTGCACGGTGACGTAGAGGTCGCCGGGCTGGCCGCCGCGTTCGCCCTGGGCGCCCTTGCCCTTGAGCCGGATGCGCTGGGCGTCCTGGACGCCGGCCGGGATGCGGACCTGCATGGTGCGGGCGGAGCTGGCCCGGCCGCTGCCGTGGCAGTCGGTACAGGGGTCGTCGACGATCATGCCGCGGCCGCGGCAGTCCTTGCAGGGCTCGGAGAGCGCGAACGCGCCCTGGCCGCGGCTGACGGTGCCGGCGCCGACGCAGGTCGGGCAGACCCGCGGGGTGGTGCCGGACTTGGCGCCGGTGCCGTTGCAGGACCGGCAGGGGGCCTGGCTGGTCATCCGTAGCGGGACGGTCGCGCCGTCGACGGCCTCCTCGAAGGAGAGGGTGACCTCGGTCTCGACGTCGGCGCCGCGCCGGGGTTGGGCCTGCCGGCCGCCCCGGTTGAACAGGCCGCCGAAGACGTCGCCGATGCCGCCGCCTCCGCCGCCGCCCTGGCTGCCGCTGAAGAGGTCGCCGAAGTCGAAGCCGTAGTTGCCGCCGCCGGGGCCGCCGGAGCGGAAGCCGCCGTTGGCGAAGAGGCTGCGGGCCTCGTCGTACTCCTTGCGGCGCTTTTCGTCGGACAGGACGTCGTACGCCTCGGAAATGTCCTTGAACCGCTCCTCGGCCTTGGCGTCACCCTTGTTGGCGTCGGGGTGGAACTCGCGCGCGAGCTTGCGGTAGGTCTTCTTGATCTCGGTGGCGGTGGCGTCCTTGGGCACGCCGAGGACCTTGTAGTAGTCCTTCTCGACAAAGTCCTTGCCACTCATGCGCCCACCTCACTTCGCTCGGCAGCCGCTTCGCGCCACGCGCACCTGCTAACGGCGCTCCCCCGGCCGCGGGCCGGGGAGACCCCCATGCTGCGCTCGCTCACGGCTCCCGCCACCTCCCGATGTCCATCGTCACTGCGCTGTCAACAGCGTGGCCGCGGTGGGCCGCTGCCGACAGCGCGCTGCGGAGCCGGCCGCCTGAATTGCCGGCGTACGACTCCGCAGCGCACTGGTTGTCAGCTGTCACTGGTTGTCAGCTGTCCGAGCCACCGTCGGTCTTGTCCGACTCGCCGGACTTGTCCGTGTCGGCGTCCGGCCCGGCCGTGGTCTGGGTGCCCGGCTGGGGCTCCGCGACCGCGACCATCGCCGGGCGGATGATCCGCTCGCCGATCCGGTAGCCGGGCTGGAGGATCTGCACACAGGTGTCCTCGGTGACGTCCGAGGAGTAGCTGTGCATCAGCGCCTCGTGCATGGTCGGGTCGAAGGGCTCGCCCTCCTTGCCGAACTGCTGGAGGCCCAGCTTGGCGACGACCGTCTCCAGCGACTCGGCGACGGACTTGAAGCCGCCCGTCACCTCGCCGTGCTCGCGGGCCCGGCCGACGTCGTCCAGGACCGGGATCAGGGACTCCAGGATGTTGGAGACCGCGATCTCGCGGACGGTGAGACGGTCCCGCTCGACCCGCTTGCGGTAGTTCTGGTACTCGGCCTGGAGGCGCTGGAGGTCGGCGGTGCGCTCGGTGGCCTCGCGCTTGGCCGCGGCCAGCTCCTCGGCACCCGAGGCGTCGGAGCCGGCGGCGGCCTCCTCGGCCGCCTTGATCACGGCTTCCTCGGCGGCGGAGTCGTCGCCGGGCTTGCCGCCCTTGTCCGTCATGCCGCACCGCCCTTGGGCTTCTCGTCGTCCACGATCTCGGCGTCGACGACGTCGTCGTCCTTGCCGTGCGGGGCGTCGCCGGCGGGGGCGGCACCGGCCGCGTCGGCGTTGGCGTAGAGGGCCTGGCCGAGCTTCTGGGCGGTGGTGGAGACCTTCTCCGAGGCCTCGCGGATGGCCGCGATGTCCTCGCCCTTCAGGGCCTCCTTGAGCTCGCCGACGGCGGTCTCGACCTCGGTCTTGACGTCGGCCGGGAGCTTGTCGGCGTTGTCGGCGATGAACTTCTCGGTCGAGTAGACGAGCTGCTCGGCGGAGTTGCGGGTCTCGACGGCCTCGCGGCGCTTGTGGTCGTCCTCCGCGTACTGCTCGGCCTCGCGGCGCATGCGGTCGACCTCGTCCTTCGGCAGCGAGGAGCCGCCGGTGACGGTCATCCGCTGCTCCTTGCCGGTGCCGAGGTCCTTGGCGCCGACGTGCATGATGCCGTTGGCGTCGATGTCGAAGGTGACCTCGATCTGCGGCAGGCCGCGCGGCGCCGGCGGCAGGCCGGTCAGCTCGAACATGCCGAGCTTCTTGTTGTACGCGGCGATCTCGCGCTCGCCCTGGTAGACCTGGATCTGCACGGACGGCTGGTTGTCCTCGGCCGTGGTGAAGATCTCGGAGCGCTTGGTCGGGATCGTGGTGTTGCGCTCGATCAGCTTGGTCATGATGCCGCCCTTGGTCTCGATGCCGAGGGACAGCGGGGTGACGTCGAGCAGCAGGACGTCCTTGACCTCACCCTTGAGGACACCGGCCTGGAGGGAGGCGCCGATGGCGACGACCTCGTCCGGGTTGACGCCCTTGTTGGCGTCCTTGCCGCCGGTCAGCTCGCGGACGAGCTCGGCGACGGCCGGCATGCGGGTGGAGCCACCGACCAGGACGACGTGGTCGATCTCGGAGAGCGAGATACCGGCGTCCTTGATCACGTTGTGGAACGGGACCTTGCAGCGCTCCAGCAGGTCGGCGGTGAGCTGCTGGAACTGGGCGCGGGTGAGCTTCTCGTCCAGGTGCAGCGGGCCCTCGGCGGAGGCCGTGATGTAGGGCAGGTTGATCGAGGTCTCGGAGGACGAGGACAGCTCGATCTTGGCCTTCTCGGCGGCCTCGCGCAGGCGCTGGAGGGCCATCTTGTCCTTGGACAGGTCGACGCCGTGGCCGGCCTGGAAGGTCTTCACCAGGTGGTCGACGACCTTCTGGTCCCAGTCGTCACCACCGAGGTGGTTGTCACCGTTGGTGGCCTTCACCTCGACGACCCCGTCGCCGATCTCCAGCAGGGAGACGTCGAAGGTGCCACCGCCGAGGTCGAAGACCAGGATGGTCTGGTCGTCCTTGTCCAGGCCGTAGGCGAGGGCGGCCGCGGTCGGCTCGTTGACGATGCGCAGGACGTTGAGGCCCGCGATCTCACCGGCCTCCTTGGTGGCCTGCCGCTCGGAGTCGTTGAAGTACGCCGGGACGGTGATGACGGCGTCGGTGACCGTCTCGCCCAGGTAGGCCTCGGCGTCCCGCTTCAGCTTCTGCAGGATGAAGGCGCTGATCTGCTGGGGGTTGAAGTCCTTGCCGTCCAGGTTGATCTTCCACCCGGTGCCCATGTGGCGCTTGACCGAGCGGATGGTGCGGTCGACGTTGGTGACCGCCTGGCGCTTGGCCACCTCGCCGACCAGGACCTCGCCGTTCTTCGCGAAGGCGACGACGGACGGCGTGGTCCGCGCGCCCTCGGCGTTCGTGATGACGGTGGGCTCGCCACCCTCGAGAACGCTGACGACCGAGTTCGTCGTGCCGAGGTCGATGCCGACCGCGCGTGCCATCGTAGATACCTCCACGGGAGAGTTGAGCTTTACGGGCTCAAGGATGCATGACCCGGTGGAAGGCGTCAACAGCTATGAGCCCATGCCGCTCAAGTTTGCTGCGCCCGACCGTGCAGGCCGTGGTTCGTCGCGTGCCGTCACCCGGAGTGTGTGGTGAGTGTGGACTTACGTGACTGCCGCCATAGCTTGAGAACCTTCTGGAGAACTGTTAACGACCGGTAATGTCCGGGCCGTCGGCCCGGAAAGTTACCGGCGAGTACACTCAACTCTCAGAGACCCTTAGAACCGTAGAGACTGCTCAACCGCAAGCCGCAGGAGACGGAGAGCGATGCAACTAGCAGCGATCGTCATCTCGCTGGTCACATTCGTGATCGGCACCGCGCTCGCCCTCCGTGCGGCGTGGCACATCTTCAAGGTGGTGCTGACCGGCGCGCCGGACTCCACCCGCTTCGGGAAGCCCGCCCAGCGGGTCAAGACCGTCGCGGTCGAGTTCATCGGCCACACCCGCATGAACCGCTGGGGGATCGTCGGCATCGCCCACTGGTTCGTCGCCGTCGGCTTCTTCAGCCTGGTGCTGACCATCGTCAACGCCATGGGCCAGCTCTTCGACGCCGAGTTCGAGCTGCCGATCATCGGCCACTGGATGATCTGGCAGCTCTTCGTCGAACTCGTCGGCACCCTGACCACGCTGGGCATCGTGACCCTGATCGTGATCCGGCTGATGAGCCTCCCGTCGAGGTCCGGCCGCAAGTCCCGCTTCGCCGGCTCGATCGCCTGGCAGGCCTTCTACGTCGAGTACACGATCCTCGGCATCGGCGTCTGCATCCTGATGCTGCGCGCCCTAGAGGGCGCCCTGGGCGGCGTCGACTCGTACGGCCCGGAGCACCTGGTCTCGTACCCGCTGGTCTCCGCGCTGAGCGGCCTGTCGCACGGCACGCTGGAGAACCTGGTCTGGCTGTTCGCGATGCTGAAGATCTGCATCTCGTTCGCGTGGGCGATCACCATCGGCCTCAACCCGTCGATGGGTGTGGCCTGGCACCGCTTCCTCGGCTTCTTCAACATCTACTTCAAGCGCGAGGAGGACGGCGGCACCGCGCTCGGCGCGCTCCGTCCGATGACCTCGGGCGGCCAGCCGATCGACTTCGAGGACCCGGCCGAGGACGCCGTCTTCGGCGTCTCCCAGGTCGAGCACTTCTCCTGGAAGGGCATCCTCGACTTCTCCACCTGCACCGAGTGCGGCCGCTGCCAGTCGCAGTGCCCGGCCTGGAACACCGGCAAGCCGCTCTCGCCGAAGCTGCTGATCATGAGCCTGCGCGAGCACGCCTACGGCAAGGCGCCGTACCTGCTGGCCGGCGGCGGCAAGTCCGTCGAGGGCGAGGAGCAGGCGACGCCCGAGCAGCTCAAGGACGTCCCGGCGGCCGCCCTGGCCGAGGCCGAGCGCCCGCTGATCGGCACCGCCGAGGAGAACGGCGTCATCGACCCGGACGTGCTGTGGTCCTGCACCACCTGCGGCGCCTGCGTCGAGCAGTGCCCCGTGGACATCGAGCACATCGACCACATCGTCGACATGCGCCGCTACCAGGTGATGATCGAGTCGTCGTTCCCGACCGAGGCCGGGACCATGCTCAAGAACCTGGAGAACAAGGGCAACCCGTGGGGCATGGCCACCAAGGCGCGCCTGGACTGGGTCAAGGAGCTCAAGAAGGAGACCGGCATCGAGGTGCCGGTGATCGGCGAGGACATCGACCCGGCCGAGGTCGAGTACCTCTACTGGGTCGGCTGCGCCGGTGCCCTGGAGGACCGCGCCAAGAAGACCACCAAGGCCTTCGCCGAACTGCTGCACACCGCGGGCGTGAAGTTCGCGATCCTCGGCAAGGAGGAGTCCTGCACCGGTGACTCCGCCCGCCGCCTGGGCAACGAGTTCCTCTTCCAGATGCTCGGCGCGCAGAACGTCGAGACGCTGAACGCGGCCCTGGAGGACGCCCCGGTCAAGCGGATCGTCGCCACCTGCCCGCACTGCTTCAACACCATCGCCAACGAGTACCCGCAGCTGGGCGGCCACTTCGAGGTCATCCACCACACCCAGCTGCTGCAGCACCTGATCGACGAGGGCAAGCTCGTCCCGGTGAACCCGGTCGAGGGCCTGATCACCTACCACGACCCCTGCTACCTGGGCCGCCACAACAAGGTCTACAGCCCGCCGCGCGAGATCATGGACAAGGTCCCGGGTCTGCGCCAGCAGGAGATGCACCGGCACAAGGAGCGCGGCTTCTGCTGCGGCGCCGGTGGTGCGCGGATGTGGATGGAGGAGCGCATCGGCAAGCGGATCAACACCGAGCGCGTGGACGAGGCGCTGTCGCTCAACCCGGACATCGTCTCCACCGCCTGCCCGTTCTGCCTGGTGATGCTCTCCGACTCGGTCAACGGCAAGAAGAACGAGGGCGCGGCCAAGGAGCACCTGAAGGTGGTCGACGTGGCCCAGCTGCTGCTCGACTCGGTCAAGGCGACCCCGCCGACCGGTGCCGAGGAGCCCGCGACGGTCGACGCGTAGCGCCTCAGTTCGACAGTTCTGTAATAACTGCCCGGCCCGGTGGGCGCCGCGAGAGGCGCCCGCCGGGCCGGGCTTTCGAAGCTGTGGCCGGGCTATTACCGGGCCGTTGCCGGACTGTCGCACAACTGTCGCCCGGCCCTGGCCGACGACGCGTGATGCCAATCGCACAGCCACCGGACTGGCATTCGGTTGGAAGGAAATACAGTAGGTCGACCGGCCCCCCGGGCCGGTCGACCCGTTCCGGACGGATGGACGAGCGGGTCCAGACCACCGACGGAGGTATCGGCCCGCCGGGCCGGGCCGCAGAGACCACAAGGGGAACAGCGCAGACCATGACCGAGGCGATCATGCTGGTCGGTGGTAAGGGCACGCGACTGCGTCCGCTGACCACCCACACCCCCAAGCCCATGCTGCCGGTGGCAGGCGTCCCGTTCATCGCGCACCAGCTGGCCCGCGCCGCGGCCGCCGGGGTCACCCGCGTGGTGCTGGCCACCTCCTACCTCGCCGAGGTCTTCGAGGACCACTTCCAGGACGGCACCCCGTACGGCATCGAGCTGGTCTACCTGACCGAGCGCGAGCCGCTGGGCACCGGCGGGGCCATCCGCAACGCCGCCTCCGGGCTCACCTGCGGCCCCGACGAGCCGGTCCTGGTCTTCAACGGCGACATCCTGTCCGGCGTCGACATCGCCGCCCTGCGCGACGGCCACGTGGCCGCCGGGGCCGACGTCACCCTGCACCTCACCCGGGTCGAGGACCCGCGCGCCTTCGGCCTGGTGCCGACCGACGAGGACGGGCGGGTGCTGGAGTTCCTGGAGAAGCCGGAGACGCCCGAGCAGATCGTCACCGACCAGATCAACGCCGGCTGCTACGTCTTCACCCGGTCCGTCATCGACCGCATCCCGGCCGGCCGGGAAGTCTCCGTCGAGCGCGAGACCTTCCCCGAGCTGCTGGCCACCGGCGCGCTGCTGCGCGGCGTCGTCGACACCTCGTACTGGCTGGACCTCGGCACCCCGGCCGCGTTCGTCCGCGGCTCCGCCGACCTCGTGCTCGGCAAGGTCGACTCCCCGGCCGTCCCCGGGCCGACCGGCGACGCCCTGCTGCTGCCCGGCGCGACCGTGCACCCCGGCGCGGTGCTCAGCGGCGGCACCGTGGTGTCCGAGGGCGCGGTGGTCGAGGCCGGCGCGATCGTCGAGGGCAGCGTGATCCTGCCCGGCGCGGTGATCGGCCCGGACACCCTGGTCAAGGACTCCATCGTGGGCGCCTTCGCCACCGTCGGCGACCGCTCCGCGCTGGACGGCGCGGTGATCGGCGACGGCGCGATCGTCGAGTCCGACAACGAGCTGCCGAGCGGCGTCCGGATCGCCTGCGGCACACTGCTGCCGGTCGGCGCGGTCCGCACCTCGGCCGGCCCGGGCGGCTGCCCGGCCGGCGCCTCGGCGGCGGCCGCGGTGCACGGGCCGACGGTCACCGCGCAGCGGTAGCGCCGCCCGCCCGGGACGCGGGTTCCGGACCCGTTCGTCTCAGGCTCGCTGCAAACCGGCCCCGGCACCGCCCGGGGCCGACGCGGAGTCAGCCGGACGGGTACCTTCGGAACGTGGCTGGTAATCGATACGACAGCGGTCAGGGCGCCGACCCCCACGGCAGGTGGTCGGCCTCTCCGCCGCCGGCGGGGGCGCCCGGGGGACACGGGCAGACGGACGGGCCGGAGTACTTCACGGCCCCGCACCCGGGGGCGGGCGGTGGCTCGGCCGGTTACGACCCGTACGCCGCCGACCGGCCGGGGAACACCCGGGCCTTCCCGACCGGCGGCGACCCGTACGCGGCGGAGCCGCCGTACCAGGGGTACCAACAGCCGGGGTACGACGGGCAGGGGTACGACGGGCAGGGCTACTACGACGCCGGCGGCTACCCGCAGGGGGGCCACCAGCAGCCGCCGTACGGCCAGGACAACGTCGCCGTCTACCGGGCCGGCGGCCAGTCCGCCCCGCACGTCTCCGGACCGCGCCCGCACTGGCGCGAGCTGCTGATCGGCATCGTCCGCGCCCCGGCCGCGACCTTCGACCGCACCCGCGACCACCAGGTCTGGCTGCCCGCCCTGACCGTCTCCCTCCTCTACGGCGCGCTCGCGGTGCTCGGCATCGGCCTGACCCACGACGACATCGTCAACTCGACCTTCACCGTCGCACTGACCGGCATGCTCGCCGCCGCCCTCGGCTTCACCGTCACCGGCGCGATCTTCGGCGCGGTCACCTACGCGCTCGCCCGCCAGCTCGGCGGGGACGGCCCCTGGAAGTCCACCGTCGGCCTCGCCGCGCTGATCGGCTGGCTGACGGACGCGCCGCGGCTGCTGTTCGCCCTGGTGCTGCCGTCCGGCAGCGCGGTCGTCCAGGCCGTCGGCTGGGCCACCTGGGCGCTCTGCGCGTTCCTGCTGACCACGATGGTCCGGCGGCTGCACGACCTGCCCTGGGGCAAGGCGGCCGCCGCCGCGGCACTCCAACTGCTCGCGCTGCTGGTGCTGATCAAGCTGCCCACCCTGGGCTGATCGAGCTGCCGAGCCCGGGCTGATCGAGCGGCCGGCCTCGGGCCGGGCGCCGGACGGCAGAATGGTGGACGGGTCCCGCTCGGCGGGGCCCGTCCACCCTCTTTTTGGTCGACATCCACCGGAGCCAGGTATGACCCTCCCCACCACCCACGTCAGCTTCCCGGCCGGGGCGGTGACCGGGGAGTCCCCGGTGCTCGCGGTGCACCCGCTGGCGGACGGCCGCTGCGCCGTCGTCACCGAGGCCACCCCGTTCCACCCGCTCGACCACACCTGGCCCGACCAGCCCGCCGACCTCGGCACCCTCACCGTGGACGGCACCGAGCTGGCTGTCGTCGACTGCCTGACCGGCGCGGTCGGCCCGGACGGCGGCGCCCCGCTGGCCGGCGCCGACATCCCGGTGCGGCGCGGCGACGAGGAGTGGTCCTGGCTGGTCCTGCACGTGGTCGAGGGCGACGCCGACGAGCTCGCCGCCCTCGTCGGCCGCACCGCGGTGCTCGCCGTCGACGCTGGCCGCCGGGCCGCCCTCAGCGCCTCGCACAGCGGCTGCCACCTGCTCGCCCTCGCCCTGAACGCCGCGCTCGCCCCGCGCTGGCGCAAGGACCCGGGCCGCTCCGACGCCTTCGGCCACCCCGACTTCGACAGCCTCGCGATGGCCACCTCGGTGATGGACACCGAGGCCAGCACCGACACCTACCGCCTCGGCAAGTCGCTCAAGAAGAAGGGCTTCACGGTCGACGCCACCGAGGACCTCCCGGCCCTCGCCGACGCCCTGGCCGCCCTCACCGAGGCCGTCAACGCGCAGCTGGCCGCCTGGGTCGCCGCCGACGCCCCGGTCCGCATCGAGGTCCCCGGCCCCGAGCTCACCGCCCGCCGCCAGTGGCACTGCGAGCTGCCCGAGGGCAGCGCGCAGATCTTCTGCGGCGGCACCCACCTGCACCACCTCGGCGAGCTGGCCGAGCTCCGCACCGAGCTGCGGCTCTCCGACGACGGCACCGAGCTGGTCGCCGTGACCCGCCCGAAGCGGGCCTGAGAACGGCGGGCCTGAGGACAGACCTGCCTGAGTACGGCGGGCCTGAGAACGCCGAGGGCGGCCGCCCCTCCTCCGTCTCCGGGGAGGGGCGGCCGCCCGTCGTGCGTGCGCTCTGCTGCGGTCAGACCCGGGTGCGGTGGAAGTTCAGGTACGAGCGCGACGGCGTCGGGCCGCGCTGGCCCTGGTAGCGCGAGCCGTAGCGCTCCGATCCGTACGGGTGCTCCGACGGCGAGGAGAGCCGGAACAGGCAGAGCTGCCCGATCTTCATGCCCGGGTACAGCTTGATCGGCAGGGTCGCGACGTTCGACAGCTCCAGCGTCACGTGGCCGCTGAAGCCGGGGTCGATGAAGCCGGCCGTGGAGTGCGTCAGCAGGCCCAGCCGGCCCAGGCTCGACTTGCCCTCCAGCCGGGAGGCCACGTCCTCGGGCAGCGTGATGACCTCGTACGTCGAGGCCAGCACGAACTCGCCCGGGTGCAGGATGAACGCCTCGTCGCCATCGGGCTCGACCAGCCGGGTGAGGTCCGGCTGCTCCTCGGAGGGGTCGATGTGCGGGTACCGGTGGTTCTCGAACACGCGGAAGAAGCGGTCGAGGCGCACGTCGATACTGGAGGGCTGGATCATCGCGGGGTCGAACGGGTCGATCACGACCCGGCCCAGGTCGATCTCGGTCCGGATGTCCTTGTCAGAGAGCAGCACGCTTCGAGGTTACGTGCACGACGGGTCCCCGGACGAATCCGCCCGGGGCCCCTGTCGTCCTCGCATCGGCCGTCAGGCCAGGAACTCCGCGGCCTCCAGCCGCATCGCCCGGGCCAGTTGCGGCGCCGACAGCTCCTGCACGTCGGCCAGCACCGAGCTCCTCAGCCGTCCACACTGCGGACAGCGGATCAGCCGGCCGGGCCCCAGCCGGCCGGGTCCGAGGTTCTGCATCGGGAACGTGGTGGTGCTGAACAGGTGCCCCTCGGCACAACGAACGACGGCGCGCTGCTCCATCGATCCCCTTCCCATCCCTAACCCAGTACTCACCCGTGGTCGTCGCGCCCCGACGGCCCGAGCCTCGGGGCAGCGTCACATTAGGGGATGTTCCGGACATTCCACCCCATGGCTCGCCGCCCCGACCCCACCCGGCGGAGCACTCTCACGCGGCCCAAACAGTACGCCCCTCACCCCACCCCGCCCGGCTCCGCCACGTCTCCCGGCCACCCGTGCAACCGGAGTCACGGATGGGGTACAGTGAAGGCGGTCGAGCGGTCGTTGACGGCTCGTCAGGCGGGCGTAGTTTAATGGTAGAACATGAGCTTCCCAAGCTTAGAGCGCGAGTTCGATTCTCGTCGCCCGCTCCATACCGAAAGCCGCAGGTCAGCGACCTGCGGCTTTCGCGTGTCCGGACCGATTCGGGCCGGTCGTATCGGACGGTCGTCCGGGTGGTGGTGACTACCACTTCGTCCAGTCGAGATTCCAGCCGCCCAGCCCGTTGTCGGGGGCGACGGTCTGCCCCTTCGAGTTCACGATCTTGACGACGTCGCTGATCAGCGAGTCCTTGAAGAACGTGCCGGCGGGCGAGGTGTCGCTGCCGCCCTTCTCGTCCTGCAGTGCGACGCAGCCGTGGCTGGTGTTGTCCCTGCCGAACGGGTTCGCCCTGGCCCAGTAGTTGCCGTGGACGTAGGTGCCCTTGGTGGTCAGCCGCATCGCGTGCCGGACGTCCGGGATCCTGTACGCGTTACCGAGGCCGACGGTCTGCGAGTCCATGTCGACGACGTTCTCCTTGGACATGATCACCATCACGCCGTTCCAGGACGGGTTCTTCTCGTCGCCGAGGGTGGCCGGCACGGTGTGGCTCTGGCCGTCCCGGACGACCGTCATCTGGTGGGTGCCGGAGTCGGCGGTGGAGACCTGGGAGCGGCCGATGGCGAACGGCTCGTCCTTGTCGACGTCGCCGTAGACGCCGGGGGAGACTTCGACGCTCTTCAGCCGGTAGTGGATGGTGACCCTGGTGCCCGGCTTCCAGTACTCGGCCGGGCGGAAGTCCAGCTGCTGGTCGCCGAACCAGTGGCTGGTCTGGAGGTGATCCCGGGACGGAGGCCGTGCCTGCGGCAGTGGCTCAACGGCCTGACGCGGTCGGGCTGACCGGCACGTCCAGCAGGTGGGTCGAACTCAGCACGGCGGTCGTCTCGTTGACGAGGCTCTGGTCCGGGGAGGCGAGGCAGGCATAGGCGCGTACGAAGTTTCCCCGCACGGGCGGGAGAGGGATGTACTCCTCGATCGCCTGGGTGCCGCCGATCGCGCGGCACTGACTGCTCGGGGTGACCGGCTGCGGGCCGGTGGGCACGATGATCTCTCGGTAGACGCCCGCCCAGAACACCAGCACCCCTCCCTTCGGCAGGCTGACGGCAGGCATGCAGTCAGCCGTGTCGTTTCCGCTGAGCGGTCCGTGGCAGGGGCCTGCGCCCTCGCCGCCGCTGGCTACCGAGGTGACGTACGCGCCCTGGTACTCGCCCTCGTGCCCTGGTTCGGGCCGCCGCAGCACGTGCCAGGTGACCGGCACCGCGGCGACCGGCATCTTGCCGAGGTGGCTGATCGTCCACCCGTGCAGTTCGAGCGGACGCGTCGTGGTGTCGGCAGACGGGCTGGGCTGCGGGCTCGACACGGGCCCGGTCGTGGCGGCCGGGACGTCGGCCGCCGGACCGGTGTTCCGTGGAGAGCCGGGCAGCAGCGTGGCGGCGGCCACGGCGAGTGCGAGTACCGGCGTGGCCAGCGCGGCCACCCGGATCCGACGGGCACGGCGGATCCGCCGCCGAACCTGCGGCATCCGGTCCTCGGCCGCCGGCAGCACCGGGGTGCCTTCGGCCGCCACACGTCGTCGCAGGTACTCGACGACCGCGGCCAGTTCGCCGTCGACGAGGTCGTCATCGGGCGTGCTCATCAGGTCACCTGCCCGCCGTGTGCGCTGCCAGGGCATGGTCCGGCAGCCGGTCGCGCAGCGTGCGCAGCGCCCTGAACGCCTGGCTCTTGACCGTTCCCGTCGAGCAGGCGAGGATCGCGGCGGTCTCCTCCACGCTCAGGTCCTCCAGGTAGCGCAGCACCACCACGGCTCGCTGCCGCTTGGGCAAATGCCTCAGCAGCAGAGCTAGTTCGAGCTCGCCGTCTACCTCGCTGTAGCGGTCCGGGGCGGCCGGGGGATCCGGCACCTTGGCGTGCGGCAGCTCGCGCCGCCAGGACCGCCGCCACCAGTTCACATGGATGTTGACCATGGTGCGGCGGACGTACGCCTCGGGCTGCTCGACGGCGATCCGGCTCCACTTCGGCCAGGTTCGCGCCAGGGCGGTCTGCAACAGGTCCTCGGCCAGGTACTGATCGCCGGTCAGCCGCCATGCCGAACGCAGCAGCCTCGGTCCGCACGTGGCCGCGAACTCCTCGAAAGTGGCCCAGCCGCCGGTCATTTCGTCCATGTACGACTTGCACTTCTTCTCTCGTCGGTCCCACACCTGCTGTAACCGGGGGGATCCCACGCCAGGTTGGCCAGTGTGACGCATCACACGCAGGGAACCGAATGGGCAGCCGGGCGCCCACGGTCGGTGGTCGGCGCCGGGGCGCGGGCCACCGACCGGGTGAGTGGGTGGCAGAGGGCGGCGCCGGATGATTCCGGCGTCCTGGGAGCGAGAGACGGCGGGGGCGAGTTCGATTCTCGTCGCCCGCGCCGGAGCGAGAAAGCCGCAGGTCTTCTGACCTGCGGCTTTCTGGTTCTTCGGGTGGTTCGGGTGGCCTCAGCGGGGGTTGGTCGCGAGGGCTTCTAGGGTGGGGACGAAGGCGGCGGGGGTGGGGAGGGCGGTGTTCTCGGCCTGGACGCGGGCTGCGGCGGCGCGGAGGTCGGGGTCGGTCAGGAGACGGGTCAGGACCTCGGCGTCGACGGTCTCGGAGGTGGAGCGCAGGGCGATGCCGGCGGCGGTGAGGGCGTCGGCGACGGCGTAGTTGTCGGCGCCCTGGGGGAGCAGCAGCTGGGGGATGCCGGCCTGGAGGGTGGTGAGCGTGGTGCCCGCGCCGCCGTGGTGGATCACGGCGTCCGCGTGGCGGACCAGCTCGGCGAGCGGCACCCAGGGCAGCGGGCGGACGTTGTCGGGCAGGGTGCCGAGCGGGGCGAGGTCGGCGTCGGAGACGGCGAGCAGGAACTCCGCGTCGACGGCGGCCGCCGCCTCGACGAGCCGGGCGACGGCGCTGACGCCGTTGACCGTGGTGACGACCGTGCCGAGGGTGATCAGGACGCGGGGGCGGTCGGCAGGGCGGAGGAACTCGGACGGCACGACGCCACCGCCGTTGTAGGGCAGGTAGCGCATCCGCAGGCCGTCCGGGTCGCCGCCGATCGGGCCGATGTTCAGCGCGGTGGACTCGGCCGGGCCGGCCACGCCGTGCCGCTCGTAGACGTCGGTGAAGTTGGCGGCGAGGCGGGCCACCATGTCGCGGCCGGTCGGGATGCCGTAGTTGTGCAGCACCGACGGGATCTTGAGCTTGGCCGACACCAGCGGGGCCGCGGGCTGGAAGGCGGCGTGCACGAGCAGGTCGGCGCCCCAGTCGGAGGCGACGTCCAGCAGGCCGTCCACGGTGGGACGGGCGGCGTGGGCGAAGGCGCGGGCGGCCATGTCGAAGATCTCGTTCTGGGGCAGGCCGCCGCCGTCGTAGCGGAGCTGCCCACCGTTGGCCTCCGAGAAGAGCTCCCACATCTCGCGACCGTCGCCGATCTCGACGAGTGGGAAGCCGGCGGACCGGATCTGGTCCATCGGCAGCGAGGCGGCGAACAGGATGTCGTGCCCGGCGGCGCGCAGGGCTTGGGCGGTGGGCACCATCGGGAACAGGTGGCCGGCCGCGGCCGGGCCGGTGAGAAGTATGCGCATGATCGTCTCCTTGCCGTTTCTGATCGCGCTCGTGTGCGAAGCGCCGGCGAACGCATCCATCTCCCCTCGCACGATGATGTCGAGTCAATTCGCTTTTGTGCTGGGCGTGCGGGAATCGGACGTTCTGGTGCGGGTCTTGCCAGTCGGGCCGCGATGTGCTCTGCGGGTGGTCGCCGATGGAAGGGGAAACGTCGGAAAAGCGGGAAGCCGCAGTCGGGGTGACTGCGGCTTCCCGCGGGCGTTCGCCGCTTCCGTCGTCGGGTCACATGCTCAGGCCGCGCGCGTAGTTGACCCGGTTCATCAGGTCCATCACCTGGTTCGGCGAGCTGACCGGGACGGAGGTGGTGTGGTAGCGGCCGGCGCCCGAGACGGTGATCTGGACGTGGCCGACGGTGCGGCGCTCCTTCATCAGCAGGAAGAGCAGGCCGATGAGGCAGAAGAAAAAGAAGATGATCGCCAGCACGATCCCGGCCGGGGCGATCCGCTCCTCGGTGCGGGAGAGGTCGGTGGCCGTCCAGACCGCGCCGCGCAGTGGGATGGGGCCGGCCGGGGTGATGATGCCGGTGCTGGTCACGGCGATGTCGCCGATGGTCACCAGCGGCTGGCCCGGGGCGGAACCGACCGCCTCCGGGTAGCCGTAACCGCCCGCGGCCGGCTCCGGGTAGCCGTACCCTCCGGCGGCCGGGACCGGCAGGGCGGCCGGCGGGTAGCCGTAGTCGGAGGTGGGGTGGGGGTAGCCGTAGACCGGGGCGCCCGAGGCCGGCGGCTGGGCCGGCATGCCCGGGGGCGCCGCCGGGGGCGGCGGGACGGGGGGCTGGCCCGGAGCGTCGAACGGGGGCGGAGGAGTCGTCATGAACGGTCTTTCCCGCGGCGATTGCGTGGCGGCTGTTCGGGCAGTCTCTCGCATCCGGTGCTCGGGCCGCGAGCCCTCCCGGGGATTCCCGCGGTCGCGGGCGGGCCGGCCCGGTCAGGCGGCGGTGAGGAAGTCGCGGACGGTCCGGGTGAACGCCTCGGTCTCCTCGGCGAGCACGATGTGCCCGGTGTCGAACTCGGCGTACTCGCTGCCGGCGATGGCCGCGTGCAGCCGGCGGGTGTTCTCCACCGGGACGGTGGCGTCCTGGGTGCAGCCGATCACCAGGGTCGGGGCCTGGACGCCGGGGAGCAGGGCGCTGATGTCCAGGCCGAGGTCGAGGGCGATGTGCCGCAGGGTGCCGGAAGTCGGCTGCATGTAGGCGGTGTTGGCCTCGACCGCGGTGCGGCCGATCCGGTTGAGGAAGCCGCGGCTGAAGGCGGTGAGAGTGGCGTAGCGGCCGAAGGCGGCGGGGTTGTCGGCGAGCGACAGCCACGTGTGGAACGAGACGCGCAGGTACTCGTCCTGGTCCGCGCTGATCCACCCGGCGGCGGCGACGAGGCGGCGCACCAGGTCCGGGCGCAGGGCGGCGGCAGCGGTGGCGACGACCGCGCCGAGCGAGAAGCCGACGACGTCGGCGGGGCCGCGGCCGGCGTCCTCGATGACGGCGTTGACCTGGGCGGCGAGGGTTTCGACGGTCAGCTCGGCACCGTCGTCCTCGGCGGCCTCGCTGCCGGAGAGGTCGGGCAGCAGGACGGTGTAGCGGTCGGTGAAGGAGTCCAGCAGGGCGTCCCACATGCCGGAGCCGGGGCCGGTGCCGTGGACCAGGACGAGGGTGTCGGGGCCGTCGCCGACGACGCGGTAGGGGATGCGGGCGGGGCCGACGGTGATGGTGGGCATGGCGGGTCCTTCCGGATGGTGGTGGTTGGGATGGGGCGGTGGGGGCCTGATCGCCCCGCCGTCCCTCGCAACGAGAAGTAAACTACACGGTGCAGATTAGTGATTCAACTGCACCGTGCAGTGCACTTTGGTTTCGCGGGAACGGCAGGGGTGGAACTGATCCCGCATGCTCGCCGTCGGAGGAGTGACGGAATCCCTGCCCGGGTTGAACACCGGGAGGAGTACGGAGTGCCCTGTGCTGTCAGGTGGTGCCGAACTGAACGTCGGATGCCCGGCGGGCTGCCCCGGCTGTGCGCCGGATCCGGTGTCCGAGTGGCCGGCTGTCGAGGCGACGATCGATCAACTCGACGCTGCGGCACGCTGCGAGACGCTGCTCCAGGACACGGTGGACGCCATCAGCCCGGCGCCGGTCTGGCGGAGCGCGTTACCTCGCGAGGGCACTCGGCTGCCGTTGCCGGGGGAGGGTGTGGACCCGCGCTGGTACGTCACCCGGGGGCGGGACTTCCTCACCATCGTCTCGGAGGCCCGGCGCGGAGCGCTGGTCGGCGCGGTGGGCGGGTACTGGCGGCGGCGCGGCTGGACGATCACCTCGGTGAACGCCGGTCGGCGGCTGCCGGGGGTGGCCGCCGAGACCCCTGATGGCTACCAACTCGCCTTGCACGTTGGAGACTTGGGTGAGGTAGGGCTGACGGCGAGCTCGCCGGGGGCGGCCCGCTCGGAGCGGCTGCCGTACGTGCAGGGTGTGGCCGGCTGTGGTCGCCCGTCGCTGCCGCACGTGTGCTGTCCCTACTGGAGCGCGATGGCGTGACGGGCGGGCGACCGGCGGGGGAGGCGCGGAGCCAGTCCCCCGACTCGCTCCGCGCCGCCTCGTCGCGCGGCTTCGGCATTGCCGCTCCCCCCGACTCCCCGGCCGCCCGCCGTTCCCCCCTGGCTGCACCCTCCGGCGAGAGCGGTCCGCACAGGCTCCGGCGAGCCCCCTCCCCCGGGGACGTCGTTGGTCACCACGCTAACAAACCGCGTGGTTGGTTTGTCAATAGCCGGATCCACGAAACATCCACAATCGTGGCAGGAGGCTCGGGGGTGCGCCACCAGGTATTTGTGGGTGCGTCAGGGCGCCTCAGAGCGTGCAGGGGGTGTGAAGAGCGCGCACGAGGGGCGCGGGCACCGGGCACGAGTGGCCTGGAATCCGACATTCCGAGCATCCCGGCAGTACGGAGCGGCACCGGGCGAGCGCTCAGCGCAGCAGCGGCGCTCCTTGGCCACGGCCACCGCGCCGGCCCGGGTGTCGACACCCAACTTGTCGTAGATCCGGCCCAGATGGGTCTTCCCGGTGGCTTCGCTGATGAACAGCGCGCGGGCGATCTCCCGGTTGCCGAGCCCCTGCGCCAGACCATCGACGCCGCCACCCGCGCCGCCCAGGCCACCCTGGACGCGGCGGCCAAGGCCGGCCAGCACGGGCCCGCAGTCGCCGGAGTCGGCCCAGCGCAAGGCCTTCAGCACGTCCGCCCGTCCCGCCGCCGGTGTACGGGGCGGGCGTCGCCGAGCCGTACGGAGACCGGAAGGGCGTGCCGGAGGAGTTGCTCGTTCGAGTGAAGATCGAGAAGGTTGCCGCAGCACACAGGGCGGTCCGGTGGAAAGCCGGTGCCGGTGTCAGTGGCGCGTGGCAGGCTTCCCGGTATGACGGCGTGGACCCTCAACGACATCGAACGTGCGATCCGCTCCTCCTGGGGTGTCGACACCTGTGCGCCCGAGGACCTGGCCCACTGGCGTCCCGACAATCCCGCCCGCGGCCAGGCCGGCGTGACGGCGATGGTGGTGCACGACCTGCTCGGCGGCGAGCTGATGATGGGCGAGGTGCGCGCCGGCGGTGTCCGGACGGACCTGCACTGGTGGAACCGCTCCGCCGCCGGCATCGAGATCGACCTCACCCACGAGCAGTTCGGGCCGGACGAGCTGGTCGGCCCCGGCCGCCCGGTCGCCCGCCCGGCCCGCCCCGGCAGGCTGCACGCCCAGTACGTGCTGCTGCGCCACCGGGTGGCCATCGAGCTGGAGCGCGGCCGGACGCGGCTGCCGGAGCGCGCCTGCGCGTGAACTCCGCGACGCCGCAGCCGCCCTGCGCGTGAACTCCGCAGGAGTGGAATCCGCCTGACGTACAGTCGTCCAAACGATGCGGACGGCTGCGGCGACAGGAGTGCGCGATGACCGGGACGATCGGCTTCGTGGGGCTGGGCGCGATGGGCCGGGGCATGGCCGACAGCCTGCTGCGGGCCGGCCACGTCGTACGGGTCTGGAACCGTTCACCCGAGCCGGTGGCCGCCCTGGCGGCCCGGGGCGCCGAGCCGGCCGGCACGCTCGCCGAGGTGTTCGCCGCCGACACCGTGGTGTCCATGCTCGCCGACGACGAGACGGTCGAGCGGCTGGTGCTCGACCGCGCCCTGCTGGCGGGCGCGGCGGCGACCCTGCACGTCAACATGGCCACCGTCTCCCTCGCGCTCGCCGGGCGCGCCGAGGCCGCGCACGCCGAGCACGGCATCGGCTACGTCGCGGCGCCCGTCCTCGGCCGGCCCCCGGTCGCCGCCGCCGGGCAGCTGAACATCCTGGCCGCGGGCGAGCCGGCCCTTCTGGCCCGCGCCGAGCCGCTGTTCGCCGCGATGGGGCAGCGCACCTGGCACTTCGGCGACCGTCCGCGCCAGGCCAACACCGCCAAGATCGGCGCCAACTTCCTGCTGGCCTGCGCGATCGAGTCGATGGCCGAGGCGTGCAGCCTGGCCGAGGCCAACGGCGTCCGCCCGACCGACCTGATCGAACTGCTCACCGCCACCCTCTTCCCCGGGCCGGTCTACACGGGCTACGGCGCGATGGTGGCCGAACGCCGCTACGAACCGGCCGGGTTCAGGTTGCCGCTGGGACTCAAGGACGTCGGCCTCGCACTGGACGCCGGGGCCGCCTCGACCGTCCCCCTCCCGTTCGGCGGTGTCCTGCGGGACGCCTTCCTGGACGCGCTCGCGCACGGGGACGGCGACAAGGACTGGGCCGCCGTCGCGGCCGTCGCCCGCCGCAGGGCGGGCCTGCCCGACTGAGCGGTCCGCGCGCGACAACCACGTGCCCGCCGCGGCGCGTTCCGCCTGCCATCCGGGCGTGACGCTCACGAACGACGACCGTTGCGGCGCGCCCTGGCTGGTCCGCACCGACCGGCTGGAACTGCGCGCCGTCCGCCTCGCCGACCTCGCACCGCTCCACGCGATCAACCACGATCCGCGCACCTGGTCGCATCTGCCCGAGGGCCGGCACCTGGATGAGGCGACCACCCGGGCCTGGATCGAACGGGCCGTCGACGTCTGGGAGTCCGACGGCATGGGCTACTGGACGGCCCGGCTGGGCGCCGGCGGCCCGGTGATCGGCATCGGCGGCGCCTCGTACCAGGACGCCTCCGGCTACTGGAACCTCTACTACCGGTTCGATCCGGCCCACTGGGGCCACGGCTACGCCACCGAGCTCTCCCGGGCCGCCCTCGACGCCGCCCACCGGCACGCGCCGGAGCGGCTGGTGGCGGCCTGGGTGGACGACCACAACGCGCAGTCCCGTGCGGTCGTCCAGAAGCTCGGGCTGGCGGACCACGGGCTGCGCACGCACCCCGTCCTCGGCGATCCGGTGCGGCTGTGGGCGGACCGGCCGGTTCCGCCCGCCGATCCGGACCGGCCGCCCCGGGAATAACCGGCCCGGATCATGCGCTCGCACCGTCGTCCGCATGACATGACCGGGGGAGTACCGATGGCCGATCAGCCGGCCGGCACCGACGTGCCGCGCAGTTTCCTGTTCCTCACCGCGAGTTCGCGCACCGACGGGAACTCCGAGCAACTCGCCCGGTTGGCCGCCGAGGCGAGCCTGCCGCCCGGGGCGGAGCAGCGCTGGCTGCGGCTGAGCGAGCACCCGCTGCCGCCGTTCGCGGACCTGCGCCACACCGGGGACGGCCGCTACCCCGAGCCCGTCGGCAACGAACGGACGCTGCTGGACGCGACGTTGGCCGCCACCGACGTGGTCTTCGTCGCGCCGCTGTACTGGTACTCGCTGCCGACCAGCGCGAAGCTGTACCTCGACTACTGGTCGGCCTGGTTCCGGGTGCCCGGCGTGGACTTCCGGGCGGGGATGAACGGCGGCACGATATGGGCCGTCACCGCCCTGGCCGGCGAGGACGAGACGGCCGACCCGTTGATCGGCACGCTCCGGCTGACGGCCGACTACATGGGCATGCGCTGGGGCGGCGCGCTGCTCGGCAACGGCACCCGGCCGGGGGACGTGCTCAGCGACGAGCGGGCGATGGTCGCCGCCAAGTCCTTCTTCGCCGGCTGACCGGCCCGGTTGATCAAGCCGGGCGACCGGGCTTGATCAACCGGGCCGGCTCGGTCGACCGGTTGCCTGTTCCGGCGACCGTCGGATTCACGCCAGACAGGCCCGTGCGGTACGGTCCTCTGGGCGTGTACCCGTCACTCTCCGGTCATCATTTGGCAAAGGTCAAATGCCTTGCCGGGGGACGGAGTTGGACGATTCGGGCAGGCATTCCGGCTGGACGGGACAGCGCGTGACACCTGCCTTTCGAAGTGGCCGGATCGTTCGGTAGTCTCCGTCCGACTTTCAAACTTCGCGGGGGGTATGCGGTGCGAACGAGCCGTGCCCGCCGCGCCTCCGGGCCGCGCCCGGACTCTCCCGTGAGGTCTCCCTTGTCCATACGTCGCACTCTTGCCCTTGCCGGCGCCGCCGCGCTCGCGTCCTCGATGGTGCTCGCCGGTGCCCAGGGCGCTGCCGCCGTCGGTGCCACCGCCTCCCCGTCCACCGCCCCGTCGCAGGCCGACAAGGCTGCGGCCCAGACCCTCGACCTCTCGGTGCACGGGGTGCCGGACACCTTCATCGCCGGCGGCGAGGCCCGCGAGTTCACCTACAAGATCAACAACCCGAGCAAGCACGACGACGCCTTCTACCCGCTGCTCAAGTTCAAGAACAAGGCGGCCTCGCTCAAGGGCAAGGACCTGAAGGTCGAGTACCAGCTGCCCGGCGAGAAGTGGCAGACCGGTGTGGTCGCGCCCGGCGGCGACGGCGACGACGGCGGCGTCCTGACCCTGCTCGGTTCCATCGGGCCGGACGGCAACGTCACCGACGACTCCCTGCTGGTCGTGAACCGGGGCAAGAGCCTCACGATCAAGGTCCGGGTCTCCTTCACCGCGGACGCCCCGCTCGGCAAGGCCGGTGTCGTCCCGGTGGTGTACGCCGCCGAGCTCGACGACAACACCCACCTGCCGGTCAACAACGGCACCTTCAGCTGCGAGGGCATCCGCGGCGCCGGCTTCACCATCAAGAAGGCGAGCCCGACGACCAGCCCGACCGCCAGCCCCACCCACACCGGCAAGCCGAGCCCGACCGCGACCACCTCGCCGACGGCCACCCACTCGCCGACCGCCACCGCGTCGCCGACGGCCACCGCCACCTCCACCGCCACGGCGACCGCGACGTCCACCTCCACCGCCACGGCGACGGCGACCGCCACGGCCACCGCGACCGCCCCGGCCCCGACCACCGGCGCGCCGACCGCCTCGCCGACCGCGTCCGCCTCGACCGCCGCCCCGGCCCCGTCCGGGAGCAGCACCGATGCCCAGCAGCCGATCGACTTCCCGGTGACCGTCCCGACCGTCACCCCGCCGAAGATCACCCAGGCCGGCGTCACCAAGGCCAAGGCCGCCGCCGACAACACCGACAAGGCCCTCGCCGCCACCGGTGGCGGCGACCACACCACCGCGATCGCCGCCACCGGTGGCGCCGTCCTGGTGGCCGGCGTCGGCACCCTCGTCGTGCTGCGCCGCCGCAAGTCGGCCCAGCAGGGCTGACCCCGGCCGTCCTGCCGCACCGGCAGGACAGGACCGCTTGAGTACCGCCGCGCCGCCCGGCCGTCCACCCGACGGACACCCGGGCGGCGCGGAAGGTACTTCTCCGTCACATAGGATGTCCGGCCGGAGGGGGGCGGAACCGGCGGGGAGAGGGACAGGTGCGGGGAGCACGCACGGCACGGACGACCACCGACTACGAGGCCGACACCGGGCGGATCGCGGGTCTCCCGCTCCGCAGGCACCACGTTCTGCTGGTTGCCTGGACGGTGCTCTGGTTCTTCCTGGTCGAGCCCAGCGGGGGCTTCTCCTGGCACTACCTGCGCCAGGGTGAGCAGCTGCTCTTCAGCAGCCAGCCCGACGGCGGGCTCGCGCTCTATGCCCGCCACCCCGAGCTGCAGATCGGCCCGGTGAGCCTGGCCGCCGCCCGGCTCACCGCCCCGTTCTCGCCGCACACCGGCCAGCTGGTGGCCGAGGCGGTGATGTCCGCGCTCGGCCTGGTGATGCTGGTCCTGGTCGGCCGCACCGCCGCCCTGTACTACCTCGGCACCGGCACCAACCACCGCCGGCTCCAGCAGCGCCTGCTGATAGCCGGGCTGGCGTTCATCCCGATGTGGGTCGAGGTCTCGGTCCGCTTCGCGCACCTCGACGACGTGCTGGCGCTGTTCTTCACCACCCTGGCCGCGCACGCGCTCGCCCGCGGCAAGCCCACCCAGGTGGCCCTCTTCCTGGCGCTGGCGGTGGACTCCAAGCCCTGGGCGATCGCCTTCGCCCCGCTGATCCTCGCCCTGCCCCGAACCGCCTGGCTGCGCACCGCGCTCTGGTTCGCCGGGCTGGTGGCGATCGCCTGGCTGCCGTTCTACCTCGGCAACCTGGACACCCTCGCCGCCGCCAAGTTCACCATCCCCAACCAGCCCGCCTCCTCGCTGCGCTGGTTCGGCGTGACCGACCCGTCCACCCCCTGGTGGGACCGGCCGACCCAGTTCGCGCTCGGCATCGGCCTCGGCAGCATCGCGGTCTGGCGGGGCCGCTGGCCGGCCGTCGTGCTGCTCGGCGCGGACGCCCGGGTCCTGCTCGACCCCAGCGTCTACACGTACTACACCGCCTCGATCCTGCTCGGCACCCTGCTCTGGGACGCGGTCGGGCAGAAGCGGCTGGTGCCGTGGTGGAGCTGGATCGCGCTGGCCGCGCTGTACGGCGGCACGCTGTTCATACCGTCCGACGCGGGGCGCGGCTTCGTCCGGCTCGCCTTCGTCGTCATTTCGGCGGCCTACGTGCTGCTCTGGCCCACCCAGCAGACCCGCCGCCCGCGCCCCTCGTCCGACGACCCGGGCAGCGGCCGCGGCCGGCCCCGCCGGCGGCGCGAGCGCGTGCTCGTCGGCACCGGGAACTAGCGGGCCGAGCGCCGGACGTCGAGCTGGACGCCCGGCTGGGTCACCAGGTCGCGCGCGTCGTGCGGGATTCCTTCGAAGCGGCTTGACCCTCACGCGGCGTGAGAGACGAGCGTGGACGTCAGCACGAAGGGAGCACCCCCGCATGAGCAGCGACGGATACTCGGTCGGCGCCGTGGCGAAGATCGCCAAGGTGACCGTCCGCACCCTGCACCACTACGACGAGATCGGCCTGCTGTCCCCCGCGGGCCGCACCCGGGCCGGCTACCGCCGGTACGTGGACGCCGATCTCGACCGGCTGCAGCAGATCCTGTTCTACCGCGAACTCGGGTTCCCCCTGGAAGAGATCGCGGCGATCCTGGACGACGACTCGGTCAGCCCGAGCGAGCACCTCCGGCGGCAGCACCGGCTGCTGACCGACCGGATCAAGCACCTCCAGGACCTCGCCACGGCCGTCGAACACGCCATGGAGGCACGGAGAATGGGCATTCAGCTGACCCCGGAAGAGAAGTTCGAGATCTTCGGCGAGGACTACAAGGAGGAGTGGGAGCAGGAGGCCGAGCAGCGCTGGGGCGACACCGAGGCCTGGGCCGAGTCGCAGCGCCGCGCCGGCTCCTACACCAAGGCCGACTGGCAGCGGATCCAGACCGAGATGACCGCCCTCAACACCAGCCTGGTCGAGGCGCTCACCGCCGGCGAGCCCGCCGACGGCGCCGTCGCCATGGACCTCGCCGAGGAGCACCGGCAGCACATCTGCCAGAACTTCTACGACTGCACCTACACCATCCACCGCGGCCTGGCCGGGCTGTACGTCTCCGACCCGCGGTGGACGACCACGTACGAGAACCTCACCCCGGGCCTCGCGCAGTGGCTGCACGACGCCATCCTCGCCAACGCGGACCGGCACGAGGCCTGACGGAACCGCTACGCGACCCCGTGGCCGAAGCCGCGCCGGTAGGCCGTCGGGGAGGTGCGCATCACGCGGCCGAAGTGGTGACGGAACGTCGCCGCGCTCTCGAAGCCGACCGCGGCGGCGATCTCCTCGACCGTCCCCTCCGGGGACTCCAGCAACGGGAGACTGGCCGCGATGCGCTGGGTGACGACCCAGCGCATCGGGCTGGTCCCGTTGCGGGCCGTGAAGTGCCGCAGGTACGAGCGGTCGGACATCCGCGCGGACCGGGCCAGCGCCGAAATGGTCAGCGGCGACGACAGGTTGGCCATCGCCCACTGCATGCTGCGGGCGATCCCGTCGTCCTCCTCCTCGACCGGCCGCACCGCCGCCTCGATGAACTGGGCCTGCCCGCCGTCCCGGTGCGGCGGCACCACGAACCGGCGGGCGACGCTGTTGGCCACCTTGGCGCCGTGATCCCGGCGCACCAGGTGCAGGCACAGGTCGATCCCGGCCGCGCTGCCAGCGCTGGTGAGCACGTCCCCGTCGTCCACGTACAGCACGTCCGGATTGACCCGCACCCGCGGGTACCGCTGCTGGAGCAGTTCGGCGTACCGCCAGTGGGTGGTCGCCTCCCGGCCGTCCAGCAGCCCGGCGGCGGCCAGGGCGAAGGCGCCCCCGCAGATCGAGACGATCCGGGCGCCGCGCTCGTGCGCCGTCCGCAGCGCGGCCACCAGCCCCGGCGAGACCCCCACGCCGCCGAGCGCGTTCGGCACCCCGGGGACCACCACGGTGTCGGCCGCCGCCAGCTCGTCGAGCCCGTGCCGGGCCACCATCGCGAACCCGCCCACCGCGTCCAGGGCCGTCCCCGGCCGGTCGGCGCACACCTTCAGGCCGTACCAGGGCGCCGCCAGCAGGCCGGTCAGCTCCGGCCGGGCGAGCCCGAACACCTCCACCACCACCCCGAGTTCGAACGGTGCCATGCCGGGGAAGGCGTACACCGCCACGTCGTGCACCGGCTCCGGCCGCCGCCCGATGGCGACCGGCACCGGCTCGGGCGTGACGATCCGTCCCTCGGCGTGCTGCTCGACCATGCGAACCCCCTGCTCACGGGTGGCGGAACGCCGGTGAGTGTAGCCGCCCCGGCCAGCCCGGAATTTTCTTCGAATCCACCTGCAACCTCCGCCCCGGTCGAACGTCCTTTGGTACGGGGCGGAGGGATTCGGGCCGACGGGGGCTGGGAGGATCTCTCCGATCATGATCTTGATCAGGTGATGTGGCGGTCCGGCACGCGCCGGAACCGTCCCGGGGGAGAGCGGAAAACGCACATGTCCATGGCCATCGGGCCGCTCGCCGGACCAACACGGGGGCGCGGCTTCTCCATCCGCGGAGCCGTCGCCGTACTGTTCGGCGCCCAGGAGGCCGGCGAGCCGATCGCCGGCCCCACCGCCGACCAGCAGGCGGCGCAGCGCCGCTCCGGCTTCCGGCTGCTGCGCGGCGGCCGCAGGCCCGCGGAGGACCGGCCCACCCTCACCGACCTGTACCACGCCCACCGGCTGGGCCTGGTCCGGATGGCCGTCCTGCTGGTCGACCACCAGGACCTCGCGGAGGACGTCGTCCAGGAGGCCTTCACCCAGCTCTACCAGCGCCACGGCGAGGACCTGGACGACCTCGACAACGCGCTCGGCTACCTGCGCACGGCGGTCGTCAACGGCGCCCGCTCGATGCTGCGCCGCCGCAAGACGGCCCGCGAGTACGTGCCGCCGCACGAGGCCGACGCGCCGTCGGCCGAGGACCACGCGGTGCTCAACGACGAGCACCGGCGCGTGCTGGTGGCGCTGCAGGAGCTGACCCCCCGCCAGCGCGAGGTGCTGGTGCTGCGCTACTGGTCCGACATGTCCGAGGCGCAGATAGCCGAGACCCTGGGGCTGTCCCGGGGCGCCGTGAAGTCCACCGCCAGCCGGGCCCTGGACGCTCTGGAAAAGTACCTGGAGAAGGTTCGATGACCGAGAAGTTCCCCCGCCGGATCGGCGGCGACGGCGACGGGCCGGCCGAGACACCGACGGAACGGCTGCTGCGCGAGGCGATGAACGCCCGCACGTCCCTGATCACCGCGCACGACCTGCGCCCGGCCGCACCCCCCAATCGCCGGATCCGCCGCCTGCGGCCGGTCTACGCCGTCACGGTCCCGCTGCTCGGCCTGGCCGCCGCCATGGCGATCGGCGTGGTCACGCTCCACGGAAGCCCGGTGGCCGACCACGAGGTCCCGCCGGCCGCCACCGTGACGGCCTCCCCGAGCCCGACCCCCACGGCGACGCCCACCGAAACCCCCACCCCCACGGCCACCCCGACCGACACCGCCACCCCGTCGAGCACCTCCGAGACCGTCGCCCCCCTCGGCGACGACATGCCGTCCGCCGACCCGACGCCGAGCAGCACCGGCATCCCCCTGGGCTCGGCGAGACCGTACACGTTCCGGGGCGTGAAGCTGAAGATCCCCGCGGGCTGGCGGGTCGCGGACCCAGTCGGTTTCCACCTGTGCGTCCTGAGCCCGGGGGCGCCGCAGGACGCCGGCTACAGCGACTGCCAGCCCTACGGCGTCGAGTTGTCGGTGTTCGACACGGAGCCGCAGAACTGGCCGTCGACCGCTGATCTCGACGCCGAAGGTGGCTGGGCCCACCAGCCCTACTGCCCGGTCTGGGGCAACCCGCACGCGCCCGCGGGCGAGTCGATCAACAGCGTCGGCCCGACGAAGAGCACCCCCACCGTGGCCGGCCGCTCCGCGCTCAAGTCGCAGTGGAAGGTGACCTGCGGCAAGGACGCCTTCACGGCTCAGATGTGGGCGCTGCCCAAGGACCAGGTGTTCGTCTCGGCGATCGGTCTCAAGGACGACTACCAGCCGGGCCTGATGTCGATCGTCAACAGCCTGGACGTCAGCGGCCGTCCCGCGCTCGCGGCCTCGTCGACCCCCTCGGGTTTCCCGAGCGCCCCGCCCGGCGTCAGCGTCACGTTCAGCCAGATCGGTTCGCAGGTGAAGGTGAAGGGTGCGCCTGCCATCTTCTCGGTGATCTACCAGAACACCGGCCAGACCAACTACGCCGCCGTCGAGCCGCTGGTCTTCACGGAGACCTACGCGGGTACGCCAAGCAGTCCGGTCCCCATGAATCTGGGAAAGTTGGAGCGCCAGGACGGTGACACCTGGGTCCAGCTCCCGGTTTCGCCCGGCGGTGGCATGGATTATGCGATGGCGCCCAGGACGGCCTCCTTCCCGCTGGCGCCGGGCCAGAGCAGGACGGTGACGTACCGGCTGACGCTGGACGGCGACGACGGCCCCGGAGCGATGCCGGTGACGGCCCAAGCGGTGCTGCCGTACGACGGCACGCAGCGGCTGACCGTGCTCGGGACGCGCTCCGTCGCGGTGGAGGTCGTGAAGTAGTACCCGTCAGACCGCCGTTGAGGTGTCGCGCCCAGGGGATATCCCCTGGGCGAAAGGACGCGTCGCTAAGACCCTCCCGTCGCTGAGCCCGCACGCACGAGGGCCCGGCCTCCCCGCTCACCCGGGGAGGCCGGGCCCTCGGGCGTTCAGCCGGCTCAGGCCAGCGAGGCCATCCAGGCCTCGACGTCCTCGGCGCGGCGCGGCAGGCCGGCCGAGAGGTTCTCGTTGCCGTCGGCGGTGACCAGGATGTCGTCCTCGATCCGGACGCCGATGCCGCGGTACTCCTCCGGCACGGTCAGGTCGTCCTGCTGGAAGTACAGGCCGGGCTCGACCGTGAGGACCATGCCGGGCACCAGCAGGGCGTCGACGTGCTCCTCGCGGCGGGAGTGGGCGCAGTCGTGGACGTCCAGGCCGAGCATGTGGCCGGTGCCGTGCAGCGTCCAGCGGCGCTGGAGGCCGAGCTCCAGGACCTTCTCGACGTCGTACACCGAGCCGTCGAGCAGGCCCCAGGCGAGCAGGCGCTCGGCGAGCACGCGCTGGGAGGCCTCGTGGAAGTCGCGGAAGCGGGCGCCGGGCCTCACCGCGGCGATGCCGGCCTCCTGGGCGTCGTGGACGGCCTGGTAGATCTTCCGCTGCAGGTCGGTGAACCGGCCGTTGATCGGCAGGGTGCGGGTGACGTCGGCGGTGTAGAGGGTGTGCGTCTCCACGCCGGCGTCGAGCAGCAGCAGCTCGCCGGGGCGGACGTCGCCGTCGTTGCGGACCCAGTGCAGGGTGGTGGCGTGCGGGCCGGCGGCGGCGATGGTGCCGTAGCCGACGTCGTTGCCCTCGACCCGGGCGCGGCGCCAGAAGGTGCCCTCGATCCAGCGCTCGGACGTGGCGACGGCCTGGCCGAGCTCGCGGACGACGTCGGTGAAGCCCTTGACGGTGGCGTCGCAGGCGGCGCGCAGCTCGCCGATCTCCCACTCGTCCTTGACCAGCCGCAGGCCGCTCAGGAACTCCTTGAGCTCGGCGTCCTTCCCGGCGTCGAGGACGTCGGCGAGGGCGGCCTCCAGCCCGGCGTCGTAGCCGCGGACCATCCGGGTGGGGGCGGTGGAGTCCTTGGCGCGCGCGGCGAGCTCGTCGGCGGCCTTGCGGACGTCGCGGACGGGCAGGCCGAGCAGCTGCTCCTGCTCGGTGAGGCTGTGCCGGCGGCCGACCCACAGCTCGCCGTAGCCGTCGAGCCAGAACTCGCCGTTCTCGCGGTCGGAGCGGGGCAGCAGGTAGAGGCCGAACTCGTGGCCGGCGTCGCCGGTGGGCTCGGCGACGAGGACGGCGTCCTCGGTCTGGTCGCCGGTGAGGTGCACGTACTCGCTGGCGGCGCGGAAGCCGTAGTCGGTGTCGTTGGCCCGGACCCGCAGGTTGCCGGCCGGGATCACCAGGCGCTCACCGGGGTGGGCGGCGGAGAGCTTGGCGCGCCGCTCGGCCGCGTACGGGGCCTGGGCGACGGGGGCGAGGCCGTGCAGCTCGGTGTCGGCCCAGCCGGTCTTCATCGAGGCGGCCAGTTCGTCGGAGACCTCGGAGTACAGGCCGTTCTTGCGGCCCTTGAACTGCTGGGGCTCCTCGCCGCCGGTGGCCTCGGGGTTCTCGGCCACGGCCGGGGTGCGGTCCTCGGTCACGTACAACGCCTCCTTGGGGGTGGTGCCGCCCGCCCATGGGGGATGTCGGATCGCGACACGTGTGGGCGGCCGTGCGTTCCATGGTACGGACGCCCGGTCGCCCGCTGTTTCGAGGCCGGGGCGGCTATTCGAACCGGGCTCCGAGCAGCATCAGGTCGTCGGTGGCGGGAGCGGCGCCGCGGTCGGGGCAGACGGCGAGCAGGTGGGCGCAGAGCAGGTCGGGGTCGAGCCGCACGTCGCGCGGGGCGTCGGCGGCCGCGCGGCGCAGGTTGGCCTGCCCGGCGTGCAGGGTGCGGCCGCAGCGGCGGGCGAGGCCCTCGGTGTAGAGCAGCAGGGTGTCGCCGCGTTCGGCGGTGAACTCGACGCCGGGGGCCTCCCAGCAGGCGAGCATGCCGAGCGGGGCGGAGAGCGAGGTCTCGACGAACTCGGCGCCGTGCCGGTCGACCAGGATCGGCGGGCAGTGCCCGGCGCCGGCCAGGGTGATCCGGCGCTCGTCGGGTTCGACCCAGGCGTAGACGGCAGTGGCGGTGCGGCTGGGTTCGGTGGTCTTGAGCAGCAGTTCTAGGTCGCCGAGGACGGAGACCGGGTCCTCGCCCTCCAGCACCGCGTACGCCCGCAGCGCGGCCCGGATCCGGCCCATGGCGGCGGCGGCGCCGGGGGCGGAGCCGGGGCCGGCGCCCGGTCCGTCGCCGGAGACGGAGCCGACGGTGAGGCCGACGGTGCCGTCGGGCAGCGGGATGGCGTCGTACCAGTCGCTGCCGCACGAGCGGTCGAGGGCGGCGGGGACGAGCCGGGCGGCGAGCCGCAGCCCGACGGGCTGGGGAAGCCGGTCGGGCAGCAGGCCGCGGCGCAGGGCCTCGGTGGTGTGCCGGACCTTGTCGGCCTCCAGTTGCTTGGCGAGCAGCGGCGCGGCGAACCGGCAGTAGTGGTGGGCGAGTTCGCGCTGGCGCTCGGTGGGTTCGGCGGGCCGGTCGAAGAACCAGACGGCGGCGGCGACCGGGCCGTCCTCCTCGGTGGCGAGCGGCAGGCCGTAGCAGCCGCCGAGGCCGAGGTGGGCGGCGAGTTCGCGCAGCCGGGCGCCGGTGGCGGGGTCGGCGGCGAGGTCGGGGGAGTGCAGCAGCTCGGGCCGGTCGTGGTCGCGCAGCAGCCGGGCGAGCAGGCTCTGCTCGGGCGGGACGGTCTCCAGGGCCCCGAGGCTGGCGCGGTCGAGGCCGAGACCGACGGGCTGGCCGGGGCCGCCGCGGGGCCGCCGGGTGACCAGGACGCCGCGGCCGGCGCCGAGCAGGTCGGCGCCGGAGGCGAGCACGGCGGCGAGGGTGGCGTCGAGGCCGCGGGCGCGGGCGAGCCGTTCGGTGTGTTCGTGCAGGCTGGTGAAATCGGACAGCCGTCCGACCAAACGGTCCTGCACCCCGGCGGACGGTGCCATGCGGGGGTCCGCCGCGCCGTCCTCGGCGTCGGCGGGGCCGGGCAGGCCCGGCGGGTCGAGGACGGAGAGCCCGCCGGCGCAGCCGGGCTCGCCCGGCTCGGAGGGTGTCGACGACGGGTTCGGCTCGGTCATGCCGCCACTCCTGACGCGGTGCTACGTGTCATGCGGAACCCCCGGGTACGGCCGGATGTGGAGCGGGCACGGCCAAAGGGCGTGTTTCGTCTGGATTCGCTACTACTCGTCATTGATCGACAGCAATGCCACCACTTCTACACAGGCCATTTGGGGCATGTCCAGATCCAGGACGGGGCGGTGACCCGTTCCGCGCCCTTTGCGACCCGGACGGACGGCGCGTCCGGTCCGTGCGCGCGCCGTTCCCTCCGGGAGGTATGGAGCGGCCCGGGAGCGGGCAGAACCGTGAGGACGGACCCGGTGGCCGTCCGGATCGTAGGCGTTCGCCGTCCGGAAGCCGTGCTGGCCGGATGTCACTCACTCGTACGGTGGAACCAAGCGCTCCCGGGCGGCGTCCATCCGGGCGCATACGCGATTCTCGTTCCAAGGGCTGTTCCCGTGCGCGGCCCTTCTCATGTCGTGCTCCACACCGTGCTCCACGTCCTCGCCGCGCCGTCCGTTGTACCGCCCACCCGCCCCGCGCCCTCCGGGCCGTGAGGTCGCGGGTCCGTGCGGTGAGCCCGGCGGACGCGAGCGGCCCCGGAGCGAACCGAGCGGTCAGGGAAAGGAACGAGCGCCATGCGTGAGAATCCGAGGGGCCGTCCGCCGGCCCGGTCCGCCCGGCTGGCCGCCGCCCTGGAGGCCGCCGTCGACCACCGCTGGCCGGTGGTGCCGGGAGCGGTGCTGCGCTGCGGGCGGTGCTCCTGCGGCGACCCGGACTGCCCCGTCCCCGGCGCGCACCCGCACGACCCGCCGCTGCTGGCGGCCACCACGGACGCCCGGATGGTGCGCTGGTGGTGGGAGCGGCAGAGCCCGGACGCGCCGGTGCTGGCGGCCACCGGGCGGGCGGTCTCGGCGGTCAGCCTGCCGGCCGAGGCCGGGGCGCGGGCGCTGGCGTACCTGGGCGCGCTGCGGCTGCCGCTCGGCCCGGTGCTGGCGACGCCGAGCCGGTACGCGCTGCTGGTCGCCCCGTACTCGCTGGACGCGCTCGGCGAGATGCTCTCCCAACTCCCTTGGGTGCCGGGCTCGTTGCACTATCACGGGCCGGGCGGCTTCCTGCCGCTGCCGCCCGGCGGCGCGGCGGGGCCGGTGCGCTGGGTGCTGGCGCCGCGTTCTTCGGTCGACGGCGGGGTGTGGCTGCCGCAGGTCGGGCCGCTGCTGGGCGAGTTGGTGGAGGCGACCGTCCGGCTGGACAGCGGGCACTCGGCGTACTGATCGCCCGGAAAAACAAAAGATCCGGCCGCTGGCGACGGGGGATGCACCAGCGACCGGACTCTTTAGACAGTAACAAGGATCCGCGCCCGCGCCAATTTCCAAGACGCCCTCCACGCCCGGAAATTGCGCTTCACGGCGACAATGTGACGCGTATCACCTTGTTGCTGCCGCGCTTTAGTTCAAGGTGACCTGACGGTTCACCAGGTTCGCGCGGGCGCGCCGCTCCTCGGCGGTGAGCGGGGTCTCGTCGGCGAGAACGGCGGCGAGCCGCTCGGCGAACTCGGCGGCCGGCTTCTCGCAGTCGGCGGCCGTCATGGCGAGCGGCAGGTCCCACACCGGGACGGTCAGGCCGTGCGCGCGGAAGGAGCCGACCAGGCGGGTGTCCGCGCCGAGCGAGGCGTCACCGGCGGCGTTCAGCCGGGCCAGGGCGTCCAGCAGCTGCTCCTCCGGCACGGTCATCACCCAGCGCAGGTGGTTCTTGTCCGGCGTGCCGCACCAGTAGGCGGCGTCCACGCCGGCGAGCTTCTCGGTCGGGATGGCGGAGGCGTTGGCGCGCTCCAGCGAGGCGGCGACCTCGCCGGTGGCGGTCTCGGCGTCCTCCAGCCAGAACTCGAAGCCGGTGTGCACGGCGGGCGTGAACGCGGCGGTGACGTCCAGCAGGTCCTGCAGGCGGCGCCCGCCCGGGACGGTCCGGCGCGCGGGGACCGGGCTGCCCGGCTCGGCGGCCAGGGCCAGCTCCAGGGCGTCGGCGAGGTCGCGGCTCAGGTCGCCGGAGGCGGACTGGGTCTGCAGGCCGAGCAGGATGGAGCCGTCCTGGCGGCGCAGGGCCGGCCAGGCCAGCGGCAGCACGGTGGCCAGGGTGACCGACGGGACCTCGCCGTTGGCGGTCTCGGCGACCCCGGCGGCCAGCGTCAGCGGCACGGTGGCGGCGGGCACCAGCTCGCGCAGCGCGACCCAGTCGGCCTCGCCCGGCAGGCCCTCGAACGGGCGGTGCACCAGCTCCTGCACCGCGTGCGAGGCCTCGCGGCCGTGACAGGCCTTGTACCGGCGGCCCGAGCCGCAGGGGCAGTTCTCGCGGGCCCCGACCACGGGGACCTCGCCCGTGACGGCGGTGGCGGACTGACGCTGCGGCGCCTTCTTGGCGGCCTTCTTGCCCATGGTGCGGCTCTCCCGGGGACGATGGTGCTTTTCTCCGGGAAGCCTACTGACGTTCCCCCGGCACGTGGGCACCCGCCGGGGCCTGGGCCGGGTGCCGCGCGTCAGGCGCTGCGGGCGTCACCGCCGGTGCGCCGGGCGTGCCGGGCGCGGGCGGGCAGCGCCGCCCAGACCGTCACCTCGCCGGGCGCGTCGCGCACGCCCCAGTCGCTGGCCAGCTGGTCGACGATGCTCAGGCCGCGGCCGCCGTGCGAGGTCAGCGACGGGCTGGCCGGCGACGGCCGGGTCGGCGCGCCGCCGTCGGTGACCTCCAGGGTGAGGACGCCGTCCGCGTGCACCTGCCAGCGGACCAGGACGCCGCCGTCGTCGCTCCCGTACTCCTCGGCGCCCCAGTGGGCCGGCTGTCCGGCGTGCGGCCCGGAAGGGATGCCGACCAGGACCTGGTCCACGACCTCGGCTCGGGCGCCGCGCCCGAGGGCCGGCAACGGGCCGAGCGGCCGGGCGTACTGACACGCATTGCTCAAGAGTTCGGAAAGGATCAGTACGGCGTCGTCAATGACCCGTTCCGGTATCTCCTTATCACCGAGATCTCGACGCAGCCTGCGCCGTGCGACCCCGACACTCGCCGGGCCGTGCGGCACTGCCATGGCCGATGAAGTCGGTACTTCACGCACCACCATCAACGCCACCCCCGGACCTCCTTCAGCGTATGCCGAGGGATGGATGCCCCTTCGTAATGCGTCGGAAACGACCAGGCGACGATCCCGTGAGCCCATTTCGCGCGGCGCGACGGAGGGTGGGCGCGAGGCCATTCCCGCTCACCCTCCGTCGTGCCGGACGCCCAATTCTCGGCAATGAACGTATGCGGAAGGTTTGCCTGCCGACCGCGGCGATCGGGGCCGTCCGAGCCCTCCCGGGCTCACCGCCCGAGCTGTCCCAGGACGTCCGAGGGCCGGTTGGTGATGATCGCCGCCACGCCGAGCTCCCGGCAGAGCTCCACGTCGGCCGGCTCGTCGACCGTCCACACGTGGACCTCGTGGCCCAGCTCGCGCAGCCGCGGCACCAGCTGCGGGCGGGCCCGCACCAGCTCGATGCCGGGCCCGGCGATCCGCGCCCCGCCCGGCAGCGGCCTGCCCGGGCGCAGCTGCCCGAGGAGGGGCAGCATCCGCTCGAACAGGAACACCCGCGGGTAGTCCGGCGCGGCGGCGGCCACCCGGTTCAGGGCGATGGAGGAGAAGCTCATGATGCGGGCGGACGGACGGTCGCCGTCCCGGCTGCCGGAGATCTTGAACCGTTCGAGCATCCGCAGCAGCTCGGCCTCGACCCGGCCGCGGTAGCGCACCGGGTGCTTGGTCTCGATCGCCAGGTCCACCGGGCGCCCGCAGTCCACGACCAGCTCCAGCAGGCGCTCCAGCCGCAGCACTCCGCGCAGCTCGGGGTCGGTGCTGGGCCGGCCGGTCTTCCAGGCGCCGAAGTCGTACGCCTCCAGCTCGGCGAGCGTCATCGCCGAGACGGTGCCCTGGCCGTTCGAGACCCGGCCGATCCGGCGGTCGTGCACGCAGACCAGCTCGCCGTCGGCGGTCACCCGGACGTCGCACTCGACCGCGTCCGCGCCTTCGTCGAGAGCGCGCCGGTAGGCCGCGAGGGTGTGCTCGGGGAGGGCGTCCGAGGAACCGCGGTGGGCGATCACCTGGACGGGCGGCACGGTGCGCGGGGCCGCCGGGGACAGATCTGGGCTGGTCACACCGCCCACGATAGGCGGCGGAGGTGAAGCGGGAGCGAAGAAGGTCCCAACCTGCGGGGCCGTCTTCGCTCCCGTCGCGCTCCCGGGCTCAGCCGCGCGCGGGGCGCCGGGTCAGCGGGGTGAGCGCCCAGGTGGCCAGGGCCGGCACCAGGAAGGCGAACAGCGAGGCCGACGTCCACTCCTGCGGGGTGAAGTGCAGGGTCTCCCGGGCGGAGGTCCAGAAGTCGGTCCACCAGCCGGCCACCGGGGTCGGCGCGATGAACTGGTAGACGGCGAAGCCCAGCCCCCACGGCAGCAGCATCAGCCAGCGGGACGGCGCGTCGGCGGAGAGGTCCCAGCCGTGCCGGCCGGCGCCGAGGAAGAAGTCCACCGCCAGCACGGCCAGCAGCGGCACGAACACCGAGCCGATCAGGCCGAGGAAGTTGGTGTAGGTGTCGGTGAACCGGTCGATCCGCAGCGCCAGCACGGTGGTCAGCACGCCGATCCCGCCGGTCAGCACCCGGCGGTCCACCTTCGGCAGCAGGTTCTGCACCGACATCGCGGTCGAGTACACGTTGGCGAAGGACTGGTCGGTCTCGCGCAGCACCAGCACCAGCAGGAACAGCCAGCCGGCGCCGACGCCGAGGAAGGAGTCGAAGATCTTGTCCGGGTCGCCGCCCGACTGCAGCAGCGCGATCAGGCCCAGCACGTAGCACCACACCTGGGCGAGCGTGTAGCCGGAGAAGCTGCCCCAGAAGGCGGAGCGCGGGGTGCGCGAGTGGCGGGTGTAGTCGGCGGCCAGCGGGACGAAGGAGATCGACACCGCGATCATCGCGTCGGTGGCGCCCAGGAAGCCGTGCCAGTTGCCGGCACCCGGGTCGGGCACGCCGTGGCGGCCCAGCTGGACGGTGAAGTACACCATCGCGACGGCGACGGCGGCGGCCACGAAGCGGCGCAGCACGGCGATCGAGCCGAGCGGCCAGATGGTGAGCACGGTGGTCAGCGCGCCGGCGAGGAGGACGAACAGCCAGCGGTAGCCGTCGGTGTGGGCGACGGTCTGCGCGCCGGCCGCGATCGTCAGCAGCTCGAACACGCCCCAGCCGACGCACTGGACGATGTTCAGCACCGTCGGGACGTACGACAGCCGGGTGCCGAACAGCCCGCGCAGGCTCGCCATCGCCGGCGCGCCGGTGCGGGCGCCGATCAGCGCGGCCACGCCGAGCATCGCCGTGCCGACCACGGTGCCGGCCGTGATCGCGGTGACCGCGGCGGCCAGCGACAGCTCGCTGCCCGGGGCGCCGAGCACGGTGGCGGCGGTGGAGAAGCCGATCAGGCTGACGCCGAGGTTCATCCAGAGCGCGAAGTGGTCGCGGAAGCGGAGGGTGCGAGGCGGCTCGGTGTCGAGGACGAGCGGCGCCTCGACCCTCTCCGGGCGGTCCAGGACGGCGGTCGCGCTCGCGCCCGCAGAACCGGGCGCGTCGGTGCCTGCGACCTCGTGGGGCGGGGTCGTGGACGATTCGGAGAAACCCTTGGACGCGGGCGCGCCCGAAGAAGAGGATGGCGAAGCAGACGGCATGGCCGATACTCCCTACGCCGGCATTACCCGGACAGGTTCCGGCGGTCAGCGCCCCCTCGACGGTCCGTCCACGATTCCCGTGGCGTACGGTCGACCAGCGCACTCTCAGCCTGGAAGGTCCAAGCTCCCGCGTGTCAGTTTGGAGCGGACAGGCTAACCGGCTCGTGGGCGAACGCCAACGCGAGGGGTGTGAGGTCCGCATCGCGGGACGGCCGGTGGGGGTGGGGAGCTTCCGTCGGGAGGTCGTCGAGCGGGTTCGTCGGCCCCGGCTAAGGATTCTTATGAGTTCTTCAGAGGGGTCCTTACGGCAATCGAATCGGCAGTGCGAAAAACTATGGTCCTTGGTTCTGTCAGCTATGGAGGTCGTCCGTGAGCACCGAGCGCGAGGTTGGGCCCGCCGGGCCGCAGGGGGAGCAGCCCTCGGGCAGCCAGGAGGCGGCCGGCGCCGTCTCCGAAGGCCCGGCTCCGGACGGCCACAAGCCCACGATGGCCTTCCGGCGGGTGCCCGAGCCCGAGGCGGCGCCGGCGGAGGGCGGGCACAAGCCGACCATGGCGTTCGGCCGGGTCCCCGAGCCGACGGCCGCTCCGGAGGCCCCGGCGGCTCCGGCCACCGAGGCAGCTCCGGCGGAGGGCGGGCACAAGCCCACCGTGGCCTTCACCAAGGTCCCGGCGCCGGAGGCCGCCCCTGCGGCTGCCCCGGCCGCTGAGGTGCCCGCCGCCGAGTTGCCCGCCGCGCCTGCCGCTGCCGAGACCGGCTACATCGACGCGCCGCCGCCCGTCCTGCCGCCCGCGCCCGCCGCCCCGGTCGCGCCCGCCCCGACCATGGCCCTGCCGCCGGGTGCCAACCCGTACGCGACCCCGACCCACGGCGTCCCGGCCGCCGGCGCCCACGACCCGTACGGCGCCCAGGCCGCCCACGGCGCGCCCGGCCACCACCCGTTCGGCGCCGGCCAGCCGCTCGGCGGCTGGGGCGCCGCGCACGACGCCACCACCGGCATGCCCGGCGTGCCCGGTGCTCCGGGCCACCCGGGCGGTCCCGGTGTCCCCGGCGGCCCGTTCGGCTACCCGGCGGACTTCCCCAGCGGCCCGACCGGCCCCGGCGGTCCCCGCAAGAAGCGCGGCGGCCTGGTCGCCCTGATCGCCGCCGTCACCCTCGTCGCGGGCCTCGCCGGCGGCGCGGTCGGCGTGGTCGTCTCGGGCGACCGGAACCCGGTCGCTGCCGCCGACGACCACCGCAGCACCACCGTCCAGGCCAGCAACACCCAGAAGAACGAGCCCGCCCCCGGCTCGATCGCCAGCATCGCGCAGAAGGCGCTGCCCAGCGTCGTCACCATCAAGGCGCAGGGCAACGGCGAGTCGGGCACCGGCACCGGCTTCGTCTTCGACACCGAAGGCCACATCCTCACGAACAACCACGTGGTGGCGCCCGCCGTCACCGGCAGCGGCGGCAAACTGACCGTCAAGTTCGCCGACGGCACCTCCTACACCGCCTCGGTGCTGGGCCGCGCCGAAGGCTACGACGTGGCCGTGGTCAAGCTCGACAACCCGCCCAAGGGCAAGCTGGCCCCGCTCCCGCTGGCCGACTCCGACAAGGTCAACGTCGGCGACGCCACCATCGCGATCGGCGCCCCGTACGGCCTGGAGTCCACCGTCACCAGCGGCATCATCAGCGCCAAGGACCGCCCGGTCGCCTCCGGTGACGAGACCGGCGCCCAGGCCTCGTACATGAACGCCCTTCAGACCGACGCCTCGATCAACCCCGGCAACTCCGGCGGCCCGCTGCTCGACTCCAGCGGCGCCGTGGTCGGCATCAACTCTGCGATCCAGTCCAACGCCTCCGCCAACGGCCGGGCCGGCAGCATCGGCCTGGGCTTCGCCATCCCGATCAACCAGGCCAAGTGGGTCGCCGACACCCTGATCAAGACCGGCAAGCCGGTCTATGCCAAGCTCGACGTGCTGCGCAACGACGACTACAAGGGCGACGGCGCGCAGATCCAGACCCGCGACGTGCAGGGCCAGCCCGCCGTCACCCCCGGCGGCGCCGCCGACAAGGCCGGCCTCAAGCCCGGCGACGTCATCACCAAGCTCGGCGGTGCCCCGATCGAGAACGGCCCGGCCCTGGTCAGCCGGATCTGGACGCACAAGCCCGGCGAGACCGTCGACGTCGAGTACCTGCGCAACGGCCAGACCATGACCACCAAGGTCACCCTCGGCCAGCGGGAAGGCGACAGCTGACCGGCGCCACCGGGAAACCGTGTGCACCGAACCCCGCCGGACCCGTTAGGCTGACCTCCGCCTGGAGAGCTGCCCGAGCGGCCTAAGGGAACAGTCTTGAAAACTGTCGTGGCGTGACCCGTCACCGTGGGTTCGAATCCCACGCTCTCCGCCGGTAGGAGAACCACCTGCTCAGGGCGGGTGCCGATGATCGTTCGGCACCCGCCCTCGGTGTTTCCCGGGAAGCGGCGGCGGCCCGCGCTTGACCCTGACACGGTGAGAGGCCGTGCACTGGGAGCACCATGTTGACCATCGGAGACTTCGCCAAGCACGGCCGGGTGTCGGTGCGGATGCTGCGCCACTACGACGCGATCGGGCTGCTGCGCCCGGCCCGGGTGGACCCGCTGAGCGGCTACCGCTTCTACGGGGCGGCCCAACTCGCCCGGCTCAACCGGGTGATCGCGCTGAAGGAGCTGGGCTTCACGCTCCAGCAGGTGCGAGCCGTCCTGGACGAGGAAGTGGACGCGGCCGAGCTGCGCGGGATGCTGCGACTGCGCCGCGCCGAGCTCGCCGCGGCGATCGCGGCGGACGCCCGGCGGCTGGCCCGGGTGGAGGCGAGGCTCCGGACGATCGAGAGCGAGGGGACCATGTCCGCACACGATGTCGTGGTGAAGCGGGTGCCGTCCGTCCGGGTGGCCGAACTGACCGCGGTGGCCGCGAGTTACCAGCCGGAGGACATCGGACCGGTGATCGGCCCGCTGTTCGCCGAGCTGTGCCGCCGGCTGGAGGAGGCCGGGGTGGCGGAGACCGGCCCGTCCGTCGCCCGCTACGAGGACGCGCCGGAGGGCGGCGGTGCCGTGCTGATCCGGGTCGGCGTCCCGGTCGGGCCGGGGGTGGCGGCGGGGGCGTACGACTTCGACGTCGTCGACCTGCCCCCGATCGAGCAGGCGGCGACCGTCGTCCACCGCGGCCCGATGGACGAGGTGATGGGCAGCTCCCAGGAGCTCGCCCACTTCATCGACGCCAACGGCTACCGCTCCGCCGGCTACGCCCGCGAGCTCTACCTGGAGTGCCCGGACGACCCGGCGCAGTGGGTGACCGAGCTCCAGGAGCCCGTCGTCCGGCGGTGACCGACCGCCTTCCTCCTGGGGCCCACTTGCCGGGCCCCAGGAGGGCGGGCAGAGTGCGGGGGACGGCTGCGGGCGGTGAGCGGAGGCGGCGATGGGTGATCTGACGGATCGGCTGACGCAGGGGCTCCCGCCAGGGGCGGTCGTCGTCGACGAGGACGTGATGGCCGCCTACCGGCACGACATGGCGGGTTTCTGCGCGGCCGGAACGCCCGCCGTGGTGGTCTTCCCGGAGACGGTCGAGCAGGTGCAGCACGTGCTGCGGACGGCCACCGAGCTGCGCGTCCCGGTGGTGCCGCAGGGGGCGCGGACAGGGCTCTCCGGGGCGGCCAACGCCGTGGACGGGTGCATCGTGCTGTCGCTGGTCAAGCTGAACCGCATCCTGGAGCTCGATCCGGTGAACCGGATCGCGGTGGTCGAGCCCGGCGTCGTGAACGCCGAACTCTCGCGCGCCGCAGCCGAGTTGGGCCTGACCTATCCACCGGACCCGTCCAGCTGGGAGTCCTGCACCATCGGCGGCAACATCGGCACCGGCGCGGGCGGGCTCTGCTGCGTCAAGTACGGGGTGACCAGCGAGTACGTGCTCGGGCTGGACGTGGTGCTGGCGGACGGACGGCTGCTGTCCACCGGGCGCCGGACGGCCAAGGGCGTCGCCGGGTACGACCTGACCCGGCTGCTCGTCGGCTCGGAGGGCACGCTGGGCGTGGTGGTCCGGGCGGTGCTGGCGCTGCGGCCCGCGCCGCCGCCGCAGCTGGCGCTGGCGGCCGAGTTCCCCAGCGCGGACGCCGCGGGGACGGCGGTCTGCGAGGTGATGGCGGCCGGCCTGACCCCGTCGCTGATGGAGCTGATGGACGCGGTCAGCGTGCGGGCCGTCAACGCGATGGGGCGGATGGGGCTGCCGGAGTCCACCCAGGCGCTGCTGCTGGTGGCCTTCGACGGGCCGGACCGGGCGGCCGAGCTGGCCCGGGTGGCCGAGCTCTGCCGGGCGGCGGGCGCGACCGAGGTGGTGCCGGCCGACGACGAGACCGAGTCCGAGCTACTGCTGGCGGCCCGGCGGCTGGCGCTGCCCGCGCTGGACAGGCTCGGGACCACGATGATCGACGACGTGGCGGTGCCCCGCTCGCGGCTGGCCGAGATGCTCGACGGCGTCGCGGCGATCGCCGAGCGGCACGCGCTGACCATCGGAGTCGTCAGCCACGCCGGGGACGGCAACACCCACCCGATCGTCATCTTCGACGCCTCGGACGAGGAGCAGACGGCGCGGGCGCAGCGGTCCTTCGACGAGATCATGGCGCTGGGGCTGGAGCTGGGCGGCACGATCACCGGCGAGCACGGGGTGGGACTGCTCAAGCGGGACTGGCTGGCGCGGGAGCTGGGGCCGGTGGCGCTGGATCTCCAGCGGCAGCTGAAGGCGGTCTTCGATCCGCTGGGGATCCTCAATCCGGGCAAGATGGTCTGACGCTTCCGATACTTCTGATACTTCGACAGGTCCGACAGGTCTGACAGGTCCGACGGTATTCCGAATTCCGGGACGTTGTCGAATATCGACATTGGCGGGTGATCGAACCTTTTGGGGCGCGTTTTCGGTGCCCTCGCGCCGGGGGTGGTGAACTGGTTCTTTCGTGCTCGGCGAGGTGTCACGAGCGGCACATGTTTCGGAGAAATGCCAGCTCAGAGGTGATGGGTGGGCAGGCTGACCGTCGGCCCGGCCGTTATGCGCGGCCCTGTCGGACATCACGCTATCGGGCGAAAAGTGCCACGTGGGGTGGCGCTTTGTCGATTTGTTGCGGAAGTCTGTCCCTCGGCGTCGCAGCCCCAGGTGTTCTGGCCGGCGGACTCCGCACACATTGCGCGATTTACAGCTTTCCGGAGGATCTCATGGCTCGCATCCACCCCCGCCGGGTGGCCGGCTTACGGCTCGCCGGCCCGCTCGCAGCCGGCCGGTCCGACAACAACACCGACGTCGACGCCGCACCGGTCCTCCACTGATCCGAGCGGACACCACTGCCGGCGGGGGCGCCGGAGGTGAGTGGCCGCGGGTGAGCTGAGCACCCGCGGTGGGGCTCGAACCAGGCTCCGGGCGGTACCGCCCGGGTGGACATCGATGCGCATGACCGGCCAGCGGAAAGGGTCGCCGCGAAACCGGCCTCGTGGGCGGTGCCGTCGAAACCGGCACCGCCCACGGGTGTGTCCGAGCCCGGTACGAACTGTCCGTCAGGCCCTGGTGCGAACCGTCCGTCCGGACCTGGCACGAACCGTCCCGAGAGAGCCGCGCCCGGCCGGACCCGCCCAGCGAGGGCCCGCGCCCGGAGCCGTCGGTCCGCGGCGGTACATTGCGCTCCGACAGCGCACCGCGCGCCCGGGCCCCGGACGGCCCGGCCGGCCGGGGCGGCAACCGCGGCAACCGGAAGGAAGGGCGCGATGGCAGCGGAGGAGGAGGGCCTGACCGGCCCGGGCGGGGCCAGGCCTGCGCCGGGATCGGACTCGCGGCCCGAGTCGCGGCCCGAACCGAGGGACGAGCACCGGCCCGAGCCCAGGTCCGTGCCGGAGCTGCTGCTCGGCCGCCCGCCGATGGCCCGGCCGCTGCCGACCTTCGACGCCGAGGCCGCCCCCGCCGAACCCGGCCCGCTGTTCGTCGACTGGCTCGCCACCGCGCTCGCCGCCGGCGTGCCGGACCCGCAGGTGGTCACCCTCTCCACGGTCGACGCGGACGGCATGCCGGACGCCCGGGTGCTGGTGCTGCGGGACGTCGACGCGGCCGGCACCGGCTGGGTCTTCTCGGCCGCCGCCGACAGCCCGAAGGGCCGTCAGCTCGCCGTCCACCCGGCCGCCGCGCTCACCGTCTACTGGCCGCAGCTGGGCCGCCAGGTGCGGGTCCGCGGCACCGTCGAGCGGGCCGCCGACCTGGTCGCCGCCGCCGAGTTCGCCACCCGCTCCCCGGCCGCCCGGGTGGGCGCGCTGGTCGGGCGCCAGAGCGAGCCGCTGGCCTCGCTCGACGAGTACGACGAGGCCGTCGCGGTCGCCCGCCGCCGGCTGGAGGCCACCCCGGACGCCGTCGCGGCCGGGCACGCCGTCTACACGCTCTGGGCGCACGAGGTCGAGTTCTGGCAGGGCGACGCCGAGCGCCGCCACATCCGGCTGCGCTACACCCGCACCGGCCCGGTCCGCACCCCGGAGTGGTCGCGCACCCTCCTCTGGCCGTAAGGCGCCGGCGGCCGCTACCGCCGCCCGGTCAGCGTCGCGCCGACGCTGGCCGCGACCACGCAGCCGATCCCGGCCAGCTGCACCGCGTTCAGCAGCTGGCCCAGCACCACCAGGCCGACCAGGGCGCTGACCGCCGGCTCCAGGCTGACCAGCACGCTGAACACGCGCTGCGGCATCCGCCGCAGCGCGGTCATCTCCAGCGCGTACGGGATCACCGGCACCAGCAGCGACACCCCGGCCACCGAGGCCAGCAGCACCACCGGCGAGGCGCCCGGGGCGGTCAGCCCGTCCCAGGCCTGGCCGAGCCCGAACGGCGCCAGGCTCAGCGCCCCCACCGTCATCGACACCGCGAGGCCCTGGAAGCCCTGGAACACGGCGCCGACCCGGTCCGTGAACAGGATGTACGCGGCGTAGCAGGCGGCGGCCCCGAAGGCGTACAGCAGGCCGACCGGGTCCAGCCCGTTCCCGCCTGCGCCGCCGCCCTCGCCGAGCAGGGTCAGCAGCGCCACCCCGCCCGCCGCGAGCAGTGCCCAGAGCAGATGGCCGGCCCGCCGGGCGAAGACCAGGGCGACCGCGAGCGGGCCGAGGAACTCGATGGTCGCGGCGGTGCCCATCGGCAGCCGGTCGATCGCCCCGGCGAACAGGAAGGTCATCCCGGCCGAGGCCATCCCGAGCAGCGCCGCCGCGGCGAGGTCGCGCGGGCGCAGGCCCCGCAGCCGCGGCCGGGTGACGGCGAGCAGGACGACCGCCGCGAAGCCCAGCCGCAGGAAGGTCGTGCCGCTGACCCCGAGCGGGCCGAAGAGCGGCTTGGAGAGGGCGATCCCGGTCTGCACCAGGACCATCGCGGCCAGACAGAACAGCGGCGCCGGGATCTGCCCCCGGCGCCGCAGGACCTTCGCCAATCGGCCGGTGGGCCGGTCGAACCGAACGCCGGGGGGTGCCGCGGGGCCGGGCGCCTCGCCTCGTCGCCAGCCGCCGCGCTCGCCGGCGGGCTCGCCCTTGGGGGCGGGCGGCATGGCAAGGGCCCCTGTGCCGGCTGGGGCCGGCGCCGCGGTGGCCGGCGTCGGGGTGACGGTTTCGCTGGGGGTGGGCGTGGGCATGCTGGCGAGTTTGCCGTAAGGAGTGCTGAACGGGCAAGCTCGTTACAAATATCGGGACGGATGCGGACGGGTGCGGCCGAAAGGATGGGCTCGCCCGGCGCACGCGGCGTGGTTGCCGCCGTCATCCGACGGCCCGTCAGTATCAAGGCCGGGTGCGCTATCTCCGCCCCGCGGCCCTCGTCGCCGCCTCCCTCGTGCTCCTGCTGGCCACCGACGGGTCGGGCGTGAGCGCCGAGGCCACCGCCCCGGCCGCCGTCGCCATCCCCCGCATCCGGGCCGTCACGCTGCCCGACCACGCGGGCCCGCCCAAGGTCCGGGACGGCTACGCCGGCCCCGCCTTCGACGCCTGCACCGCGCCGCCGATCGACACCCTGCGGGCCTGGCGCGGCGCCTCCCCGTACGGCGCGCTCGGCATCTACACCAGCGGCTCCCAGCGCGGCTGCAGCCAGCCCCGGCTGACCGCCGAGTGGGTCCGCCAGGCGCGGGCGATGGGCTGGCGGTTCCTGCCGGTGCACGTCGGGCTCCAGGCGCCGTGCAGCGAGCTGACGCGCAAGCCCAGGCGGATCGACCCGGCCCGCGCGGCCGAGCAGGGCCGGAGCGAGGCCGCCGAGGCGGTCCGCGGGCTGCGGGTGCTCGGGCTCGGCAAGGGCAGCCCGGTCTACCTGGACATCGAGGCCTACCCCATGCGGGACCCCGCCTGCGGCCAGGCCGTGGTCGACTTCACCCTCGGCTGGACCCAGGAACTGCACGCGCGCGGCTACCGCTCCGGCTTCTACTCCAGCCTCGACTCCGGCGTCGCCGACATGGCCGCCGCCGCCCGGGCCGGCAGCTCCCCCATGCCCGACGGGCTCTGGTACGCCCGCTGGGACGACCGGGCCGACACCGCCGGCTCCGGCGCGCTCGCCCCCGACCTGTGGGTCTACCACCAGCGCGTCCACCAGTACCACGGCAACGTCGAGGAGACCTACGGCGGCGCCACCCTCACCATCGACCGCGACCACGTCGACGGCCCCACGGCCGACTGACGACTCCTCAGCGGCCGAACGGCAGCCAGCCCCGGCCGAAGCAGTCCGGGCACGCCTCCGGGATGTGCCCGGTCCCGGTCCGGTCGCCGCGGACGCCCAGCCGGGCCCGCGTCCGCACCCCGCCCGAGCAGTTCGGGCAGGGCACCCGGAACCGCACCGGTTCCCGCCGCCCGTCCTGGCTGTCGTCCATGCCGCCCAGTATCCCCCGGGCCCCTCTTCGGCCTTTCCGTGATCCGTGCAACGGGGGCGGGATGCTGACAGGGGGCGGACGGGGGAGGCAAAATCGGGCACGTCGGCGTGCATTACCGCCCGGTAGGTGCCGCAGGCGCGAGGCCAGTGCCGCCAGGTCAAGGAGGACCCGTGTTCAGCACGATGCAGGACGTACCGCTCACCGTCGCCAGGATCCTCGAGCACGGGTCCACGATCCACGGCCGGTCCACCGTCACCACCTGGGACGGCAGCGGGCCGGTCGTGCGGACGTACGCCGAGGTGGGGGCGCGGGCCGCCCAGCTCGCGTGCGCGCTGCGCGACGAGCTCGGGGTCAGCGGCGACGACCGCGTGGCCACGCTGATGTGGAACAACGCCGAGCACCTGGAGGCCTACCTCGCCGTCCCCGCCATGGGGGCCGTGCTGCACACGCTGAACCTGCGGCTGCCCGCCCAGCAGCTGTCGTTCATCGTCAACCACGCCGCCGACCGCGTGATCATCGTCAACGGCACCGTCCTCCCGCTGCTCGCCGCCGTCCTCCCGGACCTCAACCCCACGCTCCGGCACATCGTGGTGAGCGGCCCCGGCGACCGCTCGCTGCTGGCCGGCTTCGCGGGCACCGTGCACGAGTACGAGGACCTGATCGCCGACCGGCCCACCGCCTACCCGTGGTGCAGCGACATCGACGAGCGGCAGGCCGCGGTGCTCTGCTACACCTCCGGCACCACCGGGGACCCGAAGGGCGTGCTCTACAGCCACCGCTCGGTCTACCTGCACTGCCTCCAGGTCAACACCGGCGACAACTTCGCCTTCACCCCGCGCGACACCGCGCTGCCGGTGGTGCCCATGTTCCACGTGAACGCCTGGGGCATACCCCACGCCGCCTTCATGTCCGGCGCCAACCTGCTGATGCCGGACCGCTTCCTCCAGCCGAAGCCGATGGCCGAGATGATCGCCGCCGTCCGACCCACCGTCAGCGCGGCCGTCCCCACCATCTGGAGCGGCCTGCTGGACGAGCTCGACGCCGGCGACTACGACACCTCCAGCCTGCGCATGGTGGTCATCGGCGGCAGCGCCTGTCCGCCGTCCCTGATGAAGGGCTTCGAGGAGCGTCACGGCATCCGCGTCATCCACGCCTGGGGCATGACCGAGACCTCGCCGCTCGGCTGCTTCGCCCAGCCGCCCGGCGGCCTCACCCCCGAGGAGGAGTGGCCCTACCGGATCACCCAGGGCATCTTCCCGGCCTCCGTCGAGGCCCGGCTGATCGGCCCCGGCGGCGAGCGGATGCCGCACGACGGCGTCGCGGCGGGCGAGTTGGAGGTGCGCGGCCCGTGGATCGCCGGGGCTTACTACGGTGGCGCCGGCCAGGACCCGGTCCGCCCGGACGACAAGTTCTCCGAGGACGGCTGGCTGCGCACCGGGGACGTCGGCACCATCACCGCGGACGGCTACCTGACCCTCACCGACCGGGCCAAGGACGTGATCAAGTCCGGCGGCGAGTGGATCTCCTCGGTCGAGCTGGAGAACCAGCTGATGGCCCACCCCGAGGTGGCCGAGGCCGCCGTGGTCGCCGTCCCGGACGAGAAGTGGGGCGAGCGCCCGCTGGCCACCGTCGTGCTGCGGCCGGGTGCCACGGTCGGGCTCAGCGAGCTGCGGGCCTTCCTCGCCGAGCGGGTCGCCTCCTGGCAGCTGCCGGAGCGCTGGTCGATCGTCGAGTCGGTGCCGAAGACCTCGGTCGGCAAGTTCGACAAGAAGGTGATCCGGGCCAGCTACGCGGCGGGCGAGCTGGACGTCACGGTGCTCGGCAAGGAGTAGGCAAGGAGTAACGGCCGTACGACGAGGGCCGGTCACCCCTGTGGAAGGGGTGACCGGCCCTCTCGCGTGTTCAGCCCGTCGCGGCGACGCCCGCCTCGCCCATCGCGCCGATCCGCCCGAGCAGGTCGACGATCCGGGACTGGACGTCCGCGCTGGTCGAGCGCTCGGCGAGGAACAGCACCGTCTCGCCGGTGCGCAGCCGGGGCAGCTCGCGCGGGTCGAGGTCCACCGAGGTGTAGACGACCAGTGGGGTCCGGTGCAGCCGGTCGTTGGTGCGCAGCCAGTCCAGCAGGCCGACCCGGCGGCGGCGGATCTGGAACAGGTCCATCACCACCAGGTTCGGCTGGACGCTGCTGGCCCGGGCGACCGCGTCGTTCTCGTCCGCCGCGTGTTCGACGTGCATGCCGCGCCGCTCCAGGCTGCTGATCATGGCGGCGGCGATGTCCGGGTCGCTCTCGACCAGCAGGACGCGCGGGGCGTGGTGCTCGCCGTCGCGCGGCGCGAGGGCGCGCAGCAGGACGGCCGGGTCGGCGCCGTACGCGTTCTCCCGGGTGGCCTGGCCGAGGCCTGCGGTGACCAGCACCGGGATCCGGCTGTTGAGCGCGGCGGTGCGCAGCGACTGCAGGGCGGTGCGGGTGATCGGGCTGGTCAGCGGGTCGACGAAGAGCGCGGCGGGGAAGCCGGACACCTGGGCGTCCACCTCCTCGCGGGAGCGGACGATCACCGGGCGGTAGCCGCGCTCCTGGAGGGCCTGCCGGGTGGCCGGATCGGGCTCGGGCCACACCAGCAGCCGGCGGGTGCCGGCGTCCTCGGTGTTCCCGGCCGGCGACTGGTCGGCGCTGGCCTGGTCGCGGGTTGCGGCGGGCAGCTCGGCCAGCGGGCGCGGAGCGGTACGGGCCTCGGCGGGTGCGAGCGGCTGCGGCGGGGCGGCCGGCATCGGCGGGACGCCTAGCGGGCGCGGCGGGGCGAGCTCGGCGAGACCGGTGCCGACCGGCCGCGGAGCGGTGTCGGCGGGGTGCTCCGCGGCGGGCAGCGCGGGGCGGGCGGGCTCCAGCGCGGTGGAGGGGGTGTCCTGGCCGGTGGGGGCGGGCGTTTCCGGGCCGGGGCCGGGCGGGACGGCGAGGCGCCGGCGGCGGCCGGTCGGCGCGGCGGCCGGCTCGGGCGGCGTGGGCGCCGGACCGGCCGGGAGGGCGTGCTCCAGGCCGGGGTAGACCGGGGTGTCGGGGACGCCGGGCAGGGCGAAGCCGCCGGAGGAGTCCTCGGCGGAGGGCAGGGCGCGTCGCCGGCGGGGCTTGGCCTCCCCGCCGTCGGCCGGGGCGCCGGGCTCGCCGACCGGGGTGCCGCCGGCGGGGGTCCCGTCGGCCTGGGCGCTGCTGGGGCCGGGGCCGAGGGCGAGCGGGCCGCGCCCGCCGGTCCGGTCCTGCGCGGGCTCGCCACCGACCGGCACGGCGTAGGCCGGGCCGGAGCGGCCGTCGTCCTGGCCCCACGGGTCGCGCTGCGCGCCGTCCGCGCCGGGCAGGCCCTGGCGTCCGTACGCGGGGTCGTTGCCGGTGCCGTGCCACTGCTCGGGGACGGCCCGCTCGATCCGCGCGGGGGCGTTCGGCCACTGGTCGGCGGGGGTTTCGGGGGCGGTGGGCGCCGGGGTGTCGGCGGCCGGGCGGCCGCGGCGCCCGCGCCGCTCGGCGGGACGTTCGTCGGCGGGTGCGTGCTCCGCCTTCGGCTCCTCGGCCTCGGGCCGCTCGTCCGGCGTCTCGGTGATCTCCACGACGGGGTCATGGGCGCGGTCGGTGGTGGGCAGCTGCGGGATGCCCGGCAGTTCGGGCAGGACGGCGCTGTCGCTCTCCTTGGGCCGGTCCGACCGGCCCTCGGCGCCGGCGCGCTCGGCGGCGGCCTTCGCGGCGGCCGGGTCCAGCGGCAGCTCTACGACGTACGTGGTGCCGGCCTTGCCGGGCAGCTCGTGCGGCTGGAGCACGCCGCCGTGGCGCTCGACCACCGCGCGGGCTATCGGCAGGTGGACGGGGCTGCCGCCGCGCCCGGGGCCGCGGATCTCGACCCGGGCGACGTCCCCGCGCTGGGCCGCCGCGAGGACGACCGTCGGCGGCTCGTCCGCGGACGGGAGAGCCGTCCCGCCGCTGCCGTTCAGTCCGGGGGCCAGGCCGGGGGAGGGGGTGGTCGGGGCGTCCAGCGAGAGGCCGATGCCGCTGACGTCGGCGACCAGGTGGGCCAGCGCCTGGGCGAGCCGCCGTTCGTCGGCGATCACCTCGACGCCGGCGGCGTGCACCGAGAAGCGCACCCGGCCCGCGCCGACGAGCTCGTCGGCGTCCTCGACGGCCCGTCGCACGATCTTGTCCAGGGCGACCGGCACCCGCTCGGCCTTCTTGTCACCCTTGTCGCCCTTGCCGTCCGCCCCGCCCTTGCCTTCGGACGGTGCGGCCTCGCCGGCCTCGGAGCGCTGGTGGGCGAGCACGCCGTCGATCAGCCGGCCGAACCGGCGGCACTCGTCGGCGAGCCGGCGCAGCGTCCAGTTGGCCTCCGGCCACAACTGCCCGGCCGGGTCGGCGGCGAGCGCGTCCAGCCGGCGGTTCAGCGCGGTCAGCGCGCTGCCCAGTTCGTTCTCCAGGACGGCGGTGAGGTGCTCGTTGCGGGCGACCAGGGCGAGTTCGCGGCTGCGGTCGGTGAAGGTCATCACCGCGCCGACCAGCTGGTCGCCGTCCCGGACCGGGGCGGTGGTGAGGTCGACGGTGACCGGGCGGCCGTCCTTGCGCCACAGCACGGTGCCGCGCACCCGGTGCTTGCGTCCCGAGGCCAGGGTGTCCAGCAGCGCGGACTCCTCCAGCGCCAGCGGGGTGCCGTCGGCCCGGGAGTGCTGGATCAGCGGGTGCAGCTCGCGCCCGCCCAGCTCGCTCGCCCGGTACTCCAGGATGTGCGCGGCGGCGGGGTTGACCAGCACGCAGCGGCCTTCGAGGTCCACCCCGAGGACGCCCTCGGCGGCGGCCCGCAGGATCATCTCGGTCTGCTTGTGCTGGCGGCGCAGCTCCGCCTCGACGCCGAGCCGGCCGGACAGGTCGCGGACCAGCAGCAGGAGCAGGTCGCTCGCGGACGGCGAGTTGGAGCCCTCGCGGTACGGGTCGTACGGCACGAGCGGGGAGAGCGCGTAGCCGCGGCCCTCGCCGGCGCCGTCGTCGGCGAAGTCGTTGCCGGAGACCTCGACGGGGAAGGTGGTGCCGTCGGTGCGGCGGGCGGTCATCCGGACCGGGCGGTCGAGCGCCTCGTCCTCGCGGGCGGCCGGCCGCATCGAGCCGGGGATCCGGCTGGGGTCGAACTCGGGCAGGAGGCCCAGCACGCCCATGCCGACCAGCGAGGTGCCCGGCGCCTGCAGCGCTTGGACCGCCGCGCTGTTGGCGTCGACGACGGTGCCGTTGCTGTTCACCAGCAACAACGCGTCGGGTAGGGCGTCGAGTATGGCGGCGAGGCGAGCAGCGCCTCGGATCGGCCTGCTGCTCACGTCGACAGGTCTCCTCGGGTCAGGGCAGCTCCTCCGGAATCGGCAGTATCTCATTCTTCTTTGCGGCCGGGACGACCCGCCTAGTAACGTTGGCGGTGGTTGGTGCCGGACCCCACGGGTGTGGCATCATCTCAGGCACACGGAACGCGTCCGCCCTGCGGGAGCGTCCCTGTGGAGGAGGCTTCGCCTAGTCCGGTCTATGGCGCCGCACTGCTAATGCGGTTTCGGGGTTATTCCTGATCGAGGGTTCAAATCCCTCAGCCTCCGCCAGCCGGGAGCCCCGTCGACGATCTTGTCGGCGGGGCTCTTCGCATGTCCGGGGCCGGGCCCGAGGCCGGTGAGGGGGCACCTCGGGGCCGGTCCGGCGGCCACGGGGCAGGGGCCGGATCAATGGATTTCGTCCCACGTCGCAGGTCATGTAATGTTGTCCCCGCACCGCCCCGGTGGCACGTTCACCAGGGCGAGCGCTCATAGCTCAACGGATAGAGCACTTGACTACGGATCAAGAGGTTGCAGGTTCGAATCCTGCTGAGCGCACCAACCTCCGCAAGATCGGGTTCGCCCGTTCCTTGCGCTCATAGCTCAACGGATAGAGCACTTGACTACGGATCAAGAGGTTGCAGGTTCGAATCCTGCTGAGCGCACCAGTAAGAAGCCCCCGGCCGTCGGCCGGGGGCTTCTTCCGTTTCTCTCCGGAGTGATCTTCCGGCCCGCCCGGTTCTCCGACGGATGGAATCCGCCGTTTCGGGTACATCCGGTCCGCCGACCGCGAAGGAGAGCCGGATGAGGCGACAGGTCCCCCGCACAGCTGCCGCCGTGGCCGCCCTTGCGACCGGGCTGATCATCGGATGGAACCCACCACCCTCGGCGGCCCAGCAGTCCCCCGACGCCTGGACCGGGGGCCACCGCGCGGTCATGCCCTCCGGCCTCTCCGTCCAGCTCGACTTCGCCGCCTCCTCCGGCTTCGGTGCCGCCGCCGAGCCGGGCGACCTGGCTGACCGCGCCGGCGGGGGGCGCGCGGCCGCGTTGTACGCCGACGGCGTGCACCCGGGAGACCCCGCCCAGGCCTTCCGGATCTCCGACGAGCGCCCCCGGGCCGACGGGTCCTGGCGTACGGCCGGCACCCTCCGGCTGAGCTTCTCGCGGCCCGTCCGCAATCCCCGGCTGCACGTCAGCGGGCTCGCCGCCGTCGCCACCGGCAGGACCGGGGCCACCGGCACCGCCGCCCGGCTTACCCTCACCGGCGGGACCCCGAGCGTCCCCGCCCTGGTCAACCGCACCGAATGGCCCGGCTGGAAGACCGACGCCACCACCCTCGCGCCCGCCGGGGCCGACGGCACCACCGACGGCTCGGGTGGCGCCGCCGCCGAGGGCAGCCTGGAGCTCACCGGCACCGTCCGCACCGCCGTGTTCCGGGTCGAACAGCGCACCACCGCCCGGGCCGGCACCACCACCGCCCCGCCCGCCCTGCGCCAGGCCTACACCGTCACCGTCGACGAGGACCTCGGCACCGCGCCGCAGGGCTACGGCAACGCCTCGCACGTGATCTCCGACCTCTTCCTCGGCGCGGACGCCGACCCGGCCCATCGCGGCGTGCGAAGCGTGGCCGTCGGCCGCAGTGGCGCCGACCGGCGCAGCGTCTGGGCAAACCCGGTGCCGCCGGCGCGCCAGCCCGGCCGCGGCGAGTACCAGGGCGCCGACCCGTCGATCGGCTATCCGGCCGAGGCCGCGATCGGCCGCTCCTACCGGATCACCGTCCCGGTCGCGGTCGGCGACCAGCCCGCGACCCTGGCCGGCTGGATCGACTTCGACCGCAACGGGCGGTTCGACCCGGCCGAGCGGGTGCAGACCGAGATCCCGCCCGGTGCCGGCACGGCGACCCTGGAGTGGACCGTCCCGCCCGGCGCCGCCTCCGGCGAGACCTGGGCCCGGCTGCGGATCGCCCGCAACCCCGCCCAGCTGATCGCCTCCGGCGGCTTCGCCGACTCCGGGCAGGTCTCCGACCAGCGGCTCAAACTGACCGTCGGGGCCGCTCGGCCCGAGATCGCCGAACCGGTCGACGGCACCGTGCTGGCCGACGTCCGCCCGCAGATCCGCGGTGAGGGGGCGGTCGCCGGTGCCTCGGTCGAGGTCCGGGACGGGGACGCGGTGCTCTGTCGGGCCCAGGTCGAGCGCAGCGGCGACTGGTCCTGCCGCCCCGACAGGGCGCTGGCCGCCGGCCCGCACGGCCTCACCCCGGTCGAGACCACCGGCGGCGGTGTGGTGCTGCGCGGCGAGGCCGTCCGGATCACCGTGAAGACGGCGCCGCCCGCCGCGCCCGTGCTCACCCTGCCCGAGTACACCGACGACCCCGGCGTCCGCCTCAGCGGGACCGGCGAGGCGGGCAGCACCGTCTCGGTCGCCGACCAGCCGGGCGGGGCGCGGGACGCGGCCGCGGGCGAGGTCTGCAGCACCACCGTGCGGGCGGACGGCGAGTGGTCCTGCCTGCCGGTGGAGAACCTGCCGGACGGACATCACCAGCTGACGCCCGTGGCGGTGGACGCGGCCGGGAACCGGACGAGCGGGAAGGCCGTGGTGCTGGTCGTCGACACCGTCCCGCCGGACAAGCCGGTGCTCACCGCGCCCGCCGCCGGGCAGACCGTCCGGACCGCCCGGCCGAGGCTCGCCGGACGGGCGGAGCCTGGGGCGCGGGTGCTCGTCACCGCCGCATCCGGCCCGGGACCGGCCGCGGCCGAGCGGACCGTGCTCTGCGGGGCGACGGCGGCCTTCGACGGGAGCTGGACCTGCACCGGCAACCGGGACCTGACGGATGGTGAGCAGTGGCTGACCGCCCGGGCGAACGACCTGACCGGGAGCGCGACGGCGGGGGACGCGGTGCGGGTCTGCGTCGCGGCGGCACCGGCCCCGGCGGCGGCCGCGCCGTCCGTCCCCGTTCCCACCAATTCCGTCCCGCCGTCCCGGGCCGGTGGCCCGTCCGGAGCCGTCGTCGCTCCCCCGCTCCCCGCGGGCGGTGTGACGGCGCCCGCCGAAGGCGTCCGGGCGCAGGCGGTGCCGCCGACCACTTCGCCCGTCGGGGTGTCGGCGGAGTCGTCGCACGCGGCGGCCGAACGTCCCGAGGCCGAGGGCTGGCGCAGCGGGCTCGCCGGGGGCCTGCTGCTCCTCGCCGCGGTCGGGCTGATCACCCGTCGGGTGTTCGGTCGGGGGCCCGGGGCCCGGCGGCGCTGACCCGGGCCGGCTCGGGCGGCCGTCGGGCGATTCGGACGATTCGTCAGTGAATATCGACACGCGACGTCCTAAATGTCGCATTTGATGACGTATGACTTAGCCTGACCTGGCACCGCCCGTCAGACCCGGGCCGCTCGTTGCGCGACACACCGACCCCGAGGATCCGTGCATGGACGTCACCCGCGATTCTTCGCAGCGACCCGACCACCTGCCCAGGGCGTTCCCGCCGGCACTGCCGGAACGGTCCGCCGGCGGCGCCAGCGCGCTGACCAGGCCGTCCGCCGTGGCGCCGGCCAGGCGCGACAGGTCGGCCGGCCCTGCCGACGGCCCGCCCGCCGTCGTCCCCGGCCCGACCGTGGCCGACCCGGCGGACCTGTGCGACCCGCTGGAGTCGGCCGCCCCGGAGACCATCGAGCTCCCCGTCGTCACCCCGTCCGGTCGCATCGTGGCCGTCACCTCCCGCCGCCCCCCGCGCGCCGACCACGCGCTGCGCGAGCACCGCGCCGTCGCCCTGCCGGGCTGGATCGCCCTGTTCGCGGTGCTGGTCGGCCTGGCCGCCATCCTGCTGGTGCTCCTGCACGACGGCGTCATCCCGTACTGGGACGCCCTGCCCGACCTGCGCGGCGCCGCCGTACGGGCACATCGTCGGGCCGCGATGGATGCGACGTCGATCGCAGCCCTCGGCACCGCCGGGCTGCTCGTGCTCCACGCCCTCGCCGGGCTGCTGGCCAACGCGGGCGGCGAGACCCGGGTGCTCACCCGCTGGGGCCGCTACCGGGGCACCGTCCGCCGCACCGGCCTGGTCTGGGTCAACCCCCTGCTGCGCCGCCGCCGGGTGGACGTGCGGCTGCGGCACTGGCGCAGCGAGCCGGTCAAGGTGGTCGACCGCACCGGGACGCCGATCGTGGTCCGGCTGCTGATCGTGTGGCGGGTCAAGGACACCGCGCGGGCGCTGCTGGCGATCGAGGACCACGAGAGCTACCTGCGCGAGCAGGTCCAGGCGGTGCTCACCCGGACCGCGTCCATCCTGCCGTGCGACAGCGACGCGGGGGTCGGGCCCGCGCTGCGCGACGGACAGTGGTTCGCCGACGAGCTGACCCGCGCGCTGGCCGCCGAGGCCGCCCCGGCAGGTCTGGAGGTGTACTCGGTGCAGCCGCTGGCGCTGGACTACGCGCCCGAGGTCGCCGAGTCGATGCGTCGCCGCCGGCTGGCCGACCTGGACGCGGGTCTGCGGACGGTGCTGGTGGACGACGCGGTCGAGGCGGCGGCGCTCGCCGTCCGCCGGCTGGAACGGGCGACCGCGCACGAGCTGGACGAGGCCGCTCGCAGCGCGCTGATGGAGCAGCTGCTGGTCGCCTTCGTCGCCCCGGCCGGAGTGACGGCCTCGGTGCCGCCCCCGGCCGCCCGGGCCGGACGGAAGGAACGACGGCCTGCGTAGGAAGGCCCCCGGCCTGCTCCGGGCCCCCGGCGGCGTGCTGCTGCCGGGGCCCGGTCCGTGCTCAGCCGCCGGTCCGGCCGAGGGCCGCGGCGGCGTCGGTGCGACCGGTGTTGTAGATGCTCCGCAGCTGCTGCTTGTCCCAGTCGGCGGCGAGGCCGTCCGCGTCCGGGTGGCCGTGCTCGCGCCGCCACTGCTCGACCATGGCGGCCACACCCTCGTGGCCGCTGCGGCCGTCGGCGCCGGTGAGGGTGTTCCGCTCGATCCGGCCGGCCGCGGCGGCGTCGATCGCGTCGAGGGCGCCGCCCTGCCACTCGGCGATCCCGGCGGCGAGGATCCGCTGGGTCAGCTCGCCGAGTCCGGGGACGGGGACGAGCTTCAGCGGGGCGCCGACCCCGGTGTACAGGCCCTTGGCCTTCCAGGCGGCGATCTTGGCGGCGTCGTCGCGCTGGTCGAGCACCGCGTCGGCCTGGACGGCGTCGAGCACGCCGAGGACGACGGCGGAGTCGGCCATCAGGCCCTTCCACTCCGCGGCGGGGGCGTTGGCCGGGAGTGCGCCGAGCCGTTCCGCGATGTACGTCAACTCGGCCTGCTGGAGCCGGTGGTGGGCGTCGGGAAGGTCGGCGAGGCCGCGTAGGACGCGGATCAGCGGGCCCTTCTCGACGGCCGTCCGGACCTCGCCGGTGCGGTCGTCGGTCCACACCCCGGCGGCGGCCGCGGCGGCGTGCTCCCGGACGGCGCGGCTGACGCCGGAGAGGACGGCGTGGGTGTCGGCGGCGTAGTCGGCGAGCGCCGCGGCGACGGGGACGTGCAGGCCGGTCGGGAGGTGCTCGCGGCCGATGCCGCGGTCCAGCAGGGTGACGGTGTCGCGCAGCACCCGGGCCTGGGCGGGGGTGTGGTGGTGCGGGTCGGGGCAGCCGCCCGTGGCGGCGGCCTGGATCGCGAGGCCGAGGGCGTGGTGGCCCCGGACGTGGGCACCGGCCACCAGCTCGTCGGGCCAGCGGCGGTCGTGCAGGAGGTAGGCGAGGTGGTCGCCGCGCCGAGGGTCGCCCGGGTCCAGGAAGGCGGTGGCGGCTCGCGGGTTGTGGCCGAGGGCGGCCAGGAGACCGGCCACCGGGTCGCCGCCGCGGCCCTCGCCGAGGTGGTCCCAGGCGGGCTGGGTGGCGTCCGGTGCCCAGACGAGCTGCGGAGGCACCCTGGCGGCGCGTTCGGCGGCCAGCAGGCTCTCGCCGTAGGCGGTGAGGAAGCCGGGCGCGTACCGGCCGCCGCGCAGCAGGGCGCTCATCAGGTGGTAGCCGGTGGGCATCGGGCCGCTGCCGGGGCGGGTCAGCTGCCGTGGGCCGAGGCGGATGACCTCCTGCTCCCAGGCGCGCATGGCCGGGTCGGCGCCGTGGGTGGCGGTGCCGAGAACGGCGCCGAGCGAGGCCTGGAGGCGGCGGAGGGCATCGGTGCGCGGGCGGCCGGAGCGGCCGGACAGCGCGGGGTCATTGAGGTCGCGCCAGAGCTCCAGGACGGGCTGCGCGCCGAGCGTGGTCGCGAACCTGGTGGCGAAGGCGGGGTCGTCGGCGTGGGCGGCGAGCAGGGCGTCGAGCCGGGCCAGTTCGTCGGCGGTGAGCGCGTCGCGCCTCGCGGCCAGGGCGAGGGCGGCGCCGAGGTCCGCGCGGGCCTGCCGGGCCTCGGCGAGGGTGTGGCAGCCGTCCGGGCCGAAGGGGCTGTCGGCCGGGGCGGGCGGGGCGGAGCGCAGCGCCCAGGCGGCGGCCTCGTCGGCCTCGGTGGCGCTACGCAGGACGGACTCGATGCGCCCGGCCAGCTCGGCGACGGTCCGGCGCCGTTCGGGCAGGAAGACGGCTCGGTACTCGGGCTGGTGGCGGGCGGACTCGTCGTCGTGCAGCGGGTGGACGTCGGTGACGCCGCCGGTGGGGGAGATCCGCAGGTGGGCGGCGGGTGCGTCCTCGTCGGCGAGCCGGACGAGCTGCCGCTGGGCGTCGGCGAACTGGCGGGCGGCGTCGGCCAGCAGGGCACCGAGGTCGGCGGACTCCCGGCCAGCGGCCGTGAACTGCCCGGCCACCTCGGCGATCAGCGCACGGGCCGCGGCCGCCGCCTCGCCCTCCCAGCCCGCGGCCAGCGGGCCGGCGACGTCGGCGGAGAGCCGGTCGCGCAGGCCCAGGTACCGGCTGCGCAGGGCGGTCCACTCCTCGGCGGCGCTGGTCAGGCCGTCGAGGCGGGTGGCGCGGACGGTTTCGTAGCTCAGCACCGAGGTCACTCCTCGCCGGTCAGGGCGCTCTCGGTGGCGGCGTAGCGGGCGCCGGTGGTGCGCAGGCGGTGGGCGAGTTCGTGCAGGATGCCGCCGAGGGCGGCCACCTGGTCCTCCCAGCGGGCGGCACGGGTGCGTAGCTCGGGGCCGGTGCGCCAGCCGTCCAGGGCGGCGCGGGCGGCGGTGGTGTGCTCGCGGGCGGTGCCGTCGGCGGCGGTGAACCCGGCGTGGAGTTCGTCGACCGTCCCGGCGTGCGCGAAGAGGTCGGCGGGGGAGACGGCGAGGGTCCCGGTGGCGGGCAACAGGCCGTCCCGGGCGGGGTTTTCGGGCATCGGGCCCCCGGTGCTGCGGGTGGGTCGCTCGGGCACGACCCATGGTGGCCCGGGAGCGCCCGCAGGGCGTGCGCACGCCACCCGGACGGGCGGCGCGTGTGGTGCCTGCGGGGCGTGCGGCAGTTCGTCACGCGGACGCTTCGTCCGGCAGCGCCGTCCGTTCCGGGTGGTGTCCGGTCATGATCGCCGCCAACCGGGCTGCGCCGGGCGCTACTCCGTGCTTCGCAAGGACTTCACGAGCCCGTCGCGCCGCCGTTGCAAGCGAGGGCGGCCGGGTGCCGGAGGAGGGTCCGGGGTGTCGGGCGGGCGGCCGGATTCGTTAGAGTCCGTGCCATGGCTGACAACGACTACGACTCCGCCGGAAGCACCCAGATGTTCCGGGCGTTCGTCGACGAGGCCCCGGCGGCTCCGGCACCGGGCTCCGTCTCCACCTACGGCAGCAGCAGCAGTAGCGGCAGCCGCACCGGCGTCATCGCGCTGGTCGCCGTGCTCGGTCTCGCCGTGCTGGCCGGCGTCATCTGGCTGGCGGTCAAGTGACCCTCGCGCGGGTGGCCCTCGTCCGGGTCACCCGCGCGACGGGAGGCCGCGGTGCGCGGCTCAGCAGGGCTTGCGCCAGGCGTTCAGTTCGAGCTTCTTCTGCATCGAGCTGAAGCCGAGCGACTTGGCCTTCGCGCAGAACTGGTCCGTGTCGACCTTGTACTCGACGTGGAACACCGCCTTGCCCGCCCTGACGAAGGGCGCGACCCGGTCGCACTCGTCGAACTGCGAGCACTCCTCGTTGACCGCGAAGTCGAAGTCGTTGATCAGCGCGGGGATCTGGTCGAGGTCGTTCTTCAGGCCGATCGCCAGTCCGCGCTCGTGCGCCAGCTCGGCGAGCATGCGGTTGTACCTGATCTGGTCGTCACCGGTGAGCGGGAAGCCGCTGTTCTGGTTGTAGGCCTCGATGGTGTCGGGCTCGATGGCGTCGAAGCCCTTGCTCCTGCACATGTCGAAGCGGGCGGCCATCAGCGGCCTGAGCTCGTTGATCTTCCGGATGTCGAACCACTTCTCGCCCTTCCAGCCGGTGTCGGACCCCTGGAGGGCCTTGGCGAAGGTGGCCGAGTCGGGGCGGAAGTTCTCCCAGGAACCGGCGTTGATGTAGCAGATCACCTTGCGGCCCTTGGCGTGCAGCGAGGCGACCACCGACGCGTCGTTCTCGAAGCCGTCGATGTCGTAGACCGGGACGTCCACCGACTGGTCCACGCCGCCGCCGAGTTGCCACTGCCAGGCGAGGCCCGGGGTGGGCTGCCAGCGGGCGCCGGCCGGCTGCTGGGCGGGGGTGCTGCCGCCGGGAGTGCCCGGGGCGGAGGACGGGGCCGGGGCGGACGGCGTGCCGGTCGCGGTGGGCGTGCTCGGCGCGCTCGGAGTGGCCGGGGTGCTCGGGGCGCCGGTGGCACTCGGCGTTCCGGGAGTGCCGGGGGCGGTCGCCGCGGGCGGATTGCTCGGGGTGTCCTCGGCCGAGGGGTCCTTGTCGTCCTCCGAGCCGGAGCTGCTGCACGAGGTGGCTAACAGGGCTGTGGTGAGGGCGACGGCGGCCAGGAGGGGCCGGGTACGGCGGTTCACGGTTGTCGAACTCCGGATCTGGTCAGGTCAGTTCAGCGGCGGTCAGACCGTGGGGAAGGGTGCTCCAGGGGTTCTCCCCGGAGCCCGGGACGGCGCAGCCGACGCCGGCCCGGCGGGCGGCGATCAGCGCGGTGACGTCCGACGCGTGGTCGGCCGGGACGTCGTACACCAGGTGGCAGAAGCGGGAGGGCGCGTGGCGGGCGGTCCACAGCGGGAGGGTCATCTCGCGGTAGGCCTGCCAGGTGCCCTCGAAGGTGACGAGGAGGTCGGCCAGGCCGACCTCGGCGTACCCGGGGTCCGGGTGCTTGCCGTGGCCGAACACGACGGTGCCGCAGCCCGCGGCCCGCGCCGCGGTGGCCAGCCGCCGGTAGTGCGCCAACGCGCCCGGGTGGCAGGCGACTTGGTCGAGATAGACGCCGGTGATGCCATGACGCTGACGATACGTCAAAATGTCGGCCACCACTGCCGCATGGGGCCGACGGCCGTAGTCGGTGTCCGTGTAGCCGACCAACGGCAGGCCGGCGGCCCGCAGTTCTTCCGCGGCCTCGGTGAAGACGTGGTCCGGGGTGTCGCCCGGGCCGTCGGCGAGGTTGAGCACGACGGCGGCGATCCGGCTCGGGTCGGCGGCGGCGACCGCCCGCCAGGCCGCCGGGTCCACCGCGGGGTGGACGTACAGCGGCACCAGCAGGCGGCCGTCGGGGGTGGTCCCGGTCATCCGGCGACCGGGGCGGAGTCGGGCTCGGTGCTGAGCCAGAGGTCGCGCAGGGTGTCGGCGAGGTCGGTCTCCGGGTGCCAGCCGAGCTCCCGGGCGGCGGCCGACACGTCGGCCTGCTGCCAGGAGACCGCGGCCGAGCGCTCGGAGCCCGCCCCGCTCTCGTCGATCCGGCCGGTGAAGCCGGCCGCCGCGACCAGGCCGTCGGCGATCGCCCGGACCGGCTTGGCCCGCCCGGAGGCGAGGTTGAGCACCCGGGGGAGCGGACGGTCCGCGGCGGCGGCCAGGCCGACCGCGCGGGCGATGTCCCGGGCGTCGACGAAGTCGCGGTAGGCGGAGAGGTCCCCGACCTCGACCACGCCGTCGGCGCCCTCCGGGGCCACCCGGCGCAGCTCGGCGGCCAGCCGGCCGGGCAGCGAGCCCGCCGGTGCCCCCGGGCCGACCGGGTTGAACACCCGCAGCACCACCGCGTCCAGCGGCGAGCCAGCCACCGCGAGGGAGCCGGCCAGCTTGGTCGCGCCGTACACGCCGACCGGGCGGGCGTCGGACTCCTCGGACAGCGAGCTGCCCGCCTCGCAGACGCCGTACTCGCCGGCCGAACCGATGTGCACCAGCCGGGCCTTCGGGGCGCCGAGCTGCAGCGCCTCGCAGAGCACGGCCGGACCGCGCGCGTTCACCTCGGCGAGCTTGACCGCGCTGCCGGCCACCGCGCCGGCGAAGTTGACCACCACGTCGGGGGCCAGCGCGGCCAGTTCCTCGCCGAGCGGGCCGGCCTGGGCGGTGGCCAGGTCCAGCCGGAGGTCGTGAGCGGGCCGCCGGCCCGCGGTCAGCACGGTGGCACCGGGCAGCGACCGCAGGACGGCGGTGGCGTGGCGGCCGAGGAAGCCGTCCCCACCGAGAAGCAGGATCCTCACGCGGCCCGTCCGTCACTCTCGCTGCCCGCGGCGGCGGGCTCGTCGACGGCGTTCGGCGCGGTGCGGGCGGCCGGGATCGGCAGCTCGGCGACGCCCGGCGCGGCGCCGGTGGTCTCGAAGGGCATCAGGACCGAGCGGATGTCGGCGAACTCGGCGTTGGCCCGGTCGTAGTCGTCCGGGCGGCCGATGTCGAGCCAGTAGCCGCCGAAGTCGTAGGAGGACGGCGGGGTGTCGGCGGCCAGCAGGTCGAGCACCAGCTCGTCGAAGCCCAGCGGCAGGCCCGGGGTGTACTTGGCGAGCGCGGAGCGGGACACGCCGTACACGCCCATCGAGACGCGGTAGTCGATGCTCGGCTTCTCCTGGAATCCGGTGATGCTGCCGGACTCGGTGGTGAGCACGCCGAAGTCGATCTTGACCTGGCGGGCGTAGGTGGCGATGGTCAGCGGCGAGCCGGACGCCTCGTGGTGCTTGAGCACCCCGGCGAAGTCCAGGTCGGTGAGGATGTCGCCGTTCATCACCAGGAAGTGCTCGGGCAGCCGGTCCTGCATGGTGAGCAGCGGGCCCATGGTGCCGAGCGGGCTGTCCTCGACGGCGTAGCCCACGCGCAGGCCCCACTGGGAGCCGTTGCCGACGTACGCGCGGATGATGTGGCCGAGGTGGCCGATGGCCAGGGTGACGGTCTTGAAGCCCGCGGCGGCGAGCTGGCGCATCACGATCTCCAGGATCGCGTGCTGGTCGCCGATCGGAACGAGCGGCTTGGGAAGCGCGGTGGTGTACGGGCGGAGACGGACGCCCTTACCGCCGGCCAGGATCACTGCATGCATTTTTTCCCCCACGGAAGGATGTGCAGGACACGAACCTTGACAACGAGGCTGGCTGGGTCGGTGCGGCGGTCAGACGTTGTAGATGTCGGTCTTGTAGCGGGCCAGGTTGGCCGGGTCCCGGAAGAACTCGATGGTCTGCTCCAGGCCCTGCTCCAGCGTGAACTCGGGCGCCCAGCCGGTGGCCTTGCGCAGCCGGGTGGCGTCCGCGACCAGGCGCATGACCTCGGAGTTGGCCGGACGGATGCGCTGCTCGTCCTCCTTGACCACCAGGTCGACGCCCATCAGCTTGCCGACCAGGGTGACCAGGTCGCCGACCGAGATCTCGCCGCCGGTGCCGGCGTTGAAGGTCTTGCCGACCACGGTGTCGGCGGGCGCGGTGCCGACCGTGCGGAAGGCGTTAGCGGTGTCCTTGACGAACGTGAAGTCGCGGGTCGGGCGCAGGTCGCCGAGGGTGATCTCGGTCTCGCCGGCCGCGACCTGGGCGATCACGGTCGGGATGACGGCGCGCATCGACTGGCGCGGGCCGAAGGTGTTGAACGGGCGCAGGGTGACGACCGGGGTCTCGAAGCTGGCGTGGTAGCTGTCGGCCAGCCGGTCCCCGCCGGCCTTGGAGGCGGCGTACGGGGACTGGGTGTTGATCGGGTGGTCCTCGGTGATCGGCACGGTCTGCGCGGTGCCGTACGTCTCGCTGGTCGAGGTGTGCACCAGGCGCGGGATGTCCAGGTGGCGCACCGCCTCCAGCACGTTCAGGGTGCCGGTGACGTTGGTGTCGACGTACGAGTGCGGGGCCCGGTAGGAGTAGGGGATGGCGATCAGCGCGGCCAGGTGGTACACCGCCTCGGTGCCCTTGACCAGGCCGTTGACCGAGCCCGGGTCCCGGACGTCGCCGAGGACGATCTCGACCGAGTCCAGCACCTCCCGGGGCAGGGTCTCCAGCCAGCCGAAGGAGGAGAAGGAGTTGTACTGGACCATCGCGCGGACGTGGTGACCGTCGGAGACCAGGGTCTCGACGAGGTGGGAGCCGATGAAGCCCTCGGCTCCGGTAACCGCGACGCTGCTCATGCGTGATTCGCTTTCTCGTTCTCGGATGTGACCGGGCGCTCTGTGGTGGCCCGGCCGTGGTGACTCAGCTGTGACCGGTGATGCGGGTCCAGCTGTGCACGTGGTTGGGTCGTGCGGGTGTTTCGGTGTTCAGCGATGCTGGGTGGTGCGGCCGAGCACGGGCCCGGCGATGGCGGTGAGGACGAAGGCGGCCGTCCCGCAGCCGATCAGCTGCAGGAGGGTCGGATCCACACCGGTCAGCAGCCCGGCGCTCTCGGCACCCGCGGCGGCCAGACAGATGAGGGCGGTGCTCCAGCTGAGCCCGAAGGCGTTCAGCAGCAGCGCCAGCCAGAGCGAGCCGCCGAGGAGCAGCAGCGCGCCGAGCTGCGGGACGCCGAGCGCGGGGGCGCCGGGCCACAGCACGGTCGCGGCGGCGTCCAGCGCGGCCACGGTGGTGAGGTAGATGAAGAGGCAGCCGAGCAGCACCCCGCCGGTCCGCCGGGTGAACTCGGCCGAGGTGTGGCTGGTCCGCAGCGCGGCGACGGCCATCGCCCGGTAGCGGAAGAGCAGCCACTCGGCGAGCCCGAGGCTGAGCGTCAGCGCGATCATGGCCGGGCCGGTCGGCGTGGTGCTCGCGCCGTGCGCGGCACCGGTCCTGACGGCCTGGTGGATGGTCACACCGAGACCGGCGATCAGGGTGAGCGTGCCGCAGGCCAGGCCGAACAGCAGGTGCGGGATCTCCTGGCGGATCTGCAGCTTCAGCGCGACGGCGTCCTTGCCGTCCTTGTCGCGGCGGATGCAGAACAGCAGCTCCCGGGCGGCCAGTCCGACCGCGAGGAGCAGCGAGGCCAGCAGGACGACGGTCCGGACGACCTGCGGGACGTCCACCGCGAGCACCACGCCCGCGCCGACCGAGGCCGGCGCCAGTGCCACCAGCAGGAACTTCTCCCGCCCGAGCACCAGCAGCACGGTCGCCGCGCCCAGGTAGGCGGACTGCCCGGCGGCGAAGCACAGCGAGCTGAACGGACCTCCGACCACGTACGCGACCGTCGCGGCGATCAGCGCGCCGACCGGCGCCCCGATCGCCAGGCAGACCGCGGCGTCGCGACGCCGGAGCCGGCTGAGCCAGCGGTACGCGCGGTGCGCGAGCGCCTGGTTGAAGGCCCAGCTGGTGAGCGTCGCGAGGGTGAGCGCGAGCATGCCGGAGGGCAGGCCGAAGCGCATCCGGGTGGCCGCGAACAGGTTGGTGCCGAGCAGGTAGCCGAGCCCAGGCAGGGCGAACACCAGGCCGCGCACGACGCAGCGCCAGGGGTCGGCCCGCCAGGGGTTGGCGAACTCGGAGCTCGGGCCGGGGTAGCGCCGCTCGACCTTCTCGAACAGCTCCTCGGCGAGGGTGAAAGCGTCGGGCCGGCCGTACAGGAGCGCGGCCTGCTCGTCGGAGAGGCCGTCGGACTCCAGGATGGCCGCGATCTCGAAGGGGTGGACGGCGTCGGCGCAGATGTCCTGCAGCCGCTCGGCGAGCTCGTCCAGCGGGTCCGCGGAGAGGCCCAGCTCCTCCGCGGGCGCCGGCTGGGCGGGCAGCGACGGACGGCGGCGCTTGAGCGGCAGGGTGCGCAGCTGCACCGTCCGCTCGGAGCCGCCCTCGTCGGGCACCAGACGGATCGGACCACTCATGCGCCCACCTCTCCCCCGGCCAGGGCGGCCGGGAGGTGCCCCCACCGCTCGGTAGCCGCTTCGCGGTACACGCACCTCCTGATGATTCGCTCGCTCATGCCCCCACCTCGCTCGGCTGGGCTCGGGCGACGAGCTGCTGGTCCCAGTCGGCGGGGACGTTCTCGGCGGCGACGACGCCGCTCGGCATCCAGCGGGCGGTGCCGAGGAGTTCGGTGTAGATGCCGCGGAAGCCGTCGATGTTCTGGCGGAGCGTGAACTGCTCGATGACCCGCAGCCGGGCCTGCTCGCCGAGCCTGCCGCGCCGTTCGGGGTCGCGCAGCAGCTCGATCGCGGCGGCGGCCATCGGCTCGGGCTCGCGCGGCGGGACGACCAGCCCGGTGTCGCCGACGGCCTCGCGCACGCCGCCCACGTCGGTCGAGACGGTCGCGCGTCCGCAGGACATCGCCTCGATCAGGGTGAACGGGAAGCCCTCGCTGATGCTGGAGAGCATGACCACGTTGCCCGCCGCGTAGGCGTCGGTGATGTCGGCGACGCGGCCCTCGAAGGCCACCGAGTCGGCTATGCCGAGCTCGGCGGCCAGGGCTATGCAGCCGTCCCGGTACGCCTCGCCGCCCTTGGGGGTGCCGCCGAAGAGCCGCAGTCGCGCCTCGGGGATCTCGCGTCGGACGATGGCGAAGGCCCGGATCAGGGTCTCCAGGTCCTTGATCGGGTCGACCCGGCCGGCCCAGCTGAGGGTCGGGGTCTGCGGCTCCGGGCCGGCGGGCGGGAAGGCCGTCGGGTCCACGCCGTTGTAGACGGTCCGGATGTTCGCGGACGGGGTGCCGCCGCGCTCCTCCCAGCGCCGGTTGTACCGGTTGCCGGGGGTGACCAGCGCGGCCTGACGGTAGCTCTCCTCGGCGAGCATCCGGTAGAAGCCGAGCAGCAGCGCCTTGACCGGCCACCGGTACGGACCGGTGCGGTAGCCGAGGTAGCGCTCGCGCAGGTAGATGCCGTGCTCGGTGAGCAGAAACGGTACGCCGTACTGCTGAGCGGCGATCAGCCCGGGCAGGGTGGCGAGGCCGCCACTGGCCGCGTGGGCGACACCGTTCGTCGGCGGCTCGACCGAGAGCGGGCGGAGCGCGTGCTCCAGCAGGTCGGTGGCGTTCAGGGCGTCGTGGAGGGTGGGCCGGGAGACGGCCGTGGGGAGGTAGTCGCGGGTCCAGACGTGCTGGAGGGTGCGCAGGGCGCGCTCGCTGCGCAGCGCGGGGCTGAGCAGCCCGCGCCGGGCGAGGTCGGCGAAGCCGTACAGCTCGGTGCCGAAGTGCGTGGTGTAGACGGGGTCGAGGATGGAGTGGAGGAAGCGCTCGTACGCGTTGAGGAAGCGCCGCATCTCGCGGCCGCGCGGCGCCCTCGCCTCGGCGGCGGGGCCCCACAGCGGTGCGGTGGTGACGGACCGCACGTTGGCGGGCAACTCCCAGGCCAGTGGTTCGTGACCGGTTCCGGTGACGGCGATGATGTCGAAGTCGACGTCGGGCATGCCTTGAACGAGCTGGTCGCACCAGACGCTCACGCCGCCGTGCTGGTGCGGATACGTCCCCTCGGTGAGCAGGGTGACGCGCATTCCTGTCCCCCCTCCTGTTCTTGCGTCGGGCGTCCGTTCCGGGTGGCCGGAACGGGAGCCGTGGCAGGGCCGGGCCGGGGTTCGCCCGGCCAGGCCCCGCCAGCGGGTGTTACGTGTTACCGGTTGCCGGACTGTCCGGCGTGCTTGCGATCGCGCTCGGCCGTCCCCCCGGAGGCCTTGGCGTTCTTCGCGGCATCGGCGGCGTTGCCGTTGCCGTTCTTCACGACGCCCTTGCCGGGCACCGGGGTTCCGCTGCCGGGGACCAGGGACGGAGCCTTGGTCCGGGTGGTGTCGCTGGGACCGACGGGGACCGGGGTGGCGACACCCTGCGGCACCGTCTTGTCGGTCGTCGCCGGGGCCGTGACGGACTTGGCCGCGACGTTCGGAGCGACGGCGGCCGGGGCCGCCGGGGCGGAGCCCGAGGACAGCTGCAGCGTGACGCTGCTCTGCAGGGAACCGGGTGCCACCCAGCCGGACAGCGTACCGGCGTAGGCGGAACCGAAGGCGGTCGAACCGATGGCCAGCTTCTGAGTAGTTCCCGTCGGCATGGTGGCCTGGACCTGAACACCGGACGGCGCGTTGACCGTGACGGTGTTGCCCACCTTGTAGGCGGTGACCTGGCCGGAGGCCAGGGCCGCGTTCCAGGCCGCGCGCTTCTGGAACTCCTGGCCGATCTCGCCCTCACCGAGGTTCATGATCGGGGTGTTGTCGGTGTAGAGCGAGCGGTAGGTGCCGAGGATCTTCTCCAGCACCGGGTACAGGATCCGGCCCTCGGAGAGGTTCGACTGGTGGATGAAGTGCGGCCGCGGGTCGTTGTTCATCACGTGGCCGAGGTCGATCCGGGCCTCCAGCGGCACGATGTACGACTGGTAGCCGGTCGCGGTGTCCAGCGGCTTGGGCAGGCAGGTCGAGTTCGCGTTGTTCTCGCAGATCCCGCTGCCGCCGTTGGCCTTGCTGGTGTAGATCCAGTTGTACTCGTCGGCCTCCTCCACCGCCGAGCCGGCGTTGTAGAAGACGTTCATCGGGTAGCGCGGCACGGTCAGCGTCGACGAGCCGACGGCCCGCTGGGCGGGCTCGCGGGAGGCGTCGCTGCCGGTGAACTTGATGCCGTTGGCGGCCAGCGCCGGCGCCAGGTTCGGGTTGTCGCTGGTCTCCTGCGGGGCGGTCAGCAGACCGGAGTGCTCGCCGGTGACCAGGACGTTCGGGTCGACGTGGAGACCGTTCTTCGTGGCCCAGTCGAAGTTGTTCTTGATCTGGGTGTTGATCGTGTTCTGGTCGACCCAGACCACGTTGCCCGTGGCGTCCTTGGTGCAGCGCCACGGCACCACGCTGACGTCCTGGACGCAGCCCAGGTACGGGTGGGTGTAGGTGTGGTTGACCCAGCGGTAGCTGGTCTGGTCGGCGATCATCTGGCTCGACGTCGGGTCGACCGTGGCGCTGTGGTCGGCCTTCCAGTCCTCGCTGCCGCCACCGTTGAACACCATGTCCATGGTGAAGTTGTTGGCGGCCTGCCACTGCTTGGCGTACTGCGCGTCGGCGGCCGTCATCCGGATCGGGTTTCCGGTGTCCGGCGTGCCGGGCGGGCAGGTGACGTCACCGGGGGTGCACTTCAGCGTGGTGGACCAGCGGTCGTCCGCCAGGAAGACGTCGTCCACGTGGGCCGCGAAGTAGTTGCGGTCGTAGCCGAGGTGGACACCCTGGGTGATCCAGTCGACCATGCCGCGGGCCAGCAGCCGGTACTGCTGCTGGTACTGGTTGTAGACGAACGTGACGACCAGTTCCTTGCGGCCGTCGTGGGTGTACTCGCCGACCAGCGAGCCGCGCGCGGTGCTGTTCGGGATCGGGGCGTCGACCAGCGGCGTGAACGAGGCGCCGGCCGGCAGGCCGGCCATCGGGGTGGCCAGGTAGCCGTAGCTCTCGCTGACGTTCGGGTCGTTGTCCTCGAACGGGACGCTGCCCTTCAGGTAGCCGAACGGGCCCGAAGTGCCGGCCGCGGTGGTGGCTCCCTGGAAACCGTCCAAGGTGCCTATGTAACCGGGATTCTGGGCCCAGTTCAGACCCACCGCCGGGCTGGCGAGCGTGTACGCGTCGATCTGGCGGACGTTGAAAGCCGCCTCGTACGTCGCGATCGCCGTCATCTCGGCCGGCGAGTTGGTGAAGGGGTTTTCGTTGGGCAGCACGATGCCCTGGTACTTACCCCGGGGGGTCCCGTTGACCGTGTCGCTGAGGAAAGCGGCGTTGATCACCGGACGGTTGGGGTCGCTCAGGCTGACGACCTTGTACGGGGTGCCCTGGCTCTTGAGCTCGGCGGTGATCGCCGCGACGGACGGGCCGCCGTCGTCGATGACCAGGACGGTGAGATCGATCCTGACGGGCGTGGTGTCGCCGTGAGCCAGGGTGGTCTGCAGGCCGCTGGCCAGCAGAACTGCCGCCGCGCAGGCGGCAACTCTTCGGGTCGCTCGACCCATGGTGATCCTCCCCTTGGGACAGGCGCTTCCGCGGCTCGGCGCTCGCCTGCCCTGTAGCTGTTCGCGGGCAGCAGGCTGCCCGGCGCCCATCCTGGTCGAGGGTCGGCTCGGCAAGGGACCAATTGGGCGAGAGTGCAGCAAACCTGTTACCAACGTTCATGGCGATGCCATGAAGGCGCTGATTGTGACCGGAACGGGACCGGCCATGCAAATGATGAATTGAAAATGAAAAAACGGAGCCTGAGCGCTACGCGTCGTTACCAACCGTGGTTACCAGCCGGGGACATGGGTGGGTCGGCGGGACACCTACACTGTGGTCGTTGCGCATGACACTCTTGCACATCTTGCCGATCCAATGGGCAGGTTCATGCAATATCGGGCACCGGTGTGGCATGTGACGGTCCGAATATGCAATGGAGGCGCCGGCGTGACCGATCAGCGGACCGAGGTGGGGGCAATCGGCGGTGGGCGGAATGCGTCGCCGGAGCCGGACGGAATGCCCCAGGTAGGGCGCAGTCTCGGGCTGCGCGGCGCGCTCAACGCCCGGGACCTGGGCGGCTATCGGACCGCGGACGGAAGGGTCCTTCGACCCGGTACGGTCCTGCGCAGCGATGGCCTGAACCATGTCACCGCGGACGACCTGGACACGCTTCAGGCCCTGGGGCTGCGCCACGTCGTCGACCTCCGCAGCCTCGACGAGGTCCGCGAGGCGGGGCCGGACCGGCTTCCCGGCCTCCCGCCCGCCGAGCTCGCCGGGGACCTCCCCGCGGGCACCACGATGACCGTCGAGTCGGCCTCGGGCGACGGCGTGACCTTGCACCATCTCCCGGTGTTCGCCGAGGAATTCGACATCTACGTAACACTTCGCGACGCCCTGGCCGACCGCAGCCCGGAGCGGCAGCGCGCGCTGCTCGGCGACGGCCGGGCCGCCGCGATGATGACCGGCCTCTACCGCTGGTTCGTCACCGACCCGGTGGCCCGGGAGCGCTTCGGCACCGTGCTGCGCCTCCTCGCCGCCCCGGACGGGCCGCCGCTGCTGTTCCACTGCTCGGCCGGCAAGGACCGCACCGGCTGGGTGGCGGCACTGCTGCTGACCGCCCTCGGGGTCGACCGCGAGACCGTCCTCGCCGACTACCTGCTCACCAACGAGCGGTCCGCCCCGATCGTCGGCCGGGTGATGGACGACTTCGGCACCCGCGGCCTGATGCGCGAGCCGGAGCTGCTGCTCCCGGTGTTCCGGGCCGACCCCGGCTACCTGGCGGCGGCCTTCGCCGAGGTCGAGGCCGGCTGGCCCGACTTCGGGGCGTTCTGGCGGGACGGTCTCGGGCTGGACGACGACGTGCTGGCGGGCCTTCGGGCCAACCTGCTGGACGGCGACGAGCCCGGGGCCCGGCTCAGCCCTCGCTGATCAGGCCCTCACGGAGCTGGGTGAGGGTCTTGGTGAGCAGCCGGGAGACGTGCATCTGGGAGATGCCGATCTCCTCGCCTATCTGCGACTGCGTCAGGTTGCCGAAGAACCGCAGCATGATGATCCGGCGCTCGCGCGGCGGCAGCTTGGCCAGTAGCGGCTTGAGCGACTCCCGGTACTCCACGCCCTCCAGCGCCAGGTCCTCGTAGCCGAGCCGCTCGGCCAGCGGCCCGTCGCCGTCCTCCTCGCCGGGGCTGGAGTCGAGCGAGCTCGCGGTGTACGCGTTGCCCACCGCGAGGCCCTCGACCACGTCCTCCTCGCTGACGCCGAGGCAGGCGGCCAGCTCGGCGACGGTGGGGGAGCGGTCCAGCCGCTGGGCCAGGTCGTCGCCCGCCTTGGTGAGCGCCAGCCGCAGCTCCTGGAGCCGCCGCGGCACCCGGACCGACCAGCTGGTGTCCCGGAAGAACCGCTTGATCTCGCCGACCACGGTGGGCATCGCGAAGGTCGGGAACTCCACCCCGCGCTCCGGGTCGAACCGGTCGATCGCCTTGATCAGGCCGATGGTGCCGACCTGGACGATGTCCTCCATCGGCTCGTTGCGGCTGCGGAAGCGCGCGGAGGCGTACCGGACCAGCGGCAGGTTGAGCTCGATCAGGGTGTCGCGCACGTAGGTGTGCTCCGCGCTGCCCGGCGCCAGGTCGGCCAGTCGCAGGAAGAGCGAGCGGGAGAGCGTGCGGGTGTCCAGCCCGGCGCCGGGTTGTGCCTGCGCGGGCGCCTCGGGGACGGGCGGCGCTTCGGATGGCCCCCGCTGCAGCGGGACCCGGTCCTCGGCGACCGCGGTGCCGTTGGCCTGACCAGCGTGGATCTCCGCAGTGCCCAGCTCTCCGGACATGCACCCACCCCCTTGTGACTGACGGATGAACGGGCGCCGACGCGCGGACGTTCCCGGCGACGGCCTTCCCCCTCCATACCGGCACACGATCGTCGGCAAACCCGAAGGTCGCAAGATGTCACTTGGTGGTAACGCGGAGCGACCTCATTCTTCCCAGGAGTTGCCGGTCCGAAGCCTCGTCAGGATGCGCGAGAGCAACCGGGAGACGTGCATCTGGGACATCCCCAGCTCGGTGCTGATCTGGGACTGGGTCAGGTTGGCGAAGAACCGCAGCATGACGATCCGGCGCTCCCGTTCGGGCAGCTGGACCAGCAGGTGACGGACCATGTCGCGGTGTTCGACCTCGGCCAGCGCGGAGTCCTCGTAGCCGAGCCGGTCGAGCAGGGCGAGCCCGCCCTCGTGCTCCTGCGCCGCCTCCAGGGAGGCCGCGTTGTAGGCCCGCCCGGCGTCCAGGCAGGCCCGGACGTCCTCCTCGGGGATGCGCAGGCTGGCGGCGATCTCGGGCACCTTGGGGGCCCGCCCGTGGAGCACCGTCAGCTCCTCCATCGCGCCGCTGACCTGCACCCACAGCTCCTGCAGCCGGCGCGGGACGTGCATGGTGCGGACGTTGTCGCGGAAGTAGCGCTTGATCTCGCCGAGGATGGTCGGCAGGGCGTAGGTGGGGAACTGCACCCCGCGGCTGGGGTCGAACCGGTCGATCGCGTTGATCAGGCCGATGGTGCCGACCTGGACGACGTCCTCCATCGGCTCGCTGCGGCTGCGGAAGCGGGTGGCCGCGTAGCGCACCAGCGGGATGTTGATCTCGATCAGCGCGGCCCGGACCCGCTCCCGCTCGGGGGCGTCCGGGGGCAGTTCCGCCAGCCGCTCGAACAGCACCCGGGTCAGCGTCCGGACGTCCACCGCCGGACGGCCGCCGGGGCCGCGCAGACGGTCCGGCCGAAGCTCGCCGGCCGGGCTGATGATCCCCGCCAGCACCTCGTCCACGGGCACCACCCCTCCCAAAGTCGACTACGGCGGGACCTGCGGATCGGGTGTCGCGGCTGGTTCACCACCTCGCCACGTCCGGCAAAACCGGTCATAGCATCACAAGGTGGGCGCAGGTCGGGCAAGCACCCGACGGAGGTGTGTTGGTTGCGGTGCCGGTCCTTCGCCGGGCCCGCCGGCGGGGCGCCGTGAGGGCCGTTCCGGTGTCGGGAGGGGCGCCCCGCCCGGGGCCCGGGCGGGGCGCCGTGGTTCGTCCGGGGACAAGCCCGGGCGGACGGGGGCTCAGACCTCGATGTCGGCGATCACCCAGGTGGCGAACTCGCGCCAGAGGCCGGCCGCGGCCTGGTGGGCCGGGTGGGTCAGGTAGGCCTGGAGCGCGTCGCGGTCCTCGACCAGGCTGTTGATCGCGTAGTCGTACGCGATGTCGCGCTCGGTGGTGTTCCAGCCGCACTCCCACTCGCGCAGCTCGGGGATCAGCGAGCCGAGCTCGGCGAACGCCTTGGCGCCGGCGAGCGCGCGCTCGTCGTCCTTGCTGACGCCTTCGTTGAGCTTGAACAGGACCAGGTGCCGAATCACGATGCCGCTCCTCGCGGACGGGGGTGGAAAGTCCCGCCCACCGTAACGGGTGCGCCGGGCACGGATCACCGCCGCCCGCTACTTGATCAGCCCGGTCATGAAGGTGCCGACCGCCTTGGCGGCGTTCGAGATGCCCTCGAAGCCCAGTTGGACGAGTTCGGCGGAGCGGGCGGGTGAGGTGATGATCGAGTAGAGGACGAAGATGAGCAGGAGGACCATGCCGATCTTCTTCGCCTGCGCCATCGGGTGACCTTCCTCCCTGCTTTGGCCGCCGTCATCCGGTCCCCGAGCGGCCGTGCAGGGGCAGCTTATCCACCGGACGGGCTATCAAGTGTGCGACGCGTTGGCCCGGCGGGACGAAGGTCCCCGCGGGTGGGGCCTTTCTCCGGATGCCCGCGTGCGACCTCGGCGGCAGGATGGTCGATGTGCCGAGGACCTGGCAGGAGTCCCCGGTGCGTGGATCCGGAGCTCCCCGCTGTGGGACCGGGTGTCGCGGCTTCCCCCGATGCGGCACCGGTTGTGGGACTCCGCCGGGGGAGCGGCCGGCCCCCCGAACCGCTCCCCCTCCAGGCTCCGTACTCGTTGAGGGTGTTGGTGGTCATCGGCCCGGAGAGCGGAGCCGTTTCCGCGTTCGAGGGTGCGTGGAAACGCCGAGGGCCCGTCCGGATCGGACGGGCCCTCGGGATTCGTGGCGGTAGCGGTGGGATTCGAACCCACGGTGGAGTTGCCCCCACACACGCTTTCGAGGCGTGCTCCTTTGGCCGCTCGGACACGCTACCGAGGGGAACTCTACCGGACGGGTGGCGCGGTCACGAAATCCGTATCCCGACCGACCTCAGCGGTGGGTGTCGAAGAACTCGCGCAGCTGCTCGCCGCATTCCTCGGCGAGCACGCCCCAGATCACCTCGGGCCGGTGGTTGAGCCGGCGGTCGCGCATCACGTCGAAGAGCGAGCCGGCCGCGCCGGCCTTCTCGTCGAGGGCGCCGTAGACCACCCGGTCGATCCGGGACAGCACGATGGCGCCCGCGCACATGGTGCAGGGCTCCAGGGTGACGACCAGCGTGCAGCCGCTGAGCCGCCATTCTCCGGTCTTCTCGGCGGCCTGCCGGATCGCGACCACCTCGGCGTGCGCGGTCGGGTCGCCGACGGCCTCGCGCTCGTTGTGGCCGCGCCCGATCACCTCGCCGTCCGGGCCCAGGACGAGCGCCCCGACCGGGACGTCCCCGGTGGCCGGCGCCAGAGCGGCCTCGGCGATGGCCAGGCGCATCGGCGCCGCCCAGCGGTCGCGGACCGGGTCGGGGCGGACGGGGGCGGGCAGCGGGGCGATCAGGGGGGCTGCGGGGGATGCGGACTGCATGGCATCCAGTGTCGGGTATCCGGCGGAGGACACCCGCCACCTACCGGACCGCCTCCAGGACCTCGCCGCAGCCCAGGGCCTCGGCGATCTCCTCCAGGGCGTCGCCCGGCACCGCGCCCTCGCCGCTGAGGGCGAGCAGCTCGTCGGAGGGCAGGCCGAACTCGGTGAGCAGGTGGGAGTCGCCGAGCGGTCCGACCGGGACGCCGCCGTGCGGGCCGGCGTCCTCGTTGGCCTCCTCGTCCAGGCTCTCCGCGGCCTCGCCGTCCTCCAGCTCGACGACCAGGTGGTCCAGGTCGCCGAACTCGCTCTCGCCGGCCTGGTCGACCAGCTCGTCGGTGAGGACGGAGCCGTAGGAGCTGCGGGCGGCGGTGGCGCCGTCCGACACGAAGATCCGCGGATCCTCCTCGCCGTCCACCCGGACGATGGCGAACCAGGCGTCCTCCTGTTCGATGAAGATCAGGACGCTGTCGTCGTCCTGCGCGGCGTCGCGGGCCAGGTCGGTCAGATCGGCCAGGGTTTCGACGTCGTCGAGCTCCGTCTCGCTCACATCCCACCCGTCCTCGGTGCGAGCAAGCACTGCAGCGAAGTACGCCACCAGGGACACTCCCAAGATCATCGGTCTCGGTTGTCGGCACGCACGGCGACTCGAACATCTGGCCGCCCCCGCGCCAGAGGCGGTCCGCTGTTCGGACCGTCCCATCGGAATCGTGACAGAAAGCCCGCCCTTGCGGGGGGTGTTCGGCAGCGCGTCTTTGCAGGTCGTGTCGGAAGGGTTGGCCGGCGGCCGGTGTGGCGCGACCGGGGCCGTCCCAAGCCCGCCGGGAGCCCGCCGGACCCCGTGTCAGATCCGGAAGGTTCGCATCCGCATCGCCTCGCGCATCCGCCGCTCCTTGGTCCGGCGGGGCTGGACCCGCTCCCGCAGCTCCCGCGCCTCGGCGAGTTCGCGGAGGAAGAGGGCCCGCCGTTTGCGGCGCTCCGACTCGGTCTCCGGGGGGTCCTGCGGCGGGCCCGGACGGCTGCCCGACGGGCCTCTGGGCTGCTCCGTCGAGCCGTCCCCGGCCTTCGGGTTGCTCGTCATAAGACGTGACATTCCCAGAACGGTCCGGTTGATACCACAGCACCCGGTTCCGTCCGGACATTCGCGGTGCGTCACGGCGTGTCACGCCCGAGTGAGACCGGACCCCCTCCGGTAGGCCGTTCCGGGGGGCGGCGGGCCCGCGGCGAGTCGTACGGGCGTCCGGGACCGGGCTAACCTCGGTACATGCGTCTCCACGTCGTCGACCACCCCCTGGTCGCCCACAAACTCTCCACCCTGCGCGACGAGCGCACCGACTCGCCGACCTTCCGTCGCCTGACCGACGAGCTGGTGACCCTCCTCGCCTATGAGGCCACCCGGGACGTCCGCACCGACGCGGTGGAGATCACCACGCCCGTGGCGGTCACCACCGGCACCCGGCTGAGCTACCCGCGCCCGCTGGTGGTGCCGATCCTGCGGGCCGGTCTCGGCATGCTGGACGGGATGACCCGCCTGCTGCCGACCGCCGAGGTGGGCTTCCTCGGCATGGTGCGCAACGAGGAGACCCTGGAGGCCTCCACGTACGCCACCCGGATGCCGGACGACCTCTCCGGCCGCCAGGTCTACGTGCTCGACCCGATGCTGGCCACCGGCGGCACCCTGGTCGCGGCGATCAGGATGCTGATCGAGCGCGGCGCCACCGACGTCACCGCGGTGGTGCTGCTGGCCGCGCCCGAGGGCGTCGAGGTGATGAAGCGGGAGCTGGCGGACCTGCCGGTCACCGTGGTCACCGCCGCGATGGACGAGCGGCTCAACGAGAACGGCTACATCGTCCCCGGCCTCGGCGACGCGGGCGACCGCCTGTACGGCACCGCCGGCTGAGCCGGATCCCCCGAACGGACGAGAGCCCCCCGGCGGATCGCCGGGGGGCTCCCTTGTTCGTCCGCGAGGTCCGGCGGAGGGTCAGCAGGTGCCGGTGGCGCTCGGCGTGGGGGACGGCTTGGTGGCCAGCGCGAGAGCGGCGGCGGCCTGGGTCTCGTCCAGCAGGGCGTTGTAGCTGTCGCCGATGACGAAGTCCACGCTGGCGTCGGTCCGGGCGTCGGCGGTGGCGGTGGCCCCGGCGATCTGCGAGGTGAGCAGGGTGGAGGCGCCGGCGCCGGCGGGGCCGGCGATCACCTGGGCGGTGCCGGGCACCTTCTTGTCCAGCTCGGCGGGGGCGTTGCCGACCTTGCCGATGGCGAAGCCGCGCTTCTTGAGCTCCTCGGCGGTCCGCCCGGCCAGGCCGGACTTGGTGGTGGCGTTGTAGACGTTCACCGTGACGGCGGCCGGCTGAGGGATCGCGTGCGGGTCGCCGGGGGCGGCCGCGGGGGCGCCGGAGGCGGCGGGCGCGCCCGGCGAGGCGGCCGGGGTGGGGGCGGCCAGCGCCTTGCCGGACGGCGTGGCGCAGGCCTGGGCGCTGCTGTGCCTGTTCTTGCCGGTGAAGATGTCGTAGAGCTGCACGCCGCCGAGGCCGATCAGAGCCAGCGCGAGCAGTGCCGCGAGCCCGGCGATCACCTTGCGGCTCTTCCTCGGCGGCCGGCCGAGGCGCGGATAGGCGTTGCCGGTGATGCGGTACTGCTTCCCCTTGAGCCCTTGGGGAGTCAACATGCTCACGGTTTGTCTCCCCCTTGTGCCGGGGCGGGGTCGGGATGACGGTGGGTCGGCCGGTGACGGGAGCGCCTCCCGCCCGAAGGCTGGGGGAGGATCCCCTGGTCGCGGCCGTAGTCAGCAGATTAGTGCCGGATGCCCGTGAAGGTACTAAATGATCATCGACTGGAGTACCCCGGTACCCGAAAGGAGGTACCGGAGGGGTGCCCGGACGCCCGGGTACGACGGGACCGCCCTTCGCCGGGGTCGGCGAGGGGGCGGTCCGGAAGCAGGCTGACGGAGCCCGTCACTCCATTTCGAGGACGCGGGCGTGCAGCACCTGGCGCTGCTGCAGCGCGGCCCGTACGGCCCGGTGCAGCCCGTCCTCCAGGTAGAGGTCGCCGTGCCACTTCACCACGTGGGCGAAGAGGTCCCCGTAGAAGGTCGAGTCCTCGGCCAGCAGGGTTTCGAGGTCGAGTTGTCCCTTGGTGGTCACCAGCTGGTCGAGCCGCACCGGACGCGGGGCGACGTCAGCCCACTGGCGGGTGCTGGTACGGCCGTGATCCGGGTACGGCCGCCCGTTGCCGATGCGCTTGAAGATCACACGGAAAGCCTACCGTTTGGGCGGCGGATGGCGCAGCAGCCGCGTCGCCGCCGCGCGCGTCGCCGTGAACCGCGGGTGGACGTTTGTGGCTGTTTTGCAGGAAATGTCGCGAACATTCGCTGTGCCCCGGGTGGCCTAGAGGCCCAGGTCGTCCAGCTCCTTGAGCAGGGCGGCGTTCGGGCTGCTGCTGCTCGGCGCGGGTACGGGCGCGGGCTTCGGGGCGCCGCCGCGGAGCAGCCAGGCGGCGGAAAGCCCACCGATCAGCCCGCCCAGGTGGCCCAGCCAGCTGACGCCCGGGGAGCCCGGAAGGATGCCGATCAGCAGGTACGAGTAGATCGCGGCGACGACCACACCGATCGCCGCGTCCAGCAGGTTGCGGTCGAGGACCCCGCGCAGCACCACGTAGCCGAAGTAGCCGTAGACCATGCCGCTCGCCCCGGCCGTGACCGTGCCCGGGCTCTCCAGCAGCCAGACCGTCAGGCCGCCGGACACCGCGATCACCAGGCTGGCCAGCAGGAACCTGCGCATGCCCCGGTAGGCGGCGAGGAAGCCGAACACGAACAGGGGCCAGGAGTTGGCCTCGATGTGGCCCCAACTGTTGTGCAGGAGGTGCATGGTGAACATCTCCGGCAGCTCGTCCAGCCGCTGCGGGCGCAGCCCGAAGTCCCGGGAGAGCCGGTAGTCGTCCAGCCAGTTCACCAGCTGCACCGACCATATGACGGCCTGGATGCCGAGCATCGTGAACAGCGCGCGGCGGGAATCGGAGAGCAGACGGGCGAGGTTGGAGGCCATGACCCGACTGTAGGGGCCGCGGATCGGGAGGTGCACCCCATGGGACGTGCACCCCATTACATTGAGTCGGTCAGTTCAGCCCGAGGCCGTCCGCGGCCCACGTCGAGAGGTGACCCCGCATGAGCGCTCGCCCGCCGCTGCCGTACGAGTTCCTGCCCCAGGTGCCGTCCTTCCCGCTGACCAGCGAGGACATCGCCGAAGGCGGCACGCTGGCCCGGGAGTTCACCCACTCCGGCGGCAACCTCTCGCCGCAGCTGGCCTGGTCGGGCCTGCCCGCGGGCACCCGTGGCATCGCCGTCACCTGCTACGACCCGGACGCGCCGACCGGCTCCGGCTGGTGGCACTGGCTCGCCCTCAACCTGCCCGCCGACACCACCTCCCTGCCGCGCGGCGCCGGCTCCTCGGACCGCGACCTGCCCGGCGCGGCCTCCTTCCACGGGCGCAACGACTTCCCGGGCAACAAGTACGACGGCGCCGCCCCGCCGCCCGGTGCCCCGCACCGCTACGTCTTCGCCGTCCACGCGCTCGACGTGGAGAAGCTGGACGTCTCGGCCGACACCCCGCCGGCCCAGGTGGGCTTCCACCTCACCTTCCACACCCTCGGCCGCGCCCTGCTCACCGCCGAGTACGGGGTCTGAGGTTCCGTCGTACGCCCGCGCCGGCCGCGCCGGGGTTCAACCCGCCTGGTCGGCGGCGCGGTTGGCGCGGGCGGCGAGGGTGCGCAGGTGGGCGATCAGCTCCGGGGGCTCGTGCACCTCGAAGTCGCAGTCGAGGAGCAGCAGTCCCGTCGCCAGCCACTTCAGGGAATCCGCCCGGGAGCGCAGACGGCAGCTGTGGTCGTCGATCGGTTCGACCTGGTAGTCCCCGGTCCAGGGCATCCAGCTGTCGACCTCCGCGGCGGGGCGGTGCACGGTGGCGACCATGGTGTGCGTCATCGACCGGTGGCGCAGTTTGCTCGCCACGTACACGGCGGCGTTCTCGGCGGGGAGCGGGCGCGGGGTGAAACGGGCGCCGGTGGCGAAGGGCTCGCTGAGGCGGTCGACCCGGAAGAGCCGCCAGTCCTCCCGGTCCAGGTCGTAGCCGACCAGGTACCAGCGGCGGCCGGCCGAGACCAGGCGCTCGGGTTCGACGTTGCGCCGGGTCTCGGCGCCGTCGCGGGCCCGGTAGGCGAAGCGCAGGCGCTCGTGGTTGGCGACGGCGCCCGCGAGCACGGTGAGGTCGTCCGGGTCGACGGTCGGGCCGTCCCCGGCGAGCAGCGGCACGGTGGCCGTGTTGAGCGCGCCCACCCGGTGCCTCAGCCGGCCGGGCAGCACCTGGAGCAGCTTGCCGAGCGCCCGGACGGACGCCTCCTCGATGCCGACCACCGCGTGTCCGGCCGCCGCCCGCAGTCCGACCGCGATGGCGACGGCCTCCTCGTCGTCCAGCAGCAGCGGCGGCATCGCCGTCCCGGCCACCAGCCGGTAGCCGCCGACGGCGCCCATGGTCGCCTGCACCGGGTAGCCGAGGTCCCGCAGCCGGTCGATGTCGCGCCGGATCGTCCGGGGGCTGACACCGAGCCGTTCGGCGAGTTCGCTGCCGGGCCACTCGCGCGGCGTCTGGAGGAGGGACAGCAGGTTCAGCAGCCGGGCCGGGGTGTCGGTCATGCCGTCCAGAATGCCGGAGAAGTGGGACAGGATCTGGCCTACATCCCCTCTACCGTCGCAGACGTGCCGACGAGCGAGACGAACGAGGAGCATCGGATGAAGACCGTGGACACCGACCGGCGGAGGTGGATCGCGCTGGCGATCGTGATGGTCGCCTCCTTCATGGACCTGGTGGACGTGACGATCGTCAACATCGCCATCCCCAGCATCCAGCAGGACACCGGCGCCTCCTTCAGCGCCGTCCAGTGGGTGACCGGCGGATACGCGCTGGCCTTCGCGATCGGGCTGATCACCGGCGGCCGGCTGGGCGACATCCACGGCCGCAAGCGGCTCTTCCTGATCGGGATCGGCGGGTTCACCATCGCCTCCGCGCTGTGCGGCCTGGCCTCCGGCCCGGAGATGCTGGTTGCGATGCGGGTGCTGCAGGGCGGGACGGCGGCGTTGATGGTGCCGCAGGTGCTCTCGATCATCCACGCGACCTTCCCCGCGGAGGAGCGCGGCAAGGTGTTCGGGATGTTCGGCGCGGTGGTCGGACTGGGAGCCGTCTCCGGCCCGATGATCGGCGCGCTGCTCACCGAGTGGGACGCGTTCGGCCTGGCCTGGCGGCCGATCTTCCTGATCAACCTGCCCGTGGGCCTCGCCGGCCTGCTGCTCGGAGCCCGCTTCATCGGTGAGTCGAAGGCCGAGCGGGCGCTGAAGCTGGACCTGGTCGGCGTGGCCCTGGCGAGCCTCGGCCTGCTGATGCTGATCTACCCGCTGACGCACGGGCGGGAGGCCGGCTGGCCGCTCTGGGGGTACCTGTCGATGGCCGGCAGCCTGATGGTGTTCGCGCTGTTCGTGGCGTACGAGAAGGTCAAGACGCGGCGGGACGGCTCGCCGCTGGTCGAGCTGTCGCTGTTCCGGGTCAAGTCCTTCGCGGCGGGCATCGGTGTCCAGCTCACCTTCGGCGTGGTCTGCGGGATCTTCTTCCTGGTGTGGACCCTCTACATGCAGGTGGGCCTGGGCTGGAGCCCGCTGAAGGCCGGGTCCACCGGCATCCCGTTCTCGCTCGCGGTCTCCACGGCGGCCGGGCTCTCCGTGCAGAAGCTGGTGCCGCGGTTCGGGCGCAAGGTGCTCCAGGCGGGCGCGCTGGTGATGGCGGCGGGCGTGCTCACGTACATCTGGGAGGCGGACCGCTACGGGACGGCGATCGCGCCGTGGCAGATGGCGCTGCCGCTGGTGGTGATGGGCCTCGGGATGGGGCTGATCGTCGCGCCGATCACGGACGCGATCCTGGCGGAGGTGCCGCGCGAGCACGCCGGGTCGGCCTCGGGCCTGATCAACACCGTCCAGCAGGTCGGGAACGCGCTCGGGCTCGGGCTGGTGTCGGTGGCCTTCTTCGGCGCGATGGACGACGTGGTCGCGCCGGAGGCCGTGGGCGACGCGTTCGGCGGGGCCTTCGTCCACGCGATGTGGTGGGTGGCGGGGGTGCTGCTGGTGGTGTTCCTGCTGATGTTCGCGCTGCCGCGGCGGAAGGCGGCCCCGCCGGCCGCGGCTGCCGCGGAGGCGGGCTCCGAGCCGGCGGACGAGCGCGAGCCGGTGCTCGCCTGACACATGCCCGTGGGCCCCGGTCGCGATGCGCGACCGGGGCCCACGGGCACACACTGGGTACGTCATGGACCGTACGGCGGTGGACTCCTCGGCGCTGCGCTCGGTCGGCTACGACCGGCCGGCGCGGCTGCTGGAGCTGGAGTTCCGCAGCGGGGGGCTGTACGAGTACGCGGCCGTGCCCGCCCGGGTGCACCGGGAGTTGATGGCGGCGGAGAGCCACGGCCGGTACTTCGTCCGCGAGATCCGGGGGCGGTACGCGTACCGGCGGCTCGGGTAGGCCCGGGCTCCGTCAGGCGACGCGGCGGTAGCTGCTGCCGTCCTTGGGACGGGCGAGGTGGCCGGCCTCGACCAGGTAGCGGCGCAGCGCGGGGGCGTCGTCGTGAACGGTGTGCAGGACGTCGTTCACCTCGGCCTCGGTGTAGCTGCGACCCGGCTCGAACAGGGTGGCCGTGAGGTGGGTCAGCAGCTGCTCCCGGCGAGCCGCCTTGCGCGGGATCGCGACGAGGCGGCCGTCGGGAGCGAACAGGGCGGACACGCCGGAGGCGTGGGCTGTGTCGGTCATACCTCGCAGGTTCGCCCCGGGGGCGGTGCGGCGGCAATCGGTTTTCCGCGGGCTCCGCGATCGGCGGTCGGTGACCCCTCAGCGGGCCTTGGCGGTGGCCTTGGCCTCCTTGGCGGCACGCTTCATCTCCTGCTTGAACGCCCGTACCCGGTCCAGGGATTCGGGGCCGGTGATGTCGGCGACCGAGCGGTGCGAGCCCTCGTCGCCGTAGGCGCCCGCCGCCTCGCGCCAGCCCTCGGGGCGCACGCCGTACTGCTTGCCGAGGAGCGCCAGGAAGATCTGGGACTTCTGCTTGCCGAAGCCGGGCAGGGCGTTGAGCCGGCTCAGCAGTTCCTTGCCGGTCCGGGCGTCCTTCCACAGCGCGGTGGCGTCGCCGTCGTACTGCGCCACGAGGAACTGGCAGAGCTGCTGCACGCGCTTGGCCATCGCGGCCGGGTAGCGGTGCACGGCGGGCTTCGCGGAGAGCAGGGCGACGAACTCCTCGGGGTTGTACGTGGCGATCTCGTGGGCGTCGAGGTCGTCGCGTCCGAGGCGTTGAGCGATCGTCAGCGGCCCGGTGAACGCCCATTCCATGGGCACCTGTTGGTCCAGCAGTATGCCGACGAGCGCGGCGAGCGCACTGCGTCCGAGCAGCTCGTCCGCCTCGGGCTGCTGCGCTAGCCGGACCGTGACGTTCATGGGTGCTCCTCGGAGTCGTTGGCTCGGGGTCGGCGCCCAGTCTCGTCGAATGGCTTGGGGGGCGGGGGGCAACACGCCCGGAGCAGGGGAAGTCTTGGTGATCGAGGCCTTTGCGCAGCTGGTTGGTTCGTCGGCGTAGCGGTTGTCGGGGTGGGGCGCGTCGTTCGGCGGAACAGTCAGGCGGAACACTTCTGCCCCTTGCTGCGGGTCTCCTCGGCCGCACGGCCGGGGCCGGCCTCCGTACTGGCGAACCAGCCGTGAGCGTTCGCTCGGGCGGCAGTTCGACCGGGGGTTCGAGGAAGTGGGTCATCTCATATGACTGTTCCGGTTGCGCCGATGCGGGACGGTGGCCGCGGGTCATTCTTGGTCCAATCGACGCGTCCAGAAAGGCTCGCCCGCCGTGACCCAGCCGTTCGAACTGCCGTCCTTCTACGTGCCGCATCCGGCACGCCTCAACCCCCATCTCGACCAGGCCCGGGCCCACTCCACCGCGTGGGCCCGGGAGATGGGCATGGTGGAGGGGTCCGGCATCTGGGAACAGGCCGACCTGGACGCCCACGACTACGGCCTGCTCTGCGCCTACACCCACCCCGACGCCTCCGCCGAGGCGCTGTCGCTGGTCACCGACTGGTACGTGTGGGTCTTCTTCTTCGACGACCACTTCCTCGACATGTACAAGCGGACCAACGACCGCGAGGGGGGCAAGGCGCACCTCGACCGGCTGCCGCTGTTCATGCCGGCCGACCCGGTCACCCCGATGCCCGAGCCGCAGAACCCGGTCGAGGCGGGCCTGGCCGACCTGTGGCGGCGCACCGTGCCGTCGATGGGCGAGGACTGGCGGATCCGGTTCGCCAGGAGCACCCGGAACCTGCTCGACGAATCGCTCTGGGAGCTCGCCAACATCGACGCCGGGCGGGTCGCCAACCCGGTCGAGTACATCGAGATGCGCCGCAAGGTCGGCGGCGCGCCGTGGTCCGCCCAGCTGGTCGAGTACGCGGCCGGCGCCGAGGTGCCGAAGGAGGTGTCCGGCTCGCGCGCGCTGCGGGTGCTGATGGACGCCTTCGCCGACGGCGTGCACCTGCGCAACGACATCTTCTCGTACCAGCGGGAGGTGGAGGACGAGGGCGAGCTGAGCAACGGCATCCTGGTGCTGGAGGAGTTCCTCGGATGCTCCACCCAGGAGGCCGCCGAGGCCGTCAACGACCTGCTCACCTCGCGGCTCCAGCAGTTCGAGAACACCGTGTTCACCGAACTGCCCGCGCTGTTCGCCGAGACCGGGCTCGACCCGGAGGACTGCGCCCGGGTGATGGCGTACGTCAAGGGCCTGCAGGACTGGCAGTCCGGCGGCCACGAGTGGCACCTGCGGTCCAGCCGGTACATGAACGGCGGTGGCGCGGTCGCCGATCCGGGCGGGGACGGCGACACGGCCAACTGGTGGGACCCGTTCGCGATCGGCGGGATCGGCGGGATCGGCACCTCGGCGCTGGACATCCTGCGCACCGGGGCGATGCGCGACGCGCCCGCGGGCCCCGGTGGCGTGGAGCCGGCGGTGCGGCGGGTGCGTTCGCACGGCCACGTGCCGTTCCAGCGCGTCGGGCCGTCCCGGCTGCCCGAGTTCAGGCTGCCGTTCCCCCTCGCGCTGAGCCCGCACCTGGACGGCGCGCGCGAACGGGTCGTCGAATGGGCCGAGCGGATGGGCCTGTTGGACGACCGGCCGGGCCTGCCCGGGTCCGCCGTCTGGACCGCCGAGTCGATGCGCGACTACGACCTGCCGCTGTGCGCAGCGGGCATCCACCCGGATGCCACCGCCGACCAACTCGACCTCGGCTCGGCCTGGTTGGCCTGGGGCACCTGGGCCGACGACTACTTCCCGCTGGTCCACGGCCGCACCCGCGACCTGGCCGGCGCCAAGCTCGCCAACGAGCGGCTGTCGCTGTTCATGCCGGTCGACGACGACAGCCCCGCCGCGGAGCCGGCCAACGCGCTGGAACGCGGTCTGGCCGACCTCTGGGAGCGGACGGCCGACCCGATGACCGTCGACGCCCGGCGCACCCTCCGCCGGGCCGTCGAGTCCATGACGCTCAGCTGGATCTGGGAGATCAACAACCAGGTGCAGAACCGGATTCCGGACCCGGTGGACTACCTGGAGATGCGCCGGGCCACCTTCGGCTCCGACCTCACCATGAGCCTCAGCCGGCTCGGCCACGGGCAGGTCGTCCCGACCGAGGTGTACGGGCACGGCTCGATGCGCTCGCTGGAGAACTCGGCGGCAGACTACGGCTGCATGGTCAACGACCTGTTCTCGTACCAGAAGGAGATCGAGTACGAGGGCGAGGTGCACAACGCGGTCCTAGTGGTGCAGAACTTCTTCAACTGCGACTACCCGTCGGCCGTCCGCATCGTCGACGACCTGATGCACTCGCGCCTCGCCCAGTTCCGCCACGTCGCCGAGAAGGAACTCCCCGTCCTGTGCGAGGACTTCAAGCTGGAGCCGGCGGCGCGGGAGAGGCTCGACGGGTACGTGAAGGAGCTGGAGAACTGGCTCGCGGGCGTCCTCAACTGGCACCAGGGCTGCCGCCGGTACACCAAGGCGGACCTGGAGCGGCACTTCCGCGGTGCGGCGGCGCGGCCGACGAGCGCCGACCCGGCGGGCGCCCTGCCGCTCGGGCCGACCGGGCCGGGCACGTCGGCGGCGCACCCGGGCGTCGCGGCGCACGCCGGCGGGGCCGCCGCAGCCGTGGGCGGCGCGGAGGTGCCGAGGCCGGGCGCGGTGCCCGGCGGGCCGACCGGGCTGGGGACGGCCGGTACCCGCACCCCGCCGGCCCGGATCGGCTAGCGGCCGGATGAGTGGCACACGGCCCGCGCGGGCCCGCCGGGGCGAACCGGCAGCTCGCGCGGGCCGTAGGCGTGTACCGGCGTGCTCATAAGGGTGCTCCTGAGCGTGCTCACGAGCGGCGGGACGGTAGCGGACTGGCTAGGGTGGCCGACGGGGACGAATCGTACATATCGCCACGCGAGAGGGCGGAGAGATGGCAGCAACACCTGAGGGAACACCCTGCTGGGCCGATGCGATGTTCACCGACCTGGAAGGCGCCAAGACCTTCTACGGCGATGTCCTGGGCTGGACGTTCGGCGAGGCCTCGTCGGAGTACGGCAACTACACGCAGGCATTTTCGGGCGGCAAGGCGGTCGCCGCCATCGTGCCGCCGATGCCCGGCTCCAACGGCGCAGGGCAGGCCCCGTCCGCCTGGTGCCTGTACTTCGCCTCGCCGGACGCCGCCGCCACCGCCGAGCGGATCCGCGGCAACGGCGGCGAGGTGGTCATGGGGCCGATGCAGGTCGGCGAGTTCGGCACGATGGTGATCGCCAAGGACCCGGCCGGCGTCGTGTTCGGCGTCTGGCAGGGCGGGACGCACAAGGGCTTCGAGAAGCAGGGCGAGCCCGGCTCGTACACCTGGGCCGAGGTGCTGACCCGCGACGCGGCCAAGGCGGACGCGTTCTACCCGGCGGTCTTCCCCTACGGTGTGCAGCGGATGGACACCGAGCAGGTCGACTACAAGGTCTTCCGGCTCGGCGAGCAGCCGGTGCTCGGCCGGATGGCGATGGGCCCGGCAGACCTGCCGCCCGAGGCGCCCTCGTACGTGAGCGTGTACTTCGCGGTGGACGACACCGACGCGGCGATCGAGCGGGTGCGGGCAGGCGGCGGCACGGTGCACTTCGGGCCGATGGACAGCCCGTTCGGCCGGTTCGCGGCGGTCGGCGACCCGCAGGGCGCGGCCTTCGGGATGATCGACCTCGGCACGACCTCCGGCGACATGCCCCCGATGGCGGACGCCTGAGAGGCTTGCGCAGCACCCAACTAGGTTCTGGACAGAGGAGTTGGCACAGCACTCCGGTGGTCGACGGCCGTGGGGCCGGCCGCCGGCCACGCCTCACCGAACTCCCGTGCGGGCCCGGCTGCTTCAGGCAGTCGGGCCGTCCGCCCGTCAGGCCGCTCAGGCCGCTCAGGCCGCGGCGGCCAACTGGCCGTCCAGCGCGGTCCGCAGCCACTCGTGCGCGCTGCCCAGGGTGGGGGCGTCGGTGAGCTCGCCGGCGAGCTCCCAGTAGCGGGCGATCACCGGGTCGTCGGTGACGGTCAGCATGACCCGGAGCCGGCGGCGGAAGGCCGGGGTGTCCCGGGTGGAGCGGGAGGCCGCGTGGGCGGCGACGAAGCTGTCGAGCGCCTCGCCGTCGCGCGGGTCCCGTCCGGCCCGCAGCTCCGCCCCGGCCAGGTCGTAGGCCTCGGCGAGGCCCTGGTAGAGCACGGCGGGCCGGTACTCCGCGTCGGTGCGGGCCAGTTCGTTCGGGCAGGCGGTCTTGCCGGTGGGAGAGTGGCTGGCGCCGGAGCAGCCGCCGGAGGCGAGCGCGTGCAGCCGGGCGAAGGCCAGCACCTTGTCGGGCGCCGGGTCGGTCGGGGGCTGCGGGACGGCGGCGTCGAGGATCGCGGCGGTCAGCCCGGCGGGCATCCGGGGCGGCAGCGCGCGGCGCCAGAACCGGGCCAGCACGGTGGTGTCGGGCGGGGTGGCCAGCCCGCCGATCAGGGTGAGCCGGTCGGCGCGCTCCTCGGGCGGGCAGTCGTGCAGCAGCCGCAGGGCGGCCTCGCGCCAGCGCAGGGCGGTGAGTTGGGAACCGAGCTCGCGCAACTGCCGGGCCACCGCGTCCTCCAGGGCGCCCCCCAGCACCTCGTCCTGCTCCAGCAGCCTGCCGACCTCCGGGACGGGCAGGTCGAGGGTGCGCAGGGAGCGGATCAGCCGCAGCCGGTCGAGCGCCTCGGGCCCGTACCGGCGGTGGCCGCCGGAGCTGCGGCCGGCTTCGGGCAGCAAACCGCGGTCGGAGTAGAAGCGGACGGTCTTGACGGTGACGCCCGCGTGTTCCGCGAGTTCACCGATGCTCCACAGGATGGCCGGTGGCAAGGCTTGAACCTCCCTCAGGGGGAGTTCCTACGGTACCCGCGAGCCCGGCCGCACGGGGGACGGCCGGGCCATCACGAGACGAGGAGGCGATCATGACTGCGTTCGTGCTGGTGCCGGGCCACTTCACCGGGGGCTGGATCTGGCGGGAGGTGGGCGACCGGCTCCGGGAGGCGGGCGCCGAGGTGTACGAGGCGACCCTGACCGGATCGGGCGACGCCGGGCTGGAGACGCACATCGCGGACGTGCTCCGCCTGGTCGACGCGGCCGCCGACCCCGAACTCGTCCTGGTCGGCCACGAGTACGGCATCCACCCGGTGCTCGGCGCCGCCGACCGGCGGGCCGGGCGGACCACCCGGATCGTCTACCTGGACGCGGGCCTGCCGAAGGACGGCGACCGGGCCGTCCAGCTCGTCCCGGACCAGGCGGCCCGCGAGCTGCTGCTGGACCCGGCCCGCACCCCCGCCGACGGACTGCTCCCGGCCCCCGGCCGCGGCGAGTGGCACCGCTGGGGGAGCGTCGCGGGCCTCTCCGGCGAGGCGCTGGACCGGCTGACCGCGCTGGCCGCCGCCCAGCCGGTCGCCACCCTCACCGAGCCCCTGCGGCTGTCCGGCGCGCTCGCCGCCGTGCCGACCTCCGGGATCTTCTGCACCGCGGGCGGGACCAGCATCGCCACCGTGGAGGCCGTGGTCGCCTCGGGCATGCCGCAGTTCCGGTTCCTGGCCGACCCCCGGGTGGGCTTCTTCGACCTCGACACCGGCCACTGGCCGATGCTCTCCTGCCCGGACGACCTCGCCGGCGTCCTGCTCCGGGCCGCCGCCGGCGAAGGGCACCGGATCGCCCCGCCGCCCGCCACCGAGGTGCCCACCTTCTCGCGCCCGCACGTCCTGGACACGCCGGAACACCCGCTGCCGGACTGCCCGCGCGAGCGGATCGGCAACCTCGACCTCTACTTCCCGGAGTCCGAGAGCCCGTTGCCCGCCATCCTGTTCGTCCACGGCGGCCCCGTGCCCGCCGACCTGGAGCCCACCCCGCGCGACTGGCCGATGTACGTCGGCAACGGCCGGTACGCGGCGAGCCTCGGCGTCGTCGGCGCGACGGCCGAACACCGGCTGCACCACCTCCACGACTATCCGCAGGCCGCCGAGGACCTCGCTGCGGCCGTCGACGCACTGCGCGCCCATCCCCGGGTGGACGGCGAGCGGATCGCGCTCTGGTTCTTCTCCGGCGGCGGCCTGCTCACCACCGACTGGCTGGCCGCGCCGCCGTCCTGGCTGCGCTGCCTGGCCGCGAACTACCCGATCCTCGCGCCGCTGCCCGGCTGGGATGCCGTCGACCCGCACTTCCGGCCGGTCGAGGCGGTCGCCGGGGCCGGCCGGCTGCCGATCGTGCTGACCCGGGCCGGGCTGGAGTCGGAGGCCATCGCGACGACGGTCGCGCAGTTCGTGACGGCGGCGGTGGAGCACAAGGCGGACCTGGAACTGATCGACGTGCCCAACGGTCACCACGGCTTCGAGGTGGTCGACCACATCGACGAGGTCCGGGACGCCCTCGCCCAGGCCTCCGCCTCGGTCCTGCGGCACCTGCGGGCGTAGCCTTCGAGGCGTGGCCCCCGAGTACGCAGAGCGCGCGGCCCGCCTGCCCGGTGCGGTGGTGTGGACGCGTGCAGCCGTCAGGCGAACGGGGAGCGGACCGGAGCTCCCCGTGCTGCCCGACGGCTGCATGGACCTGCTGTGGACCGAGGGCAGGCTCCTCGTCGCGGGCCCGGACACCCGCGCCTTCCACCCCGGGCCCGATCTGCCGGGCCCCTGGGCGGGCGTCCGCTTCTACCCCGGCACGGCCCCCACCCTGCTCGGCGTCCCCGCACACGAACTGCGGGACCGGCGCGTCGCCCTGGCGGACCTGCGGCCCGGCGCCGAGGTGCGCCGCCTCACCGAGCGCATCGACGCGGCGCCCGACCCGGCGGCAGCCCTGGAGGAGTTCGCGCTGCGGCTCGCGGCCGACGCGGATCCCGTCGACCCGCTGCTCGGTGCCGTCGTCGCGTCCCTGGCGGCCGGCCGCTCCGTCACCGCGACCGCCGAACGGGTGGGCCTCGGCGAGCGCCGGCTGCACCGCCGCTCGCTCGCCGCGTTCGGCTACGGGCCGAAGACGCTGGCACGGATCCTCCGCCTGCAACGCGCCCTCGCCCTGGCCCGCTCCGGCGTCCCGTTCGCCGACACGGCGGCCCGGACGGGCTACGCCGACCAGCCCCATCTTGCCCGTGACGTCCGGGAGCTGACGGGCCTGCCGCTCACGTCCCTGATCCGCCGGCGTTAGCTCCCCGGCAGCGGCGAGAGGAGGTCGACGCCGTTGCCGTCCGGGTCGTGCACGACGGCGTACCGCTGGCCCCAGAACGCGTCGAACGGCTTCAACTCCCCGTGGTACCCGGCGCCGACGAGGTCCTCGTACACCGCGTCCACGTGCGCGGGGTTCTCGCAGCGGAACGCCAGTCCCACCCGCGCGCCGCCGGTCGGCGGCCGCCAGCCCGGGTGGAACGAGCGGATCGTCGATTCGGAGTCGAGCACCAGGAGCACCCCGCCCGGCAACTCGGCCTCGACATGCGGCTCCTGCTCCGCCCCTTCGGGGAACGCGAGCCCGAGCCGCCGGTAGAAGGCGACCGAGGCAGCCATGTCGGAGACGGCGATACCGACGAACGCGAACCGAGGTGCTGCTGTGCTGCTGTTCATGCCGCCACCGTAGGCAGGACGTGGGTGTCCGGTCTTGAAGAAACCGGACACCCGCGCCGTGCCAAGCCGTGCGACCGGGTGGTACCCGAGCTCGGTGCCCGGCTGGTGGAAGTACGGGACGACGCCGACCCTTCGGTCGCGCCCGCACGCGCGACCTGAGCCCGTCGGCGACGGTGGATCAGAAGTGCAGCAGCGGCGGGAGCCAGGGCCGGGCCATTTTGAGGCGGTAGGCCATGGACACGTCGTCGATGAGGAACGGCACCTTGTTGGCACTGTCCTCGACCGCCATGAAGGAGATGGTGGCGGTCTTCTGCGTGGAGGAGTAGAAGGCGTCCGGCAGGGTGATGGTGACCTGCTCGTAGGCGCTGTTCCCGTCCTTGTTGGTGCGGCTGGTCAGCAGGTACGGGGTGCCGTCCTGGGCGACGGCCTCGACGTCGAGCTCGCGGTAGGCGAGACCGCCCGGCCCCTGCGGGTCGATGCGCAGCCAGAAGGTGAGGACCGGGACCCGGTTCGCGGGTATGGTCACCTGCTGGGTGATCCGGTTGACGCCGGTGTAGCCGCGACCGCCCAACTCCGCCTTCCAGTTGCCCGAGTGGGCCGGGTGGGTGGAGGAATTGTTGATCAGCTGGGCGCCGCCGAACGGCGTGGAGAACGAGAACCAGCCGGTGTTCCCGGCCTCGAAGTCGCCGTTGACGGTGCCGGTGGGTGCGGCCTGAGCGGCCGGGCTGCTCACCAGGCCGATGGCGGCGGCGGCGATGACGGCGGAGGCGGCGAGGCGCGCTCTCCGGAATCGCGAAGTCATGTCTCTCCTGGGTGTGGTGTCGCGCGACACGGTGGTCGCGGCGGATGTCGCGTAGGGGTGACAGGGAGGGCAGGACCCGGCGCCGTCCGTGTGGTTCGGAGGCGGGATACGTCTGCGCGCCCCCCGTGCGGACGAAACGTACCGTCAAGTAGTGACATTCGTACCGGCGGGGTCGTCGAGCCCGCCAGGCGGCCGAGGTAGCGGCAGGTCAGGCCATCCGGGCCTCGCGGTGGTAGCCGCCGGCGGGGCCGCGATCGGCCGCAGGTTGTTGTTCGGCGGCCAAGACCATGCCGATGGCGATAGCACGCCGCTGGGGATGTCGAAGCGGCGGTCGGGTGGGGCCGCGGTGGGTCGGTGGTCCTGCGGGTCCAGCGCGATCCGCTGCTTTCCAACTGTCCGTCCGAGTGTGCAGCGGCGTCCGTCCTGACCTGCGGCGGAGCGGCTCGGCGGCTGTGCTCCGAACGATGCTGGACGGAGGTGAATGCAACCAAAACGGCAACCAGGGCAGGCGCATCGCGATCAGGGACGGCATTCCTACTTCTTTGATAATCTGGGCTCATGACTGAGATGCCCTACAGCATCGGCGAAGGGCCGGCCACCAGGGTCAGCCTCTCCCTGCCTGAAGGTACGGCCGAGGCGATCCGCCAACGGGTGGGGAAGCGTGAGTTCTCGGCATTCATCACTGCAGCCGTCGAGCGGGAGCTGCGGGGGCAGATCCTGGATGAGTACCTGGCCGACTACGAGCGTCGGAAGGGGCCGATCGCGGCGGCAGAGCAGGACCGGGCCCGGCAGGTCTTCGACGAGGTGTTCGCCGAGGAGGGCGAATGGCCCGTCGCAAGCTGAGTCATGAAGGCACTCTGGTGCTCGACTCCGAGGGCCTCTCGAAGCTGCTCAACGACCACGAGCCGGCCGTCGCGCTGGTCGCGGAAGCCCGGAAACGTGGCATGGAAGTCGTGATCAGCGCCTTGACCATCATCGAATCCGTGCACAGCCGTACTGATCAGACTCGCCTCCGGTGGATTCTGTCCGGGCTGAGAATTGTGCCGGTGGGTGACGAGGAGGCTCGGGCGGCTTCCGCGATGCTGATCGCCGCAGGCCTTCATGGCCACAAGTACGCGATCGACGCCGCTGTTGCCGAGATGGCGCTGCGGCAGCAGCGGCCAGTCGTCGTGCTGACGTCGGACACCGACGACATGGCCAAGCTCTGCGGAGATCGCGTCCGTCTCGTGGCCGTCTGACGGCTACCGTTCGGCGACGGCCGGACAGGAGGCAGGGCCACCGAGAGGGTCCGTTGAGACTGCAGATGAGGCGGTGAACGACGAAGGCCCGGACCGCTAGCGGTCCGGGCCTTCGTTTGCCCAGGTGGGCGGAGGCGGAGGATACGAGATTCGAACTCGTGAGGGGTTGCCCCCAACACGCTTTCCAATTCTCCCGAACGGTGTCCGTCGGCGTTCACACCGGTTCTGACCTGCGGCGAAACATCTGGTTGAGCGGCGGCTGAACCCGGTCGGACGGGGGTGAATGAGACCAGAACTGAGACCAGGATCGGCGGCCTCCGCGGCGCATCGGGGTCGTGCCCACGGGTGGTAGAGCCGATTTCTCGGCGGCGTCGCCCCGCGGGGAGGGGCGTAACCGGGGGCGGAATGCGTCGACGTCGGGCGTAATGGAAGGACCGGCCCGGTGAACCGCACCGGGGTGCCGGGGTTGATCGCGCCCGTGCCGACTTGTACGGGACAGGAAGGATCGTCGGTGGGCAGGGACGGCGAGCGGCGCCTGGACCGGTCGGAGGGGTTCGGCGAACACCTGCTGGGCGCACTGCTCGACCAGGCCCACGAGCTTCCGCCCCATCTGATTGCTCCATTGGTCGCCGACGCGGTGCGTGGGTTCGGTGGCCGTGACCCGGTGCTCCTGCTGCAGGACTACGGGCAGTTGGTGCTGGTGCCGCTGTCCGGCCGGGGGCTGGCCGCCCGGGAGCCGGTGCCGATCGACGGCTCGTCCGCAGGCGCGGCTTTTCTGAGTGGTGTCTCCGTCGAGGTGCCGCATGGCGACGGGGTGCGGGTGTACCTGCCGTTGCTGGACGGCGGGGACGAGGTGGGAGTGCTGGCACTCACGCTGGACGACGTCGATGGCGACGACCGGCGGCTCCTGCGGCGCTTCGCCTCCCTGGTCGCGGATCTGCTGGTCACCAAGAGCGGCTACACCGACCGGATCTTTCAGGCCCGGCGCCTCCAGCCGATGAGCGTGGCCGCGGAGATCCAGTGGTCACTGCTGCCTCCATTGGCGATGACCGCCCCGCGGGTCGCCGTGGCCGGCGTCCTCGAACCCGCCTACCAGGTGGCCGGCGACAGCTTCGACTACGCGCTGAACGACGATCTTCTGCACGTGGCCACGATCGACGCCATGGGCCACGGGCTGGACGCCGCTGCCATGGCGACCGTGGCCATCGGCGCGTACCGGCACGCCAGGCGAGCCGACATCGGACTGGCCGAGATCTACGCGTTCATGGACCGGGCCATCGCGGAGCAGTTCGGGCCGGACCACTTCGTCACCGCGCAGATGATGCGCCTGAACACTGTCAGCGGCCACCTGCAGTGGGTCAACGCCGGCCATCCCCAGCCGCTGTTGATCCGCGACCACGTCGTCGTCGAGCGGCTGGAGAGCGAGACGACCTTGCCGGTCGGCTTCGGCGGCGAGGAGCCGGTGATCAGCGAGCGGGCACTGCGGCACGGCGACCGGGTCCTGTGCTTCACCGACGGCCTGGTCGAGGAGCGCGAGCCCGGCGGGGAACAGTTCGGGGAGGAACAGCTCATCGACTGGGTCAATCGCGTCGAGCGTTCGCAGGAGGGGGTGCGGGCCGTGGTGCGGGCGCTCTCCCACGTACTGAAGGAGAAGCGGGGCGGGCACACGAGCGACGACGCCACCCTGTTCCTGATCGAGTGGCGCTGAGAGCGGCCCTCGCCGAGGCTCTCACGACCGACCGGTTTGGCCAGGCGCGGGCGGAGTACCGTGGGATATCGGAGCGGCCCGAGTTGTCGCTCCCCGCGAGGCCCGGCCCGCACCCGGCGTGCCAGGTCTCTCAGGGCGGACAGGTGGCGAGCTATGTCGGACGAAGCCAGTGCCTCCCGCGACGGGTTTCTGCCGGAGCGTTTCCGGCAGGCCGCGAAGCCGGGGACGGTGGCGTTGCGCCTGGAGACCATCCGGTCACGCGAAGGCATGCTGGACGGTGCGTGGTGGCCGCGTTCACGGGACATCGGCGCCGAACTTCCCGACCTGATCCACGCGTTGACCGGGCATCTCGGCCCCATCGAGAGCGTCGGTCTGGACGCGGGCGCCTGGGACGACGTCCCGGCCAGCCTGATGGTCGACGGCCGGTCGGTGCACATCGACCGCTACCCGGTCGGCGACGACACCGTGATCATCACACGGGGCGACCGTGACCACTTCAGCCTGCTCGTCGTCCCCCCACACGCGAGCCAGGAGGCGGCCCTGGCCTCCATGGCACGCGCGGTCAGGGCTGGTGGCAGCGACTCGGCACGGCAGATCCTCATCGACACCGGCGTCAGCTCCGGCCCCCCGGTCGAAACGCCCTGAGGGGCAGACCCGTGAGCCGGTCACGCCGGGCAGGCAGGAAAGGCGGGACGTGAAGATGTCCGTCTACGTGAAACTCTCGGCGGAGGCCCGGTCGCCGGCGGAGCCGTCGAAGGGGCCGCTGGACCTGCAGTACGAGGACGGTGCGGACGGCGTCACCTTCGAGTACGACCTGCACCCCAGCGGGGCGCTTCGTGTCCTGCGGGTCTTCGAGGACACCCCGCACCGGATCGAGGCGTGCTTCAGCCCCGGAGCGTGGCTCCAGGTCGCTGGCACCTACCTGCGAAGCGGCTCCGAGTACTGACGGCGACCTGCCGGGAGCGAAAGAGCTAAGGATCGGGCGGCGGCGTCACCGGTGGTCGGCGTCACCGGTGGTCGGTCGGGGGCCAGTGCCGGAGCGCCCGGGCGGGGACGACGGCCCGCCCCACCGGGCGGAGCCCCAGGCCGAGACCGAGGGGTCGCGTACCGGCCAGACGATCCCCCGCCGGTCGGGCATCTTCGCGGACGGCTCGTCGGCGAGCAGTTCGCTCGCGGTCCTGGTGTTCGCGGGATCGGCGGCCTCGGCCATTAGCCAGGCTGCAGCGACGGCTCCCGTCCGCGGCGGGACGACCAGCAGGGTCAGCCGACGGGCAAGGTGCGAGCGGACCGAGATCGTGTGCTGGTCCTGCACGGCGGTGAACCAGCTCGCGTGGACGGTGTGGCTCGCATGGACGGTGTGGCCCGCGACCGGGATCCGTCGGGGGACGGTCAACCACTGGGCGGGGTTCACGGCGATTCCGGCGATCCGACCCCATCGCTCGTCCAGTTCGGCGGCCAGGGCGGGGAGTTCGAAAGGAAGGTCGTGCGATCGGGGCCACCAGGCCCCGTCCAGTCGTCCGGCTCGCGGGCCGTCCGGTGCCAGGGAGAACCGCAGGGTGGGTTCGGGGGTGGCAAGCGTCGCGCCGTCGATCACAGTCATGATCAAGGACCTGTCTCCGAGCCTGACCGGTGCCAAGTCCGGGATTGCCGTTCGCCGGAGACGACGCCAGTGTCCGGTGCCGGCATGCGGGGTGCCTTCGGTGATGTCCAGGCTACTCCCGGTCCGGCCCGGACCCGGCGCGGTACTCAGCGGTTCACGGACCGGCCCCCGCGCCGGAACCGGACGGCGGAGAGTATCAGCGCGACGATCAGTACGGCGATGCCGATGAACAGCAGGTACCCCAGGCCATCGGCGACGACACCCACCAGTCCGAGCACGATCGCCACGATGACGAGGAACAGTACCAGGGCCATCGTCGGCCTCCTTCAGGGTCCGGAGGGCTCCTAGCGGCGGGCCAGGCGGCGCTCCCCGCCCGTGCCCGGTGCGTAGTCCAGCCCGTAGTGGGCGAAGACGGCTGCCTCGTCCTCGGCGGGGAGTTCGCCGTCGGTGTCGATGGCCGGGGCGTGTTTCACCTGGCTCCTGGGCTGGGGGACCTTCAGGTAACCGGGACCTACCGTCGCGTCGGACAGCGGGACGAACACCAGGCGGCGGCGGGTGGGCAGGCCGACCATGACCGTCGCGAAGAACGGCTGATCGGTCGCGGTGTCCACGTAGACGGACTCCAGCGTGCCGATCTTGTGTCCGTCGGCGTCGACCACGTCATGGCCGCGCCACTCCCGGATGTCGCCTGCCTCGAACATCGGCCATCTCCTCCGCTCCTGGTTCCATTGTGGTGCCGCGGCTGCTGGTCGACATCCCCGGTCGCCCTCCGCCCGCCCGCCTCGTACGGTCGTGTCAGGGCAGGAGGGTTGTCACAGGAGGGCACGATGCAGCGCTATTGGTGGATTCTGGAGACCCAGGACGACGACGGCCGCTGGTCCCGGCAGGACGACACGACGATGCCGAATCCGCTGGAGTACGACGGTCCGCCGCAGCGGGCGGCCAACCATCTCCGGGACGTGTTCGTTCGAACCCTCTCCCGACCCGCGCCGGGCCCTCGGGCAGTCAGGGTCCGGCTCTGGGAAGGGACCGGTGCCGACGGCGAACCCCAGGCCGAGACCGAGTGGTCACGCGAGTGAGACAGCCCGGCCCCGGCCCGGGCAGCTCCCGCCAGCCGCCTACGCGGATGCCGGCCAGGAGGCGGCCCGGCTCCGGGCGAGATCGGCCCGCCGGTCGGCCTCGCCAAGCCCGGTGGAGGGTGTGACGGCCGACGGCAGGAAATCGGAACCGACTTCCGGCCCGGTCGCACCGGTGCTCGGCTCGGCGGCGAGCAGTTCGCTCGCGGTCCTGGTGTTCGCGGGATCGGCGGCCTCGGCCATCAGCCGGGCGGCCTCGACGGCATCCGTCTGGGGCGGGACCACCAGCAGGCTCAGCCGACGGGGGGCATAGGAACAGACCATGATCATGTGCTGGTCCTGTTCGATGGTGAACCAGCCCGCGTGGACGGTGTGACCCGTGACCGGGATCCGCCGGGGGATGACAGGCCACCGCGCGGGGTTCACGGTGATCCGGGTGATCCGGCCCCACCGCTCGTCGATCTCGGCGGCCAGGGCGGGGAGTTCGAGAAGAAGATCACGCGAGCGGGGCCACCAGGCACCGTCCAGACGGCCGGGCCGCACGCCACTGGGCGCGAGGGTGAGCCGAGCCGTGGAATCCGTGGCGGCGGGCGTCGTCGCACGATCGAGGGTCGTGGTCATGATCAGAGACCTGTCCCCGGGCCCGGCCGAGAAGCCGGGTCCGGCATTGCCGTTCGCCGGAGACGACGCCAGTATCCGGTGCCGGCATGCGAAGTGCCTTCGGTGATGTCCAGGCTACTCCGGTCCGGTCCGGTCCGGTCCGGTCCGGACGCGGCGTCGGCTGCCGCCTTCTCGAAGCGGCAGCCGAGACCGTGCCCGGGCCGTTCAGCCGAGCAGGAGTTCTGCTGCTGGGGTGTGGTTTCCGGTGGCCGAGGCGCCGGCCATCGCCGAGGCGGCCGTTGCCGACTTGGTGCCGGGCGGTACCACCAGCAGCAGGAAGTGGTCCTGGAACCCCCGGGTGACGCTGATCGTCGCGTTGCTGCCGGTGAACCAGTTGATTCTGACCGTCAGGCCGTTCGCCGCCACGGACCGGGGCACGCCGTCCCAGGCCGAGGTGTCGAGGCCGACCCGCACGATGCGCCCGAAGTGGGCACCGAGCGCGGTGATCAGGTCCGGCAGTTCGGCGAGGACGTGGTTCGAGCGGGGCCACCAGGCGCCGTCGAAGACGCCCTCCCGTGACATCGTCGGTTCCAGAACCAGGCGAGGCAGCAGCGGGGCGCCGGGTGCCATCCACGGCCCAGGAGAGGAAGAGGTGGGGAAAGGAATCGGCATCATACGAAGCCGCCCGTCCGGTCCGCGAGGGACCCGTCATGACCCAGGGCGACGTCGACGCTGATGCCGGTGTGCGATATGTCCTCGGTTGTCTTCCAGGCTACTCCGCAGCGGTCTGCTCCGGTCCGTTCGCCACCGGAGTAGGGTCGTAGGCATCCAGGGCATCACGCATTCCGGTAGCCGTTCCGGCCTCGTTCTGGGTGAAGGAAAGCTCGGCAGCCCCCAGGGGGCGGCCGGAGACGGGAACGGTGAGCACCGTGACCATCCACTCCCCGCAGTCGGTGCGGCCCGGCCACGGCCTCACAGTCGCCGACGCCATGGACCCCTGCGACTACCAGATAGCCGACGACAGCACCGTTGACCAGGCCGACGACGTCCTCCGCGGCGCCCACCTCGATTACCTGCTGGTCCGCGACCACGACGGCCGGTGCGAGGGGCTGGTCACCCGCACCGGACTCCATCCGTTCCTGAACCGCTCCTGGTACACCGGACGGACCGTGATCAGTGCCACCACCCACCAGCGCGGCCCGTTCGCCTGGCCGACCATGGGCCTGGCCCTGGCCGCGATCGCCATGCGGGTCAAGCGCCTGGCGGTCTGGCCCGTCGTCGACGAGGACGGCTACATCCTCGGTGTCCTCATGGCTGACCGTGTCACCAGCCTCCTCGCGGGCAAGGCTGCCTGAGGCTGAGTGCCCGCGTTCGAGAGTCCTGGGTTGTTTGCGCCGGTCAGGAATCGAGCATGGTGACAGGTCGGGCCACGCCCGGAGCGAAGCCGCGGCGAGGTCAGGGCAGTGGGGTGGCGTGCAGGCAGGTGTGCCGTCCCTGACCGGTCGGCTCGGCGAGCGGTCGGGCCGTCTCCCCGATGATCTCTACGCGGAGGGTGCCGGCCTTGTCCGCGTAGACCGGGGTCCCGTCCGCGGTCACCTCGTCCGTGGCATGAACGACGACGACCTCGAGCGGACTGTGCCTGCCGGGCACACCCGGAAGGGTCACCGCGTAGCGAGACGGAGTGTCCGTCCGGAGCTCCTCACCCGATCCGTGCCGGGTGGATCCGATGGGGTCGGGCACTGGACTCACCGCCTCAACGGGAGGGGTGGTGGCAGAGCGGCCGGGACGCGCACACGGTGCGGCGGGGTACGGGGGACGGGTTGGCGCGGGGTCACGGATGCTCATCATGATGATCACCGGTGGTGGTCGCAGGCTGGTGGCCGGCGTCGGGGGCGAGATCGGCGAACAGGGCCAGCAGCCCGGCGATCTCGTGGTGGCCCTCGGCGGGATGACGGAAGTACGTGCCGCGGACCACCTGGTAGCGGTTGCGGCGTCCGTGCCGGGAGTGGGTCAGGTAGCCGGCCTTCTCCAGGTCCGTGACGATCGCCCGCGCGGCCCGTTCGGTCATGCCGCACATCGCGGCCAGGTCCCGCAAGCGGACGTCCGCATCCCGCGAGATCATCAACAGCACACGCGCGTGCTGCGTCAGGAACGTCCAGCTCGTTCGCGGCTCTCGCTCATCCGACACACCACAAATATGAACCCGGATTCCGCTTTTGCCATGCCTGACTTGAGGATCCGCTGTTGGGGCACACCGTGGAACGTGGGGTCGAGTTTTCGCCCGCGGATCCGTGTCACGGCGCGGGGCTCCAAGGCGATGGCGGTGGTTGTTCGGAGGGGACGATGAGTTCGGCCCATACGGGCCTTGCCGCCGTCGTTCGGGAGGGCGCCCCAGCAGAGGGCGAGGCGGTCGACGATGAACAGGCCATGGCCGCCGACCCGGGTCGGTTGGTGCGTGCCGGGGTCGGGCAGCGTGCTGCCGGATTGGGGGTCGGTCACGGTGATGCGCAGGCACGGGCCGTTCTGGTCCAGATCCAGTGCGAGTGGGCCCGCCGTGTACCTGGCGGCGTTGGTGAGCAGTTCCGAGACGATGAGCTGGACGTCGTCGCCGAGAACGGATGGGGCGAGATGCCAACCGGACAGGGTTCGGCGGGTGAACGCCCTACCTTCGCTGACGGGGGAGTGCGCCACGAAGTACCACACGATCGAGTGGAGGTGGAAGACCTTCTCCGCCGGGCCGTCGCAGCGGTCTGGTGAAGCTGGGGGCAGCCTGGTCCGGGGAACGCCGGGGAGGGCGGTAAGCAGCCCCGACAACGGCGGGACGTGCCGGTACTACCGGACGGTGCGGGTCCGTCTAGCGAGGTCAGAAGGTGTAGCGAGAGCGAACCAGTGGTTGAAGCTCCGTAAGCAGCGAGCCGGCTCAAACCTGGTGGATACGGGCCGGTGTGCAGTGCGTGATGCGGCCGCCTTCGGGCGGGTGGGTCAACTCCGAAGCTGGATGCCCGTTCCGGTGGGGAGGCCACGTTGAAGGCCTGCGGCGTAGGCGTGGCGATGCTGCCGGAGTAGAGCTGGGCATCTCCCTGACCGATCGATCGAGTGGTGAACGTGGGAACCATCCGCGATCGCCCGAACCGCCGGACAGCCAGTGCGGCGGTGGGCAGGTCCGTTGCCGACTGAGGACCGTGGGTGGGGCGGAGGCCCCGTAGTAGTCGCGGGAGTAACGACCCGTCATGGAGACCGGGAAAGCCGGTCGCAGGGCCAAGGGGGCCAGCAAGATCCGCTCGTCGTTCAGGCTCCGGTGGATCTGGCCGAGCAGGACGCCGAGGTCACCGGCCTGGTCCAATGTGATCTCGGTCCCCGGCTGGTGGCTGCCTTCCATCCAGGGGATCAGGCAGTAGCCGCGGTCCGCGACCTCCGCCACGGTCTGGCCGGAGAAGGTGGTCAGTGGCCGCCCGACCGGGACTCCGGCGGCGGCCAGCTCCGCCAGGACCGCCAGGTTCCGGCGGGCGAGCGACAACGGCACGTCCATGATCCGCTTCAGTGCGAATGCGCGGTCGGCCGTCTCGAGCCGCCAGTTGCCGTTCATCAGGCCGTTGGGCAGGAAGCGGCATGCCTGAACCTCACCGAGCCCGAAGGTCTCGCCGAGGACCACCAGGTCCTCCTCGATGATGCTGTAGCGCGAGCCACACGTAGCGTCGTCCATCGCTTCCGTCACCTGAAGCAGGCTATCGGAGGCAGCTCGCCGATGCGCGGCGTTCACCAACCATGCAGAGCCCGCCGGGCCTAGGCTCGGGACACCGGGGAACGACCGACGGCGCGCCCGCACAAGCCCGATCCGGGGACTTCTGAGTAGGAAGAACTCGGCTGGCTCTGATTGCAGTTTTGGTTGCGTTCACCCCGTCCGGCACCGTCCAGAGCCCGACCACCGGGCCGCTCCGCCGCAGGCCAGGACTGACGCGGACCTCTTCGGACAGCCGGAAGAACAGTTGGAAAGCGTGTTTGGGCAACCCCTCGCGAGTTCGAATCTCGTATCCTCCGCCTTTGCCCAGCAGGGCAGTTGAAGGCCGCGACCGGGTTCCCGGCCGGGGCCTTCTTCGTGTCGTGGTTTCGGTCTTGGTCTCAGTTTGTCGGCGCCGGGTGAGCGACTACTCCGGCGGCACCGCAGTCCCGGAGGCCCGGCCACTGCCACGCACATGATCCCCACCTGAACGGGTAGCCGCATGGTTCGAGGAGCTGCAACGGGAAGCAGGCGAACCACCGTGGAGAGTCACCTCGGCCCAGCAGCGGTCCGCCGTCACTGCCAGCTCGATTTCACCGCCGGAGGTGGAACGGTGAAGTCGGCCCGGGGCGCGGTTCCAGTCTTTCGACCGGCCCGTTTCCCCGGAGCCGCTTCCCGAACCGGGCATGCGACTTGGCACCGCACCCGGCTCTCCACAAGCCCCGAAAGGGCCTCGTGGTGGTGGTTCTCATCCCGTGATCGGCCAGGGAGAGGGGATAGCTGCTCCCCGATAGCGGTAGCGTGTGGTGGTGCCTACCGAGATCGGGTTGAACAGTTCCCTGTTCTCGCTGGCCCACCAAGATCCACGCCCAAGGTACTGGCGGTAGATCTTCCTCAAGGCCGTCTTGGGGTGCTTCTGCCGCACCCATCGCCAGACCGCGAACCACAGGTAGTTGCGCAGGTAGGAGAAGGTCGCGAAGGACACCCCCGGCCGGAAGTAGGCGCACCAGCCCCGCACCGCCGGATTGATCCGGGCGAGCAGGGCGTCGAGCGGCTGGTTCGTACCGACCTCGCGGCACAGCGTCTTGACCTTCGCCATGATGGCCCGCAGGGCCTTCTTGGCCGGGTAGGTGTAGACGTAGTACCGGTTGGTGCCTGGTTTTCGGTGGCGCTGGATGCGCCAGCCGAGGAAGTCCAGGCCCTGCTCGATGTGGGTGATCAGGGTCTTCTCCTGAGACAGGCGCAGGCCCATCGTGGTGAGGACCTCTGCGATCCGCTCGCGTAGCGCCTCGGCGTCTGCCTGGGTGCCGTGCACCAGCAGGCACCAGTCGTCCGCGTACCGGACCAGCCGGAAGTTGGGCAGACTGCGGCGTCGGCGCCTCCGGCGCTCGTAGACATCAGTTCCGGGACCTCCGGGTGCCCGGGCGACGAACTCGTCCAGGACCGAGAGAGCCACGTTGCTGAGCAACGGCGAGAGGATCGAACCCTGCGGGGTGCCGGTGTCGTTGTCCCGCAGCAGACCGTCCTCACCGAGGATGCCCGCCTTGAGGAACGCCTTCACCAGAGCCAGGACGCGCTTGTCTCCGACTCGTGCCCGCACCCGGTCCATCAGGGCCGTGTGCGAGATCTCGTCGAAGCAGGCCTTGATGTCGCCTTCCACGATCCACTCGTACTTCTTGGACGTGAGCAGACGCACCTCGGCCACCGCGTCATGGGTCCGGCGGTTCGGGCGGAACCCGTAGGAACACGGGAGGAAATCCGCCTCGAAGATCGGCTCCAGCACCAGCTTCAAGGATGCCTGCACCACCCGGTCGGTGATCGTCGCGATCCCCAGGCGACGCAGCTTGCCGCCCGCCTTGGGGATCATCCGCTCCCGCACCGGCAGGGGACGGAAACTACAGTCCTTGATCTGCGACCGCAGCATGCCGAGGAACTCCTCGACCCCCGTTCCCAGCTCGATGGACGACGCCGTGCGTCCGTCCACCCCGGCAGTACGTGCACCCTTGTTGCCCCGCACCCGATCCCAGGCCACCAGAAGGAAGCCCGGGTCGGCAACGAGATTGAACAGGTCGTCGAACCTGCGATGAGGATCATCACGAGCCCAACGGTGCAGCTTGGTCTGGATATTCAGTACCCGCAGCTCAGCCCCGAACAGGGCGGACTCCAGATCGTCGGTGTTCACCGGCGATGACCTCCTGATCTTCCAGTACTTCAGCCACTGACTTCGCCCGCCTGCTGCCGCAGGCATCGGAGCCGTCGGCCGCCCCGGTGACTACACCGGGTGCCGCGCACGCTGAGGCGGACCGCTTCCTCGCGCTGATTGCCGCTCTGGAGAGCCCGACGGCGTTCGATGCCGAGGCGGTCCAGGCGCTGGGCGAGCGCAAGACGCTGCTCGACAAGTACGGCAGCGAACGACCCACCACCGAGGTGGCGGCCGACCCAGTGGGCTGGACGCACGGTGACGTGCAGCACCGCAACGTGCTGTGGCGGGACGGCAAGATCGCCGGGGTGATCGACTGGGATCGCATCCGGGTGCGGCCGTTCGGCGAGGAGGTCGCCCGCACTGCCACCGTGCAGTTCGGCGGCGAGGACGGCTTCCTCGACCTGGAGCGGACCTCCGCGTTCGTGGCCGGCTACCGGTCGGTGGTGCCGATCCCGGTGCCGGCCCTGGCGGATGCGGTGGAGCGGCTGTGGTGGAAGCGCATGTCCGACTACTGGCAGTTGGTCTTCCACTACGACCGGGACGACCACTCCTGCGACCACCTGTTCCTACCCGCCGAGCGCTTCCTGGCCTGGTGGACCGAGCGGCGTGAGGACGTGCAGGAGGCGTTCGCGGCTATGCCGTGACCAGCGTGCGGACCAGTACGGCGGCGAGGGCCTCGGCGACCTGCTCCATGTAGTCCGGGGCCAGGAGCTGCGGCACCTTGAGGACGATCATCTGGCGCATCGCCTTGTGGAAGTTCGGCAGTGCGTCGATGGTCGGCGGCCGGTAGGGGCTGCGGGCCAGGTGCGGCCAGAACCGGGCGGCCAGGTCCGGGCGCTGGAGGAGCGGGGCCTGCGTCCAGTCCTCGTACATGGAGCGGACGGGGATGCCGGCGGCCTTGAGCTGCTTGCTCAGCTCGGCCGGGTCCGGCACGCGGACGTTGATCGTCAACGGGGTGCCGTACCAGCCGCGCACGGACAGCTCGCCGATCGAGGGCCAGGTGACGGGCGCGTCGCACTCCTCCAACACCTTGCGGAGAGTGGCGAGGTTCTGCTCGGCGGCCAGCATCCGGTCGGGGAGGGATCGCAGCTGCTGGCGGGCGATGACGGCGGACACGGCGGGCATCCGGTACTTGTAGGCGGCACCGGTGGTGGCGAACGGCTTCAGCTCGGGCAGGGTGAGCTCGGCGGCCAGGCGGGCGGGGTGGTGGCCGAGGGTGAGGGCCCGCTCGTAGACCTCGCGGTCCGTGGTCGTCAGGATGCCGCCCTCTCCGCCGGAGACGGACTTGGATTCCTGGAGGCTGAAGCATCCGGCAGCACCCCAGGAGCCGACGGCGCGGCCCTGGTAGAGCGCTCCGTGGGCGTGCGAGCAGTCCTCGACGATCGGCAGGCCGGTGGCCTTGGCGAGCTGGTCCATGCGGGCGGGGATGCCCCAGGTGTGAGTGGCGAGGACCGCGGAGCAGGCGGGGGCGGCCTCGGCGACGGCGGTGGGGGCGATGTTCGGGCTGTCCGGCTCGATGTCGCAGAAGACGGGGTAGCTGCCGGCCTGGAAGACGGCGGTGATGGCGGAGACCCAGGTCATCGGGGAGACGGCGACGCCAGCCTGGGGACTGGCGCCGACCGCGTGGAGGGCGGCGTGCAGGGAGGCGGTGCCGGAGTTGAACGACAGCGCGTGGCGGGTGCCCGTGAGGCGGGCGAACGCGGCTTCGAGGGCGTTGGTGGCCGGGCCTCGGTTGATCTCGGACAGGTGACCTTCGTCGAGGAGCTTGAGGACGGCGTCCTTCTCGGCCTGCCCGTACTTGGGCTCGCGGGGGAACGGGAGGGTGACGGCAGGGTCGTTCACGGGTTTCCTTCCGGGCGGGGGAGTGAGCGGAGGCTGGACGGGGTCATGGGCGGCGTCGCGCGCTGGAGTCGGCGTCGGGGGTGATGCGCGGGATCGCGGAGAGGTGGCCGTGGTCGAGGTCGTCGAGGTCGGCCTGGAGCTGTGCGGCCCGCAGCCGGACCATGTCCTGGTCGTCGCAGGAGGCGTGGAACTGCAGCAGCGAGTAGGCGATGCGCAGGCGGAACAGGACGAGCGGCAGCAGGTGGTCGGCGGGCAGCGGGCCGTCGAAGTAGCCGTCGAGCAGGGCCGCGGTCATCGGGGCCGGTTCGCGCAGCGACCACCCGGCGAGTTCGGCCAGCGGGTCGCCGCCGCGCACGCTCTCCAGGTCGACGATGCCGGTGATCTGCCGGCCGTTGGTGAACAGGTGCCGGCCGACCCAGTCGCCGTGCAGCAACCGGGGTCGGCCTTCGGCCAGGCGGGGCGATCCGACGTCCAGGATGAAGCGGGTGCGGTTCAGCAGCCCGGGCAGGTCCAGGCCGTCGAGGCTCGGGACGCTGCGGGCCGCGAGGCTGAGGAACCAGCCCTGGATGGTGGCGTGCTGGCCGATGCCGTGGCCGTCGAGCTGGCCGAAGCTGCCGACCTGGATGCTGTGCAGGCGCCGGAGCATCTCGCCCGCGCGGGCCGCCGCGTCCAGGTCCTGCGGCGTGGGCGGCTCGGCTTCGAGGGGGCGGCCGGGGCAGCGGGTCTCCACGCAGGCTTCCCGGCTGTGCCAGAGGATCTCGGCGGCCGGGATACCGGCCTCGCGCATGCGGGCCGATGCCCAGGCGGCGGTCGGGTAGCGCGAGCGACTGCCCGCGCGGCGGACCTTGACGACCAGGTTGTCACCGGCGTGGGTGGTGACCGCGAAGGGGAGGCTGTCCGTCCCGGCCTTGAGCGGGGTGAAGCGCGCTCCGGCGGCGTCGAAGCCCGCCGCGGCAAGCGCGTTGACCAGCAGCGGGTGCGGGCGGCTGACCACGGCGTCAGTGGCGGCCATGGGGCACCTCCGGCACGGGGACGGGGCGGCGGTGGGCGGCGGAGGTGAGCGCGGCGTCCAGCAGGGCGATGGAGGGAAGGTTGTCGGCGGCGGGTACCGGCAGGGGATGGTCCTGGTGGAGGGCGTCGACCATGGCGGTGATGCACCGCTGGTAGGCCGGCGGCCCGGCCTCGGGCGCGTTCCGCGCTCGGTGGGGGTCCGGGGTCCATCGGGCGGCGAAGCCCCGGCTCTCCACCCGCCAGTCACCGCCCGCGTCGGTTCGCAGGGCCGGGTCGACGATGTACCCGCCCCGGTAGGTGAACAGGGAGCCGTCGGCGAAGTGGACGGTGACCGTGGCGATCGAGCTGTGGGCCGCGAGGAAGCCGGTCGCCGTCTCGGTGCAGATGACCTCTGTGGGCGGTGCGGTGATCAGCACGCGGACCTGGTCGAAGGCGTGGATGGCGAGGTCCGTGGTGACGGGCAGGTGCTGTCCGGCGCGGAAGCCTGGGCCGGGCAGGGTGACCAGGGAGTCGGCGGTGATGGCGAACGGTGCCCGGCTGCGG